>NZ_BBNN01000001.1 GCF_000829695.1 Streptomyces sp. NBRC 110035 | reverse complement strand
GGTGGCGGTCTCCTTCTTCTCGTCTGTATGGATCTCGCTGTAGGCGAGGCGGGAGTGGTCGTCGACGGCGGTGTGCAGGTAGCTGTAACCGGCGTTCTTGCGGTTCTTGCGGCCTGCTTGCCGGCCCAGGACCTTGTGTCCGCCGCCGTCGGGGATGTTGCCCAGCTTCTTGATGTCGACGTGCACCAGCTCGCCGGGCCGCTCGCGTTCGTAGCGGCGGACGACGCGGCCGGTGGCGCGGTCCAGGTGGGTGAGGCGGGCCAGGCCGAAGCGGGTCAGTACCCGGTGCACGGTCGAGGGCACCAGGTGCAGCAGGTGGGCGATGCGGGCGGGGCCCCAGCGGCGCAGGACGCGGACCTTGATGATCCGGCGTTCGGTGCGGGTCGGGGTGCGGCGCGGGCTGGTGCGCGGACGGGAGGAGCGGTCGGACATGCCCGCCTCGCCGACGGCCCGGTAGCGCTCGGCCCAGCGCTGGGCGGTGGTCGGCGAGACCTGGAAGCGTTCCGCGGCGCGTCGAAGGGGCCAGCCGTCCTCGACCACGCAGCGGGCCAGGCGCAGCCGTCCGGTCTCGGTCAGGGGTGCATTACGGTGGGGCACGAGGGCCTTTCTGTTGCTGGTGCAGATGTCGCAATCCACACCAGGCCAGAAGGCCCTCACCCATTTCAAGATCAATCAGCCGTGAGCCCTGTCACCGTCCACAACCTCCCGGGACAGAACAGCTAGCCGGCAACCCAGCTCACGCCGCGCCCGCCGCTCGAGTGTCCGCAAGGTGGGGCTGCCCCGATTGATGCGCAGCAGCTGCATGGACTCGATCAGCGCCGCTGGGGTTCCGATGAGCTGTGGGTCCAATCCCGGACGCGTGACATGGTTGGCTCCCCTTGCAGGACGGGGCTGCTTCTTCGTGGCCAGCGAGGCCTCGAACCACAACTTCCTGGCGGGCCGTACATCCGCACCACACGCCGTCAGGAAACCCGCCACGGTCTCCCACCGGACAGAAGTGCGGCCTCGCTCTGCCCGGCACAGTGAGGCCGCCGAACGTCCTGGTCGGCCCTCGAGCCGAGCCGCCACTGCACGCAGGGACAGGCGGGCCAGTTGTCGCTGCTGCTTCAGGTGAGCTCCCAGCGCGGCGTAGGCGTCCATCTGTCCGGTGCCAGAGGACTTCTTGCGAAGAGCTCGCTGAACCAGGGAAGGCGGCATCTGAGGCCCGTCCTCGAACGCCGCGGTTCCCATCAGCGACGGCCCGATCGAGACGCGGCGATCAGCTCCCGCACGACCCAGAGGCCCAGGCCAGCGCCCACCGTGACCACCGCGACGACGCTTTCCAAGGGCATGCCGGACCAGACGAGACCAGCAACAATCAGGAGCACGGTCATCACGAGGAGAGCTGCTGTCGTGGGTACGGCAGTCGATTCGGAACGAGGGGGGCGTGCCGCGCTGTTGGCGGCCTCTCTTGCTTTAGGGGTCCTTTCAGAATGCTGGATTCTTCCGGGTGAACCGGGCCGGGTTCGACACTCACTCCTACGCCCCGGACGCCGAGGCGTACCACGCGGCTTTCCTCGCCCTGTCGAAGGCCGGGACGCTACCCGACGGCCGTACGCTGGCCCGCGCCGCCCTCGACGTCTTCGCCGACGACGCGACGTGGTGCTCGGACGTCATCCGCTCCAGGGGGCGGGC
Organism: Streptomyces sp. NBRC 110035; assembly: GCF_000829695.1. Classification (GTDB taxonomy): domain Bacteria; phylum Actinomycetota; class Actinomycetes; order Streptomycetales; family Streptomycetaceae; genus Streptomyces. The sequence continues at coordinate 911 of NZ_BBNN01000001.1, read as the reverse complement.
TCCCTTCACGTACGACACCGACACCGCCGCCGGTCTCACCGGTCCCGGCACACTGACCGCCGTGGCCGCCAGGAAGGCCGCCCGTGCGATGGCCCGCGCGGCCGCCGTTCCGTTCAACGGGGACGAGGAGTGGCACGAGGCGGCAGGGATCATGGTCGAGGTGATGTGGCACGCGGGCGAGGCCGCCGGACTGTCGCCGCTGGAGGGACGCCCAAACTGCCAGGACCACCTTCGGGACTTCATGGACGGTGAGACCCCCCAGCCGTGACGTTGCGGCGGGGCGGTCGAACTGACCAGTCCAGCAGGACGACCGCCTCGCTAGTCACCCGACCCGGCGAGCTCGTCAGGTTGCGCTGGGTGTTGCGACAAGTGTTGCGCCGGATGTTGCGCTGAGCGTTGCGTGACCTCTAGATCCCGTCTCACCTCTGTGCAGGTCAGTACGCGGTTTTGACGTGGTCGGGCTGCTGACATCCCCGTTGCGGCCGCTCTGACCATGTCTCCTGGCTGGAATGAAGGAGTAAGGGACGGGCGGGATGGGCGGCGCGGCCGCGGCCGCAGATCGGGGCGCGCTCAGCCGGTTGCGCGTCGCCGGGGCCGCCGCGCCGCGCCGTCCGTCAGCGCGGTGACGAGCGCGCTACGCGTAGTGCGCTCGGGGTTGGTCGTGCGGTCGGAAGGACACCGGCCACGATCAGGCGGGGAATTTCCGTCGTGCTCCGGGCGTGCCGGATGATCCAGATGCTGTCATCAATGTCGCGGTATCCGGCGGAGTGGTCACTGGCGTCGCCGACGAGGAGCAAGGCGAAGGGCGGCCCGGTAGCGGTGTAGTTGGCGGTCTGGGCGAGGTAGTCCCGTTCGACAGCCTCATGGGTCTTCCACCGTGTGGTGCGCCATTTGATTTGGGTGCACATCTT
>NZ_BBNN01000002.1 GCF_000829695.1 Streptomyces sp. NBRC 110035 | reverse complement strand
CACATCGAGGAGAAGCTCGCGGGCCCAGCCCTCCGGTCCACCGCTTCCGGCCGAACGGACGTGAGTGCGCGGCCCATTGACAACGAGCCGATCGCCATCGTCGGGATGGCCTGCCGTTATCCGGGTGGAGTGACCTCGCCCGAGGACCTGTGGCGACTGGTCGCCGACGGCGTCGACACCGTCTCCGACATGCCGGACGACCGCGGCTGGGACCTGGAGGGCCTGTACGACCCGGAGCCCGGCGCGGAAGGCAAGAGCTACACCCGTCGGGGCAGCTTCCTCTACGACGCCGCCCAGTTCGACCCCGGATTCTTCGGTATCTCGCCGCGCGAGGCCCTCTACATGGACCCGCAGCAGCGACTGCTCCTGGAGACGTCCTGGGAGGCCCTGGAGCGTGCGGGCATCGACCCGGCCTCGCTCAAGGGCAGCCGCACCGGCGTGTTCGCCGGAGTGATGTACCACGACTACGCCCTCAACGTGTCGCCCTCCGGCACAGCAGGCGGCAGTGTCGTGTCCGGCCGGCTGTCGTACACGTACGGTTGGGAAGGCCCGGCCGTCACCGTCGACACCGCCTGCTCGTCCTCCCTCGTCGCCCTGCACCTCGCGGTCCAGGCGCTGCGCTCGGGCGAGTGCTCGCTCGCGGTGGCCGGCGGTGCCACGGTGATGTCCACGCCGGGCATGTTCGTCGAGTTCAGCCGACAGCGCGGCCTGTCCGTGGACGGCCGCTGCAAGGCGTTCGCGGGCGCGGCCGACGGCGTCGGCTGGTCCGAGGGCGTAGGCGTCCTCCTCGTCGAGCGCCTCTCCGACGCCGTACGCAACGGGCACCGCGTCCTCGCGGTCGTCCGGGGCACCGCCGTCAACCAGGACGGCGCCTCCAACGGTTTCACCGCCCCCAACGGGCCCTCGCAGCAGCGCGTCATCCGGCAGGCGCTCGAGGCAGCCGGCGTGGCCGCCTCCGAGGTCGACGTCGTCGAGGCCCACGGTACGGGCACGACCCTGGGCGACCCGATCGAGGCGCAGGCGCTGCTCGCCACCTACGGTCAGGACCGTCCGTCCGGCCGGCCGCTGCTGCTCGGCTCCATCAAGTCGAACATCGGGCACGCCCAGGCCGCCGCCGGTGTCGCCGGCGTCATCAAGATGGTGATGGCCATGGAACACGGCTCCGTGCCGCGCACCCTGCACGTCGACCGGCCCTCACCGCACGTCGACTGGACCGAGGGCAAGGCGGAACTGGTTGTCGAGGAGCAGCCGTGGCCGGACGCCGCACACCCGCGCCGTGCGAGTGTCTCCGCATTCGGACTCAGCGGCACCAACGCGCACGTCGTCCTGGAACAGGCCCCCGCACCCGCCCCGGCCGCCAGGCCGCGACCCGCGGACGGCGACGGCACCGCACGCCCGACGCCCCCGCTGCCGTGGACCGTGTCCGCCGTGACCACCGAGTCGCTGCGCGTCCAGGCCGGACGACTGCTCACCCATCTCACGGACCGCCCGGACCAGGACCCGCTGGACACCGCCTACGCACTGGCCACCTCCCGCACCGTGCTGGAGTCCCGCGCCGTCGTACTCGGTGCCGACCGTGACGACCTGCTTGACGGGCTGCGGACGCTCGCCCGCGGGGAGTCGTCCCCGGCCGTCCTCCACGGCACCGCGCGGGACGGCGGCTCGACCGCC
>NZ_BBNN01000003.1 GCF_000829695.1 Streptomyces sp. NBRC 110035 | reverse complement strand
TATTGCTCCGCTCCAAGGCACCGAGCGCCAAGACCTCGTGATCACGCCGTGGGACTTGCTCGGTGTCTTCGCTCGTGCCACCACCCTGGCTCGCCAAGGACGGGGGCGGGGCCTGGCCGAACACTGGCAGGCTCTGAAGTACTGCCAGGCACTTGCCGCTGGAGCCAGTGGCTACCTCGCGCTCACCGAGGAGGGGCAGATCCCGGAACTCTCCTATAGAGGTATGCAGGCGCGGGAACTGGGCAGAGCGCTGGGGCTGGCCGTCGCGGAACGAACTGTGCGGAACCGTTTCCCGGACCGCCTGACCTCGGTCCTGGACGCCGAGGTCGTACTGCTGGCGGGATTCGCGCGTTCCGGTGCACGCCCGACCTTGGGCGCTCGACCACGTCCCGACTTCTTCATCGAAGCCTGGCAGCCCGGAGAGGCCTCTCGGATCTTCGTCGTGACCGTCAACGGCAATCATCAAGTCGCCACTAAGCGCACCAGCAAGTCTGATCGCTCCGCGTTCAAACAACTCGCGAGGGCCACCGAGCGCGCCGAGCAGTTCCACCTCGCCGAGTGGAACACCACGCCCTGCCTCCTGATGTCCACGGAACTGCTGGCAAAGGAGGGCATCACGGTCAACGCCTTACAGGCGCCGGGAAACGGGCTGCTGCCCGCCAGGCCGCCCACGGGGCGTGGGTGCGCAGACGCGACGTTGTCGAAGCGAAACCCTCCCTACGCCGGAGCCGTCACGGTGCCCGCTCATGACGGCCGCAAGGAACGAGTACAGGACGGGTTCCTCATCCCGCGCAAAGACCTCGGCTGGTTCGGTCAGTTACTGGCGCGAACAGCGGCTGCCGGTCAGCTCGCATTGTCCGGCGCAAGCGAGGAGGTAGCTCAATACTTGACCGACGAACAAGGACGCAAGCACTACGAGCAGCGCACCTTCGCCGGCTCTTCGAGCGTCCGAGACGCATGGCACAAGATCGGCCCTACGCGATTCGTAGGAACGGATCAGGTTTTCCGACTCGGAGGAATACGGGTGGAGGCGTTCTCCGGTATGGATCAAGAGTTGTACCAGATCCTGGTGGACGGCGAGGTCGAGGCGTACAGGCAGCTGGTGTACAGGAAGCGCCTCACCTACCCGACCGACACCACGGCCCCGGAGTGGGGTCCCGTCTCCTTCGGTGACGACGGCACAGTCGTAGCACTGCGCATACTGCCCCCGGGCTGGGCCAGGTAAAATCCCCGACCTGAAAAGTCGCCGTGCGCCCCGGATCAGCCCAACATCACCGCCATACCTGCGGCAGGTTGAGCGACTGGGGCCCGACAGCAATATCACCGGCCACCGGGCCTCATCGACTCGGAGACCACGCATCATGGGGCATGGAAGCCCTCGTCAACAGCGGGATCTGCGCCCAGGGCTGCAAGACGTTCGCGGCGTTCGCGTCTCATTGTGAAGTCGCCGAGCCGCGACGCATATATGGCAGCCCATACCGCTGTGTCCGCGTCGCGGCCGCGGACGATTCCACCCGCGGGTCCTCCCTCTTGGGGTTGGGGACCTTCGGTCATGCGCCCGCCCTTGCCCCATCG
>NZ_BBNN01000004.1 GCF_000829695.1 Streptomyces sp. NBRC 110035 | reverse complement strand
AGGGGCAGGTGCCTCCGTAGCGGGGCGATCATGCCAGGAGGCTCCATGACGGGCGAAGACGTGCGGTACCGCAGCGGTGGCGACAACTCCATTCTGAAAATGATTTTGCTCGAGCAGTGGAAGTATCGCTGCTACATGTGTGGCCGACTGAAGGATTTCACCGACACCCAGATCGATCACCTCATCCCCCAGAGCTCCTCTGCCGCAGATCTCAGAGATTCCAAGAAGCAGTACAGCCTGACTTCCAGCTTCGACCTTCACGGTCCCGAAAACCTCGCTCCCATCTGTTTCAAGTGCAACCGGGAAAAGAGCAACCAGACATTCGAAGGCGCGGGCTTCATGCTCCTGGCGCTCAGCAAGGCTGCAAAGCTGCGCCCGGACGTGATCGCCGCATGCAAGAAATTCGGGTCGGGTACGCGCCTATCCAATCACTTGCTCCGCTCCATCGAGGCAGATCTGGCGCAGACAAAAGCACGGGAAGCGTTCGAGACCTACGCTCCGGCGATTGTGCAGAAGCTCGCACTGCTAGACGAGGGTAAAGCGGATTACGTTACTTACCATGAGGTCATCCTCGATGAAATGCACCCCGATGATTTCCACGACGTGTTCATCCCAGACGTCGGTCTGTCCCTGCGCACCCGGGGGCGCACTGCCATGTCAATCCTCCAGGACGTATGCGGCTGCCAGCTGACAGACCTGCTGCAGCCTCGCGTGCACGACCTGGTCGAACTCCTTCAGAACCAGGTACATCACGATTTTGAGAGCATCACTGAACCGTCGCGTACCAACGCGGGCCCGGCCGAGATACTCCACCTCCAGGTGACCATCGAGACGATCGACTACCACCGCTACGAACCTGTCCTGGAGTTCACGTTCCAGGGAATATTCGATGCCTACCTCATGGCTCCACTGGTCCAGGACACCCTGAATGGAGACGGCATTCAAGACCGTCAAGGAGAAGCCGCAGTTACCGGTACTTTCTCCTTCACCGCCGACTGGTCCATCTCGGCACAGCAAGGAGCCCTCGATATCAGTGACTGCACCATCGAGGAGTGGTCGAGTCACCTCGAGGTCACCTAAGAAATCCAGTAACTGCGACATGCGCAATTCTTCATTCCTCGCGTGATGTTCGGCGTTGAGGTTTCAGTGGTTTGCCGTTTCGCTTTCAGCGAGTTTGAGCTGGCGTTTTTCTGATTTCACTGAAATGTTCGTGCTGCTTGGGTGCTGAAGACTGCCGCCGAATCTCGGTGAAAAGTGGAGGCTGAACGCGTAGGACCGTAGTTTGAAGCACCGGGGGTATGGCCCGGTGCTGCCAAAGCTACATACTGCATCATCTGATGCAGACTCACCGACCCGGGCCACCCTTCCCCTTGTTGTTGCTCGGGCCGCAGGCCCGTTGGCCGTCCCGCGCAGCGGGGCCGGCCGTTGGGTGCGCAGCGCCCCATGGTGGCTGGAGCGCAGCGGAGGCCCCCGCGCGGGGAAGGCAGTCCCCGCAGCTCCGGGAGCGCAGCGGACGG
>NZ_BBNN01000005.1 GCF_000829695.1 Streptomyces sp. NBRC 110035 | reverse complement strand
ATGGGCCGGGGGCAGCAGTCCGGCACCGGTGACCGCCCTGTCGAGGCGGCCGACGAGGACATCCCCGTCCCGTACGACGAACTGGGCGTCGCCGCCCGCCAGGAGCTCCGGCAGCAGCGGCGGCACGGTCTCGACGCGGGTGTCCGCGTCGAGGTCGACGAGAGCGAAGCGGGTGGGGTTCTCGGAGTGCGCGGCGCGCAGCAGCCCCCATACGGCCGCAGCCGCCAGGTCCTCGACCCGGTCGCCGCGCCCGGAGCGGATCGCGCCCCGGGTGACGAACACCAGCCGGGCCGTCTCGAAGCGGTCCTGTCGCAGCCACTCCTGGACCAGGGCAAGGGCGTGCGCGACGAGCGTGTGCGTCGCCTGCGGCACGTCGTCGCCGTGGCCGTCGCCGGACACGGGGACGCACACCAGGGTCTCGGCACCGGTGAGGCCGTCCAGGGCGGCCGCGGCGGCGTCGGTGCCGAGTGCGGGCAGGGTGGCGTGGCGGACCGACGGATCGGCGGCGGTCTCGGGGGCGGCGGTCCACTCCAGGCGGAGCAGCGAGTCCAGCTCGGTACGGCGGGCGGCGGGCGCCTGCACGCCGGCGGGGACCCGCAGTACCAGCGACTCGGCCGACAGGACGGGCGCGCCCTCGACGTCCACGGCGGCGATCGAGACCGAGTCCTCACCCGTGCGGGCGACCCGGAAGCGGACCACGGAGGCGCCGCCCGCATGCAGCGACACCCCTCCCCACAGGAACGGCAGCAGCTTGTGCTCGTCGTCCAGGCCGGCGAAGCCGACGGACTGCACGGCCGCGTCCAGCAGCGCCGGGTGCATGCCGTAGTAACCGGCGTCGTCCGCCTCCGCCGGGAGCGCGGCCTCGACGAACGCCTCGTCGCCGCGCTTCCACACGGCGCGGATGGTACGGAAGACGGGACCGTACTCGGTGCGGTCGTAGAAGCCTTCCAGGTCGGCGGCGACCGCGTTCTGCGGGGGCCAGACACTCGCGTCGAAGCCGGCGGTCCGCGCGTCCGTACCGAGCACGCCGGCCGCGTGCTCCGTCCAGGTCTCCTCCGGCGCGTCGGCGGCCCGCGAGTACAGGCTCACCTTGCGGGCGCCGGACTCGTCGGGCGCACCGACCCACACCTGGACGACGACGGCACCGTCCTCGGGCAGCAGCAGCGGCGTGGCGAGGGTGAGCTCCTCGACGCACTCGCAGCCGACCTCGTCACCGGCGCGCACGGCCAGTTCGAGGAATCCGGTGGCCGGGAAGAGGACCATGCCGCCGCCGACGGTGTGGTCCGCGAGCCAGGGGTGCGTGGTGAGCGACAGGCGCCCGGTGAACAGGACGCCCTCGGAGGCGGCGAGTGCGGTGGCGGCGCCCAGCAGCGGGTGCTCGGCGGGGCGGAGCCCGGCGCCCGTGACATCACCGGTGTGGGCCGCCGGGCGGGGCCAGTACCGCTCGTGGTGGAAGGCGTACGTCGGCAGCGCCACCCGGCGCGCACCCGTCCCCTCGAAGCAC
>NZ_BBNN01000006.1 GCF_000829695.1 Streptomyces sp. NBRC 110035 | reverse complement strand
ATCGGGGGTGCAGGTCTCGGTCGGGTGAGCGGAGAACCCCTTCCAGCTGATGATGTGTCCGTGGCGTGCGTAGCGGGCCGAGGTGAGGGGCCTCGCGTTTTCCGGACAGTGAGGTCTTCTCGGCAATGTGACGGTTGCGGTGCGTGACCGCGTGCGGGGTGAGCCGGACCGCGTCGAGTGCCCCGCCGTCAGATATGGGTGAAGCCCCTGGTAGGAACAGGTCTGCGAAAATCAAGTTCCGTACGGCCAGAGGCTTCACACGTTGACCAGTATCACCTACACCGCCGTGCTCGATGTCGGCAGGGAGACCGCCGAGACCCTGGCCCGGCTCCTGCGCGAGCACCGCGACCGGCTCGGCACCCGCAAGAACACCCGCGCCCTGAGCGTCTTCAAGCAGGGGATCCTCGTCCTGCGGTGGTTCGTCGACGGAACCCGGCTGGCCCAACTCTCCCGGGACAGCCGGATCTCGGTGCCGACCGCCTACCGCTATCTCCACGAGGGGCTGACCGTGCTCGCCGACCACGCCCCGGACCTGGCCACCGCACTGGAGCGGGCGGCGGCCGCCGGGTACACCCACCTCAACCTGGACGGCACTGTCATCCGCACCGACCGCGTCGCCGCCCCCGGTCCCAACGGGGCAGATCTCTGGTGGTCCGGGAAGCACAAGCATCATGGCGGGAATGTGCAGGTCATCTCCGCCCCGGACGGCTGGCCGCTCTGGGTGTCCCCGGTCCGCCCCGGCCGCGAGCACGACACCACCTGCGCGCGCACCCACGGCCTGATCGGCGCGCTGAACCGGCTCGCCGCCACTCTGGACATCCCGACTCTGACCGATCTCGGCTACGAGAACGCCGGCGACGGCTTCCGCCACCCGGTCAAGAAGCCGCAGGGCGGCGAACCCGACCTCGAACAGCAGACGTTCAACAAGGTGATCCGTGGCATCCACGGCGTCGCCGAGCGCGCGAATGCCCTGCTCAAAGTCACGTTCAAGGCTCTGCGCCGGGTCAGCCTCGACCCTGGCAGCATCACCCGGATCGCCCGAGCCGCCCTCGTCCTGCTCCAGATGGAACACGGCCGCACCACCTGAACGAAGATCACAAACCGTCACGAGACGTTACCGAGAAGGGTTCAGTGTCTCCGAGTTCAATTCGAGCTCGCGGGCCGTCTCCGAGATGGTCTTGCTGGACCGGAGTGCCATCTGGACGGCTTCCTCACGAAACTCCGGGGTGTACTTGCTGGGTGGCGCCACTTCGAACTTCCCCATTTCCTTGACAGAACAACCCTATTGGGTCCCTGTCCGGAAACTCCGGGGCACCTCAAACCTAACGAAGCACTAC
>NZ_BBNN01000007.1 GCF_000829695.1 Streptomyces sp. NBRC 110035 | reverse complement strand
CTAGTTCCCATCGCTCTCAGCATGGAGCGAGTCAAGACACTCAAGGCTCGGGTGACACGTCTGGAAAAGGCAGCGAGCTCCGGGCTGCTCACCATCGCCGAAGAAGAGACCACACAGGCCGTAGGGGGTGAGGAGCTCGGCTTCTTCATCGACCGTACCCGGAAACGGCAGAAGTGGGCCATGCCTCTGTGGGTCGCACCGACGCACGTTGCCGCTGCCAAGTCCGAGCCGACACCGCCGTCCTTGAGTGAGGAACAAGCGCTGCTCGACCAGTTGGAAGCTGAGGCAGCACACTCCGTCGGACTCGACGCGGAGGCGTTGTCCAGGCTACGGACGAAATTCAGGGTGAACACGAACGAGCTGGCTCGGGAAGAGCAGAGAATTTTGCGGCAGGCAGCCACCAGGCTCGCGCGGGTCGCGGCCTCCACAGCTCGCACAAAGACACAGAGCAGGGTCGCGCACCTGACAGACGTGTATGTCACCGTTGCGCGTGAGCCGAGCGAACGTTTCTCCACCAGCATGGCTGCTGACATCCTTGATGCCCCTGACACCGCTCGGCAGGCAATCGACCGGGAGCGGCGCATCCGCGAAGAGACCGTGGAGGCCGCGAGCGCGCTGCCCGGTGGAAAGCTCCAGCAGATGTGTGAAGTGGACTATCTCCAGCTGGTCGGCGACCAGGTCGCCGAAGCATTGCACGGGATTGGTCACAGAGTGCAGAGCAAGCGCATGGTGGTTCTTACCCCCGCAGTGTCGGAGGAGACGGCCCAGACAGTGCTGCAGCAGCTCGTCAACGTCTTCGGAGATACCTGCGTACTCCTCAAAGGCATCGACGGCGTGGCGATCAGGATCCCGCGCCCGAGCCAATTCGGCATCAGTCTGCGCCGCGCCCGCAGTTGCGACTGCGGGCGGCATCCCGTCTATGGGCCGGACGGAGCAGAACTGTGAACCGTCCCTTTCTGCAACGGCTCCACAAGCATCTGGCAGCCAAGGCGCAGGAATCTTGGTTCAGCCGCCAGTGCGCTGGCTGTTCGGCTGAACTCAATCCGTCCTCCGAGGAGGAGTACTGCGGTGACTCATGTCGTCCTGACCTGAGCGAGCCGGTGCCGGCGTTCATCAACAGCTCACCGGCCACACGCATAGCCAGCTTCCGGTCCACTGCCGCCTATAGAGCCCTTGCCGGCGCCTATTTCGAAGACGTGGACCCACTTGAGATCATCGAGGCAGCGGGCTGGCGATG
>NZ_BBNN01000008.1 GCF_000829695.1 Streptomyces sp. NBRC 110035 | reverse complement strand
GAAGGCGCGTGCCACTGCACGGCCTTTCCGGCTCGGGAGATACATCGTCTGCCGGTGCGCCTTGACCAGCAGCCCTGTATTGACGGCGAACACGGGGACTAGCCCGCAGTTCTTCGCGGAAAACCCGGTGGCCTCCGCCAGTTGGGCAGCACCCACGGGCGCCGTCGACATGCACGCCGCCTTGATCACGGCTACCTGCTGATCGGCTCGCATCTTGCGCGTGGGCATCAGCTTCTCGTCGGCCGCCAGCAGGGAACGCCCCGTCGTCACGGCCCCTCACCTCCACTTCGTTGAGCAATCAAATGTCGAACCGTTCTGGTCGCGGACATAGGCCTGACTACACCAGCTTCCTGCTGCTTGAATAGCATCCATGGGCGAGGTGCGCATGTCGGTGCACCGTCCGTCACACTGGTCGCGTGCCTGGAGGAACAAGACGTGGAAAGAAGCCGTGGGAGTACGCCATGGCCGGCGCCTGGCCGTACGCGATGATGGGCGGTTACCGCCCAGCCCAAGTCGGCCAGGCCATCGCCCGGGCACTCGCGGAAGCAATGGAACGCAAGGGGCTGAGCGCCAACGCGCTCGCCGCGGCCTCGGGGGTCAACCGACAGGTCATCACTAACGTGCTCACTGGCTCGACATGGCCTGACCTGCTCACTGTGGCCAGCCTTGAGGAGACGTTGGGCGAGATGCTTTGGCCCCGCCATGTGGACTGGCCAAAGGACGAGAACGGAGTCCGCCACCAGCCGTTGCCGCCCGAGACGTGCCGTGACGACGGGGAACGTGGATCTACCCCGCGCTGACTGCCTCGGATGAATGTGTGAAGAGGACATGCCTGTCCGTTCTCCCGATAGAGGGAAAATGGCCGGGCACTCCTCTTCGCGCGAGCAGAAACCCGCTAGCGTCAAGGGTGGCGGCCAAGCCGCGCTGGAGACCGCCGCCCCGCGCCTAGGCGCTGGCCTCTACACCTTGGCCGGGCGTGGGGCGGCGGTCGCTCATGTGGACGCGCTCGTCTAAGCAGCCTCCCAAGCGGCGGCCAGCCGGAACACGCACCGCCGGCCGTCACCTTCGCGCCGCTTGTGCAGCACCTTCCGCCGGGCAAGAGAATCCAGCAG
>NZ_BBNN01000009.1 GCF_000829695.1 Streptomyces sp. NBRC 110035 | reverse complement strand
GGCAGAACGCGGCCCTTCGCCAGCTGCGCGACCTCCACTTCCACCGGGCGGACCAGGACCCGGTCATCGCGTACTCGAAGCGGCAGGGCACGAACACGGTTCTCGTGGTCGTCAATCTCGATCCCCACCACACCCAGGAGGCCACGGTCTCGTTGGACATGCCGCAACTCGGCCTGGAATGGCACGAGTCGGTGCCGGTGCGCGACGAGCTCACCGGCGAGACCTACCACTGGGGCAGGGCCAACTACGTGCGTCTCGGGCCGGGCGGAGCACATGTGCTCGTCGTCGGCCGGGGATCCGCGGACCGCGCGACGGCCGCCGGTCCCGCGTCCCCCGACGAGCACGGCACGGCTCTGCGACCGTCCACCCCGCAGACCGGAGGGTCACCCGCATCATGATCGTCAACGAGCCCGTACCGGACACCTTCGAGGACACACCGGCGCAGGACCGCGACCCCGACTGGTTCAAACGAGCCGTCTTCTACGAGGTCCTCGTCCGCTCCTTCCAGGACAGCAACGGCGACGGCATCGGCGACCTGAAGGGGCTGACCGCCAAGCTCGACTATCTGCAGTGGCTCGGCGTCGACTGCCTCTGGCTGCCGCCCTTCTTCGAGTCGCCGCTGCGCGACGGCGGTTACGACGTCGCCGACTACACCGCCGTCCTGCCCGACTTCGGCGACCTCGCCGACTTCGTGGAGTTCGTGGACGCCGCCCACCAGCGGGGCATGCGCGTGATCATCGACTTCGTCATGAACCACACCAGCGACCAGCACCCGTGGTTCCAGGAGTCCCGCCGGAACCCGGACGGCCCCTACGGCGACTACTACGTCTGGGCGGACGACGACAAGCAGTACCAGGACGCGCGGATCATCTTCGTCGACACCGAGGCCTCCAACTGGACCTACGACCAGGTCCGCGGGCAGTACTACTGGCACCGCTTCTTCTCGCACCAGCCGGACCTGAACTACGAGAACCCGGCCGTCCAGGAGGAGATGATCTCCGCGCTGAAGTTCTGGCTGGACCTGGGCATCGACGGCTTCCGGCTGGACGCGGTGCCGTACCTCTACCAGGAGGAGGGCACCAACTGCGAGAACCTGCCCGCCA
>NZ_BBNN01000010.1 GCF_000829695.1 Streptomyces sp. NBRC 110035 | reverse complement strand
GGGAGCACCCCTCGCTGCGGGCTCTGCGCAATCTCCGCTTCCACCACACCGACAACGACGCGGTCATCGCATACAGCAAACGCAGTGGACCGGATGTCGTGCTGGTGGTGGTCAATCTCGATCCCCACCACACCCAGGAGGCCACGGTCTCGTTGGACATGCCGCAACTCGGCCTGGAATGGCACGAGTCGGTGCCGGTGCGCGACGAGCTCACCGGCGACACCTACCACTGGGGCAGCGCCAACTACGTGCGCCTGGAACCGGGGCGGGCTCCCGCGCACGTCCTGCACGTCCAGCGACCGCCCGCCGCACAGCGAACCGGAGGGTCAGGAGCGTCATGACTGTCAACGAGCCCGTGCCGGACACCTTCGAGGACACACCGGTCAGGGACCGCGACCCCGACTGGTTCAAACGAGCCGTCTTCTACGAGGTCCTCGTCCGCTCCTTCCAGGACAGCAACGGCGACGGCATCGGTGACCTGAAGGGGCTGACCGCCAAGCTCGACTATCTGCAGTGGCTCGGCGTCGACTGCCTCTGGCTGCCGCCCTTCTTCGAGTCGCCGCTGCGCGACGGCGGTTACGACGTCGCCGACTACACCGCCGTCCTGCCCGACTTCGGCGACCTCGCCGACTTCGTGGAGTTCGTGGACGCCGCCCACCAGCGGGGCATGCGCGTGATCATCGACTTCGTCATGAACCACACCAGCGACCAGCACCTGTGGTTCCAGGAGTCCCGCACGGACCCGGACGGCCCCTACGGCGACTTCTACGTCTGGGCGGACGACGACAAGGGCTATCCGGACGCGCGGATCATCTTCGTCGACACCGAGGCCTCCAACTGGACCTACGACCCGGTCCGCGGGCAGTACTACTTCCATCGGTTCTTCTCGCACCAGCCGGACCTGAACTACGAGAACCCACGCGTCCAGGAGGAGATCCTGGCAGCCCTGCGCTTCTGGCTGGACCTGGGCATCGACGGCTTCCGGCTGGACGCGGTGCCGTATCTGTACGCGGCCGAGGGCACCAACTGCGAGAACCTGCCCGCCT
>NZ_BBNN01000011.1 GCF_000829695.1 Streptomyces sp. NBRC 110035 | reverse complement strand
CACCGTCGGCGAGCCGGACGGGGCGGGGTGCCGCAGCGTCGCCGTTCACTCGCGACACGACGCGGACGACGACCGCGGCTCCTGGGTCCTGCATGCCTCGGGCACGCTGGCCGACGAGACGACCGTCGTGCGCTCCGGCTTCGACACGTCCGTGTGGCCCCCGGAGGACGCCCGACCGGTCGACGTCACCGACTGCTACGACGTACTGGCCGAAGCCGGCCTCCGCTACGGACCGGTCTTCCGGGGCCTGCGTGCCGCCTGGCACCGGGGTGACGAGGTCTTCGCCGAGGTGGCGCTGGCCGACGCCGTCGACGGCGGCACCTTCGGTCTCCACCCGGCCCTGTTCGACGCCGCCCTGCACGCCTCCTTCGCCTTCGCCGGCGACGACGGTGACGAGACCCCGCTCGGCGGTGTGCCTTTCTCCTGGGAGGGCGTGCGCCTGCACGCCTCCGGCGCCTCGGCGCTGCGCGTCCGGCTGACCAGGACCGGTGACGACTCCCTGGCCGTCGAGCTGGCCGACCCGGCCGGCGCTCCCGTCGCCTCGGTGGAGTCCCTCGTCGTACGGTCCGCCTCGGCCACCGACGGCGGGTCCGGGAACAGCGCGAAGCCCCTCTACCACGTGGACTGGGTGCCCGCCCGTGCCGCAACCGGCACCCTTTCCCCTGAACCGGTCGCACTGCTCGGCGACGAGATCCTCGCTGCGATCGCCGCCGACGCGGACGGTCTGGTCACCGCCGAGGACCTCGAGACACTGGCGGCGAACGACGTGCCCGGCACGGTACTGGTCGCCGTGACGAACTCCCTGCCGGACGTCGTCGAGTCGGCGCACCGGGCGGCTGCTCGGGCCCTGGAGCTGGTGCGGGACTGGCTGGCGGAGGAGAGGTTCGCCACGTCCCGTCTGATCTTCGTCGTCGGCGCGTCCGACGGCACGGGGGAACTGACGGACGCCCCGGTCAGTGGTCTGGTGAGGTCGGCTGC
>NZ_BBNN01000012.1 GCF_000829695.1 Streptomyces sp. NBRC 110035 | reverse complement strand
GACACCGCAGCAGGCTGCCGCCCGGTGGGCGCGGCACTACCCGCCCCAGGTGGTGCACGCACTCGTCCTGAGCGCACAGCGCCAGTCGCAGGGCCGCAAGACGACGACCGACCCCACGTTCGCTCAGGTCACGGGCCACCCACCACGCTCTTACCGACAGTGGGCGACGGACCACAGGAACGCGTTCGCCTGAATGTGGGCATGCTCATCGACAGCGGCTCTGAAGACTTGCGGTTCGTTCGCGGCGTCACGTACGCCATGAAACGACCGCCGAGACGGCGTGCTCCCGTGGCGTTCCCGGGCCACAAAAGAAATACGGCACCTCCCCGCCGTTCCAGTCTGCGGGCTAGTGGCCCAATGCAAAGAGGCCGCTCCAGGGGAGACCTGGATGCCGTACGGCCGGGGGGTGACGGGCGCCGCCTCAGCGCTGTCCGGCAATGGGGCCTCGCTCATGGTGCGCAACCCTCATTCTTGTCGGGATTCCTTCAGCCTGGATGAAGTCCTGGAGGCGTGGGTTGGCTCTGGCCGTGGTGCGCGATCTGCGCGAGTACCGGGCGCTGGTGAGTGAGGAGGAGCTCGCCGAGTTCGAGACCGATGTGCTGGCAGGTTTCGTGCTCGCGCGAGCCTCGGCCGGTCTGGTTGACAGCACGATCCGCAATGACACCAACCACCTGGAGCTGATCCGGGACTGGTTCGGCCGTCCGCTGTGGGAGACGGAGTCGGCCGACGCCGATGTTTACTTCGGCAAAGTACTCCGCGACGCCAAGCCTACGACTCGGACCGGGAGGGCAGGCGTGCTGGCGGTGTTCTTCCAGTTCCTTGAGCCGCGGCACAAGGTCGAGCTGCACAACCTCACCAGAGCCGTGACCTGCGGCGACCAGATCAGTTGAGACGCCGGGCCGCCGAAAATCTCAAGCGGTCCGGTCTCAGCTTGAAA
>NZ_BBNN01000013.1 GCF_000829695.1 Streptomyces sp. NBRC 110035 | reverse complement strand
ACCGCCGCATCGCCCGGGCCGGCCTTCCCCCGGTGACGGTGGAGCAGGGCGTCGCCCTGTTCGACGCCGCGATGGCCGCCGACATGGCGGTCGTTCTCCCCGTGCGCCTCGACTTCCCGGCACTCCGCGCGCAGGGAGAGGTTCCGCCGCTGCTCAGCGGGCTGATCCGGACGTCCACCCGCCGCGCGGCGGCCACGGGTTCCGCCGAGACCACCGGACTGGCCGAACGGCTGACCGCGCTCGGCGAGACCGAGCGCCGCGAGATGATGCTGGACCTGGTGCGCGGACACATCGCCCTCGTTCTCGGACACTCGGGCGCGCAGACGGTCAACCCCAACCGTGCCTTCCAGGACCTGGGCTTCGACTCGCTGACGGCGGTGGAGCTGCGGAACCGGCTGGGCAAGGCGACCGGACTGCGCCTGCCCGCCACCGTCGTCTTCGACTACCCCACCGCGGAACTTCTCGCCGACCATCTGCTCGACACCGTGCTCGGAACCGTGCGCGACGTGGCTGTGCCGGTGGGGTCGCTGCCGTCGGTGGCGGACGATCCGGTGGTGATCGTGGGGATGGCGTGCCGTTATCCGGGTGGGGTGTCCTCTCCGGAGGACCTGTGGCGGCTGGTGTCCGACGGCGTCGACGCCGTGTCCGAGTTCCCCGTCAACCGCGGATGGGACGCCGAGTCCCTCTACAACGCGGACCGGAGCGTGTCCGGGACGTCGTACACGCGCTCGGGCGGCTTCCTGCACGACGCGGGCGCCTTCGACCCCGAGTTCTTCGGGATGAGTCCGCGGGAGGCGGTGGCGACGGACGCGCAGCAGCGTCTGCTGCTGGAGACGACCTGGGAGGCGATCGAGCGGGCCGGGATGGACCCGGTGTCGCTGCGGGGCAGCCGGACCGGCGTCTTCGCCGGCGTCATGTA
>NZ_BBNN01000014.1 GCF_000829695.1 Streptomyces sp. NBRC 110035 | reverse complement strand
CCGCATCGTGCACGGATCCGACGACACCGCCCGCGGTGCCGGGCACGGTGGCCAGCACCGTTGCGGGCACCTCGCCCTGAACCAGCGCCTCGAGTTCGGCCGCCCCCGACACCGTGACCGGCTCGGAGGACACTTCGGCGGCCCGCGTGCCCCGCGCCGGCACCCAGTCCACCTGGTAGAGGGCGTCATGGGTCGCAGCGCTGAGCTGTTCGGCCGCCAGAGGCCGGACGACCAGGGAATCCACCGAGGCGACGGGAGCGCCTGCCGGGTCGGCCAGCTCCAAGGCCATGGTGCCGTCGGCGTCCCGGGTCAGCCGGACCCGCAGGGCCGAGGCGCCGGAGGCGTGCAGCGACACCCCGGCCCAGGAGAACGGCACTCCACCGCGGCCGTCGTCGTCGAGCGCGAAGGCGTGCAGGGCGGCGTCGAACAGGGCCGGGTGGAGACCGAAGGCGCTGCCCTCCGTTGCTTCGTCGAGGGCGACCTCGGCGAACAGCTCGTCGCCGCGGCGCCATGCGGCCCGAAGGCCGCGGAATGCGGGACCGTAGGCGAACCCGGCGTCGGCCAGCCGCTCGTAGCAGCCCGTCACATCGACCGCGCGGGCGTCCTCCGGGGGCCACACGGACGCGTCGAAGTCAGACCGCACCTCGTGCACGGAAGCCGCAGGAGCCAGAATTCCGGTGGCGTGGACGGTCCACGGGGCCTGGACGTCGTCCTCACCCCGCGCGTGTATGCCCAGAGCGCACCTGCCGTCGGCGCCGGGCGTGCCGATCCGC
>NZ_BBNN01000015.1 GCF_000829695.1 Streptomyces sp. NBRC 110035 | reverse complement strand
GTCGGGAGCACACGTCTCGGTCAGATGGACGGAGAACCCCTTCCAGCTGATGATGTGCCCGTGGCGGGCATAGCGGGCCGAGGTGTCATACGGGGAGACGATCGCCCGGGACGAGGGCGGCAGCCCAGGCCCGTCTTCCGTCTCGGCGGTGCGCCAGCGCAGGCGGCCTGCGGAGTCGCGGTGGTAGTTCTGCACCACGATCTGACGCGGGGCCTGGACGCGAGGGCCGGCCACGCTGTCTACTCCGTGCCGGTAGAGGTGTTCCAGGAGCCGGACGGCGTCGTTGCCGGTGGCGAGGATCCTGGTCTTGGGCTTGGTGGGGTTCTTGCCCAGGCGGACCGGACGGCCATAACGGCTACCCCAGTCCTCGTCGACCAGACCGTCCAGCAGGTGCGGGGCGGCGCCGGCGACTTCCTCCAGCGCGGCACGCACCGCCTCGGTGACCGTCTCCAGCCGGGTCAGGTCGCGCACCGCGGCCAGGACGTGGGTGGAGTCGGTGCGCTGTGTGGTGCGCTCGCGCACCAGACCGGCGTCCTTGAGGCGGGCCAGCGCGAGGTCGAGGAGGCGGTCGGCGCGGTCGCCTTCGGTGAGACGTTCGCGGAAGTCGGCCAGCACGCTGTGGTGGAAGCCGGGATCGTCCAGCTCCATGGCCATGGCGTACTTGAAGTCGATGCGGCAGCGCACCGCCTCGGCGGCCTGCCGGTCCGACAGACCGAGCAGGAACTGCAGCACGCACACGGTGGCCAGCTGGGCGGGCGAGAGGCCCGGACGCCCGTCACGCGGATACCAGTCGGCGAAGTCCTCGTCGCACCACAGCCCGTCCAGGCGGTCTCTCACCCACATCGCCGTCGTACCGGCCGGGTTGCTCGCCCGCGCGGTCTGCACGGTCAGAGGCGGGACTTGCTCACCGGAACGAGGACGGAGCGACAACGGACACCTCGGCAACATGCATGGGCTCTTGGAACATCCCGAGCATGCCCGCCGCTCACGTCGGCGCACCGGAAAACTTCAAGATCCCCGACAGAGTCAAGCTCAGTTCCACCGAATTGTGGCGCAAACAAGGTTCGTAAGACCGAAGCTCCGACGTTCGGATCCGGCTGCGGCTGCCTTCGTTCGGCCGCCGTCAAACAAGTGGGGGGTTTACATGGAATTCCAGCTTCTGGGACCGGTCGAGGCGAGAGACGGGGCGCGTCGCATCGCGGTGTCAGGCACCATGATGCATACGGTTCTGGCCGTGCTGCTGCTCGCCCGTGGTCGCGTGGTGAGTGACGGGAGGCTGAGCGAACTGCTGTGGGGGTGGGATCCGCCTGCCACGTGGAGCGCTCAGATCTACACCTATATGTCGAGGCTGCGAAAGCTCCTCGGGCCCAAGGTCGACCTGGTTCGCCGCCAGCCTGGCTACCAGCTGGTCGCTGACGCGGCGCGTGTCGACGTCGTCGAGTTCGGGAGGTTGGAGCGGCTCGGGCGGCGGGCGATGGAGGAGCGGCGGTTGACGCAGGCCGCCGAAACGCTTCGGCAGGCACTCGACCTGTGGCAGGGACCGGCACTGGCCAATGTCACGCCGCACCTCGCGGAGGCGGAGCTGCCGCAGCTTGAAGAGGCGCGGATGAGTGCTCTGGAGCACCGGATCGAGGCGGACCTCGCGCTCGGCAGACACGGGCAGCTCACCTCCGAACTCACCCGGCTCGTCGGCGAATTCCCGGTCCGGGAGCGACTGCGTGCGCAGCTGATGGCCGCGCTGTACCGGTGCGGGCGCCAGGCCGAGGCGCTGCGCGCCTTTCACGAGGGGCGCGAGGTGCTCGCCGAGGAACTGGGCGTGGACCCCGGGCCTGATCTCACTGCCGCCTATCAGTCCTTGCTGAGCGGAGAGCTGGACACTCTTCCGCAGCCCGCGCCGAGCCTGACGTCTGCTGTGCCGACGGTGAGTGCGCCGCCTGTCATGATTCCGCCGCTCCCGACCGACTTCACTGGCCGGGAGCGGGAGTTCGACGTGTTGTGCAGGCGTTTGAGGCCGGCGGAGGCGAACGGGCGTGCCACGTTCCAGCCGCGCCGACTGCTGATCAGCGGGATGCCGGGGGTCGGCAAGACCGCGCTCGCCGTACGGGTCGCTCACGCCGTGGCCGACCAGTTCCCGGACGGCTTGCTGTATGCCCGGCTGCGCGCCGACGACGGCACCGTCGCAGACTGCGGCAAGGTCCTGGTCACGCTGCTGCGGGCACTCGGCGAGACCTCCGAGAACGTGCTGGCCCCGAACGGCGAGCCCGCCCGGACGGAGGAGCTGGTCCACAGGTACCGGACCCAGACGGCGGGCCGTAAGCTGCTGATCCTGTTGGACAACGCGGCGAACGAGTTGCAGTTGGACCCGTTGCTGCCGGCCACGACCGACTCCGCCGTCCTGGTGACAAGCCGCAACCGGCTCTCCGCGGTGCCCGGTTCGTGGACCGTGGCGCTGGACCCCATGGAGACCGTTGAGTCGCTGGACCTGCTCTCCGTGATCGCTGGGGCGACCGGATCTCCGCGGAGCCCGAGACGGCCCACGCCGTCGTCGAGGCCTGCGGAAAGCTGCCGCTCGCGCTGCGGGCCGCCGCCGCCCGGCTCGCCGCCCGGCCGCACTGGCCGATGACACGGCTCGCGCGTCGCCTGGCTGATCCGGCCTCACACATCGAGGAGTTACGGGTGAGCACGCTCGACGTAAGGCAGATACTGTCCGCAGCCTTGCGGCAACGTCCGCTTTCTGAGCGTGAGTTGATTCGCCGACTTGCCGTGTGCGCGGCAGGCGAGTTCACCGCGATGGCGGCTGCGGTGCTGCTCAGGCTGCCCGAGAACGCGGCCGAGGAGTTCCTGGAACGGCTGGTCGAGGCGTCGCTTCTGGAGGCACACGGCATCGACGCCACGGGCGCGCCTTGTTACTGCTTCCATCCCTTGCTCCGTCTCACCGCAGCGAGCCTGGAGGGCTTCCCTGCGGAGGGCGAGGTGCTACGGGCGGGCTGAGCGGTGCCGCCTCCCACCGGGGGCGGCGGCCCCCGGTGGGAGGCGGCCAGGGGTGAGCCGAGCCCGACGCCGGGGGGTAGGTTTGGCACTACCCCAAGTCTCGCCCCTGCCGCAGTGCGTCCCGAGGGTTCCCCGCGGTTTCGTGGAGGCAACACGGAGACGACGGAGGCGGCGCCCCATGACGGCATGGCTGGCTGAGCAGATGCTGGTGTATGGCAGCTTCGGCATCCTCGCCGCAGTGCTGCTGCTGCCCGCTATGGAGGCGGCGCTCCCGGTCGTCGGCGCGTTGCTGCCCGGTCAGACCGCGGTGGTGCTGACCGCGCTCGTCGGCGCGGTGCTGGGCAACCTGGCCGGGTACGCCATCGGAAGCCGCTGGAAGGAGCGGCTGATGGCCCGAATGACGAGCCGCTCCCGTCACCGCCGGGTCACCGAGCGCGCCCTGGGGCTGATCGAGCGTCGGGGCGGCGGCGCGGTGTTCGTGGGCCGTTTCACCGCCGTCCTGCGCACCCTCGTACCGACCCTGTGCGGGGCGACCAGGATGCCGCTGCGCCGCTATCTGCTCTGGTCCGTGCTCAGCAGCGCGGTCTGGGCACCTGCCTTCGTCCTGATCGGTTACGTCATGGGCCCGGCCGGGCCCGGGTGACCGGGCCCGGCCGGGCCCGGGCTCAGGGTCCGCCGACACCTGCCATCCGCCACCGCGGCACGGGTGCCCGGGCCGCCCCGAAAACGGCCACTACCTGCGCCGTTCCCCCGAAGATTCCGTCCCGCCCAGGTGCGCGGGAGGACCGACACCGACACGAGTTGGAACACATGAGCAACGACGCGATCCGATTGCGCTCCGTGACCCGGCGGTACGGCTCGGGCGGCACGTCCGTCACCGCCCTCGACCAGGTATCGCTTGCCTTCCCGAGGGGGACCTTCACCGCCGTGATGGGCCCCTCCGGGTCCGGCAAGTCGACCCTGCTGCAGTGCGCCGCGGGCCTGGACCGGCCCACGTCGGGCTCGGTCACCGTGGGCGACACCGAGCTGACCAGGCTGAGCGAGACCAAGCTGACCCTGCTACGCCGCGAGCGCATCGGCTTTGTGTTCCAGGCGTTCAACCTGCTGCCCTCGCTGACCGCCGAGCAGAACGTGGCCCTGCCGCTGCGGCTGGCCGGCCGCCGCCCGAAGAAGACCCAGGTGCGCGAGGTGCTCGAACAGGTCGGACTCGGCGACCGGGCGCGGCACCGCCCGACGGAGATGTCCGGCGGCCAGCAGCAGCGGGTTGCCCTGGCCCGCGCCCTGATCACCCGTCCCGAAGTGCTGTTCGGCGACGAGCCGACCGGCGCGCTCGACTCGCAGACCAGCCGCGAGGTGCTGACCCTGCTGCGCGGCATGGTCGACCGGGACGGCCAGACGATCATCATGGTCACCCACGACCCCGTCGCCGCCTCCTACGCCGACCGCGTCGTCTTCCTCGTCGACGGCCGTGTCAACGGCGAGCTGATCAGCGCCTCCGCCGAGGACATCGCGTCGCGCATGACCAAGCTCGAGGTGGCGCCGTGCTGAGCACCACGCTGCGCACCCGCTGGGTCACCTTCGTCGGCAGTTTCGTCGCCCTCTCCCTGGGCGTGGCGCTGATCGCCGTGATGGGGCTGGCCCTGGCGTCCTCGCTGGACGCACCCGGCCGGGGTCCGGAGCGGTTCGCCGTCGCGCCGGTCATTGTCAAGGGCCAGGACACCCTTGAGGTGCCCGCCCCGATCGGCGACCGCACCCAGAAGCTCGCGCAGCCGCGTGCCGTGCCCGACGACGCGGTCGCGAAGCTGCGGGACCTCGGGACCGTCGTCGAGGACCGGTCGTTCGCCGTGCGGTCCGAGGGCGGGCCCGCCGATCTGGTGGGCCATCCCTGGTCCACCGCGGCCTTCGCGCCGTACCAGCTCGACGCGGGACGCGCGCCCGAGGCCGCGGACGAAGTCGTCGTCAGCGGTGACTGGGCCCGTCCGGGGACCCGGGTGCGGACCGACGGCGGCACGGTGCGCGTCGTCGGCACCGTGGCCGGGCTCGGCTTCGAGAACGCCGTGTTCTACACCGACACCCGCGCCGCCGAACTGTCGCCGCGCAGCCTCCAACTCGTGGTCGACGCCGATGCGGCGGCCGTGCGCGAGGCAGTGCGCGGCAGCGAAGGCGTCCAGGTCCTCACCGGGGACGCGCGCCGGTACGCCGACGCCGACCCCGACCGGGACAGCGAGGCCCTCACCGCGATGAACGCCATGTTCGGCACGGCCGGAGGCGTCACCGGGTTCGTGTCGGTGTTCGTGGTGGCCTCGACCTTCGCGTTCGCAGTGGCCCAGCGGCGCCGCGAGTTCGGGCTGCTGCGCACCGCCGGGGCGACCCCGGGCCAGATCCGCCGCATGGTCGTCTCCGAGGCGCTCGCGGTCGGTGTGCTCGCCTCGGCCGCCGGCTGTGTGCTCGGTTCCTACGGGGCTCCCGTGCTCGCCGAGTGGGCGGTCAACGAGAGCCTCGCGCCCCGCTGGTTCACCATCGGCGACTACACCTGGCCCTACCACATGGCGTTCTGGACGGGCCTGTTCGTGGCCCTGTGCGGCGTGCTGGCCGCGTCCTGGCGGGCGGGGCGCACCGGTCCCACCGAGGCGCTGCGCGAGGCGTCCGTGGACACCCGGCCGATGACATGGGGCCGCTGGCTGTTCGGCGCGGCCCTGCTGATCACCGCCGCGGTGACGCTGGCCCTTGCCTTAGTGACGAACCCGGGCGACCTGCTGCAGCGCAAGACCTATGTGAGCCGGCCCATGCTGCTGATCACCGCGGTCGCGCTGCTCGCGCCGGTGCTGGTGCGGCCACTGGCCCGGCTGATCGCCTGGCTGCCGGCCCAACTGCCCGGCGCCGGCGGGATGCTGGTGCGGGAGAACGCCGCCGCCGGGGTGCGCCGCACCGCCGCCGTCGCGGCGCCCGTGCTGGTCACGGTCGCGCTCGCGGGCTCGCTGCTGGGCGCCACCGCCACCCTCAACGAGGCGAAGGCCACCGAGGTACGCGAGCAGACGGCCGCCGACTTCGTGGTCACTCCGGCGGGCGACGCCGGCTTCGACGAGGCGACGCTGAAGCGGCTTCAGGCCGTGTCCGGCGCCGAGGTCTCCGCGAGCTCGTCGAGCGCCGTGTACGTCCTGGAGGACGGCATGGCGCTCATCAGGTCCGATGCCAGGGCCGTCGAGCCGGAACCGCTCGCGGCAACAGCCCGTCTCCCGCTCACCGCGGGGAAGGTGAGCGATCTGGACGACGACTCAATCATCGTCAACGAGGAGTGGGAGAAGCACGCCGTGGGCGAGCGGGTGGACGTGTGGCTCGGCGACGGCACGAGGAAGTCCCTGAAGATCGCCGCGGTCATGACCATCGGCACCGGCAACAACGGTGTCTACGTCACGCCACGCAACGCCCCCGCGGCGCCCGTCGACCGGGTCGACGTACGCCTCGCGGACGGTGCCGACACGGCCACCGTGGCCGCCGGTCTGAGTCAGGCGGTACGGGTGTCGGGCGGGGAGGTCCTCACCAGGGACGCCTGGGTGCGGGCGACGTACCCCGAGACCAACCGGACGACCCGGATGGGCTTCTTCCTGGTCCTCGGGATCGCCCTCCTCTACACCGGCATCTCACTGGCCAACACGATGGTCATGGCGACCTCCGACCGGGTCCGCGAGTTGGCTGTGCTGCGGCTGGCCGGCGCCACCAGGTGGCAGGTGCTGCGGATGGTGGGCGCCGAGGCGCTGATGGTGGTCATGGTCGGCGGACTGCTGGGAGCGCTGGTCGCCGGGCTCAACCTGCTGGGCATGTGGAGCGCGCTGGGCCTGCTCTCGGTGTGGACGTCCATCGAGATCCCGTGGGCGACGCTCGCGGCGGCCATGGGTACCTGCGCGGTGCTCGCCGTGATCTCGGCGGTCGCTCCGGCCGGCCTCGCCCTGCGCCGCAGGGCGGTGGAGCTGGCGGGCACACCGGAGTGACCTTCTGACCCGGCGCCGAGCGGTTATTCCCCCGTTCCGTCCGGCGCCGCCTCCGCGTCGCGCGACACCCCCGTGGCCGCGGCGCGGACGAACGACGGCGGGGACGCCCTGGGAGGCGTCCCCGCCGTCGGCCTTGTCCGGGTGAGGTGGCACGGGAGTCTGAGGCCGTTGGCCTGGCGCGTGGGCCGCCGCCACCGAGGTGGTGGGGATACGGCGTCGTCGTCTGGGGTGTGTCGGTCCGGCCGCTTTGTCGGTCTGCGACTGGAGCGGAGGGATTCGCCCTCGCCACCGCGTTCTTCAGGTGCCGGTGAACGCGCGGCCGTGCGCGGTGAGCGTGTTGTCGACGACGAGGACGTCGTCGCGCTGCCGGTCGAAGTGGCAAAGCCGCCGATACCACCTGATCCAGCCCCGGCCTGCAAAGGGTGCAGAGCACGGCCCCGGCCTGGATGCCGCTCCGTCCGCGGACACCGCGGGATCCGGCACTCCCGTGAATACCGGGCCCGCCGCGTGTGTCAGTGGCCGGGTGTGAGGGCCGCAGAACAAGGAGCCGCTGCCGGACTACGACGAGACCCGGCGGCGCCTGGCGGCCGGGCAGGCACTCAACCCCAGGATGGCGGTCGCCGAGTGGCTCAACCTCTGGCTCGGAGGCAAGAAGCGCCTGCGGGTCAGCGGCTACAAGCGGTACGACGTGGACGTGCACGTTCACGCCAGAGGGCGTTTGATCTAGGCAGATTACCCTTTATCTCCTAGTAAGTTACTCGCTAGGTGGGTGTGGTCTCGTCCGTTATGCGCTTGGCGAGGTTGCCGATCGAGGCGATATGGATCATGGCTTCGGAGCTGGTGGCGAGGGTCCCGTAGTCGCGGGCGAGGCGGCGGTGCATCATGATCCAGCCGATGCTGCGCTCCACCACCCAGCGCCTCTTCACGACATGGAAGCCGCATTTCTCGCGGTTGCGGTTGACGACCTCGGCGCCGATTCCGAGGGTGGCGCCGTGTTCGATGACGGCGTTCTTGAAGCCGGTGTCGACCCAGCTTTTCGCGATGGTGGGGTATGTCTCCTTGGCCTGGCCGAGGAGACATACCCCCATGGCGTTTTCGGAGAGGCCGGCGACAGTCACGGCGAGGATGAGGCCGATCGTGTCGGTGAGGATGCCTCGCTTCCGGCTGGCGACCCTCTTCGCGGCGTCGGTTCCCCCGCCGATGCCCGCCCGACATCCACGGCCTGGGCATTGAAATCGCGAGCCCCAGCAGGCAGTCGGCACGAGCCCGACGAGCGGGGGCGTCAATCACCCTTCAGGAGGTGCGGGCTGATCACTCAATTGTCAGAATGGCTCAACTCCGAGCGTCCAACACACCCGCCATCGCGGGTCTGCCGATAGAGCCGCCTGCACGAGCGCTGCACGCTCGGCCACCAAATGGCCACCACGTCGAACCGAACAGACCGAAGCCACTCAACGACTTGGAGCAAAAGGCCAGGTCACAGCCGTCTCGACCAGAACGGCGACTCGGAGTCAACTTCAGACCTACGCATTGCGACGCGCACACCGCCTATGTCCGATTAGCCCGGATTCCAACATGGGTGGAACGAAGAAACCCCAGGTCATAGCCCTGACCTGGGGTTCACCATGGAGCCGCCTTCGGGATTCGAACCCGAGACCTACGCATTACGAGACCATGAGCGTTCATGTTGCGCCGTGCCTCGTCGTGCCGCGTGGTGACGTTTTTGCTGATCAGATCATGTGCAACAGGTTGACCCGTGGCACCCCGTGACGCACCGTCCAAAGGCGTCTGTCCACCGGCTGTCCACCGGCGGGGCAACCGAAAGAGGCCAGCGAGGGCACTGCGTGGCTGCAAGCGTAGCTCCTGACGAGACCAGATGGGCACATGAGAGTGCTTGTCCGACCTCGACAAGAGCACCATTGACATCTACAGGCTGCGGGTCGGGAAAGGCCGGGTCACGTCACCCACTGTGGAAGCCGCCAGTGGCATGCCGGTCGGTTCTTCGCTGGCCGCTCACCGGCACCGGGTCTATCATGATTTAAGGTGCTTTCAGGTTCGGTGCTGGAGAGCGACCGCACGTCCTGGACCGCCGTGCTGGATGCGGTCCGCCTGCAGCCCGGCGCCGATGTTGCCGCGGTCACCACAATCCAGCTCCGCGAGGCCGTCGAGCGGCTCGTCGCCGCCGGCCAGTGGCGTGAGGGCGACCCGGAAATCCTCGTGGTGCTGGACGCCGGCTACGACGCACCCCGCATCGCCCACCTGCTCGGCGACCTGCCGGTGCAGATCCTCGGCCGCCTCCGCTCCGACCGCGTGATGCGACACCCGACACCACCGCGCGTGTACGAACCCCAAGGACGGACGGCCCCCAAGCACGGTAGCGAGTCAGCTGCATCGCCCATCAACTCCTCGAACCATCCGGTCCTCGGCCCCAGCTCAGCATGAATGCGACCGCTCACCCCAGTCCGGCCCCGACGGAGGTCCTCCTCGCCAACTGGCGGAACCTATCACGCTGTCCATGGCCGCTGACCTTGCCAACCACCTGGCCACCAGCTGACGATCCATCGCCGCAACCGCCGAGGACCGCCGCAAGAACCGGGGCAGCCCTCGCCGGGTTCCACCCGTCATCCGGAGGGGAAGTGAGCGCGGCGGTTCACCCCTCGTACCGGTGAAACCCCCGCCCGCTCTTCTTGCCGAGCCTTCCCTCCTCCACCAGCCGCAGCAGGATCGGCGGCGGGGCGTACTGCGGTTCGGTGAACTCCCGGTGCAGGGCGTCGGCCACCGCCTTGACGACGTCGAGCCCGATCAGATCGGCCAGCCGCAGCGGGCCTACCGGATGGGCACAGCCCAGCGTCATGCCCTGGTCGACTGTGTCCGCGGTCACCTGGCCGGACTCCACCATGCGCATCGCGCCGAGGAGATAGGGAATGAGGAGCCCGTTGACCACGAACCCCGCGCGGTCGGGTGCCTCGATGAGGGTCTTGCCCAAGGGGCCGGTGAGCAGGGCCGCGGTCCGGGTGCGGGTCCGCTCGTCGGTCCGGGACGTGCTGATCAGCTCGACCAGGGGCATGAGCGGCACCGGGCTGAAGAAGTGGACGCCGATGACCCGTTGGGGGTTACGGGTTCCCCGGGCCATCCGGCCGATCGGGAGGGAGGACGTGTTGGTGGCAAGGACGGTTTCGTCGTCCTTGAGGAGGCCGTCGATCCGGGTGAACAGGGCGGTCTTCAGGTCCTCGTTCTCGGGGACCGCCTCGATCACGCAGTCGCGGTCGGCGAGCCGGTCGATGTCCGCCGTCACCTCGATGCGGCCGAGGGCCGCGTCCCGGTCCCGCTCGGTGAGCGTGCCCCGGCGGACGGCCTGGCCCATGGAGCGCCGGATGCGGTCGTGGCCCACCGGGATGGCTCCGGCGCGCGACACGACCACGCGGACGTCGAGCCCGGCCCGGGCCGCGATGTCGGCGATGCCCGCGCCCATCACGCCGCAACCGACCACTCCCAGCCGGTTCATCGGGTCGTGGGTCATGAGTTCTCCTGCCAGCGCATCAGGGCCGCCCCGACGGACATACCGCCGCCGAACCCGGCCAGCAGAACGACGTCACCGTCGCGGATCGCACCCGAGCGCACACCGTCGTCCAGGGCGACCGGCACGGAGGCGCTGCCCACGTTCCCGTATCTCTCCAACGTGCGATGCGTGCGGGCTCCGGTCATCCCGGCCTTCTCCACCAGGCGGCTCAGCAGCACCCCGTTGGGCTGGTGCGGCACGAAGTGGTCGACGATGTCGGCGCCGAACCCGGCGCTGCGCAGCAGCCGGTCCAGGATCGGCGGTACGTGTTCCATGACGAAGTCGCGAACGCCCCGGCCGTCCATCCGGAAGAAGTGGCCGCCCTCATCCACGGTATGCGGGGTGAGGGGGGTACGGCTGCCGCCGGCCTCGACCCGGATGAGCCGGTGGGCCTCTCCGCTGCTGGACAACTCGGTGCCGAGGAAGCCGTGGTCGTCGCGGACCGGGCCGACGACGGCGGCGCCCGCGCCGTCGCCGAGGAGGACCGTGGTGCGGTGGTCGGCGTGGTCCAGGATGCGCGAGTAGACATCGGCGCCGACGACCACGGCGTAGCCCTGGGGTCGCCCGGCGAGCAGCCGGTGGGCCAGTTCAAGCCCGTACACGAAGCCGCTGCACACCACGTTGATGTCGAAGCAGGCGGCGCCCGACGCGCCGATGGCGTTCTGGACCAGGTAGGCGGTGGGTGGCTGGGGGGAGTCGCCGGTGGACGTCGACACGATCAGGTAGTCGAGCTGGTCCGCCGTGATCCCGGCGGCCTGCAGGGCCCGGGTGACGGCGTGCACGGCGAGGTCCGACGTGGCTTCGTCGGACGCCGCGTACCGCCGGGTGAGGATCTCGGTCCGTTCCTCGATCCACTGCGCGGTGACGCCGCACCACGCGGCGACCTCCTCGTTGCCGACCTCTCGTTCGGGCAGGTAGGAGCCGGTGCCTAGGATGCCCCGGGCGCTCATCGGGCGGCTCCCGCCGGGGCGGTGGCCGCGGCGTGGCGGCGCCAGGCGGTGAGGCGTTCCTCGCCGATACGGGCACGGGCTGCCGGGTCGGTCACACCCAGTCCGTCGCGCGGCGCCAGGCAGCGGACGCCGACCTTGCCGAGGTGCCGGTTCTGCTGCACGAGTCGCGCGGCGTCCCCGACCTGCTCCAGCGGAAAGACGCGGCTGAGCACCGGCACCAGCTTGCCCCGGCTGAACAGCCGTATGCACTCCGTCTGTTCGTGGAGGTTCGCGATGTGGCTGCCGACCACCCGCTTCAGGTTCATCCAGAGGTAGCGGTTGTCGTAGCTGTGCTCGTAGCCGGTGCTTGATCCGCAGGTCACCACGGTGCCGCCGCGCCGCACCACGTGCACCGAGGTGCCGAAGGTGGATCGTCCGACGTAGTCGAACGCGATGCTCGGGTCCTCGCCAATCTCGGCTCGGATGAGGCGACCGAGCCTGCGGCCCAGCTCGGCGGCGTCGGCCCGGGGGTCCGCGTCGTCGCCCATGCCGATCTCCCGGCGGTCGATCACCAGGTCGCAGCCCTGCTGCCGCAGGAAGTCCGCCTTGGCCTGCGAGCCGACGACGCCGACCGCGATGCCGCCGCCGTTGCGGACCATCTGCACGGCGTACGCGCCAAGTCCCCCGGTAGCGCCCCAGATCAGCACCACGTCGCCCTGCTTCATCCGGGCGCCGTGGTCGCTGACCAGCATCCGGTACGCCGTGCCCGCGCAGAGGGTGATCGTGGCCGCCTCCTCCCACGTGAGGTGGGGCGGTTTGGCGACGAGCTGGGTGGCCCGTACGACCGTGTAGTGGGCCAGGCCGCCGAAGTTCGTCTCGAATCCCCAGGCGCGCAGGTGCGTGCCCATCATCCCGTCGTCGTGGGAGCCCGGGTCCTGGTCGTCGACGTACGCGGGGCTCACCACCACGTGGTCGCCGGCCCGCCAGTGCCGTACTCCGGCCCCGACGCGCACCACCACCCCGGAGGCGTCCGAGCCGACCACCTGGTACGGCAGGTCGTGGCGGGTGGCGTAGCCGCCTTGCCTGGCGTAGCGGCGCAGCGTCGTGAATGTGGAGATCGGCTCGAACATCGCCGACCACACCGTGTTGTAGTTGATCGAGCTGGCCATGACTGCGACCACGACCTCGTCGGGCGCCAGCTCGGGCATCGGCACGAGGCCCACGTGCAGGGTCTGCCGCACGTCGGTGCCGGCCGGGCGGTCCGCCGCCTCGGCGTCCTCGGCCCGCAGGTATCCGGCGAGGAACTCGTCGGGCAGAGGGAGCCGTTCCAGTCCCTCGGGGGGTGCGCCGTTGAGCACCGCCTTGCTGAGCAGGTCCATGTGTGTTCCTCGCGATCGACGTCGGAATCCTGCCGGCGGACACCACCGGACGAAGCGGGAGTGGGAGAGGTGCGTCTCGCGCACGCAGGGCCCGCCGGCGGCCGGCCCGGTCAGCGGCGCACGCACGCTGCTCCGTGCGCGCCACAGCGCACGGAGCGGCGGCCGAGGTGCGCCCGGCACCGCGCGTGCCGGCCCGCGCATGCCGCCGACGGCCTCTCGGGGCCCGTACTGCCGTGTCCAGGCGGCGGGCGACGGCAGGCCGACAGCCCGACGACTCCGGCACGTGGTCGGGCGGCCGGCTCACCCGGGTGGAGCCTCCAGCTCAATGGCCGAGACCGGGCAGTAGTCGGCGGCCTCCTGCGCCGCTGCCAGCAGGTGCGTGGGCGGCCGGGGGTTCTTGAGCAGCACCTTGCCGTCCTCGCCCTGGTCGAAGAGGTCGGGCGCGACCAGCGAGCAGGCACCGGAGCGGCAGCAGGCGGCGTGGTCCACCCTCAGCACCCGCGCCGGCCCTTCCGGAGTACTCATACGGGCGTTTCCGCCGGCTGCTCGCCCCACGTGACCGGCAGGTCGATGGTGCC
The DNA here is from genome assembly GCF_000829695.1 of Streptomyces sp. NBRC 110035. Classification (GTDB taxonomy): domain Bacteria; phylum Actinomycetota; class Actinomycetes; order Streptomycetales; family Streptomycetaceae; genus Streptomyces. The sequence goes on along the minus strand of NZ_BBNN01000015.1, from coordinate 574,206 downwards.
GAAGACAAGGGTCTCGGTACGGAACGGCACCTCGGACTCGGGTACGTCGAGGCGCAGGTCGGGCAGTCGCATGAGCAACCGCGCGAAGGCTATCTGCAGTTCGATACGGGCCAGGGTGTGCCCGACGCAGAGGTGCGGGCCGTGGCCGAAGCTCAGGTGGGGGCGGCCGCGGCGGCGGACGTCCAGGGTGTGCGGGTCGTCGTAGACACCCTGATCGCGGTTGCCCAGCAGCGGCGAGACGACGATGCCCTCGCCCGCGGCCACGGTCTGATCGCCGACCTTCACGTCCTCCGTGGCCACGCGGGTGATGCCGAACTGGAAGATGCTCAGGTAACGCAGCAGCTCTTCCACGGCGCCGCGCAGCAGATGCGGCTCGTCGCGCACGGCCACCAGTTGCTCGGGGTGCATGAGCAGCGCGGCGGTGCCGGTGGTGATCATGCTGGCGGTCGTCTCGTGGCCGGCCGCGAGCAGCAGGTACGAGGTGAGCAGCAGTTCCGGCCGGTCCACCTTCCCGGGTATCAGGTAGTCGGCGACGAGCCGGCTGATCATGTCGTCGCCGGGGTCCTTCTCCTTGCGGGAGACCAGCTCGTCGAGGTAGCCGCTGAGTGCGGCCCTGCTCTCGGCGATCCGTTCCGGCGCGCCGGCCCGGTGCGGGTCGAAGAGCGCCTCCAGGTGGGTGGTGAAGAAGCCCGCGTCGTCGTACGGCACACCGAGCAACTGGCAGATCGAACGGGACGACACGGGGACACCGTACGACTGGTGCAGGTTGGCCGGCGGTCCCTGGCGAATCATCTCGTCCAGCAACTGGTCGCATGCCTGCTCGATCTCCGGGCGCATCGCCTGGACGCGTTTGACCGAGAACTCCCCCGCCAGCATGGTGCGGTAGAAGGCGTGCTGGTCGCCGTCCATCCGCATGAAGGAGCCCTTGAGCACCGGCCGCATCTTCTGCCGGTACAGCGTGGGGAAACCCTCCCGGCCCATGTCCGAGCTCATACGCGGGTCGTCGAGCAGGGCCCGTGCCGCGTCGTAGCTGGTCACCAACCAGGCTGGGCCGGTGGGCAGTTGCACTCGTACCAGCGGCGCCTGCTCCTGGAGGGCGAGCAGGCCGGCGGGCGGGTCGTAGGGACAGGTGCGATCGGTGATCGGGTATGTGGGCAACTGGTCAGCCACTGCGACCTCTTTCCTGCTCGGACTGCAAGATCCGCAACCTCCGCGGGCAATGGCCCGAGGTTGGCACAGCCCTCTGCCGCAGGACGCTCAAACGTGAGCGGGCGCCGGTGATCGGCGCGCCTATCGTCGCAACGGTTTCCCAGCGGCGGGCACGACCCTGGAGGTCACGGTGACGATGTACGACCACGTCGGTGGCGAGGAACCGCTTCGGCGCCTGGCCGAGGCGTTCCACCGGGCCGCGCTGGCCGATCCGCAGATCGGGCGCATGTTCCGGTACACCGGTGACGCGCATGTGCGGCACCTGACCGCGTATTTCGTCGAGGTCTTCGGGGAGGGCAGCGCCTTCACCGACGAGATCGGCGGGTTCGAGCACGTAAAGAAGATGCATGCGGGCTTGCGCATCACCGACGAGCAGCGCGAGCGGTTCGTGGAACTGATGCTGGACGCCGCGGACGAGGCGGAGCTGCCCGATGACGAGCTGTTCCGCACCCGGTTCGAGGAGCAGTTGCGCCGGGCGGCGACGATCACCACGCGGGCGTCCCGAATGAGCCAGGCGGACCTGGACACCCGGCACGGCACGCTGGGGAGGTGGACGTGGTGACGCGGACGCCCAGCACCCCTGTCACTCCGCCCAGCGCGACTCCCGCTCCGCCCCGCGACGTGGGCGCCGGGCTGCTGGACGGCGTGGTCGCCGCGCTGCACGACACGTTCGACGGGCGGCGGCCGAGCGACGACGAACCGGTCCTGCCACCCGGCGCCGACTCGATGACGGCGGTCCGGCTGGCACTGGCCCTGGAGGACCGGCTCGGTGTCCCGGTGCCGCTGAGCTGGCTCCGCGCCGGGCACGACGCGGCGACGCTGGCCGGTCTGGTCGCCGGGGCCGGGGACACGGCGGTCGCCGGGCTGCGGCTGACGGTACCGGCCGATCCGGCCGCACCCGATGAACCCTTCCCCGCCACGGCGCTCCAGCAGGCGTACCTCGTCGGCAAGGAGGACGGCCTGGTGCCGGACGCGGTCGGCTGTCACCACTACCGCGAGTTCGAGGTGTCCGGCCTGGACCTCGACCGGCTGCGGCGGGCCTGGCTGGCCGTGCGGCGGCGGCACCCGGTGCTGGACTGCGGCCTCACCGCGGCCGGGGCGCTGCGCGTCCGGCCCGCCCTGGACCTGCCGCTGACCACGCGTCCCGTCGGTCACGACCCGGCCGAGGTCCGTGCGCGGCTGGGCCGCCGCCGGTACACCGCGGCGGACTGGCCCCTGTACGAGGTGGAGGTCACCCCCGGGGCCGACGGCAACGGGCGGGTCCACCTGGCCGTCGACGGCGTCCTCTGCGACGGCCGGAGCCTGCGGGTCCTGCTGTGGGACTGGTGGCGCGCGTACGACGGGTCTCCCGACGTCCTCGCGTGCGAGGCGCCGACGGTGTCCTTCGGCGACTACGCGTGTGCCGTTGCCCGGGAGAGCCGCGGGGAGCGGTACGCGGCGGACCTCGCCCACTGGGAGAAGCGGCTGGCTACGCTGCCGGCCGGACCGGGCCTCGTGCGGGCGCCCGCACGGCAGACCGGCGACGTGGGCGGCGGACCGGACCGGCGGCCGCTGACCGGGGCGCTCGACGCGCGCACGTGGGCCCGGCTGCGCGAGGTGGCGGCGCGTCGCGGGGTGACCGCGACCGCGTTTCTGCTGGGCACGTTCGCCGAAGTCCTCGCCGGGGGCGGGGCGCAGCTGCCGTTCAGTCTCGTTCTGACCACCAGTGACCGGGCGCGGATGCGGGGCGCCGACGACGCCGTCGGCACGTTCACCTCAACGATGGTCTTCCCGGTCCACGACACCGAGGTCCGGGCCGTGCACGAGCGCCTCGCCGAGGATCTCGACCACTCGACGGTGCCGGGGGTGGCAGCGCTGCGCCGCCGCCGCGGGCCGCTGCCCGACCTGCCCGTGGCGTTCACCAGCATGATCGACGACGGGCCGCCCGAGGGTGCTTTCGCCGCAGCCGAGTGCTACGCGGTCGGCCGGACCTCCGGCGTGTCCCTCGACCACCAGGTGTGGGAGGAGGACGGGGCACTGCGCTACCGGTGGGACGTGGTCGAGCGGGCCTTCGCGGCGCCCGGAGCCGAGGCCCTGTTCGACGCGTACACCGCTCGGTTGGAGGCGCTGGCCAGGGACGCGGAACCGGCGCCGGAATCACCAACGGAGCGGGCAGCACAGCCGGAGCGGGAGCAGGAGCCGGCAGCCGCCCGGCCCCTGTCGTCGGCCCGGTCCTTCCCTGCGCCGTCGGCCCCGCTCAACGACCTCCAGCAGGCCTATCTCGTCTCCCGGGCGCTCGACCCGGACGACGCGGGCGGTTGCCGCCTGCTGCTCAGCTACGAGGTCGCGGACCTGGACACCGACCGCTTGCGGCGGGCCCTGGAGCGGCTGACGACCTCCCACCCGGTGCTGTCCGCGCAGGTCGACGCCGAGCACGGTGTGCGGCTGCCCGCAGTGCCCGCGTCGCCGCCCGTGCCGGAGGTCCCGCTCACGGCGGAGCTCGTCGGGAACCTCCTGCGGGAGGCACACCCGTGGGGCGAGGGCCACGTGGACGTCCGCGTGGGCCGTGTCGGGGACGCGGACGGTGCGGGCACCGTGTTCCTGACGGTCGACCTCGCGCTGATCGACGCGCGCAGTATACACCTGGCCGGGCAGGAGCTGATGCGGCTCTACGCGGCCGACAGCGACACCGGCGACGTCTCGTCTCCCGGTCCGGCGGGCTCGTCCACCACATCCCTCGACGCACCAACGGCTCGCGAGCACTGGCAGCGGCGAGTGGCCGCGCTGCCGCCGGGTCCCCGGCTGCCAGCGGTGTCCGACGACGGCAGCCGCACCCGGCTGCGCGGCACGCTGCCGGGGTGGCGCGCCGTGGTGGCCGCCGGGGCGAAGCACGGCTGTTCGCCCGACGGTCTGTTGCTGGCCGCGTACGCGCGGGCTCTCTCCCCGGGCCTCGGTGACGTGTTCGCCGTCCCGGTGGTGCGCTGGCCGGACGGCTCCGACGCGGCCCGGCCCGCCGAGCGGACCGCGCTGAGCTGGGTGACAGTCACAGCCGAGAACTGTCCACTGATCGACCTGGCGCGCCGGTACGACGCCGTGCTGGCCGAGGACCGGAAGGCCGACGCGGCGAGTGGCCTGGCCGAACTCCGCAAGGCGCGGCGCTCCGGTAACGGTCTTCCCGTGGTGTACACCAGCCTGTTCGACCTCGACGCGCATCCGCTGCCGGACGGGGTCACCGCGGGGGTCTGGGCGACGAGCACTCCGGGCGTGGCGCTGGACTGCGTGGCGGTACAGGACGGCGACGTACTGGAGTACGCCTGGGACATCCTGCCGGAGCAACTGCCCGAGGGGTGGCCCGAAGAGGCGTTCGCACGGTTCGCCGACGACCTGGCGGGACTGGTCTCGCTCGAACAGATGCCGGTCGACGACCCGGAACTGCCGCCCGCCCGCTGGAACGACACCACCCGCCCGTTCCCGGCGGACCTGCCGGTGCAGGTACTGATCGAGGACCAAGCCCGGATCAGGCCCTCCGACGTGGCGGTCCGCTGGGCCGGTGGCGCCCTGTCCTACGCCGAACTGGAACTACGCGCCAACCGGTTGGCCTGGACGCTGCGCGGGGCCGGAGTGGGCCGCGGCGACGTGGTCGGGATGTCGGTGCGCCGCGGCCCGGACATGGTGGTCGCGGTGCTGGGCATCCTCAAGGCGGGCGGCGCGTATCTGCCGGTGCTGCCGTCGCTGCCCCGTGAGCGGGCCTCGGTGATGCTCGCCGACGCTGCCGCCGCCTTCCTGGTGCGCGACGCGTCCTGCGGCTGGGCGACATCGCTGTCCGGCGTACCGGACACACCGTCGGCGAAGGGCGTGACACGGCCGGCGCAGGACCTTCCGGACCTGCGTCTGCTCGATCTGGACGCGGTGCTCGCCGAGCCGCACCCCCGTGAGGGGCGTGCGCCGGATCCGGTGAACGAGGTGGACGACCTCGCGTACGTGATCTTCACGTCGGGCAGCACCGGGCGGCCCAAGGGGGTCGGGGTCGCGCACCGCCCGATGCTGAACCTCTTCGAGTGGAGTCGCCGCACCTTCGGCTTCGGGCCCGGCGACCTCGGCCTCTGTGTCACGTCGCTGGGCTTCGATCTGTCGGTCTTCGACATCCTCGGACTGCTCAGCCTGGGCGCCGCGTTGTACGTCGCCGACGAGGAACAGCAGCGCGACCCGGGCTTGCTGCTCCGCGTGCTGGAGACCGAGCCGGTGACGTTCTGGAACTCGGCACCGACCACCTTGGCGAATCTGGCGCCGGAGTTCCCCACGCCGTTCGGCCGGCCCGGCGGCGACACCCTGAGGCTGGTGTTCCTCAGCGGTGACTACACCCCGCTGTGGCTGCCCGACCGGCTGCGGGCTGCGTTCCCCGACGCCACGCTGGTGAGCCTCGGCGGTGCGACCGAGGCGACCGTCTGGTCCAACTACTTCGTGGTGGACCGGGTGGACCCGGGGTGGCGCAGCATCCCGTACGGGCGTCCGCTGGACAACTCCCGTTACCACGTTCTCGACGCATCGCGCCGCCCGGTGCCGATCGGTGTCGAGGGCGACCTGTACATCGCGGGCGATTGTCTGGCCCTCGGCTACTACCGGCAGCCCGGCCTCACGGCGGAGCGGTTCGTCACCGGCGAGTTCCCCGGGCTTTCGGAGACACGGCTGTACGCGACGGGCGACCGCGCCCGGTTCGCGCCCGACGGTGTCATGCACTTCCTCGGCCGTCGTGACGGCCAGGTCAAGGTGCGGGGGTTCCGGGTGGAACTGCCGGAGATCGAACACCGGTTGCGGGCGCATCCCGGTGTCGCGGACGCGGTAGTCCTGCTGCGGTCCGGCGGCTCCGGGGAGGACCGGTTGGTGGCGTACGTGCTGGCGGAGGACCAGGCACCGCACCCGGACCGGGCTCCTGCTCCGCCTCCCACCGGGGCCGAGCTGCGGGCGCATGCCGCGGCCGCACTGCCCGATTACATGGTGCCGTCCGTGGTGGCGTTCGTCACCGAGTGGCCGACCACCACCAACGGCAAACTCGACCGCGACGCCCTGCCCTGGCCGGTCGACGGCAAACCCGCGCCGACGGTGGAGCGGGCCGCGCCGGTCACTGTCGGGGGCTCGTCGAAGGCCGAGGCTGAAGGGGCCCGGGAGAAGACCGAGATGGAAGAGGCTGGGGAGAAGGCCGCGCCGACTGCCGCCGGTCCGCCGAAGGGGCGACCGGCGGCAGTCGAGGCCGCTCCGGCCGACGACGTGGCGTCGATCGCCGCGCTGCTGGGCGAGTTGCTCGACCTGCCGCCGGTCGACCCCTCGGCGGACCTGTGGGAGCTGGGGGCCACCTCGTTCACGATGGTGCGGGCCAGCCGGGTGCTGCGGGACCGGTACGGCTGCGAGGTGCCGGTGGCGTTGTTGCTGTCGGAGCCGACGGTCGCCGCCATCGCCGCGCACCTGTCCGCCGCCAACCGACCGCAGGCACAACCGGGGCGCGCCGAACCGCCACAGACGGAACCGGAGCGGCTGCAGGCACGGCAGGCCGAACCGGAGCGGAGCGAACCACCGCACGTACGACCGGAGGCTACGGAACCACCACAGGCCGCCTCGGCGACGCGCGCGCAACCGCGTCGCGCAACGCCTCCGCCGCAGGTGGACTTCTTCGCCGCCGAAGACCGGCGTCGTTTCAAAGAGGGCGACTTCGGGCAGCGGCCCGCCCCGGAACATGCCCGCTCGATGCCGCTGCCCGGCGGCCGGCCGAGCGAGGAGCAGCGACGCTGGCGCGCCAGCCGCCGCCCCGTGACCGAGGGGCGGCTCGACGGCGAAGGACTCGGCCGACTGCTGCGGGTGCTGGCCAGGACGGACGGGAGCCCCGGCGCCGGCGCCCTCTACCCGTCCGCCGGGGACACGTACGCCGTGCAGGTGTACGTGCTGGTGCGCGACGGCGCCGTGGAGGGCCTCGACGCGGGCGCCTACTACTACCGGCCCCGCACCCACGCCCTGGAACCTCTCGGCACCGGCGCGGACCTCCCGGTCAACGCGCACGTCTACTACAACCGGCCCTTCGCCGCCCGCGCCTGCGCCGAGATCTACCTGGTCGGAGAGGAGCAGGGCATCGAGCCGCTGTACCGGGCCCAGACACCCCGCTATCTGGCCCTGGAGGCAGGGCACATGGCCCAGCTGCTGATGCAGCAGCAGGTGCCGTCGGGTGTCGCCGTCTGCCCGGTGGGTGATCTGCGGCAGAGCGACCTCGCCGAGGTGCTGGGACTCGGGCCGTCCCACACGTTCCTGCTCGGGCTCCTGTGCGCGCCGCTGGACGCCACCGGCGACGAGGCCCCCGGCGAGCCTCTGTGGACGGCGGCGGACACCCCGCCCGCCCGGCGGTCGGGCGGGGTCGCCGTCGTCGGGATGGCGGGCCGCTTCCCCGGCGCCACGGGCCCGGACGAGCTGTGGCGGCTGCTGTACGAGCGCCGGTCGGCCATCGGCCCCATGCCCCCCTCCCGCATCGCGGCACTCGGCTGGACCGGCGAGCCCCCGACCGGCGGGTTCCTGGACGCGCTGGGACCGGTCGACCTGCGGCCGTTCCGCATCTCCCCCGCCGAGGCCGCCGTCATCGACCCGCAGCTGCGTCTGCTGTTGCCGACCGTCTGGCAATGCCTGGAAGAGGCCGGGTACACCCCCCGGTCCCTGACCGAGGACGGTGGCCGGGTGGGGGTCTTCGTGGCGTCCATGTGGGACGACCACCTCGGCGCGGCCGGCGACGGCTGGGAACGCGGGGACCCCGTGGAGGTCGTCGCCACCCGGGCGACGCTGCCCAACCGGCTGTCCCACACGTTCGGCTGGCAGGGACCGAGCCTCGCGGTGGACACCTCGTGCTCGTCGTCGCTGACCGCGCTACATCTCGCGATCCAGTCGCTGCGCTCCGGCGAGTGCGACAGCGCGGTGGTCGCCGGGGTGAACCTGGTGACCCACCGTCGGCATGTGGGGCTGCTCTCCAGTCTCGGCCTGCTCGCCACACCGGACGGCGGCAGGCCGAACGGCGCCTATGACGAGGCCGCACCGGGCTGGTACCTGGGCGAGGCCGTCGGCACGCTGCTGCTGCGGCGCGCCGACGCGGCCGCCCGCGACGGCGACCGGGTGCACGGTGTGCTGGAGGCGTCGTGGTGCGGTCACGCGGGCGGAGAAGGCCGGTTCGGCGCGCCCGGCCCGGCGCAACTGACCGCGTCGCTGGGGGAAATGCTGCGGACAGCCGGGCTGGATCCGGCGGCGCTGTCCTACGTGGAGAGCTCCGCGGCGGGCGCGGGCCTCGCGGACGCGACGGAGGTCTCGGCCTTCGCCGAGCTGCTGGCCGGCCGCGGAGTCCCGGTCCCCATGGGCACGGTCAAGCCGAACATCGGGCACGCCGAGGCGGCGGCCGGGCTCGGGCAGCTGATGAAAGTTCTGATGCAACTGCGGCACGGCCGGATCGCGCCGACCCTGGTCTCCGACCGACCGAATCCACTGGTGGACTGGGCGGACGGGCCGGTGTACGTGCCCCGGAGGGCCATCGGCTGGGAACGGTCCGGCACGCCACGGCGGGCCCTGGTGAACGCCGTCGGCTCGGGCGGCTCCTACGGCCACCTGGTGGTACGAGAAGCAGGAGGGTCCCGATGACCGTGGACTGGACCGTCGGCACACGAGATCCGCACGCCCCCGTCCGGTTGTTCTGCTTCGCGCATGCCGGCGGGGGAAGCACGCTCTTCCTGCCGTGGCGCCGGATGCTGGCGCCGGACATCGACGTGGTCCCGATCGTGCTGCCCGGCCGGGAACGGCGGTACCACGAAACGCCGTACACCCGTATGCCGGATCTTGTCGAGGACCTGGTGCCCGCGCTGGAGCCGCTGCTGGACAGGCCCTACGCGCTGTTCGGGCACAGCATGGGCGCGATGGTGGCCTATGAGGCGGCGCAGCGGCTGCGCCCGGCGCCCGGCATGGTGTTCGTCTCCGGCCGGCGGGTGCCCGGGGGGACGGGAGTACGTCATCTGCTCGGCGACCGCGAGTTCCTGGAGGTGCTGACGGGGCTCGGTGGCACACCGTCGGCGGTGCTCGACTCGCCGGACCTGGCGAACCTGTTCCTTCCGTCGCTGCGGGCCGACTTCCGGCTGGTGGAGACGTACCAGCCGACGTCGACGCCGCCCCTGGCGTGCCCGGTGACGGCCCTCACCGGCGACGCCGACCCGGAGGTCGACCCGGCGCAGATGGCACGCTGGGCCGATCTCACGGCCGGGGGCTTCAGCCTGCACGTCTTCCCCGGAGACCACTTCTACTTGAAAGGGCTGCCCGAGTCCCTGCGCCGTACCCTGCTGGACGCGACGGGGCGCCTCATCGAGCAGCCCGCCACACCAAGGCGGAGTTGAACCCCCCGAAGCCGAAGGCGTTCGACACCACCCAGCGCAGCGGGGTGGCGACGGCGGTGTCCCCGACCAGCCTGGGGGCACCGTCGATCGGTGCGCGCAGCCACGGGTCGGGGTGCGCGAAGCCGCCGCGCAGTTGCACCACGGCGGCGACAGCGGACACCAGGCCGGCCGCGGTGAGCGCGTGCCCGGCCAGTCCCTTGACCGCATTGGCCCAGGGCGAGGCGTGGGCGAACACCCGGGCGATGGCGTCGGCCTCGACCCGGTCGCCCAGCGGGGAACCCGTGCCGTGCGTACTGACCAGGTCCACGTCGGCCGGGGCGATGCCGGCGTCCGCCAGGGCCCGGGCCATGGCGTCGGCCTCCCCGTCGACGGTCGGATCGGGCTGGCTGTTCGCGTCCAGCGCGGCGGCGTGCCCCGCCAGTTCAGCCAGTACGTCGGCTCCGTCGCGCATCGCCGCGTCCGCTCTCTCCAGCACCATCGCGGCTGCCGCGGGCCCGTGCACGAACCCGCGGTGCGAGCGGTCGAAGGGACCGCCGGGCCCGCTGCCCTCGGTGGGCACCATGGCGCCCAGGTTCAGGAAACTGCGCAGTTCGGCCGGTGCGGGTTCGGCCAGCGCACCGACGACCAGGCAGGCGTCGGCGACCCCCCACGCGATCAGCCGGGCGCCCTGGATCAGAGCGAGGTTGCCACCGGCCGATGCTCCGCCCACGGTTAGCCCCTCCCCCCTGATGCCGAACGCCGCGCTGAGTGTCGCCACATGGTCGGTGTCTTGGTACTGGAGAGCCAGCCGAGGCGGGACCAGCAGCGGGTCCCGTCCCAGGCGTCCCGCGGCGGCGGCGCTCTGGGCGCCGTTCAGGTTGTTGCCCCCGACCACCACGGCGAGCCGCCGCGGGTCGAGGTCGCGCCGGTGCAGTCCGGCCGCCCGCCATGCCTGGCCCGCTACGGCCAGCGACGCGCGGACGGTTCGGGACGTGCGGCGCAGCGCCCCGGGCGGGAGGGACGCCGCCGCGAGTGCCTCGCTCAGCGCGTCGTCGGACAGCGCGGCCCGGTACGGCAGAGCGTCGTTCGCCCCGGTCCGGGCGATCGCGGTGCGGCCCGCGCGGAGCGCGGCGGTGAACCGGTCCGCGTCGGGCCCCAGCGGCGACAGCACGCCGAGTCCGGTGACCGCCGCCCGCATGCCGTCCGGCGTCACCGGTACCGCTCGAACAGGGCGACCAGGTCGCCGACCGGCATGGCCTGGCGGAACTCGGTGATCGGGACGAGCACGTCCAGGTCGTCCATCACGTTGGTGACCACCTCGCTGCGGTCCACGCTGTTGAGGCCGAGCTCAGCGAGCGTCCGGGTGGGCACGATGTCGGCGGGCGCGAGGTCCGGCAGGATCGCGGTCGCGTGGTGGCGGATGGCGGCCAGCACCGCTCCGTCGGTGTGTTCCATGGTGTCGTTGACGTCCTTCCGGTTCAGATCCAGTCGTAGTGACGGTGGTAGTTCTCCACGCCCTGGAGAGCGAGCAGGGGCGGCCCGCCGGGGGAGTCGGGGCGCCAATCGGTGTGGGCGCCGACGGCCAGGTGTGGGCGGGGCAGCAGACAGGCCCGGCTCTCCGGCAGCAGCTCGGTGTACTCGGCGAAGCCGAGGCGGCGACGGGCGGCCAGCCGCGGCCCGATCTTCCGGGCCGCCATGGCCTGCCTGGACTCCTCGCGCACGGTGCCGCTGAAGAACTCCGAGGAGCACCCCGACCCGTAGGAGAACAGGCCCACCCGGGCCCGATCCGTCGCTCCGGGCAACTGGTCCACCAGGCTTGCCAGCGCCAGGTAGAGAGACCCGGAGAAGAGATTGCCGACCTGCGCCGGGTAGGTGAGGCCCGGCTCGACCCTGCGGGTGAAGTCGGTGGCGATCGCGGCCGAGCCGAACCCGGTGAACTCGCGCATCGCCCGGCGGTGCGCGGCCCGCACCATGCCGGCGAATGGTGTGTGGAAGACCAGGTGGTCGAACGTGCCGTCCAACGTCACGTCGGCGACCCGGGTTCGGTAGTCGGCGAAGCTGCGGACCGTGCACTCCAGGTAGGCCACAAGGGACTGGTCGGCGTCGGCGACCTCGATGTCGGGACCGGGCCGGGCGGTGTCCATCGTCTCGAAGCTGTGCAGGCCGAACGCTCCGAGATCCAGTTCGAGGATGTCGGGGTGCTCGCTGAGCAGCATCGCGACCGCGCCGCTGCCGGTGGCCAGTTCGGCGTACTCGGCACGCTCGTCGGCGAGGCCCACGTCGGTGGCGATCAGCAGCACCCGTGCGTCCGGTGAGGCGCCCGAGGCGAGATAGCCGACGGCGAGTTGCAGGGCCGCGGTGGCGGCGTAGCACGCCTGCTTGACCTCCAGGAGCCGGCAGTGCGAGGGCAGTTCGAGGTATCGGTGGACGTACGAGGCGATCGACTTGCTGTAGTCCACGCCGGACTCGGTCGCCACCAGCACGACCTCGATCGCGTCGCGCGCCTCCGGGTCGAGACCGTCGACCAGGCCCTTGGCGGCGTTCACCGCGTGGGTGACCGGGTCCTCGAAGGGCAGCGCGACTGAACGTCCCGTCAGCATCAGGTTCTTGACGCGGCCGCGGTCCAGGCCCCGGCCCGCGGCCAGGTCGTCGGCGCTGATCCAGGCGCTGCCGCCGTAGACGTCGAGTGCCTCGACGCCCACGGTGACGGGGCGCGGTGCGGTGGTCATGCGGTCTCCTCTGGGTGCCGGTGGGCGTCGGTGGAACGCGGTGTGCCGGAGGCGTCGGAGGGGCGGAGAGTGGTGTGGGGCTCTCGGTCGGCGGACGCGGCGACGACCTCCCGCAAGAGCCGACTGATCTCGTCCGCGTGGGTCACGCAGGGGAAGTGCCCGGCGTCGGCCAGTTCCTCGTACCGCGCGCCCGCGATGGCGGCCGCCAGCTTGCGGGCGGTGTCCAACGGCACCACGCAGTCGAGCCGTCCCTGGATCACCGCGGCCGGCAGGTCGAGCTCCGGCAGTCGGCGCAGCAGATCCGGTTCGTCGGCGAACAAGTCCAGGTAGGACAGGCCGACGTAGGGGTCCATGCTCTCGCAGCGCAGCAGTTCCGCCGCGAGGTCCGGCAGCCGCGCCTCGTCGCCGGTGGCCGCCGCCACGGCGGCCATGTCCTCGGCCACGATGACCTCGAGCCGGTTCACCTCGCCGACCCGGTTGGCGTACCGGTACGAGCCGCCAATGGTGGTCAGCGAGGCGATGCGGCCGGGGTGCCGCAGCGCGAAGGTCTGGGCCACCAGCGCGCCCCAGGACGCTCCGGCCAGGTGCAGCGGGCCGTCGATGCCGAGCCGCTCCAGGGCCTCGGTGCAGAGGTCGACGATGTGGTCGAGGGACATCTGCCCCCGGGTGCGGGTGGCGCCTACCCCGGGGTGATGCAGGACCACCAGCCGGTGGTCCGCGCCCAGTTCGGCGAACTGGCGGGCGAACATCCCGGCCCCGATGTTGAACGGGTGCATCAGCAGCAGGGTGGGGCCGGTGCCGTGCACGAACGCCTCGACGGTCGCGGTCTCCAGCTCCACCAGGTGCCGCTGGACGGCCGGGGCGTGCGCGTTGAGCACCGCCAGGTTGTCACCCGCAGGTGCGTAGCCGTCGGCAACCGCTGCCCGTACGTCGTCCGGAATCCGGTCCGCCGGCTCGAACCGGGCCCGTGCCAACGCCATCGGCGAGTCCACCGGTCCCGTCGGGTGCAGGTCCACCACCCCGGAGCGATCGACGAAGCAGCTGGCGAGCCGGTCCGTGAGCGTCTTGGCGTCGGCGTCGGACAGGCCCGTCGGCACCGCGAGGCGCAGCAGACCGGCCGGGTCGTCGCCCAGGTGCGGGCCGCCCCGGACCCCGGTGGCCCGGTAGAGCCAGGCGAGCATGGCGGGCCCGGGCTGCGCGAGGCCGCCGAACGCGTCGTCGCGCCGCGGGTCGAGCAGCACGCAGTGTGCGCCCGGCCCACCGTGCACCGGCGCACCGGCCTCGACCAGCCGCTGGTGCAGGGACCGCACCTGCTCGCTGCGGCGGTGGACCAGCTCGCCGATCACCGGTGTGTCGGCGAGCGCCGCACCGAGCACGGCCTGTTGCTGGCGGCCGAGTTGACGGCCGTAGGCGTCCTCGTCCTCGGCCATCCGCTCGGCCAGGTCGGAGCGCCGGGTGGCGACCAGCCCGCCAAGCCCGACGGCGAAGTTCTTCGACAGGCTCACCGTCACGGCGTCGGCGGTGTCGAGCTGGTCGCGCACCGTCTGCCAGAGGTCGGCGCGGGCCGCTTCGCCGGCCGCCCACGCGTTGTCCACCATCCGGGTGGCGTCCAGCACCAGCGGCACGCCGCGCTCATGCAGGGTACGGGCCGCCTCCCTGAGTGCGCCGAGGGTCAGCGGGAGGCCGCCGGCCGCGTTGGTGCTCAGCTCCAGACAGACGAACGACACGTCCGCGCCGTACTCGTCCAGCAGGGCTGCCAGCCTGGCGAGCCGGGCGTCGCCGGTGTGCGCCGCGCCGTCCGGACGCGGTGTCCGGACCGCTGTGAACCCCGCCTCGGCCAGCGCGAACTGCCACGTCGGGAACAGGTCGTTGTGCAGCACGACTCCCCGTCGGCCGGGCCAGGAGCGGCACAGCCGCAGCTCGGCGGACCGTCCGGACGCCGTCCACGACACATGCGACAGCGGCATCCAGGCGGGCGGTGCCACCGGGGCGCTGCCCGGGTCCGCGACCCGGGCAGCCAGGGCGGCCATCCGGTCGGTGACGAAGGCGTCGGTGCGCTCGAACCACGAGTCGGTGAGCAGGTCGAACTCCACCTCCGCGTGGTCGAGCAGGACCGGGTTGTGCCCGACCCGGGCCAGCTGCGCGGCGCGGTCGGACACGGGCGCGCCGGGGGCCGCCTCGTGGTCGGCCGAGCCGGGGGTACCCGCCGTGCCGGTGTCCACGCCCTCCGGGGAAGTGGCCGCCGTGTCCTCCGAGTTGGCGATCATCGTGATCAGGTCGACGGCATCGGTACGGTTCGCGGCCGGCTGGCAAAGGTAGAGGGGCACCTCGACCGGCCCGAACTTCTTCTTGAAGCGGTAGTTGCCCTCGTCGAAGATCCCGACCGAGCGCAGTTCGGCGAGCGCCTGGCGCACGTCCTGCGCCGGGTTGGGCGTGGTCGTCACCTCGACGCCGAAGCTGCCGCCGAAGCTGAGCACCTCGGCCCCCTCCGCGGCGAGCCGCCCCACGATCTCGACCAGGCTGTACTCCAGGCCGCCCAGCGGCATGCTCCGCGGATAGAACTCCACATCGAGCAGGTACCCCTTCTCGGCGGGCAGTGCGGCCAGCACGATGGCGCTGAGCAGCTGTTGGTCACGGTAGGTCAGGAAGATCCGGTGTCGGTCGGGCAGCTTCCCCGCCCTGATCAGCTCGCGGGCCTCGGCGACGTACGCGTTCACCATCTGCTTGCCCTCGGACCACTGGTCGACCAGACCGGCGATCGCCTCGTCGGTCGCCGGGTCGGAGCCGCTGACGTACTCCTCGACCCGGTTGTCACCGTCGCGGCGGAACCGGTTCACCAGATAGCGCAGTTTGCTCCGGCGACCGCCGTCGAGCGAGAACGCGTCGAGGTTCTGCAGCCGTTGCACGACCCCGAACGCGGTGGCCAGCATGGGGGTGCCGGCCAGCTCCGTGAGAGGTTCGGTGGACAGCAGGTTGAGCCGCAGTCCGTTGTCGCGGCAGTGTGCCAGCAGCTCACCGGCCGCCGAGGCGAACTGCTCCGGTGCACCGGTGTACCGCCACACCAGCACGGAGTCGTCACGGCGGCCGATCGCCAGGTAGCCGTCGCGGGTGGCCGGGAAGAACAGCAGCGGAGCGATGCTCAGACCGGCCAGGCCGGTCTCCATCCCGTACTGCTCCTCGACATCCCGCACGAGCCGCAGCAGGTCGGGGCGGTCGGCCAGCTCGGAGCGCGGTACAACCACCCTGGCGCCCGCTCCGGTGTGGGCGATGTCCCGCGGGGCAGGGGCGGGGGGTTCCCCGAGCCGGGCCACCGCCGGGGCGCCGAACCGTCCGGCCAGGTGGTCGGCGAGCGAGACGCAGTCGGGCCGGTCGAACAGCAGCGTCTTGGGCAGCGTGCCGAGCACCTTCTCCAGTGCGCGTACCGCCCGCAGCATGTCGAGAGAGGTGAGGGAACCGTCCGTGAACCGGCCGTCGGGCCCCAGATCCTTCTGCACGGCACGCTCGACGGCGCGACGCACGACGGCGGCGAGGTCGTCCGGCTCCGCATCCGCCTCCGATTGCGCATCCGGAGCGGCCGGTGCCGGAGTCGACTCGGCCGGTACAGGCGTCGCCGGGTCCGGCATCAGGGCCGCTTCCTGGATGGGCTGCCGTACGGCGTCCGCGGCGACCGGTTGCGGCGCCGACACCGGCTGTACGGGCATCACCGCGGCCGACTCGGCCTCCGGCCGGGACCGTACGGAGTCCGGAGCAGCCGGGGCGGGATCCGGCGCACCGACCGTGCCGAGGTAGCGCGCCAGGCCGGAGAGCGTGTCGTGCTCATAGAGCTCGCTCGTCGGCAGGGTAGTGCCGTGCTTGTCGTGCAGCCAGCGGACCAGTTCCACGCGCATGATCGAGTCGAGGCCGAGGCTGGTCAACGAGTCGTGGTCGCCGATCTCCTCGGCAGGCAGGCCCAGCGCCACCGCCACCCGCTCGCGGAGCCCCTGCGCCGTCACCTCGGCGGCCCGTGCGGGCGCCGGGGCCGACGGCTCGGGTGCGCCGACGCGCGGGGACGGGGGCCGCGGCGTGTCCACGCGGCGTACCGGCGCCAAGCGGACCTGTCCACGCGCCGCGCGACGTGCCGGGGCGGGTTGTACGGACTCGTTCGCGTCCTCGGCGGACCGGAGTGACGACAGTGACGACGGCACGGAAGCGGCCGAGGCCCGTGCGGCAACGGACGTGGTCGCGACGGCTGCGGGCGCGGCCTGACGGGTTTCACTCCGGTTCCCCACAGGTACGGCCACGGTTTCGACGGCTTCGACCGAGGTCTTGTCAGGCTCGGTGATGGTGTCGGTCGATCCCTTCAGGGGCTGGGCGGGACGGGGAAACCAGTGCCTCACGCGGCTGAAGCCTGGCCCGGGGAGCGGTGTCCGGCCGGGGACGGCGGGCCAGCGGCCGGCCCAGTCGACGGCATGGCCGTCGCACCAGGCTGCGGCGAGCTCCTCCGGAGTGACGTGCGCGCGAGCACCGTCCGGGCGGGCGGTCGCCACGCCGAGGTGTACTCCGTCGGGGCTCGTGCCGCGCAGCGCGGCGACGAGCTGGGCACGGTCGCGGGCCACCACTGCGAGGCGGTGCGGGAGTTCCTCCCGACCGACCTGCAAGGTGTACGCCACCTGGTCGAGGCGGGCGCCCGGCGTCCGGTCGAAAAAGTCGGCCAGCCGCGCGCGGTAGTCGGCCAGGGCCTGAGCGTCCCTCGCCGACACCGGCACGACCCACGGTCCGCCGGTCGAGGGTGGCCGGGTCTCCGCCGCTCCCTCGACCTGGAGCACCACATGGGCGTTGGACCCGCCGAAGCCGAACGAGCTGACTCCGGCGCGGCGCACCGGCTGCCCGGACTCGTCCGTCACCGGGTCCCAGCGCCGGGCTCCGTCCGCCAGGGTCAGCGGGGTGCCGCCCAGGCGCAGGTAGTGGTTCGGCTCGCGCAGGTGCGGCTGGGGCGGGACGAGACCGCCCCGCATCGCGAGCACCGTGGTGAGCAGGCCGACGATCCCGGCTGCCGCCTCCAGGTGACCGATGTTGGCCTTCACCGAGCCGACCGCTACGTGCGGCTCGGCCGGGGCGGGCAGGTTCCAGTCCTCGTACAACCGGGCGTAAGCCTGCTTGAGGCCCTCGATCTCGATGGGATCGCCCAGCGGAGTGCCGGTGCCGTGCGCCTGGACGAAGCCTATGGTGCGCGGGTCCACCCCGGCCGCCCGGACGGCATCGACGACGACGTCCGCCTGGGACGTCGGGTTGGGCGCGGTCAGGGACGGCGTGCGGCCGCAGTGGTTGACCGCGCTGCCCAGGATCACCGCGTGCACGTGGTCGCCGTCCGCCCGTGCGCGGTCCAGCGGCTTCAGTACGACGGCGCCGACGCCTTCGCCCCGGACGTATCCGTCGGCGGAGTCGTCGAAACTGGCGCACCGGCCGCGTGGGCTGAGCATCCCGGCCCTGGTGAAGGTCGCGAAAAGGGCGGGACTGAGCGTCAGGTTGACGCCACCGGCGATGGCCAGGTCGCAGTCACCGTTCTGCAGCGCGCGGACGGCGTGGTGCACGGCGACCAGCGAACTGGAGCACGCGGTGTCCAGCGCCTCGCTGGGGCCGTGCAGGTCCAGCAGATGAGAGACCCGGTTGGCGAGGACGGCGTGGGCGACACCGGTGGCCATGTGGGCCTCGGGGGCGCCGCCATATGCCGTCATCAGCTCGTTGTAGTCGCCCGTGGCCACGCCGACGAACACGCCGGTGGCTGAACCCGCCAGCTCGCCGGGGCGACGGCCCGCGTCGTACAGGGCCTGCCACGTCACCTCCAGGAAGTGGCGTTGCTGCGGGTCCATGTATCCGGCCTCGCGCGGCGAGATGCCGAAGGCTGCCGCGTCGAACTCCGCGACACGTTCCAGGAATCCGGCGCGTACCCCGGCCATCCGCGGATCGGCGAGCAGTTCGGCACGGTCCGCGGGGACGGGCCCCACCTGGTCCCGACCGGCCGACACCGTCTGCCAGAGGGCTGCGAGATCGTCGGCGCCGGGGAACCGGCCGGCCATGCCGACGATGGCGACGGGCATCGCGGACCCGGCGCGGCCGGACACCCGGCCGGCGGGTACGGGCGACACCGAAGATTCGCCAGGAACATCAGACACGGCAGGTGCGGAAGATGCTTCGGACAACGCCCTTTCCGGGACGTCCTCCACCCGCCCGACCGTCGGGTGCTCGCGGACCAGGCGCTCGGCGAGCGCCTCCAGGGTGGGGGCCTCGAACAGCACGGTGGGCAGGAGGTCGAGGCCGTAGCGCGCGTTGACCTTGGTGATGAGTTCGGTCAGCGAGATCGAGTCGAAGCCCAGTTCCATCAGGTCGGTGCCAGTGTCCACGTCGTCGTCCGGCACCATCAGGAATCCGGCAGCGACGGAACGCAGTTCCCGCTCGACGCTCCCGGTTCGTTCGGCGGTCGGCTCCTCCTCGGCGGTCCCGGCGACGTCCGGCACCAAGGTGTGGTGCCGCGTGCTGCGCGGCCGGAGGCCCTCCGCGTAGGAGACCACGCCGGGGCACGTCTCGTCTCCCGCGAGGAAGGCGTCGTAGGAGCGCAGGGCGTCCGCCCCGGGCAGCGGCACCATGCCGGTGTGCTGCGCCATCAGGGTGCGGCTGGCCTCGTCGACCAGCATGCCGCTGTCCGACCAGAGGGGCCAGCCGATGGACACCGTGCGCCCGGGACGCCGCCCGGCGCGGTGCCGGGCGGCCCGTTCGTCGGCGAAGGCATCGAGGAAGGCGTTGGCGAAGGCGTAGTCGGCCTGGCCGAGGTTGCCCGTAGTGGCCGCCACCGAGGAGAACAGCGCCAGGAATTCGAGCGGTTCGTCCCGGGTGGCCGCGTCCAGGTGTACGACGCCCCAGACCTTGGGGGCCAGTACCTCGGCCACCTCCTGGGGGGTCTTGCGCACCGCGAGGGAGTCGCGGGTGACACCAGCCGCGTGCACGACGCCGTGCAGGGCGCCGAACCGCTGACGGACCGTCGCCACGAGAGCGTCGACCTGCCGCCGGTCACTGACGTCGGCCTGGTGGTAGATCACCTCGGCTCCGGTTGCGGACAGGTCCCGCAAGGCCGCCGTCACTGCGGCGTCGGCGGCGCGACGGCCGCACAAGACGAGGTTGACCGGGCCGCCGCGCACGGCGAGGTGCCGGGCGAGCGTCGTGCCGATCCGGCCGGCTCCGCCGGTGATCAGGTAGGTGCGCGCGGGGCCGGTGAGGAGGGCCGGGTCGGCCGCCTGAGCGGCCGACGGTGGCTCGTACTCCTCGAACTCCCGCACGTACCGCTGCGTGGCCGTGTGCCGGACGTCGCCCTCACCGGCACCGAGCAGTTCCTCGACCAGCAGCCGGGCAAGCTCTGCGGGGGCCCCCTCCACCTGCGCCTGGACGCCGGAGAAGTCCGTGTGCTCCAGCGAGATGGTGCGCAGCAGGGCGCCGAGGGCGGCGTACGCGGGCCGGGCCTGCCCGGTCCGCTCGTCGATGTGGTGTGCCACCAGCATCCGCAGCGGGGTCCGGGAACGGGCGGCCCCCAGGTGGCTCGTCGCCAGCCGCAGCGTGGTGTCGAAGCCCTCCCTGAGTTGTGTGGTGAGGTCCGGTGCGGAGGCGGGGCAGACGTGGAGGACGGCGTCCACGGCGCCGGGTCCCGCATAGGCGTCGACGTCCCAGGCGATGCCGCGCAGGTCCAGTTCGGCGGCCAGGTCGGCGCGCAGTGCGGGCTCCGGACAGTGCAGCAGCACCCGGCGCAGGGGGCGGCCCGGCTCCGGCGGGCCGGCAGGCCGCCAACGGGGCCGCCGGTGGCGGATCTCGATGTCGACGGGCGCGGACTCCCGGGCCGTCGCACCGGCCGAGGGGGCGTGGTCCGTACGGACACCGCCGTACGGCGCCGGAGCCTCGCTCCGAACCGCTGCGGGCACGGACGCGTCCAGGGGGACGGCGGCACGGGGCGCCTCGGTCCGGACGGCGGTCAGCCGCAACCCCCGCAGGACGAGGATCTGTTCCTCCCCGTCGTAGATGTCCAGGTCGACGATGCGGAAGCCGGTGGCACCGTCCGGGGTGACATCGCGGGCATGCACCCGGCAGCGGGCCGGGAGCGGACGAACGCTGGTCAGTTCGGCGCACGAGGTGGGCAGGTAGCCGTTGGCGTCGTCGAGCACGGCGAGCGCCTGGAGCGCGCCGTCGAGCACGGCCGGGTCCAGCCACAGGCCGGGCGCGGGCGATGCCGCCACATCGGCCAGGCACTCCCCCGGTCCGGCCCAGAGGGCCCGGAGCACCTGGAGGCCACCGTCGTGCCGCACCCCGCCCGCGCTGAGGCGGGCGTAGACGACGGCGGGCGCCACGGACGGGCCGACCTGGCCGGGGGCGGGCGCAGTACCGGGCGGCAGGGCGGGGTCGGGCAGGGGCTCGACGGTGCCGGTCGCGTACGCCACCCCGTCGGGGCCGGTGAGCGTGAACGGGACCGGCTCGTCCGGCCGGTGGGCGCCCGCCACGACCCGTACCTCGGTTATGCGGTCGAGGTCCAGGGGCCGCTGCCAGGTCAGGTCGCCGAAGCGGACGGCGCCGGACAGTCCGGGAAGAGCCGCGTGGACGAGCTGGGGAACGGCGGCACCCGGCAGGATGCGACGGCCTCCGACGTGGTGGCCGCGGACGGTCTCGCCGAGGACGCTCAGGGACACGGGGGCGGTTACAGGGACGGAAGCGGTCGCGGGGAGGGGAGCGCCCTCGGGCAGGGGTTCGGTCGCGGGCAGCGACACGGGGGCTGCGGGCGGCGGCGTGGCCGGCTCCCACCAGATCCGCCGGCGCCGCTGGGGGTGCCCCGGGAAGGCGGCCGCGCGTGGCGAAACGGGCCACAGGGCGGCCCAGTCGACCCGTTCGCCCCCGGTCCAGCGCCGGGCCGCGTCCGCCCACCGTTCGGCAGCCGGGCCGACGGCCGTGTCGTCGGGCCCGCCCGCAACGGCCTCGCGGGCAGCAGCCGTTTCGCGGCCGGGTGCCGCGCTGCCGCGCCACACACCCGGCGCGCTCTCGCCACGGGCGACCGAGGTCAGTCGGGTGACCAGCTCGGGCACGCTGCCGCAGAGCACTGCGAGACGTTCCCGCAGGGCGGGCCGCCCGACCTGGCTGGTGTGGGCGAGCCCGGGCAGTCCGGCGCCCACCGGCAGCGGCCCCCCGAGGGCGGCGGCGACGTCACCGGCGTACTGGGCCAGCAGCTCGGGCGACCGTGCCGACAGCACGAACAGCTGGTCTCCGGACGGCGGGCCCACCGGGTCCGGCCGTGCGGGCACGTACTCCTCGATCACCACGTGTGCGTTGGCACCACCGGCGCCGAACGAGCTGATACCGGCCCGCCGGGGCGACGCCCCCGCCTCCCAGCGCCGTAGTTCCCTCGGCAGGTCCAGCCGGTCGCCGAGGTCGATGCGGGGGTTGACCTCGCGGAGGTGGGCACAGGGAGCGATGGCGCGGTGCCGGAGTTGGAGCAGCACCTTCGTGAGCCCGGCGATGCCCGCCGCCGCCTCCAGGTGGCCGACGTTGGCCTTCACCGAGCCCACGGCCAGCGGCCGGGCGTCGGCACGGGCATCGGCACCATCGGCTGTGCCCACGGCGACCCGGTCGAACACCCTGCGCAGACCGGCCATCTCGATCGGGTCCCCCAGGGCGGTGCCGGTGCCGTGCGCCTCGACGTAGTCGACCGTGGCGGGGTCGACGCCGGCCCGTTCGAGGGCCTGCGTGATGACCGCCGCCTGGGCGTTCGGGTTCGGCACGGTGTAGCCGGAGGTACGGCCGCCCGCGTTGACTGCGCTGCCCTTGACCACCGCCCAGATGTCGTCGCCGTCGGCGATCGCGCGGCTCAGCGGCTTCAGCAGCACCGCGCCGACACCCTCGCCCGGAACGAATCCGTCCGCTTCGGCGTCGAAGACCCGGCACATACCGTGCGGCGACAGCATCGTCAGCGAACACAGCGAGACGAAGTGCGCGGGGTGGATGATCACGTTGACGCCGCCGGCGATCGCCGTGTCGCATTCTCCGCGCCGCAGGCTCTCGCAGGCCAGGTGCAGCGCCGTGAGCGAGGACGAGCAGGCGGAGTCCACCGCGTAGCTGGGCCCGGACAGGTCCAGCAGGTACGACACCCGGTTGGCGATCGACCAGTACGACGAGTGCGCGCCGGTCATCTCGCCCTGCGGCCACGCGGTCGCGGCGAGCTGGCCGTAGGTGCCGTACATGGCACCGGCGAAGACCCCGGTGCGCCCGGTCGCGCGGTCGCCGAGGTTGCCGGTGCGTTCCAGCAGGTCCCAGCAGGTCTCCAGGAACAACCGTTCCTGTGGGTCGATCTTCACCGCCTCGCGGGCCAGGATGCCGAAGAAGCCGGGGTCGAACCGGTCGACACCCTCGATGAACCCGCCCCGTGCGGTGTAGAGCCGGTTCTGGGTGCCGGGCCGGGCGTCGTAGTACTCCCGCCAGTCGAACCGGTCCTCCGGCACCTCCGTGACGGCGTCCCCGCCGGACGACAGCAGCCGCCAGAAGGCGTCCAGGTCCGGCGCGCCGGGGTACCGGCCGCTGACGCCGACGATCGCGATGTCGTCGGGCCGCACGGCCCCGTCGTGCGAAGCGGGTTCCGTCCCTGCGGTACGGGCCACAAGGGCTGCCCCGGATCCGGTACGGGCCACAGAAGGCGCCCCGGTGTCAGGGCGGACCTCGGAGATCGTCCCAGGGCCGGTGCGGGGCGTTCCGGTCGCTGCCGCCAGCTCCGTCGGCCGCATGGCGCGCAGGTGGTCGGCGAGAGCTGCGATGGTCAGGTGCTCGAACAGCAGCGTCGACGGCAGTGCGCCCAGGTCGGCCTCGAACCGGCCGATGAGGGTGAGGCTGACCAGTGAGTCGATGCCGAAGTCGTCGAAGGCCGCGTGGTCGCCGAGGTCCTCCGGATCGTGCCGGAGCACTTCGGCGAACACTGCGCGCACGTAGTGGCGGGCCGCCTCGGGCGTGGGGACGGCCGGGTCCGGTGCCGTGGATACCTGGTCCGGCGTCACGGCGGCCGGTTCCCTGCGGGCCGTGAGCAGACAGGGACCCGCCGCTCCCGTGGCCGCCGCCGCGGTCACCTCGACGTCGGTGAGGCCTGCCTTCCCGGCAACCGCGTGCCAGGTTCCGGGCGTGAGCAGCGGCGAGTGGGGCTGGCGCAGCTCGGGGTCCTGGTAGCGCCACCAGCCTTCGGTCAGCCCGAAGGTGAGCGTCAGGAAGTCAGAACGCCCGGTGGTCTCGTGCACCAGGAGGAGGCCGCCCGGACGCAGGAGCTCGGCGGCGTGCCGCAGCGCGGCGGTGACGTCCGAGGTGGCGTGCAGCACACCGGCGACAACCACCGCGTCGTGATCGGCTCCGAAGCCCTGGACGGCGGGTTCCCGTTCCGCGTCGAAACGGGCGTACCGCAGGGTGACGGCGTCCGGTGCGTGCGCCCGCAGGGCCTGTTCGCCCTGCCGCAGGAACGAGGCCGACAGGTCGGTGAACACGTACTCGACCGGTGCGGCGCCGTCCAGTGCGGCCAGCACGTGGCGCGTGGTGGCGCCGGTGCCCGCGCCGATCTCGAGCACTCGTGCACCGGGCCCGCAGGCGTCGACCTGGCTGCGCACCCGGGCGGCGAGCTCCTGATTGGCGGCGCGTTCGGCCGCGCCGCCGCCGTAGAACCGCGCGAGGAGGTCGGTCGAACCGCCGGGGAACAGCACCTCCAACGGGTTGCGGCGCCCGGCCAGCACCTCGGGCAGCGCAGCCACACATCGCCGCAGCAGCTGCTCCTGCGCCTCGACGGAAGCATGCGGCCGTGCGGGAGCACCGGCCGGTCCGGTGCCGCCGAGGCCGATGAGGTCCGCGCCCTCGCAGCGCACCGCCCCGGCGCGTTCGAGAATGGGCAACAGGGCGTCGAACAGCCGGCGATGGGCGGGTACGACGCCGAGCCGTTCGGCCATCGTCGTGGCGGAGCACCGTGCACCTGGTGCGGGCAGCACTCCGGCGGCGGTGAGTTCAGCGGCCAGCAGGGCGCCCGCCAGGGATTCGAGGCTGTCTTCGGACGGTTCCCGCACAGTCACTCCGAGTCTGCTCAGCGCTTCCGGGGTGGCCCGGGCGACGAGGGCCTGTGGCACGCGGGCGGTGAGGATCTGCCCCAGGGCGGCGAATCCGTCGGCGGGTTCGATCGAGCCCACTCCGGCCGCCGCCATGATCCGGGCCCGTTCCGGCGCGGCGACCACTCCGACACTGCCCCAGTAGCCCCAGTTGACGACGGTCACCGGAACCGGGCCCGCGGCGTGCAGCGCCTGCCCGAGGGCGTCCTCGACGGAGCTGGCCGCCGCGTACGCGGCCTGGCCGGGCGAGTCGATCGCGGAGGCGGCCGAGGAGAAGAGGACGAAGTGGTCCAAGGGTTCGTCGCGCAGCACGTCGTGGAGCACCCGTACGCCCCGGGCCTTGGGCCGCAGCGTGGCCCGCAGGTCGTCCGCGTCGGCGAACGCCAGTGTCCGGTCCCGCAGTTCCAGGGCGGCGTGCACCGCGCAGGTGACCGGGCCGAACTCGGTGTGGGCCACGGCGAGCGCGGCCCGGACGTCGCGGGGTTCCGCGACGTCACCCCGCACGTACCGGACCCGGCCGCCGGCCGCCTCGACCTCCGCCAGCCGTGCGGCCACCTCGGCGTCGGCCGGTCGGCGTCCCAGCCAGACCAAGTCGGCGGAGGTGTGCCGGGCCAGGTACAGGCTCAGGGCGAAACCGATGCCACCCGCGCCACCCGCGATCAGATGGACGCCACGGTCGCGCCAGGGCGAGGCGGGGCTTGCGGGGCCGCCCGGGGTCGCGGTCCCGGCCTGCGGAAGCCGGGCCGTGGTGGGCGCGGCCGTCAGAGGCCGGAAGACCCGGGTGAGCCAGCGGCCGTCGCGCCAGGCCGGCGCCGGGTGCCCGGCCGGGGCCCGCAGCAGCGCCTCCACGCCCGCGTCGCCGAGGTCGAGGCCGCGTACCTGCCAGTGGGGGTGTTCGGCGCCGGCGGCGCGCAGCACACCGAGGATGCCCGCCCGCGCGGGAGCCGTGACGGGTCGTCCGCCGGCGGGCAGCACCCCTTCGAGGACCGCCGTCAGGTTCAAGGGCCGGCGGGCCGCCGGGCCCTGAGCCAGCACCCGTACACAGTCGAACACCTGCGCAAGGGTGGGGTCTTCGTCGGGGTCGGCCGGGCTGTCGCCGGTCGCCACCACGTGAACGGAGTCCAGGTCGGGGCGTGCCAACCGGTCCGGTCCGGCGGCCAGCGGCAGCAGTTCGCCGCCGCACCGGGCGGCGAGCTCCCGGGCCAGCGGTTCCGCGCCGGGCGTGTGGAGAACCAGGGCACGTCCGGACTGGGCGGGCGAGAGGTCTCCCTCCCCCACCGACGTCCACGTGGGCACGAGTACGGAGACCGCGGGCCCGCCGTCCTCCTCCCCCGCACCGGCTGTACGGGACGACGACGGTGCCTCGGGGGCTGTACGGGGGGACTGCCCCGGGGCCGCCACCTCGCCGTACTGACCGGCGCGCGCCGGGCGCGGGTGCTCCGTGCGCGCCTCACGGGCAACCAGGCCCTCGATGCGGGCGTGCTCCCAGCCGTCGGCTCCGGCGAGCCGGACCGTGATGCCCTCCGGGGTCCGGCTGACGTGCGCCCAGGTCGGCGCCCCGTCGGCCGGGCGCACCACCACCCGGGCCGCCGCGAACGGCAGCAGCAGTTCCCCCTCTCCGGCCAGGACGGAAGCCACTTGGACGGCGCCGTCCAGTGCGGCCACGTCGACCACGCTGCTCCACGTGGATCGTTCGGCGACGGTCAGCCGGCCGAGCGCCTCGCCGTCGCCCACCCACACCTCGTCGACCACCTGGTAGGCCGGGCCGTAGTGCAGTCCGGCGGCGGCGAACCGGGTGTAGAGGTCCTTGCCCGACCGGTGGCCGGTGCAGCGCCGGGCTATGTCGTCGACCGGGAGCGGTGCGGCCGGCGCCGGAACGGGCCGCACCGTGCCCGTGGCGAAGTCCGTCCCCGCGCAACGCAGGCTGAAGCGGGAGCCGTCCATCTCGACCCGTACCTCCTGCGCCGTACCGGCGCGCAGCGGCTGGAGCCACCGCACTCCGGACAGCTCCAGCGTCCCGTCGTCGCCCGCCGCGATCGCGGCGAGGGCCAGCGCGCCGGTGCCGGGCAGCACCGGAGTGTCCCCGATCCGGTGGTCGGCGACCTGCCAGGCGTCCGGGGCCACCCACCAAGTGAGGCCCGCGGCGGGAGCGGTCGCAGGAGCGGCCGGGGGCTTCGGCCAGTACCGGGTGCCGCGCAACGGATGCGGTGGCAGCGGGGTGCGGCGGGCCTCGATCCCGTGGAACTGCGTCCCGAACGCGGGGCTGCCGCCTGCGAGGTACTCGTCGGCGAGGCGACGCTGCTCCGGCGTGGCCGCCGCCAGGGACGGCGGGGCACCGTTCGCTGCGGCCCGCAGATGGACGGCGAGGTCGTCGAGGCTGTCCGCGACGACGACGGCGCGCGCCGGGTGGTGGCGGCGTCCGAAGCACAGGGTGTAGGCGACGTCAGCGAGTTCCGGCGCCGACGGCGCCGCTTCGGCCAGGGCGCCGAGCTGCTCCCCGAGTTCCCTGGGGGTACGGGCCGAGACCGGTACGACGAAGCTGCGCGGTCCCAGGTGCCGCGGCCGGGCCGGGCCCTCAGCGACGACCAGGTGGCAGTTCGTGCCGCTCACGCCGAAGCTGCTGACCGCGGCGATGCGCTGCCCGCTCGGGCCCGGCGGCCAATCCCGCACCTCCGTGACCACCTGGAACGGGCTGTCGTCGAGGTCGAGCCGGGGGTTGGGCGAGGCGAACCCGGCGGTCGGCGGCAACTGTTTGTGGCGCAGCGCCAGCAGCACCTTGAGGAGGCTGGCGATGCCCGCCGCCATGGTGGTGTGGCCGAAGTTGCCCTTGACCGAGCCGAGCGCGCAGGACGCCGTCGTCGATCCCGTCCGGGTGAACGCCTCCGCGAGCGCCTTCGCCTCGATCGGGTCGCCCAGCGGGGTGCCGGTGCCGTGCGCCTCGATCAGACCGATCTCGTCGGGGGTGATGCCCGCTCGCCGCCAGACCCGGGTGAGCAGGTCGGCCTGGGCGCGTCCGCTGGGCGCGGCGATGCCGTTGCTGCGGCCGTCGCCGTTGGCGCCGCCGGCCCGGATGACGCCGTGGACGTGATCGCCGTCCGCGAGCGCGCGGGCCAGCGGCTTGAGCACCACGGCGCCGACCCCCTCGCCGAGCACGATGCCGTCGGCGGAGGCGTCGAAAGGCGCGCTCCGGCCGGTCGTCGACAGGATGCCCGCAGCGCTGGTCTGCACATGGATGTCGGGGCCCAGCATCAGCGCGACCCCGCCCGCGACCGCCATCTCGCAGTCCCCGCTCAGGATGCTCTGGCAGGCCAGGTGCACCGCGAGCAGGGACGACGAACAGGCACTGTCCACCGCGGCGGTGGGGCCGGTGAGGTTGAGGAAGTACGAGACGCGGGCCGCCAGCACCGACGGGGCGCCGCCGAGGAAACTGTGCGCCGTGTCGTGCCGTCCGGCGGCGCGGCGGAGGTGCCGGTAGTCGCTCTGCGTGCAGCCCACGAAGACACCGCAGGACGTGGGTGTGTCGGGGCCGACCGCGTAGCCGGCATCCTCCAGCGCGCGCCACGACTCGGTGAGGAACAGCCGCTGTTCAGGGTCCATGTCCTCCGCCTCCAGCGGGGACATACGGAAGAACGGCGCGTCGAACCGGTCGATGCCGGACAGCGACGCCGCCCACTTGCTGGTCGTGGTGCCGGGGGGCCCCGCCGGGTCGTAGTGGACGCTGGTGTCCCAGCGCTCGGCCGGAACCTCCTCGGTGTGCTGCCTGCGATCGACCAGAGCGGCCCAGAATGCTTCCAGGGTGGGCGCGTGTGGGAACTGGCCGGACATCCCGATCACCGCGATGGCGTGCGCGTCGTGCGGTGGCGGGGCGGGGTCCGGCGCCACGGTCGCCGCGGGCCTGGTGAAAGCGGCGGGTACGGCGGTACCGACCGGGCCCGGCGCGGCGGGTGCCGCGGGGGCCGCGTGCTGCCCGGCGCGTGCGCCGACGCCACGCAGCACGAGCGGGACCGCGGCCCCTGGCTCCGGCGAGGACACGGCCGCCACGACGGGGGCGGGAACGGGGATTACGAGCGGTGCCGTCGCCGGGGCGGGCGCGGCTGTGCCGACGGGCGACGGGGCCGGCCCGTCCGTCACAGGCTCGGCGGGCCGGGCCGGTTCCGACGCCCCGACGCGCGGGGCCACGGCGGCGTCGGCCACCTGTTGCTTGTTGCGTACGGCCTCGGCCACGGCATCGGCCAGTTCGGGGACCGTCGGCCGCTCGTAGACCAGGACCGACTCCAGGTGGACGCCGAGCCGGGAGGCAAGGGTGTTGGTGACCTCGACGGCGCCGATCGAGTCCAGTCCCATGTCGGAGAACGTCTGCCGCAGATCGACCTCGTGCGGTGCCAGGTAGAGCTGAGCGGCCACCACCTCGACGACGACGTCCCGCAGTTCTTCGCCGGCCGACCCGGAAGGTCCCGGCGGCGGTACCGGCTGCACATGCGGTGCCGGCGGCACGGAGGGGACGGGCGGGTGAGGCGGCACGGAAGACACGGGCGGCGCGGCTGGTGCGGTCGCCGCGGCGGTCGGGGAGGGCGGCGCGGACTCGCGTCCCAGGCGGCTCTGGACGCGTTCGACGGCCTCGCCGCCCAGCACTCGCTCATGCATGCGCAACTCCCGTTCGATCACGTCGGACAGAGCGGCGAGCGTGCGTCCGGCCAGCTCCCGCTTGAGCTCGGCGGCGGCCGTGCGGGACTGCCGGACGATGGACTGGGCGTACCCCAGGGCGGTGGACAGGACGTCGGCACGCGGACGGATGTCCACCGAGGCGCCGCGCTCGCGCAGTTCCGCACCGGTCAACGTGCGTCCGGTGTAGAACAACTGCTCGGCGACCGCCGTACCGAGCTTGCGCTCCACGAAGAAGGTGGCGCCGGCTCCGGGGGTGAAACCGTAGGTGAGGAACGGCACGCCGTAACTCGCCTCTCGCGCCATCACCACCACGTCGGCGTACAGGCCGAACACCAGGCCGCCGCCGCTGGCGTGGCCCTGGAGGGCGCTGACGACCGGCTTGTCGCACGCGAGGACTAGCTGGTGCAGGAAGGACACGTCGGCGAACGTGCCCTGCTTGGCGGCCAGTCGGGCCATCGCCTCTGGTGTGGCGCCCATGCTGAACACCTCGCCGCTCCCGGTGATCACCACGCAGGACACCGCCTCGTCGGCGGCTGCCCGCACCAGGGCTTCCCGGAAGCCGTCCAGCAGCTCGTCGGTGAAGGTGCTGCGGCCGAGGGTGACCAGGAGGATTCCGTCCGGCAGCAGGCGTGTCTCGCACGCGGGCCGGTCCGGATCGGGATCCGGCGCCCGCGGCGGCTCCGGCGCTCCACCGTTCGCGGCAGCGGTGTCCGTCACCGCGGTGACTCCCGTCGTAGCAGCGGTGTTGGGAGCGACTCGGGGCCGGGCACCCGCTTGTCTCCCGGCGGTGGTGCCCGCCCGGGCGCGGACGCCCGGCACGGCCGTGGCCTGTGTGGCGGCAGGGGTGCCCGCGACGGCAGCCGTGTCCGCTCCCCCCGCGTTCTCCGCGCGCCACAGGCCCGGCCAGCAGCGCTCGCCCCGAAAGGGATACGGCGGCAGCGGCACCCGTCGCAGGCCGGCCGGGTGACAGCGGTGCCAGGGCACGTCGGCCCCGGCCGCCCAGGCTTCGGCGAGCCGGTCCCACTGCCGCTCGCGCACCGCGTCGTCGAGACCGGCCGGGTCCGCGCCGCCCGGCTCGCGCCCCCAGTAGGCGCCCGGTGGCGGGGCCTCGCCCGCGAGGTGGGCCCGCAGCGCCCGGCGGGCGGCGGAGCTGTCGGCACAGACCACGGCCAGCCGGTGGGCCCGCGGGGTCCGGCCGACCTGGGAGGTGTAGGCGAGGTCGTGCAGCCGCTCCGCTCCCTCGCCCGGGGCCAGTTCGTCGAGGGTGCGCCGGGCGAGCTCGTCGGCGCGAAGCCCGGTCGACGCCGCGAGGAGCTCCAGGTCCACCACTTCCAGGCCCAGATCGCGCAGGGGCACCGTGGCCGATACGTCGTCGGGCTGCACGCCGAGGAGACCGGCGACCGCGTGGCGGACCTGCTCGTCGCCCTGTTCCAGGACGGCTAGCAGGTCCCCCGCCACCCGGGCGAGTTGTTCCTCGTCCTCGGCGGACAGCACCAGTACGGCGGGCCCGGCTGGTACGGGGGCGGCGCGGGGCGGGGGCGCCTCCTCCAGGACGAGGTGGGCGTTGGAGCCGCCGGCGCCGAACGAGCTGACGCCCGCCCGCCGGACTCCGGCCGCTCCCGGCTGCCACGGTTCGGCGGTGCGCTGGAGCCGGAACGGGCTCTCGTCGATGCGCAGCGCCGGGTTCACCTCGTCGCAGTGCAGCGTGGGGGCGAGCGTGTGGTGCCGCAGTTGGAGCAGCACCTTGGTCACGGCGGCCACCCCGGCGGCGCTCTCCAGGTGGCCGATGACCGACTTGACCGAACCGAGGGCGCAGGTGGTGTCCACACCCGTGTACGCGTCGCGCAGTCCCTGGACCTCGATCGGGTCGCCGAGCGAGGTGCCGGTGCCGTGCGCCTCGACGTAGTTGACGGTGGCCGGGTCGACGCCGGCGGCGGTCAGGGCTCCGGTCACCACGTCGGTCTGCGCGCCCGGGCTGGGCACAGTGAATCCACTGGCCCGGCCGCCGTGGTTGAGGCGGGAGCCGCGGATCACGCCGTACACGTGATCGCCGTCCGCCCGCGCGGCGGCGAGCGGCTTGAGCAGCAGTGCGCCCACCCCTTCGCCGGGTACATAACCGGTGCCGCCCTCGCCGAAGCTGCGACATCGTCCATCGCGCGACAGCCACTGCCCGGCGGCGAGTTGCAGGTACTTCTCCGGGTGCGGCATGACGTTCACCCCGCCGGCCAGCGCCCAGGTGCACTCGCCGGAGCGGATGGCCTGCACGGCGAGGTGGATCGCCGTCAGCGACGACGAACAGGCAGTGTCGATCGCCATGCTGGGGCCGCGCAGGTCCATCCGGTAGGACACCCGGTTGGCCACGGACGAGTGCAGGGCAAGAGGCAGTGGCTCGTCCGGCGCAGCGTCCACCAGTTGGAAGTGGGACGACATCACTCCGACGAACACCCCGACGCGGCGGTCGGTGAGCTGGTCGGGCCGGTATCCCGCGTCCTCGACCGTCTGCCAGGCGGTGGTCAGGAACAGCCGTTCCTGCGGGTCCATCCGCTCGGCCTCGCGGCGGGAGATGCCGAAGAAGGCGCGGTCGAAACGGTCGATACCGTCGAGGAACCCGCCCCATTTGCCGTACGTGCGGCCCGGTGTGTTCGGCCGGGGGTCGAAGAACTGCTCGTGCGGCCAACGGTCGGCCGGTACCTCGGTGACGCAGTCGCGTCCCGCGCTGAGGTTGCGCCAGAACTCCGCCACGTCGGCGGCCTGCGGGTAGCGGCCGGCCATGCCGATCACGGCGATGGCGTCATCGTCCACCCCGCCCCTTGCCTCGGCGGGAGGTGCGGCCGGGGCGAGGACGAGATCGGTGTCGGACGGGGCACCGGGCTCGGTGCCGGTCCCGGCCGCGGTCCCGGTCGTGGGAGCCGTACCGGATGTGGCCGTGGTGGCGGACCCGGGTTCGGTCGCGGTGCCGAGCGCGATCGCGATCCGGTCTGGTTCGCCGTAACCGATCAGCAGATGGGACGCGCCGGAGGCCAGCGCGCCGCCGAGGGCGCGGAGTCCGGCCGCGGTGGGCATCGGTGCCAGTCCGTGCGTCTGCCGGTCGTGCCGCAGGGCGTCGGCGGGCGCGGTCATTCCGCCGTCCGACCAGTACGGCCACTCCACGGCGAGACTGCAGCCCGGCCCGGTGCGGCGCCGCATCAGCGCGCCGAGGGCGGCGTTGGCGTAGGCATAGTCGCACTGGCCGGGGCTGGGCAGGGTGGCCGCGAGCGAGGAGAACGCCACGAACAGGCCGAGGTCGTCGGCCGAGGTCGCCTCGTCGAGGAGGGTGACCGCGTCGATCTTGGCTGCGAGCACGGCGGCGGCGCGTTCCGGCCGCTTGCGGAAGAACACCGCGTCCTCGACCGCGCCCGCGCACTGGAACACCCCGTCGAGACGCCCCTGGGTGCGCCGGGCGGCCTCCGTCAGACGTGCCACATCGGCCGCCGAGGTGAGCTCGGCCCGCACGTAACGCGCCGTCACACCGATTTCCCGCCACTCGGCGAGGAGCCTGGAGGTCTCGGGCGGCTCCGGGCGACGGGCAGCGAGGGTGAGCTCGGCCCCGTACTCGCGGGCCAGCCAGTTGGCAACGTGCAGACCGATCCGGCCGGCTCCCGCGACGAGGTACGAGCCGCCCCGCCGGATCGGCGCCCGTTCCGGCGGCGGGAGGGGTACGGGCCGGTGGCGGCGCACCAGCCGCCGGCCGCCCAAGTGGTGCACCTCCACGTCGGCCGTGAGGTCGTCGGCCTCGGCGAGCAGGACTGCCGCGTCGGGCGTGCCGGTCGGCAGGGCGACCACGCGGCAGCGCAGTGCGGGCACCTCCGTGCCGAGGGTGCGCAGCAACGCGCCGAGTGCCTGGTACCCGGCGTCGGCGTTCGGCCCGTGCACCACCAGTAACCGGTGCGGGCCGGGTCTGCGGCTGTCGACGAGGGCCGATGCGAGTGCCCACAGCCGGGGGTACGGCGCGGGCGCGGGCCAGGTGGCGTCGATGAACACGGACGGTTCGATCCCGTCGGAGGCCATCCGGTGCAGCAGGCCGGTCAGGTCCGCCCGGTCCCACTGGTCCACGACGTAGCCGCCGACCGGCGCCGGCCCGTCCTGCACCAGCGTGACGACCCGGCGGTCCGGGCGAGCGGCCCGCAATGCCTGGGCCCACGCCGCGCCGAACACCACGATGTCCCCGTACCCGTGCCCCGGCACGGGGGCGGGCGCCGGGGTCCAGACCGGTTCGAAGGCGACGAGCTCACCCGGCAGCCGGGCGTCGCCGGTCCCGGGGGCCGCTTCGGCCGAACCGGTCTCCGCATCCGGGGACACGTCTTCGGACGAGGAGGTCTCCCCGTACTCGGAGACGAGGAAAGCGGCGACGGCGTCCACTGTCGTGTGCTCGAAGAGCAGTGTGGGGTAGAGGGTCGAGCCGACCACTTCCTCCAACTGCTCCGCGATCCGCAGCACGTCGACCGAGTTGAGGCCGAGTTCGTAGAAGCCGACTCCTGTGGGCACGTCGGAGGCGGGCCGGCCGAGGTGCCCGGCGACCACCGCGCGCACCCGGTCGGCCATCGCTCCGCCCACCGGCGTCGCCCGCCGCTCTCCCACCTCGGGAGCCACTGCCGACGAGACAGCGGGGACCGGGGCCCGCTCCGGAGCCACCGGCACGGGAGCCTCCGGGGCCGACACCGCCGCGCCCGGTCGCAGCCGCTTGGACGCGAAGCCCACGATCTCGGCGATCGGCTCGCCGTCCAGGTCGTAGATGCGGACGTCATTGCTGAGCAACTCGCCGGAATCGGTGAGCCGTTCCGCCTCGGGGACATGGACCAGGGCCGGTCCGCGCAGGGGCCGGACCGCACGGAACCTGCTAACGAACATCGGCACGAACGGGTCGTTCTCCGGCGGCGTCTGACAGAACCCCAGCAGCGTGGCCGCGTCCAGGCGGGCGGGGTGCAGGTAGAAGTCCTCGCTCCCGGCGCCGGTGCCGAGGTCGATCTCGGCGAGCAGACCGCCGGGGCCGCGCCGGACGGTACCGGTGCAGGCCATGCGCGGCCCATGGTGCACCTGCTGGGCGCGCGCCCTGCCGTACACCTGCGCCATGTCGCCGGTGGCGTCGGCCGCGTCCCGGACGTCCGGGGCCAGCGCGGGCAGCGCCCGCCCGGACCAGTCGAGTTGCGCGCGGAGGTTCTCCACCCAGGGCGCACCGAGTGTGAGCTCGCCGACGGGGCGGCTGGTGACGCGCACACCGACCCGGCCGGTGTCGTCCGCCTCGAACACCACGCGCAGCTCCCGGCCGATGCCCGGCGCGGTGGTGACAGGTTCGGCGAACAGCACCTGGGTCAGCACCGCCCGCGCCGGGTCGAGACCACGGGCCTCCAGCATCCGCCAGATCACGTCGAAGAGGGCGCTGCCCGGCAGCAGGCAGACGTCGCGGAGCCGGTGCTCGTGGACGACGAAGTCGGTCGGCTCCAGAGCGACCTCTGCTTCGACGCGGGAACCCGGACTGAGCATGACTACCTCCCGTGGACGATCCGGCAGGGCCCGGACCGGCCCAGCATCACTGGCGACGGCGCCGATGCCCGCTCAGATCTGAGCGGGCCGGCGCGCTGAGGACTGCATCGAGGCCAGGCGCTGTTCGGCGACCCGGCGCAGACGGGGACGATCGACCTTGCCGTTGGCATTGAGGACGGGCTCCGGCACCCACCACAGCAGGCGCGGCAGCATGTACGCGGGCAGCCGTAGGGCGGCCCGGCGCAGGACCTCGGCCTGGTTGACGGCCGGTCCGCCCATCAGACAGGCGACGAGCTGCGGGCCGCTGTCTCCGGCGACCGTGAGGACGGCCACCTCCGCGCCCGGGGCGGCGGCGCGCAGGGCCTCGCCGACCTCCCCCGTCTCGACCCGGTAGCCCTGGACCTTGAGCTGACTGTCGGAGCGGCCCAGATGGGTCATACCCGCGGGGCCGCGGCGCACCAGGTCGCCGGTGCGGTACCAGCGGTGTCCGTCGAGGTCAAGGAACCTCTGCGCGTCCTCGGCAGGGTCCAGATAGCCGCTGAACACCTGTGCGCCGCGCAGGCAGAGTTCGCCGCTGCTCGCCGGTGTGCCGTCCTCGTCGACGACGAGGGTGTGGACGCCGGGAAACGGCTCGCCGATCGGCACGACGGCGTCGTCCGGCGTGTCGTCGGCGCCGTCCCAGACATGTCCCGTACAGGCGACGCTGGCCTCGGTCGGTCCGTACAGGTTGTCGATGACGGAGTGGGGAGCTGCCGTGCGCCACGCACGCGCGGTGCCGGTGGTGAGCGGCTCGCCGCAGAAGATCGTCGTACGGAGGTCCGGCAGGCAACCGGGGTCGAGGCGGCCGGTGATGCGCAGCGAGGCCGCCAGGCTGGGGGTGGCATGCCAGACGGTGATGTGCTGACCGGCCAGCCGGGCCGGTGCCAGCGCCTGAAGCCGGTTGAGGGCGCAGAGGCAGCCGCCGGAGCCCCAGGCGAGAAACAGCTCGCTCATCGACAGGTCGAAGGTCAGCTCGTAGATCTGGCTGAACCGGTCGCCGGGGCCGAAGTCGTAGCGTTCGAGGGCGGTACGCACGAAGGCACTGATGTTGCGGTGCCGTATCGGCACCCCCTTGGGCACCCCCGTGCTGCCCGAAGTGAACATCAGGTAGGCGAGGTCGTCGGGGCATCGTCCGGGCACCCGGACGATGCCGGGCGGCCCGGGCCTGCGCACCTGAGGGCCGGTCCCGGAGGGGCCGGCCGGGGAGGGCGGTTCGGGCAGGTCGGCGGTGACGAGGGTGCCCGGTCCGAGCAGCGGCAGCAGGGCGGGCAGCGCGGCGGCACCGGTGGCATCCACCACCAGCGCGTCCAGCCCGGCCGCCGCGGCCACGGCGGTGAGCCGGTCCGGCGGCGCGTCGGGGGCGAGCGGGACAGCACAGGCGCCGGCGCGCAGGGCGGCCAGGAATCCGCCGTACGCCGTCACGCTCTTGGCGGCCAGGACGCCCACCCGGCGCCGCCCGTCCGCTACGAGCGGACCGGCCAGCGCCGACACCTCACGGTCCAACGCCTCGTAGGTCAGGGTCTGTTGTCCGACCCGCAGCGCCGGTCCGCCGGGGGCGAGCGAACGCCCACGGTCGAACCACTGGTCGAGCAGTAATCCGTCGGCGGGCATCCCGGTCAGCCGTTCGCCAGCTGCCCGACGACCGCCCACAGCGTGCCCGGCGTGCGGAACGTGGTCGGCGTGATGGTGTGGTCGGGGAAGGTCACGCCCAGGATGTCCTCCAGGGTGTCCATCAGCACCACCGCCGCGACCGAGTCCAGCCCGACGGTGGCCAGCGGCAGGTCCTTGGGAACCGCCGCCTCCTGCGCCAGCGCAGGCAGTTGAGCCCGCAGTATCTGCTCCAGGGTCTCGTACCCGATCATGTCCAGATGCCCTCTCCCTCGGTGAGCCTGTCAGCGAACCGGTGCCGGGCTGCCCGTGCTGCTCACAACTGAGCGGCATGGCAAAGAAGGTCCGATCATGCTCGGAACGCGGCCGAGAGTGGGAGGACCATGCCCGAGACCATCGAGTCGTTCCTGTGCGCCGTGCACCGGACGTACACGGAGGTGACGCGCCGGGAGCCCGGCTACTTCGCCACGCGCCCGCTGCGGGCGGGCGACCCGCCGACGGGTGCCGCCGAGGCAGTGGCCGACGCGTTCGGTGTGACGCTCACGGCGACGGATCCGGCGGCGTTCACGGCTGTGGACGAGCTGCTGGACCGGCGGCGCCGAACCCGGCCGGACGAGGACACCGACGACGTCGACCCCGGCCGCGCCGCCGGCCACGTCCCGGCCGGCGCGTGGCGGGCATGGCGGCAGCGGCAGGACCGGCAGGGCGCGCTGCGGGCCGCGCGGGCCGCGCACCTGGGCCGGTCCCTGGAGCGCCGCGTGGTACGGCACGCGGGCCGCCGCCTGCGCTACCGGGTCGGCGGGCGAGGGCCGATGCTGGTGCTGCTCACCGCCCTGGGGCATACCGACGAGGTCTGGCATCCGCTGGCCGAACGGCTGCTGCCGGGGCGGCGGTTGGTGATGTGGGACGCCGGGGAAACCGCTCCGTCGGGACAACCCTGGCTGCTCGACGGCCATTTGACCGACATCGACGCCGTACTGGACGCCGAAGGGGCGGCCTCGTGCGACGTCGTCGGGTGGTGCTCGGGGGCCCAGATCGCGCTGGAGTACGCGCACAGCCGCCCCTCCTCCGTCCGGGCGCTGGTGCTGCTGCACGGCTCGTACCCGAGGGCGGCGGGCGACGCCTGCTCCGCCTACGAACGCGATCTGGGCGCGGTGTGCGCCTCCGTCGCCGCGCGACCCGGGCGGGCGCAGAGGGCGCTCAGGATGCTCACCGGCGGCGCCGTGCCCGAGCCGCTGCCCGCCGACGAGGGGCGCGCGGCCGTCGAGGTGCTCGCCCGTGCCCCGGCGGGCGTGGAGTCCGTACTGCGCCGCCCGTTCCGGGATCCGGACGCGCTGGTCCGCTACAGCCGTCAGCTGACCGAGCTGTGGCAACGTCCGCTGCCCGGCCCTGCATCGGGCCTGCCGCCGCTGCTGTCCCTGGCCGCGGACCTCGACCGGGTCGCCGCTCCCGAACCGCCGGCGGCGCTGATGCCGCTGCTGGCAGGCCGGCACGGTGAGCTCGTCGGTGCCACGCACTACACCATGATCGACCGCCCCGAGGTGGTGGCGGCGGTCTGCGGAGCCTTTCTCGACGACCCGTCGGGCGGTGCGCCCCTCGCCACGGGACCGGCGGAGATCCGCTGGGCCCCGTGCCCGTGAACCCGCCTCCGGCGTCCAGTTCGTCCCATACGTACGCCCACGAGGGCATGACCCCATTCCGCGAGGAAGTGACGCCATGACCAGTTCCGTGAAGTTCGACAAGCTCGCCGCCCACTACGACGCGGCTCGCGGAGGTGAGGGGCGCGGACACATGACCGCTGCCACGATCTCACCGCATCTCGCCCCCGGCCCGGTGCTCGAAGTCGGCGTGGGAACCGGTGTGGTGGCGGCCGGCCTGGCCGCTCTGGGGCGCACGGTGCGCGGCGTGGACGTCTCCCAGCCGATGCTCGACGTCGCCGCGAAACGCTTCGACGGCGAGCTGCTGATCGGCGACGGGATGGCGCTTCCGTTCGACGACGCCTCGCAGGACAACGTCGTGTACGTGCACGCGCTGCACCTGATGGCCGACATGACGGCGGTGCTGACCGAGGCGGCGCGGGTGCTGCGGCCCGGCGGCCGGGTGGTGATACGCCACGGTGACCCCGTAGCCGACGCCGACGACCTGGTGCTTATTTTGCGCCAGGTTCAGGCGATGCAGCCGGCCCGCCCCGACGAGCCCGACGCGGTGCGGGCGGCGGCCGAGGCGGCCGGGCTGCGGCTGCTCCGGCAAGGCCTGGAGCCGGAGTACGAGAGCGGGATGAACCCCGACACCTTCATCGCGCTGATCACCAACCGGCAGGTGCCGTTCCTCCAGCGGCTGGAGCCCGAGCAGGCGGCGGAGGTCGTCGCGCCGATCCTGGAGCAGCTGCGTGCCCTGCCGGAACCGCAGCGGGTGCGGCGGCAGGCGTGGTCGTGCTGGCTGACCGCCGCGGAGAAGCCGGTCTGACCGGACCGGGCCCGCGGTGGCGCCGGGGAAACCCGGTCAGCAGGGGATCAGTTCGAACGCCACCGCAGGCACCCCCCCGAAGCGCGCGCCGGTCGCCTGCGCCTGGCCGTTGACGGCGGGCCGCACAGCTTCCCGGGTGTATCCCAGGCTCGCGAGGTAGGTCTCGTGAGCTCCGAGTGACGCGACGGCGGCGTCCAGGCCGGTGGAGATGTCCACGGCGTGGGTGGGCTGGGGAGAGTTCGCCACGGCGAGGTACTTCACCGACCACGGCTCACCCGCGTCCGGCAGTATCCACCGGTTCCCGGCGTCCATGACGGCGTCCAGCGCGCATCGCCCGAACTCGCGGTGGTCGGGGGCGTTCCACCGTCCGGTGCCGGTGCGCTCATGGTGGTTGAAGACGACTACGAGCTGCGGGCGCAGCCTGCGGATCGCGGCCACTAGGCCGCTCCGCAGCGCCTCGCCGGCGCGCACCGCGCCATCGGGGTGGTCGAGGAACTCCACTTCAGTGACGCCCACTTGGGCGGCGGCCTGCCGCTGCTCGGTCTCGCGCACCTCGGCCGCCCGCGCGGGGGGCATGCTGTCGATCCCCGCTTCGCCGCGAGTGGCCAGCAGGTAGGACACGGCGTGTCCCTTGCGGGTCCACACCGCGACCGCTCCCGCGGAACCGAACTCGACGTCGTCGGGGTGCGCGGCCAGTACGAGCGCGTTCTCCCAGTCCTCGGGCATACGTTCCAGGTTATCCGTCATGATCCGACGGTACGGCCGGGCAAAGGCGCCGAATGCTCAATAGTGTGCTGCCGTGGGACGTAGTCCGGAAGATCGTTGGTTCGGCTCCCGCCGTGGCATCTTCGTGGAAGACTGCGTGCGGGCATCCCGGCCCCCAACCACATTCCTGAAAGGGTGGATTAATGGCAGCGATCACTCAGCCCGGAGCCATCACCTTGAGTTGTCCCGACCCGGAATCACTGGCCGACTTCTACGCTCGGGCAACCGACTGGCAGAAGATCTTCACCAGCGAGTCGGCGGCATATCTGGCAGGCGAGAACGGCATGCGTATGGGATTCGTCAAGATTGACGGATTCAAAGCCCCGACCTGGCCGGACGCGGCCCATCGCGTACACATCGACTTCAGCGTCACGGACCTGAACAAGGCCGAGGCCGAACTCCTGGAACTGGGCGCCACCAAGCCCGAGGACCAGCCGGGCGAAGGCAAGTGGACAGTCCTGCTCGACCCGGTCGGCTACCCCTTCTGCATCACCGCGATGGCCTGACCGCCGTCCGGTGCCGACCGCCGTCCGGACCCACCGGTCCCGGCGGGTTCCTGACCCGCCGCCCATGAGGTTCCGTCCCGCGCACCCACGTACGCGTCCCCTGCCCCGGATTCCCGGAGCGGGGACGCGTGCGTGTGTCTGACGCTCAGCCGAACGTCCGGGGCACCAGCAGACCGTCCCTGGCGCTGTCCTGGATGACGATCTTGTCCCAGGTGCCGCCGCCACGCTCCGGCGAGATCCACTCCTGGATGTAGGACGCCCGGGGCGCGCTCGGGTCCGGGCTCGCGTCCAGCGCCATCAGCTCTTGGTATGCCTCGATGTCCGCCATGTGGATGAACATGTGGAGGCGGTCCATCTGCCCGAACGCCTCCTCGAACAGCAGGACCGTGGTCCGGCCCTTGGCGTTCAGGTTGTACGTCTCGGCGAGCGTCCGGACGAGCACCCGGGCCTCCGCCCGGTACGCGTAGTGCACCTGGGCGGTGCGGTGCATGAGCAGCCCGGACGACGCGCTGGTGAGCAGGCTCTCGAGGGGCAGCGAGCTCTGCCGCGCGGCCGGCAACAGTTGGAACCGGGCCCGGCCGTCCACCGTCTCGACCGGGTTCAGGTCCTGCCGCGTCGTCTCCTGCTGCGCCATCGCCTCGGTGGCGGTGCCGAAGATGCCCCAGCGGTGCGGCAGCAGGACGGTCTCCCGCACGCTGCCCGCCTCGAACAGCTCCTCCCAGCCGTCGTCCTCGCCGGCGTCGCGCCCGAAGACACCGCTCCCTCGGTCGGCTCCGCGCTGGGTCAGCGCGGTGTAGTCCCCCAGGGAGCGCAGGTGGATCAGCCAGTGCAGGCGGCCCCGGGTGCCGAAGGCGTCCTCGAAGCTGAGTGCGGTGGCGATGCCCTCGTTCCGCTCGTTGAAGTCCTCCGCCAGGGCCCGGGTGGCGGCGCGGGCGCGGGGGCCGTGACCGGCCCGGATCTGCGCGGAGCGCCACAGCACGACTTCGGCCGAGGCGGTGTCGAGGGTCTTGTCCGGGGGCGTGCGCACCTGGTGCTGGGCGGTTGCCGCGGCGGGCGGGAAGGCGTTCATCGGTGGGTCCCTTCACTCGGGGGTGGTGGGTGAATCAGCGGACGCGGGCGGCGGCGAGGACTTCCGCGGCACCGGTCATCAGCAGGTCGGCCACGGCGTCTACGTCGCGCCGCCGCCACGACTCCAGCGCGGTCCCCTCGACCAGACGGTTGAAGGCGCCCATCGCGGGGCCGCAGTGGATCTGGAAGTTGGCCGCGTTGTCCTTCGCGCCGTCCAGCGCAGCCCGTGACGATTCGGCGAAGTACCACTTGAAGACGAGCGCCATACGCCGTTTCGCGTCCCGCTCGGCGTCGCGGGCGATCTCCGGTCGGCCGGTGTCCCGGTAGTACCGGCCGGTCTGCTCCCACACCTCAGCCAACGGCCTGCGGAAGCAGGTGCGTTCGAGGGTGGCGAGCGTCCTGCTGTCGATGTCCTCCAGCCGGTGGTGTCTGCGGTAGAGCTCGTAGAGCTGGTTGGCGCGGGCGGCGAACATCGTGCCCCTCCGTACCACCTGCACCCGGGAGCCGATCTCGAACAGGTCACCGGCGGGGGCGTACGTGACGTCCTGCACGTCGAGTCCGGCCAGCAGGTCCTTCACCGCGTCGGAGGTGCCGGCCTGCGGGCTGCACTGGTTGACGCTGCCGGTGAGGACGAAGTCCGCGCCGAGCAGGAAACAGGCCGCCACCGCCTCCGGGGTGCCGATGCCTCCCGCCGCGCCGACCCGTACCGGTTCCCCGCCCGCCGACGCGGAGAGGCTCTCCCGCAGCCGCAGCAGGGTGGGAATCAGGGCGAGCACGACTCCGCCGTCGGTGTGCCCGCCCGAATCGGACTCC
This sequence comes from Streptomyces sp. NBRC 110035, assembly GCF_000829695.1. GTDB lineage: Bacteria > Actinomycetota > Actinomycetes > Streptomycetales > Streptomycetaceae > Streptomyces. The sequence goes on along the minus strand of NZ_BBNN01000015.1, from coordinate 532,333 downwards.
ACGCAGAGGTCGGACGCGACCGGCAGCCGGGCGGCGACCGCCGCCTCCTCGCCGGTCAACGCGCCCTCGGCGAGCAGCCGGGCGAGCAGCTCCGGCGGCGGCGGGGCCAGGAACTGCCGCGCCACCTCCGGCCGGGACACCTTGGCGAGCACCTGGTTGACCGCCGCCGGCCGGCCGGCCCCGTCGAGATGTGCGCCCCTGGCCCGGAACAGCACCAGCGGCGCGGTGACCCGGGTGAACGCCGCAGCCTCGACGTACCGCACGCCGCGCTCCAAGTACAGCTCGACCGTGGCGCGTTCCAGCACGCTGTCGGTCATGTCGTGCAGCAGGTTCATGCCGTACCCGGCACCGGACGGCAGCCGTCGTCCGATGTCGTCCAGCGCCTCCCGTATCCGGGCGAGAGACAGTCCCCCGGTGCCGAAGAAGCCGAACAAGCCGGCCCGCGCCATTTGGATCACCATGTTGGTGGAGGCGATGCCTTGGTACATCGACCCCGCGACATAGGCGTGGCGGGTGCGGTAGACCTCACGGAACCGGGCCGACCCGAGGGCGGTGCCGGCTCGCCGCCCCGCCGGCGCGGGATGCGCGGCCACGGAGTCGGCCGGCGGGGTCGCGGAAACGACGGGCTGCGACGGCTGGACCGTCGCATGGCCGACAGGTGCCGCAGTGGTACGGGGACTCGGTCGCCCCCCTCCGGCGGGTTGCCGGCGGGCTGCGTCGGCCTCGCGCCAGAAACCGGTGAGCGTCCGGCCGCGGCCGATCTCCCACACCTCGTCGACCCCGACGTCCAGCAGACGGTCCATCGTCTCCCGCCAGCGGACCCGGGACCGGATCTGGCGGCCGAGCAGCGCCGCCACGGGCTCTGCGGGCGGGTACGGCGCGGCCGTCACGTTCGCGATCACCGGCAGCTTCGGGGGCGCCAGCTGCGCCTCGGCCAGCACGTCCGCGAACCGCTGCGCCGCCGACGCCATGTCCCGGGAGTGGAACGCGGCGCTGACCGGCAGCGGCACGCACCGGAGCGCCGGATTTCCCCCGCTCAGCAGGCGGGAGACCTCCGACACACCGGCAGGGGCGCCGGAGATCACCACCTGCGTCGCCGAGTTGTCGTTGGCCACCTCGACGTCGTCCCGGCCCGAGTCGGCAAGCACGCGTTCCACCTCGGCGAGACCGGCGCCGACGACCGCGGCCATGGAGCCGCCGTCGGCCTCGCCCATGAGCCGGCCACGCTCCGCGACCAGGCGCAGTCCCGTAGCGAAGTCCAGGACTCCGGCCACCATCAGCGCGTTGAGTTCGCCGAGGCTGTGCCCGGCGACCAGGTCGGGCTCTCCCCTTTCGGCACGCTGCGCCAGATACGTGAGCGCGTGGACGGTGAACAGCGCGGGCTGGGCATAGCGGGTGAGCCGCAGTCTGTCGTCGTCGCCCAGGCACAGCTCCCGGATCGAGTAGCCGAGGACGTCGTCGGCGAGAGCGCAGTGGTCGGGGAAGGCGTCGAAGAGGTCGGCTCCCATCCCCCGGCGTTGGCTGCCCTGCCCGGCGAAGAGCAACGCGCGCACGGCGTCAGAGCTGTCGGGGAACGAGGAGGGTGTCGGTGACGCCGCCGGGAACGAAGGCGTCTGCACCGGTGCCGCCGCCCTTCTCCGGGGCGATCATCTGGCGCTCCAGCAGCTTGCGGAACTCCGGGTCGCGGTACGGCAGGTTGCGCAGTTCCTCCCACGCCTCGTACGAGGAGAGGTGGATCAACTGGTGCAGCCGGTCCATCGCGCCGAAGGTCTCCTCATACAGGTACGCGGTGACCTTGCCCCGCAGGTGCTCGTTGACGTAGCTCTGCCAGGCGAAGGCGTAGTACCGCGCCTCCTTGCGGGTGGGGTACCGGGCGTAGGCGACGCGGTGCACCATCAGTGGGGCGTTGGCGGAGTTGAGCTGCTCCTCCGGGGGCACCGACGTCTGCCGCCAGGCCTCGGGCACCCAGGCCTCGTGGGCCTCGTCCTCGCCGTAGTCGAGTCCGTGCTGGGGCACCAGGATCTGCTCGGTGATGCTGCCCTGCACCACGGCGTTGCCCCAGCTGCCGAAGCCGCGGTCGTCGGCGACCACGTCGTCCTCGAGCAGGATTTTGGTGGTCTCGTCGTGGTCGACCATCTCCAGGCTGGCCGCGTAGTCGGCCGGGCTCTTCATGTTGATGAACCAGTGGTGTTTGGCCTGGTCGCCGAACGCCTTCTGGAAGAAGAAGAACGTCATGCCGTTGAGGTCGGCCTTGTTCATATGCTTGAGCACTTCGGAAACGAAATTGATTCCCTCTTGCTCATGGCCCGGCTTGAAATGGGCGTAACGCGAGATGATGAAACCCGCATTTCCAGAGTGCAGCAGTTCACTTTCGGGGCGGTCTACCTGGTGGCTGGCCGGCTTCATAACGTCGTTCACCACGACCTCAATTCCTCGTCGGCTTTGTCGTGCCGACACTAGGAGGAAGGGCGGTAGCGGCGACGCACAGTTTTGCGCGTACGCCGAGAACAGTCGTCGACTGTTCTCGGCGTACGCGCACGGGGCAGGCCGACTCGTTCCGGATCAGCGCTGCTCTTCCCCGGCCACCGGCTGCTCGGCCGTGGCGTCCTCCTCCGTCGCCTCGGCCGGGGGTGTCTCGGGCATGAGGAGACCCAGTACGAGCGCGAGGACGGCGAACGGAACCACGGTGAGGAACACGGTGGCGAGCGCCTCGCCGTACGCGCCGACGACGAGGTCCCGTTGCGGCTGGGCGAGGTTTCGGATGCTCTCGACGCTGCCCAGGGACTCCTCATCCGGGGCACCGCCGGTGGAGCCGCTCGCGTCGCTCAGCAGCGCGACGAACCGGCTGTTGAGGACGGCCCCCAACAGCGCCACGCCGACCGCCGACCCGAGCCGCTGGAAGAAGCTGATTGCGGCGGTGGCCGTACCGATGTCCGCGGGGTCCACGACACCCTGGACGGCGGTGATGATCGGCTGGAGCGCGAAGCCCGCGCCGACGCCGAAGACCAGGCCGAGCAGGATGATCAGCCAGCTCGGTGTGTCCGCGTCGATGAAGCCGAGGGGGAGCAGCGTGACCACCAGGAGGGCGGCACCGAGCACGGGGAAGATCCGGAAGCGGCCGGTGGCGCTCATCCGGTTGCCGGCGTAGATCGACCCGAAGCCGACGCCGATCATGGTCGGCACGACGGCCAGCCCGGCGACGAAGGGAGACAGACCCTTCACCGCCTGGAAGTACACGGGCAGGAAGACGACGCCGGTGAACAGTGCCAGACCGGCGATGAGGCTGTACGCCGAGCCGAGGGAGAACAGCCGGAGGCGGAACAGCACCATCGGCACCACGGGTTCGGCGGCGCGCCGCTCCACGAGGACCAGGGCGAGGGTCAGCACAACGGAGGCGGCCACCAGTCCCAGCGACAGCGGGTCGGCCCAGCCTCGCTCGCCGCCGGCCCAGCTCAGGTACAGGAGCAGCGGGGTGGTGGCGGCGATGACGAGGGTGGCACCGAGGTAGTCCACCGTGTGGCTGCGCCGTTCCATGGGGATGCGCAGGGCCGAGGCCGTGACGAACAGCGAGAGCAGTCCCAGCGGCACGTTGATCAGGAAGATCCACCGCCAGCCGATCGCGTCCACCAGACCGCCGCCGACGAGCGGGCCGGCCAGGGTGGCGATGCCGAAGACCCCGGCCACCATGCCCTGGTAGCGGCCCCGGTCGCGGCTCGGCACGACATCGGCGATCACGGACAGCGCGAGGGCGTAGAGCGCGCCGGCCCCGAGGCCCTGCACCGCGCGGGCGGCGATCAGTTGGGTGATCTCCTGGGCGATACCGCACAGCGCGGATCCCACGATGAAGACACTGGTCGCCACGATGAACACGATGCGGCGGCCGAACTGGTCGGACACCTTGCCCCAGACCGGGGTGCTCGCCATCGACGTCAGCAGGTAGGCGGTGATGACCCAGGCGAGGTTCTCCAGCCCGCCCACGTCACTGACGATGCTGGGTAACGCGGTGCTGACCACCGTCTGATCCAGCGCGGAGAGCAGCAGACCGGTCATCACACCGATGAGGGCCCGGTTGATCTGCCGTTGGCTCAGCTGGGGCCCGGCCGAATCCTGTGGGGCCTGTGATTCTGATGTTGTCATGGGCAGTCAGGGGCTTGGTCCCCAAGGGTCCTGGACCCCGTCCCCCTTTCCGTTCCGCGCGTGCGGGTTTTCCGCAAACGGCTTACCGACGATCTTTGACATTGTCTCTCTGTCACGGACGGAAGGCCCAAAGGCCGTCCACCGCAAGCGGCTTGAGGATCTCCGCACCGGCGCGGGACATTACCGTTCCCGCAGACGGCTTGTCAGGGCTACATGGGCAATCCGGCCCTGTCCGCCGAGGGATGTCTCAATGAGGTCTTCTCGGCAACGTAACGGTTGCGGTGTGTGATGGGGTGCGGGTGCCCGCTCGCGGCCTAGGTCTGCGGTGCCAGGGTGCGTAGGACGTCGAACTCGTTGCCCTCGGGGTCTGCCATGACTACCCAGTTTCGGTCTGACCCCTGGCCCACATCCGTCTTGGTGGCGCCGAGGCCGAGCAATCTGGTCACCTCGTCCTCGGTGCTGCCGTCGATTGGACTGACGTCGAGGTGAAGCCGGTTCTTCACGGTCTTGCCCTCGGGCACCTGTATGAAGAGCAGGGTGGGCGGCATCTGACGGGCCCGAACATCCTCGACGGCCGGCACCCAGGAGCCGATCTCGACCTTGCCCTCGCTCCGGTCGATCACCTTGAAGTCCAGGACCTCGCACCAGAAGGCCGCGAGCCTCTCAGGATCGTGGCAGTCAACGGCCAACTCAGTGAACCTACTTGTCATGACTCTCCCCAGGCAGTGCGGAGGGTTCAGAGTATTGGCCAGGCCTCCCGTCCGACAGATCCGCGATCTTCCTGGCTGGCGAGCCATCAGACGGGCTTGACCTGGCATCAGATACGCGAGAAGCCCCTGGCAGGAACAGGTCTGCGCAGATCACGTTCCGGAACCCAGAGGCTTCACGCGTTGACCAGTATCACCTACACCGCAACACTCGACGTCGGCAGGGAGACCGCCGAGGCTCTCGCCCAACTCTTGCGCCTGCACCGCGAACGGCTCGGCACCCGCAGGCGGACCCGCGCTCTGGGCGTCTTCAAGCAGGGTGTCCTGGTGCTGCGGTGGTTCGTCGACGGGACCCGGCTGGCCCAACTCGCCCGGGACAACGGGGTTTCGGTGCCCACCGCGTACCGCTGCTTGCACGAAGGGCTGACCGTGCTCGCCGACCACGCCCCGGATCTGTCCACCGCGCTGGAACGGGCGGCGGCCGCCGGCTACACCCATCTCAACCTGGACGGCACCGTCATCCGTACTGACCGCGTCGCCGCCCCCGGCCCCAAAGGCGCCGACCTCTGGTGGTCCGGGAAGCACAAGCACCACGGCGGCAACGTCCAGGTCATCTCCGCCCCCGACGGCTGGCCGATCTGGGTCTCCCCGGTCCGCCCCGGCCGCGAGCACGACACCACCTGTGCCCGTACCCACGGCCTCGTCGACGCCCTCAACCGGCTCGCATCCACCCTGGACATTCCCACCCTGACCGACCTCGGCTACGAGAACGCCGGCGACGGCTTCCGCCACCCGGTCAAGAAGCCCAAGGGCAGCGAACTCGATGACGAGCGGCAGGCGTTCAACTCGGTCATCCGAGGCGTCCACGCGGTCGCCGAGCGGGCCAACGCCCTGCTCAAGGTCACCTTCAAGGCCCTGCGCCGGGTCAGCCTCGACCCCAGCGGCATCACCCGAATCGCCCGAGCCGCCCTCGTCCTGCTCCAGCTGGAACACGGCCGCACCGTCTGACCGAAGATCACGAACCGTCACGAAACGTTACCGAGAAAGATTCAATACGTTCACCCCTGGGCCATCCATGGGGGCGCTCACCGAAACGCCAGGCGCAGGGCGGGCTTCTCCGCCGGCACCGAGAGCGCCCCGTCCACCCGCTCCAGCCACAGCCGCCGCCGCTCGAACGCGATTGGCGGCCTGCTCCGGCGGCGCGGGCCGGCCGCCGCGAGCGCTTCCGGCGGCGTCTGCGCCACCACGACGTGGGCGTTGGTCCCACCGAAGCCGAAAGAGCTGACCCCGGCCACCCGGGGGCGGCCGGGCAGCGGCCAGTCCTGCGCCGTGTGGGCCAGGACGAACGGTGATCCGGCCAGCGACAGGCGGGGGTTGGGGCTTTCGCAGTGAAGCGTCGGCGGTACGACACCGTGCTCGACCGCGAGGAGTGCCTTGAGCAGCCCTACCGCACCGGCCGCGTGCAGCAGGTGGCCCACGTTGGTCTTGACCGAACCGAGGAGGCACGGCCCGGGGCGCGGCGACGTGTCCTCGTCGAAGACCGTGCGCAGGGACCGGAACTCCAGCGGGTCGCCGATCGCCGTGCCGGTGCCGTGCGCCTCGATCATGCCGACCTCTCCGGGCGAGCGCCCGGCGTCGCGCAGCGCCCGGCGCACGGCGGCTGCCTGCGCGGCCGGGTTCGGCGTGGTCAGCCCCATGGTCCGGCCGTCGTTGGTGACCGCCGAGCCCTCGATGACGCCGCGCACCGGATCTCCGTCGCGCAGGGCGGCGTGCAGCGGCTTGAGCAGCAGCACCACACTGCCCTCACCGGGCACGAACCCGTCGGCACGCCGGTCGAACGCGGCGCACCGGCCGGTCGGCGACAGCGCGCCCGCCGCGGAGAACTCCAGGAACGGCTCCTCGTCGAGCAGCACGCTGCTACCGCCCGCGAGGGCCATCTCGGTCTCCCCGCTGCGCAGACTCTGGCAGGCCAGGTGGATCGCCACCAGGGACGACGAACAGGCGCTGTCCACCACCAGGTGGGGGCCGCGCAGGTCGAAGTGCTGGCCGACGTGGGAGGCGACGAAGTTGGGGTCGGACTCGGGCACCTCGGCGCGGATCTCCCCGCGCGCGGCGTACCCGGAGCCGCGTGCGCCGGCGAACACGCCGACGTCATGGCCGGCGAGTTCGGGCCCCTCCAGACCGGCGTCGCGCAGGCAGTCGGCGGTGCTCTCCAGGAACAGCCGGATGACCGGGTCGAGGTACTGGGCCTGGACGTCGGTCAGGCCGAAGTGGCCCGGGTCGAACTCCTCGATGCCCTCGACGAAACCGCCCCACTTGCCGACGGTGTGACCGGTCCGCGCGGTGGGCCGGTGGAACCTGGACACGTCCCAGCGCTCTGGCGGCGCCTCGGCGACGGCCAGGTGTCCGGCTCTCAGGTTGCGCCAGAAGGTCGCGACGTCCGGTGCGCCGGGCAGCCGGCAAGCCATGCCGATCACGGCGACGGCGTCCCGGTCCCGCGGTGTACGCCGGACTGGCTCCGGTTCGGTGTCCCGGGCCCTCGGCACTGCGATGGGGTGCGGCGACTGCCGTACGGCATCATCCACACGCGGCTCCGGGTGCGGGTCCTGCTCCTGCTCCTGCAACGGCTCGTCGGTCGGAGCCTGTTCGCGCGCGCCTACCGGCTGCGACGGCACCAGGGCGTCCAACCGGTCCGCCAGGGTCCGCAGCGTGCTGTACTCCAGCAGGAGTGCCGGGTCCAGCGGCCGGCCCACGTGCTGTTCGATCGCATCGAGGAGTTCGCCGAGCATCACCGACTCCACTCCCAGTTCGGCGAACTCCACGGTCGGGTCGAAGTCGTCGGCGGGGATGCCGACCACGCGCGCGAAGATGTCGCACAGCCAGGCGGGTACGGGACGACGGCCGTCCAGCCACGCTGCCGGGGCGGACGGAGGCAACGGTTCGGGTGACGCGGCGGGCGGCGGCGCGGCGGGCTCGGTGGAGGGCAGCCTGATCAGGTCGGCGGGGTCCGCACCGCGCAGCGCGCGCAGGGCGACCACGGGTCCGCCGGTGCCGGACGTGATGATCCGGTCGAGGACGTGCAGCGCCTCGTCGTCCCCGGCCGCGTCCAGGCCGAACCGTTCGCCGGGGTTGTCGGCGCCCGGCCGGGCCCCGCTGTCGCGCCACATCGGCCAGGCCACCGAGTGCACCCAGGGGGTGTCCGCCGCCAGGCGCTCCGCGAAGTCGTCCACGAAGCTGTTGGCCGCCGCGTACTCCAGTACCCCGGCGGCCACCGGCGGCACCACCGCGGCCAGTGAGGAGAAGGCCACCAGGAAGTCGGGCCGGTCGGGCAGGCACAGCTGATAAAGGATCTCCAGCCCGTCGGCCTTGGGCTCGAACACCCGCTGGATGTCGCTCGGTGTGCGCCCGGCGAAGGGGCCCACGGCGGGAGTCACGGCGGCGCAGTGCACCGCTCCGCGCACCGGTCCGCTGTCCTCCCGTACCCGGTCGAGGAAGTCCTCCAGCCCTGGGCGGTCCAGCAGGGATCCGCGGTGTACGTGCACTCGTGCTCCGGCGGTTTCCAGCGCGCGCACGGTCCCCACGGCGGCGCGCGCCCTGGCGCTCAGCTCCGGGTCGTCCCAGCGGACCGCCGGGGGCAGCGACCGGGCGCCGAGCAGGGCGAGATGGCGGACGCCGCGTGCGACCAGGTGCCGGGCGACGCGGGCGCCTATGCCGCGGGTGGCACCCGTGAGCAGATAGGTCCCGTAGTGGTCCAACCGGGGCGCCGGGAGGCGGGGGCCGGTCAGCGGGGTCAGCGTCGGCAGGTGGCGCACGCCGCGCCGGTGGACGACTTCGCCGTACGCGTTGCCGGTGAGCGCCGACAGCAGTTCGGCGGCCTGGGCACCTGGGTCCCGGTCGGTGTCGTCGAGGTCGACGGTGATGCCGGTGAGGTGGCCGGTCTCGGCACCGAGGAGGCGGACGACGCCGGCCATCCGGGCCCCGGCACACCCGCTCTGTGCCCCGCCGACCGCACGTCGCCCGCGGGTTGCGTGCACCACGTGCGTCGGTGTGGTGCGCCCGGCCGCACGGCGCCCGGCGCCGGCCGCGATCAGCCGCTGGAGCAGCGCCAGACGCACCTGCCATGGGCCGGCGCCGCCAGGGGTACGGCCGATGTCGGCGAGGTCGACAACGGCGGCCAGATCGGGATGCGCCGCGAGGGCCCGGTCCGCTAGGTCCGCGCCCGAGGAGCCGGTGAGGGTTCCGTGCGCCTCACCGTCGCCGGTGTCCTCCCTTATCAGGTGGACCCGGTCGGCGCCGACCCGCGCCACGAGGGCATCGGCCAGGTCGCGGCTGCCCTTGCCGTACACGCACAGCAGGCTGCCCGGCAGGGCGCCGGGTGCGCCCACCGGACCGGCCGGATGCCAGGTCTTGCGGTACAGCGGCAACTCTCCGGAGGGGTCGGGCTCGGGCGGTGCGGGCGCGGCGGCGGGCTCGGGCAGCCAGCAGCGGGTACGGGCGAACGGGTACGCGGGCAGCGTCACGACACGGGGCCGACGTCCGGTCGGCCGTTCCGGGACGACGGGCTGTCCGGCGATCCACCGACGGGCGAGTTCGTCCGGTGCTCCACCGCGGACCGGCTCGCCCGGCGCTCGGCCCGACGGCACCCGGCCACGCAGCAGCGCGGTGGCGTCACCGTCCAGGTGACGTCTCAGCCTGTCGGCGAGTTCGCCGGTGTCGGAGACCACCACGGCCGCGCGCTCCCGCAGGTGGTGGCGCCCCTCGGCGAGGGTGTAGGCCAGGTCGGCCAGGTCGGTGTCCGGCTGCTCGCGCAGGTGCGCCAGCAGTCGCGAGATGACCTCGCGGAGGCGGTCCTCGTCGTAGGCGGACAGCATGATCACCGTCGGCGCCGGCGGAGCGGGGGCAGACGGGACGTCAGGGGCCAGGTGTGCGGGCGGTTCTTCCAGGATGACGTGGGCGAGAGTACCGCCGGCGCCGAACGAGCTGACTCCGGCCCGGCGTAGCGTCCCGTCCTGGGTGGCCCACGGCTCCAGTGACCGCTGGACCCGCAACGGGGATTCGGCCCAGTCGATGTCCGGGTTGAGCTCGTCGGCGTGCAGGGACGGCACCAGGGTGCGGTGCGTGAACTGGAGCACCACCTTGGCGATGCCGGCCAGGCCGGCCGACGCCTCGGCGTGTCCGATGTTGGACTTCACCGAGCCGATCGGCAGAGCCCCTTGGCCGAGTGCGTCACGTGTGAAGACCCGGTGCAGTCCGTCGGCCTCGATCGGGTCGCCCAGCGCGGTTCCCGCGCCGTGCGCCTCCAGGTACCCGATGTCCCGCGGGGCCAGCCCGGCATCGGCGAGGGCCTGCCGTACGACCTCGGCCTGCGAGGCAGGACTCGGCACGATCCAGCCGTTCGTCCGCCCCGCGTTGACCACGGCGGTGCCCGCCACCACGGCGTGTACCCGATCCCCGGCCGCCTCGGCGGCAGACAGGGGCTTGAGCAGCAGGGCGCCGACCGCCTCGGCGGGAACCATGCCGTCACCGCCCCGGCCGAAGCTGCGGCACAGCTGGTCACTGGACGCACCGCCCAACCGGTCGATCTGGCGGAACTTGTTGGGGTGCAGCGAGAGGTTCGTCGCGGCGACCACGGCGGCCTCGCACTCGCCGGCGCGTATCGCGCGGGCGGCCAGATGCAGCGCCACCAAGGAGGCCGAGCACATGGTGTCCACGGTCATGCTCGGTCCGTGCAGGTCAAAGGCGTACGAGACCCGGTTGGCGATGCCTGCCACGGTGGAGCCGCTGTCCGCGGCCACACCGAGCAGGCTCTGCTCGACTCCGAAGTACGGGTACTCGTTGTACATGGAACCGACGTAGACCCCGACCCGGGAGCCGTGGTCGGTGCGCAGGCGCCCGGCCGGGTAGCCGGCGTCGTCCAGGGCCTCCCAGACGGCCTCCAGGCAGAGCCGCTCCTGGGGATCCATCAGCTCGGCGTGGCGGGGGGTGATGCCGAACAGCAGCGGGTCGAACCGGTCCACTTCTGCGAGGTAACCGCCGTGCATCAGGGAGGCGGGCCAGCCCGGCCGGAGCCGGTCGGCAGGCACCGGGCCGACGGTGCAGGTCCCGCTCTGCAGCCGCTCCCAGAACTCCGCCAGGGACGCTGCGCCGGGGAACCGCCCGGACATTCCTACGATGGCCAGCGGCTCCGCACCGACACGTCGACGCGTGCCGGGGGGCGCGGGCGTTGGGGCGCGATCGGCTGCGGGGGTGTGGTCCGCTGCGGAGACCGCGTGGGCGGGGGGCCGGGCTTCGTCAGCCAGAGAGGCAGAGGGGCCGGTCGTGCCGGGCGGGCCGCTGTGCCGGGTGGCCAGGACGGCGGCGATGTCGGCGAGGGTCCCGTACTTGAAGAACAGTGTCCGGCTCCGTTCCCTCAGATCGTTCTCCAGCCGGGTGTTGAGCCGTGTGATCAGGAAGGAGCTGAGACCCAGTTCCTCCAGCGCGGCGTGGGGGTGCACTTCCTCGACGGCCAGTCCGGCGGTCTCGGCGAACACCCGGCAGAGGTAGGCGCTCGCCCAGCCTCCGTCGGCAGGCGCCGGAGGCCCGGGGGGAGCAGCGGCACTGTCCTGGCCGCCCGTGCCGGTGGCACTGCCGGAATCGTCGAACGGGTAGGACGGCAACGCCACCCGGCGGCCCGGCGCCGTCCACAGGCGGCGCCAGTCGACGTCCTGTCCGGCCAGCCAGGCCGCCAGCGCCTCCTGCTCGTCGGCGACCACCGTCGCCCGGGCGGTGTACGGCGGGACGACGTGCACCACGGAGCGCCGCACCGCCGCCGACGACCGCGCGTGCACCACGTCGTCCAGTGCTGCCCGCAACTGCGCGACGGTGCGGCAGAGTACGGCGAGACGGTGGCCGAGCGGCACCCGCCCGACCTGGCTGGTGAACGCCATGTCGGCGGGATCAAGATCCTGTTCGCCGTCCGCCGCGTCGTCGAGGAAGTCCCGGTAGAGGCGGGCGAGGCGCACCAGCCGCTCCTCGTCGGCCGCCGAGAGGAGGACCATCTGTACCTTCTCGTTGTGCGCCACGCTCACCCCTGTCGTCCGGTGGTAGCTGTTCCGGGGCGCACGCTATAAGCGCACCGGCGCGCGCCACGCTCACTCCTGAGCGTCCCGGGGAGCCACACGTGTGGCGTCCGGCGCCGTGCAGGCGGTCCACAGCCGGGGCAGCAGTCCGCCGGCACCGGCTTGGCGGAGTTCCGTGACTCCGGCGGCGTGGAGATAGGTCATGCTGGCGGACCAGTGGACGGGCCGGTACAGGTGCTGAGCGAGCAGCTCGGCCAGCCGCGCAGGGCTGTGTGGACGGGCCGTCACATTGGAGATCACCGGGATGCGCGGGGCGGCGAACGTCACCTCGGCGAGGATCTCGGCGAACCCGGCAGCCGCGCCTGCCATGTAGCGGGAGTGACCGGGGTTGGGTGCGTCGATGAGTGTCGCCTTGGCCGTGCCGCCACTGCGCAGGACCGTGCCGAGCGCGCGCAGGGAACCGGTCGGACCGGCCAACACGGTCTGGTCCGGGGCATTGAGATTGGCGATGTCGAGATCGGCGAAGCCTTCGGCCGCCATCACCCCCGTCAGCTCGCCCACGCCGATGCCGGTGACCGCCAGCATCCCGCCGGGAACCGGGCACTGCGAGATCAGCCGGGCCCGGGCCAGGACGAGGCGCAGTCCGGTGGCGAAGTCGACCGACCCGGCGTGGCAGAGTGCGGTCAGTTCGCCCATGCTGTGCCCGACCAGGTAGTCAGGTCGTGGCAGATCGAGCGCGGCGAGGCGGGTGAGGACGAAGAGCGTCGGCTGTACGCAGGTGAGGTGCCGCCAGGGGCTGTCGGGCTCGGCGGTGAGCACGGCGCGCAGTGGGTGGCCAAGGATCTGTTCGGCCTGCGCGGCCAGGTCGGGGTACCGATCGAGCAGATCGGCACCGGTCTGACCGCGCAGCGCGCCTTGCCCGGGAAAGGCGAGCGCAGTTGGCACGGGTCACACCTCCCAGGGCATCCGCTGGTGGCGCACGTAGTTGTCGATCCTGGCGCGCACCGCCGGCGAACCCAGCAGTCCGGCGAACACCTCTCCGGCGTGGGCGCGCGCGGTGTCCGGGATCGGGGACAGGCTCGCGCAGTACGTCTTGGCCGCGCCGATGGTCGCCCGGTCCAGCTTGCCGACCCGGCCGAGCAGCCTGCGCAGTTGCTGTCCGTGCGCGCCCTCCAGCACGTCGACAAGTCCGAAGGTCCGCGCGTCGGCCGCCATGACCGGCGCCGTGGACAGGGTCATGGCGTAGGCCCGCTGGAAACCGGTACGGCGCACCAGGAACGGCAGGATGTTGCAGGGCAGCAGCCCCCAGAGTGCCTCAGGCAGTGCGAAGGAGCTGCGCTCGGTGGCGACCACCAGGTCGCAGGCCGCGGCCAGGCCCACGCCGCCACCCAGGGCCTGGCCGTCGATCGCCGCCATCACGGTCACGGGGATGTCGGTGAGCCGGTGCAGCAGGTCGAAGAACTCGCCGCCGCCTAGGGAGTCCCCCTCGGTGGACACCGATGCGAGGTCCATGCCCGTGCACAGTGTGCCGCCGCTGCCCGAGAGGACCACGGCCCGGGTCTGCGGGTCTGCGGCGGCCGTTTCCAAGGCGTCACGCAGCAGCCGGACGTCGTCGGCGGTGAGGCTGTTCTGCCGGTGCGGACGGTTGATGACGAGGCGGGTGACCGGTCCGTCGCGGTCGACGAGTACGGCGGGTCCGGTGGGGTGAAGGGTCATCAGGTCCACCCGTACTTGCGGTGGTAGCCCTCGATCCGGTCCAGCACCAGCAGCCCGCGCCCTGCGAAGTCCTCGCCGAGCTCCCCGTACGCGTCGAGGTCGAAGTGGGCGTCCCGGACCCCGAACTGTGCGCGGTCGCCCTCGGCGGCGACCTTGTCGTACTCGCCGACGGTGAGCGGCCGCCGGTCGGCCAGGGCCTCTTCGACTCCCAAGGCGGCGAGGTCGTCCACGGCCCGGGGGTGCACGACGCCGCTGAAGAACTCCGAGGCGCAGCCGGAACCGTAGGAGAACAGGCCGATGCGCCGGGGCTGCGGGAAGCTGCCGTGCCGGAGCAGGGAGCACAGGGCCAGATAGAGCGAGGCGGAGAAGATGTTGCCGACCTCGGCGCCGTACCGCTGGGACGGGCGGACCCGCTGTTCGTAGTCGGCGTCCACCTCGTGCTGGCCCGCCTGCCGTTGCTGGCGCAGCAGCCGCCGGTGGGCGCCGCGCACCATGCCGACGAAAGGAGTGTGGAAGGCCAGGTAGGCGAAGTTGTCGACGATGTCGGCGCCGTCGACCCGCTCGTGGTAGGCCTCGAACGCCTTCTGCAGGCATTCCAGGTAGGCCAGCATGGACACGTCCTGGTTGACCACGTCGATGCCGGGGCCGGGGCGGAAGGTGTCCATCACTTCGAAGGTGTGGCAGCCGCTCGCGCCGAGGTCGATCTCCAGCGCGGTGGCCCCGCGCCCGACCAGCATGGCGACGGCGCCGGCGCCCTCGGCGCCCTCCCACTGTTCGCCGAGCGCGGGCACCCCGGCGGAGTCGGCGGCGACGACCAAGGCGAGCGCGTCGTCGAACGGGCTGGCGTGCACCATGCCCACGGCGGTGTGCAGTGCCGCGGTGCCGCCGTAGCAGGCCTGTTTGACCTCGAAGGAGCGGCAGCGGGAGCCGAGTCCGAGGTAGTGGTGCACATAGGTGCTGATCGACTTGCCCAGGTCGACGCCGGATTCGGTGGCCACCACGACTGCCTCGATCCGGTCGCGTTCCGCCGGGGTGAGGCGCCGGACCAGCGGCTGGGCCGCGTTGACCGCGTTGGTCACCGCGTCCTCGAACGGCATGTTGACCGACTTGCGGCTCATCATGAGGTTGCCGAAGCGGCTCATGTCGTGGCCCCGCGACTCATACAGCGTCCTGATGTCGACGCAGCTCCGCCCCACGTACGGATGAAGGGCCTTGATTCCGACGCCCATGCCGCTCTCCCGTCTGCCGGAGCGCACCGGCGTCCGTCTGACCGGCGCCGATCATGCCCCCGCCGACCGAGCGATGACTGCGCACTATTGCGCAGTCGACTGAACCTCCGGGAGCTCAGACTGTGCGAACGGACGGGGGCAAAAATCGCTCTTATCCCCTTGCGTGCACGTACTGCGGCTTCCTGGCGGAGCCGAGGACGAGTACCCACGGGTTCGAGACGCTCCGGCATGGCCGCGAGGTAGTGAGGAGGTGCGCGGGCGATGGGGTACCCGGAAACGGTGGCGCACGTGTGGTGCCGGCCGGTGGCCGACGACGCGGCAGCCCGCGACGGCGTGCGCCCCACTGACGTCGAGTGGACCCTGAGCGACGGCGAACTGGCCCGTCGGGACACCTTGCGCCGTGCCCAGGACCGTGCGCTGTACACCGCCGCGTGGGGCCTGGTGCGACAGTCTCTCAGCGCGGCCGAGCCCCAGGTGCGCCCGGACGAGTGGCGGTTCCTGCGCTCGAGCCTCGGCCGTCCCGAGGTGCACCACCCGGCCCGCGCCCGCTCTTTGAGGTTCAATCTGTCCCACACGGAGGGAATGGTGGCGTGCGTGGTGACCCGCGACGCACGCTGCGGTGTGGATGTGGAGCGCCCCGGCCGGGTGCTGCCGCTGCACCGGCTCACCCGCTCGGTGCTGTCCGCACGCGAGCAGCGCGAGTTCGGCCTGGCTCCCCCGGGCCGGCGCCAGGAACTGTTCTTCCGCTACTGGACCCTGAAAGAGGCGTATCTCAAGGCGATCGGGACCGGGATACGGTTCCCGATGACCGCCTGCGAGTTCGATGTCGGAATGGGCAGGCCGGTCCTGCGCTCCCTCGCCGCCGGCCCCCAGCATGCCGGGTACACCTTCCGGCAATGGCCGGTTCAGCACGGTGGTCTCCTCGCTGTCGCGGTACAGGGCGATCCCGGGCGCACACGGGAGGACGACGTCGCAGTCCGCGTGCACCTGCCATAAATCCGTGACGGACATATCCCCCCCCCCCTCACGCACTTCTGATTGGATCGAGGGATGAGCGAACCGATCATCTTTTTCGAGGACCAGACGCAGTGGGAACAGTGGCTGGAGGAGCACCACGGGAGCGCGTCCGGAGTATGGGTCAAGATCGCCAAGAATGCCACCGGCATTCCGAGCGTCACCTACGCAGAAGCGCTCGACTGCGCCATCTGCTTCGGATGGATCGACAGCCAGCGGGACAAGGTCGACGACCAGTACTGGCAGCAACGCTTCACTCCTCGTACCAAGAAGAGCCCCTGGTCTCAGGCCAACCGGGAGCGGGTGGAGCGACTGGCCGCCGCGGGCGCAATCCGGCCTGCCGGTCAGCGGGAGATCGACGCCGCAAAGGCCGACGGACGCTGGGAGGCGGCGTACGCCTCCCAGAGCAAGATGACCGTGCCGGACGACTTCGAAGCGGCACTCCGCGAGGAGCCCGCGGCGGCGGAGTTCTTCGCGACTCTGGACAGCAAGAACCGCTACGCCATTCTGTACCGAATCCAAAGCGCCAAAAAGACCGAAACGCGCGTCAAACGAATTGAAAAATTCGTCACAATGATGTCGAACAAGGAGAAGATCTACTCTTGACAATGCTCGTGGTGGAGGCTTGACCAAGCCTCCACCACGAGCCGCACTGTACAGAAAATAACTCACGGGGAGTTTTCATGCAGCGTGTTCAGTTTGACAAGTCCGCCCTACATTTACACCTGCTGCAGAACAGAGAAATCTACAAGATATCGTTGACCCCGATCACTCTGGAGCGGGGCTACAACCTTTACACCTGCGGCGAGACCATCGATGACCTCTTCCTCATCATCCATGGCGGCATCAAACTGACCACCAGCGCGCACAGCGGAAAGGAATGCATCCTGGACATATGTCGGCGCGGCGACATCCTGGGCGCACTCTCGCTGATTCCATCCGTGCACGAAGAGTCCGCCACTGCCATACTGGACAGCCGTGTACTGCGTATTAACCGCCGGGACTTCGTACGCAGCCTGTGCAGCGACCTCGACCTCTTCCAGGACTGGAGCCAGCATCTGGCCCAGCGCATCCGCGAGCGTGAAAGCATGATCAAGCACCTGGTCACCATGAAGTGCGAGTACCGGCTCGCGGCAATCCTGCTGAACTTGTCCGACCGCTTTGCCGAGCAGGACTCCCAGTGGCAGCATATCGACGCCCGGATCACCCACGACGAACTGGCCGCCATGGTGGGGACGACCCGGTCTCGGATAGGTTTCTTCCTCAAGAACTTCAACGGCCTCGGTCTCGTCAGACGCTTGCCGGACGGCACACTGCTCGTCGATTCCGCCTCTATTTCGGATTTCCTCGCCACGGACCCGAACGAAGGAGAACCAGTACTCCGGCACTCGGCATAATCGTCCTCGCCGGCTCCACTGGAAGCAACGGCCATTAACCTCGATCGTTCATGAGGGTCCGTCAGCTTGCTGACGGACCCTTTGTGGTGACTGCTGGTGGGGTTTTTCGGAGTCTGGGCAGGTTGAGCGCCCGACTGTCGCGTCGGGTGTGCGCCGGGTTCCACGGCTCCGGTCGGGGTGGTGCTGCTCGCAGGGACGGAACGCTGCTGGTCAGCCGGGGTGCGGGAGGGCGTGGAGCCGGTCCAGGGCATAGGTGATCACGTCGGTCCAGGGCCAGTGCGTGGCGAGGCGGAGGTAGCGGCGGCGGCCGGTGGTGACGAGCTGAGCGGCGGTGGAGAACAGCCGGAGCCGCAGGCGGCGGGGCTCCCATAGCCGGGCGGTGCCGGTCAGGGCGAGCAGGGGCATCCAGGCGAGCAGGTCAAGGGCGATCTGGACGATCTCCAGCCAGATCTGGTTCAGTGCGGCGTCGTGGAGGGGGAGGTTGCGCAGGCCGGTGGCGCGGGCGGCGCGGATGCGGTCCTCGGCCCGGGCCCGCTGCCGGTGGCGCAGTTCGAGGGTGGCGATCGCCTCGTCGGCGGTGTTGGTGGCGAAGCAGGTAAGGCGCATGCCGTCGGCGTCGGTGAAGCGCAGTTGGGCCGTGGTCGACGAACCCCATCAACGGGTGGTGGCCGAACGTCTTCCTCCAGGTCGCGGCGGCGTCCTGTTTCTCGGAGTGGGCCAGGACGAGGACGCCGTCGATGTCCACGATCACCTGCCCGCCGGCGTCCGGTGCTGTGTCACCAGCCAACCGCCATACCTATTTCGCGTACTTCGGCGCGGGCGGTGCGCAGCGCGGCCAGGACCCGATGTCCGCCCGACGCCAGTTTGCTGATCAGCCGGGAGACCGTGGGGTCGGAGGCCACCGGCCCGAACACGGCCGGCTCGGCCCGCAGCATCCCGACATCGGCCAGGCAGTCCCCGCCCAGCGCCACCGCGAGCGCGACATCCAGCAGGATCTTGCCCGGATCGTGCACCGCCCGCGGCTTGCGCCCCGGCATAAGCGCCGCCGATATCGCCGCATCCAGACCGGTCTTGCGGACCGTCTCGACCAAGAGCACCGCACCGGCCTGCGAGACGACTCCGCGACCGCCGGCCTCGACGCGGACACGCGGGTAGGACCCGATACGCTTCTTCACCTGGAAAGTGCCTCCGGCGGTGGCGGGAACAAGGACCTCAGCAATCCTCATTCTCGCTGGTCAGACACCCCATGTCGTTTGCCGTCAAGCGGCATGGAGATGCGCGTGGTGCGACCAGGCGGTTGCTTCGTCGTAGAGGGTTCGGCCCTTGAGGCATCCGTGGAGGATGCCTACGAGCCGGTTGCCGAGCTGGCGAAGGGCGGGGTTGTAGTCGACGTCGCGGGCACGTTGCTTGTCGTAGTAGCGGCGGGCTCCAGGGGAGGCGTTCAGGGCGGAGAACGCATGGGCTTGCAGCGCGTCGGCGAGGCGATTGTTGCGGACGTAGCGGGCCTGGACGGTGCGGCTTTTGCCGGAGGCCCGGGTGATCGGGCTGGTGCCAGCGTAGTTCTTCCGCGCCTTGGCGGATGCGTAGCGGGTGGGGTCGTCCCCGAACTCGGCGAGCACCCGGGCGCCGGTGATGGCGCCGATGCCGGGCATCGAGAGGTAGATCTCAGCGTCCGGGTGCGCGAAAAAATGCGCCTTCACCTGCCCTTCCAGCTCGGCTATCTGCTCATTCAGGGTGATCAGCAGCCGTGCGTGCGCCGTGACGGTGGACGCGTAGGCGGCCGTGACCGGCTCGGCAGGGCGAGGTGCTGCTCCCGCAGTGCGGCCTGGATCGTGGCTGCCTTCGCGGTCCGGTTATGGCGGCGATGCCGTGCCAGGAAGGCGGTGATCTGCGTGCGGGTCAGCTTCGCCGCGGCCTGCGGTGTCGGTGCCTTGACCAGCAGCTCCATCGCATCCGTGCTGGTCAGCGAAAGATCGGCGTAGGCGTTGAGGGCGGCGGGGAAGTACTCACGCAGCGCGGAACGCAGCCGCTGGAAGGTGCGGGTGCGCTCCCAGATCAGACTCTGGTGGGCGCGGGCGACGACCTTGACCGCCTGGGCCTGTTCGGTGTCCCCGGCGATCGGCCGCAGCTGGTCGCGGTCGATGCGAACCATGTCGGCGAGCGCGTGGGCGTCGCCCTTGTCGCTCTTGGCGCCCGAGGTGCCGTACCGCTCCTTGAACCGGGCGGCCTGCTTCGGGTTCACCGCATAGACCTGGTAGCCGGTGGCGAGCAGGGCTTGCACCCACGGGCCACGGTCGGTCTCGATGCTCACCACCACCTGGCCGGCATCGAGGATGTCACCTCCGTGCTTCGCAACAAGTTCGTGGAGTTTGACGATGCCTTCCACACCCTCGGGCAGTCTGGCGGTTGCCAGCTTCCTGCCGGTTGCGTCTTGGACCTCGATGTCGTGGTGGTCCTCGGCCCAGTCGTCGCCGATGAACAGCAACTTGCTCTCCTGGTCAGGTACTTCGCTTGCTGGTGCAGCCTGCGGAAGACTCGCGCGCTCCCTAATGGATCCAGTGCTCACGCCATGCTCGGCGGGCACGCCACCCCATCAGCGGTCTGGCCTTCCGGCCGACCAGCAGGGGCACGGTCTGACCACAGAACTCGAACGGTTCCGAGGCACATAGTGCTCGCCTGCTGGCGGCTACGGCACCGAGTCTCTCCCGGACCCGGCAGCTCCCATTAGAGGCACTTTCTGCTTTCCTGATCACCAGCCGGACAGCCCTCCTCGGGAAAGCGCGAGGTTAACCTGGTGCAGCCGAGTTCCCTGAGCCTGGATGGTTCCGGTCCGTGCCCTGGCGTGGAAGACAGAGGCGAGATGGCCGCTGGCGCGAGTGAGGTTGTAGGTGGCGGCCCGAGCCAACCAGGTGGCGTGCGCGGTGAACCTCCCCGAGGGCAGACGGCCGAGCGTGGAGTCCCCGGCTCGGCGAAGGCCTGTTCGACACGACGTGTCCGCGATGCACCGGCTCGACCTGGCCGAGGGTAAAGCGCCTGTCGGTGAAGATGACGTGGTAGCGCCAGACGCCGAACAGTTCGGCCTGGCCTTCGGGGACGTTTTTGGGGTTGAGACGTTTCACGCGTCGCACGATGAGCCGGGCCATGGTGTGGGAACGCAGTGAAGGGGATCTGGCGAGCTCCGCGTCGGAGACCCAGCGTCCCTCCTCATCGTCCCAGATGGCGTCGGTGTACTCGATCGGCGCCCAGGCGTCCTCGGCGATGTTCCCGATGGCCTCGCGGATCGTCTTCTTGACCGTAACCGCCAGAGAGAAGGGGACGCCGGCCGTGCGGCAGGCGTCGACGACCTTGTGGGAGAAGTACACGGAGTCGGCGCGGACGATGATCTGCGCGGTGATGCCCATCGCCCGCACCGTGGCCAGGGCCTCACGCAGCAGACTCGCAGCTCCCTTGCCGGAGCCTGCCGAGCCCTTGCGCAGTCTGGCGGCGACGATGACTGGCGCGCAGGTGGATGTCTTGACGGTGACGATCTGGAAGTGCGGGCCGCGGGCCTTGGCCTAGCCGAAGGAGGCGCCCTGCTTGGCCGGCCCGTAGACCTGCTTGACGTTGGAGTCGATGTCGACGAACACCACCTCGTCCGTTTTCGGCACCAGGTCGGTGTGCGCGGCCAGGTTGCAGGTGAACGCCCGTGTGGCGGACTGGAGTTGGCGCACATGTCCCCAGGTGAAGGTGCGCAGGAAGTTGCCCAGCGTGGATGGAGCTCGCACCCGGCCGAACAGGCGGGACAGGCCACCGCGGCGCCGGACATCCGGGTCGTCGATGCTGTCCGCGCCGACGACCAGCCCGGCCACGACGGACAACTCCTTCGCGGCCGTGCCCGCGCCGAAGAACTTGATCACCGAGGTCGCGATCACGTTGCTCAATAGTGAGTATTGAGTTGACCATGTCACTCCTAGGCTGCGCGAGGAACAACGACTACGTGAGGGTGCCGCTTCGATGCGCTGCGGCATTCTCGGCAGAGGAGTGTGTCATGCGCGCAATCGGCAGGACTGCGGCAGGCCTTACGATGACCGGCGCAGTACTGGGTCTGGTCACGGGAATCGGGGCTGGTACCGCGATGGCCGACACGGTGTCCACCACATACTCATGTGCCGCCGGCGGCCAGACATTGGAGGTCACGGAGAAGATCACCATCACTGCTCCGGCGACGGCCAACACGGGCGACACGGTGACGCTTCAGGTCGCCGTCGAGCATGGGACCAAGACCACGGGGACCGTTCCCGCTAAATCTGTCACCGCTCAGATGGTGGTCGCCGTGGGAGGTGCCGGATCGGGAGCCGTCACGGCAACTGGACTGACGAATCCTGAGGAGATTCCGCAGGGGACCGTCCCTGTCCTTTCGGGTGGGACCGCGCAGGTGAGCCTCTCGGCGCCTGGGGATGTGACCTTCACACCGTCGGAGCTGACGGTGGACAACGGCGGTCTCAAAGCCACGTGCTCACCGATCGGTTCCGTGGCGGCAGCTGCCACGACGCACGTCTCTTGAGGTCGTTCCGGCACACCAAGTGACATGCGGCCCGCAGGCGACGTGCCTGCGGGCCGCACGCCCTCACCTGCTCGACGTAGGGGTGTGCCAACCCTTAACGGGCCAGACCCGTTGATATTAGACACTCCCGTTCCCGTGGCAGGTAGCCGGCCTGGGTCAGGGTGACGCCCTCACCGATCTGTTCCAGCAACCACCGCAGCGGCTCAGCTGTGTCCACAGGTGCCGCAGCCGACTCCTCCATGACAGGCAGGACGGCTGCGAGCAGGGCGCGGCGCTCAGCCGGGGGAGCCGCGGCCCACAACTCGCGCCGTTCGCGGCGGACGGCCTCCAGCAGGGCGCGGCCCTCGAACACGGGCTGCGCAGTGGCGAGCCAGTGCTGGACGAACCGTCGGCGCGCGGCCGGGAACGTACGCGCGTCCAGGTCGAGCTCGCCCTCGTCCAGAGCCTGCTCCAGTCGCCGTTCGAAGCTGGCACGGGCCAGCGCTTCCCGGGTGCCCATGACCTGCCCCCAGCTCAGCTCGGGTACGTCCGGCGGGGTCGTGGGCGAGGCGGCCGCGGCCTTGCGGTAGGCCGCGAAGCCCGCCTCCTCGGAACACTGCCAGGCCGCCAGCACCTGGGCGGTGGTCCCGCTCGTGCACACCGCGGCGGCCCGAACGCGGCCGACTCCGGTCAGCAGGTCGGCCAGGACGGCGACAGCCCGCCGCTGCTCAGGGGTGTCCGCGTGCCACTTGCGAGGCAGCTCATACCAGCAGAACCGTTCGACCTCAGCCGCCGAGAGCGCGACGAGCGGGTCACCGTCGGGCACCAGCCAACCCAGCAGGCGCTGTGTCATCGCCTCGTCCGCCACCAACGCTGTCACCTCCGCCGCACTCCGGCCTGCCTGCCGATCCTCCCACGGATGGAGGTCCCGTCCGTGGGCGACGCTGCGGCGGGAAACCTCACCAGTGACGTCGCCCCTCGGCAGCCAGGGTTTCCCCAGCCTGTCGGAACAGCACAAGCCCTACGCCGCCGACCACCCTTCCCAAGGCACCCGAAACCCTCGGCTCCCCCAGGGGCGGCGAGGCGGTTCTGACAAGCCGTCACGCACGCTTGTCCACCGACTGTCCACCGGAGCATTGCCTGCATGGCCAGCCGAAGGGCTCAATGCACCAAAACCGCAGGTCAAAGCCTCTTCGCGGCTCGTTAGCGACAGAGAGCGAACCTGCGACCAACGCATTGCGATGCACAGACCACAAGTGTCCGATCTACCCGAATGCCAAGGTCAATCAAAAGAAAAAACCCCAGGTCATAGGCCTGACCTGGGGTTCACCATGGAGCCGCCTTCGGGATTCGAACCCGAGACCTACGCATTACGAGTGCGTTGCTCTGGCCATCTGAGCTAAGGCGGCGCGCTGCTGGCACCATGGTGCGATCAGCGACGACGGTAAGTCTACACAGTTTCGGATGGTGCTTCGTACCTGCCCCGGAGGCGGGCCGAGGGGCCCGCCTCCGGGGTGGGCACACCGGCTATGAGCAGCGCTTTCCGTCCGCGGGCGGGGCGCCTTCGACGAGGTAGGTGTTGATCGCGGAGTCGATGCAGTCGCTGCCCCGGCCGTAGGCGGTGTGGCCGTCGCCCTCGTACGTGAGGAGGCGGGCCGAGGTGAGCTGGCCGGCCAGGGCCTCCGCCCAGCGGTAGGGGGTCGCGGGGTCGCGGGTGGTGCCGACGACGACGATCGGGGCCGCGCCCTCGGCCTCGATGCGCTGGGGCTCACCGGTGGCGCCGACCGGCCAGTACGCGCAGTTCAGAGCGGCCCAGGCGAAGCCCTCACCGAAGACCGGGGACGCCTTCTCGAAGTCCGGGAGCGCCTCGCGCACCTGTTCCGGGGAGTCGAAGGCGGCCGGGAGGTCCAGGCAGTTCACGGCGGCGTTGGCGAACATCAGGTTGGAGTACTCGCCGTCGGCGTCGCGTTCGTAGTAGCTGTCGGCCAGGGCGAGGAGCCCGGCACCGTCGTTCTCCTTCGTCGCCGCCGTCAGGGCCTTGCGCAGGAGTGGCCAGGCGCCCTCGTCGTACATCGCGGCGATCACGCCGATGGTGGCCAGCGACTCGGTGAGCTCACGGCCGTCGGCGTCACCGGTGGGGACCGGCTGGGCGTCGGCCTTGCCGAAGAACTCCTTCAGGTGGGCGCCGGCCTCCTCGGGGCCGGTGTTCCGGTCACCGAGCGGGCAGTCGCTCCGCCGCACGCAGTCCTTCGCGAAGGCCGTGAACGCCGTGTCGAAGCCCGCCGTCTGCTCGATGTTGAGCTGCCGTGCCGACAGGGACGGGTCCAGGGCGCCGTCCAGCACCAAACGGCCCGTCCGGTCCGGGAAGAGCCCCGCGTACGTCGCCCCGAGGAAGGTGCCGTAGGAGGCTCCGACGAAGTTCAGCTTCTCGTCGCCCAGTACCTCCCGCACGATGTCCATGTCCCGGGCCGCTTCGACGGTGGACACGTGGCGCAGCAGCTTCGGCGCGTCCGTCGCGCAGCCCTCGGCGAACTTCCGGTACGCGCCGACCAGCGCGTCCGTCTCCCTCTCGCCGTCCGGTGTGAAGTCCGTCCGCGTGTGCGCGTCCATCCCGGGGCCGTCCAGGCATTCGACGGGCTCGCTGCGGGCCACGCCGCGCGGGTCCACGGCCACCATGTCGTAACGGGCGCGCACCTCCTCCGGGTAGCCGATGCCGGCGTACGCCTGGAGGTAGCCGATCGCCGAGCCGCCCGGCCCGCCCGGGTTGACCAGCAGGGATCCCAGCCGCTCCCCCGGGCCCGTGGCCTTCTTGCGGGACACGGCGAGGCGGATGTCACCGGCCGACGGGTCTGCGTAGTCGAGCGGGGCCTTCAGCGTGGCGCACTGGAAGCCGGGCGCACCGCAGTCGCGCCAGGCCGGCTCCTGCTCGTAGTACGGCGCGAGCGCCCCGGGCGTGGAGCGGGGCAGGGCGGCCAGCACCGCCGCCCCCTTCGCCGCGGAACTCGTGGTGGTCGTCGTGCTCCCGGAGGAGCAGCCGGAGACCAGGAGCGCGGCGGCGGCGAGCAGCGTGGCTCCGGTACGGGTCCTGCGGGGGGTGCGCCATGTGTGCATGCAGCGAGCGTAACTCTGCGCGACGCGACGAGTGCGCTGTGCGCGTGTCGTGCCTCGTGCGAGTCACGGGTTATGGGGTTGGGGGGGGTGAGGGTGAGGGGGTTCCGGTGGGCTGATCAGCCTGCTCTGAGGGCCATCGTCATCGCCTCCACCGCCAGGAGCGGGGCCACGTTGCGGTCGAGGGCGTCGCGGCAGGCGGCGATGGCCTCGATGCGGCGGAGTGTGGATTCGGGCGAGTTGCCCCGGGCCAGGCGCTCCAGGGTGTCCTCGGCATCCGCGTTGGCGAGGGCGATGCGGGAGCCGAGCTGCAGGGCGAGGACGTCGCGGTAGAAGCTGGTGAGGTCGGTCAGGGCCACGTCGAGGCTGTCCCGCTGGGTACGGGTTCTGCGGCGCTTCTGCATGTCCTCCAGATCCTTGACCACGCCCGCGGTGCCGCGCGGCAGCCGGCCGCCCGGCGTCGCGCCGAGTGCCGCCTTCAGCTCGTCGGTCTCCTTGGTGTCCGTCTGCTCCGCCATCTGCTTGGCGTCCTCGGCGGCGGCGTCCACGAGTTCCTGGGCCGCCTTGAGCGCGCCCCCGATGTCCTCGACACGCAGCGGCAGCTTCAGTACGGCGGCGCGGCGCTCCCGGGCCGCCGGGTCGGTGGCCAGCCGGCGGGCCCGGTCGACGTGCCCCTGGGTGGCACGGGCCACGGCCGCGGCGATGTCCGGATCGATGCCCTCGCGTCGTACGAGCAGGTCGGCGACGGCGTCCACGGAGGGTGTGGTCAGGTTGAGGTGGCGGCAACGGGAGCGGATCGTCGGCAGGACGTCCTCGACGGAGGGGGCGCAGAGCAGCCAGACCGTGCGGGACGCGGGCTCCTCGACGGCCTTGAGGACGGCGTTGGCGGAACTCTCGTTCAGCCGCTCGGCATCCTCGACGAGGATCACCTGCCAGCGGCCGTTCGCCGGTGCGGTGAACGACTTGCGGACGGTGTCACGCATGTCCGACACCCGGATCACCGCACCGACGGCGGCGATCGTGCTCACGTCGGCGTGGGTGCCGACCAGGGCGGTGTGGCAGCCGTCGCAGAATCCGCAGCCCGGGGAGCCGCCGAGCGCGCGGTCGGGGCTCACGCACTGCAGCGCGGCGGCGAAGGCGCGCGCCGCCTGGTTGCGCCCCGCGCCGGGCGGGCCGGTGAACAGCCACGCATGCGTCATCTTCGACGCCTCCGGTGGCGGGGCGTCGGCCGCCGCGGCCGTGACGAGGGCGTCGGCGTCCCGCGCGGCGGCGGCGAGCTGGTCGCTCACCCGGTGCTGCCCGACGAGGTCGTCCCACACGGTCACGGGTCTCTCCGCCCTTCCGTCACATCCGTCATGGCCGTCATTGCTCACTGAATCCATTGGCCGGATCCAGTGACCGAATCCATTGTGGGGGTGACCACCGACAGTTCCGGACCAGCGACGGGCCGGCCCGGGAAGAACGGCGCTGGGCGGGGGCCGTCGTTCCGCCCCCGCCCAGCCCGGCACCGGTGCACCCCGGTGGACCGCCGCTCGTGTCAGCGGCGCCGTCCCCACCCCTTGCCCTTGCCCTTGCCGCCCTCGTCGGGCCCGCCCGGTTCGCCGCGCTCGTCGTCGCGCGAGCCCAGCAGTTCGTCCGCCAGGGTCGGCAGGTCGTCCAGCGGGGTCTCCTCGGCCCAGTCCGAGCGCTGCCTGCGCCGGTCCGGCATGTTCCCGAGGTCGACCTGGGGCAGCTCGCGCGTGCTGGTCACCTCGTCGTCGTCCCGGGTGACCGCGGGAAGCACCGCCGTCTCCTCCGTGGCGCTCGGCGGCGGCACGGCCGGCAGTACCTCGGTCTCGTCGTCGGCCGCCTCCGGCGGAACCGACACCTGCGGCAGCTCGGTCGTCGCCTCGGCCTCGGACGGCTGGGAGGACCCGGCCCAGCCGGGCTGTCCCCCGCTCTCGCCCCGGGCGGAGTCGTGCCGGTCCTTGCGGAACCGGTCCGAGGATGCACCGGAGCCCGGCCCGTCCTCTCCGGCTCCGGCTGCGGCGCCCGCCGTGTCGCCCGGCACGCTGGGCAGCACCGCCGTGTCGTCCGCCGACGCGGACCCGCGGGACGCGTCCGACCCGCCGGAAGCATCCGGCCCACGCGAAGCGTCCGACCTGCCCGGCGTGTCGCGCGTGCTCGGCGTGTCCGGCGTGCTCGGCGTGCTCGGCGTGCTCGGCGGAATCGTCCTGGAGGGACCCGTCGCCGCCGCGGCCGCGGCCTGTTCCGCGAGGCGTCGGGCCTCCTCGGCCCGCCGCAGTGCCTCCTCGGCCTTGCGCTGCTTCTCCAGGCGCAGTGCCTCGGCCTCGGCACGCAGCCGCTCCTCCTCCTCGGCCTGCTTGCGGCGACGCTCCTCCTCCGCCTTGCGGCGGGCCTCCGCCTCCGCGCGTGCCTTCTCCTCGGCGAGGAGCCGCTGCCGCTCCTCCTCCGCTCGGCGGGCGGCTTCCTCGGCCCGCTGCCGGGCCTCCTCCGCCTGCCGTTCGGCCTCGCGCCGCTGCGCCTCCTCCAGCTCGCGCCGCTTGCGCTCCTCCTCCTCGGCACGCAGCCGGGCCAGCTGCTCCTGGCGCTCGCGCTCCAGACGCTCCTCCTCGGCCTTGCGCGCCGCTTCCTCCTCCGCCTTGCGGCGGGCCTCCTCCTCGGCCTTGCGCCGCGCTTCCTCGATGGCCTCGATCTCGGCCTCGGACAGCGGCAGCACCTGGTCGAGCCGGTGCCGGATGACCGTGCCGACCGCGTCCGGCTCCTGACCGGCGTCGACGACCAGGTACCGGCCGGGGTCGGCCGCGGCCAGCGTGAGGAAACCGGCCCGCACGCGCGCGTGGAACTCGGCGGGCTCCGACTCCAGCCGGTCCGGCGCCTCGGTGAACCGCTCGCGCGCAGTCTCCGGCGCCACGTCGAGCAGCACGGTGAGGTGCGGTACGAGGCCGTCGGTCGCCCAGCGGTTTATGCGGGCGATCTCGGTGGGAGACAGGTCGCGCCCGGCGCCCTGGTAGGCCACGGAGGAGTCGATGTACCGGTCGGAGATGACGACCGCGCCGCGCTCCAGGGCGGGCCGTACGACCGTGTCGATGTGCTCGGCGCGGTCCGCCGCGTACAGCAGGGCCTCCGCGCGGTGGGACAGTCCGGCGCTGGAGACGTCCAGCAGGATCGACCGCAGCCGCTTGCCGACCGGCGTCGCTCCCGGCTCTCGCGTGAGGACGACCTCGTGGCCCTTGTCCCGGATCCACTCGGCGAGCGTCTCGGCCTGGGTGGACTTCCCGGCCCCGTCGCCGCCCTCCAGGGCGATGAAGAATCCGGCGCCCGCCGGTGCGGGCGCCGGGTCGTCGCCGCCGAGCAGCGCGTCCCGCAGGTCGTGGCGGAGCGGCACCCCCGAACGGTCGTCGACCTTGGCCAGCACGAGTGCGGCCACCGGCAGCAGCAGCGCGCCCACCAGCATCAGCGTGAACGCGGCACCGCCGTGCGCGAAGACGAACCGGCCGCTCTCCAGCCGGTGCGGTCCGATGCCCGCGGCCACCAGTGGGGCGATCACCGCGCCGAGTGCCACGGAGAGGCGGACGACCGCGTGCAGGTGCTCCGTCGTACGGGCCCGCCGCTGGTCCTCGGTCTCCTGGTCGAGCAGGGTGTGCCCGGTGTTGGCCGCCGTGCCCGCGCCGACACCGGCCAGCGCGGCGATCAGCAGCACGCTGGTGACGTCCGGCACGAGTCCGGCGGCAAGCAGCGCGACGCCGGTGAAGGCGAGAGCCAGCGCGAGCAGCCGGCGCCGCGACAGCGACGGCAGCAGGGCCGGCGCCGTCCGTATGCCGACGACGACACCGCCGGTCAGCGCGGCCACCAGCAGGCCGTACAGCACGGGCCCGCCGCCCAGGTCCTTGGCGTGCAGCACGAACACGGCGACGGCGGCCGACACCGCGGCGGCCACGGACGCGGACGCGAGCACCAGCAGCGGCATGGCGCCGGTGCGGCCCCTGTCCGAACCGGCACCGGAACCGGTGCCGCTCCTCGGCCGGCGCAGCCCCTCCAGCGGCGACCGCGCGCGGGGGGTGCGCGTGCCGGGCAGCTCGAGGAACGTGACCATGGACAGCGACGCGGCGAACAGTCCGGCCGCGACGTACGAGGCGAGCGCCGCCTGGTGCTGCCCGAACCAGTCGATGCCCGCGCCCAGCAGGTTGTTGAGAAGTCCCGCGACGGCGAGGACGAGGGCCGCGGCGGGCACCGCCACGAAGCCCGTACGCAGCGACAGGCGGCGCAGCGCGTCCATGTGGTCCGGCAGCGGCCGCACCGTCGCGCCCTCCAGGGGCGGGGCGGGCAGCAGCGCGGGCGCCGCGCTCTCGCGGCACACCGTCCAGAACCGCTCGGCGACCGACGTCACGAAGGTGGTGACGAGGAGCAGGGCGAGCGCGTCGTCGGGCGTCCAGTCGATCCACAGCGGCGCGACGATGAGCAGGGCCGCCCGCAGTCCGTCCGCGCCGACCATGGTCCAGCGGCGGTCCAGCGGGCCGCCCGGCGAGGTGAGCGAGGTGAGCGGGCCGAGGAGGACGGCGCCGAACAGGAGCGTCGCGAGGATCCGCACCCCGAAAACGGTCGCCACTGCGAACGCGACGCCCCGGTAGCCGCCGCCGAACGAACCCTCGGCGACCGCCGCCTGGAGGGCGAGGAGCACCAGCACGAGGAGGGCGAGGATGTCCCCGACACCGCCCACGAACTGCGCGCTCCAGAGGCGTTTCTGCTGCGGGCTGCGCAGCAGGGCCCGGACGGCGCGCTCGCGGGAGTCCGCGACCAGGGCGTCGTCGGGGGCCGTCTGAGGGTCCGTTGGCGGCTCGGCTCGCGTCATGCGTTCAGCCTATCGGCCCGCGCCGACACCCCGGGCCTCCGCCCTGGCATGCGCACGTCCCGACACCGAAGCGTTGCCGGGACGTTCGCGTTCCCAACCCCCGGCGAAGATCCACACCTGGGAACGGGCAGGGCCTGAAGGCCCCTCAGCCCTCGGCTCCGGCGCCGTTCGATGCGGCCGTCGCCTTGTTCGCGGCGGTCTTCGCCGCGGCGGCCGTCGCCGTCGTCGTCTTCCGCGCCGTCGTCTTCGCCGCGGCCGTGGCCTTCTTCGCCACGGTCTTCTTGACGGCCGCCGTCTTCTTCGCCGGAGCCTTCTTGGCCGCCGCCGACTTGGCCGGGGCCTTCTTGGCCGTCTTCTTCGCCGTCTTCTTGGCGGGCCCCTTGGCGCGCTTCTCGGCGAGCAGCTCGAATCCGCGCTCCTGGGTGATCGTCTCGACGCTGTCGCCGGAGCGCAGGGTCGCGTTGGTCTCGCCGTCGGTGACGTACGGGCCGAAGCGGCCGTCCTTGACGACGACCGGCTTCTCGCTGACGGGGTCGGTGCCCAGCTCCTTGAGCGGCGGCTTCGCCGCGGCCCGCCCCCGCTGCTTGGGCTGGGCGTAGATCGCCAGCGCCTCCTCCAGCGTGATCGTGAAGAGCTGGTCCTCGGACTGCAGCGACCGCGAGTCGGTGCCCTTCTTCAGATACGGCCCGTACCGGCCGTTCTGCGCGGTGATCTCCACGCCCTCCGCGTCGGCGCCCACCACGCGCGGCAGCGACATCAGCTTCAGCGCGTCGTCGAGCGTCACCGTGTCCAGGGACATCGACTTGAAGAGGGAGGCCGTACGTGGCTTGACCGCGTTCTTGCCGGTCTTCGGGGTGCCCTCGGGGAGGATCTCCGTGACGTACGGGCCGTAACGGCCGTCCTTGGCGACGACCGGGCGGCCCGTCGCCGGGTCGGTGCCCAGCTCGAAGTCACCGCTCGGCTTGGCGAGCAGTTCCTCGGCGTACTCCACCGTCAGCTCGTCGGGCGCCAGGTCCTCGGGAACGTCGGTGCGCTGGTGGTTCTCGGAGTCCTTCTCGCCGCGCTCGATGTACGGGCCGTAGCGGCCGACCCGCAGCACGATGCCGTCGCCCACCGGGAACGACGACACCTCGCGCGCGTCGATCGCGCCCAGGTCGGTCACCAGCTCCTTGAGGCCGCCGAGGTGGTCCCCGTCGCCGTTGCCCGCCTCGGCCGCTCCGCCGCCGGTGCCGCCCGCGGGGAAGCCGCTGCCGGGGGCGCTCTCACCGAAGTAGAACCGCTTGAGCCACGGCACGGACCGCGCCTCGCCGCGCGCGATGCGGTCGAGGTCGCCCTCCATGCGCGCGGTGAAGTCGTAGTCGACGAGTCGGCCGAAGTGCTTCTCCAGCAGGTTGACGACGGCGAAGGAGAGGAAGGACGGCACCAGGGCCGTGCCCTTCTTGAACACGTAGCCGCGGTCGAGGATCGTGCCGATGATCGACGCGTACGTCGACGGACGGCCGATCTCCCGCTCCTCCAGCTCCTTGACCAGCGACGCCTCGGTGTAGCGGGCCGGAGGCTTGGTGGCGTGGCCGTCGGCCGTGATCTCCTCGGCAGTGAGGGCGTCGCCCTCGGTGACCTGCGGCAGCCTGCGCTCGCGGTCGTCGAGTTCGGCGTTCGGGTCGTCCGCGCCCTCGACGTAGGCCTTCAGGAAGCCGTGGAAGGTGATGGTCTTACCGGACGCGGTGAACTCGACGTCGCGTCCGTCGGCCGCCGTGCCACCGATCTTCACGGTGACGGAGTTGCCGGTGGCGTCCTTCATCTGGGAGGCGACGGTCCGCTTCCAGATCAGCTCGTAGAGCCGGAACTGGTCGCCGGTCAGGCCGGTCTCGGCCGGGGTGCGGAAGCGGTCGCCGGAGGGGCGGATCGCCTCGTGCGCCTCCTGCGCGTTCTTCACCTTCCCGGCGTAGGTGCGCGGCTGCGGCGGCAGGTAGTCGGCACCGTACAGCTGCGTGACCTGGGCGCGGGCGGCGGTGACCGCCGTCTCGCTCAGCGTCGTCGAGTCCGTACGCATGTAGGTGATGTAGCCGTTCTCGTACAGCTTCTGCGCGACCTGCATGGTGGACTTCGCGCCGAAGCCGAGCTTGCGGCTCGCCTCCTGCTGCAGCGTCGTCGTACGGAACGGGGCGTACGGCGAGCGGCGGTACGGCTTGGACTCGACGGACCGCACGGAGAACCGGGTGTTCTCCAGGGCGGCGGCCAGGGCGCGGGCGTTCGCCTCGTCGAGCTGGAGGGTGTTCGCGCTCTTCAGCTGCCCCAGGGAGTCGAAGTCGCGGCCCTGCGCGACGCGCCTGCCGTCGACGGACTGCAGACGGGCGACGAGCGTCGACGGGTCCGACGCGTCTCCGGCGCGGCCGGTCGCGAAGGCGCCGGTCAGGTCCCAGTACTCGGCGGAACGGAACGCGATGCGCTCGCGCTCCCGCTCGACCACGAGCCGGGTGGCGACGGACTGGACACGGCCGGCGGACAGCCGGGGCATGACCTTCTTCCACAGGACCGGCGAGACCTCGTAGCCGTAGAGGCGGTCGAGGATGCGGCGGGTCTCCTGGGCGTCGACCAGCTTCTGGTTGAGCTGGCGCGGGTTGGCCACGGCCGCGCGGATCGCTTCCTTGGTGATCTCGTGGAAGACCATCCGCTTGACCGGGATCTTCGGCTTGAGCACTTCCTGCAGGTGCCAGGCGATGGCCTCGCCCTCGCGGTCCTCATCGGTGGCGAGGAAGAGTTCGTCGGATTCCTTCAGCAGGTCCTTGAGCTTCTTGACCTGGGCCCGCTTGTCGGCGTTGACCACATAGATCGGCTGGAAGTCGTGGTCGACGTCCACACCGAGACGGCGGACCTCACCGGTGTACTTCTCGGGCACCTCCGCGGCGCCGTTGGGAAGGTCGCGAATATGCCCGACGCTCGCCTCGACGATGTAGCCAGGGCCGAGATAGCCCTTGATCGTCTTCGCCTTGGCAGGCGACTCGACGATGACGAGTCGGCGGCCGCCCTTCGCGGTCTCGCTGGTCGGGGACAACTTCGCTCTTCTCTCCGGTCGACGCTGGGGCCTCCCCGGGCTCTCGGCCCGGGGTCGGGTCTGCATGCACGGTTCGTGCCGCTGCGGAGTGTGACGGTACATCCCGCCCCCGTGTCAAACGGGAAAAGCCCGCAACGGCCACTCGAACGGTAACCCGACTTGCACCGTTCCTGCCGCCCGGACTGCCCAGACCCTGCCCGCCCCTGTGCGGAGCGCGACCTCCCGGTTACCGGAACCCCCTGTTCGCCCGCGCTCCCCGGCCGCCCCTCAGAGGCGGGTGAGGCACCACACCCCGACGAGGAGGGAGGTCAGCGAGACCAGGCTCGCGACGGTGACCGAGGCGACCGGGCTCACCCCCTGGGCCACGGGGCGACGCCGGCGGACGCTGATCGCGATCCAGGCCAGCAGCCCGCCCCCGAACAGGCAGAACACCATCCCCGTGAAGACCGCCGGTCCGCTTTCCATGGTCCCCCGAACCCTTCTTCCCGGCCGCTGTGCCGGCCCGGGGGTGAGGCTGGCACGCGCGAGCGGCGGGAAGGCGAACCGGAAGTGAACGCGGGGGCGACGGGGACGGGTGCGACAGGGGCGGGGGCGGCGGGGGCGGGGGCGGCCGACCCCGGTGAGGGCGTCCGCCCTCGGTGAGGGTGTCCGAAACCACTCGGAAGTTGGCGAACCCACCACCCTCCCGAGCCCTTCCTCCCCTCCCGGGCCCTCGATCCGCCCCCACCGTCGTCCGGGCCGGAAGTCCCGCACCGTCATCTCACCGGCTCCAGGAAGCCCTGTTCGACCAGCAGCCGGATCTGGGCCGGGGTGCGGTCGCGCAGCACGACCGGGTCCTCGCCGAGGAGCTGGGCGATGGCGTCGAGGATGCGGCCCGCGCTCATCGTGCCGTCGCTCACCCCCGCGAAGCCGGCGCCGATGGTGTCCACCCGGGTGGCCCGGCGCATGCCGCGGTTCTGGCGCAGCACCACATGCTCCGGGTCCTCCGCGCCGGGCAGCCCGACCTGCTCCTGCACCACCTCGGCGGCCAGCTTGAAGCGTGCCTCGAGCAGTGCCGCGTCGTCGTGCGCGCGGAGGTGGTCGAGCCGCTCGAAGTGGGCCCGCACCGTGTCCCCGAGCGGCTGCTCGACCGGATGCGGCCATTCCTCCACCGTGACCGACGGCAGGTCGGCACCCGACTTGCGCAGCGTGATCCAGCCGAAGCCGACCGCCTTCACCCCGCGGGCCTCGAACTCGTCCAGCCAGGCGTCGTACCGCGCCCGGTACTCGGCCGTGTCACCGCGGTGGTCACCGGCGTCCCGCAGCCACAGCTCGGTGTACTGGCTGACGTCCTGCACCTCGCGCTGCACGATCCAGGCGTCGCACCCACGGGGCACCCAGGACCTGAGCCTGTCCTGCCAGTCCTCCCCTTCGACGTGCTGCCAGTTGGCGAGGAACTGCGCGAACCCTCCGTCCCCGAGCCGCTCCCCCGCCTCCTGAACGAGCGTGCGGCACAGATCGTCCCCGCCCATACCGCCGTCACGGTAGGTGAGCCGCGCGCCCGGCGAGATCACGAAGGGCGGGTTGGAGACGATCAGGTCGTACTTCTCGTCCGCGCGGATCGGCGCGAACAGCGACCCCTCGCGCAGATCGGCGGCCGGGGCCCCGGAGAGGGCCAGGGTGAGCGCGGTGACGTGCAGCGCGCGCGGGTTGACGTCGGTGGCCGTCACGCGCGTGGCGTGCCGGGTGGCGTGCAGCGCCTGGATGCCGGAGCCGGTGCCGAGGTCGAGCGCGGAGGCCACGGGCGTGCGGACGGTGATGCCGGCCAGGGTCGTGGACGCCCCGCCGACGCCGAGGACGACGCCCTCGTGCGCACTGCCGATGCCGCCCGCGCCGCCGACCGCGCACCCGAGGTCGGACACGATGAACCAGTCCTCGTCCGCGGGCCCGCCGTACGGCCGCACGTCCACGGTCGCGGTGACGTCTCCCGCGCCGGCGCGGGCCAGCCACCCGTCCTCCAGGCAGGCGTCGACGGGCAGCACGTCCGCCACACGCGCGTGCGGCACGGACTGCTGCAACAGGAAGAGGCGCACGAGCGTCTCCAGCGGGGTGTCCCCGCGCGTGGCCCGGAAGGCGGGCACGGTCTCGCTGCGGGCCAACGCCGCGTACGCGGGGGCGCCGAGCAGTTCGAGCAGTCCGTCGGCGGTGAAGGAGACCCCGAGCAGCGCCTCCCGGAGGCGGGCGGCGGTGTCGGGACGGTCGGACGAGGGCAGGGGCGGCAGGCCGGTGTTACTCACACCCTCCATTGTGGCCGCCCCCCTCTCCCCGCGCGTGCCGTGGCCCGCCGCGACCGGCCGCGACCGCCACGGCGGTGGCAGCCGTCGCGGGCCACCGCCGTGGCCGGCGCGACGGTCGCGGCGGCCCCCGTGATCACGGGGTGGGGGCGGCTGCGCGCCGGCGCGCCGTCAGCCCGTCGTGGACTGCGCCGAACCGGTGGCCGTCTTGCAGCTGGGCTGCCGGGCCATCGCCTCGCCGACCTCGCCCTCCTCCAGCGTCTTGAGGGCGTCGTTGCCGCTCTTGCTGAGCTTGTCCAGCTCGGCGGCGATGTCCTTCAGACCGTCGGCGAACTTCGCCTGGTCGTCCGTGTCGAGCCCGTCGACCTGCTTCTTCAGGGAGGCGTACGAGGCGGAGATGCCGTTGAGTTCCTTGACCGCGTCCGTCTGCTTCTTCTCGCCGTTCTCCACGTCCGGCGCCCCCGCCTTGGTCACGGCCGCACCGATCGCCCTGTAGGCGTCGGACATGTCCTGGAAGGCTTTCGAGTCGGTCTTCTGGACCTCTTCCGGGGTGCTGTTGTCCGAGGTCTCCTTCTGGATCGCGGCGTTGGCGGCCTGGATCTTCTTCGCCTGCGGCTGTACCGCGCCGCAGACCTGGTCCGCCCAGGAGTTCAGCTTCTCGTTGTCGTCGTCGCCGCCGCATCCCGTCAGCGCCAGTACCAGTACCGCACCGCTGGACAGCGCGGCCGCGAGCTTCTTGTTCACCGGATCGGCCCCTTCCATGACTCCCGGCCCCGGAACATACACGCCGGATGCGCGACAGCTCCCCGTCGAATGTCCGCTAAGACCATCCTTGAAGCCATTTGCACCACCGAGAGAAGGCTCACGGCGAGGGGCTCACCGCACACAGCGCGGGCGGGCGACGCGTCATCACGACGCGCTGCCCGCCCGCACCTTGAACGGGGACTCGGTGGCGTGCCTACGACACCACCGCCGGGTCGGCCGATGGGGAGTCCGGTTCGGTATCGCCTTCGTCGCCCATGGCGATCCCGCGCCGTTTGGACACGTACACCGAGCCGACGATCACGGTCAGGGCGAGGACCGCGACCAGCACCCGTACGCCGACGTTCTTGTCCGCGCCGTAGGAGAACTGGATGACCGCGGGCGCGATGAGCAGCGCGACCAGGTTCATCACCTTCAGCAGCGGGTTGATGGCCGGTCCCGCGGTGTCCTTGAAGGGGTCGCCGACGGTGTCGCCGATGATGGTCGCCTCGTGGGCCTCGCTGCCCTTGCCGCCGTGGTGGCCGTCCTCGACGAGTTTCTTCGCGTTGTCCCACGCGCCGCCGGAGTTGGCGAGGAACACCGCCATGAGGGTGCCCGAGCCGATCGCGCCCGCGAGGAAGGCGCCGAGTGCCCCGACGCCGAGCGTGAACCCGATGAAGATGGGTGCCATCACGGCGAGCAGGCCAGGGGTGGCGAGTTCGCGCAGGGCGTCCTTGGTGCAGATGTCGACGACCCTGCCGTACTCCGGTTTCTCGCTGTAGTCCATGATTCCGGGCTTCTCACGGAACTGCCGCCGCACCTCGAAGACCACCGAACCCGCCGACCGCGACACCGCGTTGATCGCCAGTCCCGAGAAGAGGAAGACGACCGCCGCGCCCGCGATGAGCCCGACGAGGTTGTTGGGCTGCGAGATGTCCATCATCAGGCTCATCGGGGCGCCCTCCCCGCTGAGCCGTTCGCCCACCTCCCGGGCGCCGGTGGTGATGGCGTCGCGGTACGAGCCGAACAGCGCCGCCGCCGCGAGAACCGCCGTGGCGATGGCGATGCCCTTGGTGATGGCCTTGGTGGTGTTGCCGACGGCGTCCAGGTCGGTGAGCACCTGGGCTCCGGCGCCCTCCACGTCGCCGGACATCTCGGCGATGCCCTGCGCGTTGTCGGAGACCGGTCCGAAGGTGTCCATCGCGACGATCACGCCGACCGTGGTGAGCAGGCCGGTACCCGCGAGCGCCACCGCGAACAGCGCCAGCATGATCGACGTACCGCCGAGCAGGAAGGCCCCGTACACGCCGAGACCGATCAGCAGGGCGGTGTAGACGGCCGACTCGAGCCCGAGGGAGATACCGGCGAGGACGACGGTGGCCGGGCCGGTGAGCGAGGTCTTCCCGATGTCCTTGACGGGGCGCCGGGTGGTCTCGGTGAAGTAGCCGGTGAGCTGCTGGATGAGGGCGGCGAGGACGATACCGATGGCGACCGCGACGAACGCGAGGACCCGCGGGTCGCCGTCCTTGCCCTGGATCGCCGCGTCGGTGACGCCGTCGAGGCCGGCGTACGACGACGGCAGATGGACGAACACGGCGATCGCGACCAGGACGAGCGAGATCCCCGCGGAGATGAAGAAGCCGCGGTTGATCGCGCTCATGCCGCTGCGGTCGGTGCGTCTGGGGGACACCGCGAAGATGCCGATCATCGCGGTGAGGACGCCGATCGCCGGCACGAGCAGCGGGAAGGCCAGTCCGGCGTCACCGAAGGCGACCGAGCCCAGGATCAGCGCGGCCACCAGCGTCACGGCGTACGACTCGAACAGGTCGGCCGCCATGCCCGCGCAGTCGCCGACGTTGTCGCCCACGTTGTCGGCGATGGTCGCGGCATTGCGCGGGTCGTCCTCCGGAATGCCCTTCTCGACCTTGCCGACCAGGTCGGCGCCGACGTCGGCGGCCTTGGTGAAGATGCCGCCGCCGACCCGCATGAACATCGCGATGAGCGCGGCCCCGAGCCCGAAGCCCTCGAGCACCTTCGGCGCGTCGGCCGCGTACACGAGCACCACGCAGGCGGCGCCCAGCAGGCCGAGCCCGACGGTGAACATGCCGACCACACCGCCCGTACGAAAGGCGATCCTCATTGCTTTGTGCGAGACGGCGGTGAGGTCCTTTTCCGGCTCCCCCGGAGCCGGTGTGGCCTCGCGGGCCGCCGCGGCGACTCGCACGTTGGCACGGACGGCGAGCCACATGCCGATATATCCGGTGGCCGCCGAGAACGCCGCTCCGATCAGGAAGAAAACCGATCGTCCGGCACGCTGGTTCCAGTCGTCCGCGGGCAGCAGCAGGAGCAGGAAGAACACGGCTACGGCGAATACGCCGAGCGTGCGAAGCTGGCGGGCCAGATAGGCGTTCGCACCCTCCTGGACCGCTGCGGCGATCTCCTTCATTTTTTCGGTGCCCTCGCCGGCCGCGAGAACCTGGCGCACCAGGACGCCCGCGACGGCCAGCGCTGCCAGTGCTACGAGCCCGATGACCACCACGAGCACACGGTTGCCGTCGGTCAGCACGGCAGCTGCGAGGGAGAGGGGTTGGCCTGGCTGATGTGAGAGCGAAAGCTCCGCCATTCGTCCTCCTTGACGCTTGGGCTGAGCTCAAGACGTGGACGGGATTGTAGGTACCCGGAACCTGATCAAAACAGAGTGCGTTAAATGCAAATGGCCGCACATGTTCTTCACGCAATGATCGCCGGACGACCCGGGAACCACAATCCGTAATGCCACTGAGGCATTCGAGGGATCATTCACCTGATCAGGCTAATGATCCTTTCGGTGGTCGCGTAAAAACCCTTTCGATCACCTGGCTGGTCGTGAACGGATTCACGCGGTGAACGGCACTGCGGACAGCCCGCCCGGAACCGCTCGCACGCCCCTGGGCGCACAGGACCGTGTGCCCGGGGACCGCCCCGGAGGGGGCTGAGGACGAGGACGGAACGTGAAGGCGGAGCATGGCGGCGGAGCGCGGGGGCGGCCGGTACAGGGGCCACCGCAGGCGCGGGCGATCACACCCGCGCACGCCGAAGGGCCCCACAGGTGGTGGGGCCCTTCGGTACGAGCGAGTCGGGCACGCCCGGGTCAGACGGGTCAGACGGGTCAGACGGGGAAGGTGGCCGGCGGCGTGGTGGACCACCTCATGCGGATCGATCCGCCGTGTTCCCCGGCACTGACCTCGACGTCGTCGACGAGTCCGCTGATGACCGCGAGGCCCATCTCGTCCTCCTCGATCTCGGCCTCGGTGCCCCCGGGTCCGTCGCCGGGCGTGCGCCCGCCGGGAACCGCGTGGGGCGCCTCGTCACCGACCTCGATGGAGAACTGCTTCTCCTCCTCGATCAGCAGCACCTTCACAGGGGCCGAGATACCGCCGTTCTGGTGCAGTCCGACGGCACGCGTGCATGCCTCACCGACGGCCAGCCGGACCTCGTCGAGGACGGCCTCGTCCACTCCGGCCCTGCGCGCCACCGCTGCCGCCACCAGGCGGGCGGTCCTGACATGCTCGGGCAGCGCGCTGAAGCGGAGCTCAACGGTGGCCATGCATCCCCCTCGCAAACTTCGGGCGTGCTGTGGGGAGGCACCGGGCCGCCGAAGAGCCCGGTCCTCCTCGTACTTCACTGCTGCTCCCGGACGCGGACGCCCGGGACCGGTGATCAGTCGGTGGCCGCCACCGCTTCCTCGACCGAGGTGTGGATCGGGAACACCTTGGTGAGGCCGGTGATACGGAAGATCTTGAGAATGCGCTCCTGGTTGCAGACCAGGCGCAGCGAGCCCTCGTGGGCACGCACACGCTTCAGGCCGCCGACCAGCACGCCGAGTCCGGTTGAATCGAGGAAGTCCACACCCTCCATGTCGACGACAAGGTGGAAACTGCCGTCATTCACCAGCTCGACCAGCTGCTCGCGCAGCTTGGGCGCGGTATATACGTCGATTTCGCCACCGACCCTGACGATCGTGCGATCGCCCATGGTCTCGGTCGACAGGGACAGGTCCACGGATCCTCCAGCACCTAGCTTTCGAGCGGTCGCCCTTGGGGCATCTCGGCTCAGCCCCCCGGGACGGTTCGCCAGCCGCGATGGCATTCAATCACTTACCGGCAGGCGTGCACGACGCCTTGGCCCCATTGTCCGTCATGCCGGTGACACACTCGGTGCCGATGGCCAAGAATCTCCGACCCGATCGGCCCCCGGCGGACAGCACACCCCGGCCCTCGCCGGGGGCGCTCCTCGGTCGGCTCGCGGCCGGACCGAGCAGGGCTTCGCGCATTACTCATACGGAGCACTTGCCCCCGCGTGCGGGTCGCCATGCCGTCTGGCCGGACCGGATCCGGGCGGAGGTGCTCGCCGCCGTGCGGGCCGCGGGCATCGACCATCCGTGGGCCCACCAGGCACGCGCCGCCGAGCACGCCCTCGACGGCGAGTCCGTCGTGGTCGCCACCGGTACCGCCTCCGGCAAGTCCCTGGCGTATCTCACGCCCGTCCTGTCGGCGCTCCTGGACGGCTCCGAGGCCCCGAACGGCCGCGGTGCGACCGCCTTCTACCTGGCCCCCACGAAGGCCCTGGCGGCCGACCAGTGCCGTGCTGTGAAGGAACTTTCACAACCTTTGGGCCATTCGGTGCGCGCGGCGGTCCACGACGGCGACACTCCGTTCGAGGAACGCGAGTGGATCCGCCAGTACGCCAACTACGTCCTGACCAACCCCGACATGCTGCACCGGGGCATCCTCCCGTCCCACGCCCGCTGGTCCTCCTTCCTGAAGTCGCTGAAGTACGTCGTCGTCGACGAGTGCCACACCTACCGGGGCGTCTTCGGCTCGCACGTCGCCCAGGTGCTGCGCCGGCTGCGCCGCCTCTGCGCCCGCTACGGCGCCTCGCCCGTGTTCCTGCTCGCCTCCGCCACCGCCGCCGAGCCCGCGGTCGCCGCCCGCCGTCTCACCGGCCTGCCGGTGGTCGAGGTCGCCGACGACGCCTCACCTCGCGGTGAACTGGTGTTCGCCCTCTGGGAGCCTCCGCTGACCGAGCTGCACGGCGAGAAGGGCGCCCCCGTCCGGCGTACGGCCACCGCCGAGGCCGCCGACCTGATGACCGACCTCACCGTCCAGGGCGTCCGCTCGGTCACCTTCGTACGCTCCCGGCGCGGCGCCGAGCTGATCTCGGTGATCGCCCAGGAACGCCTCGCCGAGGTCGACCGCTCGCTGACCCGGAGGGTGGCGGCCTACCGGGGCGGCTATCTCCCCGAGGAACGCCGTGCCCTCGAACGTGCCCTGCACTCCGGCGAACTCCTCGGGCTGGCCGCGACGAACGCCCTGGAACTCGGCGTGGACGTCTCCGGCCTGGACGCCGTGGTGATCGCCGGTTATCCGGGAACCCGGGCGTCCCTGTGGCAGCAGGCGGGCCGCGCGGGCCGGTCCGGGCAAGGCGCCCTCGCCGTCATGGTCGCCCGTGACGATCCCCTGGACACCTTCCTCGTCCATCACCCCGAGGCCCTGTTCGACCGGCCCGTGGAATCCACCGTCCTCGACCCCGACAACCCCTACGTGCTCGCCCCGCACCTGTGCGCGGCCGCCGAGGAACTGCCGCTGACGGACGAGGACCTGGCACTGTTCGGACCGGCCGCCGAGGAGCTGCTGCCGCAGCTGGAGGCCGCGAAACTGCTCCGCCGCCGGACGAAGGCCTGGCACTGGACCCGCAGGGAACGGGCCGCCGACCTGACCGACATCCGCGGGGAGGGCGGCCGTCCCGTCCAGGTCGTCGAGGACGGGACGGGACGGCTGCTCGGCACGGTGGACGCCGGCGCCGCGCACACGACCGTCCACGAGGGCGCGGTCCACCTGCACCAGGGCCGCACGTATCTCGTCCGCTCCCTCGACCTGGAGGATTCCGTCGCCCTGGTCGAGCAGGCCGCCCCGGCCTACACGACGGTCGCCCGCGACACGACGTCGATCTCCGTGCTGGAGACGGACACCGAACTCCCGTGGGGTGACGGCCGTCTGTGCTTCGGCTCCGTCGAGGTCACCAACCAGGTGGTCTCCTTCCTGCGTCGACGTGTCGTCACCGGCGAGGTGCTCGGCGAGACGAAACTCGACCTGCCGCCCCGTACGCTGCGCACCCGCGCGGTGTGGTGGACGGTCACCGAGGACCAGCTGGACCGGGCCCGGATCAACCCGGAGGTCCTCGGCGGCGCCCTGCACGCCGCCGAGCACGCGTCGATCGGCATGCTGCCCCTCTTCGCGACCTGCGACCGCTGGGACATCGGCGGGGTCTCCGTCCCCCTGCACCCCGACACCCTGCTGCCCACCGTCTTCGTCTACGACGGTCATCCGGGCGGGGCCGGCTTCGCCGAGCGCGCCTTCCACACCGCCGGCGACTGGCTCACCGCCACCCGGCAGGCGATCGCCTCCTGCGAGTGCGAGGCCGGGTGCCCGTCCTGCATCCAGTCCCCCAAGTGCGGCAACGGCAACGAGCCTTTGCACAAGCGGGGTGCGGTACGGCTCCTCACGGTGCTGCTGGAGGGGGCACCGGTGAGGGAGGACGGAACGGGGGAGAGCGAGACGGAGCGGGCGGACGGAACGGGCCCGACGGGCGGTATGGCGGCGGAGGCCGGCCCGGGGTGAGCGGCAGCGGCGGCCACCGGACCGGCCGGCCCCGCCCGTGCCCTGACCTCCGCCTCGAACAGTGCTCGTCCCGCGGCCACCGACACGTCCGAGACCTCGCCCTCGAGGGTGCACCGCACCAGACGCGCGCCCTGCGCCCCGGCCACCCGGTCGGCCCGCGCGCAGGCCGCCGTCGTACCGTCCATCCACCGGTCCGCCGCCGCCAGCGCGGCGAGATCCGCACCACCGGCCGCCCGGTGCCGGACCACGACGGCCTGTCCCAAAGTGAGGACGGCACCGAAGACGACACACAGCACGGCGATCGCCCCGACGCTCCAGACGGTCGCGGAACCCCGGTCGGAGCCCTGTCCGGAGCAACGGTGCCGACCTGGGGGCCGGGCCTGGTGCCGGCGGCGCTCCTGACGCCGGTCCGCGTCCCGGTGACGGTCGGACTCCCAGCAGCCGCAAGCGTCCCGGCACCGGTCGGGCTCCTGGTGGCGGTTGCCGTCCGGGCCCAAGCCCCGCCCGGGCCCGGCCGCCTCCCGTCCGGCCTGTGCGGCGCGCCCTCCGGCACGCTCCCCACGGGTACGGCGCTCGGCCCTCCGGTCCGACGGACCGGCTCCACACCCCCGCCCACACCCCCGCCCACACCCCCGCTCGCGCCCTCGGCCGCGCACCCGGCCGCGCACCCGGCCACTCTGCCGTCGCCGCCTGTCACGGAGCTCCTGCTTCACGTGTCCGCCCCCGCCGTCTCCTCCACGGCCGCCACCGCCTCCTCCCGTACGTCGAAGGGCAGCCCGTGCAGCAGCGGGGGCCTGGCCACGACCGTCACGCGGACGTGCGTCGCCTCCCGGCGCACGGTGACCTCCGCGCCGGACGGCGCCGCCCGGCGGGCCACCTCGGCGACGGCACCGGGGGAATCCTGCCGGGCCGCCGCGCGGGCACCGGTACGGGCCGCGTCAACGCACCGGATCTGCGCCGCCACCACCAACAGCGCCCACACCAGCGCCATCGCGAACATCACCAGTACGGGCAGCACCATCGCCGACTCCGCCGTCACGAAGCCACGGTCCGAGCGCCGTTCACATGTCGCCATCGAGCGCCTGCTCCACAATCCTCGTCAGCGCCTCGTCGACCGGGCCGCTCGTGACCACCTTGTAGAGCACGACGGCGAAGGCCACCGCCGCCACGATGCCCATGGCGTACTCGGAAGTGACCATTCCGGCGTCCTTCCGTGAAGCGCGTCCCCCGCACAGCAGGGCATACAACCGCGCCCGTACCACCTGCATCACCTGATACATCTCCACTCCCTCATGTGAAAGTCCTGTTGAAACACCACGTGGCTGTCCGACGGTTCGTCCTGCCGCCGATCCGGTTCCCTCCCGTCATCGACCACCCCCTCCCAGCACCCCGCCGGCGAGTCCGATCACCACGGGCAGCACGCCGACCGCGATGAAGGCGGGAAGGAAGCACAGCCCGACCGGCGCGGTGACCATGACGGCGGCCCGCCGTGCCCGTGCCGTCGCCTCGCGGGCCCACTGCGCGCGGGACTCCGCGGCGAGCCGCGCGACGGGCGCGGCCATGGGGAGTCCGGACACGTCGGCCCGTTCCAGCAGCCGGGCCAGGGCCGCGGCTCCCGGCACAGCGGCCAGCCGACGCCAGGCCTCGCCCGGTTCCCCACCGAGCCGTACCTCCGCCGCGCCTCTGGCCAGCGCGTCCCCGACCGGCCCGCCCAGGGCCTCACCGACGGCCTGCGCAGCGGGTACGGGTCCGGCGCCGGCCGCGATGCAGGCGGCCAGCAGATCGGCGGCAAGGGGGAGTTGCCGTGCCGCACGGGCCTGCGCGCGTTCCCGCTCGTGCGTGCCGGCCGCCGTCTGCCGCAGGCGCCATCGCCACAGTCCGGCGGCGCAGGCCAGCCCGACCAGTACTCCGGTGGGACCGCCCACCAGCAACCAGCCCGCGCAGGCCACGCCCGCCGGGGGCAGCCAACCGCGCGCGCCTCCCGGCACGGTGAGGCGCGACCGGGCAGCCGTCTCTTCCTCGGCCAGCGTCTCGGCCAGCCGTCGTCGCAGCCGGCGCTCGCACCGCACGTGGCGCAGCCACCAGGCCGGCCAGCCGAGCGCCAGCGTCGCCCCCACGACAATCCCCAGCCCGTGGACAGCCTCGCCGCTCATGCCGACGCCTCCTCGGCACCCCGCATGATCCGCAGCACCCACCACAGTCCCAGGCCCTCCAGGACCCCGCCGGCCACGAGACAGCCGAGCCCCGACGGGGTGTGCAGGAGGACGTGCAGGGGGTCGGCCCCGAGTGCGGCGCCGAGCCCGAGCCCCAGGGCGGGGAGCCCGGCGAGTACCACCGCGGTGGCGCGGGCGCCGGACAACTGGGCGCGCAGGTCGGCACGCTGGCTCCGTTCGGCACGCAGCGCCGCTTCCAGCCTGTCCAGTCCGGCCGCGAGTCCCGCCCCCTGGTCCACGGCG
The DNA here is from genome assembly GCF_000829695.1 of Streptomyces sp. NBRC 110035. Lineage (GTDB taxonomy): Bacteria > Actinomycetota > Actinomycetes > Streptomycetales > Streptomycetaceae > Streptomyces. Next base: position 487,409 of record NZ_BBNN01000015.1, on the reverse strand, counting down.
ACCCGCCAGCACGCGGCAAGTCCCCGGAGCCCTTCGGCGCCCGGCTGCCGCGCCGCCACCGCGAGTCCTTCCGGTACGTCCCCGCCGAACCGTGCCGCCGCCAGCACCGCCGCCCGGGCGGCACCGAGCCCACCGGACTCCCGCACGGCCGGTGACAGCGCCTCACCCGGTTGCCGCCCCGCGCGCACCTCCCCGGCGAGCGCCCCGCACAGTGCGATCACCGCGTCGCCCCGGCGCTCACGGGCCCGGCGCTCCTCAGCGGCCAGCCGCCCCCGCCGCAGCAACGGCACCCCGGCCGCGCCCGCGACGAGCGGCAGCGCCGATGCGCCCAGCAGCGCGAGCACCGCCCCTGCGGCCAGGGCCCACCATTCGGCCCGCAGCCTTCCCCGGATGCGTCCCCACGCGCGGATCACCCGGGGCCATCCCGGCGGCCCGCTCCCGACCGGCCCCCCGTCGGCCAGCAGCAGCCGCGCCCGCCTGGCTCCGGCCCGCCGGCCGCCCAGCAGCCACGCGGCGGCCCCCAGGCACGCCATGGCCGTCCCCACCGACATCCCGGTCGGCATCCCTGCAGTCCCGTTCACCCTCGGTCCTTCCTCACCTTCTGCTGTCTCCACCGGCTCAGCGGCCCTTCGCTCAAGGGCCCTTCGGTCAAAGACCTCTCGTCCAGAGGACGGCCTCCCGCGAGCCGCCCGCTCACAGTCCGCCCCCGTCGGCGCCGCCGCTCCGGAGCAGGCCCCGCAGCCGCTCCCATCCCCGCTCGGGGACGAACGCGCCGGAACCCCAGCGCAGGGCGGGCACGGTCCGCACCAGCCCCGACGAGTCCCGTTCCAGCACGTGCAGCTCAGCGATCCGCCGCCGGCCGGTCCGGTCGCGGACGAGGTGCAGCACCACGGACAGGGCGGCCGCCAGTTGGCTGTGCAGTCCGAAACGGTCGAGCCCGGCCGCCGTGCCGAGCGCCTCCAGCCGGGCGGGTACGTCCGCGGCGGCATTGGCATGGACGGTTCCGGCGCCCTCGTGTCCGGTGTTGAGGGCCGCGAGCAGATGGACCACCTCGGGGCCGCGCACCTCGCCCACGACCAGCAGGTCCGGCCGCATCCGCAGCGCCTGGCGCACCAGGTCCTCGAGCGTGACGAGCCCGGCGCCCTCCTGGTTCGCGGGCCGGGTCTCCAGGCGTACGACGTGCGGGTGGTCGGGCCGCAGTTCGGCCGAGTCCTCGGCGAGGACGATCCGCTCGTCCGGAGCGACCAGCCCCAGCAACGCGCTGAGCAAGGTCGTCTTACCGGTTCCGGTGCCGCCGCTGACCAGGAAGGACAGCCGTGCGTCGAGCAGTGCGCGCAGAATCCGGTCGCCGCCCGGCGGCACCGTTCCGGCCGCCGTCAGTTCGTCCAGGGTGAAGGCGCGGGGCCGTACGACGCGCAGCGACAGGCAGGTGCAGCCGACGGCCACCGGGGGCAGCACGGCGTGGAGCCGCGTCCCGTCGGGCAGCCGCGCGTCGACCCAGGGCCGGGCGTCGTCCAGGCGGCGGCCTGCCACGGCGGCGAGACGCTGGGCGAGTCTGCGTACGGCCACCGCGTCCGGGAAGGAGACGCCCGTCAGCTCCAGCCCGCCGCCCCGGTCCACCCAGACCCGGTCGGGCGCCGACACGAGCACGTCGGTGACCGACCGGTCGGCGAGGAGCGGGTCCAGCGGTCCGCTGCCGATCAGTTCGGACCGCAGGTGTTCCGCGGCGCCCAGCACTTCGGCGGCACCGAGCACCCGCCCCTGCTCCCGCAGGGCCTGAGCCACTCGCGCGGGCGTCGGTTCGGACCCGCTCTCCGCGAGCCACCGCCGTACTCCGTCGAGCAGTCCGGGAGGCGCTCCCGGCCCACTCCCGGCGGCGCTCACCGGCGTACCGGGTGTCCTTCCCGCCGTCGGCGCCCCGGCCCCGTGCCCCGCCGCCCCGCCGCTACGGGAGCCCGCGGCAGCCAGACCGCCGCCCCCGCCACCGGCCGGGCCCATGCCCCCGAACCCCGTCGGCGGCGTCCCCCACGGCTCCGGGGGCAGTGTGCCCTCCCGGCCGCCCACCGGCATCCCGTGCGGCCCCTCCGGCCTCTGACGTACTCCGATGTTCATGCGGCCCTAGCCTCCACCAGCGCCCGCTCCCAGAACTCCTTGCAGAACCGGGCCAGCGGGCTCCGGCTCGACACCCCGGGCGGCCGTTCCGAACCGGGCGGGCGCTGCAGTCCGGGCTCGACGGGTACGTCGCCGACGAGAGGCAGGCCGAGCAGCCGGGCCACCTCTCGGTCGTCGAGGCCGGGCGCGTACGGACCGCGTACCGCCACCCGCAGGTCCCGCAGGACCATGCCGACGGCGGAGACGACGCGTCCGGCCGCCGCGACGGCGCGCAGTTCGGCGGGGACCACCAGGAGCCCGAGGTCGAGTTGCGCAAGGATCTCGGCCACCCCGCCGTCGACGCGCCGCGGCAGGTCGACCACGACCGTGCCGCCCCCTCGCCGGGCCGCGGCGAGCACCGCCCGTACGGCCTGCGGCGGCACGGTGACGCAGTCGCCGCGATCCCAGCTGAGCACCCGCAGGGAGTGCAGTTCGGGCAGCGACTCCTCCAGGGCGCCGCCACCGACCCGCCCCCGTGAGGCGGCGAAAGCGGGCCAGCGCAGCCCTTCCGCCGTTTCGCCGCCGAGGACCACGTCGAGTCCGCCGCCCAGCGGATCCGCGTCCACCAGGAGGGTGCGCAGTCCCTCACGCGCCGAGGTGACGGCGAGCGCGCACGCGAGCGTGGAGGCGCCGGCCCCGCCCCGGCCGCCGAGGACGCCGACGGTCAGGGCCGGCCGGCCCACGCCCTCGGCCACATCGGCGATGCGGTCGACCAGCCACTGCTCGCCATCGGGCAGCATCAGCACATGGTCGGCGCCGATCTCGACGGCCCGGCGCCAGACCCCGGAGTCGTCCTGGTCGCGGCCGACCAGCACCACTCCGCGCCGCCGCGCGGCACCGCGCACGCGCCGCGCGGCGTCGTCCCCGACGAGGACGAGCGGTGCGGCCTCCCAGCTGCCCCGCTGCTCCGGTACCCCGTGGTGGACCTCCGGGGTGGCACCGGCCGCCGCGCACAGGCGCAGCAGATCGTCGAGAAGCCCGGCGTCCTCGGTGACGATCAGCGGTCCGCCCGGCCGACCTCCTCCGGCGTCGGGCGGCGGATCGTGTGTAACGGTTCCTGCCATTTCCTTCCCCCTTCGCTGCATCACGCGCCGCCTCTGCGGCCCCGCGATTCCCAAACGTGTGAAAAACCGGCAAGCGGTCTCCTTATGAACGGCCGGCGGAAACCGGCCGTACGCGACTCGCCAAACGGAACGGGCGGTGAACTCGCCGCGAGCGGGACGCGCTGGAATCACGGTGCGGCGATCCGGAAAATCGTGTGGATCTTGGTCGAAAACTGTGGACAGTCCGCCGCCTGTGAATATCGCCGTCACCCGTACAGGTGAGTCCTGGGCAACCCCGGGAGTATCTCGCAGAGCACCTCAACAACTACACAGAGCAACGAGACATGTACATGACAATTCCCCCGGTCATGGCCGTCGAGCTGCGCCTCGACGGTGAAAAGAAGGAGGAAAAACCCACCCGGACATGCGACGACCCCCGCCGGGGGGGAGAGCGGGGGTCGTCCCCACGGCCGACTCGGGGGGGGAGGAGCCGGACCGGGTTAGCACGGTCGCGAACGATCCGTGACTTCCATGGTGTACCCGAGAGCCCTCTCAGGCAAACCCACGCGCCACACCTTACGCCGAATGGGCTGCGCCTATGCTCAGGGACGTGGAAAACCACTCACTGCCCCGTACAGCCGCCTTCTTCGACCTGGACAAGACGGTCATTGCGAAGTCGAGCACGCTCACGTTCAGCAAGTCGTTCTACCAAGGCGGCCTGATCAACCGCAGGGCAGTCCTGCGTACCGCGTATGCCCAGTTCGTCTTCCTGGCCGGCGGCGCCGACCACGACCAGATGGAGCGGATGCGCAAGTACCTGTCCGCACTGTGCCGCGGCTGGAACGTCCAGCAGGTGAAGGAGATCGTCGCCGAGACCCTGCACGACCTGATCGACCCGATCATCTACGACGAGGCCGCCACCCTCATCGAGCAGCACCACGCCGCCGGCCGCGACGTGGTGATCGTGTCCACCTCGGGCGCCGAGGTGGTCGAGCCGATCGGCGAGCTGCTGGGCGCTGACCGGGTCGTCGCCACCCGCATGGTCGTGGGCGACGACGGGTGCTTCACCGGGGAGGTGGAGTACTACGCGTACGGGCCGACGAAGGCCGAGGCGATCAGGGGGCTGGCCGAGTCGGAGGGCTACGACCTCACCCGCTGCTACGCCTACAGCGACTCGGCGACCGATGTGCCGATGCTGGAGTCCGTGGGCCACCCGCACGCCGTGAACCCGGACCGGACGCTGCGCCGCGAAGCCGTCGCGCGCGCGTGGCCGATCCTGGACTTCCACCGGCCCGTCCGGCTCAAGCAGCGCATCCCCGCGCTCTCCGTCCCGCACCGCCCGGCCCTCGTGGCGGCGGCCGCGATAGGAGCCGCCGCGGCCACCGCGGGCCTGGTCTGGTACACCAGCCGGCGCCGCGCGCCGGTGGCCTGACCGGGCACAGCGAAGGCGCACCCGCTGGGCCGTCCGCGGGGCCGGGTTTCCGTCCGGCACCCGGACGCCCGATCGGCGCGCCCTCGAACCCAAAAGTAAAGAAGCGGGACCTCCACTTCCGCTTGCTTGGAACCTGGAGTACAAAGGACTCAACGGCCCGCGAGACCAAGGACATCCGAGAGGATCACCTTCACAACGCATCTGGCCCCACGGACCGAGCATGGCCACAGGGCACCCACGCGACGTCGACCCGTCGATTACGGGCCAGCCGCACCAGGGACGGGCAGAGTTCCCGACCTGATGGGCACATATCGAGGACGCCTGGTAACCAGGTGGACATGCCAGCGGCGGTACGAGAACTCGTACCGCCGCATTTCTGCGCAGGCCCCCGCACTCGGGCCCCGAGCGCGCGTTACGCCGCCCCGCGCTGCAGTGCCTCGCACACCGCCATGGACTCGCGTGCCCCCAGCTCGACCGCCCGTCCGCAGTGGGCGATCCAGGCGGCCACACCCTCGGGGGTGCCGGAGGCGTAGCCCTCCAGCGCCGTCAGACAGGCCTCGCGGCCCAGTTCGGCGTGACCGACCTCGGCAGGGCAGACCGACTTCGGGTCCAGTCCGCTGCCGACCAGCACGATGCGCTCGGCCGTACGTGCGAGAAGGCCGTTGTGGGAGGTGAAGGGGCGCAGCGCGAGCAGTTCGCCATGCACGACGGCGGCCGTGACCAGCGCCGGGGCGGGACCGCCCGCGATGATCAGCTCGGCCAGGCCCTCCAGCCGGCCGTGCGCCTCCGCCGAGCCGGGCAGCGGAAGGCCGATCAAGGGCTCGTCGACCCGCTCACCGTCCTTCCGGGGCCGTCCGACCCGGTCGGCCCGGTCGGCTGCCGCCACCAGGTGCAGTCGGGCGAGCACCCTCAGCGGGGACTGCCGCCAGATGGTCAGCAACTGGCCCGCCTCGGCGGACAGCCGCAGCGCGGCGCCCACCGTGCGTGCCTCGTCGTCGGTGCCGAAGTCGCTGCGCCTGCGTACCTCCTCCAGCGCCCAGTCCGCGCCGGACAGCGCGGCCGAGCCGCGGGCACCGCGCAGCGCCGCCTCGGAAGTGATCTCGTTGCTGCGCCGCCGCATGACCCGGTGTCCGTAGACGCGGTCCACGGCCTTGCGCACGGATTCCACGGATTCGGCCACACCGGGCAGCGAGCCCAGGGCCGCGAGCGGATCGGCGGTCGCCCCTGTCGTACTCATGAGTACGACATTACGCACCTCCGGCGCCCGCCCCTCGAAGGAGTGGCCTTCTTCACGCCGGATCGCCGCCCGCGGCCACGGCGGAGGCCGCCGCTCACCCCTCCGCGGCGGGTGCCCCGGGTACACCCTTGGGAGCCGGGGCGGGGCTGGCGGACAGGAAGGACTTCCAGCCCTGCTTCGGGGCCTCTCCCACATTCAGGGTGCGCAGCTTCTCCAGGGTCTGCGGGTCCTGGGCGTCCAGCCAGTCCGCGAGCTGCCGGAAGGAGACGCAGCGCACCTCCGGCTTGGTGCACACCGCCTCGACGGTCTCCTCGACGGCGCGCATGTAGGTGCCGCCGTTCCAGGACTCGAAGTGGTTGCCGATGATCAGAGGTGCCCGGTTGCCGTCGTAGGCCCGCTGGAAGCCCGCGACGAGGCCGTCCCGCATCTGGTCGCCCCACAGTTCGTGCTTCGCGGGGTCGCCCTGGGTGGTGGTGCCGGACTGGTTGACCATGAAGTTGTAGTCCATGGTGAGCTGCTCGAAGGAGTGCCCGGGGAACGGGACGAGCTGCAGCGACAGGTCCCACAGGCCCCGCTTCTTCTTCGGCCACACCTGGTTGTTGACGCCACTGGTGTCGTAACGGAAGCCCAGTTCGCCCGCGGCCCTCGTGAAGTTCTCCCGGCCCTCCAGGCAGGGGGTGCGGGCGCCGATGAGCTCCTTGTCGTAGTCGAAGGGCAGGGGGGCCGCGTCCTTCATGCCGGTGTGCGTCTTCCAGGACTTCACGAACTCCTTGGCCTGGGCGATCTCGTCCTTCCACTCCTCCACCGACCATTCGCCGACCCCGCCGTCGGCACCGCAGAAGTGACCGTTGAAGTGGGTGCCGATCTCGTCGCCCTCCAGCCACGCGAGGCGCAGCTGCTCCACGGTGGCCGCGATGCCCTCCGCATCGTTGAAGCCGATGTCCGAACGGCCCGGCGAGTGCTGTGGCGGGCGGTACAGGTCCCGCTTCTCCTCCGGAAGCATGTACACGCCGCTCAGGAAGTACGTCATGCTCGCGTCGTTCTCCCTGGCGACCTTGCGGAAGTGCGAGAAGAGCTTCTGGCTGTCCTCACCCGCGCCGTCCCACGAGAAGACGACGAACTGCGGGGGCTTCTCACCGGGCTTCAGCCGCTCGGGCCGGGTCAGGTGCGGCTGCTCCCCGGTGTACGCGGTGGAGCCGTCGCCGATCAGACGGACCACCTTCTCCGGTGCGGGCGCCGGCTTCGCCCTCTCGGGGCCGTGCGATTCCTTTCCGGAGCCCTCGGCGCCGGTTCCGCAGCCGGCGAGCGAGGCGGCGCAGACCGCGGTGATCACGGTGCCCACGGCGATCCTTCGGGTGGCGGCCATGCCCGCCCACCTTCTTCCTTCTCTCGGGCCAACCCTGGCGGGGGCGATGTCTGGTGCCGTGCCGGCCCAGGCCGACAGCGCCGCCAAAGTCGCACGCCCTCGAGAAAGAATTAGTACGACAAGCCGATGGGATGCCCACTTCACCCGTTAGAGCGATCAATTGCCCTATTTGCCGGGAAAATCTATGCCTGCCCTTTACTCTGAATTGCGATCCGTTTACTGATGGTTGGGATCCCCTCATTCCGACGCCGTGCCCCCCAAGGCCGCGTCCACTCCCCGCAGTCGATCGGGTCACCACCCCTTTCCGTGACCGCGCAGCCCCGGAGGAGACGGGAAACATGCCAGCCTGTGTTCCCACCCACGCCGCCGACCCGGACCGGCCCGAACGCGCTCATCCACCGCACAGCCCGCCACCGGCCCGGCCACCCCGCCCCCGCCGCCCGCGCATCGCGGGCGCCGACCTGTCGGCCGCCGTGGCGGTCTTCCTGATCGCCCTGCCCCTGTCGCTCGGCATCGCCCTCGCCACCGGCGCGCCGCTCCAGGCCGGCCTGGTCGCCGCCGCCGTGGGCGGAATCGTCGCCGGACGGATCGGCGGCTCCCCCCTCCAGGTCAGCGGTCCGGCCGCCGGACTCACCGTCGTCACCGCCGACCTCATCCAGCAGTACGGATGGCGGACGACCTGCGCCATCACCGTCCTCGCCGGGTTCGCCCAGATCGGCCTGGGCTGCCTGCGGGTGGCGCGCGGCGCGCTCGCCGTCAGCCCTGCGATCGTGCACGGCATGCTCGCCGGCATCGGCGTCACCATCGCCGTCGCCCAGGTACACATCGTCCTCGGCGGCACTCCACAGAGCTCCGTCCCCGACAACCTCCGGGCGCTGCCAGCCCAGCTGGCGAACGTGGACCCCGCCGCCGTCGCGGTGAGCGTGCTCACCCTGGCCCTGCTCCTGCTGTGGCCGAAACTGCCCGGACAGGCCGGACGCCTTCTGCGCAGGATCCCCGCCGCTCTCATCGCCGTCACCGGGGCCACCTCGACGGCCGCCGCGGCCGGACTCGTCCTGGCCGAGGTCGACCTGCCGTCCTGGCGCAGCCACGCACTGGCCGGACTCCCCGAAGGGCCCGTGCTCGGGCTCGTCGCCGCCGTGCTCACCACCACGCTGGTGTGCAGCGTGCAGTCGCTGCTGGGCGCGGTCGCCGTGGACAAACTGGTGTCCCGTCGCCCCGGCCCGGGCGATGTCCCACGCTCCGACCTGGACCGCGAACTGCTCGGCCAGGGCAGCGCGAACATCGCCTCCGGCTGCCTCGGCGGCCTGCCCGTGGCCGGGGTGGCCGTGCGCAGTTCCGCGAATGTGCACGCAGGTGCCGTGAGCCGGAACTCCACGATGCTGCACGGCGTTCTCGTAGTGGTCGCCGCGTTGCTGATGGTTCCCCTCCTGGAGCTCATCCCGCTGGCCTCGCTCGCCGCCCTGGTGATGGCCGTCGGCATCCAGATGGTGTCCCTGCACCACATCCGCACGGTGACCCGCCACCGTGAAGCCCTGGTCTACGCCGTGACCGCCGTCGGCGTGGTCTTCGCGGGAGTCCTGGAGGGCGTGGCCCTGGGGATCGCCGTCGCCGTGGGCGTGGCCCTGCACCGTCTCACTCGTACCCGGATCACGCATGAGAAGAAGGAAGGAGTCCATCACGTCCATGTCCGAGGGCAGTTGACGTTCCTCGCGGTGCCGAGACTCAGCCGGGCCCTGCATCTCGTGCCCCAGGGGGCCACAGGTGTCGTGGCCTTGGACGGCTCGTTCATGGACCACGCGGCGTACGAGGCTCTGCACGACTGGCAGAACACGCACACCGCCCGGGGCGGGGTGGTGGAGATCACCGGGCGCCGGCCCGGAGTGGGCGTGCGGATCGCCGAGCCCGCGGTGCTCGCCTCCTCTCCCGCGGCGGACGAGACCGGCGTGCCGTCCAGCGCCGGGTGCCGCTGCCGGCCCTGGACCGCCTGGCGCAACCACCAGTGCGAGCCCCCGCTCTCCGCCCCGGACGACGACCTGGGCGACCACGACAGCCGTGACACCGGAGACGCTGGTGACGGGCAGGGCGGTCCCGGCGGGCGGCCGAACCCGCCCGGCGCGGGGAACGACCCGTCGGGCACGGGCTCAGGCGTGGGCACGGAAGGGGAGACCGGCAGCGGCAGCGTGTCGGGGGTAGGCGGTCCGGAGACGTCCCGGACCGGGACCGGGACCGACCTGGTGCGCGGGCTCAGTACGTTCCAGCGGAGCACCGCCCCTCTGGTGCGCGGTGAGCTGGCCCGGCTGGCACGCGAGGGGCAGCAGCCGACGCAGTTGTTCCTCGCCTGCGCAGACTCCCGGCTGGTCACGTCGATGATCACCTCCAGCGGCCCGGGCGACCTGTTCGTGGTCCGCAATGTCGGCAACCTCGTGCCACCGCCCGGCCAGGAGAGCCTCGACGATTCCGTGGCAGCCGCCCTCGAGTACGCCGTGGAGGTGCTGGCGGTGCGGTCCATCACGGTGTGCGGGCATTCGGGCTGCGGTGCGATGCAGGCACTGCTCGATCCCCAGCCGGACGGCGCCCGCACCCCGCTGAGACGATGGCTGCGGCACGGGCTGCCGAGCCTGGAGCGCATGCGGGACAGGAGCGGGCCCCGGGTGCGGCTGGCCGGGCGGGCACCGGCGGACACGGCCGAGCAGCTCTGTCTGGCCAACGTCGTCCAGCAACTGGAGCATCTGCGCGCCCACGAATCGGTGGCCCGCGCCCTGAAGGACGGGCTCCTGACGCTCCATGGCCTTTATTTCCACGTCGGTGAGGCACAGGCGTATCTCCTCACCGAGGCGGACGGGGAGCGGGTGTTCGACCGGGTACGGGCCGAGGACCTGGCGCTGTGAGGGACGGCGACCGGACCCCGCAGGCATACGAGGCAGCGCCGAGGCTGAACCGCACATCACCGGCATCCGTGGGTAGGGGTGACCCCTGGCCACGGACGCAGCCGGTCGACCTCGAAAGGTCTAAACCACTTTGCCGTCGACCCTTGTCAGCGCACCCCTGGTTCTGATGAGCTGTGGCCTGGGACACAACGGACACTCCGGGAAAGGCAGATGCCGTGAGCAACGAAAGCCTGGCCAACCTGCTCAAGGAAGAACGCAGGTTCGCACCCCCCGCCGACCTGGCCGCACACGCCAACGTCACCGCGGAGGCGTACGAACAGGCCAAGGCTGACAGGCTCGGCTTCTGGGCCGAGCAGGCCCGCCGGCTGACCTGGGCCAAGGAGCCCACCGAGACCCTCGACTGGTCGAACCCGCCGTTCGCCAAGTGGTTCAAGGACGGCGAGCTCAACGTCGCCTACAACTGCGTGGACCGCCATGTCGAGGCCGGGAACGGCGACCGCGTCGCCATCCACTTCGAGGGCGAGCCCGGCGACGGCCGCGCGATCACCTACGCCCAGCTCAAGGACGAGGTCTCCCAGGCCGCCAACGCCCTGCTGGAGCTGGGCGTACGTAAGGGCGACCGGGTCGCCGTCTACCTGCCGATGATTCCCGAGGCCGCGATCGCGATGCTGGCCTGCGCCCGTATCGGCGCCGCGCACTCCGTCGTCTTCGGCGGCTTCTCGGCCGACGCGCTCGCGACCCGTATCCAGGACGCCGACGCCAAGGTCGTCATCACGGCCGACGGCGGCTACCGGCGCGGCAAGCCGTCCGCGCTCAAGCCGGCCGTGGACGAGGCGATCGGCAAGGCCGGCACCGTCGAGCACGTCCTCGTCGTCCGCCGCACCGGCCAGGACGTCGCCTTCACCGAGGGCCGCGACGTGTGGTGGCACGACCTGGTGGGGCGCCAGTCCGCCGAGCACACCCCCGAGGCGTTCGAGGCCGAGCACCCGCTGTTCATCCTTTACACCTCCGGCACCACGGGTAAGCCGAAGGGCATCCTGCACACCTCCGGCGGCTACCTCACCCAGACGGCTTACACCCACTGGTCGGTCTTCGACCTCAAGCCGGAGACGGACGTGTTCTGGTGCACGGCCGACGTCGGCTGGGTCACCGGGCACTCGTACATCGTCTACGGGCCGCTCGCCAACGGCGCGACCCAGGTCATGTACGAGGGCACGCCCGACACCCCCCACCAGGGCCGCTTCTGGGAGATCGTGCAGAAGTACGGCGTGACGATCCTCTACACGGCGCCGACCGCGATCCGGACGTTCATGAAGTGGGGCGACGACATCCCCGCGAAGTTCGACCTGTCCTCGCTGCGGGTCCTCGGCTCCGTCGGCGAGCCGATCAACCCCGAGGCCTGGATCTGGTACCGGAAGAACATCGGCGCGGACCGCACCCCCGTGGTGGACACCTGGTGGCAGACCGAGACCGGCGGAATCATGATCTCGCCGCTGCCGGGCGTGACCGCCGCCAAGCCGGGCTCCGCCCAGACCCCGCTGCCCGGCATCGCCGCGACCGTCGTCGACGACGAGGCGAACGAGGTACCGAACGGCGGCGGTGGCTACCTGGTCCTCACCGAGCCGTGGCCGTCGATGCTGCGCACCATCTGGGGCGACGACCAGCGCTTCCTCGACACGTACTGGTCCCGCTTCGAGGGCAAGTACTTCGCCGGTGACGGCGCCAAGAAGGACGACGACGGCGACATCTGGCTGCTCGGCCGGGTCGACGACGTGATGCTGGTCTCCGGGCACAACATCTCCACCACCGAGGTGGAGTCGGCGCTCGTCTCCCACCCGTCGGTCGCCGAGGCGGCCGTGGTCGGCGCGACCGACGAGACGACCGGGCAGGCCATCGTCGCCTTCGTCATCCTGCGCGGCACGGCCTCCGAGACCGAGGCCCTGGTCGCCGAGCTGCGCGCGCACGTGGGTTCCGCGCTGGGACCGATCGCCAAGCCCCAGCGGATCCTGCCGGTGAACGAGCTGCCGAAGACCCGTTCCGGCAAGATCATGCGCCGCCTGCTGCGGGACGTCGCCGAGAACCGTGAGCTCGGGGACATGACGACGCTGACCGACGCCACGGTCATGAACCTGATCCAGGCGAAGCTGCCCCAGTCGTCCAGCGAGGACTGACACCAGGACGGGTTCCCTCTCGGAACCGTCGGTCACGGCCCGCCCGCCCGCGGGCCACGGAGCAACCCGGTGCCGCATGCACGCCGGGTTACTCCGTGACATCCGTCACCAAAAGCTGTCGGTGCAGCAGCCAGGCACGTTGGTTACAGTGACCAGGAAAGGTGGCCACAACAGGCCACCCGAGCAAACGTCGTCTCATGGAGCGCCGGGAAGTCTGGTCGGCACGCGATTCGTGCTGCCCGCCTACCAGAGGATCACCCTGTGCCCGCACCCCGCACCCCCACCCCCACCCCGCCCAAGGCTTTCGGTCGCCTCTCCCTGCCTGAGCGGAACTACGTCGCGGACGCGCTGCGCACCGAGACCGTCGGTGGCGTGCTGCTGCTCATCGCCGCGGTCACCGCGCTGATATGGGCGAACGTACCCGCCCTGCAGGACAGCTACGAGAGCGTCAGCGACTTCCACTTCGGGCCCGCGGCCCTCGGTCTGGACCTGTCCGTCGCGCACTGGGCCGCCGACGGACTGCTCGCGATCTTCTTCTTCGTGGCCGGAATCGAGCTCAAACGCGAACTCGTCGCCGGTGATCTGCGCGATCCCCGGGCCGCCGCGCTCCCTGTCGTCGCCGCTCTGTGCGGCATGATCGTACCGGCCCTCGTCTACACGGTCACCAACGGCATCGGCGGCGGTTCGCTGGCCGGCTGGGCCGTTCCCACCGCCACCGACATCGCCTTCGCGCTCGCCGTGCTCGCCGTCATCGGCACGTCGCTGCCGAGCGCGCTGCGCGCCTTCCTGCTGACCCTCGCGGTCGTCGACGACCTCTTCGCGATCCTGATCATCGCGGTCTTCTTCACCAGCGACCTCGATTTCCTCGCACTCGGCGGCGCCGTGGTGGGCCTGGCCGCCTTCTGGCTGTTGCTGCGCAAGGGCGTACGCGGCTGGTACGTGTACGTGCCGCTCGCCCTGGCCATCTGGGGCCTGATGTACAACAGCGGGATCCACGCCACCATCGCCGGTGTCGCGATGGGCCTGATGCTGCGCTGCCACCGCCACGAGGACGAGAAGCAGTCCCCCGGCGAGCACATAGAACACCTGGTCCGGCCCATCTCCTCGGGTCTCGCGGTTCCGCTGTTCGCCCTGTTCAGCGCGGGGGTCGCGGTCTCCGGCGGCGCGCTCGGGGAGGTGTTCACCACGCCCGAGACGCTCGGTGTGGTCCTCGGCCTCGTCGTCGGCAAGACGGTCGGCATCTTCGGCGGCACGTGGCTGACCACCCGCTTCACCAGGGCCTCGCTCAGCGACGACCTCGCCTGGGCGGACATCCTGGCGGTGTCGGCCCTCGCCGGGATCGGGTTCACCGTCTCCCTGCTCATCGGGGAGCTCGCCTTCGAGGGCGACGCCCTGATGTCGGACAGCGTCAAGGCCTCCGTGCTGGTCGGTTCGCTGGTCGCGACCGTCCTCGCGACCGTGCTGCTGAAGATCCAGAACGCCAAGTACCGCAAGCTGACCGAGGACGAGGAACGCGACGACGACCTCAGCGGCGTCCCGGACATCTACGAGGAGGACGACCCGGCGTACCACCTGCGCATGGCCGAGATATGCGAGAAGAAGGCCGCCGAGCACCGGCGGATCGCGCGGGAGAAGGCCGAGGAACAGAACGGGCTTGCCGACGTAGCGGGCGGGGCAGGCGAGGACCACGACGGTCCGGCATGATCTGACGGGACAGTACGAAGTCAGGACGGTCGAACGCCCCCGTCGGACGCCCGCACCAGCACCCGCCCCCCGCCGCACCCGCAGCCCTCATCACGGCCGCCACCACAACGGGACGCACGCGGTCGGGCGCAGGTGATGGGCGGACGAGGGCCGTCGGGCGGCAGACTGAGCCTTACCCAGAGGTACGCAGAGGCACGCAGGACGAAAGAAGAAGAGGGAGACCGCGATGAGCGCACCCGACGGCAGCCCGGTCGGCGCCGAACGCAGCATCGGCCAGTTGTTCGCCTCGGCGACGGAGAACATGTCCGCGCTGGTGCACGACGAGATCGCGCTGGCGAAAGCACAGCTCAAGCGGGATGTGCAGCGGGGTGCGACGAGCGGCGGGCTGTTCACCCTGGCCGGCCTCGTGCTGCTCTTCTCCCTGCCGATGCTGAGCTTCGCCCTGGCCTACGGCATCCACACCTGGAGCGACTGGAACCTCGCCGTCTGCTTCCTGCTGTCCTTCGCGGCGAACGTGCTGCTCGCGCTCCTCCTGGCCCTGATCGGGGTGGTCTTCGCGAAGAAGGCGAAGAAGGGCCGCGGTCCGCAGAAGGTCGCCGCCTCGATGAAGGAGACGGCGGTCGTGCTGCAGAAGGCCAAGCCGCACCCGCGTCCCGAACTCCCCAAGGACCGGGTCCCCGAGGCGGTCGAAGCTGTGGCACGCTCATCCTCATGACGGACCCCGCCCCTCCTTCGGCGCACCCCCTCTCGGCCGTGCGCCTCGGCATCCCGGGCGGTGCCGAGGTGACCCACCGGGACGTCGCCGCCAACGGCGCGCGCTTCCACATCGTCGAACTCGGCGACGGGCCGCTGGTGCTGCTGCTGCACGGCTTCCCGCAGTTCTGGTGGACCTGGCGGCACCAGCTGACGGCGCTCGCCGACGCCGGGTTCCGCGCGGTCGCCATGGACCTGCGGGGCGTCGGCGGCAGCGACCGCACACCGCGCGGTTACGACCCGGCCAACCTCGCGCTGGACGTCACCGGTGTGATCCGTTCGCTCGGCGAGCCGGACGCCGCGCTGGTCGGGCACGACCTGGGCGGATACCTGGCCTGGACGGCGGCGGCGATGCGCCCCAAGCTCGTACGGCGGCTCGCGGTGTCGTCCATGCCGCATCCGCGGCGCTGGCGGGCGGCCATGGTCGCCGACGTGCGGCAGTCGTCCGCCATGTCGCACATCTGGGGGTTCCAGCGGCCCTGGATCCCGGAGCGGCAGCTCACCGCCGACGGGGGGGCGCTGGTGGCCAGGCTGATCCGGGACTGGTCCGGTCCCTGCCCGCCCGAGGAGAAGGCGCTGGAGCACTACCGGCGGGCCATGTGCATCCCCTCCACGGCGCACTGCTCGATCGAGCCGTACCGCTGGATGGTGCGGTCCCTGGCCCGGCCGGACGGCATTCAGTTCAACCGCCGGATGAAGCGGCCGGTGCGGGTGCCGACGCTGCATCTGCACGGCTCGCTCGACCCCGTGGTGGGCGTCCGCAACGCCGCCGGGTCCGGGGAGTACGTCGAAGCGCCCTACCGCTGGCGGCTGTTCGACGGGCTCGGGCACTTCCCGCACGAGGAGGACCCGGCCGCGTTCTCCTCCGAGCTGATCAACTGGCTGAAGGACCCGGAACCCGACCGCTGACAACCGGCCGAGCGGCGGCTTCCGGTACCTCTCCCGCCCTTCCGCTCCGCCCTTCTCGGCACCTCTCAGCACTACTCCGCGCGCTTCCGCCCCCTTCCGGTACGCAGATCCGACCACCGGAACTGAACACCTGTCCTACGAACGGCCACTTGCCTGGCGCATAGGCCAATTGGCCCCCCTCCAGGCGGTTATAGGCCATGTGGTGGGGGCAGGGGTCGGAGTATGGGCTGGACGCACGACCACAGTGACGCAGGCCGCGCCCGCCGCTCGGCGGCCGGCAGGGGATCCCACCAGCAAGGCGGTGCACCGCAGATGGCAGGTACGGATCTCCGGGTCGGGATTCCGCATATCCTCCGCCGCCGGGCCCGCTGGGTCTCGGTACGGCTCCGTCACCATCACCCTCGCGGCTGACGAGAGGCGTACGGCCGCACGTGACGCGGGCCGTTTTCCCGGCCGTACGCCCGTCCGCGGCAGCTCTCCCCCGGCAGCTCTCCCGCGGCTCAGAGTGCGCAGCTGTCGCTGTCCACCTGCTGGGTCGCGGAACGGCCCTTGACGATGTCCTCCTGGATCTCGTCCACGGTGAGCGCGTACCCCGTCTCGGCGTCGTCGAGGGACTTGGCGAACACCACGCCGTAGACCTGGCCCTCGGGGGTCAGCAGCGGGCCGCCGGAGTTGCCCTGCCGGACCGTCGCGTACAGGGAGTAGACGTCACGGCGGACGGTGCCCCGGTGGTAGATGTCCGGGCCGTTGGCCGTGATGCGCCCGCGCAGCCGCGCGGACCGGACGTCGTACGCGCCGTTCTCCGGGAAGCCGGCGACGATCGCGCTGTCGCCGCTGCTCGCGTCCTCGGTGGTGAACCGCAGCGCGGGCGCCTCCAGGTCCGGGACGTCGAGGACCGCGATGTCGCGTTTCCAGTCGTAGAGGACGACCGTCGCGTCGTACTTCCTGCCCTCGCCGCCTATCTGCACGGTCGGCTCGTCGACGCCGCCCACGACATGCGCGTTGGTCATGACGCGGCGCTCGGAGAACACGAAGCCGGTGCCTTCGAGGACCTTGCCGCACTGCGGGGCGGTGCCCGTGACCTTGACGATGGACCGCTGTGCCCGCCCGGCCACGGGGCTGCCGGCCAGAGCGGGGTCGGGGGGCTGGACGTTGGTGATCGGCTCGTTCGCGAACGGGCTGAAGACCTGGGGGAAACCGTTCTGCGCGAGGACGGAGGAGAAGTCGGCGAACCAGGTGTCGGCCCGGTCGGGCAGCGCCCGGGAGACGCCGGTCAGCACCTTGGACTGGCGGACCTCCTTGCCGAGGGTCGGCAGGGTCGTGCCCGCGAGGGCGGAACCGATCAGCCAGGCGACCAGGAGCATCGCGACGACGTTGACCAGGGCGCCTCCGGTGGCGTCGAGCGCGCGGGCCGGGGACCATGTGATGTAACGGCGCAGCTTGTTGCCGAGGTGCGTGGTCAGGGCCTGGCCGACGGAGGCGCAGACGATGACGACGACGACCGCGACCACAGCGGCGGCCGTGCCGACCTCCGCGTTGTCCGTCATGAGGTCCCAGATGACGGGGAGGATGTAGACGGCGACGAGACCGCCGCCCAGGAACCCGATCACCGACAGAATGCCGACGACGAACCCCTGGCGGTAGCCGACGACCGCGAACCACACGGCGGCGACCAGCAACAGGATGTCCAGCACGTTCACCGCGTTTTGCCTCGCCTCGTCGTTCCGGTCGTCCTTACCGGGCCGGAGTCCGGGGGCACACGGCATGAACCGCCGTCGTCACGAGCCCCCGTACCGCACGGCACCGCGCCCACCCTGTCATGACCGCCAGTCCAGCGGGACCTGCTTCTCCCGGTCCCAGGGGCGCTCCCACCCCGTGTAATGGAGCAGCCGGTCGATGATCCCGGCCGTGAAACCCCACACGACGGCCGATTCGACCAGGAATGCCGGACCCCGGTGGCCGCTGGGGTGGACGGTGGTCGTCCGGTTGTCCGGATCGGTGAGATCCGCCACGGGAACGGTGAAGACGCGCGCGGTCTCGCTCGGGTCGACGACACCGACCGGGCTGGGGGTCCGCCACCAGCCCAGGACCGGCGTGACGACGAAGCTGCTGACGGGGATGTAGAGCTTCGGCAGCACTCCGAAGAGCTGGACGCCGTCGGGATCGAGCCCCGTCTCCTCCTCGGCCTCGCGCAGCGCGGCCGACAGCGGCCCGTCGGCCAGCGGGTCGCCGTCCTCGGGGTCGAGCGTGCCGCCGGGGAAGGCAGGCTGTCCGGCGTGCGAGCGCAGCGCGGCCGACCGCTCCATGAGCAGCAGCTCCGGGCCGCGCTCGCCGTCACCGTCGCCGAACAGGACGAGGACGGCGGCCTGGCGGCCCGCGCCGTCCGCCGGTGGCAGGAAGCGGCTCAACTCGTTCGGTGCGACCGTCTCCGCGACCCGGACCACGGGGTCCAGCCAGGAGGGCAGACCCTCCGTACTGAGCGTCACCCGGCCGCGCCGGGGATCGGTCACCCGCGTCATCGCCACCTCTGCCGTCCTCGCCCCACCGCTCCCCTGCCCCGTTCGTCCAACGCCCGCCGGTCCCTGGATCGTTCCACCGACGCCCGCCGTGTATGCCCCCGTCACGCGGTTCAGACGGCCCGGGCGACTCACCCGGCACCCAGCGGCGGGGCCGGCCGCCCGCCCGCGTCCAGGTAGGCCTGCGGGGGGTTCAGGCGCTGGCCCGGGAAGCCGCCCTTCTCGTACTTCAGCAGCTTCCGCGCCTTGTCGGGGTCGGTCTCGCCCTCGCCGTACGCCGGGCAGAGCGGGGCGACGGGGCAGGCGCCGCACGCGGGTTTACGGGCGTGACAGATGCGGCGGCCGTGCCAGATCACGTGGTGCGAGAGGTCGGTCCACTCGCTCTTCGGGAAGAGCGCGCCGACGGCCGCCTCGATCTTGTCGGGGTCGGTCTCCCCGGTCCACTTCCAGCGCCGCACCAGACGCTGGAAGTGCGTGTCCACGGTGATGCCGGGTCGGCCGAAGGCATTGCCGAGCACGACGAAGGCCGTCTTGCGGCCCACACCGGGCAACGTGACGAGATCCTCGAGCCGGCCCGGCACCTCGCCGCCGAAATCCTCCGTCAGCGCCTTCGAAAGGCCTATCACCGACTTGGTCTTGGCCCGGAAGAAACCGGTGGGGCGCAGGATCTCCTCCACCTCCTCCGGGTTGGCGGCGGCCAGGTCCTCGGGGGTGGGGTATTTCGCGAAGAGGGCGGGGGTCGTCTGGTTGACGCGCAGGTCGGTGGTCTGGGCCGACAGGACCGTGGCGACCACGAGTTGGAAGGGGTTCTCGAAGTCCAGCTCGGGGTGGGCGTACGGGAACGCCTCGGCGAGCTCCCTGTTGATCCGCCGGGCGCGGCGGACGAGGGCGATGCGCGACTCCGCCTCGGGCGGCTTGGTCGCCCTGCCGGCGGCCGCGGGCTTCGACGGCCTCGCCGGCTTCGCGGAATCCGCCGGATCCGCCCCGGCCGCGCGGCTCGCACTCGAGGCCGCGTCCGAGGTGTGGTTCGAGTTGCCGTTCGAGGTCGAGGCCGACATCGGATCCGAGGTCGCGCTCCCGGTCGTACTCGCGGTCGATTTCTTCTTCACCGGCGCCTTCTTTGTCGGTTTCGCCGTTTCCCTGCTGCCATCCGAGCCATGTTCGCCCACGGCGGAATCCCGGTGCGCCGCCGCCCGAACAGCCCCTTGGGCGTGCTCTCCCACCGGCGTTTTGGACACCCGGCCAGCCTACGGCTCGGCACTGACATCCGTCCCGACCCCTGAGGACCGGCCCCCGATTGGACCCCTGCCGCTTACCCCGGCAGGCCTGTGCGGCATCCTTGTGACAGATCACACTGTTTGGACTGTCCGGCAAAATGGGCACTTCGGTCCCCTGGTACGTGGGGATCAGGATCCCCTGAGCAGGTCGACAAGGAGAGAACACGTGGACGACGTTCTGCGGCGGAACCCGCTCTTCGCGGCGCTCGACGACGAGCAGGCCGCGGAGCTTCGCGCCTCGCTGAGCGAGGTGACCCTCGCACGGGGCGACTCCCTGTTCCACGAGGGCGACCCGGGAGACCGGCTCTACGTGGTCACCGAGGGCAAGGTCAAGCTCCACCGCACCTCCCCCGACGGCCGCGAGAACATGCTGGCCGTCGTCGGGCCCAGCGAGCTCATCGGTGAGCTGTCGCTCTTCGACCCGGGCCCGCGCACCGCGACCGCCACGGCACTGACCGAGGTCAAGCTGCTCGCCCTCGGACACGGCGACCTCCAGCCCTGGCTGAACGCCCGCCCCGAGGTCGCCACCGCGCTGCTGCGGGCCGTCGCGCGCAGGCTGCGCAAGACCAACGACGCCATGTCGGACCTCGTCTTCTCCGATGTTCCGGGCCGGGTCGCCCGTGCCCTGCTGGACCTCTCCCGCCGCTTCGGCGTGCAGTCCGAGGAGGGCATCCACGTCGTCCACGACCTCACGCAGGAGGAGCTGGCCCAGCTGGTCGGCGCGTCCCGCGAGACGGTCAACAAGGCCCTGGCGGACTTCGCCCAGCGCGGCTGGCTCCGCCTGGAGGCCCGCGCGGTGATCCTCCTGGACGTCGAACGCCTCGCGAAGCGGTCCCGCTGACCCCGCTGCCCTGGCCCCACCCCGGCCCGGCCCTCCGGGGCCACGGCCCCCGGGGCACCAGGACCCCCGGGGCCTGTCCGGCCCTAGATGAGCCCGTGCTCCCGCAGGTACTCCAGCTGCGCGCGGACCGACAGCTCCGCGGCCGGCCACAGGGAACGGTCCACGTCGGCGTAGACGTGGGCGACGACCTCGGACGGGCTGCGGTGGCCGTTCTCCACGGCCGTCTCCACCTGGGCCAGGCGGTGCGCGCGGTGCGCCAGGTAGTACTCGACGGCGCCCTGGGCGTCCTCCAGTACGGGGCCGTGGCCCGGCAGGACCGTGTGGACGCCGTCGTCGACCGTGAGCGAGCGCAGACGGCGCAGCGTGTCCAGGTAGTCGCCGAGGCGGCCGTCGGGGTGGGCCACGACGGTCGTACCGCGCCCCAGGACCGTGTCGCCGGTGAGGACGGCACCGTCGGCCGGCAGGTGGAAGGCCAGCGAGTCGGCGGTGTGGCCGGGGGCGGGGACGATCCGCAGTTCCAGGCCGTCCACGGTGACCACGTCCCCGCCGGACAGTCCCTCGTCCCCCAGGCGCAGCTCCGGGTCCAGTGCCCGTACGTTCGTGCCGGTCAGCTCGGCGAAACGGGCGGCGCCCCCGGAGTGGTCCGGGTGACCGTGCGTCAGCAGGGTGAGGGCGACGCGGGCGCCGGCCCGCTCGGCGGTGTCGACGACGTTGCGCAGATGTCCTTCGTCCAGCGGCCCCGGGTCGATCACGACCGCCCGCGCGGAGCCTGGTTCCGACAGGATCCACGTGTTGGTGCCGTCCAGGGTCATCGCCGAGGCGTTCGGCGCCAGGACGTTGACCGCCCGCGCGGTGGCGGGTCCGGAGAGGACCCCTCCGCGTGGTTGGCCGGGAAGGGCTGCCGCGTCCGTCATGCGGGGGCTCCACCGTTCGGGACGTGCCGGGTGAACTCGTCGTGCCCCGGCCAGGACAGTACGACCTCGCCCTCGTCCAGCCGCGCGGTGGCCAGCACCGGCGTGAGGTCACGCGCGGTTGCCGCCTCGAGTGCCTGCGCCGCCGCCGTGTACGCCGTCAGCTGGCGCAGGGTCGCGATGGTCGGCGGCATCATCAGCAGCTCGCCCCGGTCGTACGCGGCGGCCGCCTCGCCCGGGGCGATCCACACCGTACGGTCGGCCTCCGTGGAGGCGTTCCGGGTGCGCTGTCCCTCGGGGAGGGCGGCGACGAAGAACCAGGTGTCGTAGCGGCGGGGCTCGAACTCCGGGGTGATCCACCGGGTCCACCCGCCGAGCAGGTCCGAGCGCAGGACCAGTCCCCGGCGGTCGAGGAACTCCGCGAAGGACGTCTCCCGCGCGACGAGGGCCGCACGGTCCGCCTCCCAGTCCGGGCCCGTGGTGTCGCCGACCACGGAGTCGGGCGTCGGGCCCGCGAGCAGCACGCCGGCTTCCTCGTACGTCTCGCGCACCGCGGCGCAGACGATCGCCTGGGCCGCCGTTTCGCCGACACCGAGTCTGTCCGCCCACCACGCGCGCGGGGGGCCCGCCCAGCGGACGTGAAGATCGTCGTCGCGCGGGTCGACCCCACCGCCGGGATAGGCGTAGGCGCCCCCGGCGAAGGCCATGGAGGCGCGTCGGCGCAGCAGGTGGACGGCGTAGCCGTCACCGGTGCCCTTCAGGAGCATGACGGTGGCCGCGCGCTTCGGTGCGACCGGGGCGAGGGTCCCGGTCGCGAGCGCGCGGATACGCTCCGGCCATTCCGGCGGATACCACTGTCCGCCGGTCCGACCACCCGCCCGGCCACCCGACTGGCCCCCGGCCTGCCCATCAGCCTGCGCATTCGCCATGGCGGGAGGCTATCCCGCGACGGGCCGATGTTCGAGGGGAGCGAGGGACGAAGGCCGGGAGCGGCGAGGGGCGAGGGCGGGAGCAGGGGAGAAGCACCCGCCCGCCCCGTAAGCCGCCCCGTAAGCCGCCTCCGTCAGTCCGGGGTCCTTCTCCGTCAGTCCGTCCCGGTCAGTTCCACCTGGATCTCGACCTCCACCGGCGCGTCCAGCGGCAGTACCGCGACGCCCACCGCGCTGCGGGCGTGGACGCCCTTGTCGCCGAGGACGTCGACCAGCAGCTCGCTCGCGCCGTTGAGGACGCCCGGCTGGCCCGTGAAGTCCGCGGCCGAGGCCACGAACCCGGTGACCTTCACCACGCGCGCGACGCGGTCCAGGTCGCCGGCGACGGACTTCACGGCGGCGAGGGCGTTCAGCGCACAGGTGCGCGCCAGTTCCTTCGCCTCCTCCGCCGTGACCTCGGCGCCGACCTTGCCGGTCAGCGAGAGCGCACCGTCCACCATGGGCAGCTGGCCGGCGGTGTGGACGTACCGGCCGGACAGCACGGCCGGACGGTACGCGGCCAGCGGGGCGGCGACCTCGGGCAGCCTCAGCCCGAGCTCGGCCAGCTTCGCCTCGACCGCACTCACGCCTGCTTCTCCCGCTTCAGGTAGGCCACCAGCTGCTCGGGGTTGTTCGGGCCGGGAACGACCTGTACGAGCTCCCAGCCGTCCTCGCCCCAGGTGTCCAGAATCTGCTTCGTGGCGTGGACCAGCAGCGGAACCGTGGAGTACTCCCATTTCGTCATGCGGCGACTCTAGCGGCTGCGTTCCGGGGAGATCCCACCCGGATCCGCCGGGACGCGCGGGGAGGAATTAGGCTCAAAGGCGTGAGCAGGCTTCAGGTCGTCAGCGGCAAGGGCGGAACCGGCAAGACCACGGTGGCCGCGGCCCTCGCGCTGGCTCTGGCCACGGAGGGGAAGCGGACACTTCTCGTCGAGGTCGAGGGCCGCCAGGGAATAGCACAGGTTTTCGAGACGGAGGCGCTGCCGTACGAAGAACGGAAGATCGCCGTCGCTCCCGGGGGCGGGGAGGTGCACGCCCTCGCCATCGACGCGGAGCGGGCGCTTCTGGACTACCTCCAGATGTTCTACAAGCTGGGCGGCGCCGGACGGGCCCTGAAGAAGCTCGGCGCGATCGACTTCGCGACCACCATCGCGCCGGGCGTGCGGGACGTCCTGCTGACCGGCAAGGCGTGCGAGGCGGTACGGCGCAAGGACAGGAGCGGGCGGTTCGTCTACGACTACGTCGTGATGGACGCCCCGCCGACCGGGCGCATCACCCGCTTCCTCAACGTCAACGACGAGGTCGCGGGCCTCGCCAGGATCGGCCCGATACACCATCAGGCACAGGCCGTGATGCGGGTGCTGAAGTCGCCGGAGACGGCGGTGCACCTGGTCACGCTGCTGGAGGAGATGCCGGTCCAGGAGACCGTGGACGGCATCGCCGAGCTGCGGGCGGCCCGGCTGCCGGTGGGGCGGGTCGTCGTCAACATGGTGCGCCCGGAACTGCTGGACGCGTCCGATCTGGAACTCGTGGGGACGGTCACGCGTTCTTCCGTCGCGCGGTCGTTGTCCTCCGCCGGTCTCGGCGGCGCTCGGCGCGGCGGCCACGCCGAGCGGCTGGTGGACCCCCTGCTCACGCAGGCGCAGGAGTACGCCGAGCGGTACGCGCTGGAGGCCGAGCAGCGCGCCGCGCTGGCCGAGGTGGAACTGCCCCGGCACGAGCTGCCGCTGCTCGCGGAGGGCATGGACCTGGCCGGCCTGTACGAGCTGGCCGAGGAACTCCGCGCCCAGGGTGTGGCATGACCGGCAAGAACCCGCCCGCCGAAGCCGCGCCCCGCACGGGCGTGCCCGTCACCGACCGGCAACCGAACCGGAAGCATCGGAAGCAGGGAGTGTCATGAGTCGTCGTCCGGAACCGGCGCAGGCGCCCGGCCCGGCCCCCTCGGAGGGCTCCGCCGACACGGTCCACCCGGGTGGCCCCGCCCACTCGGGCGACCCGGCCCGCCACCGCCTCTCCTCCGTAGCCGCGCTCGACATCGACCCGCTGATCGAGGACCGCGGCACCCGGATCGTGGTGTGCTGCGGTTCGGGCGGGGTGGGCAAGACGACCACCGCGGCGGCGCTGGGTCTGCGCGCGGCCGAGCGGGGACGCAAGGTGGTCGTCCTGACCATCGACCCGGCCCGCAGACTGGCCCAGTCCATGGGCATCGACTCGCTCGACAACGTCCCCCGCCGGGTGAAGGGCATCGACGACTCCGCGGGCGGCGAACTGCACGCGATGATGCTCGACATGAAGCGCACGTTCGACGAGATCGTCGAGGCGCACGCGGACCCCGAGCGGGCCTCGGCGATCCTGGGGAACCCCTTCTACCAGTCGCTCTCGGCGGGCTTCGCGGGCACGCAGGAGTACATGGCGATGGAGAAGCTGGGGCAGCTGCGGGCCCGTGACGAGTGGGACCTCATCGTCGTCGACACCCCGCCGTCCCGGTCCGCGCTGGACTTCCTGGACGCGCCGAAGCGGCTCGGTTCCTTCCTCGACGGCAAGCTCATCCGCGTCCTGCTGGCCCCGGCGAAGGTCGGCGGCCGGGCGGGGATGAAGTTCCTGAACGTCGGGATGTCCATGATGACCGGCGTCCTGGGAAAGGTGCTCGGAGGCCAACTGCTCGGCGACGTGCAGACGTTCGTGGCAGCGATGGACTCCATGTTCGGCGGGTTCCGTACCCGCGCGGACGCCACGTTCAAGCTGCTCCAGGCGCCCGGGACCGCGTTCCTGGTGGTCGCGGCCCCGGAGCGGGACGCGCTGCGCGAGGCCGCGTACTTCGTGGAACGGCTGGCCGCCGAGGACATGCCGCTGGCCGGCCTGGTCCTCAACCGGGTGCACGGCAGCGGCGCCGACCGGCTGTCGGCCGAGCGGGCACTCGCCGCCGCAGAAAATCTTGAGGACTCCCGCATTGTGGATCAGGAGCACGGGAAAGCTGGACTTCGTAACTCACCCGACACATACGAGAGTTCGGCCGATCCCGCTGCGGACACTCCCACTCCGGAGGCACCCGGGACCCCTGACACGTCCAAGACATCCACACCCGCCCCTCCCGGCACCCCGGCACAGGACGACGTCCCCGACGGAGGCTCCCCCGCCACCGTGGACGACACCGGCGCCGGCAGGGCGGACGAGGCGGACGCGGAACGGTCCGTCGGCCGGCTCACCGCGGGCCTGTTGAGGCTGCACGCCGAGCGGATGCGGCTGCTCTCACGCGAGCAGCGCACACGGGACCGCTTCACCGCGCTCCACCCCGAGGTGGCGGTGACGGAAGTGGCCGCGCTGCCCGGCGACGTGCACGACCTCGCGGGGCTGCGGGACATCGGAGACCGGCTCGCGGCCGACCGGCCGGAGCTGCCCGGGGCGAGCGCCTGACACACGGCGGCACGCCCTGACGGCGGCGTCGTGCCCCGTCACCGGACCAGCCGTCACTGGCGCCCACGTGCCCCGAGGCGCGCCGACATCCCCTGACGGACGGGTCCGCAAGTCCCCACGGATTCACGGGCCCACGGATTCACGGGCCCACGGGCCCACGGGTCCGCACCGACGGCCCCGTCGCCACGCGCGGCCGAGCACCGACCAGCGGCCGAACACCGACCACCCGCGGAACACTGACCGTCCGCCGAACGCCGCCCGCACTCGGAGTCCTGCCCGCACGGAGTCTGCTCGCCCGGAGTCCTGCCCGCCGTGCTCCCCCGCAGAGGCCAAGAACCCCCCGAGAGCCCTCAGCCCACCGCAGCGAGGTTCGCGTACACCTCGTCGCCGAGGGGGACGATCCCCGTCCCCTGCTCGTACTCCGTGCGCGCGGTCTCCAGCAGCCGGCGCCAGGACGTCACCGTGGGCCGCCGACGCAGCAGTGCGCGGCGTTCACGTTCCGTCATTCCTCCCCATACGCCGAACTCGACGCGGTTGTCGAGCGCGTCGGCCAGGCACTCCGTGCGTACCGGACATCCGGTGCACACCGCCTTGGCCCTGTTCTGCGCTGCTCCTTGAACGAACAGTTCATCCGGATCAGTAGTGCGGCAGGCAGCCTGCGCACTCCAGTCGGTAACCCAGCCCATACCGGCGCCGTCCTCTCCCGAATCGAGGCTCCCCCACGGCGGCAGCGGCATATTCACCGCCGCCAGTTGAGGACGTTACGGAAGGTGGGCACGGCGCAACACCCCCAGCGGGCCCAATCTTGAATGGCCCGAACGGACTATGGGTAAGCGGCAGATCACCCGGGGGAGTGAGCTGGCGACATGCGCGACAATCCCGACGTTCCGGGTCGTTTCACTTGCGCCACAACGGACATCATGGGACACGGAGGGCGGATCCGGACACGCACCCAACACACCCCGACGAAAAAGTCGGAGGGATCCGGAACGATTCGGGGTCGCCGGACGTATGGATACGTGACCTCAGTGCTGTGACAGTTGTGAGCAGCTTAGGCCAAGGCCTGTACGCCTGTCCGGCGAACGAGAACGTAGGCTGCTCCCATGCCAAAGAAGCGCTCGGGCGGTGGTCTGTCGCCAACGCAGCAGGCCGCCAAGTTCCTCGGTGTCAGTGTCCTGTCGGGAGCCGTGCTGGCCGGTATCGCGATCCCCGCCGTGGGTGCGCTGGGCCTCGCCGCCAAGGGGTCGGTGGAGAGCTTCGACGAGCTCCCCGCCAACCTCAAGACGCCCCCGCTGAGCCAGCGCACCACCATCCTCGACGCGGCGGGCGGCAGGATCGCGACCGTCTACTCGCGCGACCGCACAGTGGTCGACCTCAAGGACATCTCGCCGCACCTGCAGAAGGCGATCGTCGCGATCGAGGACTCGCGCTTCTACGAGCACGGCGCGGTCGACCTCAAGGGCGTACTGCGCGCGCTCAACCGCAACGCGCAGACCGGCGGCGTCTCCGAGGGCGCGTCCACCCTCACGCAGCAGTACGTGAAGAACGTCTTCGTGGAGGAGGCAGGCGACGACCCGACGAAGGTCGCGCAGGCCACCCAGCAGACCATCGGCCGCAAGATCCGCGAGCTGAAGTTCGCGATCCAGGTCGAGGAGGAGCTGGGCAAGAAGAAGATCCTCGAGAACTACCTGAACATCACCTACTTCGGCCAGCAGGCCTACGGCGTGGAGGCCGCCGCCCAGCGCTACTTCTCCAAGCCCGCCAAGGACCTCGACCTCCAGGAGTCGGCCCTCATCGCCGGCCTCGTCCAGTCGCCGAGCCGGTACGACCCGGTCAACGACGAGACGGAGGCCACCAAGCGGCGCAACGTGGTCCTCGCACGGATGGCCCAGGTCGGCGACATCTCCCGGGAGGAGGCCGCCGAGGCGTCGGGGACACCGCTCGGGCTGAAGGTCAGCAAGCCGAAGAACGGCTGCATCACGGCGGTCGACGACGCGGCCTTCTTCTGCGACTACGTGCGCGAGGTGTTCCTGAACGACCCGGTCTTCGGGAAGGAGAAGGAGGACCGGGCCAAGGTCTGGAACCAGGGCGGCCTGACCATCCGTACGACGCTCGACCCGCAGGCGCAGAAGTCGGTGCAGGACTCGCTCGAGAGCCACGTCAACAAGAGCGACTCGGTCGCCGCGGCAATCACCCTGGTCGAGCCCGGCACCGGCAAGGTACTCGGCATGGGCCAGTCGAAGCCGTACGGCTACAACAAGAACGAGACCGAGATCAACTATTCGGTCGACCACAGCATGGGCGGCTCCAACTACGGTTTCCCGACCGGCTCGACGTTCAAGCCCTTCGTCGCGGCGGCCGCGATCGAGGAGGGGAGGCCTCCCACCCAGGAGTACTCGTCGCCGTACGAGATGCCCTACCCCGACCCCGTACAGACGTGCAGCGGCAAACCCTGGATGAACGAGAGCAGCGAAACCGTCCCCAACGAGGACGAGTCGGAGGTCGGTCCGTACCGGCTGAAGGAGGCGATGGCCCTGTCGGTCAACACCTACTTCGTGCAGATGGTCGCCGACATCGGCCTGTGCCCGCTGACGAAGATGACGGACGCCCTGCACGTCGTGCAGGGCAACAGCGAGAAGCTTCCGGAGGTGCCCGCCATCTCCCTCGGCTCCAAGGGCGTCTCGCCGCTGACGATGGCGTCCGCATACGCCGCCTTCGCCTCACGGGGCATGTACTGCACGCCGGTCGCCATCGAGTCGATCACCCAGAAGATCGGCGACCAGCAGAAGTCACTGGCCGTACCGAAGTCGACGTGCTCGCGGGCGATGAGCGAGAAGACCGCGGACACGGTGAACACCCTGTTGCAGGGTGTGGTCGACTCCGGTACGGGCCAGGAGGCCGGTCTGACGGACCGCGCCAACGCGGGTAAGACGGGTACGACGGACGAGCGCAAGAACGCCTGGTTCGTCGGTTACACGCCGAACCTGTCGGGCGCGGTCTGGGTCGGCAGCGACACCCAGCAGGTCAAGATGGTCAACATCAGCATCGGCGGTACCTGGCACCCCAAGGTCTACGGCGGCTCGGTGCCGGGCCCCATCTGGCGGGACGCGATGACCGGCGCCCTGTCGGGCAAGGAAGCACCCAGCTTCAACCTCGTCAGCATCCCGGACCCCAAGGACGAGAACGAGGACCGCGACCGGGACCGGGACCGGGACCGGGGGAACAACGGCGGCGGTGGCGGTGGCGGCCGCAACAACGACGCCGGCGGGATCATCGGAGGCCTCTTCGGCGGCGGAGACGGCGGCGGCAACGGCGGCGGAGACGGCGGGACCGCGACCAACGGCGGAGCCGAACCGCTCCCGACCATCTCCATCCCGGAGGGTTTCTTCCAGGGCCCCGGCAACGGGCCCGGCGGACGACGCTGACCGGCCCGCCGGACAGGATCCGCCTTTTTCCCCACAACCTCTCGGCCGGTCCGGCGCAATAGCGCCAGTTGTTCGAAAAAGGGGGCGCCCTCGGGGCGAGGGCCGTGAGATATTCACTCACGGCGCGACCACGAGGGCGCCCCTTTTTTCCTTTTTCCATTCACATGGAGGGCCATGAAAATCCGATCCCGTCTCGGTGTGACACTCGGCGCGCTGGCGGCCGCCCTCACACTCGCCGTCCCGAATTCAGCGTCGGCCACCGCACTGGCCTGTTACGACTTCGGGTGCGACGGACACGACCCGAACATCCAGAGCTGGGAGTCCGGACCGGTCTCCCCGTACGGTCCCTACACCCTCGGCAACTCCTTCCTGTACGAGCTGCGGTGGGGAAAGACGGACGGCGACCAGTACAGCTGGGCCCGGCTGCACTACATCAGCGGCTCGGGCCAGCAGGACTGGAACGTGTACGTCCAGCGCTGCACCAAGGATCAGTCCTCCTGCTACTGGCGGCTCGGCCTGAAGAAGGGCGGCGCCTCGGGCTGGACCGCCAAGATCCCGGGCGGGACGAACTACTACTGGACGCGCACACCGATGTACCACAACCCCTCGACGCACATGATGCGAGCCTGCGTCGAGGACCCGTCGGGCGACCGGAGCTGCACGCCCTGGTACTGAGCCGCGCCGGGCCGGGCGACCCCTTCTGCCGCGCTCGCCCGATCCCCGGCCCCGAAGCTTCGGCACGCGCACGCCACCGGCACCGCTCCGACAGGAACGACCCGCGTGCGGCCGGCCCGACGCACGGCACGTGTCCGGACCGCTTGAGCGAGCCGCACCCGCGCCGGACCACATCCAGAAGGGGGCCCTGGGGCCGACGAGACGGTGCTCAGGGCCCGGGAGTTCGTCCACCAGGTCCACGGCAGCCGTATCGGCATGCCCGTGACCGAGGCCGGGCGCACCGGCTGGAACACCGGGTACGCCCTGACCCGCGCCCTCCGGTACGAACTCGGCATGGCCGACGGCACCGCCAACGGCGTCTTCGGCCCAGGCACCCGGACCGGCCTGAAGGACCACACCGTCCCCGTCGGCACCACCGGCACCCGGGCGTTGCTCCTCACCGCGGCCGTGCGGCCAAGATGCGCGCCCGGAACGAAAGCCGGACCCGGTGCCGGCGCCCTCGTCGACATGGGGCCGGCGCCCTCGTCGACATGACGCAACCGTCCCCACACCACCGCGCCACCGGCCACCGGCCACCGGCCACCGCTGAACGCCCTGGGGGACGGTTCGCCGTCGTCCGACGACCGAGAGCGATCCCGGCCGTCGGACGTATTCAGCCGGCGAGCAGCTTCTTGACCGCGGCCGCCACGCGGCCGCCCTCGGCCCGCCCGGCCACCTTCGGGTTGACGATCTTCATGACCGCGCCCATGGCCCGCGGACCCTCTGCACCGGCCGCCTTCGCCTCCTCGACGGCCTGGGCGACGATCGCGTTCAGCTCGTCGTCGGACAGCTGCTGGGGCAGGTAGCGCGCGAGGAACTCGCCCTCCGCCTTCTCCCGCTCGGCCTGCTCGGGACGCCCGCCCTGGGCGAAGGCGTCCGCCGCCTCACGACGCTTCTTCGCCTCGCGGGTGATCACCTTGAGGACCTCGTCGTCGGAGAGCTCGCGCTTCTCCGTCCCCGCGACCTCCTCCTTGGTGATCGCGGTGAGCGTCAGCCGGAGCGTCGAGGAGCTGAGCTCGTCGCGCTCTCTGATCGCAACGTTGAGGTCGTCGTGCAGCTTCGACTTGAGCGTGGTCATGCCTCGATTCTCGCAGGAACGGAGGGAGGGGCGCCCGCGCATTTACGGCGTGCTCCCAAACCCCGTTCCCGTGGGGCCCGTTCGGGTGGACGGTCATCGCCCCGTGCCGGCCGGTACCGGCTTTGGGGCCGACCGGTGCGAACTGGTACCGCCGGACCTCCGCGCTCCCGGATCTGACACGATGGACGCATGCGCGCGCGATACGGAATCCCCCTGGGAATCACGGCGGCCGGCGCCGCCGGACTGGTGTACGCGGCGGGCTTCGAGGCCCGCTCCTTCCGGCTGCGACGGGTGACGATCCCGGTCCTGCCCGCCGGAATGCGCCCGCTGCGCGTGCTGCAGGTCTCCGACATCCACATGGTGAGCGGCCAGCGCAAGAAGCAGCGCTGGCTGCGCTCGCTGGCGGGTCTGCGCCCGGACTTCGTGATCAACACGGGCGACAACCTGTCCGACCCGGAGGGCGTCCCGGAGGTACTGGACGCGCTGGGCCCGCTGATGGAGTTCCCGGGTGCGTACGTCTTCGGCTCCAACGACTACTACGGCCCGAAGCTGCGCAACCCGGCCCGCTATCTGATCGAGAAGGCCCAGGGCCGGCACGGCCTGAACGGCAACGCCCCGGCCGCCGACGTGGTCCACAACCCGTGGGAGGACCTGCGGGACGGCTTCGACGGCGCGGGCTGGCGGAACCTGACGAACACCAGGGACACCCTGAAGATCGAGGGCGTCACGATCGAGCTGACCGGCCTGGACGACCCGCACATCAAGCGGGACCGCTACACGGAGGTGTCGGGCGGCCCGTCGGGCACGGCGGACTTCTCGATGGGCGTCGTCCACGCCCCCTACCTGCGCGTCCTGGACTCCTTCACGGCCGACGGCTACCCCCTGGTCCTGGCCGGCCACACCCACGGCGGCCAGCTGTGCATCCCCTTCTACGGCGCCCTGGTCACCAACTGCGACCTGGACACCGACCGGGTGAAGGGCCTGTCCTCGCACACGTCCGAGGGCCGGACGTCGTACCTCCACGTCTCCGCGGGCTGCGGCACCAACCGCTACACCCCGATCCGCATCGCCTGCCCTCCGGAGGCGACGCTGATGACGCTGGTGGGGCGGGAGTAGCCCGGGAACGGCCGGCCCTGCCGGGGGACGGGCCGGCCCGGGGACGAACGCGGCAAGCCACTCGGCGGCGTACCCCGTCCGGCCCACCCGCATCGCCCCGACCAGGTCGTTCACCCACTCTGGGTTCATGACCGCCCCGATACCCAGGGACATCCCTGACCTCCCCGTCATCCCGGGCAGACGAACGAACCTCATGCCGTCGTCCGCCCCCGCGGAAGCCGTGGCGCCACCCGTACGCCGCCCCCTGGCAGCGGCGTACCGCCTGCTCCTGGCGCTGGCAGCGATCGCGGCGGTGACCGTGGAGCTCCTGCTCGGCAGCCCGGCGCGCGTCCTGAGCCACTTCGCGATCCAGAGCACGCTCCTGCTGGCCGTGGTCATGCTCGCCTCGGCCGGCAGGGCCTGGGCGGCCCGCCGCCCCCTGCCGGGCTCCCTGACCGGAGCGACGCTGCTGTACGTGGTCGCGGCAGCCCTGGTCCACCACGTACTCCCGGCGGACGCGACACCGGCGTTCACGATGACGGATCCGACGACGACGGCAGCCCTGACCGGAACAGCCGCCACGCTGGCCGCCCTCGCGCCGCCCGCCCTGCACACGGCGCTTCCCGTCGCCGCGGTCCTGGACTGGCTGCTCCTCTCCCCGCCGGCCCGCACACGCCTCGCCCACGCCGCCGCATGGCTCCTGTACCCGACGGCGTACCTGACCTTCGCCCTGACCCTCGGCGCCCTCCTCCCCGACGGCGCAGCCCGCTTCCTCCACCCCTTCCAGGACATCGGCCGACACGGCTACCAGCACGTCCTGGGCGTCTCCCTCCTCCTGCTCCTCGCCCTCTACGCCCTGGCCCTCGTCCTCGTCACCGCGGACCGCACCCGCCCGGACCCCGTCCGCCTCGGCGCAAAAACCGGATTTCGTCTCCAGCCACCGGTGGGCTAAAGTGAACGTCGTCGCCGCGAGAGCAGCGACAATCGGGGTGTGGCGCAGCTTGGCAGCGCGCTTCGTTCGGGACGAAGAGGTCGTGGGTTCAAATCCCGCCACCCCGACTTTGTTCAAGTAGATCAGGGCCCGATCCACTCGGTGGATCGGGCCCTGATCGCTTATTCACGGTGTCGTGCCCGGGCGGCCCTCTCCACGGCCCCCTCCGAGCATGCGCTGATCGATGCCCGACGAGGCGCCACTACCATCGCCGGTCATGGACTGGCTGGAGCGCACCGCGAAGCTGAGGCAGTGGAGCAGAAACGGGACCCGCGCTCCGCACAAGCCGCTGCTGTTGCTGTACGCCCTCGGCCGGTTCCAGCAGGATGCCGCCGGCGAACTGCGGTACAGCGCGGTGGAGGAGGATCTGCAGCGCCTGCTGACCGAGTACGGTCCGCCCCGCAGGACGACGCCCGCCTACCCGTTCCACCATCTGGTGAGCGACGGCGTGTGGGAAGTGCGGACCGATCGCGGGCCGGGCAGTCCCGGCAGTAACGTGCGGGAGCTGCGGCACGTCGGAGCCGCAGGACGGCTGGCGCCGGAACTGCGGGCGGCGCTGCGGCGGGAGCCGTCGTTGCTCGGCCGGATGGCGCGGCTCCTGCTCGACCTGCACTTCCCGCCCTCGCTCCACGGCGACCTGTGCGAATCCGTCGGTCTGGAGCTGGAGTCGGCGGGGACCGGAGAGCTCTCGGCCGCCGTGCGGAGGCGGCGGGATCCGCGGATGCGGGAGCGGGTCCTGACGGCCTACGAGTACCGGTGCGCCTTCTGCGGCTACGACGGCAGGATCGGCGCGGTGCCGGTCGGGCTGGAGGCCGCGCACGTGCGCTGGTGGGCGTTCGGCGGCCCCGACGACGTCGACAACGGACTGTGCCTGTGCTCGCTGCACCACAAGCTCTTCGACAAGGGCGTCCTCGGCATCGGCGACAGCCACCGCATCCTGGTCTCGCAGCGCTTCGTCGGCCACAGTCCCGCCGCCCGGGAGCACGTCACAGCGCTCGCGGGCCGCCCGCTCATCGGACCTCAACCGGGTGCCCGCCCCGTCGCGGCGGTCCACCGCTCCTGGCACACCAGCCAGGTCTTCCACGGCAGCCCGCGCCCCGCCACGGCCGGCTGAGCGCCGGGCGTCGGTCCCGTGCCCCACTGGTAAGGAGTGCGATACCAGGAGTATGGTCTCTTGTATGGCGACGAAGAAGGTGACCGTGACGATTCCCGCGGATCTCCTGGACGAGATCCGCGCGGACGCGGCAGAGCGGGGCCTGTCGGCGTACGTCGCCGAGGCGCTGCGCTTCAAGCGCGACCGGGACCGGCTCCGGGAACTGGTCGACTGGCTGCAGGAAGAGCACGGCCCCGTTACCGAGGACGAGCATGCGGCAGCGCTCGACGAACTCGAAAAACTCGACGCCGAACACGAGCGGCGTCGAGCCGCCGGCAAGCACAACACCGGAGAGGCTGCGTGAAGAAGCGGGCCGGTGAGCACACACAGCGGCCGCTCCGTGTTTTCGTACTGGACTGTGAAGCCCTGTCCCTTGCGGTACGCGGCGACCGGAGGATGATCGTCTGGCTCGACCTCGCGGCGCGCGGGGAAGCCGAGGTGGTGACGTCCCCGATGACGCTGGTCGAGGCGTACGACGGCAGAACGACCGAACAGCGCTGGGACTGGGTACTGTCCCGGCTCCAGGTCGTCGACATCGGGAAGGCCGAGGCCCGCCAGGCACGCCGACTCCTGACCGACGCCACGTTGCACGGCCACACGTACGCGATCGACGCCGTGCTCGCCGTCATCGCGCGACAGCAGAAGGGACAGGTCACCGTCTTCACCTCGGACGTCGACGACCTGGAGAAGCTGGTGCCGGACACGGTCGTCGTCAAGAAGGTGTGACCCGACCCGCTCCGGTCTCGGCAGGACGCCGGGGATCCACCGCCAGGCACCGGGACGTGTCGTTCCGAGCGCGTGAACCGGTCGGCGTGATCGGACGTGCGCAGTCCGGGACGACCGGCCGAGCAGGGTCGCGCGGCGGCCGGGCGGGGTGTCCGCCACCACCGGTCCCGGCCGGTTCGCACGGTGGTGCTTCCTGCCCGGCTGGTCCGGACGGGTGAAGTATCGAGGGGGCAGGCACTCATCGTGGCGAGACCGCCGCGGCTGCCCCGCCCTCACGTCTCCGGCGCTGCTCGGCCGGTGCCGGTGTCGATGAGGATCTGTTCGGCCCGGGTGACGTTGTCGGCGCGGACGGCTTCGGCCATCGCGGCACGTGCCGCGTCCGGCCTCGCGTGGGGCGGGACCACGAGCAGCGAGAAGTGGTCCTGATCGCCCCGGGTGATCAGGACGGTGTCGTCGCCGACCGGGAAGGAGTCGATGTGCACGACGCGGTCGTCGATGACCAGCCTCGTCGGCAGTCCTTCCCAGGCTCCGGCGTCCAGGCCGACGCGTGTGACCGGGCCGAGGTGTTCGGTCAGCGCGGTGATCAGGGCGGGGAGCTCCGCGGCGATGTCCCGGGAACGCGGCCACCACGCCCCGTCGAGAACGCCCCGGCGGTCGTGCGTCGTCTCCAGCCGTACGACCGCCGTCCCGGGCTGCACGGCCTGGTGGACGGTGTCCGGCAGCAGCCTGGTCACCCGCGGGGAGCCGGATTCGGGCATCGCACTCGCCTGCCTGCCTGTGAGGAAAACTGGGCGACTTCCTCGCTTCACCGTACTCCGCGGCCCACAGCGGCCGGAAAGCTCGCCGGCCGCGCCCGAGGGCCGCGGGGCGTGCCGGGGTGGTGCGGACTCACCGGGAGCACTTCGCACACCGGCTCCGATGCCGGTGTCGTTCCCGGCGGGCGACGCCACCGGCCGGCTGTCCCTGCGCAGAGGTCCGCAGACGGGTTCGCGCGAGGTCCGCGGCCGCCTCTCGCCCCCCGCTACGGGCTGTTCCCTCCAGGGCCCCGACCGCACGCCTCGCACCGCCTCGCACCGCCTCGCACCGGAAGGGTCCGGTTCGGGCACCTGCGGGCGAAGAGCCCTCGTTTCCGCCACCGTCCTTCCGCGCGCTCCGAGTCGGGGCGGGACGGATCGCGTGGCCACCTCGTTGACACGGGCCGTTGCCGGACGTTGACTGGCAGCACGGTGCAGGGTCGTGCCACCGCGGACCACACGGCGGGGCGTTCCGCCTTCCCTCCTCGCCCGGACTCCGCGGGAACCCACCTGCCGGACGACTTCGAGGTCGGCCATGACCGTTTCACGGGCCATCAGGAACAGGGCGCAGACGACGAAGGGCGGGATCGCGGAAGAGCCCGGCCGGGTCACCCGCACCGGGCGACTGCGGCACCGGGGCAGGATCGACCGAGTTTCCGGAAGCCTGGAACAGGCCGTCGAGAAGACCAAGGACGCCTTCGGGCAGGACGGAAGCGGCATCCGATGATGTACGACCAGACTCGCGCCCAGCAGCCCGCGGACCAGCCCTCGGGCCCCGCCGAGCGCCGCAGCCCGGCTCCGAAGCCGCTGCTGCCCTCGGACGGACAGGACAGGATCGTCCAGCAACTCCGGCACGCCCTCAACACCTTCGCCGACACCCCCCGCGAGGCGTTGGAAGAGGCCGAGAGCGCCTACGACGAAGTCACCGCCCAGCTCGTGGACGCCCTCGCAGAACGGCGGCGTGTCCTGCGCGCGGAGTGGCAGGACGGGGACCCCGGGACACAGCCCGAGGAACTCAGGCTCGCACTGAGGCAGTACCGGGAGATCATCCAACGGCTGCTCCACGTCTAGGTCCGGGCCCGGGCGGCCGCTGCTCCGCGCTGCGGCGGAGCGCGGAGTAGTGTGGACGGTACCGAGGGTATTTCGTACACCGGCTTCCACGCCGGGTCGTTCTCGGCGAACGATGAAACCCGGGCCGCCGCAGAAGCGGCCCGGAGACGGGTCCGCATCATGTCGGCGACCTTGTACCCGACCCTGCCGCACCCCGAGCCCGTCGCTGCCCCGGCCGCGCGCCTCACCCTGAAGACCGACGGCACGTCCCGTGGGCTCCTGGACGGCGCCTGGTGGCCCCGCTCCCGGGACCTGCTGAGCGAACTGCCCGCGCTGACCGACATGTTGGACCCCTTGTGGGGCCGCATCACCCGCATCGCCGTCAACCCGACGTACTGGCCGGTCGTCCCCCGCAGGGTTCCCGTGCACGGCCACCTCGTCAAGGTCGGCTGGTTCACCCGGGAAATCGACCCGCACAAGCTGCTGCTGCTCTCCTACCGCACCGGACGCTGGGACCTGCTGGTCGTCCCGCCCGAGACCGGAGCGGAGTCGGCGGCCCGGCTGATGGCTGCCGCGTCCGACTACGACGGCCCGCCCCTGACCGCGAGCGAGCTCATCGCCGCGGACGAGGCCCGGCACGGCGTTCCCGCGACCGACGGGTCACTGAACCCTGACGAGTCGTGGGAGGACGAGGGCGGCGCCTCCGCGACGCCCGCGACGCCCGCGGCCGTTCCGGAACGGACCGGTCCGCCCGGTGGGGCCAGTCGTCTGATCATCGGTATGTGAGGTGGCCGCCATGAACGCCCTCCTGACCGTCGCCGTCGTCGTGGTCCTCGTCGCGGTGGGGGCGTACGTGATCCACCGGCTCAACATCCAGCACGCCGACAGGATCGCCGTGCACCGGTACAGCACCGCCCGGTCCGAGTCGCCGGCCGGCGGCGAACGACGGGACCCCCGCGACGGGAGTCGAGGCCGCTTCCCGTCGCGCCGCCGTACCACTCACCCCAGGTGAACAGCCGGTTTCCACCCCTGTGGCATCGACTGCGCGAGGAACGGCCGGCCCCATGAAGCGAGGCGTCATGACCCTTCCGCGGCTGAACGTCCACCGGCACGACCGGGGGACGCGGGCGCTGATCACCCTGTCCGGTGAGATGGACCTCGAATCCGCGCCGTTGGCGCGCACGTCCCTGGAAGGGTGCCTGCGGGACGGCATCCGCACCATCGACGTCGACCTCGCCTCCGTCACCTTCTGCGACTGCAGTGGACTCAACGCGTTCCTCCACGCCGCGCGGCAGACCACCGTGGCCGGTGGGACCTTCCAGCTGCACCACCCGCCGACGACGCTGACCCGGATCATCGACCTCGCCGGTTGCGGGTTCCTGCTCCTCGGCCTTCCGCTCGGCCACCCGCCACCGCCTCTCGACGACCCCCCGGTCGCGCCGCACCGGTCCGTCCCGCTTGCGCGTGTTCCGTCGGTCGATGCTCCATGACGGCCGAACCCGGGCGGGGACAGTCACGGAGGCCGGGAACGGCGAGTCCTCCGCCATGACGATCGCCATGACGATCGCCATGGCGATCGCCGGGACGGACGACAACCTGGGGGACACGGCCTCGGGGTCCCGGTACGCGGCGACGGCTCCTGAAGGCTCGGCGTGGTTCAGTTCGCGCGGCGGGCGGCCCAGACGGTGCGTTCGGTGCGGACCATGAGGTCGGTGCGGCGCAGGATGCTGTGGGGGCCGGTGATGTCGAGGAGCTGGTCGAGAGCGGTGAGGTCCTCGGGGGAGAGCGCTTCGGCCGCGGCACTGCGGACGCGTTGCAGGGTGGCCAGGGCGTAGCGGCCGATCGCCTCGGTGCGGGAGCCCTCGGTGCGGGAGCCCTCGATGTTCACCGCGAGGGTGCGTTCACCTTCGAGGGTGAATCCGGCCGCGGTGAGCATCGGCCCCCAGTCGGCACCGCGGTGGGGCACGTGTTCGGCGTGGAAGTGCTCGGTCGCGGCGTGGCAGCGGTCCTCCAGGCCGGGCCGGTTCCCGGGTGCGCTTTCGGGCAGGAAGCGGGGGAGGCCGGCCAGCTCGACGACGGCGAACAGACCGCCGGGCGCGAGCACGTCGCGGACGGTGCGCAGGGCGTGGCCGGGGTCGGCCATGTGGTGCATCGAGGCGGAGGCCCATACGAGAGCGGGTGTGCCGAGGTGGGGCCAGTCGGCGGCGTCGAGGTCGGCCTGCACGGTGCGCACGCGCTCCTGCACTCCCCCGGCGCGCGCCTTCTCCCGCAGGCGGTGAAGGTGTTCGGCCGAGGAGTCGACGGCGGTGACGTGTGCTTCGGGGAAGCGGTCGAGGAGGGCGAAGGTGCCGGTGCCCGTCCCGCAGCCCAGGTCCACGATCTCGCGTGGGGCCGCCTCGACGGGCAGCCATGAGGTGATGGCGGCGATGTGCTCGGCGAGGACGTCCGCGTCCAGGTCGAGGATCTCCGTCTGGCTGCCGGCTCCGGCTCCGGAGCCGGAGCCGGAGCCGGGAGCGGAGGCGGGGGCACGCTGAAGGACCTGGTCGCCGTGGTGGCTGTGGGGACCGTGGTGGCTGTGGGGCGCGCCGTGGTGGGGAGTGTGCGCGTGTGTGTGGGTCATGGCCCCACGCTAGGACGACCATGCGCGTGCGGCATGACCGCTTTCGGTATACGCAAGAAGGTGTCCGCCCGGGGTGCCGGACACGCAAGACGCCCACCGCGGCGCGGACTCGCGCACAGGAGCCGCCTGTGCCTCAGTCGTCGTCGGAGCCCTTGCCGACGATGTCGCGCTGGTGGCCGCGGCGGGCGTCGCGGTCGAAGATGCCCAGGATCTCGCACGGGCCGCCCTCGGCACCGATGGCGTGCGGCAGCATGGTGGGGAACTCCGCGGCCTGGTGGGTCTCGACGCGGAAGCGGCGGTGGCCCAGCATCAGGATCGCGGTGCCGGAGAGGACGACGAGCCATTCGCGGCCGGGGTGGGCACGCATGCGTGAGGGGTTGTCGGGGGGCGGCTCGGTCATGCGCTGACGCATGACGGTCATGCCGGGATCGGCCTTTACGGGCCAGCGCATCAGGCCGTGGGCGGCGTCGATCATCGGGCTGGTGACGACGTCGTCGGAGGCGGTCTCCACCAGCTGGTCCAGGGACGTGCCCAGGGCGCGGGCGAGGATGACCAGCTGGTCCAGCGCGAGACGACGCCGGCCGTTCTCGATGCGGGAGAGCGTGGACTGGCTGACACTGGCGCGGGCGGCCAGTTCCTCCAGGGACCAGCCCTGTGCCACACGCAGGGCCCGGATCCGTTTGCGTACCAGGCTGTCCAGCTCGCCATCGTCTTGCGCCATGAGCAACATCGTATGCCTTCGGTGCAAAGCGTGGTTACGGTCCTTGCGAGTGGTCCGGTGCGGAACCGACGGGGCCACGGCCCAGGACGCCACCGGCGCCCGGCCTGCGGGCCGCACCGGCCCACCACCTCATCCGCCCGACGACCGGCCCTGCCCAGCCCTGCCCCGCATGCCCCCGGCATCGATCCCGCACGCCCTTTTTGAGAGGAATCCGAGGAATCCATGAGCGCGAACACGAGTGCACACCAGCCTCCGCAAGCAACGGCCGCCGACGGGAGCGACGGGACCGGCGGGGGCGACGGGGGCGACGGGGGCGCGCCGGATGCGCGTCAGCTGCGCACAATCCTGGTCGCCGTGTCGATCGCGCTGATGGCCGTCATCGCGTCGGTGTCCGGGCTGAACGTCGCCCAGACCCACCTGGCCGTCGAGTTCGGCGCCTCGCAGAACACGGTCCTGTGGATCATCAACATCTACACCCTCGCGTTGGCCGCGCTGCTGCTGCCGCTCGGCGCCATCGGCGACCGCCTGGGCCGCAAGCCCATGCTGATCGCCGGACTTGTCGTCTTCGGCGTCGCGAGCATCGCGGCGGGACTGGCCCCGACCGCCGAGGTGATGCTCGGCGCACGCGTGGCCAGTGGTGTCGGCGCGGCGATGATCATGCCGATCACTCTTGCCGTCATCACCTCCACGTTCCCCGAGGAGCGGCGCGGCAACGCGATCGGCGTGTGGACCGGTGTCGCCGGGGGCGGTGGCATCCTGGGCATGTTCCTCTCCGCCCTCCTCGTCGACGTCGCGGACTGGCGGTGGCTGTTCGTCCTGCCGGTGGTCCTGGTGGTCGTCGCCCTGGCCATGACGCTGAAGTCGGTTCCCAACTCCCGGGAGAGGTCCGCCCACGCCTTCGACACCGTCGGCGCACTGTTGTCGGCCGTCGCGGTGGTCGGGCTCGTCTTCGTCCTGCAGGAGGGGCCGGAGCGCGGCTGGACCGCCGTCGCGACCCTGATCAGCCTTGCTGCCGGCCTCGCCGCCGGGGCCGGCTTCGTGGCCTGGGAGCTGCGCCGCCGGGACGCCTCCCTGCTGGACGTGCGCCTGTTCCGTGAGCGCGGCCTCACCGGCGGCTCGGTCACCCTGCTGGTGGTCTTCGGTGTCCAGGCGGGTATCGCCGTGGTCCTCTTCCCGTTCTTCCAGGCCGTGCTCGGCTGGTCGGGCCTGCTCTCCACGATGGCGCTGATGCCCATGGCCGTCATGATGATGACGGCCTCCGGCCTGGCCCCCAAGCTCGCCGCACGTATCGGCGCCCGCCCGACCATGACCGCGGGAATCGCGCTGGCCGGCGTCGGCCTGGCGCTCATGGCCCTGTTCGTCTCCGCCGACGGCGGCTACGTGTCCATCCTGCCCGGCATGCTCGCCATGGGCATCGGCACGGGTCTGTCGATGACGCCCTCCACCGAGGCCATCACCGGCTCCCTGCCGCGCGAGAAGCAGGGTGTCGCCTCCGCCCTCAACGACGTCACCCGTGAGTTCGGCACCGCGCTCGGGGTCGCGCTGCTCGGCGCGCTCGTGTCCGCCGGCTACCGCAGCACTGTCGACGGCAGGCTGGACGGCATCCCCCAGGAGGCCGCGGACACCGCCCGGGAAGGCATCGCCAACGCCGTCGAGGCCGCGGGCGGTGCGGGCCCGCACGCACAGGACCTGATCCACGCCGCCCAGCAGTCCTTCGTCGACGGATGGCAGCAGGCCATGTGGGCAGGCGTCGCCGTCATGGGCGTGCTGTTCGTCCACATCGCGCTGCGCGGACCGAAGAACCCCACCACCCCCACCCCCACGCCCACACCCGCACCCGCACCCGCAGTCGTGGCCGCGCCGGACGACGCGGAGGCCGCCGGGGCCGTCGACGCCCGATGAC
The DNA here is from genome assembly GCF_000829695.1 of Streptomyces sp. NBRC 110035. Lineage (GTDB taxonomy): Bacteria > Actinomycetota > Actinomycetes > Streptomycetales > Streptomycetaceae > Streptomyces. Next base: position 445,553 of record NZ_BBNN01000015.1, on the reverse strand, counting down.
CGCGGCAAGGGTCGGATGACGCCACGCCGGTTCCGGGACCTCCCCCTGCGGCACACTGCGCCGCACCCCCTCCCACCGGACCCCATCGGACCTCATCGGATCCCGCTCGGCCCCACCGGGCCCTCGTCCTCGAGGGCCCGGTCTGCTGCCGGCCCGGATCCCGCTTCGGCGGAGGCCGTGGGTGGACGTCCCGAGGGAACGTGCACGCCTCCTCCGGCGTGGATCAACCTGCCGGTCGAGGCGGCTCCTTCCCGTCCCGGTCCCTCTCGGTGGGTGCGTCTGCGTCCGGGCCGGGTTTCCCGGTGGTGGCCGATTCCGGTGGCGAGGCCGCCTCCTCGTCCGGACCGGCGGGCACCGGGTGGGGCGGAGGGGGCCGGAGCAGGCTGAGGGCCACGGAACCGGCCAGGATGACGACGATGACCGCGAGGCTGACCGGTGAGGGGATCTCGGGAACGCTGGTGCTGATCGTCTTGTGGGCCGCCTGCAGGACGAGCTTGACGCCGATGAAGGCGAGGATGATCGCGAGGCCCTTGCTCAGGTAGTGGAACCGGTCCAAGAGCCCTGAGAGGAGGAAGTAGAGGGCCCGCAGCCCGAGAATGGCGAACGCGTTGCTGGTGTAGACGATGAAGGCGTCGTCGCTGACGGCGAGAACGGCGGGGACGCTGTCCACGGCGAAGATCAGGTCGGCCGCCTCGATGGCGGCCACCACCGCCAGGAGCGGGGTGGCCACGCGTTTGCCGGCTTCCCTGACGAAGAACTTCGTGCCGGCGTACTCGTCGCGGACCGGCATCATCCTGCGGAGCATCCGTACGGCGAAGCTCCTGCCCGGGTCGAAGCTCTCCTCCTCGCCCTTGAGGAGCTTGTAGGCGCTGTAGAAGAGCACGGCGGCGAAGGCGAAGAGCACGACGGTGAAGCGGCTGACCACGGCGACGCCGAGGGTGAGGAAGATCCCGCGGAAGATCAGGGCGCCCATGACACCGAAGAACAGCACACGGTGCTGGTAGGCGCGGGGCACCTTGAAGTACGCGAAGATCACGGCGAAGACGAAGAGGTTGTCGACCGACAGGCTCTTCTCCAGGAGCCACGCGGTGGTGTACTCCGTGCCCGCCGTCGTGCCGAGAACCAGGAAGACGACCGCACCGAAGACCAGGGCGAGGCCCACCCACAGGGCGCTCCAGGCACCGGCTTCCTTGAAGCCGATGACGTGCGCCGTGCGATGGGCCAGCAGGTCCACCACCAGCGACACCACCACGGTCGCGGCGAACGCCAGCCACAGCCAAAGCGGGACATCAAGCACACCAGTCACCCCTCAGCGGCCCACGCCGACGCGCGGGGCCCGTTTACCGCATTCTGCGCCCATTCGTACGCTCAAGCGATCCAGGAGACAGGATCGGCTTCCCTCCCGCCCCTCTTCGGCACTCGCCCTGATGTCGGGACCGATGCCGACCCGGCTTCCGTGCCGCACAAGACGTCGGCGTGGGGCAACCTCCGGCCGGGAGGGCCGGGGCCTCCCCTGGGGAGGGGGACCCTTCGGTTCATTGGCCGTCGGGCCCCCCGGTAATTCGGTGGCGCACATCGAACAGTGTCCGCACGCTGTCACCGTGGCAGAACCCAAGCACCGGATCCGCGCCCGCCATACCGCTTCCACGATCACCGTCCATCAGGCATACATGCCGGAGATCGGCCGGCCCGCGGCCCGGGAGGGCCGCTTCCCGGCGAAGTGGCAGCGGGACCGGATGACGTGGATCAAGCAGTGCTCATAGCCTTTATTCATGGCTGAAGACGACGACGAGCAGCAGACGGACGCCCGGTTACGGCGAGCCCTCCGGGCCAGGCAGACGGCCGGCGCGCAGCAGCGGGCGAAGAGGCACCGGGCCGACTGGGCAGGAGAGTCAGCGGCGATCTACTGCCGTATCTCCCATGTGAACGACGACGATCAGACGGGTGTGGAGCGTCAGGAGAAGATCTGCCGCGAAGTGGCGGATCGTCTGGGGCTCGTCGTGGACGAAGATCAGGTCTACGTGGACAACAACCGGTCGGCATGGCAGCGGAAGCGCAGGCGGCCGGGGTGGGATGCGCTACTGGCCGAGGCAGGCAAGGGCCGTGTGCGTCACGTCCTCACCTACCACCCGGACCGGCTTATGCGACAGCCGCGCGACCTCGAAGAGCTCTTGCAGATCGCGGACGATCACGACATCACGTTGCACGGCCAGGCGAACCGGCGTGACCTCGCGGACCCTGATGACCGCTTCTTCCTGCGTATTGAGGTTGCGCACGCGTGCCGGTCGAGTGACGACACGTCGCGCCGACTGATCGACTCCATGATCGATCGCGTGCAGGACGGGAGGCCGCACACCGGCCGCCGACGCTACGGGTACGACAAGACCGGCACCGTGATCGTCCCTGAAGAGGCCGACATCGTGCGGGAGATCTTCACCCGCTATCTCGACGGAGTGAGCCCGGTTCAACTGGCCAAAGAACTGTTCGACCGGGGTGAGAAGACCGCCGAGGGGCGCAACTGGACTGCCCCGCGAGTGCGAGACGTGCTCGACAACCGCCACGTCGCCGGCATCCGTGTGTTCCGTGGTGAGGAGGTCGGAGACGGAGAGTGGCCCGCGATCATCGACCGGGGGATGTGGCTCGAGGTTCGGGAGCGCCGGGCCTACCGGGCCGCCAGACTGGCGAACGGCAGGCAGCCGGGCCGGTTCTACCTGCTGCGTGGCTTGGTCACCTGCACGGGGTGCGGAAAGATCATGGGTGGGTCCGGAGGAAGCGGCGCCAAGTACGTCTGCCAGCACACACAGCGGCTCGACATTCCACGCTGCAACCGGGCCGTCTCCGCCCCGATCTTGGAAGAGTTCGTGAGCGAAGCCGCGATCAACCTTCTTGAACGCCTTGATCTGTCGGAGGCGCCGACGCCCTCTGAACTGTCGGACGAGGACCGGGCCGCTATCGAGGGGGACCGGCGCGAGCTCGACGAGCTCAAGGACATGTGGCAGAAGCAGGAGCTGAAGACCCGGGAATACCGCGAGATGCGCAGGACCGTCGAAGCGCGCATCGCGGAGATCGAGCGCAAAATGATCGTCCGGCCGACTACCGAGGTCCTGAACGGTCTTGTGGGCCCGCATGCGCGGGCGAGCTGGGAGGCGTTGAGGGAGGCGGAGGACTTCCAGCGTATGAACGCGGTGATGCGCTTCCTGTTTGCTGCGGTCAAGATCAAGGAAGCGACGAAGAAGGGCCGGTACTTCGACTACGGCAGGATCGACATCGAGCAGAACCCGATCTGGGCCTGAGCCCCAGCACAGAGAAAGAGAAGGGGGCCTCACACGAGGCCCCCTTGCCGTCTCATTCGATCTTTCCTCCTGGTTGACGCTCCAGGAGCCGGGCCAGTCGCTTTGCTGACTCCGGCCCGATCCTGGTGGAGAAGGCCCGGCAGACTCTTTCCAGGTGGTGGGCTCTGTCCGCGTCGCGGTTCTGTTTCGTCAATGGCTCACCGCCGCCCGGCTGATCTCTTCGCGGGCCATCTCGCGGTTGCTCGCCAGGTCGCTGGCGACTCCGGCCGCGATGAGGGCGGCGCCGGGGGTGTGGCCGGAACCTACGTAGCGCCAGTGCGCATCCGTGATCGCATCGGGGATCTCGGCTTGGCCGATGTGGTGGGCACGTTCAGCGCGTAATGCTGCGTAGGTGGTGGAGTAGGCCCGCGATTTGGTGAGGATGTGGCCGCGGTAGCCAAGGGTGTGGGTCCAGGTGCGCAGGTGCAGGGGTGCGTACTCGCGAAGGCCGCCGAGGCGCCAACAGGTGCGCATCAGGGTGCGGATGTGCTCGCTCACGGGTGCTGCATTGATGTCGTCCCAGGTGGTGACCTTGTGGTCGGTGCCGGCGCCTGTCTCGCTTGCTCCCTTGGTGACGTACTTTGCGACGTATGCGGCCACCGCGTCATCACCGGGCCCGTCACCCTCGGCGTGCAGCGGGCGGACGTCGAGTTGGGCACCCCAGCGAAGGTGCAGTTCGCCCACGGCCAGGCTGTACGGAGTGCGGACCAGGACCCGCCCGGCCGAGGCGCGCACAGCGTCGGTGAGTCGGTCGGCCGTGCCCCAGGGCGGAGAGTCGTCGGTCGGTCCGTCGGGGCCGTCGAGACGGACGACGGCGTGCACGTGGACGGCCGCCCGTTTCTGGTACTCGGCGACGCGTGCGAAGGACAGTCGGGCGTGGCGGGCGAAGTGAGACTGTACGAGGCCGGCGGAGGAGGCGAGGCGCCGTCGGACGTCGATGACGAAGCGGTCCCACAGCTTGGAGGCGTGCGCGTGCCAGAGGACGTGTCCGGTGTAGTCGTAGCAGTCGGGGCACAGGGGTTGGCCGACGAGGGGATCGTTCGCAGTGTGCTCGGTGCCGCAGCCAGGGGGGTGGCCGTGTCCGCACGTGCCGCGATCACGGCGAGGGCGGCAGCGTTCCCCGGTCCGGTGCACGGGGCCGAAGGAGGGTGCGGTCAGGGTGACGAAGAGCCGTGGGCGGTTGCGGACGGTGGTGGGGACGTTCTTGCCGCCGAGGAGTCCCGCGCGGACGAGGTGGAAGGTGTCGCCCGCGTGGAGGCGGGAGCAGGGGGCGCAGACGGTGGCCCGGCGGTTGCGGCAGCGGACGAGGAGGCGTTCGCCCGGTTCGTTGCGGGTGTCGTACTGGCGGAGGATCTCGCCGGTTGTGCCGTCCAGGGTGGTGGTGGAGCCGGAGAGGTGGATGGGGTGGGAGCAGCCGCCGGTAGCGGTGATCTGTTCCAGCCAGCGGGAGAAGTGTGGGTCTTGGGCTATGCGGATGGCGTCGCGGTCCGTTTCGGCGAGCTGACGCAGGCGCGCCGCGCGGTCGAGGACGGCGCGCCTGTCAGCCGGGGTGAACTCCGGGGTGATGGTGGTGACCTTCCGGTGTGGGCCGCCGCAGCGGCACGGAGGATGGTGGGTGGCGCGTGGTCGCTCATGGGGATCGCCTCTCTTGCTTGGTCGGTGGGTGGGCGGGGGTCAGCGGATGGTTCCGGTGCCCCGGCAGACGCGGCAGCGGCGCAGTCGTCCGGTCCAGGTCCTGCGGGCCCCGTCGCCCTTGCAGTGCGGGCACCTTACGCGAGGCATGGGCATGGTGGTGGGTCCTTCCTGCTCAGGTGTGGGAGAAGCCGCTGATGACCCAGGTGACGAGGCCGTGCACGGTGTGGATCACGGGGGTCTGGCCGAGGTAGAGGCCGAAGAGGCCGACGCAGACCGCTTCCCAGGCCCGTACGTCGCGGGAGCGGACGAGGAGAACGGTGATGAACCCGAAGATCACTGCGAACGTGAACGCCGTACCGGTGCTGATCACTTGTTCTCCCCTTCCAGCGCCACGAGGGCACGGTGAACGGTGGGCAGTTCCGGGGTCATGCCGGCGAACTTGCGGGCTGTCGCAACGGCCTCATCCGTGGGGGTCAGGTGCGAGCGGGCACGGCTCCAGCCGCCGTCCGGTCCGGTGCACACAGCGACCCCGCGTTCCTCCGGTGTGATCGCTTGCGCGACGGCCACGGCATCCTTGTTGAGATCGCCCAAGGTCATCTCAGCCGTGCCGGGGTCGTTGACGCGGTGGCAGATACGGCCGCCGAGCTGGGCCCGCAGCGCGGTGACACCGGGACCGAGGTCAGAGCCGACGCGTTGCCCGGCGACCACCAGGTGCAGGCCGAGCGCGGCCCCGAGCTGAGCGATGCGGAGCAGAAGCGTGGAGCACTGTTCGGCCTCTGCCTTGCCCTCACGGGTGCCGTCGGACAGGTACAGTTCCGCGATCTCGTCGACCAGCACGACGACCGGCACCGGCCTTAGCTTGTCGGGCAGCTCCCAGATCGAGCGCACGCCGGCCGTACGGCACGCGTTCATCCGTTCCTGCATGTCGACGACGAGCGCGGAGAGTACGGTGACCGCTTCGCGTCGGCAGGTGGCGAGCGCACTCAACCGACCGGTGAACAGTCCGAGTTCCATGCCGCCCTTGCAGTCGATGCCGACCAGGGCGACGCGTTGCGCGGCAAGCTGAGTGATCAGCCGGGCCAGCACAGTGGACTTGCCGGACCGGGTGGCCCCCGTGATCAGCCAGTGCGGGACGAGCCGGAGGTTCATCACCCACGCACCGCCACTCTCCAGTGCGCCGATGAGCGCGGAGAGCAGTTCGGCCGGGGCGGTGGCTAAGCCGGGCCGCTCAAGCGGGTCGGTGGCCATCGCGGAGAGGAGCACCAGGCCGCGTTCCGGCGAGGTGACCCGCACCGCGTGCACCCGCCAGGCGTGGACCAGAGCATCAGCCGCCTTCATGTACGTCGCCGGGGTCTGACCCGCGTGCAGCCGCACGGCCACGGTCAGCCCCATCAGCGTGGCGCGCGGGAACGAGACCCTCGGAGCGATCGGCCGGACCGGATCGCCCTTGACCACCAGGTCCCCGAGCAGCCCGCGGGGCGGACGACGGGAGACGGCGAGGTCGTTGAGCATGGCGACCTTGCGCCAGGTGAAGACCACCCGGCACGCGGTGACGGGGTAACCGATGAGGTACCAGTGCCAGGCCGGGCGGTGCCGGCGCACCATGTCACCGACGACGAGCGCCCAGGCCAGCACCGCGAGCGCGAAAGCGAGCAGGATCGGCCCCATCACGCGTCACCGCCCTTGCGGTGTGCGGCAGTGCCGCTGTGCACGGGCGTGATCGCGTCCGCCCGGAAGCTGACGCCGTGCCGGTCGCCCATGGCCCACATGAACGCCGTGAGTCCGGTGACCGTGACGATCTGCCCTTCCTCGATGCCCTTGGGCTCACCGGTCACCGCGATCTCGATGACGGAGATCCGCCGCCGGTCCTGCCGCACGGTGACGGCCACGGTGAACACCGGGTTGCCGTCCCGGTCCTTCTTCACCTCCTGTGTTTCGGGGTTGCTGATCTTCGCTTCCGGCGCGATGGCGCACCGCAGTACGCCCAGTCGCGCCGTGTCCACGGGAATGGACTGCATGTTCTTCGGCCTCCCTGGCCAATCAGGACGTCCGACACATGCGGACGTCACTTGTCCTTACGAGTTACGACTATGGAGTGCTGTACGGCAGGAGTGCAACTACTTATGCTGACGAGTGATGACGCGCGTGCGACGCGTCTACGACACCGAACCGGAGAAGCCGAGATGACGGAGATCCAGCGCCCCGGAGCCCTCTACCAGCAGGTGGCCGCCGCCATCCGAGAGGCGATCCTGTCCGGCGAGTTCGCACCGGACTCGCCGTTGCCGTCGGAGTCCCAACTGATCGCCCGTTACGGGGTCTCCCGACCCACCGTGCGCAACGCGATCGCGGCTCTGCGCGCGGAAGGGCTGATCGATGTACGGCACGGCAAGGGCAGTTTCGTACGGTCCGACGGCCAGCCCGCCCTCACCATCGAGCGTCGCATCAGCCGCACCAGCGACGACCGGTTCACCATGCCCAACGGTGACGCATGGGAGGAGACCGAGGAGCCGACCACCTACCGCACCCGCACCACCAAGGCAACCGGCCGATTGCTCCAACTCGCCGAAGAGGAAGCGCTCTTCGGCTGTGACCGACTGCTGCACGACCCCGGCACCGGCACCCGTGCCATGCACCGCACGCTGATCCCCTTCGAGGTGGCCGAAGCCATCCCGCCGCTCGGGAAGGAGCCGTGCCAGCAACCGGCAGAGATCTACCGACTACTCACCCAGGACGGTGGCCACGCCCTGTGGTGGTCGGAGACGGTCCGCGCCCGTATGCCGCTGCCCGACGAGCGCGCCACCCTCCAGCTCCCGGACGCGACTCCGATCCTGCACCTGTCCCGCATCGCGCACGGCACCGACGACCGCCCTCTGCTCCTCGAAGAACTGCGCGTCGGTGCGGACCGCGCCGAGGTCGCCTACCGGATCACCGCCGACAGGCAGCCCGCTCGGCGCCGCAAGGCGTGAGGGACGAGGAGCATCGGTCGAAACCGCCTTCACTTCCTCAAGGGCGCGCCTGCGGCGCGCCGGGTCGCCCGGCCGCCCCGGCCGGGCGTGCGGCGTGGCCGCCGGTCCCGTCCGGTCGCCGAGCGCCCCACGCCGCAGCCCGCCCAAGGAGCCGAGGCGTCGACCAGCAGTCGTGAGCCGGGGCGCGGTCGGCCGGGGGTCGCCGGCCTCCGAGACTTTAGGCAGCTCCCATGGGGCGAGCCTCGAAGAACAGGGGGCCCATCGGGCACAAACGCGGGCAGGACCAGTGCCTGCCCGATTCGCCGGGCCAGCGTAGGGCCCCCTGTTCACTCGCCCCATGGCAGCTACCGCCCAAAGTCTCTCCGGCAGGCGACGTGCCCACGTGCGCCGCTCACTGGCGAGAAGGCCCCTCATGCCGCACCGCCGCTACGGTCAGCGAGCTCTTCCAGAAGCCCGGCAAGGAGCTCAGAAGCTTCCGGCCGGCCAGCCAGCCGCACAACCCCGCGTCCGTCCCCGTCCGTCGAGGCGACCGCCCGCACGGCGGACAGCTCGATGCCCACCCCGAGGAGCGCTCGGTTCAACCGGTCGGCAGCCTCACGCGCCGTGCGCCAGCCCGATACGTAGTCGACTCCCGGCACCCACAGTCCGCAGTAGTCGTCCCCTGCAACGTCATCAAGACCGTCGCTCAGCCAGCTCTCACCCGAGCCAGTCACCTTGCCCACCTCTGTCCCGATCCAGGTAACGAGTCGTCACATCTCTTTGGACCAGGGCAAGCACGCAGCGCGGCGGCCCCGGTACCATCAGGCACCGGGAACCGCCGCGTTCCCAGCCGGGCCACCCTTCGCTTTCCAGGGCTGATGGGGTGGCCCGGTCTCGGTTTGTGGTTGTCAGGCGCGGCCCTCCGGCCGAGAGGGGAGCTCCCGGAAGTCCGGAGGAGCCGCGCCCTGGCCGGAGGGGTCAAGCTCCGGCCGGTTACCGGGCCGCCGCCCGCTCCCGATCGCGAAGGAGCGAAACCAGGGCAGTGGCCCGGAGATCATCAGTGCGGTACGGGCTCTTCTTCGCCGTTCAGATCGAAGCGGGCCCAGACCGTCTTCCCGCCGCGTTCCTCCGGCGTCCACCAGACCGCCGCCGCCAGGCGCTGAGCGATCAGCAGTCCCCGACCGCTGTCAGGCAGCACCGCTTCAGGCAGCTCTCCGAGCAGTCCCGAGGAGAACACCTCTCCCACCGGAAGCAGCGGAGGGGTCGAGTCCTCATCGGCGACACCGATGAACAACCACTTCGGCCACAGCTTGAAGATCAGGTCAATGCGCCGACAGCCACCGGGAGTGGACAGGTGCCGGTCCGGTACGGCGTGATTCACCACGTTGCCGACCAGCTCCGAGACAACCAACCGAGCATCGTCCACCACCGCACAGGCGCCCGCGCCCCGGAGGAACACGGCCGTCATGTATCGCGCGACGCGCGCCGTGTCGCTGAACTCGGCGAACAACGTCAACGACAGGAAGTGCCCGTCCGAGTACGGCTCCGGCGACGCGAACCAGTGCGCATACGCGTCCAGCTCACCCGCCAGCCGTTCGGTCTTCCCCGCATCCATCACTTCCCCTTCCGAGACCCCGCGGCCCTCAAGGCACCGCTTGCTTCACGCACGCCAGTACACGGCGAAGCAGGCGTGACCGGGAGCGTTCACCAGGGGGTTCACGTGAACACCGGCAAAGGCAAAGGGGGTTCACCAATGAACCCCCGAGGCTGATACTGCTGTGACACGATGAACACTCGCCGTCATTCTCGGGTTGGCAGGGGAGCATGAGCCGAGAGCCGAACGCGCAGTTGATTGCCGTCATGGAGCAGGCCAAGGTCTCGAACAAGGGCCTTGCGAAGCGCATGAAGGACACCGCCGCCGCACGCGGTATCAACCTGGGAACGACGCACGTATCCGTACAGCGATGGCGGGACGGCACAGGCATCCAGCCCCAGACCGCAGCGATCATGGCGGACGTACTGAGCACCAAACTCGGCCGCCGCATCACGCCCGGCGATCTCGGCTTCTTCGACCACGCGCAGCCCGCCGCCCCTCAGCCGGTCGGCTACCCGAGCACTGTTCCCGAAGTGCTCTCCACGCTGGGCAGCCTTGCAGACGAGAACGTGGGGACACCCGTCGACGACCGGCTGATCGTTGCGGACGGTGACCTCAGCTCCGCTGTCCTCTCATGGATGATCGCGCGCCCTGACGGCATCCAGGCCGACCGTCCCGGACGCCAACGGGTCGGCATGCGCGACGTACGCGCGATCAGAGACGCCGCCAGCATGTTCATGCAACTCGACTTCAAGTACGGCGGAGGCCACGGCCACAAGGCGTTACGCCACTACTTCCGCCACGAAGTGCTGCCGCTGTTGGACGTCAGTTACAGCGAGAAGGTGGGCACCGCATTATTCGGCGCCGCCGCCGAGGTCTCCCAGCTCCTCGCGTGGACCGCGTACGACACCGGGAACCACCGACTCGCCCACCGCTACCTGTCGTCCACGCTCCGCCTTACCCAGGTCATCGACGACCGCATGTTCGGCGCCCGCATCCTCGGCAACCTCAGCCACCAAGCGAACTACCTCGGCAACCACGCCCAAGCCGTCCAACTCGCCCGCGCCGCCGTCGAGGGCGCCAAGGGCCGAGCCACCCCACGCGCTATGTCCAACTACTGGGCCATGGAGGCCCGCGCCCTCTCCAACGCAGGCGAGAAGGCCGGCGCGGCCCGCGCGATGAACGAAGCGGAACGCCACTTCGAGCACGCCGACAGCGCAGACGACCCGGCATGGCTGAACTACTTCGACGAGGCGGAACTCACGGGCGAGTTCTGCCACTGCTTCCGCGATCTGCGGATGCGTCGCGAAGCCGTCGAGCAGGCACAGCGCGCCGTCGACAGCACCGACCCGGCATACGCCCGCACCCTCGGCTTCTGCCGCATGGTGCTCGCCCAGAGCCAGCTCATAGACGGCGAGTTGGAAGCCGCGGTCGCCACCGCGAGCCTGGCCGTCGACGGCGGAGACTCCCTCCAGTCCTCCCGCTTCCAGCGCTACGTGACCGACTTCCAGGCCGAGGTGAGCACACACGCGGCCCACCCCGCCGTAGTCGCGTTCAACGAGAAGGTGAGCGAGGCAATGGCCCGTCTGGACGACGACGAGTAGCAGCTACCACGGCCGCCAGTCCCGAGGCGCATCATCGTTACGCAACGCCGAGATGCGCCGGCGGTACTCGGCAGCTGTCCCCTCGTCCTCCCGCACGTTCTGCATGAGCCACGTCGTCATGCCGAACTCCTGAAGCCGACGCAGCGTGTCGTAGCCGGGCCAGTCATACAGGTCCCGCCCATACGCCCGCACGAAGTCGGCGTACTGCTCGCCCGTCTGCCACCCAAGGCTGTGATGCTCCGTTGCCGTGACCATCAGGTCCCATTCCGGGTGATCGAAGCAGAACGCCTCGAAGTCGATCAAAATGACTTGCCCTTGATCGTCCACCATGAGGTTCTGCACGTGAGCATCACCGTGGACAGGCCCCTTGGGAGTCTCGAAGCTCAGCTCTTCGAACTGATCACGCAACTCACGCCAGCGCTTCCGCAGGAAGACCCGGTCATCCTCCGGAATCGGAGCCCGGTCGATCCGCAAGTCTTGCTTGCCGAAGGGATCAAACGAGGGAAACTCCACCCCGGCCGGCAACGTCATCGAGTGGAGCTCTCGAAGAATGCCGCCCAACTCCCCATAGGTTGCCTTACGGTCACTTTCACGGATGAGATGCCAGAAGGTCACCGGGTGTCCGTCGATCAAGAGCGGCTGTTCGAGATCGTCGAGGATGCGCGCCCCGGGGAAGCCCTCACCCGCCAACCACTGTGACACGGCCACCTCGGTACGCGCCTTGGGCAGCCACTCCTCGCCCCGAGCCACCCGTACGACCACGGGCACCGATGCCAGACGAAACAGAGCGTTTTCCCCGAACCGGATCAGCTCCGCGCCCCCGTCATTCAGCCCCGCCGACCGGCACGCGCCAACCATCACCCGCGTAGCCCTCGCCGACGTGAACCCCTCTTGCGTTCGAGCAGCATCAGCCGCCATGCCCGTACCAGCTCCCCTAGTCGCGCGATCCCCTGCGCACGCTTCGGGTGACCAACCCTGCGTGCGCCAGACACGACTACGACCGTACCCGGGACAACCCGCGTACACGAGAGTGACCTGATCTATAGGTTATTCAGATCCGAGGAATTTCTCATGGGATTCGTATATATTGTCTTTCGAAATGCTGTTCTTGTGGCCGCAGTCTGTGCACTTCCAGGTATATTTGCTGTCGTCGAAGCCGGACTGATTATTCAGGTGCTCGTGGCACCGGTCGCAGAACCAATCGACTTCCGGGAATCTTCCGCTCACTGCTGTATCTCCTTCTGGTTGGTAACCTTCGCCTACCCCATAGAGGACGTTCTCTTGGCTGCGTCGAGGTTAGTGTTCCCAATCAGCAACGATTGGCGGAAACAGTACATCATGCCAGGGGCGCACCCATTCCTGAAGGTACCGTACGTCGCTGGAAGAAGGCACTGGCAGCGCTTCCTCCAAGCGTACGAGTGAAGGCATGACAGCGGCGTCTCCGATGAGCAGTGCCTCACCCGAGGAAAGCATAGGAAGCGACTGCGTTAACGGCCCGAGAGAGTCAGGAATTAGTCGCTTCACATAGTTCTGATCCTCAGGGTTCGTCAACCGCATTGCAAGGAAATTGCTGCATTGGGAGAAGATTGTCTCGGAGATCTCTGATGGCCTTTGGCTGACAATCGCAGCCGTGATGCCGTACTTGCGGCCCTCTTTAGCGATCCGCTCGATCGCCTTGCGGGCGGCGTTAAATTTCGCCGGCCCACCCTTCGGAACGTACTTGTGTGCCTCCTCGTACACCACCAAAAGCGGGGTATCCGTTCGCATTTCGGGATGCGTCTTCTTGTAGTAATACGCATAGTCAAAGAGAAGCCGAGAAATGAGTGAAACGGTGATACTCAAGACCTGAAACGGGACGCCACTGAGGTCGATCACGGTGACATTGGATGTGGAGTCAGTTGTGTAACCAGTGAACTGCCTCAGAGTCTCCTCAAGAGTTGTTTCTTTCGCTCGCTGTCCCATCAAGAAGTCAAGCCTGCGGTCGTTGAAGCGATTCTCCAGACGGGTGAGGAAATTATCCAGCTTCCCGTGCAATTGCCCTTGCTTCGGGCCGCGGGCCCCGTCGATCATCTCCTCATTCTTGCCGCGGACTGCCGTCAATACATCCTCGAAATCAAACCGAAGAGGCGAATCGTAGTGGATGCGCTCTTTTAGCTTCTCTTCGCCATCAAAATGCGCTCGCCGGCTGTCGGTTACAGCGCGCTTCAAGACGGCGACTTGGTTATGCGACTGCTCCTCACTACTCTCGATCAAAAGATCCTGAAGTTCTTCGGAATCCAGCAACCAGAAGGGTAGCGTGAGCTGATGAACATTTAGAAAGTTCGCATCGGGAAAAGCGGTCTGATATTCACAGTGAATGTCGAAAATTACGATATGCGTATTGTTGAGCTGGTAGTCCCCATGCTGGGAATCTCTCATGCCAGTCGCGGTTTGGATGATCCTAGCCATCGCATGCGACTTTCCAGATCCAGTGGAGCCAACAATCGCGAGGTGTCGGTTAAAGAACTTGTCCCCGTCAACCGGGACATCTACGTGACGCTCGTGCGCTAGCCGAGCAAACAGGAATTTCTTTTCATCCGGAACGGTGTCGTACACCTTTTGGACCTCGCTGCGCGTCGCCACTTCAACCGATTTAGGAGGAATAGCGATACTTCCTCCACCCCGCTCGAAGTTGCCGTCCGTGTCGAGGAATCCGAGAGGCAAGGCTTCCAGAATGTACACCCGCTGGTACTCCGAAGGGCCCGATCCATTCCCTGAAGCAATGGGCTTTAGTTCGATCGAGAAGTTTTCAATGATGGCAATGATGGAACAATCAGCACTATCAAATACTCGCAAATAAGAGCCGACCTTGAGGGGATCTCCCTCGGAAAGCTCCTTGATATCAGTGACAGCGATTTTGATGCGGTCGGGGTAAACCCCTACAACCTCAGCGCTTGACACCGCTACCCCCGCTCTTGAAGACTTCACACAGATCAGAAGGTGACTGAACGATCACATGCCGCACCCTGGCATCAGGGGATAGATTCCCCGTTGGTTCAGTGAGGTAGAAGTCATGCACTTCGTTCATTTTCACATGGCCGACCAGTTGCGCCAAAACTAAGGGATCGACCAGCTTGATTCCGTGGCCAGGAAGGCGCGGGGAGACAAGGCTTTGGACGCTAAACTCTGCACCACCATAGTCAAACCCGTCATGGAAGTGCACTCTTTGCTGCCAAAGAGCATGCTTAATCGAGAGCAATCCAATGGGGCCGCGGAAACATACATATGGTGCTGGCGACTCGCCGGCGAAGTATCGACGCTGGAGACATACTGCTACGTCGACTAGGTCCAGCGGGTGAGTCTGATCGTCGCATTCAACGAGGATAAGTCGTTCTCGAGGTGGCACATGTGCGGTGACGCTCTTGTACTCCTCGCGAATCAATCTCAAATACTTTTCGTGGCCACAAACCTGAGCGTAACTGGCCTCGAAGACGGCCGTGCGAGCCCGGTGTACTAGATCTCTCAGGTCGCGAAGAGTGATGCTCCGCTCTCCTAGTGGTCGCTTCAGGATGACATCACGCAGGTATCCATGGATTACCGCATGCCAACAAAGGGCTTCCGCTTCACTCCGTGCCCGAAGCGTTCGCTTCAGATGATCAAGGACTGAACTGAATTGTGACACGAAGTCCGGTGCAAAAATCACCTCGAAAGATTTCGTAAACCAATCTTTGATGTCATTACTGTAGTCGTCAGAAAATTTCCCGAGTGCGGTTTCTAACTCTTCCCTGTTGATTCGCAATGTCTCGCCAGGGGTCCGATCGGGGAAATGTCCATAGAGCGCGAATCCGAGTGTACTGTCAGTGGCGAACTGGCTCATCATTTGTCGCACCGCCCGCGCGATCCGCGAAAGGCTATAAGAGGTGCTTCTGTGTTTGACCTGGATATGAAAGGTGCGAACGCCAATATCCTGTGCGCCCTCGATCTCGACGGCTACACCAGGGTTCGTCAGGACTTGCAGCAATGATGCATCGAACTGAAAAGCGAAGCCCTTGATGGCGTGGTGTCCCCCATCAGAGGACCATGTTTTGCCGCCCAGCGCCGTACACCCCTCCCAGCATCCCGGCATAGTCCCGGGGCGGGTGAAGCAATGTGGGCCACCGCGACGTATGTTGCCAACCATCCGACATGGTACGCGTGGTGGCAGACCGGTGCTGTCGTTTTGATGACTCAAGGCTTCGAGTGAGGGGAAGGCGCGAAATCGCGTTGATCAAAGCCCGCTACCACCCGGGTAAAAGGTCTGTGAACGCGCCTTGACATGGATCAAGCCGTCCTTCCTCTGGATGATGTACCGCTGCGGGTGGGGCACCAAGGAGGGGCAGGAAACCGTTCTCGCCGTCGAGATCACCCGCGAGGGCTTCGAGTGGGCACTGGCCCACGGCTGCCTGTCCCACTATGAGCGGGGGCTGCACCCGGACCGGGCCTCCTGGAAGCGGCAGTTGCAGCGGGCCCCGGCCCGCGTCCAGTGGGACCCCGAGCGCGATCTGCTCCTGCGGCCCCTTCCCCAGCGTTCGCTCCAGCTCGGGCTCGCCGGTGAGGCCGCCCGCCGCTACGCGGATGAGTGGACGGTCTCCATCACCGACGTCACCGGCCTCGCGCACGAGATCCACGGGCACGTGCAGGACGGCGACCTGGAGGCCGCGCGGCGGCTCCTTCCGCGGGAAACCCCCTGTCCCGTGCCCGACGGTCTCCTGGATCACCTGCGTCCACCAGCGCAGTCACCGGTTGAGGCGTCCTCCTAGCGGGAGCAGTCCAGGGAGACGTCCGCCCAGACCGTCTTGCCGACGGGGTGGCGGGGGACCGTGCCCCAGCGTTGGGCCAGGGTGTCGACCAGGAGGAGGCCTCGGCCCGATTCGCCCTCCGGCGGCGTGGTGGGCGGGGTCTCGGGGGGTCGTTTCGTCGCGTTGGCGTCGGCCACCTCGATGCGGACCACGTCCGCCGTCGCGTCCAGGGTGAGGCGGACGGCGAAGTCGCGCCCCGGGGTGCGGGCGTGCTGTACGGCGTTCGCCGCGAGTTCCGCCACGACGAGCGCGAGCCTGCACGACGGGTCCGACTCCGGCGGGAATCCCCACTCCTCCATCGCCCGTACCGTGCGGCACCGGGCCTGCCGCGCACCTCGCGGTGAGGACGTGAACTGCGCCGACAGGGTGCGGGGTTCGTCGGGCGGAGGGGTGGCGGTCGGCTTGGTCGGCTCTGTCAGCACGGGCCTGTCCTTCGGTGTACGTCGGTGCGGTGCTCTTCTTCGGCGGAACCGGAGAGGTCTCGCTCGGTGCGCGAGTTGTCACGTTCCGTACCCAAGAATCGGGGCGTCGCCCTACGCTCGAAAGGTGACACGGCATTACGTATGGGTCCGTAAAGAAAGAGAGTGACGCCTTGGCCAACGCAATCGACCCCAGTGCGTCGATGGCCGCCCTGTTCGGAGCGCGGGTGCGCAGGCTCCGTACGGCCGCCGGACCGACCCAGGCCGAACTCGGCTCCAGGACACACGTGGTGAGCACCCGGATCACGCAGATCGAGCGGGCGTCCGGGGCGAAGCCGACCCTGGAGTTGGCCCGTGCGCTGGACGCCGTCCTCGGCGGGGACGACCTGCTGGTCGAGTTGTGGCCGTACGTGTACCGGGAGGCGTTTCCGGACTGGTCACGGAAGTTCATGGAGTACTCGGGGCGGGCGTTGGCCGTCCGGCAGTACGCGGCCCATGTGGTGCCGGGCCTGTTGCAGACGGAGGACTACGCGCGGGCGGTGCTGCGCGTCGGTCTAACGCCGGGAAGCAAAGACCAGTTGGAAGAACGGGTCGCCCTTCGCACGGGACGGCAGGAACGCCTCGGCACACCCAGTCGGCCCGATTTGCGGGTGGTCCTCGACAAGGCGGTGCTCAGGCGTCCATCGGTGGCCGGGCGGTGATGCGTGAGCAGTTGGTGCGGCTGCTCGGGACCTCGGAGGAACCTCACATCACCGTGCAGGTGCTGCCGTTCGACCAGGGCGAGCACGATGTGATGGGTGGCTCGCTCACGGTGCTCAGTATGCCGGACGGCTCGGAGAGCGCCTACACGGAAGGCGCGCATTACGGCCGACTCGTCCAGAATCCGGACGATGTGAGGAACTTGGCGCTGGCCTACGATCGGCTGCGGGCGGCAGCTCTGCCCCCGCTCATGTCACTCGACATGATCCGATCCGTGACGGAGGACGACCACCGTGGAGCGAACGTCCCGTCCCGATCCGACCGGCGCCGCCTGGCGCAAGAGCAGCTACAGCAACCAGGCCGGCGGCGACTGCGTGGAGGTGGCCGACGGGTTCCGGACCCTCGTCCCCGTCCGTGACAGCAAAGACCCGCACGGACCGACATTGCGCTTCGCAAACGACCCCTGGGCCGCGTTCACAAGCGAGCTGAAGGCCGGCGGGCAGCTCCGCCCCTGAGGTGGCCGGGGTCCGGTCGATGTCCGTCCGTCGGGGCCACCGGGCCCTTGTCCGCGAGGGTCCGGTGGGCCGCTGACCTCCACAAAGAACCGTGGGAAAGAACTACCCGCCCACCCTGCCGGAAGGCCCGCCTCACTCGTCCGGGTGACCGGCTTGCAGGGGCGGGACACGGGCGGTTACGTTCACCGCGAGAAGCGCGTTCGGCGCGACAACCGCAAACAGATACGGCCCTCGATCGGGACGGGCATCCCGGACGAGGGCCTGACCGATCAGGAAGCAGTCTTTCCCAATGGCCGACTCGCAGGCCAACGCGCGCCTGCGCGCCGACGCCGGAGCTCCGGTCTCCGGCGTGATCCACGTGCGCACCCGGCTCGCCGCCGACTTCACCGTGATCTCCAACGCCCTCGCCCAGCGACGCGGCAGCGCGGTCACCATCGGCGTCGCGGTCTACATCCTCTCCCTGCCCACCGGCACCCCCGTGACCATCACCGCCCTGTGCAAGCACTTCAGCGAGGGCGAGATCCTCATCTCGCGGGCACTCAGGGAGCTCGAAGCGGCCGGCTACCTGGAACGCCGCCGCGAGCGCCTGCCCTCCGGGAAGATCCGCACGCGGACGTACTTCTACGACGTACCCGGCGGCGGCGACCACGGCGGCCACGGCCCGGAGGGACCTCCCGGGCCGCCGAAGCCGCCCCACCCCCGGCCCTGGAAGCAGCCCGCCGTCGCGGAGGCCTCGGCCACTGCCACGCCCCTGCGGGAGGCGGTGCCCGCTCCCCGCCACGAGGAGGCCGAAAACCCGGCCTCCTCACTCGCGGGTACGGACGCCGACCCGGCGCTCCCACTCGCCGGTGCCGACCCGGAGGCGGTCGCCCTGCTGACCTCCCTGCGCCGCGTCGATCCCCTTCTCGTCCTGTCCGTTCGGGAGGCCGCCCGTCTGGCGCCGGCCGTCGCCGCGTGGCTGGCGGCCGGGGTCGGGCCGCGCGAGATCACCGACCTGCTGACCGTACGGCTCCCCGACACCTTCCGGGCCCGCCCGGCAAGCATCCTGGCCTTCCGCCTCCGGGAAACGCCGTTGCCCGCGCCGCCCCCGGCACCGCTCCCACCGGTCGTCGAACGCCCGGCCGTGCTGCCCTTCCAGACCTGCGACGGCTGCGAGCGCGCCTTCCGCGCACCCGGGCCCGGACACTGCCGGGACTGCCGACGACGCGAGGAGCGGCTGCCCGCCGCTGCCTGAGCCGACGGCTCAGGACACGTGGCCTGCCCCGCCCGTTCTCCGTGACCGCGCGGCACCCCGGTGGCGCGTTCCGGGATCTTGACCGGTACCGGGGTGGACAGGACTGCCCGGCGGTGGACCTGTTCACGAGGGCAGACGGATGCCGGGGAGCGTTCAGCGCATGCCGCGTTCCTCCAGGGCTGTCTTCAGGCTGCGCAGGGCGTAGTAGACGCGGGACTTGACCGTGCCCTGGGGGACGCCGAGGGTGACGGCCGCCTGCTGGGTGGTGCGGTCGGCGAAGAAGGTGGCCTCCAGGACCTCACGGTGTGCGGGGGTCAGGGCCTGGAGGGCGTCGTGCAGGACGATGGACGACAGCATCCGTTCGATGTCGTCGGCCTCGGCGCCCAGTTCGGTCAGCCAGGTCGCGCCGCCTATCTCCAGCGGGCGGGCCATCTTCGTACGGTGTGCGTCGATCACGATGTTGCGGGCGACGCGGAACATCCAGGGGCGCACGGCCATCCCCTCGCTGTCCGCCAGGTTCTGCTTGTTCCAGCAGCGCAGCAGCGTCTCCTGGATGACGTCCTCCGTGCGGTGGGTGTCTCCGCCCAGCATGCGCAGCACGTACGAGTAGAGGGCCGGTCCGTGCTCCAGGTAGAGGTCCCGCAGGGCCCGTTCCTCGGGGGATACCGCGCTCGCCGACCCGATCACCGTCACGTTCATGGTGTGCTCCCGCTCCTGCTCCTTGGGATGGCCGGCCCCAGTCGTGGGGATTGGAGCCGGGGCCTCCGGGGAAGGGAGTGTTCCTAGGGGTGTTCCATGTTCGTTTGACGTTCGATTTACGGCTCGTACAACGCCTGTGGGGCCACCCCGTGGAACGGGGTCGCCCGGGCGGTGGGGCAGGCCGGTTCGCGGGCCGGTTCCCGGGTCAGACGTAGGCCGACAGATCCTCCATCTGGGTGCGGACCCGGTGGGCCAGCTGCTCGTCCGCGGCGGAGAGGCGGCCGCTGCTGTGCAACCTGCCCCACATGTGCAGCAGTTCGTTCCCGTGGATCTCCGCCGCCCTGTCGTCCTCCAGCCGCTGCCACGCGGCCGCCGCCCTCGCCACCGCCGCCGGTGCCTGCGGGTCGCCGGCCCCGCACAGGATGCGGGCCACCGACAGGGCCAGCACCGTGGCCTCCCGGTGGTCCCCGCGCAGGTGCGCCAGGTACGCCTCCATCGCCCGCGCCTCCAGCGCGTCCGGGTGCTCCGTGCCCGCCGAACTCGTCAGACGCTCGCGCAGCGCGGTCGCCTCGGCCGACGCCTCCTCCAGCCGGCCCGTGGTCGCCAGCGCGTTGATGCGCGTGATCTGCTCCGCCAGCTCCGCCGGGAGGGAGCGGGACGGAGGGGGAGGAGGCGGCGCCGGGGCGGGGGGTGGTGCCGGGGCTGGAGCGGGGGCGGGGGCGGGGGGTGCCGTTGCGGCAGCTCGGGCCCGGGCGACCGCCAGGGCTATGGCGGAGGCGGGGGCAGGAGCGGGCGCGGGGGCAAGGGCAGGGGCAGGAGCGGGCGCGGGGGCAAGGGCAGGGGCAGGGGCGGGCGCGGGGGCAGAGGTGGGCGCGGGGGCAGGGGCGGGCACAGGGGCAGAGGTGGGCGCGGGGGCAGAGGTGGGCGCGGGGGCAGAGGTGGGCGCGGGGAGAGGCGTCGGCTCAGGGGCCCGGTGCGCGGGGTCCGTCGGGTCGAGGACCCGGCTGGAGCCGTCGGGGGACACCTCCAGGACGAAGTGGGACCCGCCCGGACCGTCGTTCACCGTTGCCCCGACCGCCGCCGCGCGCTGCTCCGCGTACTGCTGCAACCGGTCCAGTACGGCCTCGTGCACGGACTGGCCCGGCGCGGGCACCAGAGGCTCTCCGTTGATCTCGGCGAGCCCTTCGCCCGAGATCCGCACCTCGAAGTGGGCCATGGCTGCTGTCCTCCTCCTCGTTGTTCTCATTCGGCGGGGGTGGTGGACGGGGAAGGCGACGGGGAGGCGGAGGGCGAGCCCGTCGGGTCCGGGCCCATGCCCGGGGTGACACCCGGGGTGGAGCCGGCGGGCGGGGCGGCCACGCCCTCGTACTTGGCGAACTGGGCGCGGATGGCGAGGACATAGCCCTGGGCCTCGTTCGTCTGCGGCACCCCCCTGGCCGCGCGGACGGCGTCCATCCCCACGTGGTAGCCGGCCAGGGCGAGGTCCAGGACGCTGCCGGTGGCCTCGTTCGCGTCGATCATCTGCTGGGCCTCTTCGGCGAGATCGCACAGGTAACGGCCCTGCGCCATGATCGAGTCCTCCGCGTCCAGCGCCGAGGTCTCGTCGTTGTCGTCGTCGTCCTCGCCGTACTCGTCGAAGATCTCGGGCGGCAGCTGCGAGACGCCCTCCTCGCCGTTCTCGCCGACGAGCGTCTCGTTGAAGCCGGACTCCCTCTCGAGCTGGGAGGCGATGACGATCGGGCCGATCGCGTCGCACAGTTCGCCGGCCTCCTCGATCGGGTCGGCCAGCTCCTCGGGCACCGTCGAGGTGTCCAGCTCTCCCCGGCCGTCGCCGTTGAAGATGGCGATCACCTCGTCCGCGTCGTCCTCACTGGCGGAGCCTCCGTCGCCGCCACCACCCGAGAACAGCAGGATCAGCGCGATGAGCGGGGCCAGCAGCACCCCGAACCCGCCGATGATGATGACGACGACCAGGGCGCCGAGCAGGGCGAGCGGCGACAGCAGGCAGCCGCAGCCGGTGCCTGCGGCGATGGTGTTCCTGACGGCGGTGGAGGTTCCGCCCTCCCCGCTCTCTCCCGTGCCCGCGCTCATGCGTGCCCGCCTTCTTCCTCTCACCTTGAACCGCGACGGCCGAACGGCCCGTTGTGCTGTCGACGGGCTCGAAAGATCCAAACGGGCCCCGGCGCGAATAAGTTCAAACCCGTGGAAATCAGATGAGCCAGAGCAGCCGAAGCACGAGCGGAGAAGGGGGCGGGGCGCACATGGGCACTCCTCCGGCAACGCCGTCGGGCCCGCAGTCGTGGGTACGAGGGCCGAAACCCGCGCGGCCGACGGCCCCGGCCGCCGCGCCGCCCGCCACGGACGGCGGGGCCTCCGGTGCGGGCCGGGCTCCGGCAACCGGGGCGGCTGCGGGTCCGGGGACCGGGCCGGCGACGGGGTACGGCGCGGGTACGGCAGTCCGGCCGGGGACGCCGGTCCAGCCCAGGGCATCGGGACAGCACCCCCAACCGGAACAGCACCTTCAGCAGGTGCAACACCCTCAGCCGGGACAGCACATCCCGCCGGGGCAGCACACCCAGGCCGGAACAGCCGTGCACCCGGCACCCGCTCCGGTGTTCCCCGCGCCGTCCGCGTCGGCGGCCCCCGCGGCCGCGCCCGCCCCGCCCGCGCACCCGACGGCATCCGCCCCGCCCACGCAGGCGGCGGCCCCCGCGCCCGCCGCCGCCCCGGCCCGGACATCCCGCCCCTCCTCCCCCGCCCCCCGCAAGAGGGCCCCCGCCCCCGACGGCGAGCCCTCCTGGGGTGAGCCCAGACGGCGGGTGCCCCTGCGCGGGAAGTCGCGGGACGAGATCGGGTGGGTCAAGGCGCACGGCGGAGCCGGTGCCTCCTCGCTCGCCGACGCTCTCGGCGGGGTCGACGTGGGGGCCCGCTGGCCGGAGCCCGCGCGGGGCGAGCCGCGCCGGGTCATGCTGGTCGGCCGGACCAGCGCGCGCGGACTGCGTTCCGTGTCACGGGCGTTGGGTGCGCTGAAGGACGGAAAGGCCCCGCAGGGGATCGACCTGCTGGGTGTCGTCCTCGTCGCCGACGCCCCCGGACGGCTCCCGCTCAGCCTGCTGCGCCGCATCCGGGTCGTCCGCTCGGTCACCCACGTGCACCGGGTGCCGTGGATCCCGGCCTGGCGCGTGGGCGGTCAGCCCACGTACCTGCCCCGACAACTCAGCGCGCTCGCCGACCTGGTGGGCCCCGGAACCGACGGCGAGAGAACCGTTTCATGACCTCCTCCATCAGCCACCCCGCCCTCCCTCTCGGGGAGCGGCTGGCCGGCTACACCCCGACCTCCGACGCGGACACCATTCTCGGCATCCTCTCCTGGTGCGTCTCGGCCGCGGGGGTCTTCGGGATGATCGCCATCGGCCTGCAGATGGCATTGCAGTTGCGCCGCGGCGAAATGGGAGAGGGCGCCACGTACTTCCGCGGGGGCTTCTACGTCGTCCTCGGCTGCCTGCTCGCCACCACGGCCGGACCGCTCGTCTCGTTCCTGGGGGACCTGTCCCTCTTCTGAGGATCGCGCACCTCTTCGGTACCCCTTGTCCCAGTCCTCTGGGCAGCATCCCGTTCACATCTCGCGTCCACCGCTCGTCCCGTGGCGCCGACCGACCTCTCGGAGACTCTCCATGTCCCTGTTCCTCGAAGCCACCGCCGTACTCGCCGCCGGCGTGCCCCAGCCGGTGAGCAACGCGCCCGGCGAGTTGACCACCAAGGTCACCACCGTGCTCGGTATAGCGGCCTGGGCCGGGACCGCCGCCGGCGTCGCCGGAGTGCTGATCACCGGCACGATGATGGCCGTCTCCCTCAAGCGCGGTGAGGGTTCGGAGCACATGAGCCGCCTCGGCATGGTGATCGGCGGCTGTGTCCTGGTCGCCACCGCGGGTCCGCTGGTCCAGTTCGTCTTCAACTGAGTCCGCGGACGGGAACGGTCGGGATGTTCACACGTAGGGAGTACCGGGAGCCACGCCGGTACCGGTCGGACCCGTCGGGGCCGTACTGGAAGCAGCGCGGCTGGCAGGTGTCGGCGGGGTTCCTCGCCGTCGTCGTCGTACTGAGCGGGATCGTCGCGCTGACGGCCGACCAGGACACCGACGGGAACAACGGGAACGCGCCGGCGGCCGAGGGGCCGCTGTCCGGCACCCCGGCCATGAAGGACGGCCGGCCCGAAGGGTGCCGTACGGACGACGGCGACGGCGACGCCCTGCCCACGGCTCCGCCCGACGACGTCGACTGGCACACCCTCGACGTCACACGTGTGCCCGTCTCGGCCTCCGCCGGGCCGGCCCTGACCCAGGGGCCCCTGTGGTGGTGCTTCGCGCACACGCCGACCGGAGCCGTGCTGGCCGCCCATATCATTCCCTCGCAGATGAGCGGTCCCGACTGGCGGACCGTCGCGCGGGAGCAGGTCGTGTCCGGCCGGGGCCGGGACCTGTTCGTCTTCAAACGTTCCACGGTCCAGGACGACGCCGAATCCGGCTCCGGTGCCGAGGCGGGTGACGGGTCGGACTCCGGCGGCTCCGGCGCGAGTGCCGGGACCGGCAGTTCGTCCGTCGCCTCCTACGCCGGATACTCGGTGCCCGCGTACTCCGGCGAGGCGGCGACCGTCGAACTGCTGCTCAAGACCAGTCAGGGCTACGCCACGACCTCCATCGCCCTGCGCTGGAGCGGCGGCGACTGGAAGGTCCAGCCCTCCGACAACGGTGCCCTGCACACGCCGGTGAAGGCGGTCCAGGGAACCAACGGCCATCTCCTTTGGGGGGTTTGACATGGCGTGCCCGACCGGTAATCCCATCGTCGACATCGCGGTGGGGTTCTTCAGCTTCCTCGGGGATCCCATCGGGACCATCGTCGAGGGCATCGCCAACGCCGTCCTCGCGGGCGCCATCGCGGTGTTCGGGGCGCTGACCACCAGCATCCCGACCCTCTCGGGAACCACGACGGCCCAGGACATCAACAGCCAGACACAGTGGATCGTGGTCTATCTGGCGGTCGGCTCGCTGCTGTTCGCGTCCGCCCGGATGGCCATCGAGCGGCGCGGGGAGGCCGGCACGACCGCGCTCAAGGGCATCATGCGGGTCATCCTCGTCTCGGGCGCCGCCACCACCGTCGTCACGGCCGCCGCCACCCTCTCCGACGACTACTCCACGTACCTCTTCAACGCGGGCGCGGAGAAGCAGCTGAGCGCCGTGGGCGCCTGCTCCGACGGCAACGGCATCGAGGCCTTCCTGCTGCTGATCCTCGCCTTCCTGCTGCTGATCGCCGGGATCATCCACACGATCCTGCTCTACATCCGCCTCGGCGTGATGATCCTGCTGCTGGGCACCCTTCCGCTGGCCGCCGCCGCCTCCATGACGAACTGGGGCGGCGGCTGGTGGCGCAAGCACCTCGGCTGGATGATCGCCTGGCTGTTGTACAAACCGGCGGCCGGCCTGGTGCTGTACGCGGGCTCGGCCATGATCAGCTCGGGTCAGGACGGCGGCAGCGACATCAACGAACGCATCGCCGGTATCGGCGTGATGCTGCTGTCCGCCGTCGCCCTGCCCGCCCTGCTGAAACTCGTCGTCCCCGCCACCGCCGCGCTCGGCGGGGCGTCCGCGATGTCCGGGGCGATGTCGTCGGTGGGCGGCTCCCTGGCGTCCGGCGCCCGTTCGCTCGGCGGCAGCAGCGGGGGCGGCAGCGGCAGCGGTGGCGCCGGCGGGCAGAGCGGTCCGCGCGGCGCGTCGGGGGCGTCCGGTTCGGGCGGCTCGGGCGGTTCGCAGGGCTCCTCCGGTTCCGGCGGCATGTCCGGCTCCTCCGGTTTCGGCGGCACCGACGGCGGCGCGGGCCGGCCGGGAGCCCCGGGTGCCGGGGCGGGAGCCGGCGCCGGCGGCGGAGGAGCCGGCGGCGGAGCGGCCGCCGGTGCGGGCCGGGCCGCCGCGGCGGCGGGAGGCCCGGTCGGTGTCGCTGTCGGGGCGGCGGTGACGGCGGCGCAGGTCGCCGGCCGTACCGCCTCCGGCTCCCTCGAGGGCGCCGACGGCGACCAGGGGCACAACCGCTGACCCCGGCGGCCCGGACGGGCACCCGGCGCACCGCCTCCTGAACGGCCGCCGAACTCCACGTCCCCCCGATGGAGTTCGGCGGCCGCTTTCCTCCCCCGCCCCCTCGCGCCCCGCCCACCCCCGCCCCCGTCACCCGATCACCGAACGAAGGGAAAACGGACCCTCATGTCCACGGAAGCCGTCACCCATCCGACCTACGGGAACTGGCGCCGCCCAAGGCGTCCGGGGCTCGGTCCGCTCGGGCTCGTCGGCACCTTCGGTGTCTTCGGCGGGCTCGTCCTCACCCTGCTCGCGTCCCTGATCTCGCTGTACGCGGCGATGGTCGTGTTCGTCCCCATCGCGGTGTTCCTGGTCCCGCTCGCCATCCGCACCCAGGACGGCCGCAACGTCTACCAGCTGATCGCCCTGCGCATCGGCTGGCGGCGGCGCAAGGCCAGGGGCGCGCACCTGTACGTCTCCGGGCCGCTGTCCGCCCGGCCGGGCGGCCGGTTCCGTCCGCCGGGGCTGCTCAACAAGGTCTCCGCGACCGAGGGCCGGGACGCCTACGACCGTCCCTTCGGCGTGCTGCACCATCCGAACCGCAACCTGTACACGATCGTCCTGGGCTGCGACCCGGACGGCGGTTCGCTCGTCGACCCGGACCAGGTCGACGTGTGGGTCGCCCTGTGGGGCGAGTGGCTGGCCCGCCTGTCCCACGAACCCGGGCTGCGCGGCGCGTCCGTGATCGTGGAGACCGCCCCCGACCCGGGCACCCGGCTCGCCCACGAGGTGCTGCCCCGCATCCGGCCGGACGCGCCGGCCGCCGCCCGTGCCGTGATGGAGGAGGTCGTCGAGCGCTACCCCACCGCGTCCTCCGAGATGCACACGTACGTCAGCCTCACCTACGGCGTCCCCGCGGGCCAGAAGCGGAAGAAGGAGGACGTGATCACCGACCTCGCCATCCGCATCCCGGGCCTGCTCAGCGGTCTGGTCGCGGCCGGCGGCGGGGCCGCGTACCCGCTGTCGGCGGAGCGGATCGCGGAGGTCGTGCGGGTCGCCTACGACCCTGCCGTCTCCGCCGACGTCCTCAACGCCCGCGCCCAGCAGGGCGGTACGGGCCTGGAGTGGGACGACGCCGGGCCGGCCGCCGCCGTCGAGACCGTGGGCAGCTACCAGCACGACTCGGGGGTGTCCCGGACCTGGCTGATGACGCTGGCACCGCGCGGCACCGTACGGTCCTCGGTGCTCCGGGGCATGCTGGAGGCGGCGCCCGGCACGCGGCGCAAGCGGGTCGCGCTGGTGTACCGGCCGATCGACCCGGCCACCTCGGCCCGGATCGTCGAGGCGGACCGGCGCAGCGCCCAGTTCATGGCGACGTCCGGCCGGGGCATGGTGCAGGCCCGCGCGGCCTCCGAGATACGGGCGGCGGAGCAGACCGCTACCGAGGAGGCGTCGGGCGCGGGGCTCGTGGAGTTCTCGCTGATGCTGACCGTCACCGTCGACACCATGGACCAACTGGCCGACGCGAGCGTCACGGTGCGCAACCTGACCGCGGCCTCCCGGGTGCTGATGCGGCCCGCGGACCGGATGCAGGCGGCCGCGTTCAGCTGCACGCTGCCCGCCGGGATCCTCCCGTGGGAGCAGACCCTGATCCCGCACGAACTGCAGGAGGCGCTGTGAGCCGCCGCGACGAGAAGAAGGCCGAGCTGGCCGACCGGCTGGCGGAGCAGCGGGCACGCGCGGAGCTGGAGGCGAGGCGTCCCGGGGCGGGGTCCCCGCGGCCGGAGAAGGCCGGGCGCAAGGGCCGCGTGAGCCGTACGGAGCGCAAGGAACGGGAGAAGGCCGGGCTCGGCGAGGGCGGCGGCAGGCAGGGCGGGGGCGGGAAGACGGCCGCTTCCCGCCCCCGCGAGCCGTACGTGCCGCCACGCGGCTGGTACGGGGCCGGGGGCGGGCGGGTCGGCTACCTGGATCCGCCGACCATGTGGCGGGCCACCACCGTGCAGGCGTGCGGCATGTGGCCGTTCGCGGCCGGTTCCGGCTCACCCATGACGGGCGTACCGCTGGGGCAGCACCTGTTCACCGGGGCCACGGTCTGCGGCGACCCGCTGAACTGGTTCACCCGGGCCCGGTACATCTCCAACCCGTCGCTGTTCATGCTCGGCATGCCGGGTCTGGGCAAGTCCACGCTCGTCAACCGCATGCTGATCGGGCTCTCCGCCACCGGTGTCGTCCCGCTGGTCCTCGGCGACCTCAAGCCCGACTACGCCGACACGGTCCGTGCCCTCGGCGGCCAGGTGATCTCCATCGGCCGCGGCCGGGGCGGCATCAACGTCCTCGACCCGGGCGCCATGGGCGCGGCGGCGGCCAGGATCGGCGGCGAGGCGGGCGAGGTGCTGAAGGCCGAGACGCACGGCCGGGTGCTGAACATGGTGGCCGCGCTCATCACCATCGTGCGCGGCCGGCCGATGGACGACCACGAGCAGTCGGTGCTCTCCGCCGTCCTGCACCACCTGCGCGAACGCACCCCGCCCGGCCGGACCGTGCTGCTGCCGGACGTGCTCCGGGTGCTCACCGAGGGCCCCGACCGGGTGCGCGCGGTCACCCTCGACCGGGGGGACGACGCCCGCTACCGGGACGCCGTCGACCCGCTGCACCGCTCCCTGCTCGGCATTCTCGACGGCCCGCTCGGCGACACCTTCGCCTCCGAGACGTCCACCCGCATCAACCCGGACGCTCCGGCGGTGTGCATCGACATCTCCGGCATCGGTGAGGCCGACACCCAGCTGACCGCCGCCGCGATGCTCGCCGCCTGGTCCGACGGGCTCGGCACGGTGGCAGCCTCGCACGCTCTCGCGGACTCCGGGCTCGAGCCCCGGCGCTGGTTCTTCACCGTGCTCGACGAGCTGTGGCGCCCGCTGCGGGCCGCCTCCGGCATCGTCGACCGCATCGACGCCCTGACCCGCCTCAACCGTTCCCTCGGCCTCGGCGACGCCAAGATCACCCACACGCTCAAGGACGCCGAGGCGCTCGGCAGCGACGCCGACCGGGCCAAGGCGCGCGGCTTCGTCGAGCGGGCCGGGATGGTGGTGTGCGCGGGGCTGCCGAAGGCGGAGATGGAGGACCTCGGCAAGGTGGTGGGCCTGTCCCGGCGTGAGATCGAACTCGTCTCCTCCTGGTCCTCGCCGCCCGGCTGGGGTGTCTCCGGCGACCATGGGGAGCCGCCCGGCCGGGGCCGCTTCCTCATCAAGGTCGGCGGACGCCCCGGCATCCCCATCAAGGTCGCCATCACCGACGCCGAGCGCCGGCTGCACAACACCAACACCCGGTGGACGCCGAACGAGGAGGCCGTCGAGCAGGCGGTCGAGCAGGAGCTCGCCCACACCGCCGCGCAGGTGGCACGGGCCGCGCAGGAGGGTGCGTACGCGATGCCTGGTGGACCCGGCGAGCCGGGCGTTCCGGGGTTCCCCGGCGGCCCGGGGGCCGGGGCCGCCGCCGGGAGGTGGTCCGCGTGAGTGCTCCAGGCACCGGTGACCTGCACGAGCAGCTGCCGTGGGCCATCGTGGCGATCGCCGGCACCGGTCTGACCATGTTCACCGTCGTCTGGACCGGCGGGACCCTCGGATCCGGGCTGTCCGGCAACGGCTGGGCCGGCCCGCCGTTCGCCATGTCGACCGTGTCGCACCTGGTCTCCGACGGGCCGGCCGGCCTGTGGCCCGGGGCTCCGGCCGTCGCCGTCTACGGGGGCATGCTCGCCTTACTGGCTCTCATCGCGCTGCCCGTCGCCCTCGTCCTGCGCCTCGCCCTGGGCCGGTCCGGCCGCACCAAGGGCCTGGCCGGGCGCCGCGAACTCGCCGCCATGTGCCCCAAGGGCATCGAGGCCCGCGCCCGCGAACTGCGCCCCAGCCTCAACGGCCGCGACCGGGTGCACCCGGACGAGACCGGCAACCTCCTCGGCGACCTCAGCCCCAAGGGCCCCGAGCTGCGCAGCAGTTATGAGGACGTGGAACTGGACCTCATGGCGCCCCGGGCCGGCAAGTCCACCGGCATCGCCGTCCCCCGGGTGCTGCGCGCCCAGGGCGCCGTCCTGCTCACCTCCAACAAGTCCGACGTGTACGCCGTCACCCGCGCCGAGCGCGAGAAGGCCGGCACGGTCTGGACGTTCGACCCGCAGGGCATCGCGCACACCCCGCGCGCCATGTGGTGGAACCTGCTCGGCGAGTGCCACACCATCGAGGGTGCCCGCCGCATGGCCGGTCACTTCGTGGCGTCGGTCAACGACGACACCGCGAAGAAGGACTTCTGGATCTCGGCCGCCCAGAACACCCTCACCGCCCTCTTCCTGGCCGCCGCCCGCAGCCGCACCCCCATCACCGAACTGCTCGGCTGGCTCGCCGATCCCGCCGACCGCACCCCGGTCGACCTGCTCCGCGACGCCGGACTCGTCGCGATGGCCGAGCAGTTGCAGGGCACCGTGCGCGGTGCGGTGGAGACCCGGGACGGCATCTACGAGACCGCCCGCCAGACCGTGTCCTGCCTGCTCGACCCGGAGATCCTCGCCTGGGTCTCGCCCGACCCCCACCTGCCCGAGTTCCGTCCCGACCTGCACGTCCTCGGCCAGGACACGCTCTACCTGCTCTCCAAGGACGGCGGTGGCTCCGCCGCCGGCGTCATCGCGGGGCTCGCCGACGCGACGCTGCGGGCGGGCGTGGTCGCCGCCGAGCGCATGGGCGGCCGGCTCGACCCGCCGCTGACGGCGGTCCTCGACGAGGCCGCCAACGTGTGCCGCATCTCCGATCTGCCCGACCTGTACTCGCACTTCGGCTCACGCGGCATCAACGTCGTGACACTTCTGCAGAGTTACCGGCAGGGTGCCCGGGTGTGGGGCGAGATCGGCATGGACGCGCTGTGGAGCGCGGCGACGATCAAGCTCCTCGGCGCGGGCCTGGACGACGCCGACTTCGTGCAGAAGATCTCCACGCTCGTCGGCCAGCACGACGTCCGTACACCCACCATCTCCCGCGGCAAGGAGGGGACTTCACGGTCGTACTCCTACCGCCAGGAGTCCGTCCTGCCGCCGGACCGCATCCGCGCCCTCCCCAAGGGCACGGCACTGCTCCTGGCCACCGGGGTCAAGCCGGCGCTGATCCGGCTGCGTCCCTGGTACAAGGAGCCCGGCGCCGGCGCGATCTCGGCGGCCGCGAAGGCGGAGACGGCGGCCATCACGGAGCGCGCCGCGCGCCGTCTTCTGCCGGGGCTGGGGGATGCTCCGGGCGGGACGGAGACGGCGGGGGTGCCGGGGCTGCCGGGCGCGCAGGGGGCCCCGGGGGTGACGTTGTCCAAGCCGGTGTACTGACCCGGTGCGGGGAGGTGCCGGGCCGGCGGCCCAGTGCGATCGTACGCAGGACCAGCTCGGCCGGCCCGTACCGCACCCGGTCCATCAGCCGCACGCTGACGGCGAGCTGGACGGCGTAGAGCAGTACGCACCCCGCGAGGACGGCGACCGTGCCGGCCCGGTCGTACAGTCCTAGCCCGTACCCGGTGAACACGCAGGCGAGGACGAGCGACTGGGTGAGGTAGTGGCTGAGTGCCATGCGTCCGGCGGCGGCGAGCACACCGGCCGCCGCCGGGACGCGGGCCTCGCGCCGCAGGAGCAGCAGGAGCAGGCCGCAGGCGTACGACGCCGTGAGCGCCGGCGCGGTCAGCACCGTCACCGCCTGCCCGACCAGGAACCAGCGGTTGTCCAGTGGCCCGCTCGCGCAGCAGGCGGCGGCCACACCGCCGGCGAGGCCGGGCGGCAGCAGGCGTACGACGGCCCGCCGCAGCCACACCCGGTCCCGGCCGCGCCGCTCGGCCAGCCGGGACTTCGCCGCCGCGAGCCCTGCCAGGGCGGCGGCCAGCATGGCCGGCGCGTACAGCAGATCCGTGGCGATCACCGCCGGCAGTCCGCGCAGACGCGCCTCCAGCACCGACCCGGCGTCGCCCCGGTACGCGGCGACGGTGTCGGCGACGCGGGGCGCGTACTCGACGGCGGTGACCGGCTCGGTCAGCGCGACGGTCAGCAGCCCGTACCCGAGCAGCAGCGCCGACAGCACCACCAGCAGGCCGGCAGCGAGGTACAGCGCGGCCCGTGCGGAGATGCCGCGCAGCCCGTACAGCACCAGCGCGATGACGGCGTACGTGGTCAGGATGTCGCCGGGATACAGGAGGACGGCGTGCGCGGCCCCCAGGACGAACAGGCCCGCGGCGCGCCGCAGATGGCGCGGGGCGAAGGCGACGCCCGCCCCCCGGGCGGACCGGGACTGGAGGACGAAGCCGTAGCCGAAGAGGAAGGAGAACAGGACGTAGAACTTGGCCGTGACCAGCGCGGTCACCGCCCACGCGGCACCCCGGTCCAGTGCCGAGGCGCCGGGCCCGCCGCCGAAGGCCGTGTACGGGCCCGCCATCAACTGGGCGTTGACCACCAGGATGCCGAACAGGGCGAACCCGCGCAGCACGTCGAGTTCGCCGACGCGCCGGGGGCATTCGGGTGGGGGCCCGGCCGGCCTCACCCAGCCATCACGGTCCCGGCGCCGAACGCCAGGGTGGCGGACAGGAACCACCCGAACGACGACGCCAGCAGATGCCTGGACGTCCACAGCCTGGCCTGCGTGGGACGCTCCCGTACGTACACGACCGGCACGTTGTCGCCGACCGGGGGCACTCCGTAGAACGGCCCGCACCGTCCCGGATCGAGGACGAGGTCTCTGCCGAGGTGGTCGGAGAACATGACGAGCCCGCCACGCCGCCGGTCGGCCGCCTTCCTCGGCGTCACCCACCCCATCACCCGCCGGCCGCGCGCCCACAGGGCCGCGGCCGTCGCCGCTGCCCGGACCGCGGCCAGCAGAAAGCCGAGGCCGAGCCCCGTACACAACGCGAGAAGCACCAACTGCGCGTTCATACCCATCCCTTCGCCCAGGTCCTGCCGTCCGGTGCCCTGCGCGCACAACGGCCGGCGAGGTCGCCCCGGTTCATCCGGTCGCGTTCCGCCCGCTTTGAACCTCCGGACGGACCGGCCCCGTTGTATGGGCGACCCATGCCCCCGCATCCCCGCGTTCCTGCATCCCTGCCCATGCGGCGCCTACGAAGGGAGCCACAGCCCACATGAGACGGACCCCGCGCGCACACGGCCACCGGACGGTGGCCGTGGTCACGACGGCTCTCGCTCTGACGGCGGCGCTCCACCAGCCCGCCAGTGCCGAGCCGGCGACCCTCCCCGAGGTGCGTGCCGAACTCGACCGCCTCTACCACGACGCCGAGGTCGCCACGGAGAAGTACAACGCCGTCGACGGCGAGGTGACCCGGCAGAAGAAGCGCGTCAGCACGCTCAAGGCCCAAGTGATGTCGACGGAAAAGAAACTGACCCGCCTCACCGAACTGGCCGGGGTGGCGGCCCGCACCCAGTACCGCGGTGGCGGTGTCCCCGCCGAGGTTCAGTTCGTCCTCGCCGACAACTTCGAACGTGCCCTGGACAACGCCTCCCTGGCCCGCCAGGCGCACCGGGGAACGAACCGTGTGATGACGGCCCTGGCCAAGACCCAGGAGGAGCTGCGCACGCGCAGCGACGACGCGGACGACGAACTGAAGCGGCTGCGCAAGAACCGCAGATCCATGGACTCCCACCGCACAACGATCCAGGCCCGCATCGACGAGGCACAGAAGATGGAGTCGCGGCTGGCGGAGAAGCAGCGCCGTGAACTGGCCGCGCTCGAAAGGGAGACCGCCGACGAGGCCCAGGCGAAGTGGGTGGAGTCGGGCGTCCTCGACACTGCCGGCACCGAGGGCAGCAGCGCGGGCAGCAAGGCCGTCGCCTTCGCCACCCGTGAGCTCGGCAAGCCCTACGTCTGGGGCGCCGAGGGCCCCGACTCCTACGACTGCTCCGGCCTCACCTCGCAGGCATGGCTGGCGGCGGGCGTGGCCATCCCGCGCACCTCGCAGGATCAGTGGCGCCTGCTCCACCGCGTCCCGGTCGCGGACATGCGCCCCGGTGACCTGATCATCTACAACGCCGACGCCACCCACGTCTCCCTCTACATCGGCGACGGCCGGATGATCCACGCCCCGCGCCCGGGGCGCTCGGTGACGGTGGCGCCGGCCGGGTCGCTGGAGATCCTCGGGGTGGTGCGGCCCGACGCGTGAACCTTCCGTCCGGGGACAGCACGTGGAACGCGCACCGGCCGCCGCCCCGGCACCGAGCACCGATCTCCCAGCCGCCACGCCACGCATCACCAGAAGGGCGCCATGTCCACCACCCAGTCGGCCCACTCCGAGGTCTCCGCAGCCGGGCGACCCGACGCCGCGCCGTCCCAGGGGGCCGGCAGCGGTCCGGCGACCCCGGCCCCCGGCGAGAAGCCCTCCGCCCCGCCCCGCTTCATCCTCTACCTGGACGGACCCGCGTACGCGCAGACGCTGCGCCAGCTGACCCTGTGGACGCACCACGTGCTGCTGCCGGTCTACGGCAGGGAGGTCACCTCCCAGTCCCCCTGGTGCTCCGTGTGGTGGGAACACCCCGAGGCCGTGGCCCAGTTGCACGGTCTGTGGCTCGCCTGGGGGGATCTCACCG
Source organism: Streptomyces sp. NBRC 110035 (assembly GCF_000829695.1). Lineage (GTDB taxonomy): Bacteria > Actinomycetota > Actinomycetes > Streptomycetales > Streptomycetaceae > Streptomyces. The sequence continues at coordinate 411,396 of NZ_BBNN01000015.1, read as the reverse complement.
GCCCCGGTTCCGACATGACCGGACCCGCCATCTGGCACCGCGACTACATGCCGTCGGTCATGGACACCCTTCGGGACCCGCAGGGACCGTTCGCGGGCTGCAAGCCCGGCATGCACCGCCCGAAGGAGAAACCCGTCGTCGAGGCGATGGACCCCTTCGGGCCGCCGCCCCCTCCGCCGCCGCCGTCCCCGTGGTCCTGACGGAGCCGTGCGGGGTACCGCTCCGGCAGGTGGTACGTGCGGGCGGAAGGTGATGAACCGTCTGCCTCGGCAGCCGCGTTGTGGTTGCAGAGCGGAGTAAGCATCCGGTCGGCGGAGCCGGACCCGGCACCGTCACAGGCTCCGTGCGGAGCGATCACCTCCCGGAAGGAAGGGTGACATGGCAGGATCCACCCACTCGGACGACAGCGCCAATTCCAACGCCAGTTCCTACGTGTCCGTCAGAATCAGTGAGGACAGAAGGGGGACACGGGCCGAGGTCTCCAGCAAGCCTGCCCCGGACAACGCGCCTCCGCTGTTCGCCGGGGCCGGAACCGGCGTGTACGACCGGACCAACCAGCAGTTCTACGCGGTCAACCCGGACAACCCGCGGGGCAGCCAAGTCGCGCGGTGGAGCAAGAGTGCGACGAAGTGGGTCGCGGAGAACAAGTCCCGCATTGTGAAGGCCCTGGTCGACGTCTCCCCGACCCTCATCCAGGGCGCCTCCACCTTTGCCCCCGGCAGAGCGGGAACGATCATCAACGGCGTCGGCATCGCCGCCCAGGGCGCGGTGGCCGGCCATGAGCTCTACGGCCAGTACCAGCAGCACCGCTCGGGCGGCCACGTCGACGGGGTCCAGATCGGCGCGAGCCTCGGCCGGCTGGCATCCACGGCTCTGAACACGTACGCGGCTGTGGGCGACCAGGAGTCCGACACCACCAAGATGGTCGGCGGAGCGGGCTCCTGGGTGGCCGGCGGCGCGACCATGACCGACATCATGCACCACGCCCACACCAGTCCCGAACGGGTGGCGCAGGACCCCGGTTACGAGATGTACGGAATGCACCGGAACCCGCCTCTCGGTAACCAGCCGGGCCAGTACCCGCCCGGGTACAACCCGGCCTCGCCGCCCCCGTCCTCCACGTCGTCCCTGCCGGCCCCGGCCAACAACGCTCCGGCCGGGAACTTCGACCCGCCCAGCAGCTCCACGAGAACCAGCAGGGCACCGGTGGAGCCGCTGTCGAGTAATGCTCAGGGCAAGAAGCCCGAACGCCGGAGGCGCAAGTAGCCGCACCGCTCCGTACCGGCCCGGCACAGGGCGGCCGCGTCCTTGGGGGAGGCGCGGCCGCCGTGCCGTGACCCGCCGGGACGCTTCGCTCGTTGAACCGTTGCCCCCGGCCCGCCCGTTGTCGCTTCGTGTCCGAACCTCCGACCCGAGAGAGGGGGCACCGTGGCGGACGACAACGCGGCCTCCCCGAGCCGGAACCGGTTGACCAAGGAGCGCCCCGAAGTCGGACTGGCGCGTGACCTGGTCAAGACCGAGTACCGCCTGCGGGACGAGCGTCGCGACAACGGGCGGGATCCGACCGACACGGCGGGCCTCTGGAACCGTCTGGCGGCCGAGCTGCGCCGGCTCATGGACCGTCTGACGGGCCGGTCGCAGTCGGCGGCGACCCCGGCCGGCGGGGACTACGCGTCCGTCGGCGGACGGGAGGCCGACCGGTCCGACCCGTGGCCGCCCGTCCCGGCACAGAGGCCGGCGGAGAAATCGTCCGAGATGTCCTCGGTGCAATCGGCGCACCCGGACGTGGCGCGCCTCGGGGAGAGGATCGGCCGGCTGTCGACGCTCCAGCACGAGGCCTTCGAGGACGCGGTTCTCCACCTGGTCAGGACCGACGCGAACCGGAAGAAGGCGTTCGAGCAGTCCCCCGAGAGCATGCCGACCGTCGCCCGGTACGCCGCCAACGCGTACATGCGGGAGTCGCTGCGGGAGACGTCCCAAGGTGTGGACCCGCCTCAGCGGGAAAGGACTCCGGCGCAGGACACCGCACTGCGGACCACGCCGGTCACGGCCACGAACGCCTACACCGACAGCAGTACGCAGACAGACGCGAACACGAGCACGAACACTGCTGCCCCCACCCTCACCGCCACCGAGGCCATGGAGGCCGCCCGGGACCGGATCATGGCCGCCGACGCACAGCAGTTCGCGGCGCTGCGCGAGCGCTGGGAGCGTCCGGCTTCGCCGGAGCGGTCGGACGCCGCACCGGCAGTGGCACCGGTCGTGGAGCAGGGCCGGAGCGGCTTCGAGGGGCTCCGCCAGAACGAGATGGCCGACGGCCAGGCCTTCCAAGCAGCCCAGCAGACGCAATGGGAACGCCTCGGCACCACCCCCACCGCCACCCCCAGTGCCCAGGACGCCTTCGACGGACAGGCCTTCCGCGCCGCCGAGCAAGCCCAACGGGAGCAGCTCGGCACCACCCCCACCCTCACCCCGCGCCCCACCGACGCCTTCGACGGCCAGGCCTTCCAAGCAGCCCAGCAGACGCAATGGGAACGCCTCGGCACCACCCCCACCGCCACCCCCAGTGCCCAGGACGCCTTCGACGGACAGGCCTTTCTCGCGGCCGAGCGGGCTGCTCAGCAGACCGGGCGGGCCGCCCACGCAGGCGGCCCGGTGGACAGCGCCCCCACGAGCGCGCCCCCGAGCCCCGTAGCGCCCCTGGCGCCGTCCGCAACCCTGCCGTCCCTGCTCAGCGGCGACGGGCACGCGGCCCTGCGCAGCTCGCTCGAGTCGCTCGCTCCCCTGCGCTCCCCCACGGCCCCGGGCAGCAGCGACTCACCGACGAGGTCCTCCAGCCCGGCGCCCGTCAGAGCCCACACCACCACACGCACGAACTCCCAGCCGAGAGGACGGAAATGACATACGTCGCCCCACCAGGAGGCGTGATCCATGCGTAGACCCCTCATCCACAGGCCCGTCCTGCGCAGGCCCGTCCTGCGCAGACGCACCTCGTTCCTGCTGGCACTGCTCCTGGTCGCGGTCGGGGTCACCGGCACCGCCCTGCTGATCCAGAACCAGCGCTCGGACGACGTGAGCATCGCGGGCACACCGGCCGCCAACGCCGGCGAGCACACCGTCACCTTCAAGAACACGACGGGCCAGCGGATCTGGATCGGCAGCACGGTCAACGCCGACGGGTCGGCCGAACTCACCGGGCTTCCGACGCTGGACCCGGGCCAGTCGGCCACCATCACGATCCCCGAGAACTCCGGCGCCGGACACTGGCGCGGCAAGTTCTTCGCCCGCGAGGGCTGCACCGGCGAGGAGGGCAGCACGTTCCACTGCGCCGTCGGCGACTGCGGTCCGTACTCCGACCGGTGCTCGACCGGTGAACAGCCGACCGGACTGGCCGAGTTCAACTTCGACCCGAAGGACAGCCTGGCGCCCTGGTACAACGTCAGCTATGTCAACGCCGTCGCGTCGCCGATCACCATCACGCCGGACGGCGTGACACCGCCCGAGTCGGGCGAGTGCACGTCGGCGGGCTGCGTCGAGGACCTGCTGGCCGCCTGCCCGGCCGACAACCTGGTCAAGGACGAGGCCACCGGCCGGGCGCTGGTCTGCGTCAACCCGAACCGGGACGCGAAGACCCCCTACAGCGACGCGCTGGCCGGCAAGTGCCCGACCGCTTACAGCTGGTCCAAGCACGACACCGAGCAGGGCAACCAGGTCGTGTACCAGTGCCGGCAGTGCACCGGTATGACCGTCACCTTCCACGGCACCGGCGAGGCCGCCGCCCCGCCCGACAACAACGCCGCGCCCCCGCCGGCCCCCGTGGTCACCGAGCAGCCCCGCGAGGGCGGCAACACCCCGGCCGCCTCCCGCAAGGGCATCAGCCTCAACCCCGTGGCGGGTGCCTCCGAGGCCCTGGCCGACTCCGGTTCGTCCTGGTTCTACAACTGGGCCTCCTCCAGCGACGGTGTCACCAGGCCGGAGGGCGTCGAGTACGTCCCGATGATCTGGGGCCCCGACTCGGTCACCGACGCCCAACTGGGCCAGGCCGCCAAGGAAGGGAAGGTGCTGCTCGGCTTCAACGAGCCGGACCATCCGGGCCAGGCCACCATGTCGCCCGAACAGGCGCTGGACCTGTGGCCCCGGCTGGAGTCCACCGGTCTGCGCCTGGGCGCACCCGCGGTCGCCTCCGGCGGTGACCTCGAGGGCGGCTGGCTGGACCGGTTCATGAAGGGGGCCGAACAGCGCGGTCTGCGCGTCGACTTCATTCCCCTGCACTGGTACGGCGCCGACTTCGGCCCCGACGCCGTCAACCAGCTGCGCGGCTATCTGCAGGCCGTGCACGACCGCTACAACAAGCCGGTCTGGCTCACGGAGTACGCCCTGATCGACTTCTCCCAGGGCACCCCGCGCTACCCGAGCGAACAGGAGCAGACCGCCTTCGTCCGGTCCTCGACCGAGATGCTGAACGGCCTGGACTTCCTGGAGCGCTACGCGTGGTTCGTGCTGTCCACCGAGACCCACCGGACGGGTCTCTACGACGGGGCGGTCGCCAACGCGAGCGGGCGTATCTACCGCGAGGTGCGCTGAGGTGCCTTGAGGCGTCTTGAGACACCGAGGCACCCGCCGCGGGCACGAGGGCGGTTCGGCTCCCAAAAGATCACCGGGGTTGAACCGTCCTCGCCCCGCGGCCGTTGTTCGGGTGTGCCCCGGCGACTCCTCGACGGGGCTCACGATCGGAGGAGATCCATGTCAGGCGGTCCGTTTCGGCGCAGCCCCTCGGGCACGCGCGTCGGCCGGGCCGTCCTGCAGGCGGGCGAGCCGCGCGCGGACCTTCTCGGCGTCCGGATGACCGAACTCCGCGAAGATCGCGAGGGCTTGGTGCCAGCTCGCCCGGGCGGCCTCCGGCTCCTCGGCGTCGAGATGGACGTCCCCGAGATTGCCCAGCGTGTGGCCCTCGCCCCACCGGTTGCCGATGTCCCGGTGCGTCGCGAGTGCCTGACGGTAGTACTCGACGGACTCGTCGTAGCGGCCGAGCCGGTGGTGGACCGTGCCGAGGATGTCGAGGGCGACGCCCTCGACCCAGCGGTTGTCGCCGGCGCGCAGCACCACCAGTGCCCGCTCCAGGCAGCCGAGGGCGTCGTCGTACCGGCCGAGCCGCTGGTAGGCGTCGCCCAGGTTGCACAGGGCGACGCCCTCTCCCCAGGCGCTGCCCTCGATGCGGTCGAGGGCCAGCCCCCTTCGGATGTACTCGACGGCCTTGCCGAGCCGGCCGACGTGCAGGTAGACGTCGCCCAGGTTGGCGACCACCGTCGACCTTGCCTTCCTGTCCCCGAGTTCCTGGCACAGTTCCAGCGCCCGGTGCAGGTGCACGATGGCCTCCTCGAGCCTGCCGGCGTTGCGCAGCGCGGCGGCCGTGTCGGACAGCCCCTGGGCCTCGCCCTGCCGGTCGCCGGCGGTGCGGGCGGCGATGAGACCCGTACGGGAGGTGTCGAGCCAGTCGTGCGTGTGGCTGCGCAGGTAGAAGAACCCCCACAGGACGGCGGGCAGCCGCCACGCGATGCCAGGTTTCCCGGCCTGGTCGGCCTGGTGCACCGCGACGACCAGGTTGGGCCGTTCGGTCTCGCACCAGTCGAGCGCCTGCTCGTGCGTCGTGAACTCCAGCGGCCGGCACCCCTCGGGCAGCGGTTCCAGGGGAATACGGCGGCGGTTCGGGGTGATGTGCGGGTAGGCCGCGTCGGCGGTGTGCAGGTACCAGGAGAGCAGTCGCTCGACGGCGAGGTCCCGCTCCTCCCGTGTCTCCTCGGCACGCACCCGTTCGGCGGCGTACACGCGCAGCAGGTCGTGCAGGGTGTAGCGGCCCGGGAAGTGCTCGGTGAGCAGGTGGGCGCGGGTCAGCTCGGCGAGGATGCCGCGGGCCTCACGCGGGGGGAGCCCGGCGAGGGCGGCCGCCGCGGGCGCGGAGATGTCCGGCCCGGTGTGCAGGCCCAGCAGCCGGAACAGGCGTGCCGCCGGGACGGACAGCGCCTTGTAGGACCAGGAGAAGACGGCCCGCACGTCGGTGGTGATGTCGTCACCGCCGGCGAAGGCGTCCAGGCTGCCGTGGCTGTCGCTCACCTCGTCGGCGATGGCGCTGAGCGGGAAGGCCGGGTGGGCGCAGGCGTGGGCGGCGACGATGGCGAGCGCCAGCGGCAGCCGGCCGCACCGCGCGATGATCTCGTCCGCCGCCTCGGGTTCCGCGGCCAGCCGGTCGGTGCCGAGGCGCCGGGCCAGCAGGTCGTGTGCCTCGGCGGAGGTCATCTGATCCAGCGTCAGGGGCTGCGCCCCTTCGCCGGCGACCAGGCCGGTGAGCCGATTGCGACTGGTGACGATGACCAGGCAGCCCGGGGATCCGGGCAGCAGCGGGCGGACCTGCTCGGTGTCGCGGGCGTTGTCGAGGAGGATCAGCAGCCTGCTCCGCGCGAGCAGGCTGCGGTACAGCGCCACCTGCGCGTCGAGACCGGAGGGTATGCGCATCGGGGGGACGCCGAGCGCGTCGAGGAAGATCCGCACGGCGTCGTCCGGCGTCACCGCCGAGCCGGTCGGGTCGAAGCCGCGCAGGTTGATGTAGAGCTGGCCGCCGGGGAAGCGGTCGGCGACCCGGTGGGCCCAGTGCACGGCCAGAGTGGACTTGCCGATCCCGCCCATGCCGCCGATCGCGCTGATCACGACGGTCGACGGAGGGCTGCCGTCCTCGGGCAACAGGGCTTCGGTCCGCTCGAGTTCGGCGTGCCGTCCGGCGAAGGTCGGCAGATCGGCGGGCAGTTGCGCCGGGCGGGCGGTCCCCTCCGGGGTGCCGTGCGGGTCACAACGGTCGGCCCCGTCCGTCGGCCGGTCGGCCGGACCGTCGTCCGACGCCGGCTCGTCCGCCGTCCTGCCGCCGGTTGCCGTGTCATCGCCCGCTCTCCCGTCCGCCGATGCGACGACGGACGGCTCGGACGCCACAGGCGTCACGGACGGGCGGAGCTGCCTGAGCGGGTACGCGGGCCGGAGCGGAGCGGGTGCCGGGTCGGGCATCAGGGCCGGGTCGGCCGCCAGGATGCGGTCATGCAGGTTCTGGAGCGAGGCACCGGGCTCGACACCCAGCTCCCTGACCAGGGCACTCCGTGTCCCGCGGTACGCCGCCAGTGCCTCGGCCTGCCGCCCGGACCGGTACAGCGCCAGCATGAGCAGCCGGCACAGTTGCTCCCGCAGGGGGTGCCTGCCGGTGAGCGGGATCAGCTCGGCGATCACCTCGTGATGGCGTCCGAGCTGGACGTCGACGTCCAGCCGCGCCTCCAGCGCGGTCAGCCACTCCTCGTCCAGCCAGGAGCGCACCGTCTCGGCCAGCGGGCCGGGGAGTCCGGCCAGCGCGGCTCCCTGCCACTCGCCGAGCGCGGCGTGCAGCAGTTCCGCGGCGCCGGACACGTCGCCCGCGGCGCGTGCCCTCTTCGCCCGGGCGACCCGGCGCTGGAACACGGCGAGGTCCAGGGCGTCGTCCGGGATCCGCAGCACGTATCCGTCCCCGACGGAGACGACCACCCGGGGCTGCCCGGCGGCCCGGTCACGGCCGGGCTCCAGCACCTTGCGCAGGCGCGACACGTAGGTCCGCAGGACGGACACGGCAGCCGCGGGCGGCTCCTCCCCCCAGACGGCGCCGAGGAGTTCACCGAGCGGTACGGGGCGTCCACGCCGTAACAGCAGCAGCGCCAGCACAACTCTCTGCTGGGGCGAGCCGAGGTCCAGTTCCCGTTTCCCGCGCCATGCCCGGACCGGGCCCAGCACGGCGAAGCGAACGGAATTCACGTAGTGGTCCACCCTCGGACTCTAGTAGGACGGGAAGTCGCCACCGTCACCTGGACGGAACGTGCCATTCCGTCCCGTGTCATCGCTGATTTCGCTGTTATCCCGGTTGTCGCCCTGGAGTTGAACCTTTTTCATCCGGCGACCGTTGCGGTACGCGGGCAACGCCGATACGGACCCGGCCGTGCCATGCGGCCGGGAACGTCAGAGAGGAACGCTTATGATCCGGGGCGAAGGAGAAGAGGCGGACGAGCCGGTCGCCGGAGGCGAACACGCCGTGTCCGGTGGGACCTCCGAACCGTCCCCGCACTTCACGGTGGTCATCTCCGGTGACGGCTCCGCCGTCATCAACGGTGAGCCCGTGCCGGTGGCGGAGGGGGAGACGGTCGACGCCGCGATCCTCGACACCCTGCACGGACACGCACGCGACCGGGACGTCACCGTCACGGCGGCGATCTCCGACCCCGCCGCGGGGTACGTGGCGTTCGTCGAGGTCTCCCCCGACGGCTCGAGCTCGCTGCTGGAACAGCAGCAGGAGCCGGAGGCAGCACCACCGACACCCGCACCAGCACCAGCACCAGCACCAGCACCAGCACCGTCCCTCGTGAAGGGGGACGCCATCGACGATGCCGACGACGGGCCCGTCGGTGCCACCGGTACCGCGGTCGCTCCGGGCATCGATGCCGACGACGACGCGTACGACGACTTCGACGAGACGTCGTACGCGCTTCCCGAGCCCGAGGGGCCGCCGCCCCCGCCTCCGTCCGGCGGCCCGGAACCGGGGTCGGAGCCCGGGGCCGGGTCGGGTTCGGGTCTGGGCACGGGACTGGGCTGGGGTTCGGGCTCCGGGTCGGAATCCCGGTCGGAGTCGGCCGCCCGCCCCGTACCGCCGCCGAGGCCTGCACGCAGGACCGCCTCCCGGCAGTCGGACGACGAGTTCGAGGGCCCCGGACTGCTCAGCAGGCCCCTGGTCGTCGGGCCGGTGGCGCTCGGTGTGGCCGCGCTGGTCGTCATACCGCTGGTGATCCTGGGCAGTGGCGGATCGGACGGCGGCGGGAACCAGGAACAGGCCGCCGCCGGTGTGAGCAGCTCGCCCTCGGCCGAGGCCTCACCGACGCTCAGGACGCCCCCGCGGCCGATCCCGCCCCCGCCCAGTTCGACGTCCGCCTCACCGTCGGCCAAGCCGAAGGACAAGGACGACAAGAACGACAAGGCCAAGAACGGGCCGAAGCCGACGTACACCCCGGAGGCCGGGAGCGGTGGGGGCGTCACCGTCACCGTGACCGCGACGCCTCCGAAGGACACCACCACCGTCACGGCGAAACCCCCGCAGGACACCGCCGCCAGTGCCGTGAAACGGCTCGCCGCGAGCGACCCGTCCGGACGCCACATCTGCTACCGCGCGTACGTCTCCGGGCAGGGCTGGCAGAAGCCGGTGTGCGACGGCACCATCGCGGGTACGGCGGGCCAGAACAAGCCGATCAAGGCCCTGAACATCGCGGTGCACGGCGTCGACGGCTCGGCCGCCAACGCGTTCCGGCAGGTGTCGAAGCCGGTCGACGGCCGGGGCCAGTGGCAGCCGAGCTGGACGGCCATCACCGGCGACGGCAAGAACTTCTACATCGGCAGCGCGAAGCAGAGCGCCCCGAACATGCTGGGCTTCGCCGTCAACGTCGGCAGCGGCGAGATCTGCCACAGCGTCCGCCTGCGCCAGAGGGACTGGGGGCAGCGGACGTGCAGCAAGGCCCGCCCCGCCTACACCTTCGGCGGCACCCTCGACAACGACGTCTGGCTGGAGGCCGTGAAGCTCACGGTGTGAACCGCCCGGCTGCGGCGGCCTCCACCGACGGCCCCTACGACGATGCCGGCGCCTGCCCCGGCGCGAGGTGCCGAAGGATCCGGCCCAGGTCCGCCGGCGCCGCCGCCAGGCGGACCGGGGTGCCGGCGTCGTCGAGTTCGGCGATGTGCCAGGCACCGGGGACGCCGTCGTCGTCGCTGCCCCGGACCGGGCGGACCTTCCTGAGGGCGAGGCGTTCCACCGGGATCGCCCGCGCCGCGAAGCGGCCCGGGCCGGGGTGCGGGGTGACGGAGGGCGGGCCGTCGCCACCCAGGACGACGTGGGTGCCGAAGCGTCGGGGGTTGTAGTCGGTGGCCTCCAGGAAGCGGGCACGGAGGAACATCTCCTCCTCGTCGTCGCGGCCGGCGGACTGCGTCGCCCCGCCGGGCCCGCTCTCCCCGGGCCCGCGGAAGCGGGTGACGCGCCACGCCCAGGCGAACAGGGCCAGCGACACCAGTGCGCCCGCGACCGGCCAGACGGTCGTCAGCGGTGACGTGAACAGCGTGGTGGGGTGCAGAGAGCAGAGCGGAAGCAGCCACAGGGCCGTACCGAGGAGGACCACCACGAAGGGGAGGACCGACGGCAGCACCTCGTCGTCGGGGCGTCGGCGGCGCCGCATCCGCACCAGCACCCGGGCGGCGGGGTAGCCCGCGACGAGGGCCACGGCGGCCGCGGCTACCGCGACACTGCCGGGAGTCACGTTGTGCTCACGCCAGACGTGACGCTCCCCGGCGACCTCCTTCACGCTGCCGCGCCAGACGGTCAGTTCGACGTCGTCACCGGCACGGAACGCCCGCGCGGCCTCCTCGGACACCTGCAGCCGCTCCAGCGGGCGGGCGTCGGTGAAGTAGAGCCAACTGCCCTTCTTGGGGTGATGCGCCTCGGTGCGCCCGATCACCGCCGGCATCGTCGTCACGCACGTCTCCCCCCGTTCCGCGGCAGAGGCCCCGGCGGTGCACGGCACGGCCGACTTCCAGGCCCGGAGATCCGCGTCGACGGCCGGGACGAACGCCGCGGCCGCGCCCGCGAGCGCCAGCAGCAGCACGCTCACGACGAGGGAACCGATCCAGCCGCGCCCCGTGGTGCGGTACGAGATGACGGCGAGGTGACTCGACTCCGGAGTACCGTGCCGGCGGTGCAGCGCACGGAACACCTCCAGCTTCTCGTCGAAGTCCGGGTCGTGGGAGGTCAGCCCCACCGGCAGGGGCAGAGTCCACTTGCGCCCGCCCCCCTGGCCCTTCCCGTCCTTCCCGCCCCGCAGTACCACGACGATGCGGCGGACGTCCTGGGCCCGGGGCGTGTTCGCGTACTTCAGGCGTACGCGCAGATCGGCGACGTCGTTCCAGCGCACGCTCCGGCGGCGCAGGAGCGTGCGGGAGTGCACACCGTGGGCGTCGGCGCGGACCCATGCGGTGGCCCTGTCCATCGCCGCGACGGCGGCCACGGCGGAGAGCACCGCGGCGACCGGCCACACGGCGAGGCCCATGAGAGCCCAGAGCAGCACGGCCGACGCCGCCCCTGTCGCCCCGAATCCGACGAGGAACCACAGGGCACCCGACCACTGGGACCGGCAGGTCACTTCCCGCGCATCGCTCATGCCCGGAATCCTGTCCGCCGTACGCCCGCGCCCGCCTGTGCGCAGTGCGGCAGTCTTCCGGCCTGCCACATTGCCGACCGCTCCCCCTGACTCACCGCGAAAGGCCCCGCATCACGGTTCCGGTGGACAGTGGTTTTCGTGGCGTGGGTGGTGGCACCCTCAGAGGCAGCGGCCGGCCATGCCTGGAAGGGGCAATCACATGATCATTTTGGGCACCAAGGGATATCTCTACCAGCTCGCGATACTCACGCTGGTGTGCACACAGTGCGGGAATCCCTCCGCGCACACGCTCAGGAAGCGGGTCACGAAGTTCACGCTGTTCTTCGTGCCGCTGTTCCCTGTCTCGACGAAGTACATGACGCAGTGCACCTTCTGCGGCGCCGAGTCGAAGGTGTCCTCGGAGCAGGCCGAGCAGTTGCAGGCGCAGGACGCGGGCGGCCCCGGCAACGGCCGGCCGTACGGACAGCCGCCCCAGCAACACCAGCAGCCTTACCAGCAGTAGAGCCGCGGGGCGGGCCCCGCCCTCCGCCGGCCGGCCCCTCTCCGGTCGCGCCGCCCCGTATACGGGTCGCCCCGCCCGGCCGCCAAGGACGCCACCCGGCACTCCCTCTATGCTCCACGCGGTTGTTCCCTGTGCGCAAATGCAGGCAGGTGTACGCACGCGACAGGTCAAGTGGCAGATAAGGAGCGGATGCCTCGATGGTGTTCAAGCGACTGCTCGGCTCGCCGGGGTCGGGCGGGCCCACGGTCGACACGGTTCTGGAGCCGGGACCCGTCCGGCCCGGCGGGACGCTCGCCGGACAGGTGCGGCTCGTGGGCGGCGACACCGCGTTCGACGTCGAGCAGGTGGCCCTTGAGCTCGTGGCCCGGGTGGAGGGCGGGAGCGGCGGAAGTGGCGGGAGCAGGGTCGCCGTGCCGTTCGAGCGCTTCGCCATCGGTGGCGGGTTCCGGCTGGACGAGGGCGAGGCGCGCACCGTGCCGTTCGGGGTGACGCTGCCCTGGGAGACACCGGTCACCGAGCTGGACGGCCGGGAACTGGGCGTCCGCCTCGGCGTGCGGACCGAGCTGGCGGTGGCCGGGCCGCAGGAACCGGACGCCGGCCCCGGCCCCGATCCGCTCGGTGTCGGCCCGCTGCCCGCCCAGGAGGCGATCATCGGCGCGTTCCGGCGGCTCGGGTACGGGCTGCGGTCCGCCGGTCTCGAGCACGGCCGCATCGGCGGCACCGGGCAGCGGCTGCCCTTCCACCAGGAGATCGGGCTCACTCCGGCCCCGTCGTACGCGGACCGGGTGGAGGAGATCGAGCTGACCTTCCTCACCCACCCGGGCGGAATCGACGTCGTCCTGGAGGCCGACAAGCGGGGCGGCGGGAGCGCGGGCGGCGACGAGGACACCGGACACGACGCGCTCAGCCGGTTCACCGTCGGCCACGACGACGCCCGTGACTGGGCCACCGAGGTCGACGGCTGGGTGCGTGAACTGGTCGAGCACCGGGAGGCGTACGGCAGCGACAGCGCGTACGGACACGGGGGGCCGCACTCCGGACCGGGTATCGGCTGAGAGTCCGGCCCCGCCGCACCCGCGCTGCCCGCCGCATCCGCCTTACAGCGGCGTCGCCGTGCGCAGGATCCAGAAGAGGGTCACCGCCGCGTTGGCGGACGACATCGCCGACGCGGCCGTACCGGCGGCCGCTCCCCAGGCCGCCAGGCCCGCCGAGGTGAACACCTCCGGCCAGGGCCCCGTGGCCGGAGCCGGGGCGAGCAGCGCCGCCACCCGGCGGGGGACCGGTCCCGGCGCCGCGAACGCGAGCAGGGGCGGACCGCCGGCCCGGGAGGCGAGGGCCGCCTTGCCGATGGCGGTGGCGACGGTACGGCGGTCACCGACCGTGCGGGCCGCCTCCTCGTCCGCCCAGCGCTCCGTCGCGTACGACACCGCCGTCCGCAGGGGGCGCAGGAACGGGTTGGCGTGCGCGGCCAGCCGTACGGCCAGCAGGAACCGGTGATGGCGTGCGGTGAGGTGGGCGCGCTCGTGCGCGAACAGGGCGCGGCGTTCGGCAGGGGCCAGGTGGCCCAGGAGGGCGGTGGTGACCACGACCCGGTCGCGGCGCGGTCCGGTGCCCGGGAGGGCGTACGCGTACGGGGCGTCGTCGGGCAGGACCGCCACCTCCGTGTCCGGCAGGCCGGCCAGGGCGCGGTGGGCGCGGCGGCGGGTGCGCACGTGCCGCCACAGGGTCCGGGAGCAGGCCAGCAGCACCGCGCACAGGGCCGGGATGGCGGCCTTCCCCACGACCTCGTCGTGCGGGACCGCCTCCCGCACCTCCGGGTCCGACCAGCCGTCGGGCAGCGGGTTGCCGGGCAGGGTGGCGGTGCCGACCACCATCACCAGGCACAGGCACACCGTGCTGCACACCGCCATCACCACCGCGACCCAGGTCAGCATCCGCGTCGCGGTCCGCGGGTGCAGGTGCTGTGCGGCGAGCCGGGCGATCGGCCATGCCGTCAGCGGCAGGACGAGCGGCAGGAAGACGAACACCCCCATGAGGCTTCAGTCTTCCCCGTCGCTCCGGGGCTGACCCAGCAGTTCCCGCAGGAGTCGTTCGTCGTCGGGGCCGAGTCCGGTGACGAAGCTGGCCAGGACCGCCTCCCGGTCGCTCTCGGCGTCCAGCACCCTGCGCATCCGGTGGGCGGCGAGGCCGGCGTGGTCGGAGGCGGAGGTCCAGGCGAAGGAGCGGCCCGCGCGTTCACGGGTGACCGCGCCCTTCGCGAGCAGCCTGGTGAGGATCGTGACGACCGTCGTGTAGGCGAGGTCCTCGCCCAGGCGCTCCTGCACCCGGCCCGCCGTCGCCGGACCGTCCGCCTCGCGCAGCGCCGACAGCACCAGTGCCTCCAACTCGCCCTGTCCCCGTCGTCGGTGACGCCGGCTGTGTTCGACCACGGCCTGTCTCCCTTCCGTCGCCTTCCCGTTCCCGGGCAGTCATCGTATAGACGAGCAGACACCGTCAAATTCTCTACATTGCTGTAGATTCTACGGGCGGCATCCGGCAACGGCTCACGAGAAGGACGGACGGACCCCCACATGTTCGGACTGAGCGAAATCGCGATCATCCTCATCGTCGTCATAGCCGTGCTCGCGGTGAAAAAACTGCCCGAGCTGGCCCGCTCGGCCGGCAAGTCCGCCCGCATTCTCAAGGCCGAGGCCCGCGCGGCCAAGGCGGAGGCGCAGGAGGACGAGCGACGGGCCCAGGCACAGCAGCCCCAGCCCTCTCAGCAGCCGCACCCGCCCCAGGGGGAGCAGGCGCGGCAGCCGGACGCCCCTCGTGTCCTCCAGGGCGAGACCGTCGTCAGGGGGGAGACCGTCACCCGGGACACGGCCGCCGACGGCGGCCCCACCCAGCAGCAGCGGTAGCGCCGGCGAGCCCGCTCAGCCGTTCCAGACCTCGTCGTACGGGTCCCTCGGGGTGGGGACCGGCTTCGCGGACCTGACCTCGAAGTAGGGGACGGGCCCGTCGTTGACCGGGTCCTTCGTCCGGCGCGGGCTGTAGGTGCCGCTGACCTCCAGCCAGGCGTCCGGCTGCAGGACCGGGGGGACCTCGCCGGTCAGGGCGATCTTGACCGGCTGACCGTCTGCGGCACAGCAGTTGAGGGACATCCGGACCAGGTAGGGGGCGCCGGACGGGTCCAGTGCGACGAAGCCGGTGATCTCGATGGGCCGGTCGCCCAGGCCGCGGCCGTCGTCGTAGACCGCGCGGGCCGCGTACTCCCCCACCCCCAGGCGCAGCGTGTCCCCGGCGGGGAGTTCCGGGAAACCGAACGGCTTCTGCAGGGCCGTGCCCGTGTGGGTGGCGCTGTACGCGCCTAGGGCCGGCGGCGCCACCAGGATCAGGGCGAGGACGGGAAGGGCGAGGAGCCAGGAGACGCGGGGTTCGTGATGCCCCTGGTGACCGCCGGGGCCGCCGTCGCGGCTCACGCGGGGCGCCCGGGCCCCGCGCCACTCGTACCAGACCGTCGCCAACGCCGTCACGACGAGCACGGCACCGCACAGCAGGAGCAGCGGGCGCAGGCCCGCCTTCACGTAGCGCAGATGGAGGTCGGTCAGCCCGGCGTGCAGCACGGTCGCGCCCAGGAGGAACAGCAGGGCCGCCTGCGCCTGCCGGTTCAGGTTCAGGCTCGGGTGGCGACGCAACCGGTTCACAGCAGCACCGCTCCCGTCAGGGCCGAGACCGCGATCGCCAGGACGAGGGTCGCCGGGGCGAAGCGCAGGGCGAAGCCGCGGCCGAACGTGCCGACCTGCATGGCGAAGAGCTTGAGGTCGATCATGGGGCCCACCACGAGGAAGGTGAGCCGGGCCGTCAGCGAGAACTGGGTCAGGGACGCGGCGACGAACGCGTCCGCCTCCGAGCAGATCGACAGCAGGACGGCCAGCGCCGCCAGGACCAGTACCGACAGCACGGGGTGGTCGGCCGCCCGTTGCAGCCAGGCGGCCGGGACGACCGCCTTCAGCGTCGCCGCGGCCATCGCACCGACCACCAGGAAGCCGCCGGCATGCATCACGTCGTGCCGGACCGACCCCCAGAACGCCGCGCCCCGGCTCTGCCCCTCGTAGGACGAACGCGACGGCGGGCGCAGCCAGTCGGCGCGGCCGTGGCGCTGCCACAGCCAGCCCATCAGGCAGGCCACCAGCAGGCTCGCCACGAACCGGGCGAGGACCATCATGGGATCGTTCGGGAAGGCGACCGCCGTCGCCGTCAGCACGATCGGGTTGATCGCGGGCGCGGACAGCAGGAACGCCAGCGCCGCCGCCGGGGCCACTCCCCTGCGCACCAGCGCCCCCGCCACCGGGACGGACGCGCACTCGCAGCCGGGGAGCACCGCGCCCGCCGCGCCCGCGACCGGGACCGCCAGGGACGGACGCTTCGGCAGGGCGCGGGCGAAGAAGGACGGCGGGACGAAGACCGCGATCGCCGCGGACAGCAGGACGCCGAGCACCAGGAAGGGCAGCGCCTGGACCATCACCGCCACGAACACCGTCGTCCAGCTCTGCATCACCGGGGCGCCCAGGGCGCGGCGGATCGGGTCCTGGAACATCACGGCACAGAGCAGGAACAGGACGAGGAGGAGAGGGGAGTCGAGGTGCCGGGACTCCTCGGCCGCCCCACCACCGCCGCCGTCACCGGGCCCCGTGTCACCGTCGGCCCTCCTGCGGGGGGCCGGCTTGGTCATGGCCACGGGCCGGGTACCTCCGGACTCGCGCGCGGGAGCAGGGACGTCGTGCGGGGCGGGGCGCGCGTCTCCCCTCCCATGGATACGGAGCGGAGGGCGGGCCCGTTCAGCACCGTTCGGCACCGGCCGTCGTGCACCCCTGGAACCGTCTGCGTGTATACGGCAGTCTTTCCTCTCGTGGTGAGCCTTCCGAATCAGACCCCGCCGAGCGTTCCCCCCGCGCACATGCTGGTGTGCGGTGACGACGGACTCGCGCACCGGCTCGCCGCCGAACTCCGGGGCGTCTACGGCGAACAGGTCACCCTCGTCGTACCGCCCTCCGGGCTCCGGGTACGGGAACCGGTGGTGGGACGGGCCCGCGCCGCGTCCGCCGCGCTGCTCGACCGGTTCGTGAACGCCACCGTCAACCGCGCGGGCGCGGGCGGCGGTTCGGACGACCCGTCCGGCGAACTTCTGGTCGAGGCCGCCGAACCCACCGACGCCGTACTCGCCGAAGTGGGCGTCGCACAGGCCGCCGCACTGGCCCTGGTGTACGACGACGACGAGACCAACATCCGCGCCGCCCTCAACGCCCGCAGGATCAACCCCGGGATCCGCCTCGTCCTGCGCCTCTACAACCGGCGCCTGGGCCGGCACATCGAGGACCTGCTCGACCAGGCCGCGGAGTTGTCCGGCGTCGACACGCAGGGGCGTGGACACCCCAGGGGCGATGCCTCCACCACCGTGCTGTCCGACGCCGACACGGCCGCTCCCGCCCTGGTCGCCACCGCGCTCGTCGGCACCAGCAAGATCGTCGACACCGACGGGCTGATGCTGCGCGCGGTGGAACGCCGGCCCCCGCGGCCCGGCGAGGTCACCGATCCCGGCCTGTGCACGCTGGCGTTGCTGTCCGCGACGAGCAACGACCCGGCCGGCTCGGACGGTTCGGAGGACAGCGGTGACCAGGGGCCGCAGATGCTGCCCGACGCGGCGGCCGTCGCGGCGGCGACCGGCCGCGGCACGATGGTGCTGGAGCAGGTGTCGTACTCCGGGCCACCGCTGCCCGCCGTACGGGCCGGGGTGCCGCCGTTCGCCTCACTGTTCTCGCAGCGGCTGCGGTGGTCGCTGGCGGGGCTCGCGGCGGCCGTGGTGGTCCTGGCGGTCGTGCTGGCCCTGGTCACGGACGACCACCCGCTGCACGCCACCTACGTCACCCTGCTCGACCTCTTCGCGATCAACGAGCCCGCGCACAACCAGTCCATGGGCCGGCAGATACTTCAACTGCTCACCGGACTCGTCGGGTTGCTGCTGCTGCCGGTGATGCTGGCGGCCGTCCTGGAGGCGCTGGGCACCTTCCGCATCGTCTCGGCGCTGCGCAAGCCGCCGCGCGGGCTGAGCCGGCACGTGGTGCTGCTCGGGCTCGGCAAGATCGGTACGCGGGTGCTGACCCGGCTGCGCGAACTGCACATCCCCGTGGTGTGCGTCGAGGCCGACCCGGAGGCGCGGGGGATGGCCACGGCACGGCGGCTGGGCGTACCGGTGGTGCTCGGGGACGTCACGCAGGAGGGCGTGCTGGAGGCCGCGAAGATCCACCGGGCCGACGCGTTCCTCGCACTCACCAGCGTCGACACCACCAACCTGGAGGCCGTGCTGTACGCGCGGGCCGTACGCGCCGACCTGCGGGTCGTCCTGCGGCTGTACGACGACGAGTTCGCGACGGCCGTGTACCGCACGCTGCGGGCCGCGCACCCCGACGCGGTGACCCGCAGCCGCAGCGTCTCCCACCTGGCCGCACCCGCCTTCGCCGGGGCGATGATGGGCCGGCAGATCCTGGGTGCCATCCCGGTCGAGCGGCGGGTGCTGCTGTTCGCGGCGCTGACCGTGGGCGGGCATCCGCAGCTGGAGGGCAAGACGGTCGGCGAGGCGTTCCGGGCCGGGGCGTGGCGGGTACTCGCCCTGGACACGGCGGCGCCCCGGGCGACGCCGGGCGCGGGCGGGAACGGCTCCGGCCACGGCTCCGGGAACGCCGCCGGCCCGGGAGCCGGGGCCGGGAGCGCGACCGGCGGCACCCCGGCGGCCGGTGAGCCGACGGGGCCGACGGGACTGGTGTGGGACCTGCCCGACACGTACGTCCTGCGGAACGAGGACCGGGTGGTGCTGGGCGCCACCCGGCGGGGGCTGGCGGAACTGCTCGGGCGCAGGGGGAGGGAACGGTCGGGAAGGTGACCTGCCGGTGCTTCCCGGGCGGCCGGCGCCCGGGAAGCACCGGAATCCCTCAGCCCTGCCTCCCCTCCCCCTCCGCCGTCGCCGTCCCCGTCGTCGCCCCTGTCGCCGACCCCAAGTACCTTTCGGCGAAGTCCAGTTCCATACGAACCTGCTTGATCCGCTCGTCGACCACCAGGGAGCCGTGTCCCGCGTCGTAGCGGTAGACCTCGTGGGGGGCCTCGCGGGACCGGAGGCGGTGGACGTAGTTCTCGATCTGCCGGATCGGGCAGCGCGGGTCGTTCACCCCGGCCGAGATGTAGACCGGCGCCTTCACCCGGTCGACGTAGGTGATCGGGGAGGACGCCTCGAACCGCTCGGGCACCTCCTCGGGCGTGCCCCCGAGCAGCGTGCGGTCCATCGCCTTCAGCGCCTCCATCTCGTCGTGGTACGCCGTGACGTAGTCGGCGACCGGGACCACCGCGATGCCCAGCGTCCACGCGTCGGGCTGGACGCCCAGGCCGAGCAGGGTGAGGTAGCCGCCCCAGGAGCCACCGGTGAGGATCAGGCGGTCCGGGTCCGCGAGGCCCGAGCCGATCGCCCACTCCCGGACCGCGGCGATGTCCTCCAGCTCGATCAGTCCGACCCGGTGCTTGAGCGCGTCGGTCCAGGCACGGCCGTACCCGGTGGAGCCCCGGTAGTTCACGCGGACCACCGCGTACCCGTGGTCGACCCAGGCGGCGGGGCCGGCGGCGAAGGAGTCGCTGTCGTGCCAGGTGGGGCCGCCGTGGATGTCGAAGACGGTGGGCAGCGGGCCGGTCGCGCCCTCGGGCTTCTGGACCAGGGCGTGGATCCGGCCGCCGGGGCCCTCCACCCAGACGTCCTGAACCGGCACCGAGCCGGGCGAGCGCATCCCCGGCGGGTCCAGGACGACCCCGCCGCTCGTGGAGCGCACCGCCGACGGCTGGGCCGACGACGACCACAGGTACTCCACGCTGCCGTCCGGCCGGGCCGTCGCACCCGAGACGGTGCCGGGCGGGGTGTCGATCTCCACCAGCTCCGGGCCCGCCAGGTCGTAGCGGAACAGCTCGCTGCGGGCCTCGAAGCTGTGCGCGATGAGCAGACCCGTACCGTCCGGGAACCACTCGGCGCTCACGTCGCCCGGCAGCTCCAGGGAGAGGTCCGTCTCCTCGCCCGTCGCCACGTCCCACACCAGGGGCTCCCAGCGGCCGCGCCGCTGATGGCCGATGAGCAGACGCGTGTCACCGTCGACGGGGGCGAAGCCCAGCACCTCCAGGCCCAGCTCCTCGGTACCGCCCCTGGTGTCGTCCAGTTCGGCGACCGTGGTGCCGTCGGGGCGCAGCACGCGCAGCGCGGAGTGCATCGCGTCGCCGTGCTCGGTGTGCTCGACGGCGATCAGCGAACCGTCGTGCGAGAGGTCCCCGACGCCCGCCGACTCACGGTGCCGGTAGATCTCCACCGGCGCCGCAGCCGCGTCACTCGCCCGCACCAGGTAGATCGTCGTACCGTCCTCGTCCGTGGAACGGCCCACGACGGCCGTGCTCCCGTCCCGGCCGAGAGCGAGACCGGCCGGGTACGAGGCGTCGAGCCCCGGAGCGGCGAGCTCGTCCGGACCGCCCGCGAACGGCTGGCGGCGCCAGACCCCGAACTCGTCGCCGTCCTTGTCGTCGAACCACCAGATCCACTCGCCGTCCGGCGAGAGCACGCCGTC
Organism: Streptomyces sp. NBRC 110035; assembly: GCF_000829695.1. Classification (GTDB taxonomy): domain Bacteria; phylum Actinomycetota; class Actinomycetes; order Streptomycetales; family Streptomycetaceae; genus Streptomyces. The sequence continues at coordinate 391,018 of NZ_BBNN01000015.1, read as the reverse complement.
CGTGGTGCCGTTGGGCCGGTCCGTCACCTGGCGCTGCCCGCCCGTCGACCGGTCCCAGGCATACAGCTCGTACGTCCCCGTCGCGTTCGACACGAACAGGGAACGGTCGGGGGCGTCCTCCGCCCAGTCGGGCAGGGACACCCGCGGCGCCCGGAAGCGCTTCTCCCAGGCGGGCATCCGCTCGCCCTGATGTACTCGCTCGGTCCGGTCCGTCCGCCGCGCCGGTGCGCCGGACCCGTTGCTCTCAGTCATGACCCCATACTGCCCGCCCCGGCGGGGTTCGCGCCGCCGAGGTCCCCGACCTGTGGACAACCGGAATCCCCAGTCTGTGGACAACCGGCGGGACCACGGACCGTCGAGGCGGCCCCGCGGGCCGATTCCCGGGCGCGGCACCGTACGGTGGGGGCGTGTACCGGTTTCTGCTGACGCCCCGATGGTGGGGGATCAACGTCTTCGTGCTGCTCGCCATCCCCTTCTGCGTCTTCATGGGGTCATGGCAGCTGGGCCGGTTCGAGGACCGCGTCGAGAACCACCGCGGCGCCGAGGAACAGGTCGCCTCCAGCCGGCAGGAGGAGGCCCGGCAGCTGGACACGCTGCTGCCGGTGACCAAGGCGACCTCCGGCAAGCAGGCCACCGCGAGCGGCCGCTACGAGGAACAGCTCCTCGTGCCCGACCGCGACCTCGACGGCGAGCCCGGCCACTACGTCCTGACCCTGCTGCACACCGACACCGGCAAGGTTCTGCCCGTCGTACGGGGCTGGCTGCCCGGCGACCCGGACCCGGCCGGCGCGCCCCCGCCGCCGGCTGGCGAGGTCACCGTCACCGGGGCGCTCCAGGCGTCCGAGACACCCGGCAGCAACGGCGTGGGCGCCCTCAGCGGCCTGCCCGAGGGCCAGACCGGCGCGATCAGCTCGGCGTCCCTGGTGAACCTGGTGCCCCACGACGTGTACGACGCGTGGATCACCCTCAACGAGGGCGACCCGGGGATGCGCCCGGTGCCCGCGGTCGCGCCCGGCGGTACCGGCCTGGACCTCAAGGCCTTCCAGAACCTCGGTTACACCGCCGAGTGGTTCGCCTTCGCGGGCTTCGTGATCTTCATGTGGTTCCGCCTGGTACGCCGCGAGGCGGAACTGGCCCGGGACACGGAACTGGGCCTGGTCCCGGACGAGCGGCCCGCGCAGGACCGGAAGCAGAGCCAGGACGAGGACCAGAAGCGGGACCAGGACCAGGGCCGGGAGCAGCCGAGCCCGTCAGGGGTGTGACGGGCCGGCCTCGTCGGCCCGCCGTCGCCGTCAGCCCGCCGTGGTCGGCAGCAGTCCCGTCCAGTAGACGGTCCCCGCGCAGGCGTTGGGCACCGTGGCGGTCGCCGTGCCCGCTCCGCCCTCCGGGGTGTACGTCACCGTCACGCTGCCGCCGGTCGTGCCGTCCTCCGTGAGGAGCTGGGCCTCGGTCCCCGTGTCGCCGCCCGTGGACGTGCCGTCGGCGGCCGTCGGGTTCTCGGACGGGCTGGGGTCGGGCGAGGGGTCCACGCTGCCGCCGCTGCCGCCGCCCCCGCCGTTGGTGGGGCAGGGCTCGGAGGGCACCCAGGCGAACTTCACGTCGTACGCCTCACCCGGCTCGAGCACCAGTCGCCCGGCCTCCAGGGACGGGTCCGGCAGGCCCGCCGCCGCGTCCCCCGCCGTGTGCCGGACCGGGACCACCGCGGCGGCGTCGGCCGCGCCCAGCGGCGTCACCTCCAGGCTTCCCGGACCGCCGACCGTACAGCCGGCGGTGGACACGTTGGCCACCCGGAAGGAGCCGTAGACCGCGCCGGTGGAGTCGGGTGCGCCGCTGCTCGCGACGGCCGGGCCGAGCTGCGCGCCCGTACAGACGGGTGACCCCGCGGTGGCGCTCGCCGAGGGGTCGGCCCCCTCCGTCACGCCCGTGCCCGCCCCGGTGCCGGTGGCCTTCTCCTCGTCCTCCGTGTCGTCCTTCCGGTCCCCCTCGACCCGGTCCGAGGTGCCGCCCGCGGTGGTCTCGCCCCCGCCGGGGCCCTCGCCCTCGCCGGTACCGCCCTGTGCCTGCGAGGCATGGCCCACGGCGGACGGGTTGGCGTCGGGGCCGGTGGAGCTGGAGATGTGCACGAGAGCCGGTACGGCCGTGCCGACGAAGAGGGCGGCGGCCGCCGCACCGACGAGGATCTGCCGCTTGCGCGCCCGGCGGGCGGGGACCGCTCGCCGCAGGTAGTCCAGCGAACCCTCGCTCGGCTCCACCACGCGCACCGAGCTGTGCAGCAGGCTGCGCAGCTCCAGCTCGTCCGGACCGAGCCGGTCGGGGCCCGGTCCGTCCGGGCCGGCGTTGGCGTCGTTCACAGTTCCGTTCCCAGCGTGCGATTGCTTCGACTGCTGCCCGGACGGCGACACCAGCCCACGCAGCACGCGCAGACCGTCCCCGCCGGACGAACCCGGGCCGTCGGACGCGAGCGCCTCGAACGCGGGCACCGCGGCCGCGGGCTCCCCGGCCGAGCCCTCTCCGGGCTCGCGCTCCCCGGCCGTACGCACGTCGGCCTCCCCTCCCCGGGGGTCCCCTCCCCGGGGGTCCCCTTCCCGGGGCTCCCCCTCGCGAGGTTCCCGTTCCTCGGGTTCCCGCTCGTCGCCCTCGGGCTCGCGCTGCCCGCCCCCGGGGGCGGGCTCGGACGTGCCCTCCTCCGCCCCGGGCCCCTGCGGTTCGCGCTCCTCACCCCGCACGTCCTCGCCGCGTGCGTCCTTCCCGACGCTCATACCGGTGCCTCCATGGCCACCCTCAGCGCCGCGATCCCGCGCGAGCCGTAGGCCTTCACCGAACCCAGCGAGATGCCGAGCGTCGACGCGACCTGAGCCTCGGTCATGTCGGCGAAGTAGCGCAGCACCAGTACCTCGCGCTGACGGCGCTGGAGCCCTTTCATCGCCTTGATGAGGGAGTCGCGTTCCAGCAGGTCGTACGCGCCCTCCTCCGCACTCGCCATGTCGGGCATGGGCTTGGAGAGCAGTTTCAGCCCGAGGATGCGGCGGCGCAGCGCGGAACGGGAGAGGTTGACGACCGTCTGGCGCAGATACGCCAGGGTCTTCTCCGGGTCCCGGACGCGCTTGCGGGCGGAATGGACACGGATGAACGCCTCCTGGACGACGTCCTCGCAGGAGGCGGTGTCGTCGAGGAGGAGCGCGGCGAGGCCCAGCAGCGAGCGGTAGTGCGCGCGGTAGGTCTCGGTGAGGTGGTCGACGGTCGTGCCGGCCGCCACTACGCCGTCGGCACCGCCGTCACGCTGACTGGGTATGCGGGCGGGCCGCGCTGCGGGCATCGGCGCGATCACCGGCATGCCACCGGACGCACCGGCCCTACGGGGTCGGAGTGCCTGGCGGGGCGGGCGCAGAGCCGGGCCGCGCGGCGTTGCGAAGTCGAGTACCTCAGCCACGCCAGTTGGACACACGTCCCCCCATGAGGGTTGTACGTGCCGGACGTCACGTTTGTTGCGGCGCCCGGAATCCGCCGTCCCCCGTCCACCCCGGGCAGCACCACCGACAGCACACCGAATGCCCTCATGCGTCCCGCTCTTCCCCTATGCCTCATATGAACGGACGTCCCCACGCCCGGTTCCGGACGTCCCCACGCCCGGAAAAGACCACCTCGCCCCCGGCGCGCCCGAAAAAAAGGGGTGCCCGCAAAGACGTTCTACGCCCGGCACGCGGTTGCGTGGGGGCGGAAGGCAAATCCTTGACTGCCCGCCGGTCAGGATCAAGAGATCAGGGCATCATGACCGGTTCACATCACTTGCACAGATCCTACAAAGCGAATGCCGTGACCAAGCATTATTTACGGTGCGGGCGTCCGGGGCCGGTCCGGCACCGCCACCAGCTCGGCGATCTGCGCGGTGTTGAGGGCGGCGCCCTTGCGGAGGTTGTCGCCGCAGACGAAAAGTTCGAGCGCCGTCGGGTCGTCCAGGGCCCGGCGGACCCGCCCCACCCAGGTCGGGTCGGTGCCGACGACGTCGGCGGGCGTGGGGAACTCACCCGCGGCGGGATTGTCGTACAGCACGACGCCGGGCGCGGTGGCGAGGATCTCGCGGGCCGCGTCGACGGTGACCTCGTGCTCGAACCGGGCGTGCACGGTGAGCGAGTGCGTGGTGATCACCGGCACGCGGACGCAGGTCACGGCGACCGGCAGGCGGGGCAGGCCGAGGATCTTGCGGGACTCGTCGCGGACCTTCATCTCCTCGGAGGACCAGCCGTCCTCGCGCAGCGACCCCGCCCACGGCACGACGTTCAGCGCGACCGGATCCGTGAACGGCCCGGTGCCGTCCCCCACGACCCGGCGTACGTCACCGGGGCCCGTCCCCAGCTCCGTGCCCGCGACCAGGGAGAGCTGGTCCCGCAGGGTCCGCACACCGGCGTGCCCGGCGCCGCTGACCGCCTGGTAGGAGGAGACGACCAGCTCGCGCAGCCCGAACTCGGCGTGCAGCGCACCCACGGCGACGATCATCGACAGGGTGGTGCAGTTCGGGTTGGCGACGATCCCGCGCGGGCGCATCCGCACGGTGTGCGGGTTGACCTCGGGGACGACGAGGGGCACCTCGGGGTCCATGCGGAAGGCGCCGGAGTTGTCGACCACCACCGCGCCCCGCGCGACGGCGACGGGCGCCCACCGCGCGGCGACCCCGTCGGGGACGTCGAACAGCGCGACGTCGATCCCGTCGAAGGCCTCCTCGGTGAGCGCCACGACCTCGGTCTCCTCGCCGCGCACGGCCAGCTTGCGGCCGGCCGAGCGCGGGGAGGCGATCAGTCTGATCTCGCCCCAGACGTCCGCCCGCTGGGACAGGATCTGGAGCAGTACCGTGCCGACGGCTCCGGTCGCTCCCACGACCGCGAGCGCCGGTCGCCCGGACCGCGTCATCAGCGGCCGGTACCCCCGTAGACGACGGCCTCGTCGCTGTCGGAGTCCAGCCCGAAGGCGGTGTGCACGGCGCGGACGGCCTCGTCCACTTCGTCCTTGCGGGTGACGACCGAGATGCGGATCTCGGAGGTCGAGATCAGCTCGATGTTCACACCCGCGTCGGACAGCGCCGTGAAGAAGTCCGCGGTGACTCCGGGGTGGGTCTTCATGCCGGCGCCGACCAGGGAGATCTTGCCGATCTGGTCGTCGTAGCGCAGGGAGTCGAAGCCGATGGCGCCCTTGTTCTTCTCCAGGGCGTCGATGGCCCTGCGGCCGTCGGTCTTCGGCAGCGTGAACGAGATGTCCGTGAGGCCGGTGGAGGCCGCGGACACGTTCTGCACGACCATGTCGATGTTGATCTCGGCGTCGGCGATCGCGCGGAAGATCGAGGCCGCCTCGCCCGGCTTGTCCGGCACACCGACGACCGTGATCTTGGCCTCGGAGGTGTCGTGCGCGACACCGGAGATGAGCGCCTGCTCCACCTTCTTGTCCCCTCGCTGAATCGGCTCACTGCTGACCCACGTGCCCCGCAGTCCGCTGAAGGACGAGCGGACGTGGATCGGGATGTTGTACCGGCGGGCGTACTCCACACAGCGGTGGAGCAGCACCTTGGACCCGGAGGCCGCCAGTTCGAGCATGTCCTCGGTCGAGATCCAGTCGATCTTCCGGGCCTTCTTCACCACACGCGGGTCGGCGGTGAACACGCCGTCGACGTCGGTGTAGATCTCGCACACCTCGGCGCCGAGGGCGGCCGCCAGAGCCACCGCGGTGGTGTCGGAGCCGCCGCGGCCGAGCGTGGTGATGTTCTTGCCCTGCTGGCTGACCCCCTGGAAACCGGCCACGATGGCGATGTTGCCGTCGTCCACCGAGGCCTGGATCCGGCCGGGCGTGACGTCGATGATGCGGGCTTTGTTGTGGACCGAGTCGGTGATGACACCCGCCTGGCTGCCGGTGAAGCTCTGGGCGTTGTGGCCCAGGTTCTTGATCGCCATGGCCAGCAGCGCCATGGAGATCCGCTCTCCCGCGGTCAGCAGCATGTCGAGTTCGCGCCCGGCAGGGATCGGGGATACCTGCTCGGCGAGATCGATCAGCTCGTCCGTCGTGTCGCCCATCGCGGAAACCACGACGACCACCTGGTGGCCGTTCTGCTTGGCTTCCACGACCCTCTTGGCGACGCGCTTGATGCCCTCGGCATCGGCTACGGAGGAGCCTCCGTACTTCTGCACGACAAGGCCCACGTGCGCTCCTCGCTCATTCCGTCGTTGTCCCACGTTTTGCGCACATGTGTGCACAGCGTGGTCGGCTCATTCTATCGAGCGCCCGAAAATCGCCTCCGCGATATCGCATCGTGAGACTTCCGGGCACCCGCGCAGGAGGGCTCCTGCCCAGGGCGACGCGGGCCACTCGGAAAAGTGCCCCGCGTCACATACTCCCCCGTTCGCACCTTCACGGCTCGCACCTTCACGGCTCACGGCTCACGGCTCACGGCTCACGGTCGCTCGACGCGGATGCCCTCCCGGCCGGCGCAGGCGGCCAGCGCCCTGATGTCCCCCAGGTCGTCGGTGAGGATCGGCGCCTCGTCGTAGGCGAGGGAGGCGAGGACGACGCTCGCGTCGATGACGTCGGACGTCTTGTTCTTCTGACAGAGCACGGCGGCCGCCTTGGCCAAAGCAGCGGTCAGCGGCAGCACCTCGCACCCGTTACGGACTGGGTTGGTTGGGTATTTCGACCACACCGGAGAAAACCCAGAAGAACCAGATGGAGAGCCCGGGGCACGGAGCCCGGGTCCCGGGGCTCAGGCTCCGGGCTGAACTGCGGCGATGAACGCCGGCCGGGCGGAGGCGGAGAAGCGGAGCCCGGGGCCCGCGGGGGTCACCGTGGAGTCCCGGACGTGGAGTCGCGGACGTGGAGGGCGGGGCGGCCGAGGAGGACGCCGGGCCGATCGTGGCCGGGGCGGCGCGGGCGCGGTGGGTGTCCTTCCTGCTTCCGCCGGGGGCCGGGCAGCGGTGCGACCGGCCGCCCGGGGCGCAGCGGCTCGGCAGGCGGGGCGACCGTACGGTCCCCCCGCCTCGGCATCCCGGCGCCGGTCGGCACCACGCGGCCGCTCCGCTCCTCCGGCACGCCGCCACCGACCGCACCCCACGTGGCCCCCGGGGCGCCGCTCCCGCCGCTCCGCACCCCGGCCGGGCCGCACCCGCCGCTCGGGGATCCGGCCCCGTGGGCCTCGGTCGCCGTACGTGCGGCCTGCTTGCGGGACTCCCCCTCGGCGTCGGTCACCTCGGGCCGGCTCTCGCGGAGCCTGCGCTTCCCCTCCGTCAGGTGCTGTACCGGCTCGTCGGCTGCCCCCGTCCGCTGTCACCGCGCAGCCGGGCACGGAGGGCCGGCGGACGCTGGAACGGCCGCTGACGAGGACCGGGAGAGAGCTGTGCGTTCCTCGCCCTTCACCCACTGCGATCGCTGTCCGCCACGGGGGTGGGCACCCCGTTTGATCTCCACTGCCCCGCTGCGGTGCGGATCACCGGCGTCCTTGAAGCGCCCGAGGATCCAGCCCCGGTCCGGCGCCGCGTCCTTTGCCCGCGTTGCCGGCGTACACCCGTCACGTGACCGGGCGCAGGCCCAGCGGGACGCCGATCTCCTCGGCCATGACCCTGCCCGCCTCGATCTCCAGGGCGTCGTCGCCCGCGTCCTGGTCGGTGTCGAGGCCGTCCAGGGCGGCCAGGGGCTGGTTGAGGCGGACGTGGGCCACCACCGACTGGAGTGCGCGCAGGGTCGCGGACGCGGTGGAGCCCCAGTTGGAGAAGTAGGAGAACTGCCACCACCACAGCGCCTCCGTGGTGCGGCCGGCGCGGTAGTGGACCATGCCGTGGCGGAGGTCGGAGACGACGTCGGTGAGATCGTCGGAGATCCGGGCCGGGACGGGCGCCTTGCGGGGCTCGTAGGGGTCGAAGACCTCGGAGTAGACGTCGACCGGCTCCAGGAGACGGGCGAGGTTCTCGCGGAGCGCGTCCACGTCGGCCTCCGGGCCCGGATCGGGCTCGTAGCGCTCGTCGGGGAGGATGTCCTCGTGCGCGCCCAGCCGGCCGCCGGCCAGCAGGAGCTGGGAGACCTCCAGCAGGAGGAAGGGGACCGCCGAGTCCGGCTCGTCGCCCTTGGCGACCTCCGTGACGGCGACCAGGAAGCTCTCGATCTGATCCGCGATCTGGACCGAGAAGTCGTCCGGGTCCCGGTCGGTAGCGTGCAGCGTGGCGTCAGACATCTAGGAGTCGTCTCCCCTCGAAGGCGCGGCCGAGGGTGACCTCGTCCGCGTATTCCAGGTCTCCGCCCACCGGGAGGCCACTGGCCAGGCGGGTGACCTTCAGGCCCATGGGCTTGATCATGCGGGCGAGGTACGTGGCCGTGGCCTCGCCCTCCAGGTTCGGGTCCGTGGCCAGGATCAGCTCGGTGACCGCGCCGTCGGCCAGCCGGGCCAGCAGCTCCCGAATACGCAGGTCGTCGGGGCCCACCCCGTCGATCGGGCTGATCGCGCCGCCCAGGACGTGGTAGCGGCCCCGGAACTCGCGCGTGCGCTCGATGGCGACGACGTCCTTGGGCTCCTCCACGACACAGATGACGGCGATGTCGCGGCGGGCGTCGCGGCAGATGGCGCACAGCTCCTCCTGCGCCACGTTGCCGCAGGTCGCGCAGAAGCGGACCTTCGCCTTGACTTCCATCAGGGCGTGGGCGAGCCGCCGTACGTCCGTCGGCTCCGCCTGCAGGACGTGGAAGGCGATCCGCTGGGCGCTCTTGGGACCGACGCCGGGCAGCCGCCCGAGTTCGTCGATGAGGTCCTGCACCACGCCTTCGTACAACGGACTGCCGTCCTTCCCGTGTTTCTTCAGTACGTACCGTAGAGGCCCGCGGGCCGTCTTAGAAGGGCAGACCGGGGATGCCGCCGCCGCCCAGCCCCTGGGCCAGCGGGCCGAGCTTCTGCTGCTGGAGGGTCTGCGCGTTCTCGTTGGCCGCCTGGACGGCCGCGACGACGAGGTCCGCGAGGGTCTCGGTGTCCTCGGGGTCCACCGCCTTCGGGTCGATCTTCAGGGCTCGGAGCTCGCCGGAGCCGGTGACGGTGGCCGTCACCAGACCGCCGCCCGCCTGGCCGTCGACCTCCATGTGCGCGAGTTCCTCCTGCGCCTGGGCCAGGTCCTGCTGCATCTTCTGGGCCTGCTGGAGCAGCTGCTGCATGTTGGGCTGGCCACCACCGGGGATCACGATTCAGCTCCTTGGTCGGTCCGTCCGTACGGGATTTTCCCGTTCGGCACGAGCCTACGTGGTCCGGGCGGCCGTCGCCCCAGCACTCTTTCGAGTGAGTCACCCTCGCGCCCTATACCTGATCACAGCCCCCTTTCGGGCGGAAGCGGCGCCCGAACCCCCGACACGGCCACCCGTTGGGCGGTAGGAAGGGGGCCGGCACGTCCGTGCCCACGTCCACGTCGATGTCCGCGCCGGCCGTCCGCGCCGGTGTCCGGCGTCCGGCGCCGGGCGGGCGTCGCGCAGGGGCCCGCAGGGGTCCCGTGGAGGTCCAGGAAGTCCAGCAGGGGTCGGGGCAGGGCCGAGTCCGGGTTCGGGGTCAGGCTCCAAGGTCAGTAGGGAGTACCGGGTGGTTCAGCCGGAGATGCAGCCCGAGGACCGTCCGCAGGACGGGCTCGGCAAGGGGGCGGCCGGGCTGCGGCCGGGCGATCTGGCCGGGCGGGTGTTCCCGCTCGGGGACTGGGGCGAACCCGCGCCCCGGCTGGACGAGCTGTACCGGTGGGTGGAGCGCGGGGCGCTGGACACCGCCGCCTGGTACCTCACGGTCCGGGTCCACAAGCGGCGGTGCGCGCGGGCGCTGCGTACGGGGGCCGCGGCGGGGGCGGCCACCGGGGCGGCGCTGCCGCTGCTGGACCTGACCGGAGCGACCGACGGAGCCGCCCCCTGGGGGTACATGGCGCTGCTGCTCGCGGCGGCCTGCGTGGCCGCGGACCGGTTCTTCGGAATGACCTCCGGCTGGATGCGGGACGTGGCGACCGCGCAGGCCGTGCAGCGGCGGCTCCAGGCGTTCCAGTTCGACTGGGCGTCGGAGTGCGTCCGCGAAATGCTGGGCCCGGCCGAGGGCACCGCGAGCGAGGCGGCCGAGCGGTGCCTGTCGGTGCTGCGGCGGTTCTCCGAGGACGTGGACGAGCTGGTGCGGGCCGAGACGGCGGACTGGATGATGGGCTTCCGTACGGGCGCGAGCGTGCCGCCCGCCGTCCAGGGGGCGCCGGCGGGCACGGGCCGCCCCGAGTCGCCCGGACAGCCCCACGGCCGCTTCGCGACCGCGCCCGGGGCCACCCGCCCGAACATGCCCCGCCAGCGGCCGCCGGAGCCGAGGTGAGGCACGGCGGGCCGGCGGTGGGCCCGGCCGCCCGCGCGTCGCCGCCGAGAGGGCTCCCCGACGACGCGCGGCAGTGGACGCTCCCCCGCCTCCGCACGGTCGACGGCGGGGTCCGGGTGCGCGGCCGGTGCGGCGCGGAGGGGCGTGCCGGTCCCCTGGGTCAGTGCCCCGTGTCCACCCGCGTGTAGGTGAGCTGGTCGCCGTTGCCGGTGTTCACGCGCCGGAGGGTGCCGTCGGGCAGGAGGGTGATGTCGGTGGCGGCGCCCGGTGTGCAGGCGCTGCGCGGCCGGCCGACCGTCACGGTGGTCGGGCCGATCTCCAGCTGCTCTCCGGGGCCCGGGGCGCCGGCGAGGTCGCCCTCGAACACGCAGTGGTAGGTGCCGTTCCCGGTGGGACCCTCGGCGACCAGGGACATGACCGTGTCACCGGCCTCGCCCTGCTGGATGGTCAGCGTGCGGGTGTGCAGCCCGCTCGCGTTGTCGATGGTCGTCGACCAGGTGCCGAGGTATCCGGCCGGGACCGTCCCGTCGGCGGCCGGCGAGGGGGTCGGCCGGCCCGTGCCGGCGGTACCGCCGGCCGCGTCCGTCCCGGCCGAGGACTTCCCGTCGGGCGACGGGTCGCTGCCGTCGGTGCCGTCGGTGCCCTGGGACGTGCCCTCGCCCGGCGTGCCCGAAGGGCTGCCGCCGGCGGTGTCGCCGGCGCCGCCGTTCATCAGCGCGTACATCGTGCCGCCCGCGGCGAGCGCGACGACCAGCGCGATCACGACGAGCAGTGCGGTGGAACGGTGGTCGCGCGGGGGCCGCGCCGGGCCGTACGGCGGCGGGGCCGTGCCGAAGGGCGGCGGGCCGTAGGCAGGGGTGGCGCCGGCGGCCCCGTAGCCGTTGTGGGGGGAGCCGTAGCCGGAGGGCTGAGGGTGCGGCTGGGCCTGCTGCCGGGCGTACGGCTGGGGGTGGCCGTACGCGGCGGGGGGCTGTCCGGCCGCCGGGGCGCCCGGGGCCGGGACCGGGGGTGCGGCGGGGCCGTTCGGGCCGGTGACCAGGGTGGGCAGGTGGCCGACCACCGCACCGTCACGGGGCGCGCCCGGGGCGGGCGGGGCGGAGCCGTCGGCGGCGGGGGCGTGGTCGGGAGTGGCGGCGGGGGCCGGGCCGTCCGGCCCGGGCGGCGGCGCCTGGGGATCCTCCGCGTCCAGGAGCCGTACGGCGTGCCGGCCGAGCTGGGCGACCAGGGCGCCCGGCAGCCAGGGCTCCCGGCAGCGGCCGTCGGCGACGGTGTCCTCGGCGCCGGTGCGCCGCAGGATCTGGTCGAGGGTGGGCCGCCGGGCGGGGTCCTTCACGAGGCAGTCCTGCACGAGGTCCGCGAGGCCCTCGGGGACCCGGCGGAGATCGGGTTTCTCCTCGGCGATGCGGAACATCAGGGCGTGCACCCCGCTGTGGGCGGTGCCGAAGGGCAGCTCGCCGGTGGCGGCGTAGGCGAGCACCGAGCCGAGGCAGAAGACGTCGCAGGCGGGGGTGATGCGGTCGCCGCGCACCTGCTCCGGCGCCATGAACCCGGGCGAGCCGACCAGCGCCCCGGTCCGGGTGAGACCGCCGTCGGTCACGGTCTCCAGGGCCCGCGCGATCCCGAAGTCGATGACGCGCGGCCCGTCGATGGTGACGAGCACGTTGGACGGCTTGAGGTCGCGGTGCACGATGCCGGCGGCGTGGATGTCCTTCAGCGCGTGTGCGAGACCGGCGGCGAGGACGCGTACCGAACGCTCGGGCAGCGCCCCGTGGTCGTGCCCGACGACCTGCTGGAGGCTGGGCCCGGCGACGTACCCGGTGGCGACCCAGGGCACCGGGGCCTCGGTGTCCGCGTCCAGCACCGGCGCGGCCCAGTCGCCGCCGACCTGCCGGGCGTTCTGCACCTCCTGGCGGAAGCGGGCCCGGAACTCCTCCTGCCGGGCCAGCTCCTCGCGCACCAGTTTGACGGCGACGGTGCGTCCCCGGTCGGAACGGGCGAGGTGGACCTCTCCCATGCCGCCGGAGCCGAGCCGCGCGAGCAGCCGGTACGCGCCGATCCTGCCCGGGTGCCGGGCGCCCCGGTCCCCCGCCGGATTCCCCGCCGCGCCCCCCGGCCCGTGCTTCTCCATCGCTCTGCCGCCTTCCCCGCCGTGAGCAACAGCCTGAGGATAAACCGGACAGGGGCGGGGGTGAGCTGGGCGTTGTCTACGGTTCCGTAACAGGCGGCGCAGCGGGTGACACTGCGGGCGGTACGGGCGGGCCGAGGTCGTCGAGCACGGCGCACAGGCGTTCCATCGTCTGGACCGCCTGTGCGAGTTCGGCCTCGCCGAACGCCTCCGCGAGCCGTTTCGCGAAGGCCGCGTGGCCGGGGCCGATCCCCGCGACGGCCGCGTGCCCCCGCTCGGTGGGGGCGAGGAGCTTGGCCCGGCGGTGCGCCGGGTTGGGCCGGTACTCGGCGAGACCGCGGTCGACCAGCAGGTCGGCGATGCGCTGCACGCTCTGCCGGGTGATGCCCATGACGCGGGCGATGCCGGAGACCGGCAGGGGCTCGCGGAGGACCGCGCCGAGCACCTGCCACCGGGCGGCGGTCAGTCCGGCGGGCCGGGCGAGTTCCTCGGCGACCGCGAGGAACTCGCCGTTCAGCCGGAAGGCGCCGAGCGCGCTGCGGCTGAGCAGATCCTGCTGTTCCCTGCTCACCGGGCCAGAGCCTCCTCGAGCTCGGCGTACGCCTGGGGGTCGGAGTCGTGGAAGAGCCGGTACCAGGCGTCGATCGCCGGTGCGTCGTAGGCGCCGAGCAGCCGGAAGACCTCGCGGGCGAAGGCGACGGGTTCGGTGGGACCGGCGGTGACGAGTCCGCCGTCGGTGACCGCGTCGGCCTCGACGTACCGCTCTCCGCCGGCGTAGCCGGTCGCGGCCAGGTACGAGGAGGCGGCGCCGGTGTGCGCCCGGTCGTCGAGCAGGCCCTCGCGGGCGAGTCCGGCCGTGGCGCCGCAGATGGCGGCGACGGGAACACCGGCGTCGAGGAACGCGCGGGCCCTGCGGGCGAAGGGGGCGAGGTCGTCGCCCTCGTCCCAGTGGCCGGCGCCGGTGAGGATCAGCAGCGAGCTGTCCTCGGGCCGCAGCGCGTCGAGCGCGAGGTCGGGCAGCACGCGCAGCCCGCCGACGCTGGTGACGGGCGCCCCGGCGGGGGCGACGGTACGGACCTCGTACCCGGCGAGGGCGAGGTGCGCGGTGGCGTGACCGGTCTCCCAGTCGGCGAAGGTGTCGTAGACGGCGAGATGGACGGGCTTAGGGGTCATGACCGCTCCCTGGAGTGCGCCGGTGGACACCGGTGTCCACCGACGGGTGCCGGCAAGGACCGCCGGATGTCGGGTGCCGGTCGGACACCGGCGAACACCTATTGACAATATGCTGACATAAATGCAGCACACTGTCAAAGAACCGGAGGGGCGACTTACGCTCGCCCGTATGACTGCTCAGCCGAACGCCGGGGCCGGGGCCACCGTGAAGGCCGCCGACCGCGCCCACGTCTTCCACTCCTGGTCCGCGCAGGAGCTGATCGACCCGCTCGCCGTCGCCGGGGCCCAGGGGTCGTACTTCTGGGACTACGAGGGCCGGCGCTACCTCGACTTCACCAGCGGACTCGTCTTCACCAACGTCGGCCACCAGCACCCCAAGGTCGTCGCCGCGATCCAGGAGCAGGCCGGGCGGATGGCGACGTTCGCGCCCGCGTTCGCCGTCGAGGCGCGGTCGGAGGCGGCGCGGCTGATCGCCGAGCGGACGCCGGGCGACCTGGACAAGGTCTTCTTCACCAACGGGGGCGCGGACGCCGTCGAACACGCCCTGCGCATGGCACGGCTGCACACCGGGCGGCCCAAGGTGCTCTCCGCGTACCGCTCGTACCACGGCGGCACCCAGCAGGCAGTGAACCTCACCGGCGACCCGCGCCGCTGGGCCTCCGACAGCGGCACGGCCGGGGTCGTGCACTTCTGGGCGCCGTTCCTGTACCGCTCCCGCTTCTACGCGGAAACCCAGGAGCAGGAGTGTGCGCGGGCGCTCGAGCACCTGGAGACGACGATCGCCTTCGAGGGGCCGTCGACGATCGCGGCGATCGTCCTGGAGACCATTCCGGGGACCGCGGGCATCATGCCGCCCCCGCCCGGTTACCTCGCCGGAGTGCGGGAGCTGTGCGACCGGCACGGGATCGTCTTCGTCCTGGACGAGGTGATGGCCGGGTTCGGCCGGACCGGCACCTGGTTCGCGGCGGACCTGTACGACGTCGTGCCGGACCTGATGACCTTCGCGAAGGGCGTGAACTCCGGGTACGTGCCACTCGGCGGCGTCGCGATCTCCGGCGCGATCGCGGACACGTTCGGGAGGCGGCCGTACCCGGGCGGGCTCACCTACTCCGGGCATCCGCTGGCCTGCGCCGCGGCCGTCGCGACGATCAACGCCATGGCCGAGGAGGGCATCGTCGAGAACGCGGCGCGGCTCGGGGAGTCCGTCGCCGGGCCGGCGCTGCACGCGCTGGCGCAGCGGCACCCGAGTGTGGGCGAGGTCCGCGGGGTCGGCATGTTCTGGGCGCTGGAACTGGTGCGGAACCGGGAGACCCGGGAGCCGCTGGTCCCCTACAACGCGGCCGGTGAGGCGAACGCCCCCATGGCCGCCTTCGCCGCCGTCGCGAAGGCGAACGGACTGTGGCCCTTCGTGAACATGAACCGCACCCATGTCGTCCCGCCGTGCACCGTGAGCGAGGCCGAACTGAAGGAGGGCCTGACCGCGCTGGACTCGGCGCTGTCGGCGGCGGACGAGTTCACGGACCGACCGTGAGGAGATGACCCGGTCATTCGAACAGGCGTGGGGCACTCGAACACGTAAAGTGGCGTGACCGTGGACGGACGCGTGCGCCGGAGCAGGCGGCCGGCACGCGGGCCGGATACAGGCGGCCGGCGCGTGGGACCCGCGCACCGCCCCGCGCGTGGCACGGTCACGCCACTCGAACACGACGAGGGAGACGCCCGACCATGCCCGGCATCGGCGGCAACGGCGCGGTGACACGCAGCACGCTGCGGCAGCAGATCGCCGACGCGCTCCGTGACGAGGTGCTGGCCGGGCGGATGGAGCCGGGGCAGGAGTTCACCGTCAAGGAGATCGCCGACCAGTACGGGGTGTCCGCGACCCCGGTACGGGAGGCGCTGGTCGACCTGTCGGCACAGGGGCTGCTCGACGCCGACCAGCACCGGGGGTTCCGGGTGCACCAGTACTCCGCCGACGACTTCCGCGGCATGATCGAGGCCCGCACGCTGGTGATCGACGGGATGTTCCACGCCCTGACCGACGCCGACGGCCGCCTCGCCCGTCTGCGCCCCGAGGAGCCCCGGGTCGCCGCCGCGCTCGCCGGGGTCCGGCGGCGCGGCGAGGAGGCCCAGCGTTCGGCCCTCGCCGGGGAGCTCACCGTACTGATCGGCTACGACCTGCGCTTCTGGCGCGAGCTCGTCGCCCTGTTCGGCAACCCCCACCTCACCGCCTTCCTGCACCGGCTCCGCGTCCAGACCTGGGTGTGCGTGGTGCAGCATCTGCGGCGGCTGCCCGACCTGCGGGGGCGGCTGTGGTGCGAGCACACCGATCTGGTCGACGCGCTGGTGCGCCGTGACACCGACTCCGCCCGCGCGGTCGTCGCCTCGTACGACGCGTACTCCCTCGCCCTCGTCGAACAGCTTCCCACGGACTGAACGGACTGAACGGCCCGGGCGACCGCGAGCCGGAGCCCGGGGGCCGGGCCCCGCGTCGTCTGTGTTCGTATGGGTAGAGGACCTGCACGAGGGGAGTCACCCTCGCGCCGCACCGGTACCCTTCCCTGACCGCCGTCCCGGATGCAGTGGACGTACCGGACGCGGTGGACGTGCTATGCGAGGAGCCCTCTTTGGCCTGTGACCTGTGGCTGGTACCGCTCGTCGACGTGTTGTGCCACACCCCCGACAATCCGTTCGCCGAGGAACTCGCGCAGTACAACAAGGTGCTCGCCGAGGCCGGGCTGCCGCCGGTGCCGGTGTACCAGTACATGCCGGGTCTGTCCGGCGAGGTCGCCCCGGTCGCGGGCTTCGACTACGACGCGCTGCACTTCCTGCGGCGCGCCTACCTGCTCCAGGTGTGCGGACTGCCGGTCACCCCGGTGGACGAACTGGGCGGCGACTACGAGCAGTTGCTGGAGATGTTCGAGACGACGGCGCAGCAGTCGCACCTGGTCTGGCACTACGACCACGCCGGGGCCTACGTCCCCGTGGACTTCCCGCACCCGCTCTCCAGCGACGAGCTCCTCGCCGGCGGCGGCCCGCTGGGCTCCTCCCACGCGCTGCTGCGGGAACTGGAGGTCGTCGCCCCGGCCCTCGGCATCGACCCGGCGAACCCCCCGGCCGCTCCGGAGCCCCCGCAGGGGCCGACCGAGCTGGAGGAACCCGCCGTCCCCGCCCCGTACGACCCCAGCCCCTTCGCCCGCGAACGCCACGTCTGGCTCGGCCTGCACGCGGCGGCCACCCGCAGCCTGGCCCAGGGCTCGATGATCGTGTTCAGCTGAGCCGGCCGGAAGTCAGTGAGGGAGGTCCCCCATCCAGACGCGTCTGCCCAGCTCGTCCAGCTCCTCTTTCACCCGGCGGCACTCGGGCAGGGCCCGGCCCAGCAGCCTCCAGTAGTCGGGGCCGTGTCCTGAGATCCTGACGTGGGCGAGTTCGTGCGCGATCACGTAGTCGATCAGGTGGACGGGCAGCTGGAAGGCGGCCCAGTGCAGGGCGATCGTGCCGTTCCCCGGTCCGGCGCGGTAGCTCCCCCACCGGTGTCCGAGATCGCGCACGCGGACCTCCGGTTCGGGAACGTCCATGCGGGCGGCCCAGGGCTGGAGGCGTCCGCGCGTCCAGTGCTGCCCGGCCCGGGTGTACCACTGCGCGAGGGCCCGCCGGGTGAGGGCCGGATCCCCGGCGACCGAGCGGTGGACGCGCAACCGCCCTGCGACCAGTCGTACCCCGGGTACTTCGGCTTCGTTCCCCTGCCGCGGGCCCGGCCCGGACCCCTCTTCCCCGTCGACGACGAGCAGCCGGTAGTCCCGCCCCAGGTAGCGGTGGATCTCGCCGTCCCGGAGCGTACGGACCGGGTGCAGCTGGCGACGGTCCTCGCTGAGCCGTGTCTTGTCGTGGATCCAGGCGCCGCTGCCGCGTACGAAGTCCTCCACCCGCCTGACCTCGCACCCGCGCGGGACGTGCAGGGTGAGAGACCTGTCCCGTTCCACGGTCAGGCCGACACGGCGTCGCCTGGCACTGATCCGCACGCGCAGCTCACGCCCGTCCACCACGAGGGAGCCGTCCTCGGTGAGCACCGGCTCACCGGGGCGGTTCTCGGAGGGACCGGGATGCTCTGGCACGGTCCTATTCTCGCCGGGCCTCCGACCGGAAGTCCTCCAGGTGGTCCACGGCGTAACCGGCGAGTGTCGAGGCCAGTCGTTTCACCTCCTGGCGGCCCTCGCCCCGCAGGCGGTATCCGGCCGTGCGAAGGAGCTCGTACAGGTGTGACTCCAGCTTCGTCACATGTGCCTCGCCGCCTCCGAAGGAGGCCAGACGGACCCGGCTGGTGATCTCGTCGTGCACCTCGGCCACGAGCCGGCGCAGGTCCTCGGGGGTGGGGTCGCCCAGGATCTCGCTCTCCGCCAGCTTCTCGCGGAGCAGCGCGTGCAGCCGTTGTTCCATCGGGCTCAGGTCGGCCACGGCGGGGTCGCTCCGCTCCGCGTCCCGGGCCCGCTCGACCAGGGGACCGAGCCGGCTCCCGATCTCGTCCCAGCGTCCGGCGAACTCCTCCAGCACCCGTTCCAGCTCCTTGGAGAGCTGGGTGTGGACGGGCCGGTCCTCCACCGCACGCCGTTCCTCCAGGTGGTAGCGGAGTGCCTGCACCTGCTCGGCGGCGGCCTCGCGCACCGGGAGGCTGTCGACCACCTCGTCGAAGTCGGGGGCGAGAATCGACACCGGCGGGATCTTCTGGATCACCTCCTGGGCCTGGAGGTGATCGGCGATCAGCGCCCGTACCTTCCGGCCGTAGCCGCGCATCGCGAAGCCGCCGCCGGTGTCGTCCCGGTAGTGGCGGCGGACCCGCATCTGCAGCACGCTCCACGTCCGCAGGTCCGGCAGGTACTCCAGGGCGTCCTGATGAGGCAGCACGCGGTTCACCGCGTCCAGGAACTCGCCGAGCGAGGTGTCGAAACCGGCACGCTGCTCCGGGTGTCCCAGGGCCCTGACGGCACGGGCGAGGGCGGCGGGGGTCGTCAGGCCGTCCGGGTCGATGCCCACGCGGCCTAGGAACACCCGGAAGTCCTTCGCGGTCCGCTCCAGCACCGGAATCTCGTCTTCCATGCTGTGCAGCGAGTCCAGGGCGGGCGGGTTCCCCCGGTAGGCGGCCAGGGTCACGCCCAGGTTGTTCAGCACGCCGTAGTAGTCGACGACCAGCCCCTCGGTCTTGCGGCGGGCGATGCGGTTGACGCGGGCGATGGCCTGGAGCAGTTCGGCGTCACGGATGGGCCGGTCCAGGTACAGGGCCTGTTCGATGGGGGCGTCGAAGCCGGTCAGCAGCATGGACTTCACGATGAGGAAGGCGATCGGTGGCTGTTCGGCCGGCTTGTCCCCGCCCCACACCAGGTCGCTCCACGGGTTCATCCCGCCCACCGACCCCGCGGGCACCGGATCGTGCTCGGCGACCGGTGCGGCCACCCACGGGTTGTCCGGCGGCAGCTCGGGGAAGGGCGCAAGGAAGCGTGCGATGTGGTCCCGCTGCCGGTCGTCGTCGGTCCACTCCCGCCACAACCCGTCCTTCTGCTCCGCACCGGCGGAGATCACGGGCACGAAGTCGATCCGGCGCAGCAGCTCCTGGTACTGCCAGGCGCGCAGCAGCAGGGTCTCCTCCGCCGTGTACGTCTCCGGCGCCCGCCCTCGCAGCCCTTCCCGCCGGCCGCCTTTGTCGAACTCCGCGACCCGGAGCAGCAGATCGGCCCGCGCGTCCCGCAGCGCGTCCCGGTACAGCACCGCGGCCCGCCTGCTGACGGCGGCCACCTGCGCCTTGAACCCACCGGTCAGCGGCCCGGTGACGTAGTGCTCCAGCATGTCGGCGGCCTTGCGGCGGATCAGCGGCGGGGACTCCGCGACGGCCCTCGCGGACGGCGTGCCGTACTTCTTGCGCACCCGTTCACGCTCGGCGTCGTCCAGCGGCTCGATCAGGTCCTCGAAGCACCCGTCCATCCGCTCCCGGTCGCGCACCTCGGCGGTGGTGGCCCGCCCCTCGTAGCGGACGGGGACGACGACCTTGTCCCGTTCCGCCTCGGTCATGCGGTACGTGTCCAGGAACTCCGGGGCGCCACCGGGAAGGCTGCTGGGCTCCAGTCCGAAGATGCGCCCGGTGTCGTCGAGCCGCCCCCGCATCAACGGAGTGCCGGTGAAGCCGATCCGGGCGGCGTGGGGCAGGGCCTTGCGCAGGCAGGCGTGCAGGACGGAGGAGTGGGAGCGGTGCGCCTCGTCGACGAGAACGACGACACGGTCCCCGTCACTGCACTCGGGGAAGATCCGTTCGGCACGGAGCAGTGTCCGCTCGTCCGGGGCGGGGTCGGCGACCTCCTCGGCGTCCTCCCCCTCCGCCACCCGCTTCCGCGCCTTCTCGAAGTCCTCGTCCAGCGCCCGGTCCTCACCGTCGGCCGTGTCCCCCGCTCCGTCGCCGGATCCGGGCGCCAGGTCGCCGAGGAACTTCTGGATCGTCGCGAAGACCACCATCCGGCCTCCGGGCCTTCCCGCCTTGGCCAGCAGGTGCTCCAGGTCGGTACGGGACTTGGCCTGCACCACCCTGGAGTCGCTCAGTTCCACGGCCTTGCGCAGCTGCCGCTGGAGGTCGGTACGGTCGGTGACGGCGACCAGGGTGATGCCGTTGAGCCCGGAATCCTCGTTCATGTGCAGGCGTCGGGCGAGGAACTGCATGGTGAAGCTCTTGCCGGCGCCCTGGGTGTGCCAGATGACGCCACCACGCTCGTCGCGGTCCCGCCCGGTGACGAGACGGCTGGGGCGGGTACGAAGTCGGTCGACGATCTTCTCGGTGGCCCGGTACTGCTGGTGCCGGCAGACCACCTTGGCCGTTCCCGACTTCGGTTTCGTCTTCCCCGCCCGGCGGCCGTCGTCGTCATCGTTCAGCGGCTTCTCGAAGACGTAGTGGCGCACGATGTTCAGCAGGTTGCCGGGCCGCAGGACCATGGCCGTCAGCCGGTGCTGGAGCGTGGGCCGCTCGTCCGCCCCCAGCAGGCCCCAGCCGCGCAGTTCCCGGCGCAGCGCCTCCGCCCCGTCGTCACCGGGGACGGCCGGGTCGGTGTAGTCGGGGGCCAGGCTGCGCCACAGGGCGTAGTGCTCCTCGGAGGAGGAGTACGTACCGAGCGCGGCGTCCTTCCCGTCGGCGGCCACGAGCAACTGCACCGGCGCGAACAGGTGCGGGACGCCGCGCGGGGCGCCGGTGCCGCGCCGGGTGTCGTCGTCCAGGGGCCGCCCGGAGTAGGCACGCAGGTCACGGATGGCCCGGCCGACGGGGTCCCGGACGTGGGGCGACTTGCACTCCACCACGACCAGCGGAACACCGTTGACGAACAGCACGAGGTCCAGCACGGCCGGCCTGCCGTCCGCGTCGTGCACCCGCAACTGGTCGACGACCAGGTAGTCGTTGCGGGCGAGGACCTCCTCCCGGCTCCCTTCCATCGCTTCCGGCGACCAGTCCACGAACCGCGTCTTGAAGTCCTTGTCGCCCGGACCGGGTTGAAGGATGCCGTGCAGGAGCAGCGTGGTGGCGTCCCGGTTGGCCTGGGCCAGCGATCCGGCGGTGACATGACGGGCGGCGGCGCGGAGTCGGGTGACCGCCTGCTCGGCCTGCGTATCGCTGCTCATCCAGGGCGAGTTGCGCAGTACGGCCGTGCGCAGCCGCTGCTCCAGCAACACCGCCCGGAAGTCGTCCCGTTCGCCCTCGCCCCGCAGCCGAGCGCCCTCGATGTGCTGCCACCCCATCGCCTTGAGGTGGTCCAGGAGCGGCCGTTCGGCCTCGTCCCTCTCGGCCGTTCCCCCGACCACTCCGGCAGCCATGCCTCGCGCCTCCCCAGCGTCGCGGTGATCCGTAAGGGACCCATTGTGGCCACTGGGGGCGCGCATGCCCAGAAACCCGTGCGCCGGGGGAGGTTGACGCACGGGTTTCGGTCAGCGGGCGCTCGGTGAGCGCGGGTTTCAGCCAGGTTCAGCGCTTACCGGCGCCCTCGCCCGGTGGCGACACCCTTGCGGCAGTCGGGCCGCTTGCTCTCCGGCACGATCAGGGCGGCGGTGTCGTCGTCGAGGGCGTAGCACAGCTGGGCGTGCAGCACTTCGGCCTCGGCGGGGGTGAGGTGCAGCGCCGCGTCCGAGTCGAAGACCCCGTCCCGGCAGAGCCAGAGGTCGATGGCGAGGGTCCCGTCGTCCTGCCGGCGGACGGGCTTGCTGGGGACGCGGTTCACCTGGAACCGCGTGGAGGGCTTCCCGCTCATCAGGCCGCCACCTCCAGGGGCGCGGGGGTGCCGACGCGGTGACCATGGATGACCCACGGTCCGATGTCGATCCCGTCGAGCGCGAGGACCAGGGCCGTACGTCGCACCTGCTGCCGCTGCCGCCGTTCGTGCGCGAGCAGGTAGGGACGGACGCGGGGACCGGCGTCACCGAGCGGGGCGCAGGCCTCGGCCCGCCTCGCGGCACGGGCCTTCGCCAGGAGCGCTTCGCTCAACACCGTGGGTACAGCAGCCCGGTGGACGAACAGCCGCAGCCCGGACAGGGTGCGCGGGGCCGCATGCACCCGCCTCGGCCGGCCCCGGCGTCGACGTTGGCCGGTGGCGGGAAGGAGGTGAACCAGGATCTGGGCAAGCGCTTGTTCGAGGGCAAGCCGGATAGGCTTGGACATGCTGACGCTCCTTTGCAGCGTTGGCCTGCCCCGGGGTGGTGGCTCACCGCCGGGGCACCTTGCATCAGCGAGTAATCGTGCGACTACCGCCTGAAGTCAGGCTAGCGCCAACAGTGCTGCCGCATCAACATTGATGCGGAGTTTGCTGCGACTGGGGACGTGAGTCAGAGCAGCTCGTCGAATTCGCCCGCCTTCGCTCCGGCCAGGAAGGCCGCGAGCTTGGCGCGGGTGGTCCTGACGACGACATCGGGCTCGTCACTCTCCCTGACAAGCACCTGACCGTCAACTACCGCCAACTCCAGGCAGTTTCCCGCCTGTTCGGAGTACGACGACTTCCGCCACTGGATGTCCATCCGATTCACGCTCTCACAGTTCGTGCAGCACCTTACGTATGAAGTCCCGCGAGGGTCCGGGCTCCAGGGATCGCTGCTCCATCCGGTCAAGTACAGCGCGGTAGTTCGTCAGATGCGTCTCCGAGTCCAGGAACGTCACACCGTTCGGTACGTCGATCTGAACGGTGTCGAGCTGCCGGACGGGGCCACCGGCGTACATGGTCGAGCTGCCCGCACTCGGGAACCCGCCTGCCGAGAAGGGCACCACGCGAAGGGTGACGGCCTCGCGCTCCGACTGCTCCAGCAAGTAATCCAACTGCCGCTTCGCGATCACCGGCCCCCCGAAGAGCATGCGCAGCGCGGCCTCATGCAGGAGGAAGGAGCATGCCGGAGGGTTCGTGCGGCCCAGTAGCGCTTGGCGACGCATACGAAAGTCGACCTGAAGGTCCAGGGCCTCCGAGGACAGCGGCGGCACAGCCTCTTCGAACACCGCACATGCGTAGTCCTCGTGCTGAAGCAGACCGGGCAGGTGCGTGATCTGAACGTGCCGAAGAGCCAAGGCATGGTGCTCCAGCTCGGCCAGATCCAGCATGTACGAGGCGATGGAGTCCCTGAAGTCATCCCACCAGTTGGCGCCGACTCGCTCCTTGGCCATGCCCGCGAGAGCGTCCACGTATCCGGGATCTGGACAGGAGTAATTGGCCGCCCACACTCGCACCCGGTCAGGGCTCACCCCAAACCGGGCGGACTCGGTGTTGCTGATCGCCGTCTTGTCGACACGGTGCAGCGCGGCGGCCTCGGTGAGGGAGAGCCCGACGTGCTCACGCATCCGGCGAAGCTCGGCCCCGAGACGCCGCTGCCTGGACGTGGGCGGCTTACGAACGGGCATGGATTTCTTCAACCGATCGCATGACGCAATCACTCCCGCACTGATCTTGAAACCGAATTCGCCACCAGCAGGCTGTTAACGATTCCTTTGCGTACAGCGCGAAATTTTGCAATCTCGGCCTCCGCGGACCTTTCCGACTCGGTGACCGCTTCCAAAATCTCAACGATTCGCTGTTGCTGCGCAGACGGGAGAAGAGGAAACGGCATCTTCGCAAACCTATCCCCACCAAGATGCGCAATACTCGTGGTCTTTTTCGCCACTGAGGCGAAGGTGCCATCGTTCAGCCACTGCGTGAAAACAGCGTGAGCGTACTCTGGAACAACGCAGGCACTCGACCTGAAGCGAATAAGCGTGTTCTGGAAGCAGTACTCGCCGGGATGCCCATCATAAATGGCACTTCGGCCAACCAACTCAAGACTCTGGCCCTCATTGAGAAGGATATCCCCGGGTTCCAAGCTGTATCTCTGTCGCTCCAGAGCGTCGAAGCTCATGGACTTCACATCTGAGTAGTCAATCCAACCGCCAAGCACATTCGCGACGCGCAGGTACGGGGCATGCATACCGCCCTCACGGCTACTCGCCGGCGAAAGCTGCTTCCCCATCCGCACCTCACCAACTTCACCGACCGGCACCCAGCGGACTTCCAGCTCAGCCAACATAACCCAGCTCCCTCAAGAACCCGTTCAGCTTCTCCGTCGCCGCCTCACGCCGCTTCTCGATATCACGCAACGACACCAGGTACTTCCGTTCCCAGTCCACATAGACGTCGATCAATTTCCGGCGCCGACGCACTACATGCCCTTCCAGCTTCGAGGCCAGGTCGTCGCGCAGGATGCCCAGCACGATCTCGCGTGCTCGGTCGTCGGTCAGCTGCCCGCGGGCCTTGTGGAGACGAGGAGTCGGGCGGTCCGCGGGCTCGTCCTCCACTGCTACGGCCAACTCGGTCTGGCCCGAAGCTTCTTCTTGCGCTGCCTCCGGCTTCTCCTTGGCGGTCAACGACGACGCGTCTCCCATCCCGTCGAACGGGTAGAACGCCTCCTCCAGCGTCTTCACCGCCTTGTTCGCCGCCGTGCGTTCCCGCTTCAGTTTCTTCAGGTCCGCCTCGCTCAGCAGCGCCTCCGCGATCGCCGGGTCGAGGGCCGGGCCCTCGTCGTCGGTCTCTGCGCCGTCAGACAGCTCACCGTCTTCGGAGACTCCCGCCGCCGCAGCCGCCCGCGCGGCCTCCGCCGCCTCCGCCGCCTTCACCTTGGCGTCCAGTTCCGCCTTGCGCGCGTCCGCGTCGGCGAGTTCCGTCAGGAAGTCGGGGACGAGACGCGCCACCACCTTGTGCGCGTACGCCTCACGCCGTTCGGACGCCGAGCGCTTGCGCGCGCCGCCCGTCCACGGGTCGGGTTCCGGTTCCAGCATCGTCTCGACCGTCTCGACCCAGCCGTCGACGACGCCCCGGAAGCCGTTCTCGGCCAGTGCCTTCAGCTCGTTCTTCGCGTCCTGCCACCATCCGGCGACCGCGCCGGCGAGCGCGAAACGGTCCAATACCCTCACGCTGAGCAGAGTGTCGCGGAAGGAGTCGATGAGGTCGGCCCGCAGCCGGGCCAGCTGGGCCCGCTTCTCGAACTCCGTCCGGTCATCGCCTTCGCAGGGGGCCAGCGCGACGATCTTCTCCGTCTCCGTCGCCCACCACTTGTCGAAGGCGTCCGACAGCTCCTGCTCGCGCGCGGCCGCCAGTGCGCTCAGCCGGTCCGCGTCCGGGCGTCGGTCCTCCGGCAGGAAGTCGACGTACGCGGGATCGTCCGCGCGCTCGGCGAACAGGTCGGTCAGCTCGACGCCGTACGCCTCCAGCAGCTGCTTCTTCTCCGGCGCCTCGATCTCCACGCGCGGCACCCCGCCCACCAGGTGGGCCCGTACGTCCTGCGGCTCGGGCGGCGGGGTGTTGTCGACGCACCGGCGGATGTTGAGGTTGTAGGCGTTGTCCCGCAGCTCCTGCCGCTCGACCCAGCGGGCGAAGCGCGGTACCTCCTCGCCGCTGTGGAAGGTGGAGACGATCTTCTCCACGTGTTCCGGGAGCAGTACGTTCTGTGCCCGCTCGGAGTGGTACTCACGATCCGCGTTGATGAACAGCACCTTGTCCTCGCGCCCCGCGCGCTTGCGGCTGCCGGACCGCAGCACCAGGACGCAGGCCGGGATGCCCGTGCCGTAGAAGATGTTCGACGGCAGGCCGATCACGGCCTCCAGCAGGTCGTCCTCGATGATCTTCGCGCGGATCCGCTCCTCCGCGCCGCTGCGGAACAGCACCCCGTGCGGCATGACCGTGAAGACGGAACCGTCCCGGCGCTCCGTCATGTACAGCATGTGCTGGAGGAACATCAGGTCGGCCTTGCCCTTCTCGGACGTCTGGCCGTACCGCATCCGCTCCTCGATGTCGAGGATCTGGGCGGCCTTGTAGTCCATGGAGAAGGGCGGGTTGCTCAGCACGATGTCGTACGACTCGTCGAGGTGCATGGGGCTGGTGAGGGTGTCCCCGATGCGCAGGTTGAAGTCGACGGCCCCGTGGAACAGCATGTTCATGGTGGCCATGACCCAGGAGCCGTTGTTGGCGTCCTGCCCCGCCAGCGCCAGGTCCTCGGTGTCGCCGCCGTGTTCCTCGATGTACTCCTTGGCGTGGATCAGCATGCCGCCCGAGCCGACGCACGGGTCGTACACCCGCTGCCCCGCCCGGGGCCGCGCCAGCTCGACCATCATCCGCACGACCGCTCGCGGGGTGTAGAACTCTCCGCCCTTGCTGCCGGCCGAGTCGGCGAAGTCCTTCAGCAGGTACTCGTACGCGGCGCCGATCACGTCCGGGAACTCGAAGTCGTCGGCGCGCAGCCGCATGCCACCGAAGTGCTCGATAAGTCCCTGGAGCCGCTTGTCGGCCAGCTTGGCCGCCGCCGTGCCGGTGCCCCCGCCGCCGCCGATCCGGTTGAAGTTCACGTGGTCGAAGAGGTGGCGCAGCCGGGGGTTGTCGGCCTCCATCGCGTCGAGCGCGGGCTGGAGGTGTTTCGTGGCCACGTCGTCCACCGCGCCGGCCAGTCCGCTCCAGCGGGCGGCCTCGGGGACGTACATCACGTTGCGCTTCGTGTAGTGGGCCGGTTCGTCGGCCTCCTCCTCGGCCTCCTCGCGCGTGGCGCCCGCCGCCATCTCCTCGGCGACGACCTTGTCGTGTACCGCCTCGAACTCGTCGTTGGCCCGCTTGAGGAAGAGCAGGACGAGCAGGAAGTCGCGGTACTCGGCGGCGTCCATGGTGCCGCGGAGGATGTCCGCGGCGGCGAAGAGGTGACGCTCCAGTTGTTCGAGCGTGATCCTGGCCACGTTACGGCTCCCTGTTCACGTATCACGAGCGGTGGGGGTGGCAGCGGCGCGGTGGCATGTCCTCGGGCCGCTGCCCGTACATCCATGCAGCCTAATAGCCACTGAGGAGCAGACCATCCTCCACGAACCGCCACACGTCCGTGTAGGGATCCCAGGCGTTGGGGTTGGTCGTGGAATGACCGTCGTTGATCTTCTGGGCGTGCTTCTTGGCCGTCCTGTACCGGCTGAGGTCGTCGTCGTGGGAGGGAGTCAGGACCTGTCCCTCACGGACGTGCTTCGACTGCTGTTCGGTGACCGTCCGCACACCGCGTCCGTACGTCGCGGCGAATCCGGGGCGCGAGCGCAGCTTGCCGGTGGCGTCACTGGCGACCCCGCCGAAGGTGGCCGTGTAGTTGGAGTAGTGCAGCAGCCGCCACAGTTCGAAGCACGGGTGCGAATAGGCGACGCGCACGCCTTCCTTCTCCGCCAGGTCCAAGGCCTCACGGACGCCCTGGTGGTCGTCCCGGTCGAAGAGGACCCACACCTGGGGCCAGTTCCAGTCCTTGTCGCGCCTGAGCCCGGCGTCCTTCGCCTCGCGCTCGACCTTGCGCAGGGTGCGGACGGCCTCCTGGACCATGCGCAGCGGTTTGCGGTGCTTGCCCTCGGCGTTGGGGTTCGCGATGTGGTGCTGCACCGTGCGGCCCGTCTCGGCCCACGTGCCGCCCCGGACGACGATGTCGATGTACTCGGGCTCGGTCACCTCGCCCTCGGTGTAGACGTACACCTGGCGTGCCCGGCCGGCCCGGCCCTTCGCGCCGCCGCCCCTCCTGCGGGAGACGTCGTCCCCTCCTCGTGCCCTCGCCATCAGAGCCCTTCCGCCCCCGCCCTTAAGTCGTCGTCCATCGTCCCGGAGTCCAGTCCGGCCGTCTCCTGGGTGCGCAGCAACCGTCGGCCGACCTGGCCCTCCGACACCTTCGGTACGGCCCCGAAGGTTCCGGCGAGGTAGGACGCCATCAGGTCCTCCTCCGCCGTCGGCTCCCAGTCGGCGACCGAGGTCAGGCTCGTGGCGCCCCGCTCGTCCTTCTCGGTGAGCCAGATCTGGCCCGGATGCAGCAGCCGCCCCCCGGCCGGGGTCCGCAGGAGGGAGAGGTCGTGGGCGGTGAAGACGAGCTGGGCGCCCTTGCGGTTGAGCCAGGGCGCCTGGAAGAGGCGCACGACCTCCGCCGCGAAGCGCGAGTGGAGGCTGGCGTCGAGCTCGTCGACGAGGAGGACCGCTCCCGTGTCGAGGGCGAGCAGCAGCGGGCCGATCAGGGCGAACCAGGAGCGGGTGCCCCAGGACTCCGCGTCCCAGTCGAGGGTGGTCCGGTCGCCCCCGTTCCCGTGCACGAGCCGTACCAGGGGCCTGCCGGAGGAGGTCTGCTCGACCTCCACTCCGGCGATGCCCAGGTCGGCGACCTCCAGGAGCTCCTCGGCCCGGCGGCGGAAACCGTCGTCGCGCAGCAGCCGCAGGGCCGTGTAGTCCTCGCGCTGGGTGCGCTCGGTCTCGGGGGTGACGTCCCAGAAGTTGTTCTTGAACCAGTCGAAGACGGGTGTGAGCTGCCCGTGTCCGTCGTTCGCGGCCCTGGTGAGGAGGAGGGCGTCCGGGCGGGTGGTGCGGGCCAGCCTGGCACGGTCGCGGAGGCGGTCGCCGGGGAAGTCGAAGTCCTTCTCGCGGGTGGCGTCCCGTTCGAACCACACCTGGCGGCGGCCCTTGGGGTAGGCGTAGAGCCACTCGGCCTCCACCCGGCGCTCCCCGAGTTCGAAGCCGTACGTCCAGCGCACGCCGTCGGCGAGGACGAGGTCCGCCTCGTAGAGGGAGGTTTCGGCGGCGGCCTTGGGGTCGAGGGCGAACTCGTCGCGGGGGATGCCGTCGTAGGAGGTCCAGTCGGCGTACGACCGCAGCACGCAGTGGCGCATGTTCCGCAGTGCGGCGATCAGGTTCGACTTGCCGGACGCGTTGGCTCCGAAGACGCCGAGGACGGTGTGGACGGGGAGCCGCCGTCCGTCGGAGAGTTCCGTGTCGCGTGCGGTGGCCCGCTCGTTCTCGTCGTCCTCGGGCGCGACGAACGAAAGTTCCTGCTCGTCGCGCAGGGACCGGACGTTGGCCACCCGGAATCTCAGCAGCATCCCGCTTCCTTCACGACGTGCACAGTGGTCGCTTCCCCTGTCGCTCGGCACTGATCGGCACTGATCGGCACTGATCGGCACTGATCGGCACTGAGAAGAGTGGGACGGCCGGTCCGGTCGGGTTCACCGTACCGGCCATCCCATCAGATCTACGGGACTACGGAAAAGCTCCCTCAGAGGAACGAGTTGATCTCGATCGTCTCGTCGCGGCCCGGGCCCACGCCGATCGCGGAGATCGGGGCGCCGGACATCTCCTCCAGGGCCTTGACGTACGCCTGGGCGTTCTTCGGCAGGTCGGAGAAGGACTTCGCGCCGGTGATGTCCTCGGACCAGCCCGGGAGCGTCTCGTAGACCGGCTTCGCGTGGTGGAAGTCCGACTGGGAGTAGGGGAGCTCCTCCACGCGCCTGCCGTCGATCTCGTAGGCCACGCAGACCGGGATCTGCTCCCAGCCGGTGAGGACGTCGAGCTTGGTGAGGAAGAAGTCGGTCAGGCCGTTCACGCGGGTCGCGTAGCGGGCGATGACCGCGTCGAACCAGCCGCAGCGGCGGTCGCGGCCGGTGGTGACGCCCCGCTCGCCGCCGATGCGGCGCAGCGCCTCGCCGTCCTCGTCGAACAGCTCCGTCGGGAACGGGCCGGCGCCGACGCGGGTCGTGTACGCCTTGAGGATGCCGATGACCCGGCTGATCTTCGTCGGGCCCACGCCGGAGCCCGTGCAGGCGCCGCCCGCGGTCGGGTTCGACGAGGTGACGAAGGGGTACGTGCCGTGGTCGATGTCGAGCAGGGTGCCCTGGCCGCCCTCGAAGAGGACCACCTTGTCCTGCTCCAGCGCCTGGTTGAGCACCAGGACGGTGTCGGCGACGTACGGCGCCAGCTTGTCGGCGTAGCCCAGCAGTTCCTCGACCACCTGCTCGCCGGCGATCGCGCGCCGGTTGTAGAGCTTGGTGAGCATCTGGTTCTTGGCGTCGAGGGCCGCCTCGACCTTCTGGGTGAGGATCGACTCGTCGTACAGGTCCTGGACCCGGATGCCGACGCGGTTGATCTTGTCGGCGTAGGTCGGGCCGATGCCGCGGCCGGTGGTGCCGATCTTGCGCTTGCCGAGGAACCGCTCCGTCACCTTGTCGACGGTCACGTTGTACGGCGTGATGATGTGCGCGTTGCCGCTGATCAGGAGCTTGGACGTGTCGACGCCCCGCTCGTTCAGCCCGCTCAGCTCGGAGAACAGGACGGAGGGGTCGACGACGACGCCGTTGCCGATGACCGGGGTGCAACCGGGGGAGAGGATTCCGGAAGGGAGCAGGTGCAGGGCGTACTTCTGGTCGCCCACGACCACCGTGTGGCCGGCGTTGTTACCGCCTTGGTAACGCACCACGTAGTCGACGGACCCACCGAGCAGGTCCGTCGCCTTTCCCTTGCCTTCGTCACCCCACTGAGCACCGAGCAGCACAAGTGCGGGCACGCGCGTACACCCCTTCCGGGTGGGGCATGTCCAGGGTCAGGGGCGTACGCGGAGGATCTCCGCCGCGCACACACCGCGACCACCGTTGGCCGCCAACCGTCGGACCGGATGCCCCGGAATAGACGAAGCCCCTGCGCAACAGCGCAAGGGGCTCTTGCACAAAGATGCTACCCGAGGAAGCGAGGCATGGCCGAGGTGGCGACTTCCCCGACGTCCGATCAGCTCCTGGTGGTCATCGATCCGGTCGCCCGCCGCAGGGACGGCGAGTCCGTACGCATCGCGAAAGACGTGCTCAGCGGGGGTGCGACGACGAAGGTGTGCCTGCCGGACGGCCCGGAGGAGTTCGCCCGCGCGCTCGCCCGGCGGGGCTCGAGGCGCCCGGTGCTGGTCGGCGACGACCGGGCCCTGATCCGGGCGGTGGGGCTGCTGCACCGGCAGCGGGAGCTGACCGGCTGCGCGCTGGCCCTGGTGCCGGTCGGGGGCGCGCTGTCGCTCGCCCGGTCGCTGGGGGTGCCCACGGGGGCGGTGGCCGCGTCCCGCGCCGTGCTGGAGGGCACCGAGCGGCGGATGAACCTGCTGGTGGACGACAGCGACGGCGTGGTGCTCGGGGCGGTGCGGATTCCGCCGGCCGGTGCCGCGCGGATGCGGGAGGAGGGGGCCGGCGGGGCCGGGGACGCCTACGACGCCGAGGACGCCGAGGACGTCGGCCGGGACACCGGCACGGTGCAGCATCCGTGGCTGCGGACCTGCCAGTCCCTGGTGCGCACCCTGGTGCCGGCCCTGCCGCCCCGGGTCGCCTCCGCTCCCGAGGGCGGGCCGGTACGGCTGCGGGTGGAGGTCGACGGGGTGACGCTGGTCGACCTGCGTCAGCCGGTGGAGGGCGTCTCCGTCGTCCCCGGCCCCGGCGGGGTCGCCCGGGTCGAGGTGCGGCCGGTGTCGGTCGGCACGGAGGCGTCGCCGCTGCTGGCCGAAGGACACACGGTGACCGTGTCGGGAGCGCACTTCCGCTACCGGGCGGACGCGGTCGTGGCGGGGCCGGTGGGCACCCGGACGTGGGTGGCCCGGGAGGACGCCTGGGGGCTGACGCTGCCGGTGTGAGCGGGGTCGGCCTCGGCTGGGCGGAGCGGCTCAGCCGCGGCCGAAGCGCTCCTCGCGGTGGGCGCGCCAGCGGTCCATGAGTGTTTCGATCTCCTTCTCGACGAACTCGAAGAAGGCCAGTGTCTCCGCCAGCCGGAGGCCCGCCGGGGTGTCGGGGCCCACGCTGGCGACACCCTCGCGCAGCGCGTCCTGCCAGCGCCGGAGGACGGCCTCGCGACTGGTGAGGGCCTCGTACCACTGGTCGCCGCGCACCCGGTAGCGCTCACGGCGCGAGCCGGGCTCCCGCTCGCGGGAGACCAGGTGCTGCTGGTCCAGGTAGCGCACCGCCCCGGAGACCGCGGCGGGCGAGATCCGCAGCGTCTCCCCCAGTTCGGCGGAGGTGCTGAGACCGGTGTCCGAGACCAGCAGGGCAGCGAAGACCCTGGCCGGCATGCGCGGCACTCCGGCCGCCGCCAACTGCGCGGCGAAGTGCTCGACGAACCGGGAGACCGCCTCGGGGTCCCGCCCCGGCAGTCCGGCCCCTTCCTGCGTCATGGCCCGCCCATCTCCGCCCTCGGCCCGTACGTGTCCCGTCCGCCCTCCGCGGATCCGTCCCCGTCCCCGTGTCCGTATCCGCAGCTCAGCGACGTCGACCAGTCTAGTCCGGCGTTTATACACTTCCTTAACTTCACAAATTTGTGAAATCAGCGTACGTTCCGAAGCATGACGAAGGCCATCACCGTGTCCGGACTCCACAAGTCGTTCGGCCGCACGCACGCACTCGCCGGTCTCGACCTGGAGGTCGAGACCGGCGAGGTCCACGGATTCCTGGGCCCGAACGGTTCCGGCAAGTCCACCTCCATCCGCGTCCTGCTCGGCCTGCTGCGTGCCGACTCGGGCGCCGCCCAGGTGCTCGGGCGCGATCCGTGGGCGGACGCCGTGGAGCTCCACCGTCGCCTCGCCTACGTCCCCGGCGACGTCGAACTGTGGCCGAACCTCACCGGCGGCGAAGCCATCGACCTGCTGGCACGGCTGCGCGGCGGCCTGGACAGGAAGCGGCGCGCCGAACTCGTCGAGCGCTTCGACCTGGACCCGACCAAGAAGGGCCGCGCCTACTCCAAGGGCAACCGGCAGAAGGTCGCCATCGTCGCCGCGCTCGCCTCCGACGCCGAGCTGCTGCTGCTCGACGAGCCGACCGCGGGACTGGACCCGCTCATGGAGGTCGTCTTCCAGGACGTCATCGGCGAGGCCAAGGCGGCCGGCAAGACCGTCCTGCTCTCCAGCCACATCCTGGCCCAGGTGGAGAAGCTCGCCGACCGCGTGAGCATCATCCGGCTGGGGCGCACCGTCCAGTCCGGCACCCTCGGCGAGCTGCGCCACCTGACCCGCACCACCATCGAGGTGGAGACCGAGCGCCCCGCCACCGGCCTCGACGAGCTGCCCGGCGTCCACGACCTGCGGACCCTCGACGAGGCCACCGGCCGGGTCCGGTTCGCCGTCGACGGCGGCCGGGTCGACGGAGCGGTCCGCAAGCTCACCGAGTTCGGCATCCGCAGTCTCGTCAGCCACCCGCCGACCCTGGAGGAGCTGATGCTCCGCCACTACGGCAGCGAGCTCGCCGCCAACGGACACGGCCCGGACGAGCACGGCGCGGACGGACACGGCACCGGCGGGCAGCGCACGTACCGGCAGCGCACGGACGGACACGGCACGGACGAGCAGCGCACGGACGGAGGCCTGCGATGACCACCGCGACCGCCGCCCCCGAGGCTCCGGCACCCGCCGGACCGGTCGCGGGCGGCACCGCGCTGGCCGGGACCCGGACCCTGATCCGCTTCGCCCTGCGCCGGGACCGGATCCGGCTCCCGGTGTGGATCCTGGCCCTGCTCCTCGGCACGCTCATGACGGCGAACAGCTTCAGGACGCTGTACAGCGAGCCGCAGGACCGGGCCAACGCCGTCAGGAGCATGGACAGCCCGGCCGGCCTCGCCATGTCCGGCCCCCGCCACTACCTCGACGACTACACCTTCGGCTCCATGCTGGGCCACCAGATGATCGGCTTCACGGCCGTCCTCGTCGGCCTCATGAGCGTGCTGGTCGTCACCCGGCACACCCGCGCCGAGGAGGAGACCGGCCGCGCCGAGCTGGTGCGCTCGACCGTCGTGGGCCGCCACGCCCACCTCGCCGCCGCCCTGTCCGTCGCGGCCCTGGCCAACCTCGCCCTGGCCCTGCTGCTGACCTTCGGCCTGGCCGGCCTGGGGCTGGAGGGCATCGACACCGCGGGCTCGCTGCTCTACGGCTTCGGCCACGCCGCCGTCGGCCTCGTCTTCGCCGCCGTCGCCGCGGTCACCGTCCAGTTCACCGCGCACACGCGCGGCGCGTCCGGCACGGCGCTCGCGGTCATCGGCGTCGCCTACGTGCTGCGCGCGGCCGGCGACAGCGGCGAGAACGGTGCCCTGTCCTGGCTGTCCCCGATCGGCTGGGTGCAGCGCAGCTACCCGTACGTCGACAACCGCTGGTGGCCGCTGCTGCTCTGCCTGGTGTTCGCGGCGGCGTGTGCGGCGGCGGGGTTCGTGCTCTCCACCCGGCGGGACGTGGGCGCGGGCCTGCGTCCCGGGAAGCCGGGCCGCCCCACGGCCTCCGACGCGCTCGCCACACCGGTCGGCTTCGCCCTGCGCCTGCACCGCGGCATGCTGACCGGCTTCGGCACCGGCCTGTTCCTGATGGGCGCGATGTACGGATCGATCCTCGGGGACGCCGAGGACATGCTGGAGGGCATCGACGAGATCCAGGAGGCCCTGGACCGCATCGGCGGTAGCGGCGTCGCCGAGTCCTTCGCCTCCATGGTCATGGTCGTCCTGACGGTCGTGGCGGCGGTGTACGTCGTCATGGCGGCCCTGCGGCCCCGCTCCGAGGAGACGGCGGGCCGCGCCGAACCCCTCCTCGCCACCGGCCTCTCACGCACCCGCTGGGTCGGCGGCCACCTGGCCGTGGCCATGGGCGGCGGTACGGTCGTGCTGCTGCTGGCCGGGCTCGGCTTCGGCATCGCGGGCGCGGCCTCGACCGGTGACACCGGGCTGCTGCCGGACCTGGTGGGCGCGGCCGTGGCGTACGCGCCCGCCCTGTGGGTCACGGTCGGCGTGGCCGTGGTGCTCTTCGGCTGGTTCCCGCGGGCGAGCCAGGCGGCCTGGATCGTGCCGGTGTACGCCTTCGTGGTCGGCTACCTCGGCCCGATCCTGCAGTTCCCGGCCTGGACGAACAACCTCTCCCCGTTCGGCCACGTCCCCCGGCTCCCCGCCGCGGAGATGAACTGGACCCCGCTGCTCCTGCTGTCCCTCGTCGCCGCCGGCCTGGTGTGGCTGGGCCTGGCGGGCTTCCGGCGACGGGACCTCGAGACGAAGTAGCCGGGTGGGGCTGCGGGAAGGGCAACCGTCCCGCAGCCCCGCCCGGCGCGGACCGGCGGGTCAGACCTCGACCGCCAGCCCTTCCAGCCCCCGGATCACGAAGTTCGGTGTGCGCTTCGGTTCCTCCGCCAGGGCGAGGGTGGGGGCCCGCTCCAGCAGCGCCCTCATGGACGCCGCGAGTTCGATACGGGCCAGGGGCGCCCCGATGCAGTAGTGGATGCCGGCGCCGAAGGAGATGTGCGGGTTGTCCGCGCGGGTGAGGTCGAGGCGGGCAGGGTCGGTGAAGACGGCCGGGTCGTGGTTGGCGGAGCCGAAGAGCATGGCGATCTCCGCGCCCCGGGGGACCACCGTGCCGTCGATCTCGATGTCGTCCAGCACCCAGCGTTCGAAGAGCTGGAGCGGGGTGTCGTAGCGCATCAGCTCCTCCACGGCGGAGGGGACCAGGGAGTGGTCCGCGCGGAGGGCGGCCAGCTGACCGGGGTTTTGGAACAGCGCCGCCCAGCCGTTGACCGTGGAGTTCACCGTCGCCTCGTGGCCCGCGTTCAGCAGGAGCACGCAGGTGGAGATCATCTCCTGCTCGGTGAGGCGGTCGTCCTCGTCGTGGGCGGCGATCAGCCCCGAGATCAGGTCGTCGCCGGGGCGGGCTCGACGGTGCGCGATCAGCTCGCGCAGGTACTCGGTGAACTCGACCGAGGCCCGGACCGCCCGCTTCGCCGTCTCCTGCGACGGGTTCAGCTCGTACATCCCGCAGATGTCCGCCGACCAGGGCCGAAGCGGGGCCCGGTCCGGCTCGGGGATGCCCAGCATCTCGGCGATCACCGCGACCGGGAGCGGTTCGGCGACGTCCCGCAGCAGGTCACCCCCGCCGGCGTCGACCAGCGCGGACACCAGGTCCCCCGCCAGCCCTTCGACGTACGGCTTCAGGCGCTCCACCGTGCGCGGGGTGAACGCCTTCGACACCAGGCGCCGGATGCGGGTGTGGTCCGGCGGCTCGAGGTCGAGCATGCCGTGGTCGTTGAGGGTGTGGAACGGCTCGTGCTCGGGCGTCGGGGCGGTCCGGCCGAACTCCTCGTGGGTGAAGCGGTGCTGGTACGTCCGGCCCAGACGCCTCTCGCGCAGCAGCGCGGAGACGTCCGCGTGGTGCGGGACCAGCCACTGGTTCGTCGGCTCGAACCAGTGCACCCGGCCCCGTTCCCGCAGCTCGGCGTAGGCGGGGTACGGGTCGGCGAGGAACGCCGGGTCCCACGGGTCGAACGCGAGGTCGGATTCAGCCGTCATGAACGGACCATAGGACGCCGACCGGGCCTGTGCCCAGAGCCCTCATCGAAAGCGGCCTTCCCGACGGGGACAGGAAGGGCCGACAAGGGCTGCCCCTTGTGACCTGCGGAGCGAGACCGGACAGTGCCTCGCACAGCACCGATGGCGTCCCGCCAGGTGGTGCAGGGGATCAGGACGTCGGAATCCGCAGGCCGGGGACGGCGGTCCCGCCGGTTCGGGTGTTCAACCCGCCCCAACGGGACACCTCTCGGGCTGCCGCCTCCGCGAAGACCGCCATGGGCCTCGTACCGGAACGCGAGCGCTTGATCCCCTGCACCACGCCGTGGGACACGACCACAGCACCCTGGCCGGATGAGTACCCGTGCTCATGGCGTCTGCCGTACGGGACGGGAAACTCCGACCATGTCCCTCAGACGATCAGCTGCGGCAGCCGCGGTCTCCCTTGTCGCGGTCACGGTGACCGCGTGTGGAACCCAGCCGGGCGAGCAGGCGCGGCCGACGGGTCCGCCGCCTTCCTTCACGCCCCGGCCGACGTGCGCGGAGCCCGTCGCGGTGCCTTCGGATCTGCCGTCCTCTCCCGTTCCGAGCGTGACCGGCGCACGCCAGGAGGAGAACGGGGATCAGGCCCCCCACTACGCCGAGAACCACGCCTACCGCGTGCAGGCGTCCCTGACGCCGGACGAGCGTGCCCGAGGGCAGGCGTCGGCGAAGCTCATCCGCGAGGAGCTGGAGAAGGTCCGGCAGGAAGGTGGTGCCGGTGAGCACGGCGTCTTCGGCGGGGAACGGATCGCGGCGGCGCTGAGCCGTCTCGGCTGCGGCGAGGAGCACGGCGTGTACATCGGGCCCGGGTTCTACAGCGTCCACACGGGAGTCGTGTGCGTGTCCGGTGACGTGACGAAGCACGAGCTGACCAGCGAGGTGCACGGCGCC
This sequence comes from Streptomyces sp. NBRC 110035, assembly GCF_000829695.1. GTDB lineage: Bacteria > Actinomycetota > Actinomycetes > Streptomycetales > Streptomycetaceae > Streptomyces. The sequence goes on along the minus strand of NZ_BBNN01000015.1, from coordinate 353,853 downwards.
TACATCGAGCCCCAGCCGGGGACGGGCCCCTGCGTCAAGAACCGGGGAGGCCACTGACCGCCCGGGGTCACGCCCCTGGACAGGCGTTTCGCATCACATGCCCGACGAGGGCTGCGAAGGAGAGGGCGGGGACGGAGAGGACGGCGCGGGCGGGGGCCTTGGAGTCGCGGACGGCTGTGCGGGGGCGCGCCTCCGCGCTCTCGACGCAGGTGTCGCCCTCACCGCCGCCTGAGCCTGAGTAGCTGGACTTCCGCCGGCACGGGGTTCGGCTCATGTGACGCCTCACATCATCCGGCGGTCCACGCGAAGCGCCGCTTCGCTCTCCGACAACTCGGGGCGCGTGTAGGTGAACACCGCCTGAGCATAATCCGGAGCGGTGTGCTGCGGACCGGCGCCCGGGACGCGGACCACCCCGAACCGCCGGGGGTTCCGGCGGAGTCGAACGGCAGCGTCATCGATGAGGGCGGCCGAGGGCTTGCCCTGGTCAGGGCCTGCTCCGACCTGTGGGGCCGGCAGCCGCTCTCCGGATTCGGCAACCGGGGCAGGTATGTGTGGTGCGAGCTCGCCGGTCAGCCCGGTGTCACCAGCCGCGCCTCGTAGGCGAAGACAGCGGCCTGGGTGCGGTCACGGAGGCCCAGTTTCACCAGGATGCGGCCCACATGGGTCTTCACGGTCTGCTCGGCGACCACCAGCCGCACCGCGATCTCCGCGTTGGACAGGCCCTGCGCTATCAGCCCGAGCACCTCCGTCTCCCGCTCGGTGAGGTCGGCGACACGTTCTCTGAGCGGGGAACGGGGCCTGTCCTCGAGGCGTGCGAACTCGGCGATCAGCCGCCGGGTGACGCCGGGCGCGAGCAGCGCGTCGCCGGCCGCCACCACCCGTACCGCCTCGGCGAGCTGGTCGCTGGAGGCGTCCTTGAGGAGGAACCCGGAGGCGCCCGCGCGCAGCGCCTCGTACACGTACTCGTCGAGGTCGAAGGTGGTCAGCACCAGCACCCGGATGTGCGGGGTGGCGGCGGTGATGCGGCGGGTGGCCTCGATGCCGCCGAGTTCGGGCATGCGGATGTCCATCAGGACGACGTCCGGGGCGAGATCGGCGACCTGCGCGACCGCGTCCAGCCCGTCGACCGCCTGGCCGATCACCTCGATGTCGGGCCGGGTGTTCAGCAGCACGGTGAAACCCTGCCGGACCATCTGCTGGTCGTCGACGACGAGTACGCGGATCATGGAGTGTCGTCCTTGCGCTGAGGAGCCGGGTCGCCGGTCCCGGCGCGGAATTCGGCGGGAAGGTGGGCGGCGACCCGGTAGCCGCCGTCGGACCGGGGACGGGTGGTGAGGCTGCCACCGAGCATCGCGGCCCTCTCCCGCATGCCGAGCAGCCCGTGCCCTGCGCCGGCGGACGGGGGCGCCTCGCCCGTGGGCCGGGTGTTGGTCACCTCCACACCCAGCCCGTGCGGAGCGTAGGCGAGGGTGACCCGGGCGGTGGCGCCGGGGGCGTGCCGCAGTACGTTGCTCAGCGCCTCCTGCACGATCCGGTACGCCGACAGCTCAACGCCGGGCGGCAACGGCCTCCGCACACCGGTTACTTCGGTGGTCACGGCGAGTCCGGCGGCCCGGGTGTTCTCCACCAGCGCCCCGAGCCGGTCCAGGGTGGGCTGCGGGGCGTGCGGGGCGGCGCCGGAACCGTCCTCGCGCACGGGGGAGGCGGGGTGTTCGGAACGCAGTACACCCAGGACACGGCGTAGTTCGGTGAGCGCGTCGAGGGCGTTCTGCCGGATGCCGACCAGGTTCTCCTTCAGCTCCTCGGAGGGGTTCTCGACCAGGTGCGGGGCTACCTGGGCCTGGATGGAGACGACCGACATGTGATGGGCCACCACATCGTGCAACTCCCGCGCGATCCGGCTGCGTTCCTCCAGCAGAGTGCGCCGTGCCCGCTCCTCGGCGGTGAGCGTGGTCTGCTGCACGAGTTCCGCGCGGGCCTCGCGGCGGCCGCGCAGGGCGATGCCGAGGACGACGGCGGTGGCGAACAGGGTGACGGCGATCTGGCCGGTGGGCTGGTAGTTCTGTGCGCCGATCAGTCCCTGGACGACGTAGGTGACAAGCCCGGTCAGTACCAGCGCCTCCACGGAGATCCTGGTACGGACCCGCAGGGCGAGCAGCAGCAGGACGAACAGATGGGAGATCAGACCGGCCGAGGTCCAGGGCCAGGTGAACCTGTACTCGTCGGGGGCCATCCGCGCCCGCACGGCCATCGCTGCGACGACCGTGGTCGCAAGGGACGCCCACCATGCCGGGACCGGGTACCACAGCGCGAGCAGCATCGCGGCGCCGTGTCCGAGTGCGATCAGGAAGGCTGGCCCGGACACGAGGTGTCCGTGGTCGGAGAGTTGGTTCGCGTCGCCGAGCACGACCCCGCACCCGGCCAGGCACACGATCCCGTGCGGTAACCAGCGCAGCCACACCGACGGGGGCAGCGGGTCGGCACGGAGCGTCCACAGATCGTCCCGCAGCACCCGCAGCCACCGCAGGACCGCCTCCGCCCCCTTGTCCGCCACACGGTCCAGCTTAGACATGACGTGCACCCTTCACTGCCTTGTCCGCCGTCGGCCGATACGCCCGCGCCTCCCGCACTCCCCGGGGCCACCGCCCGCGCCGTCCCCCGCCCCGCTCCCAGGACCGGAACGCCGCCCAGCAGACCGCGAGGGCACCGGCGAGCACCGGCAGCCAGGCCAGCCGGGCGGCCACCCAGCCGAGGCCGTCGGGGACGGTGTGGAGTCCGGGGAGGCGGCCGAGGAGGAGCGCGGTGGCGGTGGTCGCCAGGAGGGCCGTCTGGTGCCAGAGGAAGACCGTCATCGCGGAGAGGTTGACCAGAGCCACCGCCGCCCAGACGACGGGCCGGCGCATGGCACCCCGCAGCCGTTCCCGCAGCAGCAGCGCCAGTCCGCACTGGGCCAGGCCGAAGGTGACGGCGGCCAGCGTCGGCGGGTCGAGGTTGGAGAGCCCGGCGCCCGGGACGCCGACCATGGAGGCCGGGTAGCCGGCCCAGGCGACGAGCGCGGTCGTGGCCGCCGTACCGGAGACGAGGAGGATCCAGCCCGAGCGGCGGTGCTCCAGCTCGCCCCGGGTCCAGGCCGCGCCCAGGGTGTAGGGGACCAGCCAGCCGGCCGCGAGGTTGATCCAGCCGAGCCACGCGGGGCCGCCGAGGCCGAGGCGCGCCACATCCACGTGCAGGACGACGGCGAGCGGCCACAGCGGGTGGAGCCGGGCCAGCAGCGGAGTCGCGGCGGTGAGGGCGGCGAAGACCAGCAGGAACCAGAGCGGGGACAGGGCGAGTTTCACCAGCGTGCGGGTGGTCGCGAGGTCGGTACCGGCAAGCAGCAGCACGACCGTGACGGTTGTCCACAGGGTGAGGACGGCGGCGACCGGCTTGAACAGCCGGGCGAGCCGGCCGCGCAGCCAGCGGTGGTACGGGACGCCCCGGGCGCGGGCCGAGGCGTGGCCGCGGGTCGCCACATGGCCGCCGACCAGGAAGAACACGGCGAGCGTCTGGAACAGCCAGGAGACGGGTGCCAGCCAGGGCATGGGCTGCAACGGGCTGGCCGTGTGCAGGGTGCGGCCGTCCGCGACGAGCCCGGTGACCAGCCAGTGGCCGAGGACGACACCGAGGATCGCGCCGGCGCGCAGGGCGTCCACGGCACGGTCGCGGTGGGCGGGGGTGGCCGCGTCGAGGCGGCGGGCGGCCTGCCGTACGCCGTCGCGTACGGCGTACGGGGTCAGGTCAGTCATGGGTCACCGCCGTGGTCTCGCCCAGGACGATCCGGGCCAGGTCGGCAAGGGAGGGGGAGCCGGGTGCGAAGTAGTCGCTGTGGCCGCCGTCGCCGGCCGCGAAGACCCGGGCGCCGAACGCCGGGGAGACGGGATCGGTGCCGAAGCCGACGCCGCTGCCGAACAGGCCGACGCCGATGTGCGGCACGTGCCTCACCCAGTCGCCGGCGCCGCGGGCCGCCCAGATCCGGGCGCGGGTGCGCAGACCGGCGGCGGTGTCGGCGCCGGTGCCCGGACTGCCGACGACGGCGATGTCGTCGATGCCGGCGGCGTCCAGACCGGGGGCGGCACGGGCACAGACGACCGAGCCGTAGGAGTGGCAGAGCAGGGAGAGGCGCGGGCGCGGACCGGTGACGGCCCGCACGTCCCGTACGAAGGCTCGCAGTTCGGGGGCGGCCCGGTCCGCGAGGTCGGTGGTGGCGACCGCGACGCCGATCGTGGCGGGCGTCTCGTAGCCGAGCCAGGCGACCACCGCCGTGCGGGTGCCCGCCGGGGCCTCACGGGTGAGCCGCGCGTGCAGGGCCTGGGCGGCGGCGCGGAACCGGCCGTACGTGTCGAGGCCGGTGTCGGAACCGGGGACGAGGACTGCGACGCGGTCGGCGCGCGCGAGGTCGCCCAGGACCTCGGTGACCAGTCCGGAGCCGCGCCCGTCGAAGGCGAGCAGGTGCCGGGCGGAGTCGGCCAGGGAACGGTCGGCGGCCGCGCGCCGCCGGTCGCCGTGATCCGCGGCCATCCGGGCGGCCTTCGCGGCGCCCGCACGGTGGGCGGCGTAGGTGGCGTCGAGGGTGGCCGCGGTCGGTGCGGCGAGCGTGACCGGTGGCGGGGCGGAGGCCGGGGACCGGGCCGCTCCGACCACGGGCAGCGTCACGGCCGAGGCGACGAACACGGCGAGCACGGCGCGGCGCCACCGAAGCCCTCTTGCTGCCAGACCCACGGTCGGCCTCCTCCCTGTCCGTCCGCCCGCTCATCGGGCCCTTCGGACAAGGAAGTTACGGATCGGCGCAGGTAGTCCGCGTCCCGCCGGGGAGCTCACCCCGGGGGTAGCTCTCAGGTATGACGGGCAGGGCCGGCGGCACTGGGGGGAGAGCCCTGCCGGGCACACCTCGGCCGGCCGGGTTCACCAGGCGAGTTGGGCGATCTCCTCCGCCACCACCGCGCAGGCGTCCGCCGCCGGGTCGATCAGCGGGAAGTGGCCGACGTCCTCCAGCAGCGTCACCCCCACCACCTCACCGGCCTTGGCCGCCGCGTCGGCGTACGACTCGGCGACCGCCTGCGGGACATCGGCGTCGGTACGGCCCTGGACGATGGTGGTGGCGATGCCGGTGGGCAGCAGCAGCGCGGGGTCGGCGTAGGGCTGCCGTTCGGCGAACCGCTCGTCGCCGCCGAGGAACTGGCGTACCGCACCGCCGCAGACGTCCAGCTTGCCGGCGACCGCGAGGTCGGCGATCGGGGCGAGGGCGACCACGCCGCGCAGGGGCGCGGGGCGGTCGGTGTGCCAGGGGGCATCGGCGGGGAGGAGGTGCCGGGCGGCGGCCCACAGCGCCAGGTGGCCGCCCGCCGAGTGACCGGTGACCACGGTGCGGCGCGGGTCGGCGCCGGGCAGGTGACGGCGGGCCAGCTCGGGCAGCGCGTCGAGCGCGGCGGCGATGTCGTCGAAGGTGTCGGGCCACCGTCCCGCGACCGGGTCCCCGCCGCCCGTCTCCCCCGCCCCGCGCCGGTACTCGACACTGGCCACGGCGAATCCCCGGCGGGCCAGGAAACCGGCGAACGGACTGACGCGCCGCCGGTCGTAGGGCGCCCGCCAGGCACCACCGTGCAGGACGACGACCACGGGCGCGGGGCCGCCGGGGCCGCCCGTGGCACGTGGGACGTAGAAGTCGATCAGCTGGTCCAGGCCGTCGCCGTAGGCCGCGGTCGCGTCGGGGGCGACCGGCGGACGGGAGAAGACCGACTCCTCCTCGGCTGCGGACCGGGCGGCTGCGGCGTCGTCCCTCATGCTCAACCTCTCAGCGATCAAACGTACTTGACGGACGAGAGAAGAATTCCGCCGTTGGCCGGGACGGTATCAGCACGATGACGTGCGTGGACATGGGGATATCACGCTCGGTGAACCTTTCCCGAGGGTGGCCGGGGCGGAGAGCACCTCCTGACCCCGGCCACCCTCTTCCGGCCGTCGGTCAGGCCTCGCTGTCGGCTTCTGCCTCCGCCGGCGCCTCCGCCAGCACCTCCGCCAGCACCCGGGCCGCCCGCTCCGCGTCCGCGAAGCCGACGTACAGCGGGGTGAAGCCGAAGCGGAGGACGTCCGGGTGGCGGAAGTCGCCCACCACCCCCCGCTCGATCAGCCGCCGCATGACGTCACCGGCGTCCCGGCAGCGCAGGGCGATCTGGCTGCCCCGCTCCCGGTGCGCACGCGGGGTCACGCACTCGACCCTGCCCTCGGGGACGTACGCCTCGACGCACTCCAGGAAGAAGTCGGTCAGGGCGAGGGACTTGGCCCGTACCGCCTCGACCGTGACGCCGTCGTCCCAGACGTCCAGCGCCGCCTCCAGGGCGAGCATGGACAGGATGTCCGGGGTGCCGACCCGCCCGCGCAGCGCGCCCGGCGCCGGTGCGTACTCCGGTCGCATGCCGAAGGGCTCCGCGTGGGAGTTCCAGCCGGGCAGCGGGGAGTCGAAGCGGTCCTGCAACTCCGCGCGCACATAGAGGTACGCCGGTGAGCCGGGGCCGCCGTTCAGGTACTTGTAGGTGCAGCCGACCGCCAGGTCCACGCCGTGCTCGTCCAGCCCGACCGGCAGCGCGCCCGCACTGTGGCACAGGTCCCAGACGACGTACGCCCCCGCCGCGTGCACGGCGGCCGTGAGCGAGGGCAGGTCGTGCAGCCGGCCGGTGCGGTAGTCGACGTGGTTGAGCAGTACGGCGGCCGTACGGTCGCCGAGCGCGCCCGGGACCTCGGACGGCGGCACCGGACGCAGGGTGCAGCCGGTCATCCGGGCCGCCGACTCGGCGATGTAGCCGTCCGTGGGGAACGTGGTCGCGTCCACCACGATCTCGTCGCGGGCGGTTCCGGCGGCACCGTCCGTCAGCCGGGCCAGGCGCACCGCGCCCACCACCGCCTTGAAGAGGTTGACACTCGTGGAGTCGCCGACGACGATCTGCCCGGCCGCCGCGCCGACCAGCGGGGCGATCCGGTCGCCGATCCGCTCGGGCGCCGTCCACCAGCCGCTCTCCGTCCAGGACCGGATGCGCAGCTCGCCCCACTGCCTGCGGACGACGTCCTCGACCCGGCCGGGGACGGCGACGGGGAGCGCGCCCAGCGAGTTGCCGTCGAGGTAGACCGCGTCGCCGCCGCTCTCGTCGCCGTCCGCGTCGAGCACGAACTCGGCCCGCTTGGCGGCCAGTCCGTCGGCCGCGTCCAGTTCCTTCGCCCTGAGTCTCGGGTCGGACACCGGCTCGGGCATCGGCTCGGGCATCGGTTCAGACATACGATCGCGCCGTCCACAGCTCGGGGAACACGTTGTTCCGCGCCCTCTTCTCCAGCCAGGCCACTCCGGCGGAGCCGCCCGTACCGGTCTTGGCGCCCATCGCACGGCGGGTGGCGACCAGGTGGTCGTTGCGCCAGCGCCAGACCAGCTCGGCGACATCGGTGAGCGCCTCGCCCAGCCGGGCGACGTCGCCGCGCTCGTCACCCGAGTAGGCGGCCGTCCAGACCTCCTCCACCTGCGGCGACGGCTCGTACCGCCGGGACACGTCGCGGCGCAGCACCTCGCCGGGGACCGCGTGCCCGCGGCGTGCGAGGAGGCGCAGCACCTCGTCGTACAGGCTCGGCTCGTGCAGCGCCTTCTCCAGTTCGGCGTGCACCCGCGGCGCGCCCCGGTGCGGGACGAGCATGGACGCGGACTTGTCGCCGAGCAGGAACTCCATGCGCCGGTACATCGCCGACTGGAAGCCGGATCCCTCGCCGAGCGCGCCGCGGTAGGCGTTGAACTGCGCCGGGGTGAGCTGTCCGAGTGGTTTCCAGGAGGCGTTCAGCGCCTCCAGTTCCCGGACGGACCGCTTCAGCGCGTCGATCGCGGTGGGGATGTCGTCGCCGCGCAGCGCGTTCGCCGCCGTCTCCCACTCGTGCACGATCACGGTGAACCACAGCTCCATCACCTGGGTGGTGACCAGGAAGACCATCTCTCCGGGATCGTCGGAGAGGGTGTGCTGGAGATGGGTGAGGACGTCGGCCTTGACGTAGTCCTCGTAGGGGGTCGTGCCCTCGAAGTCGAGATGCGGGGTCTCCGGCTCAAAAGCCTCGTGGGACATCGCTGTCTCCTGTTTTTGTGCTCCGGGTAGCGGTCCGCCCCTGCCGTTACCGACACGGGGGCCCCGGTCCCCACACGGCATCCTCCGCAATCGTCCCCCGGCATCGCAAGGCCCGCCTGATCACGGACGGGCCACGGGGGTACCTCACGGGGGTACCTCACGGGGATACGTCAGGGGGACGCGCCGGAGGTCACGTCCTCGGAACGCGCCGCGGGGGCACGGGGAAACGGGAGCACACCGCACCGTGCCCTGGCCGCCGGAGCCGGCCCGCGCCCGCGCCCGCGCCCGCGCCCGCGGAGATCTTCCGGTAGCCGTCGCCCGGGGTGTGCCGGAGACTGGGTGCCGGCCGCACCGACGGGACGACCACCTCAGGAACGCTGAATCGCATGCGAAACGGGCGCAGGGACGTGAGGGAGCGCGAGCGGTGGCTCCGGTGGCTGCCCGCCGCGCTGCTCGTGGGTGCCTTCGTCCTCGACCTCCTCCTCCTGAACAACTTCAGCACGTTCCCCCTGCTCGCGGCCGCCCCCGTCGTGGCCGCGCCGGTCCTCTCCCTGAACGGGACGATCACCACGGGTGTGGCGGCGAACGTCGTGGGGCTCCTCCTGGTGGGCCTGGAAAGAGAGCCGACCCGCGCCGACGGCACCGCGTTCAGCAGTCTGGTCCTGCTCACCGTCATCGCTGCGGGCCTCAACGTGCAGCTGACACGCGACCGGCAGCAGTTGAGGACGAGCCGCGAGGTGGCGGCGGTGGTGCAGCGCGCGGTGCTGCCGGACCCGCCGCGCCGGGTGGGACGGCTCACCGTGGCCGCCCGGTACGAGGTCGCCCACACGGAGGCCGCCATCGGCGGTGACCTCTTCGCGATCCACGAGACGCCGCACGGCATCCGCATGCTCATCGCCGATGTGCGCGGCAAGGGACTGGAGGCGGTCCGCGCGGTGAACGCCCTGCTCGGATCGTTCCACGAGGCCTGCCTCTACCGGTCGGACCTGCCGGGCGTGGTCCGGCAGCTGGAGGAGCGGATGCGGGGGGACATCGACCAGGCGAGCGGGACGGAGACCGAGTCGTTCGCCACGGCCGTCGTCGCGGAGCTCGCCCCCGACTACTCCGAACTCCGTATCGCCGTCCGGGGCCACGCGGCACCCCTGCTGGTGCACGACGGCAGGGCGGTCCCGCTGGAACCTGCCGTGGCGTCGCTGCCCCTGGGCCTGAGCGTTCTCGGCGGCGGTTGCGGTGACGCTCCCGACGGCGACGAGGTCCCGGTCGACCGGTTCGCGTTACCGGCCGGGGCCACGCTGGTGCTCTACACCGACGGCATCAACGAGGCCCGCGACGCGGACGGCACCTTCTTCGACCTCGTCCCGATGCTCTCCCGGCCCTTCCCGCCGGACCCGGACGTGGTACTCGACGCCGTGCTCGACGCCGTCTTCCGACACACCGGGGGCGCGCTGCAGGACGACGCCGCGCTCTTCGCCGTCACCCTGGACGCGGACACCGCCGCCCCGCCGGAACGGTCCGCGGCAGATGGCAGACTGGCGTCATGACCACTCAGAAGAACCTGCTCGGCGGCCCGGACCCGACCCATCTGCCGGAGAACGAGGAGGCGTACCGCCTGCTCGGCGAGGAGTCCCTGCCGCCCTCCGAGGTGGCGGCGAAGTTCCCGACGTTCTCGCTTGCCTGGGCCATGCTCGCCGACGAAGCCTTCGAGGCGGGGCGAGTGGTCGAGTCGTACGCGTACGCCCGGACGGGCTACCACCGAGGGCTCGACTCCCTGCGCCGGTCCGGCTGGAAGGGGCACGGCCCCGTCCCGTGGAGCCACCGCCCCAACCGCGGCTTCCTGCGCTGCCTCGCCGCCCTCGCCCGCGCCGCCGAGGCGATCGACGAGAAGGACGAGGCGGAGCGCTGCAAGCAGTTCCTCCAGGACAGCAGCGCCGAGGCGTACGAGGAGCTGAAGCGCGCCTAGAGCCTCTCGGGCCCGGGCGGTGGTGGTGTTTCACGTGAAACACCACCTTTCCGCCCCCTATCAGGCCCGGATGCGATCTCGGGTTCGGTCTCGGGTTCCAGTGGGGGTACCGCCACACTGCCGTGCGTACGGCATTCGGGATGGCGGCAGTCCGGTGCCGGACGCCGCACGATCGCGAAGGCGATGACCGAGCCGACCACCAGAACCCCGGCACACAGCACCATCGCCCGGCCGAACGCGCCGTCGAAGGCGTCCGGCTCCCGGTACGCCTCCGGCCCCATCCCGACCAGCAGGGGCAGCGCGGCCACCGCCACCAGGCCGGCCGCGCGGGCCGCCGCGTTGTTGATGCCGCTGGCCAGGCCCGCCCGTGCGGTGTCCACGGCGGCGAGAACGGTCGCGGTCAGCGGCGCCACCAGGGTGACCATGCCGAGTCCCAGCACCAGCAGCGCGGGCAGGACGTCGGGGAGGTACGAGGCGCCCGGCCCCACCCGCGTCATCAGCAGCATCCCGGCCGCGCACAGCAGCGGCCCGACGGTGAGCGGGACGCGCGGCCCGATCCGGTCGGCGAGCTCGCCGGAGCGGGCGGAGAGCAGCAGCATCAGCACGGTCGTGGGCAGCAGCGCCGTACCCGCGGCGAGCGCGGACCAGCCGACGGCGACCTGGAGCTGGAGCGCGGCGAGGAAGAAGAAGCCGCCGAAGGCCGCGTACACGCACAGCGTGACGATGTTGACCGCCGTGAACAGACGTGAGCCGAAGACGTCCAGCGGCATCATCGGGTGCGGGCCGCGCTTCTCGACGGCCACGAAGGCGACCGCGACGGCCAGTCCGGCGACCCCGGTGGCCGCGACCAGGAGGGAGCCCCCACCGGCCCCGCCCGCCTCGATCAGCGCGTACGTGACCAGGGCGAGGGCGAGCGCGCCGAGCACCGCGCCGAGCACGTCGAAGCGGCCGTGGGCCCGCTCCCCGCTGTCCGACTCCGGTACGTGACGGACCGCGATCGGGGCGCACAGCACGGCCAGCGGCACGTTGATCAGGAACACCCAGCGCCAGCCCGGCCCGTCCACCAGCCAGCCGCCGAGGAACGGGCCGACCGCCGCGCCGATCCCGCCGAAGCCGGACCACAGACCCACCGCCCGGCCCCGGTCGTCGGGGTGGAAGGACGCCTGGATCAGGGCGAGCGAGCCGGGCGTGAGCAGCGCCCCGCCGACCCCCTGCAGGGCACGGGCGGCGATCAGCACACCGGCGTTCGGCGCGAGGCCGCACAGCAGGGAGGCCGCCGCGAACCACAGCACCCCGACGACGAACACCCTCCGGCGCCCGAACCGGTCGCCCAGCGCCCCGCCCAGCAGGATCAGCCCGGCCAGCGTGACCATGTACGCGTTGACCGTCCACTGCAGGACGGCGAGGTCCGCGTCGAGGTCACGGCCGATGCGCGGGAGGGCGACGTTGACGACGGTGGAGTCCAGCAGGGCCATGCTGGAACCGAGCACCGTGGTGAGCAGAACCCACTTGCCCTGCGGGGAGGACAGCCGGACATCGGGCATGCTCGGAGCATACGGAAACGGGTCGGGCCCGGCACCACCGGCGCCGGGCCCGTCCACGCGTACGTGCGGTTACTTGATCTTCGTCCCCGTGGAGCGCAGGTTCTGGCAGGCCTCCAGGACGCGGGCGGACATCGACGCCTCGGCCAGCTTGCCCCAGGTGCGCGGGTCGTACGTCTTCTTGGAGCCGACCTCACCGTCGACCTTGAGGACACCGTCGTAGTTCCTGAACATGTGGTCGACGACCGGACGCGTGAAGGCGTACTGCGTGTCCGTGTCGATGTTCATCTTCACGACGCCGTTCTCCAGCGCGGTGAGGATCTCCTCCGGCGAGGAGCCCGAGCCGCCGTGGAAGACGAAGTCGAACGGCTGCGAGTCGGCCGGCTTGCCGTACTTGGCGGCGGTGCCCTCGTTCAGCTCCTTGAGCAGGTCCGGACGCAGGACGACGTTGCCCGGCTTGTACACGCCGTGCACGTTGCCGAACGACGCGGCCAGCAGGTAGCGGCCCTTCTCACCGAGACCGAGCGCCTCCGCGGTGCGGATCGCGTCGTCGACCGTGGTGTAGAGGGAGTCGTTGATCTCGTGCGAGACGCCGTCCTCCTCACCACCGGTCGGGGTGATCTCGACCTCGAGGATGATCTTCGCGGCGCGGGCACGCTCCAGAAGCTCCTGGGCGATGCTCAGGTTGTCGGCAAGGGTCTCCGCGGAGCCGTCCCACATGTGGGACTGGAACAGCGGGTTGCGGCCGCCCTTGACGCGCTCCTCCGAGATCGCGAGCAGCGGACGGACGTAGCCGTCGAGCTTGTCCTTCGGGCAGTGGTCCGTGTGCAGGGCGATGTTGACGTCGTACTTCTCGGCGACGATGTGCGCGAACTCGGCCAGGGCGACCGACCCGGTCACCATCTCCTTCTTGTGCTGACCGCCCAGGAACTCGGCGCCGCCCGTGGAGATCTGCACGATGCCGTCGCTCTCCGCCTCGGCGAAGCCGCGCAGAGCCGCGTGCAGGGTCTGGGACGAGGTGACGTTGATGGCCGGGTAGGCGAACTTTCCTGCCTTCGCCCGGTCCAGCATCTCGTTGTAGACCTCGGGAGTTGCGATGGGCATCTGTCCGCTCCTTATGCATGCGCGTGCGGGTTGGCGTACTGCGTACTGTCGGCCCTGACCTGGAACCTTGGATGCGACGTCGTTGTCGGGCCCATCTTCCCAGACTCGCCCCGCCCGTCCACGGCGCCGGTCGAGTCGTTATGCGGGGTGACGTCGGAGTGCCGGCCCCGTGGGGCCTGCCCGCCGGTCCCGTGGGGCCTGCCGGTCAGTCCAGGCCGAGCTCGTCCTTGCCGAAGGCGAACAGGTACGGCACCCCGGCACCCTCCTGGATCTTCTCGGCGGCGCCGGTCGCCCGGTCGACGATGGTCGCGACGGCCACGACCTCGCCGCCGGCCTCGCGCACGGCCTCGACGGCGGTGAGCGGGGAGCCACCGGTGGTGGAGGTGTCCTCGACCACCAGGACCCGGCGGCCCCTGATGTCCGGGCCCTCGACCCGCCGCTGCATGCCGTGCGCCTTCGCCGCCTTGCGGACCACGAACGCGTCCAGCCGCCGCCCGCGCGCCGCCGCGGCGTGCAGCATGGCACCGGCCACCGGGTCCGCGCCCATGGTGAGGCCGCCGACCGCGTCGAAGTCCAGCTCGGCGGTGAGGTCCAGCAGCACCTGGCCGACGAGCGGGGCGGCCTCCCCGTCGAGGGTGACGCGGCGCAGATCGACGTAGTAGTCGGCCTCGAGCCCCGAGGAGAGGGTCACCTTGCCGTGCACCACGGCCTTGTCCTTGATCTGCTGCAGCAGCGCGCCGCGTGTGCCCGGCGGCATTGCTCCGTTGACGTCACTCATGGCAGCCAGGGTAGACGGCGCCGGGGCATGCCCCGCAGGGCGTACTGCGGGGCATGCCCTAGAGCCGCCGCCAGGTCCAGGTGGTCGTTGCCTCCAGCGGCTCCAGCGGGGTGACCAGGCGCGGGTGGGTGTTCAGTCCGTTGGGCGGCCCGGTCTGCGGTTCCACGCAGACGGCCTCGTGCTGCTCGTCGTAGACCACCACCCACTCCTCACGGCTGGTCACCCTCAGTTCCAGCCGCCCCGGCCAGGTGAGGGTGACGTCGACCCCGTCGGGCATGCCGAAGCAGTCGTCCCAGGGGCCGGGACGGGGATCGGTCCGGTTGCCGGTGGGCAGGTGGTCGTCGCCGCGCTCCTCCTGCCAGGCGGCGGTGAAGTCGAGGCGTACGTCCCGGGTGTCGTCCGGGCCGCCGAGGGTGCGGTTGAACCAGGGGTGCCAGCCGATCTGCGCCGGGAAGGACGACTCGTACGTCTCCACGGCCATGGTCAGCGTCAGCGCGTCCTCGCCGAGCGTGAACTGCTGCGTCACCCTCCCGGGGTACGGCCACGGCGCCACGAGGTCGTACGTGAGCACGGCCTCGTCGGCGCTCTTGCGGGCGGTGCGCCAGGCAGCGTCACGGGCGGTGCCATGGATGGCGTGGGGCGGGGCGTTCAACGGCAGCTGGTGGACGCTCGCCCCGTCCCGGAACCGGCCGTCCCTGGTCCGCCCGCACCAGGGGACCATCGGGAAGCACCCGAAACGGTCGCCCTGCCGCAGCAGCTCGAGGCCCCCGACCCGCAGCCCTGAGACCCGCCCGCCGTTCCCCGGCCGTACGGTCACCTCCGCGTCGCCCGCGGTCAGCGTGATGTCTTCGTCACTCACGGGACGACCCTACTGGGGTGATCAAGGGTGCCTCCGCCGGCCGGCCCGGCCCCACCCCCGGCCACGGGTGTCAGCGGCGCCTGCGAAGGGCCCGCACCGCGACGATCGCCGAGGCCACCGCCAGGGCCGCCGCCGGGGCGGCCCAGCGCAGGGGGGCGACGGCGGAGACGGTCTGGGGGCCGGGAACCGGCGCGTAGCGGCCCCGGGGCGGAGCGTGGTCCACCTCTTCGGCACTGCGGCCGATCATGGTGCGGCGCGCGTGCGCGGCCTCGGCGACGGCGTCTTCATCCGCATCCGCGTCCGCGTCCGTGTCCGCCTCCGTTTCCGTGACCCTGTCCGCGCCGACGGAGTCATCGGCCCCGTCCGCGTCGCCCGCCGGGCCCGCTGCCCCGTCCACTGTCTCCTCCGCCGTCTCGCCCGTCTCATCCGTCTCGTTCGCGTCGTTCGTGTCGCCCGTCTCGCCCGTGTCGTCCCGGAGCCCGGGTCCGAAGGCCGGAGAGGGCTTCTCCGCGTCGAAGACGGAGGGGGCCGAGGAAGCCGAGGACGGCTCCGGGGCGGGAGGCTCCTCCGAGGAGGACGCCCCCTCCGCGGGCGTCTCCCCCGCGGGCGCTTCCCCCGCGGATGTCTCACTCACGGGCGTCTCCCCTGCGGGCACCCCCTCCGTGGATGTTTCCCCCGCGGGCACTTCCCCCACAGGTGTCTCCTCCACAGGCGCTTCCCCCGCGGATGTCTCACTCACAGGCGCTTCCCCCGCAGGCGTCTCCCCCGTTGTCCCCGTCGACGTGCCCAGATTCGCCGCGAAGCGGTTCAGGAGGCGGGCCACCGCCGAGGCCACCGCGTCCGGCGGCAGCTCCTCGACCCGGCCGCCGGCCGTCGCCGTGCCGTGGACGGTGAGCGTGGCACCGCCCTCCGCGGCCCGCAGGGTCAGCCTCAGCCCCAGTTTCACCGCGCCGGTGCCGCGCGCCTCGAGTCCCTCGCCCTCGACGGCGTAGGAGCCGTCGTCCCGCCGGGACACCCGGACGGCGCCCCGGTAGGTGATGGAGTGGCTGCCGATGCGGACCTTGAGCCGGCCGGTGACCGGCTCGGCACCGGCCTCGTGCTGGAGCCCCGGCACCGCGCGGGCGACCCGTGCGGGATCGTCCAGCGCCTCCCTGAGCCGCTCCACCGGAACCGGAACGAACACCTCGTGCTCCATGACTGCGGAGCCTACCCACGCGAACGCCGGGCTGTATCCCCGTCGGCGCGAAAGGACCATCGGACGCGGCCCGGTGGGCCCGCCTCAGCGGTCTCGGTCCAGCGGTCACGGTCCAGCGGTCACGGCTCAGCGCGCGTACCGGGGATGGATCAGTGTCGACGGCGGGAGACCGGGGACGCGGGTACGTTCGACGGCCCGCGCGCCGGCGGCCAGGGAGCTGTCGGTGAGGGTGCGCGGGCGGGGGCCGGACGGGTCCAGGCGCAGCTCGGGGGCGGTACGGGCGGCGAGGACGAAGCCCCGGTCGCGCAGGGCGCGGGTGGTGTCCGCCGGGGTGCGGCCAGGCCCGTCGACGGGACCGGCCTGTCGGCCGCCCGTGCCGTACGGGGCGGTGCGGAAGCCGGCCGAGCGGATCGTGGACTCCACCGTCCAGAACGCCTCGGGCCGGGACGCCACCGGCCCGGCGTGCACCACGAGCCGCCCGCCCGGGGCGAGAAGGCGCCGGGCCAGGCCGTAGAACTCCTGCGAGTACAGCTTGGTGCTCGCGGTGATCTCCGGGTGCGGCAGATCGGAGACCACCACGTCGTACGCGGCCGGGGGCGCCCCGCGCAGCCAGTCGAAGGCGTCCTCGGTGGTGACGCGTACACGCGGGTCGTCGAGGGCGCGGTCGTTCAGTGCGGACAGGGCGGGGTCGTGGCGGGCCAGCCGCACCACGCCCGCGTCGAGTTCGACGACGTCGACCCGCCGCGCGCCGGAATGGCGCAGCACCTCGCGGGCGGCCAGCCCGTCGCCGCCGCCGAGGACGAGTACGCGCGCGTGCGGTCCGGCCATCGCGGGGTGCACCAGGGCCTCGTGGTAGCGGAGTTCGTCCCGGCTGCCGGCCCGCAGCCGGCCGTCGAGGAACAGGCCGAGGGACCGGCCGTCCCGGTCACCGGTGAGCACCACTTCCTGCACGTCGGTCCGCAGGGCCACCCGGACGTCCGAGCCGTACATGGCGTGGCGGGCGGCCCGTTCGAAGTCGTCGACGAGGACGGTGGCCGAGGCGAGGACGGTCAGCACGCAGAGGTTGCCGACGATCAGCAGGCGGCGGGCGCGGCGGGTGAGATCCCGCCGGAACAGACCGAGCACCAGCGCGCCGCCGACCACCGTGTTGACCGCGCCGGTGATCAGGGTCCCCGTCAACTGGCCGAGGAACGGAAGGAGAAGGAACGGGAAGGCGAGCCCGCCGACGAGGGCGCCGACGTAGTCCGCGGCGAACAGGTCGGCCACCGCGCCGCCCGCGTCCTGGCGTCGGATCCGCTGGATCAGCTCCATCAGGAGCGGCACCTCGGCCCCGATCAGCAGGCCGACGGCCAGCGAGAACACGACCAGCAGGACAGGGGGCCCGTACGCCCACGGACCGCCCCAGCCGCCGGTCCATGCGAAGACGGCGTACAGGGCCATCGCGCTGCATCCGCCGACCAGGGCGAGGGCGGCCTCGACGGCTCCGAAACCGGCCGCCGCGTGCCGCCGCAGCCGCTTGGCGCCCAGCGAGCCGATGCCCATGGCGAAGACCATGACGGACAGCACGACGGATGCCTGGGTGACCGAGTCGCCCATCAGGTACGCGGCGAGTGCGACGAGTTCGAGTTCGTACACGAGTCCGCAGGCCGCGCAGACGAACACACCCGCGAGCACCAGGAACCGCCCGGTGCCCGGCCGCACGGGCAACCGCAGAGAACCGCCCGGGCCATCCCCGCCACCGCCCCCGCCCCCGCCACCGCTTCCGCCCACGCCCTCGCGACTGCCGTCGCTACTGCCGCGTGGCCTGCCCGGGGACTGCGTGGAGCCGGGCGGAGCGGGGGCCTGCGGTTCGATCACCCTGCGACGTTACGTTACGCCTCAGCAGCGGAACGTCACCCATGCGTGTGATGTTTACTCACCCTTGCCCGATTTCAGTACGAACGGAAAAGATTCCACACGACACACACGACACCGCTCACACGCCCGCCTTCACCCGCACGCCCACCCTTGTCCGGGTCGCCACCAACTGACCGTCCTGCGGGTAGGCGTGCCAGGTCCGCCAGTGGACCCGATTCTCCTGGCGCTGGGCGAGCATCGCGGTGAACGCGTGCGGGCTCCCCGGAAACACGCCCGCGAGACCGTGCGGATGGTCGGAGACCAGGGCGAGCAACTCCTGGGCGCGGCCCGCGAAGGAGCCCGGGGAGAGCATCTCCACGCGGGCGGCGAACTCGTACTCCCAGTCGCCCACCCGGGTGGCGACGCCCAGGGGAAGGGGTGTTCTGCTGCCCGGGATGCACGCCACCGTCTCCGAACAGACCCCTTGCTCCTCCTCCAGCAGCACCTGGTGGGAGGCGCCGAGGAGCCGCAACTGGACTTTGGCCCGCGCCAGTTCGAGGTCGAGCGTGGCCAGCGCGGGCAGCGGCTCGCGCCCCAGGACCCAGGCGAGGTCGGCCGCGCGCGTGTCGGTGTAGGCGGTGGTCAGGGTCGTGAGCATGGATCGGCTCCGCAAGCGCACATGGAGAGGGGGTGGGAGGGGGAGATACGGGCGTCCGTCGCACCCCGGTCATACCGGAGGGTTCGGCTCGCCAGCCCGGCCGGCCGGTCGGATGAGGTCCGCAGGGAGTCCGAGGGCTGTGCTGGTAAGGGAGAGGGAATCACGAACTATGGTGCCGCCACAGCGTTTTTACCCAACTTCGTGCGGTTTCCATCCCCTCGGGGGCTCCTCAGATCACCTGTTCAAGGTGTCGGGCACGGCGCATGCCTGGCGCGCGCTCTGGCGCACATCCGGCGCGCATCCGGCGTACAGCGCGACAGTGGGGCCCGCCAGGCGCGGACCCCACTGTCTCCCGGGACGGGCTGCCCCGGCCCTCCTGCCTCCCCGGCTCCGTCAGCTGCCGCTCCCGCCGCATCCTCCGCCGCCCCCGCAGGACGATCCGCCGGAGCTTCCCCCGCCTCCGTCACCGTGCGACGAGCCGCAGGAGGCGGCGACGGCCCCGCCGCCCGCCCACCAGCTGCCGCCGCTGTCACTGCCGCCGCTGCCGCCGCGACGCGGCCGGCTCGCAGGGCGACGGCGTCCCGCCGCCACCGCGAACACGACGCCCAACGCGAAGACCAGGGTCAGGATGATTCCGATGACCATGACGCCACCGTCCTTTCGTCCCCCGTGATTCCCCCGAAGCGACCCCCGTGGGTGCCTCGCTCACGTGTGTGGACGGGAGATGCCCGATGCCCGCACGGCCCAAGCCGGAGTTGAGCAACTCCAGAGGTTCGGCGCAGGATGAGCCGCATGACCTCCAGCGCGCGTCCCCTCCTGAACCGCCGGCTCGCCGAGTTCGGGACCACGATCTTCGCCGAGATGTCCGCCCTGGCCCTGCGCACCGGCTCCATCAACCTGGGCCAGGGGTTCCCGGACACCGACGGCCCGAAGGAGGTCAGGGAGGCGGCGGTGAAGGCACTGCGGGACGGCCGCGGCAACCAATACCCGCCCGGCCCCGGCGTCCCCGAACTGCGCACCGCGATCGCCGCGCACCAGCAGCGCCGCTACGGCCTCTCCCCCGACCCCGACACGGAGGTCCTCGTCACCGCGGGCGCCACCGAGGCGATCGCCGCGGCGCTGCTCGCCCTGCTGGAGCCGGGCGACGAGGTGGTCGCCCTGGAGCCGTACTACGACTCGTACGCGGCCTGCGTCGCGCTGGCGGGCGCCACCCGCATACCGGTCACCCTGCGCCCGCGCGAGGGCCGCTTCCACCTCGACCTCGACGAACTGCGCGACGCCGTCACCGACCGCACCCGCCTGCTGCTGATCAACACCCCGCACAACCCGACCGGCACCGTCCTCACCCGTGAGGAGCTGTCGGTGATCGCCGCGCTGGCGGTGGAACGCGACCTGCTGGTGGTCACGGACGAGGTGTACGAACACCTGGTCTACGACGACGCCGAACACGTCCCCCTGTCGACCTTCCCGGGCATGCGCGACCGCACGGTCACCATCTCGAGCGCCGGCAAGACCTTCTCCTTCACCGGCTGGAAGGTCGGCTGGGTGACGGCCGCGCCAGCGCTCGTCACCGCCGTGCGCTCGGCGAAGCAGTACCTCACATACGTGGCGTCCGGGCCGTTCCAGTACGCCGTCGCCGAGGCCCTCGCGCTGCCGGACACCTACTTCGAGGGGTTCCGCGCGGACATGCTCGCCAAGCGGGACGTACTGGCGGCGGGGCTGGCGGAGGCCGGGTTCGAGGTGTTCCGGACGGCGGGCACGTACTTCATCACCACCGACATCCGCCCCCTCGGCGCTGTGCTGTCCAAAGACGGCGACGGCTTCGCCTTCTGCCGCGCCCTGCCGGAGCGCGCCGGCGTCGTCGCCATCCCGAACGCCGTCTTCTACGACCACCGCGAGGCCGGCGCCCCCTTCGTACGCTTCGCCTTCTGCAAGCAGACGGCCGTGCTGGAGGAGGCCGTCTCCCGCCTCAAGACACTCAGCGCATAGGGCCTGGACCGCGTGGTCGTATCGGGAGTGCTCAGGTGTCGTAGACGGTGGAGCGATGCCCGACGTGGACGACCCACACCACCAGCTCGCCGTTGTCGATTGTGTAGATCACGCGGTAGTCGCCCACCCTTAGGCGGCGCCGGTCGGGCTGGGAGTGGAGCGATGCCCGACGTGGACGACCCACACCACCAGCTCGCCGTTGTCGATTGTGTAGATCACGCGGTAGTCGCCCACCCTTAGGCGGCGCCGGTCGGGCTGGGAGACGAGGGCCGTGGTGTTGAACCCCGTCGGGTCGCTCTCCAGCTCAGTCAGCTTGGCCAGAATGCGGAGGGCCATGTCTCGCGGAACCTTGCGGAGTTCGGCCTGAGCCTCGGCTCGGAAGACGGTGCGGTACTCACTCACTGCGCGCCAGCGTCTCCCTCATGATGTCCTCGATCGGGATGCCGGGCGCCGGGTCGGCCATGCGCTCGTCGATGATCCGGTTGATCTCGCGCTCTTCCCACTCCTGGTATTTGCGCAGCACCTCGATGGACACCACGGCGGCGACCTGCTTACCGCGCCGAGTGATGACGGTGGGTACATCATCCCGGTCGGCCCGCTCAACGACCTCGGCCAGGTGTGCCCGCACATCGCGGATGGACTCTATGGGCATCGGCTGCGACATGCGCCCGAGAGTACCGGGTGTCTCATATGTACACAACGGCTCACTGTCACTCGGGGGTGCGCAGCTCTGTAGGCCCGTATGTGAATGAGTGCGTGAACAGGGAGCGTCCTGGGTGACGGGAACCCCCGAACTGGTGGCGGCGGTCCGCTCGGCGAAGCAGTACCTGACGTACGTCTCAGCGGGCCCTTTCCAGTACGCGGTCGCCGAGGCCCTCGCGCTGCCGGACGCGTACTTCGACGACTTCCGCGCCGACCACCGGCGCAAGCGCGACCTGCTCGGCGACGGCCTGCGTGCGGCCGGGTTCGAGGTCTACCGGCCCCGGGGCACGTACTTCATCACCACCGACATCGCCCCCTTCGGCGAGAAGGACGCCTATGCCTTCTGCCGCGCCCTCCCCGAACGCTGCGGCGTCGTCGCCGTTCCCGTATCCGTCTTCTACGACGACCCGGAAGACGGCCGCAGCCAGGTCCGCTTCGCCTTCTGCAAGAGGGACGACGTTCTCCACGAGGCCGCCGGCCGACTGCGACGCCTGGCGCCCTGAACCCACGAACCGCGCCGCCGGGTGCCCTACGTCAGCGGGCGCCGGCCTCGGGCTCGGAACGCGGGAGTTCGTCGAGGTCGAGGGTGAAGGTGCGGCCGTCGGCCAGGGGGATGGGGGGGCTTGCCCGTGCCGTACTTGTGGGTGTGTGCCGCGATGCAACCGGTGGCGGTCGGCTGGGTGTGGAGGACGACTTCCTGGGCGTAGGGGTCCACGACCAAGTAGATGGGGATGCCGTAGCGGCCGTACTTCGTAGTGCAGTCGTCGTAGTCCTTGCGTGCGGAGGAGGTCGAGACGACCTCGGAGATCAGCAGGACGTCCTCGAAGCTGTAGCGCTTGCCCTCCCGGCGGGAATCCTCGCGGAGGATCGCCAGATCGGGGGCGGAGTTCTCGTCGGCGGGTAAGTCGATGCAGACGTCCGAGGCGGTCTTCGCGTGGCGTCCGAGGGACACGACCGTGTCGTACTGCATCGGCTTGATCGTGCTGCATCGGCTTGATCGTGCCATCCCCACGTCGGCCTTCCACGACCACCGGGAGGCGGGCGCCCCGTACATCCGCTTCGCCTTCTGCAAGCGCACCGAGGTACTGGTGGACGTGGTGGACGCGACGGAACGGCTCCGCAAGGCATTCGCGCACCGACCGCCGTCCTGCGGGGCTGGTCGTCGCATTCCCCGTTGCCTGCCACACCTCACCCGCCCGGAACCTTCACGCCGGAGGCCGCCCGGTCGCGGCCGTTATTCCGGCGCTTGTCGCACCACAGTGGCCGACGTACAATTTCCTGTACGTAAGGAGGGCCGATCGTGAAAACCATGACGTACTCCGAGTCGCGCGCCCGGTACGCCGAGGTACTCAACTCCGTCACCGACGACCGCGAAGAGGTCGTCATCACCCGGGCCGGACATGAGCCGGTCGTCATCGTCTCCCTTGAGGACTACGAGTCCCTGAAGGAGACGGCGTACCTGCTGCGAAGCCCGGCGAACGCCCGGCGCCTGCTCGCGTCCATCGACGAGCTGGAGAACGGCGGCGGCACCGTGCGCGAGCTGGCGACCGGAGAATAAAGGCCGCGAATGAAGATCACCTTCTCCTCCCGCGCCTGGGAGGACTATCTGTGGTGGCAGCTTCAGGACCGGAAGATCCTGAAGCGCATCAACACGCTCATCGCGGACATCGCCAGAAACGGCAACGAGGGGATCGGCACACCGGAACCGCTCAAGCACGGATTCCAGGGCTACTGGTCGCGCCGCATCAACGACGAGCACCGACTGATCTACAAGGCCACCGAGGACGGCGTCCTGATCGCACAGTGCCGCTACCACTACGAGAGCTGACAGGACTCAACCGGATCGAGCACAGCACCTGCTGACACCGGTGTCACGCGGCGATCACCCACTGGCAAGGGAGTGCGACCACAGAAGTGCCGCAACCGTCCCCGGCGGGTGCCGGTGGCATCTTCCCGCACTGCGCCGAGTGAGCGAAGCACTTCTGGCACGCGCTGTCCGTCTGCGCGGATAGCCTTACCCACCGAGGGCTCGCGGGCGGCTCGCGTCCTCCCGAACAGTTGCAGGAGCCTGTGCCAGGAGTGGGCGTAGTGGTGAAGGTCCATCGGTCGGCAGAGCCCGGATCGACGACTCCGGACCGGGAGCGGATGTTCACTCGGTTGCCGGAGCTCGCCCTGAGCAAGGCGGTGTTCCTTCCCGCGGATCCGCCCCGGATGGGACGGATGGCGTTCTGGACGCCCGGGAGTGAGCCGCCGGACCTCGGGGTGTAACCCGAGGAACTCACCGTGGTTCGCCCGCACGGTTCGTCCGTGCGCCGGGCGCGGGTGGTCGCCGTGCTGCTGCCGGTGGAGCAGGCGCTGCCGCTGTTGACCCGCTGCCGGGCACTCGGTGCGGACGGCAGTGGGCGGGCGTCGGCCGGTACCGCGTTCTGGGGCACAGCTGCCATGCTGGGATTGCAGTTGCTCGCCCGGGGCCGGATGCTGCCCGGGGTGTCGCCGGAAGGATTCGACGCGTGGCGGGCCGGCCCGCTGGACACCGAGGACCGCGAGCGGTTGGCTTCCCTGGCCGCCGCCATGCCTCCGGAGGCCCGCGCGGTCGCAGTTCCCGGGCTCTCCCCCTCACGCTTCCGGCGGCCGAGCCGCTGCTGCGGGCCTTCCTGGACGCCGTGGCCGATTCCCTCGCCCGCCCTCCCGCCGCCCGCCAGGTGACTGGCGGACCGGCGTTCGCGGTCCGAGCTCCGCAGTCCGTGCCCGAGCAGCGAGGCTGGGCGGCGGAGGTCGCCGCCGGCCGCGACGCAGGTCTGGCGGTGTCGCTGCGGCTGGAACTGGGCCGCTCGGACTCCTTCCGAGCCGTGGTCCAACTGCGCAGCCTGGCCGATCCCACGGTGCTCGCCGACGCCGCGGACCTGTGGTCCGGCAGCGCCAGCGCCCCCGAACTGTTCGGTCCACGGGCCAAGGTGGACACGCTGCTGATGCTGCGCCGGGCCGCCCGTGCCTGGCCCCCAGCCGGCCGGATGCTGGACTCCGCCGCCCCGGCCGGTCTGGAGCTGTCCGACGAGGAGGCCCAGGCGCTGCTGGGCGACGCGGCGGAAAGCCTCGCCGCCGCCGGGGTCGCCGTGCACTGGCCCAAGGAGCTGGTTCGCGAACTGACCGCCTCCGGAGTCCTGGAACCCGTACGCCCCCAGGGGACGCAGTCTGCGGCCGAGTCTTTCCTGTCCTCCGGCGGCCTGCTGGACTTCCGCTGGCGGGTCGCGCTCGGAGACCGGGAACTCACCGAGGAGGAGCTGGAACGACTGGTCCAGGCTCACCGGCCGATCGTGCGGCTGCGCGACCAGTGGGTGGTCGTGGACCCGGAGCTGGTCCGCCGGCTGCGACGGGCCGCGCAGTCCAGGACGGCGACGTTCACCGCGATCGACGCTCTGGGCGCCGCGCTGACCGGTAGCGTCGAAGTGGACGGCGAACAAGTGGCGGTCACCGCGAGCGGCGTACTGGAAGAGCTGCGCTCCCGAATCGCCGCCCCCGAGGCCCGCGCCGCGCACGAGCCCCAGGGACAGCCGAAAGCCCTGGCCGCAACCTTGCGCGACTACCAGCTGCGCGGCCTGAACTGGCTGCACCGGATGACCTCGCTCGGCCTGGGCGGCTGTCTCGCCGACGACATGGGCCTGGGCAAGACCGTCACCCTGATCGCTCTCCACCTGCGCCGCCAGGAACGGAAGACCACTGCCGGCCCGACCCTGGTGGTCTGCCCTGCCTCACTGCTCGGCAACTGGGAGCGCGAGATCCAGCGCTTCGCACCGGCCACCCCGGTGCGCCGCTTCCACGGCCCCGGCCGCGACCTGGCCGGCCTCGACGGCGGAGCGGACGGCGGCTTCGTCCTGACCACCTACGGGACCATGCGCCGCGACGCCGAACGCCTCGCGCAGCACTCCTGGGGACTGCTCGTCGCCGACGAGGCCCAGCACGTCAAGAACCCGCACGCGCTCACCGCCCAGGTCCTGCGCCGGATCCCCTCGCGGGGGCGGGTAGCGCTGACCGGCACCCCGGTCGAGAACAACCTGTCCGAACTGTGGTCACTGTTCGACTGGACCACCCCCGGCCTGCTCGGCACGCTCACCTCCTTCCGTGACCGCTACGCCACGGCCGTCGAGGGCGACCGCGACGAACAGGCCGCCCGGCAACTGTCCGCGCTGGTCCGCCCTTTCCTGTTGCGCAGGCGCAAGTCCGACCCCGGCATCGCGCCCGAACTGCCACCCAAGACCGAGACCGACCAGCCGGTGTCCCTGACGAAGGAACAGGTCTCGCTGTATGAAGCGCTGGTACGCGAGCTCATGACCGAGATCGAGGAGAGGCAGGGCATCGCCCGGCGCGGCCTGGTGATGAAGCTCCTCACCGGCCTGAAGCAGGTCTGCAACCACCCCGCGCAGTTCCTGAAGGAATCCGCGGGCGCCAAGCTCCCGGGCCGCTCGGGGAAACTGGAACTCCTGGACGAACTCCTGGACACCGTCCTGGCCGAGGACGGGTCGACCCTGGTCTTCACCCAGTACGTGGCCATGGGCGCGCTGATCGAGCGCCACCTGGCCGACCGCGGAGTGGACACCCTGTTCCTGCACGGAGGCACCACGGTCAAACGCCGCGAGGAGATGGTCGACGCCTTCCAGGCCGGCGAGAAGAAGGTGTTCCTGCTGTCCCTCAAAGCCGCCGGGACCGGTCTGAACCTGACCCGGGCCGGACACGTCATCCACTACGACCGCTGGTGGAACCCGGCCGTGGAGGACCAGGCCACCGACCGCGCCTACCGGATCGGACAGACACAGCCGGTCCAGGTACACAGGTTGATCGCCGAGGGCACCGTGGAGGACCGGGTCGCCGAGATGCTCCGCCAGAAGCGGGAACTGGCCGACTCGGTGCTCGGCTCGGGCGAGGCTGCCTTCAGCGAACTGAGCGACACCGAACTGACCGAACTGGTCACGCTGCGAAGGACGGGACGATGACCAGGCGCAGCCGGCCGGGCACGTCGGCCGCCCGTACCTTCGAGGCGCTCCCGCCGACCAAGGGCAGCCGCGCGCCCTTCGCCGAGTCCTGGTGGGGCCGCGCATGGCTACGCTCCCTGGAGGAGTCCTCCCTGGACTCCGGCCGCCTCTCGCGCGGCCGGACCTACGCGCGCGGCGGTGCGGTCGGACCGGTCACCATCGCCCCCGGCTCGGCCGCCGCCCCGGTGCAAGGCAGCCACCGCACCCCGTACCGCTCCACGGTCCAGGTCGAGCAGCTGACGGACCGGCAGTGGGACCAGCTGCTCGACATGATCGCCGAGCGGGCCGCCAACATCGCCGCGCTGCTGGACGGCGAGATGCCCACCGGGCTCGCCGACGACGCCGCAGCCGCCGGTGTCCCGCTGCTGCCCGGCCCCCGGGACCTCGACCCTGGATGCAGCTGCCCCGACTGGGGCTACCCCTGCAAACACGCCGCCGCCCTCTGCTACCAGGTCGCCCGACTCCTGGACCACGACCCCTTCGTGCTGCTGCTCCTGCGGGGTCGCGGCGAGCGGGAGCTGATGGACGAGCTCGGCCGCCGCAACACCGCCCGCGCCTCCGCCGCATCCGCGGCGGCCGCAGGCGCGGGCCCGGCCGCGCTCCCGGCCCGGCCCGGTGATCCAGCCGGGCCCACCTTCGCCTCCCGTACCGCGCTACCGCCCCTGCCCGGCCCGCCGCCGCTCCCCGATCGGCCCGGCCGCGGCCCCGCGCTGGTGGATTCCGCCGTCCCGGAGTCCGGTCTGGACCCGGCAGCCCTGGAACTGCTCGCCGTCGACGCCGCGGCGCGTGCCCACCACCTCCTCGCCGGAGCTCTCGGCGCACGGCACACCGACACCGCCCCACCCGCCCCGCTCACCGAATGGCAGGACGCAGTCCGCCTCGCCGCCACTCACCCCACCCTGGACGTCTTCGCCAGGATCGCCTCGAACTGCGGCCGCACCCCCGACGAGCTCGCAGCCGCCACCCGTGCATGGCGGCACGGCGGCGCAGCATCCCTGGACGTACTGGAAAGCCCCTGGAACCCACCCGCCTCCCACCTGAAACGTGCCCGCGAAGCGCTGCGCGCAGACTGGGCCGACGGCAGACCACCCCGGCTCCGCTCCTGGCGCAACCGCTGGACCGTCGAGGGCCACGCCGCACAGCTGCGCCTGGGCCGCGACGGACTGTGGTACCCGTACACCAAGGACCGGGGCACCTGGTGGCCGGCCGGACCGCCCGACGCCGACCCCGCCGTCGTCCTGAGCACACTCCTCGCAGCCTGACCCTCGCCGCATACAAATAGGCGTGCGAATAGGGAGTGGCCTGGGTGACGGGTACGCCCGAGCTGGTGACGGCGGTGCGCTCGGCGAAGCAGTACCTGACATACGTCTCCGCGGGCCCGTTCCAGTACGCCGTCGCCGAGGCCCTGGCCCTCCCCGACACCTGCTTCGACGCCTTCCGCGCGGACATGCTGGCCAAGCGGGACCTGATCGCGGCGGGCCTCACGGAGGCGGGCTTCGGCGTCCTGCGGCCGGCCGGCACCCACTTCACCACCGCCGACATCCGCCCCCTCGGCGAAACCGACGGCGAAGCCTTCTGCCCCGCTCTCCCGCAACGCGCCGGCGTCGTCGCCATTCCCACGTCGGCCTTCCACGACCGCAAAGAGGCCGGGGCACCGGGCGGACAGCGCCGCGTCACCGAGCCCGACGGCGCGACTGCGGGACCGGGAGGGGCCCCGCTCGGGGGTGGCGGGCCGTGGCTGCTCGGCAGCGCGAACGCGCCGGCCGTCAGGGGGCGCCGCGAAGCCGAAGGCCTCGAAGCTGTAATCGAGGCCCCAGGAACGACCGCGCGAGCACGCTTCAGCTTCCCTCGGTTTCCCTCGGGTGCCTTCGGGTTTCTTCGGGCGCTTGTCCATCCTGCAAGCCCCCGACAGGTCGGGGGGGGCGGTCCGGATGGCCGGTGGAAGGGGGAGTGTTCCTACCTTCGGACCATGGTTCTTCGTCGCTTGTCGTCGTCCGCCGCCGTTCTGGCGCTGACCGTGGCGGTTTCCCCGTCCGCGGCGGCCGCGCCCCCCATGCCGCACCCTTCTCCTGTGGAGCAGTTCCTGCAGCACGGCGCCGACGCGCTGCGCGACGCCGGAGTCACGGGGGTCTCGGTCCGCCTGGAGACCCCTCGGGGAGCCGCCACCGCCCGCTCCGGTGTGGGTGACCTGGTCGGTGGCCGCCCGGTTCCCGAGGACGGCTATCTGCGTCTGGGCAGTGTCACCAAGACGTTCGTCGCGACCGTGTTGCTGCAGCTGGTGGACGAGGAGCGGCTGGCGCTCGACCAGACGGTGGAGCGATTACTGCCCGGGGTGGTGACCGGCGCCGGCAACGACGGTCGTACGATCACACTCCGCGATCTGCTGCAGCACACCAGCGGGCTGTACGACTACACGGCCGACGTGTTCCCCGACCCGGGCGTGGAAACCTACTACGCCCGTCGGTGGCACGCCTACCGGCCGGACCAGCTGGTCGCCATGGCCATGCGCCACGAACCGGTCTTCCCTCCGGGAACGGACTGGGAGTACTCCAACACGAACTACGTCCTCGCCGGGATGGTCATCGAGAGCGTCACCGGCCGCTCCTGGGAGCAGCAGGTCCGCGAGCGCATCCTGCGCCCTCTCGGGATGCGTCACACGGACATCCCCGGCCCCCGGCCCTTCCTGCCGCAGCCGCACGCGGCCAACCACCAGCAGTTCGCCCCGGACGGCCCGATGGTCGACACCACGATTCCCTACCGCCCCTTCGACCTGGGGGCCGACGGAGCAATGACGGGCACGGCCCGTGACCTGAACCGCTTCTTCACCACCCTGGCCCGGGGCCGGCCGCTGGAACCCGCCACCCTCGCCACCATGCGGACCACCGTCCCCATGCCCGAGGACAGTGGCCATCCCGTGGGCACCCGGAGCGGGCTGGGGCTGTTCTTCACCCCCCTGTCCTGCGGTGGCGGTCACCTCGGTCACGGGGGAAGCGGCTTCGGTTATCTCGTCCGGGCCGCCACCACGACGGACGGCCGCCGCAGCATCACCGTCTCCGTGCACAGCCGCCCGGGAGATCCGGACACGGCGGCCCGTCAGGAGAACCTGCTGCGCGATCTCGTCGACCGTGCCCTCTGCCGTCCCGCGTGAGAAGGATCCCGGGCAGTGGGCCCGGTGAGGAGACCGAAGGAGCCCGGCTCCGGGACGACCTCGGGGGTCGGTTCCGGAGCCGGGCTCCTTCGTGCCTGCGGCGGGGGCGAGTGGCTACTCGCCGTCCTCGGGCTTCTCCGCCTCGTTGACTTCCTGCTCCAGGCCGAGCTGCTCGACGAGCCACTTGTCGAACTCGATCGCGGCCCGTACCCAGCTGACCGTCGACGAGACGAAGTGCTCCAGGCTGACGCCCGTGCCGATCAGCATCTGGGCCTCGCCGATGAGGCGGACCGTGCCGTCGTCATGGGTGTGGGTGTAGACCTTGGGCCACAGGGTGCGGCGGTTCCAGTCGTCGATCGACTCGAGGAGCTGCTGCTTCTCCTCAATACCGTGCGGCCGGTCGTAGAAGGTCCGCACGGAGAAGATCTGCTGGTCGCCCTCCCCGCGGAACATGAAGTAGGTACGGAACTGCTCCCACGGCGCCGCGAGGTCTCCCTCGTCGTCGACGACGTACTTCAGCTCCATCTGGTCGAGGAGCTGCTTCACGAGGTCCTGATCCGGGACGACGGGGCCGGCGGGGCCCTGGGGCTGCGGCTCCGGCTGCTGGCCCCCGAAGCTGGGAATCGAGGACGGGTCGATGGACATGCTGGGACACTCCTGCGGTCGTCTGGCGTCCGGCCGTGGATGGGACCAGACGTACGTCCCACCCTCTCTCTCTTGGCACGTGCCGGGCAACCTGCCTGGCCGACGGGTCGCCCCCACGCACCGGTCTCCATGATCACATCCGGGTCGTCCGGTGTGGTCACGGAGACCGTGGCGTCCGTGCCTCCGGGGGTGCTACAGCGTCTTGCCCGTGGCCGGGCCCACCAGGAGGCCCTCGCCGGCGCGGTCCACGCGGACCGTGTCGCCGTCCTTGATCTCGCCGGACAGGATCTCCTTGGCGAGCCGGTCCCCGATGGCGGTCTGCACCAGGCGGCGCAGCGGGCGGGCGCCGTAGGCCGGGTCCATGCCCTCCTCCGCCAGCCAGGCCAGCGCCTCGGGGGTGATGTCCAGGGCGAGCCGGCGTTCGGCGAGGCGCCGGCCCAGCCGGTCGAGCTGCAGTGCGGCGATGCGCTCCAGCTCGGGCTTGGTCAGCGCGGAGAAGACGACCAGGTCGTCGAGCCGGTTGACGAACTCCGGCTTGAAGGAGGACCGGACCACTTCCAGGACCTGTTCCTTCTTCTGCTCCTCGGTGGTCAGCGGGTCGACGAGGAACTGGCTGCCCAGGTTGGAGGTGAGGACCAGGATCGTGTTGCGGAAGTCGACCGTGCGGCCCTGGCCGTCGGTGAGCCGGCCGTCGTCGAGCACCTGGAGCAGGATGTCGAAGACCTCCGGGTGCGCCTTCTCCACCTCGTCGAGCAGCACCACGCTGTACGGGCGGCGGCGCACGGACTCGGTGAGCTGGCCGCCCTCCTCGTAGCCGACGTAGCCGGGCGGGGCGCCGACCAGGCGGGCCACGCTGTGCTTCTCGCTGTACTCCGACATGTCGATGCGGACCATCGCCCGCTCGTCGTCGAAGAGGAAGTCGGCGAGCGCCTTGGCCAGTTCGGTCTTGCCTACGCCGGTGGGGCCGAGGAAGAGGAAGGAGCCGGTGGGGCGGTCGGGGTCCGCGATCCCGGCGCGGCTGCGGCGTACGGCGTCGGAGACCGCCCGTACGGCCTCGCTCTGGCCGATGAGCCGCTTGCCCAGCTCGTCCTCCATGCGCAGCAGTTTCTGCGTCTCGCCCTCCAGCAGGCGGCCGGCGGGGATGCCGGTCCAGGAGGCGACGACGTCCGCGATGTCGTCGGAGCCGACCTCCTCCTTGACCATGGTGTCCCTGGCGACCTCCTCCTCGGCCTCGGAGGCGGCCTCCAGGTCGCGTTCCAGTCCGGGGATCTCACCGTAGAGCAGCTTGGAGGCGGTGTCGAAGTCGCCCTCTCGCTGCGCGCGTTCGGCCTGGCCGCGCAGTTCGTCGAGCTTCTCCTTCAGCTCGCCGACCCGGTTCAGGGACTGCTTCTCCTTCTCCCAGCGGGCGTTGAGGCCGCGCAGTTCCTCCTCCTTGTCGGCGAGGTCTCGGCGCAGCTTCTCCAGCCGCTCACGGGAGGCTGCGTCGGTCTCCTTGCCGATCGCCAGCTCCTCCATCTTCAACCGGTCCACAGCGCGCTGGAGTTCGTCGATCTCGACGGGCGAGGAGTCGATCTCCATGCGGAGCCGGGAAGCCGCCTCGTCGACGAGGTCGATGGCCTTGTCGGGCAGGAAGCGGGAGGTGATGTAACGGTCGGAGAGGGTCGCGGCCGCCACCAGCGCGCTGTCGGCGATCTGCACCTTGT
Source organism: Streptomyces sp. NBRC 110035 (assembly GCF_000829695.1). Lineage (GTDB taxonomy): Bacteria > Actinomycetota > Actinomycetes > Streptomycetales > Streptomycetaceae > Streptomyces. Next base: position 322,579 of record NZ_BBNN01000015.1, on the reverse strand, counting down.
GGTGGGCCTCGTAGCGGCCCTTCAGGCCGCGCAGGATGGCGATGGAGTCCTCGACCGACGGCTCGGCGACCAGTACCTGCTGGAAGCGCCGTTCCAGCGCCGGGTCCTTCTCGATCCGCTCGCGGTACTCGTCGAGGGTGGTGGCGCCGACCATGCGCAGCTCACCGCGGGCGAGCATCGGCTTGAGCATGTTGCCGGCGTCCATGGCGGAGTCGCCGCCGGCACCCGCGCCGACGACCGTGTGCAGCTCGTCGATGAAGGTGATGATCTGCCCGTCGGAGTCCTTGATCTCGGCGAGGACCGTCTTCAGCCGCTCCTCGAACTCGCCGCGGTACTTGGCCCCGGCGACCATCGCCCCCAGGTCGAGCGCGACCAGCCGCTTGTCCTTCAGCGACTCGGGCACGTCGCCCTTGACGATCCGCTGCGCGAGCCCCTCGACGACGGCGGTCTTGCCGACGCCGGGCTCTCCGATGAGCACGGGGTTGTTCTTGGTGCGGCGGGACAGCACCTGCACGACCCGCCGGATCTCCTGGTCCCGGCCGATCACCGGGTCGAGCTTGCCCTCCCGGGCGGCCTCGGTGAAGTCGGTCCCGAACTTCTCCAGGGCCTTGTACTGACCCTCGGGGTCGGCCGTCGTCACCCGGCGCGCTCCTCTCGTCTGCTGGAAGGCTGCCTGCAGCTTCTTCGCGGTGGCGCCCTGGCCGGACAGCACCTCGCCGGCGGCGCCGCCCTTCGCGGCGATGCCGAGGAGCAGGTGCTCGGTGGAGAGGTACTCGTCGCCCAGGTCACGGGCGCGGGACTGGGCGTCCGCGATGACGGCGAGCAGCTCACGGTTGGGCTGGGGCGGGGCGACGGTGGACCCGGCGACGCTCGGCAGCCCGGCGAGGACCCGCTCGGCCCCGGAACGTACGGCGGCCTGGTCGGCGTCGGCCGCGGCGAGCAGGTCGGTGATGTTCTCGTTGTCCTGCCCTTCGAGCAGAGCGAGCAGCAGGTGGGCAGGGGTGAGGTCGGGGTGTCCCCCGGTCAGGGCCCGATTGCCGGCTGCGTTGATCGCGTCCCGGCTCCGGTTGGTCAGCTCGGCGTCCACGTTCGCGTTCTCCTCCTTGCGATCACCGTTCAGCGGCCTTCAGGGCTGATTCGGCTTGGCTGACTCTGCCAGCGTACACAAAATTGAGTCTATTCCACTCAAGGTGCAGACGGGAGGCCCGAACGCCCCCGACCCCGGATTCCGTCTCCCGGCTCCCCCCCCCTTCCGGCCCTCCGCTCCCGGCTTCCCGCTCCCCGCTCCCCGCTTCCGGCTTCCACCTTCCGGCACCCCGCTTCCCCGCCTCCCGGCACCCGGCTCCCCGCTCCCGGCTTCCCGCTCCCCGCTCCCCGCTTCCGGCTTCCGCCTTCCGGCACCCCGCTTCCCCGCCTCCCGGCACCCGGCTCCCCGCTCCCGGCTTCCCGCTCCCCGCTTCCGGCTTCCGGCTTCCGGCGCGGTCGACACCCGTGCACGCGGACATGGATACGGACGCGGATGCCGATACGGATCAGACGATGCCGATGCGGGTCGGACATGGACGCGGACACGGCCGCACTCGGAGCCATGAGGTGAGGCAAGCACGAGGGAAGCGCGAAGGCGCAGGGCCGACGTGAAGGCACGGGGTCGACGTGAAAGGCGCGCGACGGACCCGCACGCGGGGGACGCCAACCGCGGTTCGTGGGCGACACTGGAGGGGCGACGGCCCGTCGCGCGGACCGGCCGAAAGCGCGCGGCAGAGGTGCGGGCGGGGCGTCGCGGGCGGGCGCGACCGGCACCGGATCCGGCGCGGGAGACCATGGAGATCGCTCACGGCGCGAGGGGGCAGGGGTGATGCCGCGGTGACGGTTCGTACCGCCCGACAACCGGTTTCGGCCATCACCGGACGCTGCCCATACCCGGAAATGTCCCCGAAAACTGCAGTGGCGTCACCGTGTTCAGGTCACGGTGACGCCACTGCCGGGGGAAGCACCTGCGCGATCTTTTACGACGGGGGAATCGCGTCAGGCACTGCGGGGGGTGGCCGAGATGGTCCGAGCAGCGGGAGAGTCGGACTCCACCTGCTCATGGTCCCGTTGGTCCAGGTTCACGAAGATCATTCCGTACCGGATGGCACACCGCACGGGCTGCGGCGCCCCACGGGGCCGCCGCAGGCACCGGTACGCCCGTACGTCCTGATCCTCGTCGCGCGTGACGACGACCGGTTCACCGAACACGGTCACCATCAGCGAGTCACCGCTGTGGGGGATGGCGGTGACCAGGTCGATGAAGTGCCATCCGGACCGGTAGGCGGTGGCCATCTCGCGACGGAAGGATCGGTCGTCGGGAGGCGTGGTCATCACTCAGCCCCAACTGCTGTCGTCCGCAGCCGTGGGATTGACCACACCCCAACTGCTGTCGCCCTCGGTCATGGGGCTGACCACACCCCAACTGCTGTCGCCCTCGGTCATGGGGCTGACCACACCCCAACTGCTGTCACCCCCGACCGCGGACTGGACGGCCACCGCCGGTCCCCAGCTGCTGTCCGCCCGGACGTCACCCTTCGCGCCGGCCGGGCCACTCAGCGCCCCGAAGGCCACGACGGCGGAGAATGCGGCGACAAGCACCGAGCGAAGCGTTCTCTTGCGCATAGTCGGCTTCGTCCTCACTCGAAGATCACCCTTTTCCCCCGTCAGGTACGACGATGGCTCATTCGGGCACGTCATGGCCACACAATCGGTGCATCATGTTCCTGCATGTTCAGGACCCTGTGGGGTGGAGATTTGATGATGAATCGGGCTAATGAGGCACATCCCCATGCGGTCACCGAACTGTGCGAGGCCGGCAGCCGCCTCTACGCCGACGCCCTGCGCGCGGGCCGCATCGCCCGCACGGACGTGGAGCCGGCTCCCTGCCTGATGGAGCTCGCCCTGCTGCACCCCGACCCGGACGACCCCACCTGGCTGCGCCCCCTCTCCCCGGCGGTGGCCCTGGCCCACCGGCTCAACCCGCTGGAACGGGAGATCACCGAGCGCAGGCGGATGTCGATCGAACTGGCCGACGCCTTCGAACCGTTCATGGCCCTCAGCGCCCAGGCGACGATGACGACCCACTCGATCACGGTGCTGGAGGGCCTCGACCGGATCAACGCCGCCCTCGATCTGGCCACCGCGCAGTGCCGGTCCGAGATGCTCACCGTCCAGCCCGGAGGCCGTCGGCTGGAACACACCCTCGCCCAGGGACTGGAGCGCGACCGGCATCTGACCGAACGCGGGGTGCGCATCCGGACCCTCTACCAGCACACCGCCCGCCACAGCCCCGAGACGCTGGCGTACGTGGCACGGTTCGACACCGGCAGGGTGGAGTACCGCACCATCGACGAACTCGTGGAGCGGCTGGTCATCTGCGACGAGACCGTGGCCTTCATCCCCACCCGCGACGACCGCCAGGTCGCCCTGGAACTGCGCCACCCCGGCCTCGTCCGCTACCTGATCAAGGTCTTCGAGTTCATGTGGACCCGCGCGGTCCCCCTGAGCATGGGCGCCCCGTACGAGCCGGCCTCGGACGGCCTCACGGACATCCAGCACTCCATCGCCAAACTCCTCGTGGAGGGCCACGTCGACGAGGCCATCGCCCGGCGTCTGGGGATGAACGTGCGCACCTGCCGCGCCCACATAGCCAAGCTGGCCTCCGCCCTCGGCAGTGGCAGCCGCGCCCAACTGGGCTACCTCATCGCCCAGTCGGGGATCCTCGAGCAGGAACCGTGACGGAGGCCGCCACCGAGCCCGGCGGGCCGTCCAGACCAGCCTGGGCGATCCTGACGCCCAGCTGGGTACGGCTGGCCGCGCCCAGCGTCTCCGACAGCCGGGCGATGTGGGCCCGGCAGGTGCGCACACTGATCCCCAGCCGCTCCGCGATCACCGCGTCCTGGTGCCCCTCCGCCAGCAGCGCCGCGATGGACCGCTCCCGGTGCGAGATGCCCTCGATGCCGGTGTCGGGGAGCGGGGCGGCCAGCGGGAGGGCGAGTCGCCACAGCCGCTCGAAGACCGTGCTCAGGTACTCCACCAGCGCCGGGTGCCGCAGCTCCAGCGCCATCGAGCGCTCGGCGTTGGCGGGGATGAAGGCGACCGTGCGGTCGAAGAGGATCAGCCGCTCGGTCACCTCGTCCAGCGTCCGCGCCTCCACCGCGTCGCCCATCAGCTCCAGGTACGTGTGCAGCCCCTGGCCGTGCCGGGCCACATGCGTGTAGAGGTCCCGCATCCGCACCCCGCGCCCGCGCAGCGCCGTCGCCCGGTGCAGGCCCTCCGACAGCTCCGCCTCGCGCCGGATGCCGCCGGGCTGGACCGTCAGCACCTCCGTGGTGCACGCCTGCGTCGCCTCGTCCATCGCGGCCTGGATACGGGCCACACCGTCCAGCACCCGGATGGCGGGGCCCTCCCCGGCCGTGGCGGCCAAGGCCGACGGCGACTGCGCCCCGCGGCCGAGACCGGCGTACCACTCGAAGGCCTCGACGGCTGAACCGACCCGGCGCTGGCTCGCGCTGACCTCGTCGTACATCCCGCGCAGCAGCCGGGTCATGACCTCCTGCGGGGCGGTCGGCACCAGCCAGTCCATGTCGTCGGGGTCCGGATGCAGCAGGGCCAGGTCCAGGAGGCAGGGCACCGGCTCCGCGTCCCGGCGCGGCACCCGCCCGCGCCGTACGGCCCGGGAATACACGCGATCCCCGGCGTCGCACAGTCGGTCAGCACCATGCGGATGCTCGCCCGTCCCGCGCCCGGCCATTGCCCGTCCCACCCCCGGTTCAGCCACTTTCCGATGCGCAACTATGCGCGGACCCAACCGGCTCCGCAACACGGCTCCCGTCGGCGTGACTGCCGTAAACCACCGGTATGGCCGCCTATCTCCGGGCCTCGTCCCGTCACATTGCGACAAACCGGTGGGGCCGGGCCCGGGTGAGCGGCGCCAGGGCGGCGTGCATGCGGCGGGGAACGCGGGCGCGGCGAGAGCGAGGCTCCGGGGCGGGAGCCCTGAGTGAGGGCCCTGAGTGAGGGCCCGAGGCGAGAGTCCCGAGCGAGAGCCCGAAGCGCGCGGGGGAACGACGCTGCCGGGGAGCGCGGCGGTCCGCGCTCCCCGGCAGGACGGTCGAGGGCTACTTCAGCCCGGCCTCGTCGCACGCCTCCTTGTAGGTGGCCGTGCAGATGTCCGACAGCTTGTAGATCTCGTCGGCGACGACCGTGTCCGCGATGTTCTCCTTGGTCAGGGCGACCACGGGCACGAGCTGCGCGGGAATGTCCTTGTGGGTGGGGCTGTCGACGCGGTCGTCGGTCAGCGCGTCGAACTGGATGCTCTTGCCCTGGATCCGCGTCACCGCGATCTCCGCGGCGTTGTCCGCCTCGGTCGGGTAGGACTTGTACACGCTCATGAACTGGTCGCCCAGGAGGATCCGCTGCACCGCGGCGAGTTCGGCGTCCTGGCCGGTGATCGGGGGCAGCTCGGTCACGCCGGCCGCCTCCAGGGCCTTGACGATGCCGCCCGCCATGCCGTCGTTGGCGGAGTAGACCCCGGCGATGTCGTCCGCGCCGATCTCGGCGATCGCCTCGGCCATGTTGGCCTCGGCGTTCTCCGGCTTCCAGTCCTTGGTGTCGTAGGACTTGGCGATGGTCACCGCGCCCTTGAGCTCGGACATCGCGCCCGCCTTGAACTGCTTGGCGTTCGGGTCGGTCGGCGAGCCGTTCATCATGACGACCTTGCTGGTGACGTCGCCGTCGCCGCCGAGCGCCTCCAGCAGGGAGCGGCCCTGGACCTCGCCGACCAGCTCGTTGTCGAAGGAGATGTACGCGTCGATCGGGCCCTCGGCCAGCCGGTCGTAGGCGATGACGGGGATGCCCGCGTCCTTGGCCTTCGTCACGTCCTCGGCGATGGCGTGCGCGTCGACCGCGTCCAGCACGATGACGTCGACCTCGTCCTGGATCATCTGCTGCATCTGGGCCGACTGCTTGCCGGCGTCCGCCTCGGCGTTGGCGTAGTCCACCTCGCCCTTGTCGCCGGTGAGCTCCTCCACCTTCTTCTTGAAGATGGGGTAGTCGAACTGCTCGTACCGGGTGTTGGCCTTCTCCGGCAGCAGGAGCCCGATGGTGACGTCGTTCCCCTTGGTGGGGCTCGCTCCGTCACTGCTCCCCGTCGCGTTGAGTGCGCCGCAACCGGCGAGCACGACGGACATCGAGGCGGCGGCGGCTGATATGGCGATACGACGCATACGGGAGCTCACTTCAGTGCGTTTTGGACGTGGGCACAGCATTGCGGCCCATGTGACTGAAAAGCCAACGCTCCAGCGACCACTGGCGTCAAGACCAACTACTTGACGAGATGAACACAGCACCGTGCGCTGAAGTCGTGTGGGCTCGGCGAAAGACTCGCACATAACCCCTACACATGCATACACGCGCTGCTCACAGACGTGCGCGGGGCGTGCGCCGGGGCGCACGAACCGAGAGGTGACGGACCGTCAACCGTCCGCGCGCAGGTGAGGCCCGGAGGTTCGAACGAACCTCCGGGCCTCACAGGACACTCCACTTCCGCGTCAGACGGAACTTCCCCGTCGGACCGCGGCCCGCACCGCGGGACCGTTTCCTTCACAGTGCCACCCGCACCGGACCGACGCTTTCACGCCACCCGGCGGCCCCCGACCGGAGGCGTCCGGAGCCTACCGTCCGGCGTCCGGCAGCCGGTGCGCGGCGCCCTGCAGCCGGTGTCCGACAGCCGGCGGTCGGCGCCCGGTGCCCGGCAGCCGGCGTCCGGCGTCCGGCCATCAGTCGTGCTGCTGCTGGCGCTTGGGCCGCCACACCACCAGCGCGCTGGTCTGCTGCACCTCCTGGTACGGCACCAGGTCCCGGCGGTACGACGCGTGCACCGCCGCCTCGCGCTGGCGCATGGTCGCCGCCGCGCCGTCCAGCGCGCCCTCCAGGTCCGCCACCCGGGCCTGGAGCGCGGCGACCTGGTTCTCCAGTTCGATGATGCGCTTGATGCCGGCCAGGTTGATGCCCTCGGTCTGCGAGAGCTGCTGCACCTGGCGGAGCAGCTCGATGTCACGGGCCGAGTAGCGGCGGCCCCGGCCGGCGGTGCGGTCCGGGGAGACGAGCCCCAGACGGTCGTACTGACGCAGCGTCTGCGGGTGCAGCCCGGAGAGCTGGGCCGCCACCGAAATGACGTAGACCGGGGTGTCCTGCGTCAGTTCGTACGGATTGCGTCGACGACCGTCCATCGCCCTCAAGCTCCCTTCGCGGCCTGGAACAGCTCCGCCCGCGGATCCTCGTCCGCGGTCGCCTCGCGATACGCCTCCAGCGCGTCACGAGCCTTCCCCGGAAGATCCTTGGGAACACTCACCTCCACGGTGACCAGCAGATCACCGCGCGAGCCGTCCTTGCGGACCGCTCCCTTGCCCCGCGCCCGCATGGTCCGCCCGTTGGGCGTCCCCGGGGGGAGCTTCAACGTGACCGGCGGACCGCCGAGCGTCGGGACGCGGATGTCACCGCCGAGCGCCGCCTCCGGATAGGTGACCGGGACGGTGACGGTCAGGTTGTCGTCCTTGCGGCCGAACACCGGGTGGCTGCCGACGTGCACGACCACGTAGAGATCGCCCGCCGGGCCGCCGCGCTCTCCCGGAGCGCCCTTGCCGCGCAGCCGGATCCGCTGGCCGTCGCTGACCCCCGCGGGGATGCGCACCTGCATCGTCCGCGAGGACTTGGCCCGGCCGCTGCCCTTGCAGATGTCGCAGGGGTTCTCCGCGATCAGCCCGCGGCCCTTGCAGTCCGGGCACGGGTCGGTGAGCGAGAAGCCGCCGCCGCTGCCCCGGGCCACCTGCCCGGTACCGACGCAGGTCGGGCACACGCGCGGTGTGCCGTTCTTGTCGCCGGTGCCCGAACAGGCCTTGCAGGCCTGCTGGGAGGACATCCGCAGCGGGACCGTCGCCCCCTCGATCGCCTCGGTGAAGCTCAGGGTGACCTCGGACTCGATGTCCTGGCCGCGCCGCGGCTGGGTACGCGCGCCGCCCGTGCCGCCACCGCGGTTGAACAGGCCGCCGAAGACGTCACCGATCCCGCCGCCGAAGCCACCGGCACCGGCCTGGCCGCCGCCCTGACCACCGCCCTGGCCGCCCCCGAAGAGGTCACCCAGGTCGAAGTTGAACGACCCGGCACCGCCCGCCCCCGGCCCCGCGCGGAAACCTCCGCTGCCGAAGAGCGAGCGGGCCTCGTCGTACTCCTTGCGCTTCTTGGCGTCGCCGAGGATGTCGTTCGCCTCGGAGATCTCCTTGAAACGCTCCTCCGCCTTGGCGTTGCCCTTGTTGGCGTCCGGGTGGTACTCGCGGGCGAGCTTCCGGTACGCCTTCTTGATCTCGGCCTCGGTGGCGTCCTGGGGGACGCCGAGAACCTTGTAGTAGTCCTTCTCGATGAAGTCCTTGGTACTCATCCCCGACGTCCCTCCTCTCCTGCCCTGCGGGCCGTCCCCGGCCCGCCCGTCCTGCCCGTCCCGCTTGTCGTGCCCGCCCGCGCCGGCACGCCCGCGCCGGCCGGGGCGTCAGCCCTCCTGGGGGCCACCGGTCTCCTTCTCGTCCGCCGCCGCCTCTGTGCCCTCCTCGGCCTCGGCCGGCTTGCCCGGCTGGGCACCCGGCTGCGGCTCGGCGACGGCCACCCGCGCGGGACGGATGGTGCGCTCGCCGATGCGGTACCCGGGCTGCAGGATCGCCACGCACGTCGTCTCCGTGACGTCCGGGGCGTAGGAGTGCATCAGGGCCTCGTGGATCGTCGGGTCGAAGGGCTCGCCCTCCTTGCCGAACGTCTGCAGGCCCAGCTTCGCCACGGTCGCCTCCAGCGACTCGGCGACGGACTTGAACCCGCCGACCAGCTCGCCGTGCTCCCGCGCGCGCCCGATGTCGTCGAGCACGGGCAGGAGGTCGGTCATGAGGTTCACCGAGGCGAGCTCCTTGACCGCGATCCGGTCGCGCTCGACCCGGCGGCGGTAGTTCTGGTACTCGGCCTGGAGCCGCTGGAGGTCGGCGGTGCGCTCGCCGAGTGCCGAACGCACCTGGTCCAGCTGGGCCACCAGACCCGCATCGGGACCCGAGTCCCCGGCCGGGGCCGCCGCCTCCTCCTCCGCGGAGGGGGCTGCGGCCTTCGGCTCGGCGTCATCGGCCGGAACGCCTGAGGGGACGTCGGGCTGCTGCGACTGTTCGTCGAAGCCCGGGGTCTCCTCGGTCACGCCGCACCGTCCTTACGTTCGTCGTCCACGATCTCGGCGTCGACCACGTCGTCGTCCGCCTTGGCCCCGGCGGCACCCGCGTCGGCCCCGGCGGCGCCGCCCGCGGCCTGGGAGGCCTGCGCGTCGGCGTACATGGCCTGGCCCAGCTTCTGGGAGACGGCCGCGACCTTCTCCGTGGCGGTGCGGATCTCGGCGGTGTCCTCGCCCTTGAGCTTCTCCTTCAGCTCGGCGACGGCCGACTCGACCTCGGTCTTGACCTCGCCGGGGACCTTTTCCTCGTTGTCCGCGAGGAACTTCTCGGTCTGGTAGACGAGCTGCTCGCCCTGGTTGCGGGACTCGGCGGCCTCGCGGCGCTGGTGGTCCTCCTCCGCGTACCGCTCGGCCTCCTCACGCATGCGGTCGACCTCGTCCTTCGGGAGCGAGGAGCCGCCGGTGACGGTCATCTTCTGCTCCTTTCCGGTGCCGAGGTCCTTCGCCGTGACGTGCATGATGCCGTTGGCGTCGATGTCGAAGGAGACCTCGATCTGCGGGACGCCGCGGGGTGCCGGCGGCAGACCGGTCAGCTCGAACATGCCGAGCTTCTTGTTGTACGCCGCGATCTCGCGCTCGCCCTGGTAGACCTGGATCTGCACCGACGGCTGGTTGTCCTCGGCCGTGGTGAAGATCTCGGAGCGCTTCGTCGGGATCGTGGTGTTGCGCTCGATCAGCTTGGTCATGATGCCGCCCTTGGTCTCGATACCGAGGGACAGCGGGGTGACGTCGAGCAGCAGGACGTCCTTGACCTCGCCCTTGAGGACACCGGCCTGGAGCGAGGCGCCGATGGCGACGACCTCGTCCGGGTTCACACCCTTGTTGGCCTCCTTGCCGCCGGTCAGCTCCTTGACGAGCTGGGCGACGGCGGGCATGCGGGTGGAGCCACCGACGAGGACGACGTGGTCGATCTCGGACAGCGCGATGCCGGCGTCCTTGACCACGTTGTGGAACGGCGTCTTGCAGCGCTCGAGCAGGTCCGCGGTCAACTGCTGGAACTGGGCGCGGGTCAGCTTCTCGTCGAGGTGCAGGGGGCCCTCGGCGGAGGCGGTGATGTAGGGCAGGTTGATCGTGGTCTCGGTGGACGAGGACAGCTCGATCTTGGCCTTCTCGGCGGCCTCACGGAGGCGCTGGAGCGCCATCTTGTCCTTGCCCAGGTCCACGCCGTGCCCGGACTGGAACTGCTTGACCAGGTAGTCGACGACGCGCTGGTCCCAGTCGTCACCACCGAGGTTGTTGTCACCGTTGGTGGCCTTCACCTCGACGACGCCGTCGCCGATCTCGAGCAGCGAGACGTCGAACGTACCGCCACCGAGGTCGAAGACCAGGATGACCTGCTCGTCCTTGTCGAGGCCGTACGCCAGGGCGGCGGCCGTCGGCTCGTTGACGATGCGCAGCACGTTCAGGCCGGCGATCTCGCCGGCCTCCTTGGTCGCCTGGCGCTCCGCGTCGTTGAAGTACGCCGGGACGGTGATGACCGCGTCGGTCACCTTCTCGCCCAGGTACGCCTCGGCGTCCCGCTTCAGCTTCTGGAGCACGAAGGCGCTCATCTGCTGCGGGTTGAAGTCCTTGCCGTCCAGGTTGATCTTCCAGTCGGTGCCCATGTGGCGCTTGACCGACCGGATGGTCCTGTCGACGTTGGTCACGGCCTGACGCTTGGCCACCTCACCGACCAGCACCTCGCCGTTCTTCGCGAAGGCGACGACGGAAGGCGTGGTCCTGGCGCCCTCGGCGTTGGTGATGACGGTGGGCTCGCCGCCCTCCAGAACGCTGACGACGGAGTTAGTCGTGCCCAGGTCGATGCCGACCGCACGTGCCATTTCGATTCCTCCAACTGACTTGAGTGGAACAGACTCAAGCATGCCTGACGTCCGGCGCAGGGTCAACAGAGGTGAGTCAGCCGGACTCAACTCTTATCCTCTCCTTACGCGCAACCAGGCGCTGACCTGTGATGTCGCGAAGTCGCGCGGGCAGGCGAGGCGGGAACAGCCCCTCCGGGGAGCGTGAAGGGCGCCGCACGGAGGCGCCGCACGCAGGCCTCCGCGGGCCGCCGCCGCAGGTCTCGGTCGCGGCGGCACGCGGACGCGGGCGCGCGCCACGGATATAAGTTAGTGGCGTATGCCCCGCTTTACGGGCCGTCACGCGGCCACATCCGGGGCACCCGCCAAGGCAAGCCTCAGCGACCCAGATCACCCCGCACCCGGCTACAGTGCGACCGGGGTTGGGGGTAGTCTCGGACGGACTACATAAGTTACCGCTTAGTAATGTCGGGAATCCCGTGGCAGGAGCCCCCGACGAAACCCTCGCAGGCCCGAGGAGCCCCCATGCAACTCGCCGCGATCATCGTGTCGCTGGTCCTGACCGTGGTCGGCGTTGCCCTGCTCGCACGCGCGATCGGCCAGTTCGTCCGGTACTTCAAGCTGGGCCAGCCGGTCCCGGCCGGTACCCGGACCGACCATCCCTACCAGCGCAGTGTGACCCTGGTGAAGGAGTTCCTCGGCCACACGCGCATGAACCGCTGGGGCATCGTCGGCATCGCCCACTGGTTCGTGGCCGTCGGCTTCCTGACGCTGCCGCCCACCCTCGCCCAGGCCTTCGGCCAGCTCTTCCAGGCCGACTGGGTGCTGCCGGTCATCGGCGGCTTCCTGCCGTTCGAGATGTACATCGAGTTCATCGGCGTGATGACCGTGCTCGGCATCGCCGTGCTCATCGTCATCCGGCTGCTCAGCCTGCCGTCACGCCCGGGCCGCAAGTCCCGCTTCGCCGGCTCCAAGTCGGGTCAGGCGTACTTCGTCGAGTACGTCATCCTCACCATCGGCCTCGCCATCTACGTGCTGCGCGGCCTCGAGGGCGCCCTGCACCACGTGGACGGCTACGAGGCGGCGTACTTCGCCTCGTACCCGCTGGTCCTGGCCTTCGACGGCCTGTCCGTCGGGACACTGCAGAACCTGGTCTACCTGGTCGCCATGATCAAGATCGGGACCTCGTTCGTGTGGATGATCGTGGTCTCGCTGAACACCAACATGGGTGTGGCCTGGCACCGCTTCCTCGCCTTCCCGAACATCTGGTTCAAGCGCGAGGCCGACGGCGGGACCGCCCTCGGCGCCCTGCAGCCGATGACGTCGGGCGGCAAGCCCATCGACTTCACCGACCCCGGCGACGACGACGTCTTCGGCGTCTCCCAGGTCGAGCAGTTCTCCTGGAAGGGCCTGCTGGACTTCTCCACCTGCACCGAGTGCGGGCGCTGCCAGTCGCAGTGCCCCGCCTGGAACACCGGCAAGCCGCTCTCCCCCAAGCTGCTGATCATGTCGCTGCGCGACCACGCGCACGCCAAGGCCCCCTACCTGCTGGCCGGCGGCGGCACGACCATGGAGGGCGAGGAGAAGGCGTCCGCCGAGGCCCTGAAGGACGTGCCGGCGGCGGCGCTGGCCGAGGCCGGGCGCCCGCTGATCGGCACGCTCGACGCCGCGTCCGACAGCGGCTCCGCCGCGGGCGGCGTCATCGACCCCGACGTCCTGTGGTCCTGCACCACCTGCGGCGCCTGCGTCGAGCAGTGCCCGGTCGACATCGAGCACGTCGACCACATCGTCGACATGCGCCGCTACCAGGTGATGATCGAGAGCTCCTTCCCGTCCGAGGCGGGCACGATGCTCAAGAACCTGGAGAAGAAGGGCAACCCCTGGGGCCTGGCCAAGAAGCAGCGCCTGGAGTGGACCAAGGAGGTCGACTTCGAGGTCCCGGTCGTCGGCAAGGACATCGAGGACCTGTCCGAGGTCGAGTACCTGTACTGGGTCGGCTGCGCCGGCGCCCTCGAGGACCGCGCCAAGAAGACCACCAAGGCCTTCGCCGAACTGCTGCACATCGCGGGCGTCAAGTTCGCGATCATGGGCGGCGACGAGAAGTGCACCGGTGACTCCGCCCGCCGCCTCGGCAACGAGCCCCTGTTCCAGGAGCTCGGCATGGAGAACGTCATGTCGCTGAACATGGCCTTCGGCGAGGAGACCGACGACGAGGGCAACGTCACCGAGGAGACGAGGAAGCCCAAGTCGGCCAAGAAGATCGTCGCCACCTGCCCGCACTGCCTCAACACCCTCGGCAACGAGTACCCGCAGCTCGGCGGCGACTACGAGGTCATCCACCACACCCAGCTGCTCCAGCACCTCGTCGACGAGGGCAAGCTGATCCCGGTCACCCCGGTCGAGGGCCTCATCACCTACCACGACCCGTGCTACCTGGGCCGGCACAACAAGATCTACACGCCTCCGCGCGAGATCATCGCCGGCGTCCCGGGCCTGCGCAACGAGGAGATGCACCGCCACAAGGAACGCGGCTTCTGCTGCGGCGCCGGCGGCGCGCGGATGTGGATGGAGGAGCGGATCGGCAAGCGCATCAACGACGAACGCGTCGACGAGGCCCTCGCCCTGAACCCCGACATCGTCTCCACCGCCTGCCCGTTCTGCCTCGTCATGCTGACCGACTCGGTCAACGGCAAGAAGAACGACGGCAAGGCCAAGGAGTCCATCCAGGTCGTGGACGTCGCCCAGCTCCTGCTGGAGTCCGTCAAGACACCGCTGGACCCGGCGGGCGAGACGGAGAGCGAAGACGCCCCGGAGCCCGAGCCGGTGAAGTAACCGGCCCCAGGGCACTCCCCCTCGCTCCTCCAGCTTCCAGCGCCCCGTCCCGGCTCCGGCCGGCGGCGGGGCGCCGTCGTTGTCCCGACGCGTCCATCCCGACGCGCCTGCCCCGACGCGTCCGTCCCGGGCGCAACCGCGCGGGGCTCAACCATGCGGGGCGGGCGGCGGCTTCACGCCCGTCGGTGCCTGCCTCACGCCCGTCGCGCACCCCTCCCGCACTTTCGCCATGTCCACGTACAACTCTCCCCACCCCTCGCCGGTCTCCTTGACGATGATCACCCCGTGACCTCCCGGTGAACCCGTGCCCCCTCCAGGGCGAGCACGGACGCATCACCGCATCGGCACGGGGCGCCGCAGCCGACGGCCGTCCCGCACAGGGCAGGAGACCCATGCGCAAGAAGCTCAGCATCACCCTGGCGACCGCCACCGCGGCCGCGCTCACCGGCGGCCTGCTCGTGGCCACGGCCGGACCCGCGGCCGCCGCCCCGGGCCTCGACAGCGACTTCAACGGTGACGGCTACCGGGACGTCGCCGTCACCGCCCCCCTCGCCTCCGTCAACGGCAAGTCCAAGGCCGGCGTCGTCACCGTCCTGTACGGCTCCCCGGGCGGCGCGGGCGCCAAGAGGATCCAGACCTTCAGCCAGAACAGCGCCGGCGTCCCGGGCGCCGCCGAGACGGGCGACCAGTTCGGCTCCCACACCGCACCCGGCGACTACAACGGCGACGGCTACGCCGACCTGGCCGTGGGCGCGCCGGGCGAGGACGCCGGCTCGGACACCGACGGCGGCACCGTGGTCATCCTGTGGGGCGGCTCCGGCGGCCTGTCCGGCGGCACCACGGTCTCCGACCCGGCCCGTTCCACCCACGACTGGTTCGGCCAGGTGGTCGCGGCCGGCGACTACAACGGCGACGGCCGCGACGACCTCGCGATCGCGTCCGACATCAACAAGGTCGACATCTACCGCGGCGGCTTCACCAAGTCGGGCTCCACCGGAGGCCGTTACAGCATCACGACCCCCATTCTCAAGGTGAAGGGCCTGGACATCTTCAACCTCACCCCGGGCGACATCGACGCCGACGGCCGTACCGACCTGGTCGTGGACGGCTACGAGGGCGACAGCGACGACGAGTACTCGTACAACGCCAACTACTGGCTGCCCGGCTCCTCCTCCGGTATGACGACGCCGGGCGCGCAGAAGCTGCCCGCCGGGATCATCTCCGACATCGGCGACGTGGACGGCGACGGCCGCGGCGACATCGTCATCGGCAACCAGTGGGACAGCGGCAGCAACAGCGCGGGCACGTCCAAGGGCGGAGCCGTCGAGATCCTCTACGGGACGTCGTCCGGCCCCGACGGCGCCGCCGAGACCATCGACCAGAACACGGCCGGCGTGCCCGGCAGCAACGAGACCGGAGACAGCTTCGGCTACGAGGTCTCCCTCGGCGACATCAACGGCGACGGCCACGACGACCTCGTCGTCGGCGCGCCGGGCGAGGACCTGGACGGGGTCAAGGACGCCGGCATGGTCTCCGTGATCTACGGCTGGACCGGCGGCCTGCGCGAGACCGGCTCCCAGGCCCTGGACCAGAACACCCCGGGCGTCCCCGGCGGCGGCGCGGAGAACGACGGCTTCGGCGGCGAGGTCCTCCTCTCCGACGTCACCGGCGACGGAAAGGCCGACCTCACGGTCGGAACCCCCTGGGAGAACACGGGCAACGGCTACGCCGTCGTCTTCAACTCCGACGGCACGAAGATCGACCCCGCCGGACGCGGCATCGGTCTGACCCCCGCCGGCATCTCCTCGGCCGGCACCCCGCTGTTCGGCTTCCACGTCAACGGCTGACGCCGCCCACCGGCCGGCCCCGCACCGCCGGCCGGCCGGTCCCACCAGCCCGTCGGCCCACCCACCCCGGGAGACCTTCTCGCGCAGACAGACCGCCGCCCTGGCCGCCACCCTCCCGAGGCGGACGACGACTTCGGCTACGCCGTCTCCGCCGGCAACGCGAACGGTGACGGCTACGCGGACCTCGCGGTCGGCGTGCCGCACGAGGCCGTCGGCGACCGGGCCTACCAGGGCGGCGTGCACTTCTTCCGCGGCGGCTCGGGCGGCCTCAGCGGCTCCCGCTCCTCCTGGATCGCCCAGACGGTGCTGGGCCCGGCCGAAGCCGACAGCTTCTTCGGGCACTCCGTACGCCTGCGCGACCTGAACGCCGACGGCCGCGCCGACCTCGGCGTGGGCGCGCAGTGGCGCGCCATCCTGCTGCACGGCACGGGCACCACCCCGGCGTCGCAGGACGCCGTCACGCTGCCGGAGTTCAGTGGCGGTTTCCTCGAATGACACCGGCTCCGGTTCCGGCTTCGGCTCCGTCCTCTTCCGGCTTCGGCTCCGTCCTCCGCAGGACCGGGCCGCCGCGAAGCCCTACGCAGGACGGACAACCGGGCTGATGGCCCCTTAGGGGATGTCACAGCTCAGCCGCAAAGCCGGGCCCGGAACCCCGGGCCCGGCACGCGGCTCGCCGGGACCAGGTACGTTCGACGACGTGGCTGGATTCAGAATCGGACGCGGCCGGGACAACAACGGCGCTCCTCACGCGCGACCGCACAACCCTCCGTACGGACAGCAGACGCCGCCGGGGCCGTCGTACGGCTCCCCGCAGGCGCCTCGACCGTACCCGCCCCAGCAGCCGCCCTACGGCAGAGGCGGCAACGGTGGGGGCAGCGGGGGCGGCTGGCCGCAGATGAACCGCGGCCCGGCCGGACCGGACGGCGGCCACGGCGGCCCGCACGGCCCCGGGCGTGGCGGCGGTCACGGCGGCGGACACGACGAGCCCGAATACTTCGGCGACGGCGGCGCGTACCCTCCCGGCGCCCACGCCCCGCACTCCCCACACGCCCCGCACGACCCCTACGCGGCGAACAACCCGGGCCACACCCAGGCCTTCCAGATCAACGACGACCACTACCCCGGTGACGCGGCCCCCCTGCCGGGTCCGGTGGGGCCCCGGCTGCGCTGGAAGGACCTGCTCAAGGGCATCGTCACCGCCCCCGACCGGACCTTCCTGCAGATGCGTGACTACACGGTGTGGGGCCCCGCCCTCATCGTGACCTTCCTCTACGGCCTGCTCGCGGTCTTCGGCTTCGACGGCGCCCGCGAGGAGGCGATCAACGCCACCATCACCAACGCCATACCCATCGTCCTGATGACGGCCGTGGCGATGGTGATCAGCTTCCTCATCCTGGGCGTGGTCACCCACTCCCTGGCCCGCCAGCTCGGCGGCAACGGGAACTGGCAGCCCACGGTCGGCCTGTCCATGCTGATCGCGTCCCTCACGGACGCCCCGCGCCTGATCCTGGCGATGTTCGCGAGCGGCGACGCCACGTTCGTCCAGATCATCGGCTGGGCCACCTGGGTCGCGGGCGGCGCGCTCCTCACCCTGATGGTCAGCCGCTCCCACGACCTCCCCTGGCCGAAGGCCCTGGGCGCCTCGGCGATCCAGCTCCTGGCCCTGCTGTCCCTGATCAAGCTGGGCACGCTGTAGCGCGGCGAGCAGCACACGAGGAAGGGGGCTCCCGGCGGGGAGCCCCCTTCTTCTTTTCCCTCTTCCCCCGCTCTACGCGTCGAGAACCTGCCCGGCCCGCCCGACGACGGGCGGCTGCGCGGACCACGGAAAGTCGATCCACTTGTCGGTCCGCTTCCAGACGTACTCGCACTTCACCAGCGACTGCGTCTTCTCGTACACGACGGCGCTGCGCACCTCGGCGACGGCGTCGAGGCAGAAGTCACGGACGAGCCTGAGCGTCTTGCCGGTGTCGGCGACGTCGTCGGCGATCAGCACCTTCTTGTCGGTGAAGTCGACGACGTCGGGCACGGGCGCCAGCATGACCGGCATCTCCAGCGTCGTCCCCACGCCGGTGTAGAACTCGACGTTCACGAGATGGAGGTTCTTGCAGTCGAGGGCGTAGGCGAGCCCGCCGGCGACGAAGACACCGCCACGGGCGATGCTCAGCACGACGTCGGGCCGGTACCCGTCGTCGGCGACGGCCTGCGCGAGCTCACGCACGGCGACACCGAACTGCTCGTACGTGAGCTTCTCCCGCACGCCGCTCGCGTCACCCGCGCCGCTCACACCTGGGTCCGGTGGAAGTTGAGGAAGGACCGCGAGGCGGTGGGCCCCCGCTGCCCCTGGTACCGGGACCCGTACCGCTCGCTGCCGTACGGGAAATCGGAGGGCGAGCTGAGCCGGAACAGACACAACTGGCCGATCTTCATACCGGGCCAGAGCTTGATGGGGAGCGTGGCGAGGTTCGACAGCTCGAGGGTCACGTGACCGGAGAAGCCGGGGTCGATGAACCCGGCGGTCGAGTGCGTGACCAGCCCGAGCCGCCCCAGCGAACTCTTCCCTTCGAGCCGCGAGGCGAGATCGTCGGGGAGTGAGATCACCTCGTACGTGCTGGCCAGCACGAACTCACCGGGATGCAGGATGAACGGCTCGTCCCCCTCCGGCTCGACGAGCCGGGTCAGATCGGCCTGCTCGACGGAGGGGTCGATGTGCGGGTACCGGTGGTTCTCGAACACCCGGAAGAAGCGGTCGAGGCGCACGTCGACACTGGACGGCTGCACCATGGATTCGTCGTAGGGATCGATCCGTACCCGCCCGGCGTCGATCTCGGCCCGGATGTCCTTGTCTGAGAGAAGCACTCCCCGAGGATACGCAAGACGCGCAGGCCGGCCACCATCCCGCCGCCCCACGCGCCCCTGCCCCAGGTGTGCTGCCCCGGCCCGCCGACCGGTCTCACGGTCGGCGGGCCGGACCCGGCCCTGCCGCTCTACCGCTTCTCGAAGACCACCGGTACGACGCTGCGAAGCCGCGCACAGCGCGGACAACGCAGCAACCGACCGGGGCCGAGTCGCTCGGCCTGCCGCATCGGGAACGAGGTGGCGGTGAACACGTGCCCATCGGCACAGCGGACGACGGTGCGCTGCATCAAGTCCGAGAGTCCCTTCCCCAAGAACCGCATCTGGCTTCCTGCCCTGACGACAAAAGCCACGTTACGGGATCAAAGGGACGGCCCTGCAGGCGGCACTCCACACCCGACCACCCCCGCTCGGGGCCCCCACCGTACGCCCCAACTTCAGCCCTCCGCACCCGCTTCCACCCCTGAGGCACCATCAGGCCCCCGGGTACGGGAAACACCGGAGACCCGGCATGGGGTACAGTGGGCGGGCATCCGGACACCGGCCGAGGCCGGCGTCCTGGATCACAAGCGGGTGTAGTTTAATGGTAGAACATCAGCTTCCCAAGCTGAGAGCGCGAGTTCGATTCTCGTCACCCGCTCCATGAAGAAGGCCCAGGTCAGAGACCCGGGCCTTTCTGCTGTGCTCCGTGATCACTTGCCGCGTGCCAGATTCGTGCCAGAAGGCCTGTCGGGCTCCTTCTCCCTGGCAGCGGCCCGCGCCTTCCGCACGGTGGCATCCAGCCCGGCGGCGACCTCCGCTTGCCGCTCGTCGTCGGAGTGCTGATAGATCAGCGCCGCCTTCTCCGAGGACTGCCCGGCACGGACCATGGTGTCTTTGAGCGTGGCCCCGGACCGGGTGGACAGCGTGTGCCCGGTGTGCCGGAGATCGTAGAACCGGAAGCCCTCTGACATGCCGACGGCCTCACGCGCCTTCCGCCACGTCCGCCCGAAGGTGCTGCGCCGGAAGGGAGCCCCCTTCTCCCCGACGAAGACCAACCCGTCCGGCCCCGACTCGGCGTACAACTCCAGGTCACACCCAACATCTGAGATCTCTACCGAACCCGGAACGGTTCAGATTGACACACGCAGG
The DNA here is from genome assembly GCF_000829695.1 of Streptomyces sp. NBRC 110035. GTDB lineage: Bacteria > Actinomycetota > Actinomycetes > Streptomycetales > Streptomycetaceae > Streptomyces. The sequence continues at coordinate 302,831 of NZ_BBNN01000015.1, read as the reverse complement.
TTCCTTGTCCTTCGGTTCGTCGGACGCCGCGATCGCAGGGGGCGGAACTGGCCGCGCCCGTCATGGGTGTGGGGCATTGGGCTACGGCACCGCACCGTGCTCGCCGCCTCTTGCACCGAACCACTTCTCGTGGAGGTCGAAGTCCGTAGGGGTGATCCCACATTCTGTGATCTCCCGAGCCGAGGCGAGGGCCCGGCAGCCATGTGCGACCGCATCTGCCGCGCTCAGCCGCTCTACGCATCCCCAGGCCCGCACACCGATCGGAATCTCACAGCTGGTGTTGGACGGAAGCCGAATCCGACGTGGTGCTGAGACGTGCAGTCGCGCCTGTCCCCCGGTCGCGTTGAACGCCGACGCCCGAAGGCCGAGTGGCCGCGCCGGGAACAGCCGGTGCGTCCGGCGCGGTTGCACCGACCGAGGGGCCGGCGCCAGACGGCGGGAGCACTGAGGCCGCAAGGTCATCCGCCCCACCAGGATCCGGGCTCCAGGATCGCGGCACGCCCGCCGCGTACTCGGGCCAGGACTTATATCCGCAGGAGGACTGTTTCATGACTGACCGACCCTTGACGCTCATGGCAGTACACGCCCACCCCGACGACGAGGCCACCGGAACCGGAGGTGTCCTGGCGCGGTACGCGGCGGAAGGCATCCGCACGGTTCTCGTGACGTGTACCGACGGTGGTTGCGGTGACGGGCCGGGGGGTGTCAAGCCGGGCGATCCCGGGCACGACCCGGCGGCGGTCGCCTTGATGCGTCGTCAAGAACTCAAAGCGAGCTGTGACGTCCTGAAGGTCAGCGATCTGGAGATGCTGGACTATGCCGACTCCGGGATGACGGGCTGGCCGAGCAACGACGCCCCCGGATCCTTCTGGCGGACCCCCGTGGAGGAAGGCGCTGCCCGACTCGCGGAACTCATGCGGCACTACCGACCTGATGTGGTCGTCACCTACGACGAGAACGGCTTCTACGGCCACCCCGACCACATCCAAGCCCACCGCATCACGATGGCGGCGCTGGAGATGACCGCGCTGACACCGAAGGTGTACTGGACCACGATGCCCCGCTCGGGGATGCAACAGTTCGGCGAGATCATGCGCGAGTTCCATCCGGACATGCCGGAGCCGGACCCTGCCGAGGCCGCCGCGATGGCCGAGATCGGCCTCCCCGACGATGAGGTCACCACGTGGGTGGACACCACCGCGTTCAGCGGTCAGAAGTTCGACGCGCTGGCCGCGCACGCCAGTCAGGGCGAGAACATCTTCTTCCTCAAGATGGGAAAGGAGAGGTTCGGCGCATTGATGGGCATGGAGACCTTCGTCCGTGTCCAGGACGCCACCGGCGCGGCCCTGCCCGAGAACGATCTCTTCGCCGGACTGCGCTGATCCGCCCGCAGGACCGGCCGGGAAAGCGCATCGACCGCACGGCGCGATCGAGCGGGTCGCTCACAGCGCTTCGGCGGTGCTCCCCAGAAGGACTTGCCGCGCCTTCGAGCCGGCGGCGTGCCCATGGCGTGCCCGTGCGACGGGTCGACCACGGTCAACAGCGGTGCGATCCCGCGCCCGCAGGGGTCACGCTGGAAGCAAACGGCCAGGCCGGAAGCGTCCGGCCACGCAAGCGCCGTCGTTTCCCAAGCTGAGAGCGGGAGTTCGATTCTCGTCACCCGCTCCAGGCGAAACCCCAGGTAAGCGCCCTGGGGTTTCTTTTTGTCCGGTCCGATTCGGCGGCGGTGTGCCCCACGTCGCATGGTTGCGCCACGTGTGACGCCGACCTGCTGCAGCTTCTGCCCCTCCTGCTCGGCCGGCCGACGGACCCTCACCGGTGACGCCACACCCGCCCCTGCCCCACGCCGTCCTGACATCCGGCACCACGGCGGTCCGGCAAGGGTTCCCGGTCACAGCGCAAGGAGCGCAGGAAGCCCCGTCGGGGCAGGGTGACCGAATGGGTCCCCTGTCCCGACGGAGCTCGGTCGGTCGGGCGGCGGGTCACCGGCGCCGGGCAGAGGCCGGTGCCGTGTGCGGCGCTTCCCGGCTCAGCCGAAGTCCACGTCGCTGCACCACATGTAGGCCTGGTCGAGGTGCGAGGCCTGCCAGATCACGAACAGGACGTGGTGTCCGGTGTAGCCGGAGGTCTGGACGGGGAACGTGATGTCCTGCGCCGGGGCGAAACGGCCGGTCTGCGTGATGAAGTCGAGGTTGCCCCAGCCCAGGGTCTGGGTCTTGGGGTTGAATCCCTGCTTGCTGACGTAGACCTTGAAGTAGTCGGCACCGTGCGACGCCTGGTCGTACAGGTGGACCGAGAAGTTGTTCCCGACGGTGGTGGTCTTCCACTGCCCGGGCGTGTTCAGGCTGGCGTTCCTCGAGAGGTTGTTGCTGCAGAGCGTCCCGTCGGGGGTCCGTGCCTGGAACTGGCCGCCGAGGCCGTCGCGGAGCGCACTCATCCAGTTCCACATGGTGTCGGGGTTGGCCTGGAAGGCCTGCCAACACATGGGGTCTTCGGTCCGCATGGCCGGGTTCGTGTGGTTGCTGCCCCACGTCTTCCAGCACTGATACGCGCGGGTGGCGGGGCCGACGATGGTGCCGTGGGCCTGGGCGGGGGCCGACCAGGTCAGTGCGCCGACGACTACGGCGAACAGCATGACGAGCACCTGGAGAGGCCGGCGGAAGGGCGACCGCGAACGCCCGGTCAACGAACTCTGTCTGCGCATGTGGGGGGAACTCCTTCCAGTTGCAAGCTGTAGTGGGAGCGCTCCCAACGGTAGGCCCGCTGAGTGAAATGTCAATGGAACAAACGGAGTTGATCACAGGGATGGCCGGTGAGCAGGCAATCTGCCGTGAGCCGGAAGTCAGGACCGTTCCCGGACCGGAACGCGAGGATGCGGCCTGGACCGATCTGCGGAGCGGTGTCAGGACGGGGCGTTCGCAGCAGGGCAGCGGGACCTGGTTCCGGCGTGAGGGCGGTCCGGTACCACCACACGCGAGATTCCGGTCCCGAGGGTGCGCTTCCGTACACCCGAACCGGCCTCGCCGGGCAGGTCGCCCGGTAGGAGCTGTGACTGTTCGGCGCTTCGGGCTGGTAACGCGGCCGGTGGCACACAGCGGGAACGTGCGTACTCCTCGGATCCGAACCGACGGCACTGGAGCATGGATGCGATAACCAGGGAAGCCACCGGCAACGCGGCTCAGCCTCGGCGCGCCCCACCCCACCTGGGCCGCCACCGCGGCCCCAAGGCGCTTGCGGACCAGGTGCCGGAACTTCCCGGTGGCCCGTCAGCCAGGCCAGGGAGAAGAGGTCTGGCTGATCACGGCCGGGTCGGTTCTGCGTCGGCTGACACGGCTGTTCCGGGCAGGGCTGCCCCGCGGTGAGCGGGCGGCGTGGGCTGCGGCTCGGCCGTCGCCGGCTCCCCACTGATGATGGTTCCCCCGCCGAGACCGTGTTCGGAACTTTTCCCCGTCCGCAAGCTGTCGGGCGGCTGAGGCTGAGGGGCCCCGAAGATCCCGCCTCCGGCCTGCCACCGTTCACAGTGGATCGGCTCATGGTTCGACCATGGGTCACCCGGCTGTGAGCCGGCTTGGCAAGGGCTTGAGGAAGAGTGAGAACCGCGTGCGCAGGCTGCCGCCCGGTCCCGTAGGCGGCGTTCGTCACCGGTCGCGGCGGCGGTCGGTGACCGGCGAGCCGGTGGACGTTCACGGGAGGCGACGGCACTGCCGGCGACTGCCGAGGCCGTGCGGGTGGCGGAGGGCCGGTGCGTGAACGGCGTGGGCGGAGGATGCTGCGGCGGACGACGGACGGGGAGCCCGCCGGGGGCGCCCCCACCACGGCGACGAGGTGGGCGCCGTCACCGTCCTTTATTCCCTGCGGCGCCCGCGTACGATCCCCTCGCCGCTCGTACACCAGTGCACGTCAGGGCGCTGCTGACGGGCATTCGACAGGGAGGGACCACTTGACCATGTCCTTCGGCACGGGATTACGTGCCGTCCTCGCTTCTGTGGGAGTCCTCGGCCTCGCGCTGACCGCCGGCACCTCGCCCGCGAGCGCCGCTGACGGGACACCCACCGCACCCACTCAGCTGTTCAACGGCAACCGGCACTGCTCGGCCGACGTGAACCGGCCCACCCACCTCTGGGCCCGCGACGGCCTGGCCATCACGGGCATCCCCGGCACCACCGGCGACTCCCTGGTGACTGCGCGGTACCAGATCTGGCCGGTCGCCGACCCGGATCAGGTCACCACGGTCACCCGCGACCGGGCCGGACCCCGGTTCGAGGCTCCCGTCACCGTACCCGCCGCCGCGCTCACCGACGGACAGACCTACGCCTGGCAGGCGCAGACGGTGGCCGGGGACGCGGCCTCGGAGTGGTCTGCTCCCTGCTACGTCACGATCGACAACACCCGCCCCGCGAACGCGCCCGCCCTCTCCTCGCCGAACTACCCTCCGGACGAGTGGAACCAGGGCGGCCGGCCGGTCACGTTCACGCTGAACGCCAACGGCGACGACGACGTCACCGGCTTCCAGTTCTCCTGGCAGCAGGACTTCTCGGTCATCGGCACCAGCATCGGCGACTACGGCATCCCGCAGCCCGTCGACCCGTACTCGCACTCCGAGTACTTCAAGCGCGCCGACGCCCCCGGTGGTTCGGCAACGCTCAGCCTGATTCCGCCGCACGGTGCCGGCGTGATGACTTTGTGGGTGCGCAGCCTGGACCGGGCCTTCAACGGCTCGGCGACCACCAGCTACACGTTCCGCGTAGGCTCCACGGCTCCGACCGTCACCCCGGCCGTCCCGTCGCCCGAGTTCGGCAAAAAAACCCTGTTCACGCTCCGGCCCGACGCGGCGCTCCAGTCGACGAGCCCGGTCGTCGGTTACTCCGTACGGACCAGCGACCACCAGGGCGGCACCAAGACCGTCGACGTCACGGCGGCGGAGGACGGCACCGCGCAGGTGGAGCTCACGCTCGACGGCATCCACGGCGCGTTCATCCAGGTGACCAGCAGGAGCGCGAACGGCTGGGTCAGCGACACGGCATCGTGGAACATCAGCTACGACACGACGCCCACCGTCACCTCGGACGCCTACCCCGAGAACGGATCGAGCGGCGGCGTCGGCGTTCCGGGAACGTTCACGTTCGCGCCGAAGGTGGAAGACGTCGTGAGCTACACGTACTCCTTCGACGGGGGCCCGGAGGTCGTGGTCGCCGCGGGCACCGACCGCACCGCGAGCGTCGACTGGACGCCGGACACGAACGGCTTCCACTACCTCACGGTCTACGCGACGACCGGATCAGGCATCCGACTGGCCGCCGAAGACTACTTCTTCACCGTGAACTGACCTCGCGAACGGACCACTGCCCGGCACGCCCGGACCCGTCGAAACCGCCGGTGGGTCCGGGCGGTCGCGGTCCCCGTGACACCCGGCGGGCGTGGGCGCCCGGTGGGGGTCACGCGGTGTACACCACGGCTGCGAACCGGGGGAGCGCCACGACCAGCAGGAAAGCGCCCCGCTCCACCCAGCGGTACTTCCTGCGGACGATCTCACTGGTGACCAGCAGGGAGGCGAGCAGTGGTCCGGCGGGACCACCCGAGGCACGGGTGCCGTCGGCCCGTCACCGGACGGCCCGGTGGAAAAGGGCCCGCGCGGGAACCTCGAGGAGGACGGCCCGCGCGGGAACTCCGCCGTCCGCGTCAGGCCCGGGCGAGCTCCGCGGCACCGAAGGAGACGTCGAAGCGGTCGCACCAGATGCTGACGCTGCTGAACCGGGCCGGGTCGACGCCTTCGGGCAGGGCGTAGTTGTGGCTGCCCTTGTTGCCCTTGAGCTTGCCGAGGCTGACGTACTCCCCGTCGTCGAAGACGTGCCAGCCGGCGGTTCCCTCCTTCACCGGGGCGTCGGTCAGCCACACGCGCAGGTCGGGTCCGTTACTGGTGTCGAGCTGCTCCAGGCGCACCACGTGGGAACCGTCGGCCAGCTGCACCAGCTTCACCGTGCCGGACGTCGCGTGCTCGTGGCTGATCAGCTCGCCGCTCGCCAGCGTCGTCGGTCCGGACGGGGCCGGCGGCGCGGAGGACGCACCGGACGGTGTCTCGACCGGATCCGGCGGGACCGCCGCTGCCGCGGCGGGCAGCGACTCCTGCACCGTCTCGTCCTGCCACAGCTTCCACGGCTGGAACCAGTACAGCCCGAAGGCGACCGCGGCGACCGCCACCACCAGCACACCGACCGTCCACGGCCTGACCAACGCGCTCCGCACCCGTCCCATACCGCCTCCTTCTGCAAGTCACTCGGCTCTCTCCCATTCAACGGGTCGAGCGGCCGTCCCGGTCCGCCCGGCGGATGACGAAACCCTTACATCCGCCACGGACCGCCGGTCAGCAGTGCCCGGGGAAGGACCCGGCGGGCGATCCGGCGAGTCGCCACGCTTCACCGGCCCGTCCACCGGATCCGGCCCGGTCGCCGGCGTCGGGCCGGCAACAGCCGACGGACCGAGCGGCGCCGACCGGCAGAACCGGACGACCTCGTGGGCAGCGGCCGCTTCCGCCGCTGCCGCGGTCCTGACGGCAGGGGCGACGGGCATGACGGGCGAAGTGGCGGAGGCCGCCGTCGCGCCGGGACCCCCTGCGAACGACCTGCTGCCGCGGGTCGCCGTCACCGGCCGCGTGGCGGTTCAGCCCTTGGCCGGTCGTTCGGCCGGGTCCCGGCGGAGGGCCCAGGACAGGTCCGGCTCGGTCACCGGGCGAAGGACACGGAGCACCGGCGGGGTGCACATCAGGGTGACGGCGACGGCCGCGACGAGGGTGAGGACGATCTTCCCGGCGGGGTCGTGCAGCCAGTCGTGGGCGTCGATGAAGCCCGCGTACTTGGCGCCCTTGATCAGGAAGCCGTGGAGCAGGTACCCGCAGATGGTGCCGGCGCCGAGCACCGTGAACCAGGTACGCCGACGCGGGACCCAGGCCAGGAAGGCGGCCGTCAGCAGCAGGGAGCAGCCGAACAGCGCGAGGGTCATGACCGCGCCGGTCCACCACGGTTCCCCGATCTCCTGCGCGCTGGAGCGGCGGAAGAACCACTCGTTGCGCATGCGGGTGGCCGCCCAGTACGCGAAGGCGAGCGCACCGGCGAAGACGGGGACCGCCAGCACCCTGACCGCGCGACGGTCCAGGAGCCGGAAGTGCTCGGGCTTCAGGCACAGGCCGAGCACGAAGAACGGGAGGAACTGCAGGACCCGCTGCAGGTTGAGGTCCTCCCCGATGCCGGGGGTGACGGACGCCAGCACCGCGACGGCCAGGGCGACGGCGAGAGGGTGACGCAGCTGCTGCCACAGGGGTGTGGTGAGCCGCCAGATGAACAGCGCGGCGAGGAACCAGGTGAGCAGGAACGGGTCGAGCAGGCTGATGGCGAAGTCGGGTTCGTCGGCGGCGTAGCGCCGGAACAGGGAGTAGGCGGTCTCGAACACCACGTACGGAACCACGATGCCGCTGAGCAGACGCCCGATCTGGCGGGGGCGGCCGGCGAAGCTGCGCGACAGGTAGCCGGAGACGACGATGAACGCCGGCATGTGGAAGGTGTAGACGAGGATGTACAGCGCCTTGGTGGCGCGAGTGCTCTCGACGAGCTCCCACGCGTGTCCCACGGCCACCAGGACGATCAGCAGGTACTTCGCGTTGTCGAAGAACGCGTCGCGTGTGCCACCGCCGGCGGTGGTGCCGGCCTCCGGCTTCGCCGCCGGCCCCGGGAGCGGGGAACGGGCCTGCGCGACGGCATTCGATATGTCGTTCGACAAGACTCAACCTTCGCGTCGCAGAAGAGGGTCACCGGGCTCCGGGACACCGAACCGACGGCACGAACCGCCAGGAGACCGCCACCGTCACCATCAGGCCCGGGGCGTGCTCCCCCCGGGCCGGAGATGTTACAGGTGCCCCCGTACCGGCCCCTGCCGGGCCGGTACGGGGCAGAGGGGGGACGGGGCCGGACGAGGCCGGCGGTACGGACGTCCACCGCCACGACGGCCATGCCCGGCTCGCGACGGCCATGCCCGGCTCGCGGTCCGCGGCTTCCCGCACCGTCCGGTGGTGCGGTCCGTCTGCGGGCCCCCGCCACCGGGGGGCTCCTCTCGTCCGGTCTCCCAGGGTTCGACACCTGCGCGCCGCGCCCGTCACGGACGGCTTCCTCGTGGGGGCTCCCGGCGGAGCCCGGCCCGGTGGGACCACCCAGGAGGAGGCAGACCCCCATTTGCCTGGTCCGTAGCAGGAACGCATGCGGATTGGTCCGGAAAAAAAATTCACCCGATCGAGGGATACGACCCATCCGCCGCAGGCGCGGAACCGGATTCCCCCCGTGACCGGCCACGAGAAGAACCACACGGTCAACGGGCCCGGACGGGCCCCGGCGGCGGGTGCGCTCCGGTGCCCGCCCGGCCGTGACCGTCGGCCGGAACCCGAGTCACCGACGAACCACTGATCGCTCTCCCCCATTGACGCAGCGTCGGCTGCACCTGACCCCAGGAGAAACACGATGACCACCCGTATCCGCCGTACCGCCGGCACCCTGGCCGCCGCCGCCCTGCTTCCCCTCGCCCTGAGCGCCTGCTCCGACGACAGCGGCGACTCCGCCACGGCCGACACCTCCTCGGCGGCGTCCGCCTCGGCACCGGCCTCGGACGACGGCATGGGCGGCTCCGACGCCACCCCCGCAGGCCGGCCCTTCGGACCGGCCTGCTCCTCCGTCCCCGAGGACGGCGCCGGCTCCTTCGACGGCATGGCCAAGGACCCGGTGGCGACCGCCGCCTCCAACAATCCCGCCCTGTCCACCCTGGTCAGCGCGGTGAAGAAGGCCGGCCTCGTCGACACCCTGAACAACGCCCAGGACATCACCGTGTTCGCGCCGACCAACGACGCCTTCGCCAAGATCCCCGAGAAGGACCTCGAGAAGGTCCTCAACGACAAGGAGCAGCTCACCCAGATCCTCACCCACCACGTCGTCGGCCAGAAGCTCACTCCCGAGGACCTGGAGAGCGGCTCCTACGAAACGCTCGAGAAGTCCGAGCTCACCACCGCCGGCTCCGGCGAGGACTACACCGTGAACGACTCCGCCAAGGTCGTCTGCGGCAGCGTCAAGACCGCCAACGCCGAGGTCCACATCATCGACACCGTCCTCATGCCCGCTGCCTGACGGTGCGGGGGAACGCGGGGCCGGGGCCGCAGAGATGCCCCGGCCCCGTCGGTGTTCCGCGGACGTTTGCGGGCATCCGCGTCACCACCGCGACCGGGGCGGGTCCCGAGAGACATAGGCACGTCACCCGACGCAGAGAGGGACATGCCATGACCACGAAGGACCCGAAGGACCTGTCGGCACCACACCCCGGCGGCACGGCGCAGGCGACCACAACCGTGTCCGGTGGCGCCTGCGGCGCGGACCGGCCCGCCGCATGGGGGCCGGCGCTGCGGCGCACCCCGGTGTCCCTGTGGAACGACGACATCTCCGACTACGCCGCGGCCCTGACGTACTACGCGATCCTGGCGGTGGTGCCGGCGATGCTGGTGACCGTCCTGGCGTTCGGCACGTTCAGCCCGAACACGGCCGAGGAGTTCGTCACCCACGTCACCGCGTACGCCCCCGCCGAGTCCGCCGACGCCCTGCACGCCGTCCTGTCGCGCGTGCTGGACGCGGGCGGGGGCGCCTGGCCGCTTCTGGTGGCCGGTACCGTCAGCGCGTTGTGGTCCGCCTCCAGCTACCTCGCCGTCTTCCGCCGTGCCCTGCACCGCATGCACCGGGTCGAGGACCGGCGTTCGCCCTGGCGCACGGCGCACCGCATCGTGCTCACCGCCCTCGCCCTGCTCGCCCTGCTCCTGTCCGGTTCGCTCGCCCTGCTGCTGACCGGGCCGCTGGCGCAGGCCCTGGGCCGGATCATCGGCCTGGGCACCACGGCGGCCTGGGGCTGGAGCCTGCTGCGCTGGCCGCTGTTGCTGTGCCTGGTGGTACTGCTGGTCGTCGTGGTCTTCCACACCGGGCCCGCCCCGGCCCGCCGCAACGGCCACAGCGTGCCGGGCGGCATACTGGCCGCCGCGCTCTGGCTGGCCGTCTCCACGGGGTTCACCCTGTACGCCTCCACCCTGAGCACGTACAGCAGGCTCTACGGCTCCCTCGCCGGCGTCGTCGTCTTCCTCGTCTGGCTCTGGCTGTCCAACCTCGCGCTGCTCACCGGCGCGCAGTTCACGGCGGAACTCGGCAAGGACGGGGCCGCGGAAGCGGACACCGGCGCGTCCCCCGTGCCGTAGGGCTCGCCCGTGCCGTCGTGCGCGACCGCGGTGCCGTCGCCACCGTGACCAATCCGTGGCTGTGGCGGTAACGGATTACGACCGGACATGTCCCGACCGCGGAGGCCCTCGGTGAAAGAAGCAGTGCATATCGTCGGAAATCCCTCGACGAGACCCGACCTGCAGGAGCTGGTGGGGCGGGTGGCCCTGGGGGACGAGGAGGCGTTCGCCGGGGTCTACGACGCCGTGGCGGGGCCGGTGCTGGGTGTCGTGCGCGCCGTGCTGCGCGATCAGGCACAGTCCGAGGAAGTGACGCAGGAGGTACTGGTGGAGGTGTGGCGGACCTCCCCCCGCTACCGGCCCGACCGCGGAACGGCCATCAACTGGATCCTCACCCTGGCGCACCGCCGGGCCGTGGACCGGGTGCGGTCGGTGGACGCCGCCGCCGCCCGGGACCACAAGGCAGCCCTGCTGGACCGGCTTCCCGAGTACGACGAGGTGGCCGAGCACGTCGAGGCACGGCTGGAGCGGGAACAGGTACGCCGCTGCCTGCGCACGCTGACCGAACTCCAGCGCCAGGCCGTCACCCTCGCGTACTACCGGGGGCTGACCTACCGCGAGGTGGCGGAGGCGCTGGCGCTTCCGCTGGGGACCGTCAAGACCCGACTGCGTGACGGACTCATCCGGCTGCGCGACTGCCTGGGGGTGACCGCGTGACGACCACCGATCTGCACCGGCTGACGGGCGCCTACGCCCTGCACGCGTTGTCCGACGAGGAGAGCTCCGCGTTCGAGCGGCACCTGGCGGGCTGCGAACCGTGCGCGCAGGAGACGGCCGAACTGGGCTCCACCGCGGCGCGCCTGGGCCTCGCCGTCGCCACGACACCCCCGCCGGCCCTGCGCGACCAGGTGCTGCGCCGGATCTCCACGGTCCGGCAGCAGACGCCCGGTGCTCGTGCCCGTCCCCTCCCCGTCCGGGCCGGCCTGCGGGCCCGGACGCTGTCCGGGTGGGCGCTCGCCGCCTGTCTCGCGGCGGCCGCGACGCTCGGCGGGACGGCCGTGTGGCAGCACCAGCGGGCCGAGGACGCCCGCGACCAGGCACGTCGCACCGTGCAGGCGGCGGACGAGATCGCCGCCGTGCTGGCCGCACCGGACGCCAGGACACTGGCGTCCGGGCTGGGCGACGGCGCCACCGGCACCGTCGTCGTCTCCCGCGACCGGGACAGGGCCGTGTTCGTCGCCTCCGGGATGGCCCGCCCGCCCGGCGGGAAGGTCTACCAGCTGTGGTTCGACGACGGCGGCACCATGCGGTCGGCCGGCCTGATGGACCCCGCCCGCAGCGACCAGGCCATTCTCCTGCGGGGCGCGGTCGACGGGGCGTCGGGCATGGGCATCACCGTCGAACCCGGCGGCGGCTCGGAGCAGCCCACCACCGAACCCGTCGCCCTGATGTCCCTCCCCATCTGAGCGAACGTCCCGACGAGAACACCGGCAGGGACGAAGAGGCCCGACGGCCCGGCATCCGGACCGTCGGGCCGCGTCGCGTCCGTCGCCGCTCGGGTGAACGGCACCGGGGGCAGCGGGCAGCGGGGGCAGCGGGCGGCTCCGGCCGACGACCGACGACCGGAACCTTGCCGGAGACCACCCCGGGACACCTGACGACAGAAGGCTTCTTCGTCCCCGCACCCCCGCGTCCCCGCACCCTCACGCCCGCAGCTCCGCACCCTCACGTCCCCGCACCCTCACGCCCTCACGTCCCCGCACGCCCGCGTCCCCGCGTCCTCACGCCCGCAGCTCCGCACCCTCACGTCCCCGCGTCCTCACGTCCCCGCACCCTCACGCCCGCAGCTCCGAGCCCGCAGCTCCGTTTTCTCCTCCGTGGCCGGAATCGGCGGAGAGGGAAATCCGTTCGATCGTGGCGGCGACCAATCCGGCCGGCCGGCGAAAACGGATTCCCCGCGTGACCGAGAACGAGGAAGAACCACGGAGCCCGAAGAGTCCGCGCAGGCCGATACGGCTGCTGGCGGCGGCGTTGAGCGGGGCGTTGGCGGGTTTCGCCGCCCTTGCGGTGGCCGAGGCGGTGGCGGGAGCGGTGCGTCCGCAGGCCGGTCCCGTCGTCGCGGTCGGCGGCGCGGTGATCGACCGTACGCCCGCCGCCGTGAAGGACTGGGCGATCCGCACGTTCGGCACCGCCGACAAGCTGGTTCTTCAGCTGGGAATTCTCGCGGTACTGACGCTCTTCGCCCTGGCGCTGGGAGTGGCCGCGCTGCGGTTCCGGCGCGGCGCGGCGGCCGGTGTGCTGCTGTTCGGCGCCGTCGGCGCGGCCGCGGCGTCGGGCAGGCCCGATGCGAACGGCATCACCGACGCCCTGCCCTCCGTCGTCGGCGCCGTCCTCGGAGCCGTGCTGTTGTACGTCCTCGTGGGCCGCCTCGCGCCCCGGGCCCCCGCGCCGGGCACACCACCGCCGCGCGGTGAGGAAGCGCCGCCGCAGGATGGGACGTGGGACCGCCGCGGCTTCGTGATCACGGCGGGCGCCGCCGCGGCCGTGACCGCCGGAGCCGGTCTGCTCGGCCGCTCCCTGAACGGGGCCGGCGGCCGGGACGCGGTCGCCTCGCGCCAGAACGTGGTCCTGCCCGCACCCGGCTCCCCGGCCCGGCCCGTCCCCCGGGGTGCCCGGCTGCGGATCCCCGGGGTCAGCCCCTTCGTGACGCCCAACGGTGACTTCTACCGCGTCGACACCGCCCTGGTCGTGCCCAAGGTCGACGCGACGCGCTGGAACCTGCGCCTCCACGGCAAGGGCGTCACCCGGCCGGTCACCCTCTCCTACGACGACCTGCTGCGGCGCGAGCCGATCGAGCGCGACATCACGCTCACATGCGTGTCGAACGAGGTCGGCGGTCCCTACGTCGGCAACGCCCGGTGGACCGGCGTCCGCCTCGCCGACCTGCTGGCCGAGTGCGGCGTCGAGCCGCCCTCCCGGGGAGGCCCGGCCGACCAGCTGGTGGCCCGTTCCGTGGACGGCATGACGATCGGCAGTCCCGTCGAGGACCTGATGGACGGCCGCGACGCCCTCCTCGCCCTGGGCATGAACGGCGAACCGCTGCCCTTCGAGCACGGCTTCCCGGTCCGCATGGTGGTGCCCGGCCTCTACGGCTACGTCTCCGCCTGCAAGTGGATCCAGGACATCGAGCTCACCACGTTCGACGCCTACGACCCCTACTGGGTCGAGCGGGACTGGGCCCGCGAGGCACCGGTCAAGACGCAGTGCCGCATCGACACCCCCAAGCCCTTCGCCCGCCCGTCGGCCGGCACGGTCATGGTCGCCGGGGTCGCCTGGGCACAGCACCGCGGCATCGACAAGGTCGAGATCCGTGTGGACGACGGCCCCTGGCAGGAGGCCCGGCCGGCGGCGGAGGCCTCGCGCGACACCTGGCGGCAGTGGTCCTTTCCCTGGCAGGCCACCAAGGGGAGCCACACGCTCACCGTCCGTGCCACCGACCGCACCGGCGAGACGCAGACCGAGGAGCGCACCCGCACCGCCCCCGACGGCGCCAGTGGATGGCACTCCGTCGTGGTCACCGTCGAGTGAGTCCCCGTCGAGTGGGTCCCCGTCCGCGGGCACGGTCCGTACCGCCGGACCCGTTCCCGCTCACCGGCCAGGAACGGTTCTCCTTCGTCGAAGAGGTACTGCTGCACGTCGAGGCAGCCGGCCCGGAACCCTGCCTCGGAGTACGCCAGACGGAAGGTCCACAGCCTGTGGAAGACCTCGTCGAAGCCGAGCGCGGCGACCTCGTCGGCGCGCTCGGTGAACCGCTCGCGCCACAGGCGCAGCGTCTCGGCGTAGTGGGCGCCGAACGCGTCGCGGCGGGCCGGGCGCAGCCGGCTGTGGTCGCGTGCGGTCTCCTCGATCGCCCGCGTGGAGGGGATGCGACCGCCGGGGAGGACGTGCTGGTGGATCCAGGTGGAGGTGTCGCGGGAGGCGGCCGTCCGCTCGTGCGGCACGGTGATGGCCTGCAGCGCCACCCGGCCGCCCGGAGCCAGCCGTTCGTCCAGGGCGCGGAAGTACACCGGCAGGGACTCCGCGCCCACCGCCCCGGTCGTCTCCACCCCGACGACGGCGTCGTACTCCCCGCGCGCCTCGCGGTAGTCGCACAGCTCGACACGGACCCGCGCGTCGAGCCCCGCCGCACGCACTCTCTCCCGGGCCAGGTCCCGCTGCTCCCGGGAGAGGGTGAGCGAGGTGACGCGGGCGCCGCGGGCGGCGGCCCGCAGGGCCAGCTCGCCCCGGCCGGTGCCGGCCTCCAGCAGCCGGGTTCCCTCGCCCACGTCGGCCAGGTCGAGCAGCCGGTCGATCTTGCGGTGCTGGGCCGCGGCGAGCCGGTCCCGGCTCGCCGGGAAGCCTCGGAAGACGGCGGAGGAGTAGGTGAGGGTGTCGTCGAGGAAGAGGGTGGACAGGTCGTCGGACAGGTCGTAGGGGCGGCTGTTGTCGGTGCGGGGGCCGTCGGGCGTGTGGCGCTCGTCGTGCGGGTGGCGTGGCGCCCGCAGTCCGCGCAGTCGTTGCAGCCGTTGCAGTCGTTGCAGCGGGGCCGGGACCAGGTCGGCGGCGTGCCGGGCGAGCACCGTGAGGGCGGCCACCAGGTCGGGGGCGTCCCACTCGCCGGCCAGGTAGGACTCGCCGAACCCGACCAGACCGCCGGTGCCGATCCGGGCGTGGAAGGCGGCCGGGTCGCGCACCTCGAGCAGCGGCCCGCCCAGCCCGACATCGCCCCCGCCGGCGAACCGGGTCCGCAGGGGCAGCCCGCCGAGGGCACGCCGGACGAGGGCCGCGGTCACGGCGGTACGGGGGCGGGAGGCGGTGGGTCCGGACTCTGCTGTCCTCATGTCGCTTTCTCCGAGGTGCCGTGGGCGGATCCGTCAAAGCCGTCGGGGCGGGGCCGGACGGGCAATCCCGCGGGCGCGGGCGTATGCCGTGGCCCCGGACCGGACCGGCCCGGCCCGGCCGACCCGAGGGCACCGGCGTACTCCGGTCGGCATCCCCCGTACCGGCCCGACAGGCTCGTCTCCGACTCCTGCGGGAAGGGGCGACGGGTCGACGCGGTGCACCCGCCCGTCCCCTCGCGTCTCCTCCCGCCCTCCGGAACCAGGGGTAATCCGGAGCAGGACCGGCAGCGGATTGGCGCAACGCCGGATCGGCCGGGCGGGAAGGAACAGGGGGCGGGGAACAGGCGGGCGAGGGGCGGTCCACGGGGGTCCTCGGGGGATCACACGGAGCCAGGGCAGGCCCGTCCCGTCCCGCCCCCGCACGGAGCGGGCGTGCCGCGTGCGCGATTCGGCGGAGCCGGGCACCCGGTGCCGGTCAGGCCGGCTTGCGGCAGTGCAGCGCGTCCGGGGTGCGGAGGGAGCCGGGGCGGCCGGTGCAGGTGATGCCGGCCGCGTACTCGTCGGCGGCGCACCGGCCCTTGTGGCGGCCGGGGGCGAAGTCACCGCCCCGGGGGGACGGGTTCTTGTTGTCGTCTGAACCCCCCGGGGGCGCGGGTACTTCGCGCGAGCGCCGCGGATGCGGTCCCGGACCTACGCCTCCAGCCTCGTGTCGACGACGCAGCTGATCTCGACGACCTGGCCGGGGAACGTCAGTTCGCTGACGCCGACGGCGGTGCCGACCGGGTGGTGGGCGCCGAAGTACGCCCGGTTGCCCTCCGCCACCGCGTCGGCGTTCCGCAGCAGGTTCACCACGTACAGGGTCTGCGAGACGATCTGGGTGCGGGTGACGCCGTAGTGGTCCAGGACCTTGTCGATGTTGGTGTGGGTCAGTTCGAGCTGGGCGGCGAAGTCCCCGGCGTGACGGAACGCGCCCTCCGCGTCGAACGAGAGCTGACCGGACACGTGGATCAGGTCGCCGGACCTGATCGCCTGCGCGTAGCCGAAGTCGCTCTCGGCCGGGATGCCGTGGTGGAAGACATCGGTGGTGGTCATGGTGCCCGTCCTTCCGATGGGGGTGCCCACACTTACTCTCTTGTGGTTACTCAGGAACTGTAGGAGAGTGGCTGCCGCACGGGAAGAACGCACTTTTCGGTGACTGGGGAACCAGATGGGAACCAAGCAGTACACGGGATCACCCGAGGACGCGGACCTGAGGCGCGCGGATTCCCTGGCGCGGGAGATCTTCTCGGACGTCGCCAACAAGTGGGCGCTGCTGATCATCGAAGGGCTCGGTGAGCGGACCCTGCGCTTCAGCGAGGTGCGGGACGCGGTCGAGGGCATCAGCCACAAGATGCTCACCCAGAACCTGCGCATGCTGGAGCGCTACGGTCTGGTCGAGCGCACGGTGCACCCCACTGTGCCGCCGCGGGTCGAGTACACCCTCACCGAACCGGGCCGGGCCCTGCGCGCCATGGTCGACGGGATGTGCGACTGGACCCACCAGTACCTCGGCCACATCGATGCCGCCCGGCAGCGCTTCGACACCTGACGGAACCCGTTGGCCCCCCGGGGCGGCGCGCGGTACCCGGCGGCCCGGCACCCGACTGCTCAGCCGGCCGGGCGGCCGCCGTGGCGGAGTGTGCGGGCGCACCAGCCGATGACCGCGGCGTTGGCCAGCGCGCCGCCGACGACCGCGGCAATGACCGTCATGGGACCGCCCGGCAGCAGGAGCAGCACGATACTCACCGGGGCCGTGGCCAGCAGCGGGATGACGCCCGCGAAGGACGCGTCCGAGCCGTCGCCGGCAGCGGTCACCACCAGCGCCCACACGAGCAGGGCGGCGCAGACCCCCGAGGTAGACGAGGGCGAAGACATCACCGAAGAGGTGGCGCAGCCGACGGGAAAGGGATCGGGCAGGACTGGCAGATCCGTCGGAGTCGGTCATGGCGGGCCTTCGTCTCTCGGTGTCAGGGTGTCAGGGGTGTCGCGGGTTGACAGGTGCCAGAGGTGATCAGGGGCGTCAGAGGTGGGCGCCGGGCGGGTGCGGGCGGGTGAGGCCGACGTCGTACGCGAGGATCGTCGCCTGTACCCGGTCACGCAGTCCGAGCTTGCGCAGCAACGCGTTCACGTGGGACTTCACCGTGCCGACGGTGATGCCGAGTTCGGCGCCGATCTCCAGGTTGGTGAGTCCGGACGCCACCAGGGTCAGGACGTACCGTTCCCGCGCGGTCAGGCTGTCCAGCTCGGGGTGGGTGCCCCCGGTGTGGATCCGGGTGGGCGCGCCGGACGCGTAGTGGCTGACGAGCCTGCGGGTCACGGACGGGGAGAGCACGCTCTCGCCGGCGGCCACCACCCGGATGCCCTGGAGCAGTTCGGCGGGGTGCACGTCCTTGAGCAGGAAGCCGGAGGCGCCGGCGCGCAGCGCGTCGAAGACGTACACGCCGAGGTCGAAGGTGGTCAGCACCAGGACACGCCGCCCGCCCGGTGGAGACGCCGAAGCCCTTCTCCGTCCCAGGTTCCACACGGCAGTCGTCCTTCGGCCCGAGGACCGGGGGGCGCCCCCGGCCATAGTCTCGATCACATCGGGAAAGCAGCCCACCACCGGCTTCTCCACCGGCTTCTCCACCGGCTCGACCAGCGGTTTCGACCAGTGGATCCCGTCCGGCGCACCACTTTCCCGCTGCCCGATCCGGCAGGTGCGACCTCACCTGCTCCCGCACGGCCAACCGAGCGATTTCCAGCGAACTCGCCTACATCCAGGGGGATTTACCATGTCCAAGCGTGTTCTCGTCGGGTCCGTCGCCGGTGCCGTCCTCGTCGGCGGAGCCGCCGCCGGCTTCGCCGCGGCCTCGGCACCCGAGAAGCCGTCCCTGAAGAACAGCTCGGCCGGCCACACCGCTTCGTCCGGTGACAGCGCGGGCACGTTCACCTTCGTCACGGACGTGAGTGACGACTCCGGCGTCGAGAACCTCAACGTCCTGGCGTGGCCCACGGCTTCGAAGCTGGACCCGACCGAGGCGGAGCTCCGCGAGGTGGACACCGCCACGTGCCGGAGCACTTCGGCCGAGACCTCCCGCTGCACCTACACCCTGAAGGCCACCGAGAAGCAAGAGGCGGAGCTCGACGCGGGCACCTGGCAGGTCTCGGTACTGGCGACGGCCAAGGACGGGGACACCCTGTTCGTACCCTCCGCCGCCACCTTCGACATCAAGCACTGACCCGCCGCACCGCGGCCTCGCGGGCCCCGTCGGACGGAACCGCCGTCCCGGACGGCGGACGGCGGGGCCCTTAGCGCTCAGTCCAGGACGTGCCGCAGGCAGGAGCGCGGGTCGGCCAGATAGCGGCGCCAGTGCTCGACCAGGGCGAGTTCGTCCCAGGCCGTCCGGCGCATGCCGTGGTCGCCGACCTCGACGATGTCCGCGCCGGGCAGGGCGGTCAGCAGCGGAGAGTGCGTGGCGCAGACGACCTGGCCACCGCGCTTCACCAACTGGTCGATGTGGCCGAGCAGTTCCAGGCACGACGTGAACGACAGCGCCGCCTCCGGCTCGTCCATCACGTACAGGCCGGGATGGAGGAACTTTCCCCGGAACGCCGCGAGGAAGCCCTCGCCGTGGCTGACCGAATCCGGTGCGAACCCTTCCCGGTCCAGCGCGTCCAGCGCCGTCTCGGCGCGCAGGAAGAAACCCTTGCGGGCACGCCAGCTGCCCAGCATGTGGCGCCCGCGCGGCGCCGCGTCGAAGCGGATCCGCTCGCCCAGCACCGACTTCGGGCGGTGCGTGGCATAGCGCCAGTCGTGCGAACCGCCCCAGGAGTCCAGACCGAAGCCTTCGGCGAGGGCCTCGACCAGCGTCGACTTGCCCGAGCCGTTCTCACCGACCAGATAGGTCACCGGCGCGGTGAGGCGCAGACCGTCCGCCACGAGCCCCCGCACACAGGGCACGGACCAGGGCCATTTCCCCTCGTCCCCGTCGGACGGGACACCGGATACGTACGCACGTTCGACGATCACACCCCGAGTTTCCCATGGAGCCGGGAGTAGTGGACCGTGGACGACGGTAGCAAGCGGCGCCCGCAGGCCCATACTGGTGACAATGACAAAGCCACTTGCACCGAAGCGCATTCTGCCCACCAGCCCCTTCAAAGCCCCGGTCGCGCCTCCGCCCAAGCACTTCGCCGTGGGCGACCAGGTCACGCACGACATGTACGGTCTCGGCCGGGTGATCGGCATCGAGGACGGAATCGCGGTACTCGTGGATTTCGGTTCGGCGCAGCAGCGGATCCTGAGCCCGTACGCCAAGATGAGCAAGCTGTAGCAGTACCAGCCGCACCCGTAGCCGCAGCAGGAGCCGAAGGTGCCGCTGCGACCTGCGTCACAGCCTTCACCACGGCTCCAGGACCGCCGGGCCCGGTCACGACATGCCAGACCCATTCACGGCCCCGCATCGAATCGGAGACCTCCCATCGAACCGACCTCGCTGTTCTCCGCCCCGGAAGGGGCACCGCGTCGGACCACCGCGGCATCGCCACCTCCGGCGGCGGATCCCTTCCAGGCCCCGGACTTCGGGGAGGACGAGACCTTCCCGTTCGAGGATGCGGGGACGTCGCCCTTCCCCGACCTGAACACGGGTGCGCCCCGCCGCAGGGCACGCTAGGACCTGGGGCGAGCGTGACGCCTGCCGTGCGACGCCCGGCAGGCACTCCCGCCGCACCGGACGAAAGCCCGGACACGCCCGCCCGGTACGAGGGCTTCCGGACGGCACGCCCCGAGCACGCTCCCCCAGCCTCTCGGCTTCGCTCGAGCAGGGGGACCCCCGTGACGCCGCACGGCCGCCCTGCGGACGACGACGCTTCCGCCGCAGGCCCTGGCCCGCAACCGCGTGACCAGGCACGACAGGACCCCGGACCGCCGAGCGGCCGCCGGGGTCCTCGGCATCTCCCTGCCGCACGCGGGGCATCGGCCCGGCCCGGTGGCCCCGAGGCGCCGGCGGAGGCCGGCGAGCACGGTGCGCACCGCGCCTCCCGCACACGTTCCACGACCGCCGTACGGCCTCGGCGAAGGCGGCCCCGCACCCGCTCCCGGCTCCGCGGGCGCCCCCGGCCCGGAGTCGACGCGGCAGTCACCACCGCGGTCACCACCGCCGCCCCGGCCGCCGCACACGAAGAAACCGACGGGTGTCGTGTCAGGTCCCTGCTGCTCAGGGCTCGATGCGCACGGAATGGGACTCGGTCACCTGGTCCACCTCCGAGACCCTGATCGTCGCCTTCATCGTCCAGGTGCCCGGCAGGGGGAGGGTGAGGTCGCTGGTGGCCCAGTAGCCGCCGCGGTCGGTCAGGCCCGCGTCGATCGGGCCGATGTCCTTCTCGGCGAGGGTGAAGGAGAGGCGGAGTTCCGGGACCGAGTCCAGGGCACCGGCGGAGTCGAACGCCACCGCCTGGATGCCGTTCTCGCCCACCCGGCCCGGGTCCAGGGTGATCTGCACGCCGCCCTTCCCGCCGGGGACGTCGATGGCGTACGGGATCGTGACCACCGTCGCCGCGGGCAGCCCGGCGACCGGGGCCGCCCCCGCCTCCGTCGCTGCCGCCTCGGCCTCGGCCTCGGCCCGGGACGGGAGGGTACTGGTCAGCACCGTCGTGACCAGCAGCACCACGACCGCCACCGCCGCTTCCACCAGCACGGAGACGCGCAGGGCGCGGCGATGGCGGTCGAGGGACGGGTCGTCGGGGCCGGGCACCCCGGACGGGTCCGGAGCGGGCGGGCGGAAACCCGGGGGGCCGTCGTCCGGGGCGGGCCGTGCGGGGGCGGCGGGCTGCGTGGGGGCGACCGGCGACGGCTTGTCCGGAGTGGCGGAGGCCACCAGTTCCGGGATCCGCTCCCGCACGGCCGCCGAGGCCCTTCCCGCGGACTTCTCCGTATCCGCGTCCGCGGCTGTACCCGCGGCTGCCGAAGCCGCCGTCGCCAGGCGGAGCGTCAGGCGGCGGGACAGGCCCGCCGCGAGCAGCAGCGCGGCCGTCATCACGAGCTTGACGGTCAGGGTCCTCCCGTACGACGAGTCCGCGAGCGCCGACCAGGAGCCGAGGCCCCGCCAGGACTGGTAGACGCCGGTGACGACGAGGACCGTCACCGAGAGGAAGGCGAGGCGGGAGAAACGGGTGACCGTGGCGACGGGCGGCGGGGTGCCGGCGCGGAACAGGACGATGAGCAGGGCCGTGAGGCCACCGAGCCAGCAGGCCGTCGCCAGCAGGTGCAGCACGGACGACGTCATCGCCAGCGGGACCTGGATACCGGCCGAGGCGTGCTCGGCCGACGCCCACGTCAACGCGAGGGCGACGGCCAGGACGGTACCCGCGGCGAGCCGGGCCGGCGGTGTCGGGTCGTCCGGCCCACCGTGGCCCCGCCGCGGCAGGGGCGGGCGGCGCAGGCGCAGGAGGAGCGCCGCCGTCAGCACCAGCAGGGCGGCCCGGGTCAGCAGCGCGATGCCCGGCCGCTCGGTGAGGACGCCGGTGAAGGCCGCGAGGTCGAACGCGGTCGCCGGGGACGTGCCGTTCTCGTACGGAGCCCGCAGGACGAGGAGGACCACGGTCGACGCCGACAGCGTCCACCAGCCCGTGACGAGCGGCATCCGCAGCGGGGCGGTGTCCGGCGGCCGGCACAGGGCCGCGAACGCCACCGTACCGATGAGCAGCGCGGCGGCGATGTACGCGAGATAACGGCCGGTGTCGTAGAGGCTCGCGGTGACCGGGTGCTCCGCCGGGGGCGCGGGCACCGCGGCTGCGGTGGGCGAGGGTTCGCCGATGGAGAAGGTGAAGGCGCCGGAGACGGGGTGGCTGTCCGCGGAGACCACCCGCCAGGCGACCGTGTAGGTGCCGTCGTCGAGCCCGTCGGGCAGGCCGACGCGTGCGGTGTCGGACCTGCCGTCGGCGTGCTCCGGCTCGCCCAGCGGCACCCGGTGGTTGTCGGGGCTGTAGATCCGGAAGGAGTCGTCGAGCAGGGCGACGGACTCCGTGAAGGTCAGGGTGACGTGCCGGGGGGCGGACCGGACGACGCTTCCGTCCTCGGGGTCGGCTCCGCGGAGCGCCGCGTGGGCGCTCGCCGGGCCCGCACCGCCGAGGAGGAGCAGCACCAGCACGGTGCCCAGCAGCACCAGCCCCTGAAGTCGCCGGGTTCCGGAGCTCGTCACTCCGCGGCCCGTCGCCCCGGGTCCCGCACCCCGCCCGACATCGCCCGCCGCCCCACCGCGCCGTCGCTGCACGTCGTTCCCACCTCCCGGCCATCCGGCCATCCGGCTTCAGGTAGGTACGGGTGTCAGGCGCGAAATGCTCACCACCCGGCGGAACGACGGTCCGCCGGGCCGGTCCGCATCACCTGTCACCGAAGGCCGCCTCCCGGGTGAGGAAGGCGAGGCGGGCCTTCTTCTCCGGCAGGTACACGTCCGGCAGGTCGATCTCGGGCAGGACGACCTCGGGGCCGGCCGTGAAACCCTGCCGCAGGAAGCGGGCGACCGCCTTCCCGTTGGCCACGTCCGGGTCGACCACCACGCGCCTGCGGTCCAGGCCCAGCAGGACGAACCCCATGAGCACGGCCACCAGCCCGGCGGTCCACCCGGAACGCACCCCCTCCGGGCCGGCCGGAGCGAGCAGCAGGTGGACGCCGATGTCGCCGGGCTCGACGGAGTAGCAGTCGCCGACCCGGTCGGCCTCCGGCTCGTACGTCTGGAGCAGCGCGGCCGGCTCGCCGTCCTTGACGACGAGGTACGCGTGGTGGGTGTCGAGCGTGTCCATATGGGCGTAGATCTCGGCCACCTGCTGCTCGGTGAGGCCGTTCATGCCCCAGAAGAAGGCCCGTTCGCCGCTCACCCAGTGGTGCAGTACGGGCGCGTCCGCCGACGGGTCGAGCGGCAGCACGCGTACGGAGCCGAAGCCGTCGGCCACGTGCTCGTGAACGGCCACCCGGGAGGCGTACCGGTCGGACGGGGCGGACGGGGCGGACGGGGCGGACGGGGCGGACGGGTCAGGCATCGGTCTCCTCCTGAAGCTCATCGGTCTCTTCGCGTTCTTCCTCTTCGCGCTCTTCGCGCTTCCCGGCCTGTCCGGTCTCCCCCCGCGGGGTTCGGACCACGTCCTCCCTGCGGAGCCCGTCCCAGTCGGTGACGACCGGAACCAGGTCCCCCGCGAGCCACAGCGGCAGCTGGTCGCGGTGGTGGGGCGAGCCGGGGACGCCCGAGGCACCGAGCGGCACCACCCAGCGGCTGTCCTCGCGGCGGGCCAGGTCCCAGACGTAACGGGCGGCCGGACCGCGCGCCGCGAGGTCGGTGAGACCGGGTACGGAGGAGGTGCACAGCACGCAGTCGTGGTCGCCGGAGAGCGCGGGTTCGTCGTACGGCGTCGTGGGCGGCAGGGCCCGCCAGGGCGCCAGCCGGTGGGTGTCGCCCCAGGTGCCGCCCGGGGTGCCGGCCGGGGTGCCGGCCGGGGTGCCGGCCGGGGTGCCGGCCGGGTGCCGGGCGGCCACCTCCTCCAGCGCCGCGCGTACCGCCGCCGGTCGGTCGATGCCGTACAGCTCCTTCGCGTCCAGGAGGTGTTCGAGCGCGTAGCCGATCCGCGGTACCAGCGCGAGCCAGGGCTGGAACACCTCCGGGTAGGCCGGGGGCGAGGTCAGCCCGGCGAACGCGGGGTGCGCCGCCAACCGCCGTACGAGCGCGCCGCGCACCGCCGCGTACAGCGCCGCACCGGCGCTGTACGCGTCCATGTGCCGGTCCCAGGCCAGCAGCCGGTCGCGCAGGCCGGCCGCCGCACCGGTCAGGCCGTCGAGGGCGGCGGCGTGATCGAGGAGGGCGGCGGCGGAGGCGAGGTGGGTGTCCGTGTGGAGGGCGGGCATCCCGGCGGCCGACCAGCGGTCCCGCCGTGCGAGCAGCGCGGCGATACGGTCGGCACGGTGCGGCGCGGCGAACTCGACGCCGAGCGGGGCCGCCGGGCCGCGCTGGTTCGCCATCACGGCGACGCCGTCGGCCAGTCCGGCGCGCGGCGACTCGTGCCAGCCGTCCCAGTCGTGACCGGGCTCCCACGCCGGCACCGGACGGATCCGGTTGGCCTCGGCCCGGACCGGCACCCGGCCGGCCACCCGGTGCAGGGTGCCGCCCTCGGTGTCGGCGGCCTGGACCACGTTGACCGGCTCGGCCCACCGGTCGACGGCCCGGTCCACGTCGGCGACCCGGCGGGCCCGCAGCAGCGGCAGCAGGGCACTGAAGCCCAGGTCACCGGTGACGCGGGGCGGGTAGCGCAGGGCGACGGCGACCGGGGGCGCGCCGGGCTCGGGCACCCCGTCGTCGAGGCCCTCGGGGCCACCGATGATCACCGGCCCCCGGGCGGTCTCGATCACCTCGACCCCGACCGGGTCCTCGCCGGCGACCTCGATGGTCTCGGTGTGCCGGGCGGCCCGGTGCCAGACGCCGTCCGGGCCGAGCGCCTCCACACCCGCGCCGGTGCGGCGCAACCGCTCCCGGTAGAGGTCCTGGTAGTCGGCCATGGCGTTGGTGATCGCCCAGGCGACCGTGCCGGTGTGGCCGAAGTGGGCGATGCCGGGGACGCCGGGCACGGCGAGGCCGACGACGTCGAACTCCGGGCAGGACAGGTGGATCTGCTGGTAGACGCCGGGGTCCTCGATGAAGCGGTGCGGGTCCCCAGCGATCACCGCCTGCCCGGTCACCGTCCGCTCCCCGGCGACCAGCCAGCCGTTGCTTCCGGAGGTGCCGGGGCCGTCGGCGGCGAACAGCCCCACGGCGTCCGGCCCGAGCCGCTCCACGACCTGCTCGCGCCAGAGCTTCGCGGGGAACCCGGCGAACAGGATGTGCGCGGCGAGCCAGACCGCGAGCGGCGTCCAGGGCTCCCAACGGCCGGGCGCGAGGGCGACACGGGCGAACTCGGGGGCCGCGGGGCGGGAAGCACCCGGGGCCGTCGCCGCGGCCAGCCCCTCGTTGACCCCCTCCACGTACGCCCGGAGCCACCGCCCCGTCTCCGGGTCCCGCCGGTCCAGTGCGGCGAGGCAGCGGCGGGCCGTGTCGGCCAGGCGGACACGGCGGGCGAAACGGTCCCAGGGCAGGGCCTCGGGGCCGAGGAAGGACGCCGAGGTGCCCTGCGCCCGGTGCCGTTCGGTCTCCAGCTGCCAGGCCCGGTCGAGGGCGGTGACCCGGCCCTGGACACGGGCGAGTTCGACGGCGTCACCCGCACGCAGATGCGGAATGCCCCAGGCGTCCCGGAAGATCTCGCCGGCCACTGTGGCCCCCCTTCATTTTAGGTTAGGCTCCCCTAAGTAAGCCGTGACGGAATCGTACGCGAGAGGTGAACGGACGATGGGGCAGGGGCGGGGTTGGGAGGGCGCGCTCCTCAGACTGATGCGCGCCAAGGACTTCGAGTTCACGGTGACGCACGCCGAGGACGTCACCCCCGACTACCGGCGGCTGCGCTTCACCGACGGCGGCATGCTCGCCGCGACCGGCGTCCACCCGACGATGTGGGTGCGGCTGTGGTTCGACAACGCGGGCACACCGCACCAGCGGGCGTACACCCTGGTCGACCCCGACCCGGCGGCCGGCACCTTCGGCCTGGAGTTCGCCCTGCACGAGGGGTGCGCCAGCGACTGGGCGCGGGCGGCGAAGCCCGGGGACACCATCGGGGCGACCGTGCAGGGCACGGGCTTCGACGCGCCCCGCCCCGCCCCCTCGCACGTCTTCGCGGTGGGTGACCCGGCCTCCCTCCCGGCGATCAACTCCCTGCTGGGCGCCCTGGGATCCGCACCGGCGACCCTCTGGTTCGAGGGCGCCCTGGACGGGCTGCCCTGCCTCGCCGACCCGGAGCGGCACGAGGTGCGCGAGGTCCCGCGCCTCGGCTCCGGCGCCCACCTCGTCGAGCGGGTCCGGGCGGACCTGCCCGGGTTGCTGCGGGCCCACTCCGACCCGTACGTCTGGGTCGCCTGCGACACCGCGACCACCCGGACACTGTCGGCGTTCCTGCGCAAGGAACTGGGCGTACCCAGGCAGCGGATGCACGCCCTGGGGTACTGGCGCGCGAACCGGCCGCACCCGAATTCGGACACACGAGCCCCCTTTGCCTGAAATCGTTCACGATCTGTACGCACTTGCCCGTGCCGCCGCAGCCAGGAGGCTGCGCCCGGAACGTCCGGGCCGGTAGGCTTCCCGTGTGATCTTCAAGCGCATCGGAAACGGCCGGCCGTACCCCGACCACGGCCGGGAAAGCACCCGGTCGTGGGCGGACGTCGCACCGCGCCCGGTCCGCCTCGATCAGCTCGTCACGACGAAGCAGCAGCTCGACCTCGAGACCCTCCTCGCCGAGGACTCGACCTTCTACGGCGACCTCTTCGCGCACGTCGTGAAGTGGCAGGGCGATCTGTACCTGGAGGACGGGCTGCACCGCGCGGTACGGGCGGCGCTCCAGCAGCGCCAGGTGCTGCACGCCCGCGTCCTCGAACTGGACTGACACCCCCGCCCGCGGCCTGCGGCCCGGACGCATGTCACCGGACGCCACGTCGGCCGTACGCGTGCCGGCAGTACGCCGGCGGGGCCCTTCGCCCCTGCCGGACGCACCCCTGCGGACCCCTGCTTTGACCCTTTCGGGTCGGACTGCGCCCTATCGAATGATCATCTAGTAGGCATAGTCGTCGGAGCGCACTACGCTGCGCTCATGAGCATGCTGACTCCTCCCGGCATGGGCGGCCAGTACCGGATCCGGGGTGACAAGTACCCGCGGATGCGCCGACCCCGACGCCACGGCAGGCTCGTCGTCCTGGCCATCACCTCCGTCGCGGCGCTCGGCGTGGCCGGCTGGGGCACGCTGCAGCTCTTCGACGTCTTCACCGGCGGCGGCAACCCCGCCTCCGCGGTCGGCGTCAAGGCGGGCTGCACCACCGGGGCAAGCCCCTCGCCCCGCCCGAGCCCCACTGCCGCGCTCCCCGAACCCGACCGGATCACGGTCAACGTCCTCAACGCCACGACCAGGTCCGGCCTGGCCAAGAAGACCGCCGCCGAACTGGAGAAACGCGGTTTCACGATCGGTGACGTCGGCAACGCGGCCAAGGAGTACGACAAGAAGGTCAAGGGCACCGGGGTGCTCCTCGGCCCCGCGTCCGCTCTCAGGACCTCGCTGCCGGTGCTCGGCACCCAGCTCGCCGACGCCGAACGCCGCACCGAGGCATCCCGCAAGGGCGGCGAGATCGACCTGATCATCGGCGACGCCTTCACCCGGCTGACGGCCGCGGCGGACGCCGACCGCGCCCTCGCCGCGCTGAACGCCCCCGAGCCCGCGCCCACCACGAAGAAGAGCTGCTGAACTGCTGAGCTGCCGCCCCCGAGGCAGGGGCAGGGGCGACGGCAGAGGGCAAGCAGAAGCACAAGCACACGGAAGCGGCCGTCCTGGAGCTCTGCACCAGAGTTCCAGGACGGCCGCTTCGTACCGGCCCCGGTATCGCCCGGGTACGGCTCCGTACCGGCTGCGTACCGGAGACGGACGGGCCTGTTCGGCTACTCGGCCGCCCCGTACATCCGGTCCCCCGCGTCGCCGAGGCCCGGCACGATGTAGCCGTGCTCGTTGAGGCGCTCGTCGACCGACGCCGTCACGACGGTCACCGGGGTGCCGGCCAGCTCGCGCTCCATGACCTCGACGCCCTCCGGCGCGGCCAGCAGCACCACGGCGGTCACATCGTCCGCGCCCCGCTTGATCAGCTCCTGGATCGCGGCGACCAGCGTGCCGCCGGTGGCGAGCATCGGGTCCAGCACGTACACCTGACGCCCGGAGAGGTCCTCCGGCATCCGGGTGGCGTACGTCGAGGCCTGCAGCGTCTCCTCGTTGCGGATCATGCCGAGGAAGCCCACCTCGGCGGTCGGCAGCAGCCGGACCATGCCGTCCAGCATGCCGAGGCCGGCCCGCAGGATCGGCACCACCAGCGGGCGCGGGTGGGAGAGCTTGACACCCGTGGTCCGCTCCACCGGCGTGTGGATGTCGACCTGCTCGGTGCGCACGTCGCGCGTGGCCTCGTAGGCGAGGAGGGTGACCAGTTCGTCGGCGAGACGGCGGAAGGTCGCGGAGTCGGTGCGCTGGTCGCGCAGCGTGGTGAGCTTGTGTGCGACCAGGGGGTGGTCGACGACGTGGAGACGCATGTCCCCACACTAACCGGGCGGGGACGGGCCCGGTTCCCCCGCACACGGCAGGCCCCGCGGTCCGCCACCGCTCCTTCGTTGGCGTCAAACCGCTCGTCCGGGGGAAGGTGGCGGGGACGGACTGGGGTGATGAAGCAATGCCTGAGCGGAATTCCCGAGATGAGCCGTCGGTACGGAAGACGTCCGGCGGCCTGCGCGGTGAGGTGGGCGAGCGCCGGGGCGGCCGCCCGCCGGAGGTGTCCGGCGTCTCCGGGGTGCCCGGCATGACCGGACCACCCGGGGCTGACGAGACGGACACCGAGCGGCGGCGGCGCCGCGCCCGGTTCCTGCGCGAACTCGCCGAGGCCAGAGAACTGCGTGACCGGGTCCAGCCGCGCCGCGCCAAGGCGGCCCGGCTGCGGCACGCGATGCGCATGCGGACCTTCCGCTGGTAGGAATCCCCTGGCGTCCCGGAACGGGGCGCCCCCGGTGAGCGAGGCGCCGCGGACCCGGCGGAAACAGGTCCGGCTGCGGGAAGACCGCGGCCCATGCGGGTGTTTGCCGGGTGGCCGTACCAGGACGGCAGTCCGAGCCGCGTACGATCCGCTGTGACGACGGCGGGCGCGCCGACGGGTCCCGGGCAGGCTCCGGGGGAATACTCGGCGGCGCGGGGTCAAAACTGCCGGACACAGGGAGCCGAAGACGTCCCCTGCCGGCCTTGTTTCTGCCACGATTCCGAGTGGGCGGGGCTCATGGAGCACTCCTCGTCCACACACCTCCGCCGGGGGGAACCCCAACCGGCACGCCTAAGACCAGTGGGAGAGTCACGGTGTACTTCGCCGCACTGCTCGCGCGCACCGAAGACGGGTGGGAAGCGAGCGACACGGAGCTCGACGATGTGGAGACCCTGTCGGATCTGGCCGATCTGGCCCGGGAGGCCGCCCCCGACGAGGACACGGTGCTCGTGCTGATCGAGCAGGAGGACGGCTGGTTCGGCGTCGTCCGCGTGGACGGCGAGGACGACCCTCGCATCTACGTGTCCGACGCCGCGGCCGCCGCCCGCAGCAGCTACGGCGAGATCCTGCTCACCGACGAACTGCTCGGCCGGGAACCGGGGAACGACGGCCCCGACCTGGACGCCCTCGACCTCGACGGCACGGAGGACGGTGAACCGGACGACGCCGACGACTCCGAGGACGTTGCGGCGGACACCGGTCCCGCCGACTCCGTGCCGCACGGGCCGGTCGGCGACGCCCTGGTCCTGGACGACCTGGGGGTGAGCGAGAAGGACCTGCGCGCGCTGTCCGGGGACGCCCTGGGCGCGATCGCCGAGGTCCTGGGCGCCGCCGAGGTCCTGGAGACCGTCCGCTGACCGGGCCCCCCCCACCCGACCCGGTGCGCTCCCCCTGGCGGGCCGCGATGCGGCTCGCCCTGGCCGAGGCCGAGCGGGCCGACCGGAGCGGGGACGTCCCCGTCGGCGCCGTCGTCCTGGCGCCGGACGGCAGCACCGTGCTGGCCTCCGGGCACAACGAGCGCGAGGCCGGCCGCGACCCCACCGCGCACGCGGAACTGCTCGCCCTGCGGCGGGCCGCCGCGGCGCTCGGACAGTGGCGGCTGACCGGCTGCACCCTCGTCGTGACGCTGGAGCCCTGCACGATGTGCGCGGGCGCCGTACAGCAGTCCCGGGTCGACCGGATCGTCTACGGCGCCCGGGACGAGAAGGCGGGCGCGGTCGGCTCCCTCTGGGACGTCGTCCGCGACCGGCGGCTCAACCACCGGCCCGAGGTCGTCGAAGGGGTGCTCGCCGAGGAGTGCGCGCACCTGCTCACGGCGTTCTTCCGGGACCGCTGACGGCGGGGCCGCCGCATCCCGCACACCGATTTCAAACCACTGCGCCGCGTGCTGTAGGGTCTCTCTCGGTAGCGTGTCCGAGCGGCCGAAGGAGCTCGCCTCGAAAGCGAGTGTGGCGCAAGTCACCGAGGGTTCAAATCCCTCCGCTACCGCTGGTAGAAGGGGCGCCCTGTCTTACTCACAGGGCGCCCCTTCGCTTTCCGTCTCAGTTGGCCGGTACGAGGACCCCGGAACCTGTCAATTTTGGTGAGTCAGGATTTTGCGGCTATCCCTGAGCTGGGATCTCTGCGTCGGGGTGACGCGGGTCGGTCGGCTTGTTGATCCAGACGGTGCCGGGGAGTTTCGGGGGTTCGGGGGCCTTGCGGACGAAGCGTTCGGGGTGCCGGTCGTAGACGGAGGCCAGGACGTCGGCACGCATCTCGCGGAGCTGGTCGGCGAGACCGAAGCGGACGTCGAAAGGCGTGTGCATGCCGATCCCCGAGTGTCGGTGCGCCAGGTTGTACCAGTCGAAGAAGTCTTCGCACCAGGCGCGGGCGTCCTCGATGCACCCGAACCGGTCCGGATAGCTATGGCGGTATTTGAGGGTTTTGTACTGACTCTCGCTGAAGGGATTGTCGTTCGAGGTTTTCGGGCGCGAGTGCGACTTGGTGACGCCGAGGTTGGACATCATCTGTGCGACGTTCTCGGCGACCATGGGCGAGCCGCAGTCGGAGTGGATCGTCAACTGCCCTTCTCCGATGGTGTACTTGGCGATGCTGGAGGACAGGAACTGCTCGGCCAGCTCCTTGTTCTCGTGACCGGCGAGCATCCAGCCCACCGTGTAGCGGCTGTAGATGTCCACGACCGTGTAGAGGCAGTAGTAGCTGCCCTTGACCGGACCCTTCAGCTTCGATATGTCCCACGACCAGACCCTGTTCGGGCCCTCGGCGACCAACTCCGGTTTCTTGCGCGGCGGGTGGGTTGCCTGCCGGCGCCGTTCGCGGACCTCTCCGTGCCCGCACAGCAGCCGGTACATCGTCGACTCCGAGCACAGACAGGTGCCCCTGTCCAGCAGGACCGCGTAGATCTCGCCGGGCGCCATGTCCGCGAACTCCTCACTGTGCAGCACGTCAAGCACCTCCTCCCGCTCGGCCGCCGACAGCGAACGCGGGTGCGGCCGACGCTCGGCACACGGCCGCACCGGCGCCGGGGACCGGCGATGATGCCGGTAGTACGTCGCCCGACTCACCCCGAGCGCGGCACATGCCCGCACCCGGCCGACCACACCTGCCAGCTCCTCCAACGCCGCAACCCTGGCCCGCTCGAAACCGGCCCGCACCTCCTCGGCTCCGGCTCCGGCTCCGGCTCCGGCTCCGGCTCCGGCTCCGGCTCCGGCTCCGGCTCCGGCTCCGGCTCCGGCTCCGGCAGGATCTTGGCCGACCGTCACTCCGGCGCCTGCCGCCAGGTCCAACTCCTCGCTGGAGACGGCTACTTCGTCTCGCCCGTGCTCGTCGCACCGCCAGTGGCGAACTGGTCCAGCAGTGCCGAGAGTTTTGACTGGACCTCGATCACCGTCTGGGCCTTGCCCAGCTCGTTCTCCAGCCGGGCGACCTTCGCCTCCAGGCGGGCGATCTCCTTGTCCCGCGGATCGGCCTTCGGCCGCCCCGCCGGCGCGGCGAGCGCGGCCTTCGCGCCCGCGTCCCGCTGCTCCCGCCAGTTCGCGATCAGCGACGAGTACAAACCCTCCCGGCGCAGCAGGGCTCCCTTGCCCTTCTTGTCGGGTGTCTCGTACTCGGCGAGGATCCTCGCCCTGTACTCCGCGGAATACCGGCGCGGACCGGCTGAACGGGGCTCTGCCTGCGGATCAGGGGTCCCGTGGTCGTTGATGCTGGCCACTTGGGCACTACTCCTTCTCCACCCTCAATACATCGAATCGTCCAGTATGCCTGACCCGCCCAAGAATGACAGAGAGGGGCCCGACGCCAGGGCCCGCCGGCCACGGCGCCGCCACCGGAACCCCACCACGTGCTGCTGGTTCAGGCCCTGAGGCAGATCCCCGAGGCTCAGCGCCGGGCCGTGGTACTTCATCATCTGTGTGACCTGACGGTCGAACAGGTGGCTGCCGAGGCCGGCTGCCCCGTCGGTACGGTCAAGGCACACCTGAGCCGGGGCCGGGCTGCGCTTGCGCGGCTGCTGGCCGACTCCGAGCTGGATCCTCGGACGACTCGCCTGTCGGAGGTACGTCATGGCTGACGAAACCGGGCTGGAGGATTACCTGGTCGGCCTCGCCGAGTCGGGTCATCGGCACACGGCACCGCTTGCCGCAGAGCGGATCCGGGCGCGCGGTGAGCAGCGCTTGCGCCGCAAACGGGCCGCTCTGGCGTGTGGCGGTGCGCTGCTGGCCGCGGCTGTGGCCGTGGGCGGTCTGTCGCTGACCCAGGCCTTCCGGGAACCCGGGCCGCCCGCCGTCGTCCCGGCGCCGACCGCTTCGCGGTTCGTGCCACCGACGCCCGGTCCGGGTGAGGAGTACGCCAGTGAGCTGGGCTACGTGTACGCCGCGGTGACGAAGGGAGACATGGTGCAGGTCACCGTCGAGCAGCTCCGTGGCGTGCGGGGAACCGCGGCATCCGTTGGTGTGGTGCACACGCTGACCCTGCCGCGGGGGACGCTGGTCGAAGCACGGCAACTGGTCGGCGGGAACCCCGCGGACGTGCAGCTGGGCCGGCTGGTGGACCGACTGGCCGCTGGTCCGCGGTGGGTGTTCGCGATCGACTACGACAGCGAGGGCCGCGTGCAGTCCCTGCGGGAGGCGTACTGGCTCGCCAAGTGAGCCCACACGGGAGACCCGGGGACGGAGGCGGCAAACAAAACGGATCGGGGTGTAACCCGAAGGGCGGGGTGGCGCGTAAAGACCACGTACCCGAACACACCTGATCCTTGGGGGGCCTTGACCATGCGCGTCTCACACCGCCGGGCCACCGTACGCTGCCTCACCACTCTCGCGTTCGGCCTTGCGGCCCTGACCGGGTGCAGTGGTGAGAGCGACGCGCAGGCGGCAGCCACCGCGCCGGTGACCTCGGCGACGCCTTCCGCGTCGGCCGACGAAACGGCCCCGACCACCACGCCGGGCGGCGGTGCGGACCCGGACGGCACCTCGTCGACCGGTGCGGCCCCCTGGGCCGGCACCAAGCAGTTCGTGCAGATCGACGACGCCCGGACCGGCGACGGACGGACGTATCTGTCGGTGCGGCCCGCCGAGAAGAAGGCCCACACCCAATTCGAGGCAGGGGTGATCGTCCCGGGCGAGGGGCCCTACACAGAGGTGCCCATGGCCGAGGACGCCAAGGTGCTGCTGTCGGTGCCGCTCGGTGACGCGAAGCATGCCGCGTCGTACTCCCGGGCCGAGTTCGTCAGCCGGCTGACGGCCCAGTCGTCCTCAGCCCGCTCGCTCCTCGGGTACGACCTGAGTTTCGACGGAGAGGGGCGGGTCACCAGGCTGCAGTCGCTGTACACGCCCTGAACGCGCGGTCCGGGACCTGCTCCGGGACACCGCTTCCGGTTCTCCGGGACACCACTTCTGGACCGGGAGGACCGGGAGGACCGGGAGGACCGACGGTACTCGATGGTGTCCCACCGGATGGTGCAGCCGGTCAAGGTGCCGGAATCCGCAGGCCGGGGACGGTGGTTCCGCCGGACCGGAGGTCGGTCCCGTCCCCGCAGGGCGCCCTGCGGGGAGCGGCGTCCGCGAAGATCGTCAGCGGGATCGCACCAGAACGCGTGACCCATGATCCGTCCCACCACACCACGGGACACGGCCCGGTACTCGGCGCAGCACGGTGACGACGGCGTCGAAGCCGCCCGGTCAGCCGGTCCAGCGCTTCCTCTGCGCTCCACCCCGTCCTCCGCCCATCGAGTGCGGCTCCCGTCCGGTCGCCGGAGTCGCTCTGTGCGCCGTGAGGCACGTGCCGCGCGGAAACCGTCGGAGGACGGTCGAGCAGGATCCAGCGGGACAGAAACACGGCGACACGTTCCACTCTCAGGAAGAACCGCAGGTGCGGCGAGTCACGTAAGTGACTTCACGTCCCTCCGCCACCGCCGGTGAAGGGCCTCGTCGTCAGACGGGGCCCTTCGTGCGATCATGGGCCCGCTCGGCACGCAGGGGTGACGCCGGTGCACCACCGTGACACCGGTGCGCAACAGTGACAGGGGAGGGCCGCGATGGCGGTGAACGCGAAGAAGGTCGCCGTCTACGTCCTCGTGGTCTTCGCGCTGTACGTGATCATCACGGATCCGGTGAAGGCGGCGGACTACGTCAAGATAGTGTTCGAGAGCATATCCGACGCCGCGACCGCCGTCGGGGACTTCATGACATGGCTCGCCGGCGGAGGAGACCGATGATCCGCCACCTGGTCCTGTTCAGGCTGAACGAGGGCGTGGAGCGCGACGACCCGCGCGTCGTCGCGGGCGTGGAGGCGTTCCGCTCCCTCGAGGGCAGGATCCCGGAGATCCGCTTCTGGGAGTGCGCCTGGAACATCAGCGACCGGCCCATCGCCTACGACTTCGCCATCAACTCGGCGTTCGACGACGCCGACGCGCTGCGCCGGTACGTGGAGCACCCGGAGCACCGGGCGGGCGTCGGCCTGTGGCGCGAGTTCGCCACGTGGGTGATCGCCGACTACGAGTTCTGAGCCTTCGCCCCCGCAGCCCCCTGTCGCGACGACGGGGGGCTTTCCCGCGTTCTCGGCACCCCTCGCCCCCAACACGGAATATGCGGTGCTTGCACACAGTGAGCATGTCTTGTGATGCTATGACTGCTTTTGACGGATGAGTCGACCGATGAAGAGGTGGCGTTGACCGTGTCGGCCAGTACTGCGCCGCCCCAGGACCAGGTGTCCGCCCTGACTCCGGCTCCGGCTCAGTCCCCGGACACCCCGGACACGCCCGCCGCCCCTCCGGCCCCCCTCGCCACTCCTCCCGGCACTCCACCGCCCGCCACCGCTCCGTCACCCGCCAAGCGGCGCGGGGCGGACACCCGGGCGCTGACCCAGGTGCTCTTCGGCCAGCTCAAGAACCTCCAGCCGGGCACGCCGGAGCACACCCGCGTACGCGCCGCGCTCATCGAGGCCAACCTGCCCCTCGTGCGCTACGCGGCCGCCCGCTTCCGCTCGCGCAACGAGCCGATGGAGGACGTGGTCCAGGTCGGCACCATCGGGCTCATCAACGCCATCGACCGCTTCGACCCGGAGCGGGGCGTGCAGTTCCCGACGTTCGCGATGCCGACGGTGGTCGGCGAGATCAAGCGGTACTTCCGCGACAACGTCCGCACCGTCCACGTACCACGCCGGCTGCACGAGCTGTGGGTACAGGTCAACAGCGCGACCGAGGACCTCACGACCGCCTTCGGCCGCTCCCCGACGACCGCCGAGATCGCCGAACGGCTGCGCATCACCGAGGAGGAGGTGCTCTCCTGCATCGAGGCCGGGCGGTCGTACCACGCCACCTCCCTGGAGGCCGCGCAGGAGGGCGACGGGCTCCCCGGGATCCTCGACCGGCTCGGCTACGAGGACCCGGCACTGGACGGCGTCGAGCACCGCGACCTCGTCCGGCACCTGCTCGTCCAACTCCCCGAGCGGGAACAGCGGATCCTGCTGCTGCGGTACTACAGCAACCTCACCCAGTCGCAGATCAGCGCCGAACTGGGCGTCTCCCAGATGCACGTGTCCCGGCTGCTCGCGCGCAGCTTCCAGCGACTGCGGTCCGCAAACAGGATCGACGCGTAACCCCCGAGAGCGAATCGCTCACCAGTACCCTTACGCGCGCTTCTGGCCTGAAACACCGCCAGACCCCTTGTTTCCAGGGCTGATTCGCAGGATCGATGTCGACATGTCACTACAGCGCGTTGCCGACATGTGACATTCTGCCGGAAGCGCGTTTGCCGAAGCCCCGGCTCCGGTATTCAGGTGAAGGCTGCGTTCCTCGGACGGGAACGCCGCCGCGACCGTCCCGCGACCCAAAGGGGGTGGCATGTCCGCAGACCAGGGCAGCTCGAAGGTGCTCACGCTCGCGGAGAGCGAGACAGCTCCCAATGCTCTCGACGTACTCGGCCCCATCGACGATGCTCCGGCCCTCGCGGCCGCGCCGGCTCCGGACCTTCCGGAGGCAACCCTTCCGGACACGGCGGCGATCGACACCCGCACCCTGTCCCGCTCCCTGTTCCTGCGGCTCGCCGCACTCGACGAGAACAGTCCGGAGCGCGGCTACGTCCGGGACACCCTGATCGAGCTCAACCTCCCACTGGTGCGGTACGCGGCGGCCCGTTTCCGCTCGCGCAACGAGCCGATGGAGGACATCGTCCAGGTCGGCACCATCGGGCTGATCAAGGCGATCGACCGCTTCGACTGCGAACGGGGCGTGGAGTTCCCGACGTTCGCGATGCCGACGGTGGTCGGTGAGATCAAGCGCTTCTTCCGCGACACGTCGTGGTCGGTGCGGGTGCCCCGCCGGCTGCAGGAACTGCGCCTGGCGCTGACGAAGGCCGGCGACGAGCTCTCCCAGAAGCTCGACCGCTCCCCGACGGTCGCCGAACTCGCCGCGGTGCTGGGCGTGTCCGAGGAGGACGTCGTCGACGGACTCGCGGTCGGCAACGCGTACACGGCGTCCTCGCTGGACTCACCGGCGCCCGAGGACGACGGCGGCGAGGGTTCGCTCGCGGACCGCCTCGGCTACGAGGACACGGCACTGGAGGGCGTGGAGTACCGGGAGTCGCTCAAGCCCCTGCTGGCCAAGCTGCCGCCCCGGGAACGGCGGATCATCATGCTGCGCTTCTTCGCCAACATGACGCAGTCACAGATCGGCGAGGAGGTCGGCATCTCCCAGATGCACGTCTCCCGGCTGCTCACCCGGACCCTGGCCCAGCTGCGCGAGGGGCTCATCGCGGACTGAGACACACCGGTCGGACCGGGACACACCGACCGCCGGCAGCCACCGACTCCCGCCCTCGGGCGTCGGTCCACGGCTCCACCGGCCACCGGTGGCCGGTCACCGGACCGGACGCGGACCCGTGGCCGCCGGGGCGCCCCTCACAGGCGCAACGGCGGCCTCCGCGCGTCCTGCCGCCGGGTCAGCGCAGCGCCAGCCAGGCCACGGCCGCGACGATCGCCACGGCGACGACGACGCCGACGATCAGACCGATACGCGGACCGCCACCGCTCGTCGCGGCGGCCTGCTGCCCCTGAGGGGCGTCGTCGACGAACGCGCGGAACATCTGGGTGCTGCCGGCGGGGTCGTGGTTGCCCTGCGGGGCCTGGGAGTTAGCCATGGCCCTAGACACTAGCGAACCGCGCGCGCAGGCCCCAAGCTGGGGCTCCTTCAAACACCCGCACGGGGCGATGGCACGGGTGGATGGCTCGGGTCGACGGCACGGGGCGATCACACGGGACGCCCGCACGGGGTGATCGCGAGGGCGGTCGGAGCGCCCGGCCGGAGCGCCAAGCCGGCGGCGCGGAAGGGCCGACGATCCGCCCCACCTGCACGTTTACGATTCGCGATGCTTGTCTTTGCCAAGTTTTGAGTGCTTGAGCCTCGTTTTTATTTGCCTTCAGCAACCATCCACTTCTACCGTTGCCCTAAGCAACGATGGGAAGGTGTCATGGCCGAGCAGGCGCAGTACGAGGAGCTGGTACGGCAG
This sequence comes from Streptomyces sp. NBRC 110035, assembly GCF_000829695.1. Classification (GTDB taxonomy): domain Bacteria; phylum Actinomycetota; class Actinomycetes; order Streptomycetales; family Streptomycetaceae; genus Streptomyces. The sequence continues at coordinate 265,010 of NZ_BBNN01000015.1, read as the reverse complement.
CTCAGTGCCTTCGGCGCGGTGAAGCGGGAGTTGCGCCGGAGCATGTCGGCCGACTTCCACAGCGGCTCCGCCGCCGTGCTGACGGCCATCGGCCGCCACGGCGACATGCGTATGAGCAGGCTCGCCGAACTGCTCGCCGTCGATCTGTCGGTCACCAGCCGCCATGTCACCCATGTGGCCGAGCGCGGCTGGATCGAGCGCTCCCCCGACCCGGCCGACAAGCGCTCCCGCATCCTGCGCCTGACCCCCGCGGGCGAGGTCCAGCTCGACGCGTTGTTCCGACAGACCACCCGGCTGCTCGCCGAGCGCCTGGACGACTGGTCCGACGACGAGATCGGCCTGCTCGCCCAGCTCATGTCCCGGCTCCGGGACAGCTTCAGCGACTGCCGGCCCACGCCCCGCGCGGCACCCCCGCCGAGCCCCGCACCACCAGCGCCTCACGCCCTGCAGGACACCGGGACCACTGCACCACCCGTACACCCGTAAACGAGCAAGAGAAGGAAGTCCATGGCAACGACCACACCGACCGGTGTGCGGGCTCAGGCCGGACACGGAGGGGACTCCTCCGAAAGCGGCGCTCCGATGTCCCACCGGCAGATCCTGGAGGCGCTGTCGGGCCTGCTGCTCGGCATGTTCGCAGCGATCCTGTCCTCCACCATCGTCTCCAACGCCCTGCCCGAGATCATCACCGACCTCGGCGGCGGCCAGAGCGCCTACACCTGGGTCGTGACGGCGGCGCTGCTGTCGATGACGGCGTCCACCCCCCTGTGGGGCAAGCTGGCCGACCTGATCAGCAAGAAGACGCTGGTCCAGACGGCCCTGGTCGTCTTCGTCGTGGGCTCCGTGATCGCCGGCACGGCACAGAACCCCGGCATGCTGATCACGGCCCGGGTCGTCCAGGGTCTCGGCGCCGGTGGTCTGACCGCGCTGGCCCAGATCATCATGGCCGCGATGATCTCCCCCCGGGAGCGCGGCCGCTACTCCGGCTACCTGGGCTCGACCTTCGCCGTCGCGACCGTGGGCGGCCCGCTGATCGGCGGCGTGATCACCGACACCTCGTGGCTCGGCTGGCGCTGGTGCCTGTACGTCGGTGTGCCGTTCGCGCTGATCGCCCTCGTCGTGCTGCAGAAGACCCTGAAGCTGCCGGAGACCAGGCGCAGGGCGAAGGTCGACTGGCCCGGCGCCTTCTTCATCACCGCGGCCGTCAGCCTGCTGCTCATCTGGGTCACCTTCGCCGACGACAAGTTCGCCTGGGTGTCCTGGCAGACGTACACGATGGTCGGCGGCGCGCTGCTGCTCACCCTGGTCTTCCTGTTCGTCGAGACGAGGGCCGCCGAGCCGATCATCCCGCTGCGGCTGTTCCGCAACCGCACCATCACGCTGGCCTCGGCCGCCTCGCTGTTCGTCGGTATCGCGATGTTCGCCGGAACCATCTACTTCAGCCAGTTCTTCCAGCTGGCCCGGAACGAGTCCCCGACGATGTCGGGTGTCCTGACCATCCCGATGATCGGCGGTCTGTTCGTCTCCTCGACCGTCTCCGGCCTGATCATCACCCGGACCGGAAGGTGGAAGGCATGGCTCGTCGTCGGCGGTGCGCTGCTGACCGCCGCTCTGGGGCTGCTGAGCTCCATACGCCACGACACCCCGTACTGGCACATCGGCGTCTTCATGGCGATCATGGGCCTCGGCGTCGGCATGATGATGCAGAACCTGGTGCTGTGCACGCAGAACCAGGTGGAACCGAGCGACCTCGGAGCCGCCAGCTCCGTCGTCACCTTCTTCCGGTCGCTCGGCGGCGCGGTGGGCGTCTCGGTGCTCGGCTCGGTCATGTCGACCCGGATCAGCCACTACGCCCAGGAGACCATCGGCGCGCTGAGCCCGCAGGAACAGGCCGCCGCCGCCCGGTCGGCAGGCTCCGGTGAACTGCCGGACATGGACCTGCTGCCCGACGGCATCCGCACCTGGCTGGAGAGCGCCTACGGGCACGGCATCGCCGACATCTTCCTGTACGTCGCCCCGATCGCCTTCCTCTCCTTCCTGGTGACGCTGTTCATCAAGGAGGTCCCGCTGCGGACCTCGGGCGCGCTGGCCCAGGCCGCCGAGTCGCGCTCCGCCACGCCGGTCCCGGTGGCTGCCGGGACGACGGGCGGGGCCACCGGCGGGTCGGCCGCCACCGGGACCGGCGCCGGCACCGGCGCCGACGCCACGAACGTCCCGAGCCGGCCCGGCTCCGGCTCCGGCAAGTGACCCGGGACCGGACGGTCCTTACGCCCCCGGCCCGCGGCGGCCGGCGCGCTCTCGGCGGAGGCGCGCCCCGCCGCGGGCCGTTCCTCCTCGCCGCGGGTGAGGGGACCCCGTCGGCCCTAGGCTGGCGCCATGGCACCGAACATCGCGACGAACACCCGCGTCTCCCTCGACGAGCTGCTGGACTTCGTACGGCCCCGGCACCGCGCGATCCTGCTGACCCGGCGGGCCGACGGAAGCCCTCAGGGATCGCCGCTGACCTGCGGGGTCGACGACTCCGGCCGGATCGTGCTCTCCACCTATCCGGAGCGCGCCAAGACCCGCAATGCCCAGAGGGACAGCCGGGTGAGCCTGATCGTCATCAGTGACGACTGGAACGGGCCCTGGGTACAGATCGACGGCGCCGCCGAGGTCGTCGACACGCCCGAGTCGGTGGAGCCGCTCGTGGAGTACTACCGGAACATCGCCGGTGAGCACCCCGACTGGGACGAGTACCGGGCGGCCATGGTCAAGCAGGGCAAGTCGATCATCCGGATCACCCCGGAGCGGTGGGGCCCGGTGGCGACGGGCGGCTTTCCGGCACGGCTGGTCCAAGGGGAATAGCGAAAGGGCGGTGGTTCCCGGTGCCACCGCCCTTCGCCTGCTTGCCGGCGCCCGCTGAGCGGCGTCAGCCGTCGGCCTTCCGGGTGAGGTCGTAGAAGGTGGCCGAGCCTGCCGTCACCTCCTTGAAGTTCTCCTCCACCCAGGACGTGATCTGCGAAGAGGTGCTGGAGTCACCGGAGCCGTCGCCCTCGCCCGTGCCTCCGCCCATACCTCCGCCCATGCCACCGCCGGCGACGAAGTAGTGGATCTTGCCTTCCGCCACGTACTGCTGGAACTGGGCAAGGGTCGGCGACGGGTCGGTGCCGTTGAAGCCGCCGATCGCCATCACGGGGTCGCCGGTCGCGAGTTGGTGGCTCGCGGCGTTCTGGGCGCCGATCGCGGCGGCGACCCAGGTGTAGTCCTCGGCGTCGGTCTCCAGCAGTTCCCTGGCCTCGGAGTCGACACTCGCACCGCCGAGCAGTCCGCCCGTGCCGCCACCGCCGCCCGGCATGCCGTTCTCGGCGCTGCCGCCGGTACCGCCCTGCTGGTTCCGGCCCCCTTGGCCGTCCTGGCCCATCGGTCCGCCGCCGGGGAAGCCGCCGGTGCCGTCGGTGCCGCCCCCGGGCGGGGTCTGGCCCTGCTGGTTCCGCCGGCCCTGACCTCCCCCGCCGGGGAAACCGCCGCCTCCGCCAGGACCGTCACCCCCGCCCGGGCCACCCCTGCCGCCTACGCTCGCGCCCGCCGGACCCGCCGTGACGATGGAACCTGTGTGCCCTTCCTGCACTGTGCTCAGCGTGTACGCCGTCGGACCGGCCAGCGCCACCACCAGCGCCGACCCGGCCACCGCGAGCGCCGGGCCGCGGCCGAGCCGGCCCACGAAGACCAGTCCGAGTGCCGCGGCCAGCCCGCCGACCAGGACCAGCCACTTCAGCCAGGGCAGGTAGTCGGGCGTGCGGTTGAGCAGGACGTACCCCCAGGCGGCGGTGGCCGTCGCGGCGGCCGCGAGGGCGAGGGACGCAGGAACCGAACGGCGCCTCTCCCACAGGGCGACCGAGCCCATGCCGACCAGTGCCGCGACGTACGGCGCGAGGGCCACCGTGTAGTACTCGTGGAAAATGCCGGCCATGTAGCTGAAGACGGCCGTCGTCATCAGCAGCGAGCCGCCCCAGACCAGGAACGAGCCGCGCGCCGGGTCGGTCCGCCCGGCCCTGCGGGTGAGAACCAGCCCCGCGACCAGCAGGATCAGCGCGGCGGGCAGCAGCCAGGAGATCTGGCCGCCGATCGAGGAGTTGAACATCCGGTCCCAGCCGGTCTCACCCCACTGCCCGCCCCCGGCACCACCGCCGGGCCCACCGGCGCCACCACCGCCGACACTGCCCGTCTCCTCGCCGTTGAGCCGTCCGAGGCCGTTGTAGCCGAAGGTCAGCTCCAGGAAGCTGTTGTTCTGCGAGCCGCCGACGTACGGGCGAGAGGACGCGGGCCACAGTTCGACGACCGCCACCCACCAGCCGCCGGAGACGAGCAGCGCGAGGGTCGCCCACGCCAGTTGCACCAGCCGCTTCCTCGGCTCCACCGGGGCGCAGGCGCCGTGGACGAGCGCGAGGGCCGGGAGGATGAGGAAGGCCTGCAGCGTCTTCGCCAGGAAGGCGAAGCCGATCACGGCACCGGCCCACACCAGCCACTTCGTACGGCCGTCCTCCAGGGCCCGGACGACGAGGTAGCAGGCGAGGGACATCAGCAGCGCCAGCATGGCGTCGGGGTTGTTGAACCGGAACATCAGCGCGGCGACCGGCGTCAGCGCCAGTACGGTGCCCGCGATCAGACCGGCGGCCGGGCCGAAACGGCGGCGTACGGACGCGTACACGACGGCGACCGTGCCGACGCCCATCAGCACCTCGGGCACGAGGATCGCCCAGGAGTTCAGGCCGAAGATCCGCACCGAGAGCTCCATCGGCCACAGCGAGGCAGGGGGCTTGTCCACGGTGATGGCGTTCGCCGCGTCCAGCGAGCCGAAGAAGAACGCCTTCCACGACTCGCTGCCCGCCTGCACGGCCGCCGAGTAGAAGGAGTTGGCGTATCCGGACGCGTTCAGGTTGTACAGGTACAGCAGCCCGGTCACCAGCAGCAGGGCGAGGAGGGCCGGGCGCGCCCAGCGGGGGTCCTCGGGCCTGCCGCGCCACAGTCTCCGGGCGGACGGCTGCCGCGGTTCACCCGCCGCGGGGGCAGGAGCGGGGCGGGGGGCCGACCGGGGTGGTCCCCAGGTGGCGGGGTCCGCTCCGGGACGTGTGCCGGGACTCGTCTGATCGGACGGGGTGGTCATCGAGGGTTCCTCGGGTCGGTGTCGGCCGGGCCGGACGGGTGGGAGGCGTGAGAAGCACGGGCGGGGTGGGAGGCGTGGGTGGCGTGGGGCGTGGCGGGCGGGCGCACCGGCTGGAACCGCACGGTCGCGTCCCGCCAGGAGCGGTCGGTGTCGAAGGCGTCGAAGGTGCCAGGTGCGCCGGGGGCCTGGGCCTGTGGCGCGACGTCGCCGTGGTGACGGGAGGCACGAGGGGCGCGGTCCGGGAACACCCATGCCCGGAACAGCAGGAACCGCAGCACCGTCGCGGCGAGGTTGGCCGCGATGAGGACCGCCAGTTCGGTGGAGTGGGCGGGATCGCCGGCCGCGGCGTTGAGCGCGGCGAGCGAGCCGGCGGTCAGCACGAGGCCGATACCGAAGACGACCAGCCCCTGCGCCTGGTGCCGCACCACGCCGCCGCTCCCCCGTACCCCGAAGGTCAGCCGGCGGTTGGCGGCCGTGTTGGCGACCGCCGAGACCAGCAGGGCGAGCCCGTTGGCGGTCTGGGAACCGGTGAAGCTCCGGAAGCCGCTGTAGAGCAGCAGGTAGAACAGGGTGGACAGCACGCCGACGGCGCAGAAGCCGACCAACTGCCGTGCCAGCCCCCGCGGTACACCCGTCAGCTCGCGGTCGCGCGGGTCGTCGCCGAAGGGCCTGGCCAGCCGGTCCAGTGGCAGTGAACCGGTGGCCAGCGCCCTGCCGACCCGCCACACGCCCTTGAGGTCGTCGGTCGCCGTCCGGACGATGTGCACGGTCGAGTCGGGGTCGTCGACCCAGTCGACCGGCACCTCGTGGATCCGCAGCCCCGCGTGCTCGGCGAGCACCAGCAGTTCGGTGTCGAAGAACCAGCCGCTGTCCTCCACCAGCGGGAGCAGCGCCTGGGCGACGTCCCTGCGGATCGCCTTGAACCCGCACTGCGCGTCGGAGAAGCGGGCCTGGAGCGAACCCCGCAGGATCAGGTTGTACGAACGGCTGATGAACTCCCGCTTGGCACCCCGCACGACCCGCGAACTCCGGCTCAGCCGGGAGCCGATGGCGAGGTCCGAGTGGCCGGAGATCAGCGGGGCGACCAGCGGCAGCAGGGCGTTCAGGTCGGTGGAGAGGTCCACGTCCATGTAGGCGAGGACGGGTGCGTCCGAGGCCGACCAGACGGTCCGCAGGGCCCGGCCCCGCCCCTTCTGCTCCAGCCGGAGGGACCTCACCTCCGCGATCCGCCCCGCCAGCCCCGCCGCCACCTGTGCGGTGGTGTCCGTGGAGGCGTTGTCCGCGATCGTGATGCGGAACGCGTAGGGGAAGGTGCGGGTGAGGTGCTCGTGCAGTCTGCGGACGCACGGCTGGAGGTCCTTCTCCTCGTTGTAGACGGGGATCACTACGTCCAGGACCGGCGTGGCTGCTCCCTCGACCGGGAGGTGCTCCCGGGCCGGAAGATGCTCCCACGCCGGCCCGCTGCCGGAGGAAGAGTCGGTTCGCATGACACCGACTCTTCTCAAGTCCCCTGTTCTGAGGGTGTGTTGAGGCTGTGCTGCACCTGTGAGTACGGAGCCGGGGACGCAGGCACGCAGGGATGCGGGGACGCAGAGGGGTACGGGGGCGCAGAGGGGTACGGGGGCGCAGAGGGGTACGGGGGCGCAGAGGACGCGGACGCCGGCTGCGGTGCGAGCGGGGAGAGCGGCACGAGGGCGGGCAGCCGGAGCGTGAACACCGTCCGCCCCGGCACGCTCCGGACGGTCACCGCACCGCCGTGCGCGGTCGCGACGGCCTGCACGATGGCCAGCCCCAGACCGGTCGAACCACCGGCCGGGGGGGCCACGGAGGCCGAGCCGCCCGAGCGGGCGCGCGCCACGTCTCCGCGCGCGAACCGTTCGAAGACGTGCGGGAGCAGCGCCGACGGGATGCCGGGCCCGTCGTCCTCCACCTCCACGTACAGCCAGGGGCCGTGGGGCCGCACCCTCGCGGTCACGGTGGTGCCCGGCGGCGTGTGGGTGCGCGCGTTGCCGAGCAGGTTGACGAGCACCTGATGGAGGCGGGCCGCGTCGGCGTGCGCGGTGGCGGGTTCGTCGGGCAGCTCCAGCCGCCAGTGGTGATCCGGGCCGGCCGCGCGGGCGTCGCTGACGGTGTCCACGACGAGCGGCACGAGGTCGGTCTCCTCGAACTGCAGGGGCCGCCCGGCGTCCAGGCGGGCGAGCAGCAGCAGGTCCTCGACGAGCAGGGTCATCCGGCCCGCCTCGGACTCGATCCGCCGCAGCGCGTGCCGGGTGTCGGGACCGACCTCCTCCCGTCCCCGCCGGGTGAGTTCCGCGTACCCCCGGATGGAGGCCAAGGGCGTACGCAGCTCATGGCTGGCGTCCGCGACGAACTGCCGTACCCGCGTCTCGCTCGCCTGCCGGGCGTGCAGCGCGCCGTGGACGTGGTCGAGCATCCGGTTCAGGGCGGCGCCGACCCGGCCGACCTCGGTGTGCGGATCGCACTCGGCCTCCGGGACCCGCTCCTCGAGGGTCACCTCGCCGCGGTGCAGCGGCAGTTCGGAGACCCGGGTGGCGGTGGCGGCGACCCTGCGCAGCGGACCGGTCGCGACGCCGACGAGGACGAACCCCGCTGTTCCCGCCGCCACCAGCCCGGCGCCGGTGACACTCACCTCGACCAGGATGAGGGTGCTGATGGTGTCGTCGGTGTTCTCGGTCGGCAGCGCGACGTAGAACGCGCCTTTCCGGCCGTTCAGGTACTCCACGCGGTACTCGCCCAGCCCGGGAATCTCCGCGGTGTGCGGCTTCTCGTCACGGGGGACGGCGGCGAGGGCGGTGAGCTGGGCGTCGGTGAGCGGCTCGGCCTCGGGCGTCGTGACCCCGTTCTCCTCCTTGGAGGTGCTGACGATCCCGTCGGTCACCCGGCCGTCCCCGACGGTCGCACCGATGGTGCCGATGCCCTGCGGGCCGATCACGACGAATTCGAGCGGGTCCTGGTCGTCCAGGTGCTGGGGCCGCGGCCCGCCGTCGTCGGGCCCGCCGACGGCACGCATCGCCACCTCGTGCAACTGCCCGTCCAGCTGCTCGTACAGGTGCGAGCGCAGGGCCAGCGTCGTCACCGTGCCGATGACCGTGCACACCACGGCGATCAGCACCACGGACGCGACGACGAGCCGGGTCCGGAGTGTGCGCGGTGTCCCCGCTCTCCGTCGTGGACGCGGCCGTCGCCGTCCGCTCACGACACCGCGGGCTTGATCAGGTATCCGGCACCGCGCCGGGTGTGGATCATCGGCTCCCGGCCGGCGTCGATCTTCCGGCGCAGATACGAGATGTACAGCTCGACGACGTTCGCCTGCCCGCCGAAGTCGTAGGACCACACCCGGTCGAGGATCTGCGCCTTGCTGAGCACGCGCCGCGGATTGCGCATCAGGTAGCGCAACAGTTCGAACTCGGTGGCGGTGAGGTAGATGCCCACCCCGCCCCGGGTCACGTCGTGGCTGTCCTCGTCCAGCGTGAGGTCGCCGACGACCAGCAGGGACTCGGACCGGCGGTCGGCTGCGCCGGAACGCCGGATCAGCCCGCGCAGCCGCGCGACGACCTCCTCCAGGCTGAACGGCTTGGTCACGTAATCGTCGCCGCCGGCGGTCAGGCCCGCGATACGGTCCTCGACCGCGTCCTTGGCGGTGAGGAACAGGACGGGCACGTCCTGGTGCTCACGGCGCAGCCGCCCGAGCACGGACAGCCCGTCCATGTCCGGCAGCATCATGTCCAGGACGACGGCATCGGGCCGGAACTCGCGCGCGGCCCGGACGGCGCCCTGGCCGTCCCCCTCGCTGCGGATCTGCCAGCCCTCGTAACGCAGGGCCATGGACAGCAGTTCGGTGATCGACTGCTCGTCGTCCACCACCAGCACGCGGACGGGGCTCCCGTCCGGCCTCAGCAGTTCGGTGCGCCCCTGGGGCGAGGTCGTGGTCATGCTCCACACCCTCGCGGGAACCTCTGAGAGCGCCCTTTCGTAAATCTGTGTTTTCCCTGAGAATCCCGGTGCACGGCGGGGGAGCACGCCCGGTGCACGGCGGGGGAGCACGCCCGGTGCACGGCGGGGGAGCACGCGTTTCAGCCGGTGCCGGCGGCGAGGCCGGCACTGCCTCCGAGACCGGCGCGCCCGCGCCCTCTCCCGCTTCCGTTGTCGTTCTCCCGCAGTCCAAAGAGGCGGGCCGCGCTGTCGTGGCACACCGCCCGCAGCCACGCCGGCCCGAGCCCGGCCGCAGGCACCGGTCCGCATCAGAACAACCCGTCCTGCACCCCCGCCCCTTCGCCGTCCCCCCTCGCCCCTCCGACGCCCTTCGTTCCCTTCGTTCCCTTCGGATGCCTCACCGGAAGATCGAACGCCCGCCCCCCACCCGGCACGAGCCCCCACCCGCCCAGCAACCGCGTGTCGAGCACCACGACGTCGGCCCGCTCCCCGCCCGCCGGCACGACACGCAGATGCAGATCCGGTCCCGCCGCGGCCACCAGCTCCCCGCTCACCGCACCCCCGGCGACCAGCTCGCTCACCTCCCCCGACACGGCCGACGCCCCCGCCAGCCCGAACACCCGCACATGATCGACGGGCCGGAAAGGCTCCCGGGCCAGCGACTCGGGCCACCCGGGCAGAGCGCCCGCCCGGTCATGCAACTCCGCAAGCTCGGCCGCGCGCTCCCCCTCCGTGTCCAAAAGCACCGCCCGCACCGCACGCTTGTCGGCGTACGGAATCCGGTCGGGCACCCGGAGCGCGGCGCTCAGCAGCGCCTCGGTACGCCGGGCCGCCATCAGCGGCCCGGTCCCCAGCCAGCTGAAGCAGACCGCGCCCTGCTCCAGCAAACGCGCCGGGCCCCGGGCCACCCCGGTGATCCCGACCTTGACCGTCCCCGGCCCGAACCACGCCAGGTACACCCGGTACGGCCGCGGATCGTCCGCAACGGTGTCGGCGGCCACGGAGTGCGCCCGGTCCAGCCGCGCGCACTCCTCGCAGCGCGCCCCCGTACTCCGCGCCGACACCACCGCGCCGAGCGGACACGTGTGCCCCCGCGCCCCGACACAGGTCCGTACGCTCCTCTCCCCGACCGCGAAGGCCACCCGTTTCCCCCAGGGCAGCGCGGTGCGCCGCCCGCCCTCCCACACCAGCACGGGACCGTCCGCCGACCAGCGCAGCCCCGAGCACCTCCATACCCGTGCCATCTCCGACGAGAGTAGAGGCTGGCACCGACAACGCCCCGCTTCCACTCCCAGCCCGTCCGCACCGAGGTGCCGAGGTGCCGAGCACCCCCCGTGGTGCAAACCTGGAGGAGGCGCCGTGCACCTCGGCGCCCACTCGGGACCCGCTCGGGGACAGCCGGAAGGGCGAGCACATGGCTAGCAATGTCGGCGGAACGCACCACCGGGCCGGCTGGGAGCCGCGCAGTGCCTGGGCGACGAGCTGGACAGCGGCCGCGGCGGTACTGATGACCTTCGGCGGGATCATGGCGATCTTCCAGGGCATCGCGGCCATCGCCGAGGACGACGTCTTCGTCACCACCAGCAACTTCACCTACGCGTTCAGCCTGACCGGCTGGGGCTGGGTGCACCTGATCCTCGGCGCCCTCGTCCTGGCCGCCGGGCTCGCCCTGTTCAGCGGGGCGGTCTGGGCCCGCGTCACGGGCATCGCGCTGGCCGGCATGAGCATGATCGCCAACTTCGTGTGGCTGCCCTACGCGCCGGTCTGGTCGATCGTCCTCATCGTCATCGACGGCTTCATCATCTGGGCCCTGTGCTCACCACGCCGCGAGACGACGCCCCCGACCTAGGAACACCCCTCCGGGCATCCTCCCCACCCCATGGAAAACAGCGAGAAGAAACCCCCCACGGCAGCGAGCAGACTGTGGCGCCGGCTCGCCCAGACGGCCGGCGCGGCCGGTCTGGTCACCGCCTACTTCCTGCTCCCCCTCGACCATCTGGGTCCCCGCCAGCCCGGCCTGAGCTGGACCCTCTTCGGCCTGTCCCTGGGGGTCATCGCCGCCCTGCTGCTCCAGCAGATCGGCCACGTCCTGCTCGGCCACCCGCACGCCCGGCCCGGACTGGTCATCCCCCTGCTGATGTGCCTGTCCATCCTGGTCTTCGCGACGACCTACCAGGCCCTGGCCCAGCACCCCGGCGAACTCATCGGCCTCGACACCCGTCTGGACGCCCTCTACTTCACGCTGGTCACCCTCGCCACCATCGGCTACGGAGACATCACCCCCCACGGCCAGGCGGCCCGCCTGGTCGCCATCCTCCAGATCTTCTACACCTTCGTCTTCCTCACCGCGGCGGCCACCGCCCTGAGCCGCCAACTCCAGACCACGCTCCTCCGCCGCAGAACCGACCACGAGCACAAAACCTGATCCGTCCGGTCCCGTTCCCCGCACGCAAGAGCCCCGCCGGTTCAACCGGCGGGGCTCTTGTCCGTGTGCACTCGGCAGGATTCGAACCTGCAACCTTCTGATCCGTAGTCAGATGCTCTATCCGTTAAGCTACGAGTGCGTGTTTTTCAGTTTTCTCGCCGCTCCCGGCCCTCTGCGGGCTCGCTCGCGGCGACAGGAAGAACATTACATGACCGCCGCCGCCATGTGAAATCCGTTTGGCTCACCCCTTGCGACCTGCGAAGACAGCAGTTCGGGACGGACACACGACGAAGCCCCGGCCGGATGGGCCGGGGCTTCACAATCGGTGCGGAGGCGGAGGGATTTGAACCCTCGATGGGCTTTAAGGCCCAAACCGCATTAGCAGTGCGGCGCCATAGACCGGACTAGGCGACGCCTCCGTGCACGACATCCCTCGCGCGAGCGCGGTTCAGTGGTGCGTGCCGATGATGACACAGTCCTGCGTGGTGTCACCAATCGCCCCCTACGGTACTAGGCGCGACGGCCGCAGAGCAAAGCTCTTCCGGCGGGCGCGTGGCGGGCGCGTCGTCGCCGTCACCGGGCAGGCCGGACCACGTGGAGGTCCCGCAACGGTTCGGGGCGCGGCGGGCCGGGCCGTGGCCGGTGACGGGCGGCGGAGGCGTTACATCACCGTCACGTTACGTGCGACCTCGGTCTCATCCGGCGTCGCGAGCGCAACCCCAGCCCTTAGACTCCCTCGCGTGACACGTTGAGGGCCGGTTGGCAAGATGGCCCGGCCGGTCGGCACGCAGCGGAACAGGAAGGAAGCGTCTCGTGAGCAGCAGGCCATCCCGAGGCACTGCTCGCCTCGCAGCCATACTGGACGCGCTTCCGGACGCCTTGGTGCTGGTCAACGCCAACGGGACGGTCGTCAACGCCAACAGCATCGCCCTCGAGGCCTTCGAGACCCCGGGCACGGCGCTGGTGGGGCGCGGGCTGCTCGACCTGCTGCCCGAGTTCGACTCCAAGCTCATCCCCGGCTCCATGCGCCGGCCCGACCACATCGACCCGCGGGCCCGTACCAAGCCGACGCGGATGGTCGCCCGGCGGACCGACGGAACCGAGTTCCCGGTCGAGGTCACCAGTGCGAATCTGGAGACCGGCCAACAGGCCTACGACAATTACGGCTACACCGGCGACGAACTGCTGATGCTCGTCGTACGCGATCTGTCCGGCACCGTGGACACCGAGGCCGAGCTGGCACGTTCGCAACGGCAGACCGAGATGATCCTGCGGGCCGCCGCCGAGGGCGTCGTCGGGACGGACACCGACGGGCGGATCGTCCTCGTCAACCCGGCCGCCGCCCAGATACTGGGCTACCGCGCCAGCGACCTCGGCGGACGTGAGCTGCACACCCTCGTCCTCCACTCGCGCGCCGACGGCTCCCCGTTCCCGTACGGCGAGTCCCCGCTCGCCGACACCCTGCGCTCCGGACGCAAGCACCGGGTGCGCGGGCAGGTGCTGTACTCCAAGAGCGGCGACAAGGTGTCGGTCGACCTGACGACCGCGCCGGTACGCGACGGCGACCAGCTCGTCGGCGCCGTCATGACCTTCACCGACCGGCGTCCGTACGACACGCTCCTCAAGGAGAAGGAAGCGGCCGAGCGGCAGCACGCCGAGGAACTGGAGCGGCTCGCCGACGAGCACGCCTCGGAGCTCACCGCCCTGCGCCAGAACCACGTCCGCGAGCTGGAGGAACTGCAGGAGGCGCACACCGAGGAACTCGCCGCGAACGAGGAGCGGTACGCCGCGCTCGGCGAGCGGGAGAAGGACCGCTTCGAGGCCCTCACCGGCCGGCACGAGCAGCTGCTGACACTGCTCGGGCAGTCCCTCAGGAGCCCGCTGGAGGAACTCCGCCGCGACCTGGCCGCGCTGGCCGCCGACGACGCCGGACAGCTGTGGCCCGAGGCCAACCAGGTGCTCCACCACCTGTCGGCCGGGTACTCCCGGATCAACACCCTCATCGACAACGTCCTCGGCTTCCAGCGGCTCGACTCCGGGACGGAGAAGATCACCCGTACGAAGGCGATGCTCGACGCCGTCGTCGCCGCCGGTGTCGACGGGGCCGTGGAACTCATCGGGCCCGGCCGGGTGCAGTTCGCCGTGCACGCGCCGCCCATCGAGGCCGAGGTCGACGCGCGGCTGCTCGCCACTGCCCTCGCCCACCTCGTCGCGGATGTCGCGGGTGTCGACGCCACCGGCAACACTCCCGTGTCGGCGGGCGGTTACCTGGACAACACGGTCGTGGTCGCGGCGGCACAGCGCGGCGAGGTCGTACGCATCGAGGTGCGCGGGCCGTACAGCGGCGGCGACCCGGTGCACGAGCCGGTCGTGCGCGGGATCGTACGGGCGCACGGCGGGGTGCTGCAGACGCACGAGGTACCGGGGATGAGCGGCAGCGCGTTCGTCCTCGAGGTGCCCATCGGGGCCGGTGCGGGTGTCGTCGCCGCAGGCCAGCCGCCTGCCCAGCTCGCGCTGCCCGCCGGAGTGCCGGCGGCCGAGGAGCCGGGCGTGGCACCGGTGCCGGGAGCCGTGCCAGGTGCGGCTCCGGCCGGGGAGGCCGCCGCTGTGGCGGGCGGTCAGCAGGGTTCCGGTGGCGGACGGCGGAGGGCCCGACGGTCCTCGGTGGACGCGTTCCTGGACAGCGAGGTGCCGGGAGCCGACGCCGGCCCGGACGCCACGGCACCCACCGGCCGGCGCAGGCGCCGGGCGGCCGCGGAAGCCGCGGAGCCCGTACAGGCTCCGGCTCAGCCGTCCGGCGGGACCGGACGGCGGCGCGGCCGGCCGGCCGAGGGCACGGAGGCCGCTGCAGCCGCTGTCGTCCCGGGGGCAGGTGCGGGTGCGGGTGGGGCTGTCGGCGCGATCGGCTCCGGGGCCGGAGTGTCCGAGGGCGCCGTTGTCATGGCCGCCGAGTACGCGGCGGGGTCCGCCGCGTCGAACACCGGGCTGGGCGGGACCGTACCGCCGCAGGGCGTACCCGTCCCCGCCGGGGGGCAGCGTGCCCGGCAGGCCTCCGGTGAGCAGCACGCCCTGCCGCCCGCGTTGCCCGCGGTGGGCAGCGGGGACGGGACCGCCGGTGCCTCCCAGGGGCAAGGGCAGGAGCCCGACCAGGGGGAGGGGCAGCAGCCCCAGGGGGCCGGGCGACGCCGGCGTGCGCTTGCGGCGGCGACCGAGCGGGCGGCGGCGCAGGAGGCCGCGCCCCGTACGGTGTTCGCCCTGCCGCCCGCCGAGGCGGACCAGGGGGACCAGGAACAGGCCGGGGCTGTCGGCGCGGTCGGGCGGAGCCCGGAGCAGGGCCCCGCGCAGGGGCCGGCTCCCGTGGCGGTGCCCGGACCGGCTGCTTCCGGGGACGCGCTGATCGACGGGGGGCGCCATGACGCCGTCCCGCACGACCAGCCCGACGATCACACTCCTCCGCAGCCGCACCCCACCAGTGCCCCGACCGGCCGCCGACGACGGGCCGCCGCCCAGCCGGCCGAGCAGGACGCGGCACCTTCACCGGCGCAGGCCGCTCAGGTCCAGGCCCCGGGGGCTCCGGTCCAGGCTCCGGGGGCTCCGGCCGGAGGTGCCGCCCAGCCGGCTCCCGTACCGGTCGCACCGGTGCAGGGGACCGCCCCACAGGGAGCGGCCGTTCCGTCGGCGGTTCCGTCGGCCGTTCCGTCGGCGGTTCCGTCGGCGGTTCCGTCGGCCGTTCCGTCGGCGGTTCCGCCGCAGGGCATCACGGGGCAGGGGCACACGGCCGCCGTCCCGGGACAGATGCCGGCACCGGCATCCCACGACCAGCCGCAGGCGGCCTCCGCCGGACAGCCGCTGCCCCAGCCGGCAGCGCCACCGCCCGCCCCCCAGGGGCAGCCCCCGGCACAGGACCAGGCGCAGCCCGTCGTCCCGGCCGCGGAGCAGCCCGCCGCCGTGGCCCAGCCGCTGCCCGCCGAGGCCGCGCCCGGTCAGGGAACTCCGCCCCAGGGCACCCCGTCCGCGCAGCCTCCGTGGCCCGCCCCCGGTGACACCTCCGGTGCCGGAACTCCCGTACCGCCGAACGGCATGCCGACGCCTGTGCCCGCACCGGCCGCCCCGCTGCCTCCCGAGAACGCGGCGCCCGCGCAGCGGGTCGCCCAGCCGCTCCCCGTCGAAACGGGTCCACCGTCGGTGCCGGTGGACCCGAACTCGACCCAGGGGCGTGCGTTCAGCGTGCGCACGCTGGGGCAGGGCGTGCCGTTCACCCGGCAGGCCGCCCAGGTCCAGCAGCCGCTGCCGTCGGCCACGCCTCCCCCGCATCAGCCGGGCGGCTCGGGCCGCCGCCGCAAGCTCGGTACGCGCCCCGACCCGGCCACGAGCCAGGAGCAGAGCGCGCACCCGCACGCGGCGACCGGCTCCGCCCCCACCCAGCGGCAGGCCCAGGCAGCGCCCCCACAGCCTCAGCCGCAGCCCTCGTCACAGCCCCAGGCCCAGGCCCAGCCGCAGCCCCCGTCACAGCCCCAGCACTCGATCGCCGGTCAACCAGGGCAGCCGGGGCAGCCGGGGCAGCCGGGCCAGTCACGGCTCACGCCCACGACCGAGGGCACGGGACGCTCGTACGCCATAGGAGCGCCGGACGCGGACGCGGCCGAGGGACCCGAGCCGCTGGACGGTCCGGGCGGGGCCGTCGAGGTGGCGGACCCCCCTCGTCCGCAGCCGATGGACGACGAACTGCCGCCCGAGCCCTTGGACAACCCGCGCCGGCTGCTGGTGTGGCCCGCGCCGGACGTCGCCACGCAGCAGGCGCTGAGCGACCGCGGCTACCGGCCGGTGATCGTGCACTCGCGCGAGGAGGTCGACGCCCAGATCGCGGCGTTCCCCGCCGCGCTGTTCGTGGATCCGCTGACCGGGCCGATCACCCGTACGGCGCTCCAGTCGCTGCGGACGGCGGCGGTGGCCGCCGACGTACCGGTGCTCGTCACGGCCGGGCTGGGGCAGGCCTCGCGCGATGCCGCCTACGGCGCCGATCCCGCGGTACTGCTGAAGGCCCTCGCGCCGCGGGACAGCGAGCAGCATCCGCCGCGGGTGCTGCTGGTCGAGGAGCACGCGGAGATCGCGCTCGCGCTGACCGGGACGCTGGAACGGCGCGGCATGCAGGTCGCGCGGGCCGCGGGTGACGCGGACGCGGTGGCGCTGGCGGGGCAGTTCCGGCCGAACCTGGTGGTGATGGACCTGATGCAGGTACGCCGTCAGCAGGCCGGGATCGTCGACTGGCTGCGGGCGAACGGGCAGCTCACCCGCACCCCGCTCGTCGTCTACACCGCCGCCGTCGACCAGGGGGACCTGCCACGGCTGGCCTCCGGCGAGACGGTGCTGTTCCTCGCGGAACGCTCCACGAGCGACGAGGTGCAGGACAGGATCGTCGACCTGCTGGCCCGCATCGGCACCAACTGAGGCGCGCCGGGTACGGACCGAGTACGGACCGGGTACGGACCGGGTACGGACCGGGTACGGACCGGGGTGCCGCGCCTCCCCTCCGGGCGCAGGCCGTGCGTGGCCCCGCGCACACCGGCCCCGCGCACACCGGTCCGACGCACACCGGCCCCGCGCACGTCGGTCCGGTGACCGGCCGACGTATGCGGGGCGCGTCATGGTGTGTCCGGCGCGCGCAGGGGTGCGCGCGCCGGAGCGCGTCAGAGCCGGGTGATGTCCAGCGTGCCCTCGGCGTACCGCCTGCGCAGCACCTTCTTGTCGAACTTGCCGACGCTCGTCTTCGGCACCGACTCGATCACCGTCCAGCGCTCGGGCAGCTGCCACTTGGCGATCCTGCCCTCGCCGGCGAGGAACTCGCGCAGCGTGGTGAAGTCCGCGGTGGAGCCCTCCTTGAGGACGACGGTGGCCAGCGGGCGCTCGCCCCACTTGTCGTCCGGGACGGCGACGACGGCGGCCTCGGCGACGTCCGGGTGGGACATCAGCGCGTTCTCCAGATCGACGGAGGAGATCCACTCGCCGCCGGACTTGATGACGTCCTTGGCCCGGTCGGTGAGGGTGAGGAAGCCGTCGGGCGAGATCGTGCCGACGTCGCCGGTCTTCAGCCAGCCGTCCTCGCTGAACTTGTCCGCGGGGCGCAGGGGTTCGGCGTCGGTGCCGTTGTAGTAGGCGCCGGCGATCCAGGGGCCGCGCACCTCCAGCTCGCCCGCGGACTCGCCGTCCCAGGGGAGGCGTTCGCCGCCGGGGCCGGTGAGCCGGGCCTCGACCCCGGCCGGGAAGCGACCCTGGGTCAGGCGGTAGGTGAACTCCTCGTCGGTGCCCACGGCGTGGGCCGGCGGGCGGGCGATGGTGCCGAGCGGGGAGGTCTCCGTCATGCCCCAGGCGTGGCAGACCCGCATGCCCATCCGGTCGAACGCCTCCATCAGGGAGGGCGGACAAGCAGAGCCGCCGATGGTGACCTGGGTGAGGGAGGAGACGTCCCGCGGCTTGGCCAGCAGTTCGGCCAGCAGGCCCTGCCAGATGGTGGGGACGGCGGCGGCGTGGGTCGGACGCTCGCCCTCGATCATCTCGGCGAGCGGTGCGGGCTGCAGGAAGCGGTCCGGCATCAGCATGTTGACACCGGTCATGAAGGTGGCGTGCGGCAGACCCCAGGCGTTGACGTGGAACTGGGGGACCACCACCAGTGAGGTGTCCTGATCGGTCAGCCCCATCGACTCGGCCATGTTGACCTGCATCGAGTGCAGGTAGATCGAACGGTGGCTGTAGGCCACTCCCTTGGGGTCCCCGGTCGTGCCCGACGTGTAGCACATGGCCGCGGCGGCACGCTCGTCCAGCTCGGGCCAGTCGTAGGCGGTGGGCTTCCCGGCGATCAGGTCCTCGTACTCGTGCACCCGCATCTGCGCCTGCGCCGCGGCGTCCGCCAGCGCGGAACGGTCCCCGGGGCCGGACACGACGACGTGTTCGAGCGACTTCAGGTGCGGCAGCAGCGGAGCGAGCAGCGGGATCAGCGAACCGTTGACCAGGGCCACCCGGTCGGCGGCGTGGTCGACGATCCACACGAGCTGCTCGGCCGGAAGACGGAGGTTCAGGGTGTGGAGCACCGCGCCCATGGAGGGGATCGCGAAGTACGCCTCGACATGCTCGGCGTTGTTCCACATGAGGGTCGCGACCCGTTCGTCGCCGGTCACTCCGAGATCGTCGCGCAGGGCATGGGCCAGCTGCGCCGCTCGGGTGCCGATCTCCGCGTAGGAACGGCGGTGCGGCTCGCTCCCGCCGGTCCAGGTGGTCACCTGTGACGTGCCGTGGATCGCCGCCCCATGGGTCAGGATCCTCGAGATCAGCAGCGGTACGTCCTGCATGGTGCTCAGCACGGCGTCCTCCCGGGCGACATTGCCTACGCGGCGGTAACGGATGTGCTGATTCTGCGCACATACCGCGTGGTATGTCACTAGAGGAGCGGATGATCGATCACATGCCGCGAAACGACATGTCGGTTCAGGACCGAACAAGCCCCAGCTCGGCGTCGTCCCGCAGCTTGCCGAGCGCCCTGGACACGGCCGACTTCACCGTTCCCACCGATACGCCGAGCACCTCGGCCGTCTGAACCTCACTGAGGTCCTCGTAGTACCGCAGGACGACCATGGCGCGCTGCCGCGCGGGCAGCCGCATGATCGCCCGCCACATCGCGTCACGCAGCGCCTGCCGCTCGGCCGGGTCGTCGGCCGCGGACACCGGGTCCGGCTCGGGGAGTTCCTCACAGGCGAACTCGTCCACCTTCCGCTTGCGCCACTGCGACGTCCGGGTGTTCAGCAGCGCCCGGCGCACATAGCCGTCGAGCGCACGGTGGTCCTCGATGCGCTCCCAGGCGACGTACGTCTTGGCGAGCGCGGTCTGCAGCAGGTCCTCCGCGTCGCTCGGATTCCCGGTCAGGGACCGGGCGGTACGCAGGAGCGCCGGCTGGCGGGCCCTCATGTACGACGAGAACGACGGGTACGGGAGGGTCTGCGTCACTGGAGCAGCGGCGTCCGAGGCGCTGGTGCAGACGGGTGTGGTCATGGCTCAACGCTATGAGCGGGGTGCGTCCGGCGGATCGGCCGCAGGTCCCGAAGCCGCGTCCCCCTCAGGTTGTAGGGGGAGCGCCCGCTGCACCTCCTGAAGGTGGACGAGCGGTGGAGAGCCCCTGCGGGTTCACCCCTGGGGAAAGCACACCGGCACCCCGGGGCCTCCCCCCGTTCCCCAAGGGTGTTCCCCGGCGCCCCGGGCGCCCCCCGCGCCCTGAGCGCCGAGGCCGGCACGCCCGCACCCTCCCCCACGAGAGCCGCCTCTCGTACGACTTCACCGCGCCTCGAACGCATCCGACGCCCCAAGCCCCCGGCGGCCCCCAACCCCCTCCCCGTCGGCCCCGCTCACGCGCCCCCTTCGCCGTCCCGCATCGCCTCCCCCTGCG
Source organism: Streptomyces sp. NBRC 110035 (assembly GCF_000829695.1). Classification (GTDB taxonomy): domain Bacteria; phylum Actinomycetota; class Actinomycetes; order Streptomycetales; family Streptomycetaceae; genus Streptomyces. The sequence continues at coordinate 245,054 of NZ_BBNN01000015.1, read as the reverse complement.
CCCCTCTGCGAACCCGCCCCCACGAGACGTGTGCGCGGCGACGACGAAGTACCGGCGCACACACGCCCCGCACCCCACGAAGCACACTCCGCACAGCCGCAAGAGGGCCACTGCCCCCTCACCTCACCACCACAGCGGGGTGAAGCCGATCGCCACGTTGTCGTTGCCCTGGTTGACGGCCGTGAACGCGGATCCGTTGACCTGGGCGGTGTTGCTCTGGTTCGAGGCACCGGAACCGACGGCCTGCTGCTGCGAGGTGGCCGAGGTGCCGAAGTTGTCCCCGCCGACGCCGCTGCCGACCACGCCCGCCGTGGCACTCGCGGCCGTGGCACTCGAGCCGTCCTCCGCGAGAGCGCCGTTGTCCGCCGCCGCGACACCGGTGAAGAGGGCTGCCGCCAGCGGAAGGGCGGAGACGGCGGCGACGACGCGGGCGGTACGGATGCTTGCCATGTTGTGTTTCCTCCAGAACCAAGGACGCACCGGCCCATGACCGCGTGTGCCCGATGTACGGCTGCCACCAGGGAAGTTGGCCGACCGCCCCGGGCTGTACTCGACGTCGCAAGATCAGGATTGCCCACCGGACCCCCGTGAACCACCCCTGAAGCCATCATTCGCACGCAAGCGTGAGGACAAGTCGATAAACCCCTACTCGCCCCCCAATCCGCCTCCTCCGCCCGACAAGGGCACCTCCACTCCAAGCCCGACAAGAGGTGAAGCGTTCCGGCGCTTTTCCCGCCAACCGCGCGAACCCTGGCGTGTCGCTCCACCTCCCCCTTCTTTTATTCGAACGTGCGTACGAAAATAGAAGCATGGCCACCACCGACCGGCAGGCCACGACGCCGGCCCTCGCACACGCCCTGTCCGCCGCCGAGCGCGGACTGGCCGTCATCCCGCTGTCCCGGACGAAACTCCCCGCACTGCGTTCTCCGCACCACGACGAACCCGGCCCCCGCCCCGGCCCCACCACCCGCTGTCGCGGCGAGTGCGGCCGCTTCGGACACGGTGTCCACGACGCCTCCACCGACCCCGCCCGCATCCGCGCACTGTTCGCCGCCGCCCCCAGGGCCACCGGCTATGGCATCGCCTGTGGCCTTCCGCCGCACCACCTGATCGGCGTCGACCTGGACACGAGGAGCAGCGCCGACTCCTCCGCCGCCCTGCGCGAGCCGGCCCTGCGCCACCTGTTCACGATCCCCGCCACCGTGGTCGTCCTGACCCCCAGTGGCGGCCGCCACCTGTGGCTCAGCGGCCCGCCGGACGTCGTCGTCCCCAACTCCGCGAGCCGGCTCGCCCCCGGCATCGACATCCGGGGCGCCGGCGGCTACCTGGCCGGCCCGGGTTCCCGTACGGACCACGGCACGTACACCGCCGCCCCGGGAACCGCCCACCTCGCCCCCGCCGCGTGCCCACCCGCCCTCCTGCGACTCCTGCTGCCTCCGCCCCGCGCCCACCACCCCACGCCCCCGGCAGCCGGCGGTCACGGGCAGGGACTCGTCCAGTTCGTCCTCGCCGCACACCAGGGCCAGCGCAACACCCGCCTGTTCTGGGCGGCCTGCCGCGCCTACGAGGACGGCATCGGCCCCGCCCTGGTGGCCCCCCTGGTCGAGGCGGCCCTCAACACCGGCCTGACCGAACGCGAGGCCCGCGCGACGATCGCCTCGGCAGCCCGCACGACAGGCCACCACCCCTGACAACAAGGCACAGCCCGCCCCGCCCTCCCCCTCCCCCTCCCCACGGAAAACCGAAAGCCCCGGATGCACCACCGCCCTGGAGTGCCGACCATGTCACTCACGCGCGTCGTCCTCGCCTCAGGCCGCTCGGTCGACCTCTCCGAGCTGCGGATGTCGTCGACGTACGGCGGCATGCTCGAGGGCTACCCGTGCAAGCCCCTCAACGACCGGAAGATCACCTCGGCGCTGCGGTCCGCCGAAGACGCCTTCCCCGGAACCCCGGTCCACCTGGTTCCGCCCCCGCGCGAGCACCCGGACCAGTACGCAGGCGCCTTCGGCCCTGTGGAGGTCATCCCCGCCGTGACCTGCCTGGGCCACTTCCGCTCCGAGGCCCTCGACCCCGCCCACGACCGCGCCCTGTACCGCTCCCGCCTCACCGTCGTCTGGTTCCAGCCGGCCGCCCACGTACCGTCGGGCCACGACACGGAGCCCGCACTGCAGGAGGTGTCCTGGGAACGACTGGCCGAGGACGAGGAGATCTGACCGCACACCCCGCACACCCCTGGAAAGCCCTCGAATGAGCACACCCGCCCCTGCCCCCGCCCCTGTGTCGCGAACAGAACTGCTGCGATGGCAGTTCGAACTGACCTGGTCCCTGTTCGAGTACCACCTGGAGCGACTGGAGCCGGACGACTTCCTGTGGGAGCCCGCCGTCCGCTGCTGGACGATGCACCGTTCCGCCGACGGAACCTGGGTACCGGACTGGGCGGAGACCGAGCCCGACCCCGTCCCCACCATCGCCTGGGTCAGCTGGCACATCGGCTGGTGGTGGAGCGTGACCCCGGACCACACGCGCGGACGCCCTCCCCGGGAACGGACCGACATCACCTGGCCCGGCGAGGGGTCGGCGACCGTCCAGTGGCTGCGCGGCCTGCGGACGGAGTGGCTCGCGACCCTGGACAACCTCACCGACACCGACCTGGACACCACGGCGCCCTTCCCCTGGCCGGACGCCCCGGAGTGCACCCTGGCCCACACGGTCGCCCGGGTGAACACCGAACTCCTGAAGAACGCGACAGAAATCGGCCAGCTCCGCATGCTCAGAGCCGCGTCCTGACCACAGGATGGCCGCACGTGCTGCAGACCGGGCCCACGCAAGCATGGACCCGAGCGGAGGCGGTGGGATGCGAAGCCCACGGTGACCTCACAACCCACGGCGACATCGCTGCCACGACGGTTCCAGGAGGGACGGCACCCGTTGGCCTGCCCCGGTCACGTGAGACTCCGCCACTCTCGCTTCGTCCTCTGCCGCTGGGCCCGGCCGAGCCCGAGGGCTACTCGGCCGGCAGGGCCTCCCGCATCGCCTCTACGGCGGCACCCGGGTCGTAGGCCTCGAGGACGCCTTCGACCAGGATGATGTCGCCCTCGATGTGCCGAGAGCGCAGCGGTGCGATCTCCCGGTACGCGGGTGAGCACCACCAGGCCCGCGCCTCGACGATCCCTGGAAAGCCGATCATCACGACGTGCCCGGGCCAGCTGCCCTCCTTCACCTCGTGCTGCGTGGCGTGCACAAGGTAACGGCCGCCATGCGGCTCGAAGGTGGCGGGGAGCCGCTCGATGTACTCGGCGATCTCCGGGTGCGGGGCGGCCTCTCGCAGGTGAGCTATGGCGTAGGCGGGCATGACGTCCTTCCGGCCGGTCGGGCTCCGTACGCCGAGAGCGTGCCACGCCGACGCGCAGGGATCGATTACCTGACGGGGAAGCGCGTCCCGCAGCGCGCGCTGACGGCTCCCACACCCCATGCCTGCCGGACCGGACGGAACCCACGGGGAACAGCGGTCGGGCACGGGACATGGGGGACGAGAGCGGCCCCCGACCGTTCGTCCCGGTCAGGGGCCACTCACGTGCGGAGGCGGTGGGATTTGAACCCACGGTGACATCGCTGCCACGACGGTTTTCAAGACCGTTCCCTTAGGCCGCTCGGGCACGCCTCCCCGCGCTCGCCGGGTGATCGGCGGCGCGGGGACAAGGGTAACGGGTCGGTGCGGGCGCGGTGGGATCAGCTGTCGCCGACGCGGGAGCCCAGGGTGAGTTCCGTGGTCTGCTCCTTGCCGTCGCGCTCGTAGGTGAGGGTGACCTCGTCGCCCGGCTTGTGGGTCCAGATCTCACCGATCAGGGTGGGCCCGGAGTCGATGACGCGGTCGTCGAGCTTGGTGATGACGTCACCGGGCCGCAGGCCGGCCTGGTCGGCGGGGCCATCGGGGTCGACCGCCTCGGAGCCGCCGGCGCCCTGGTCGGTGATCTTCGCCCCGCCCGTGCCTTCCTCCAGGGAGACCGACGCGCCGATCTTGGCGTACACCGGCTTGCCCGTCTTGATCAGTTCCTGGGCGACGTACTTGGCCTGGTTGATCGGGATGGCGAAGCCCAGGCCGATGGAGCCGGCCTGGCCGGTGCCGAAGCCGCCGTTGCTGGTGGACTGGATGGCGGAGTTGATACCGATGACGTTGCCCTGGGCGTCCAGCAGGGGTCCGCCGGAGTTGCCCGGGTTGATCGAGGCGTCGGTCTGCAGGGCGCTCATGTACGAAGCCTGGCTGCCGGCGCCGTCGCTGGAGGCCACCGGGCGGTTCTTCGCGCTGATGATGCCGGTCGTCACCGTGTTGGACAGGCCGAACGGGGCGCCGATGGCGATCGTCGAGTCGCCTACGGCGACCTTGTCGGAGTCGCCCAGGGTGAGGGGCTTCAGGTTCGAGGGGGCGTTCCCCAGTTTGATGACCGCGACGTCGTAGCCCTGGGCGTTGCCGACCACCTCGCCGTCGTACTTCTTGCCGTCCGGGAAGGTCACCGCGACCTTGCCGCCGTCCACGGCGTCCGCCACCACGTGGTTGTTGGTGACGATGTGCCCCTGGGTGTCGAACACGAATCCCGTGCCGGTCCCGCCCTCACCGCTGCTGCTCTCCGCCTCGATGGTGACCGTGCTCGGCAGCGCCTTGGCGGCCACGCCCGCAACCGTACCCGGGTCGCGCTTGACGTTGCCGCCGCTGGTCGACGACGAGACGGTCGTCGAGCCGTTGCTGTCGTTGTTCTTGGCCAGCGTGTAGCCGAGGCCGCCGCCCAGACCGCCCGCCATCAGCGCGGCCAGCAGGACCGTGGCGATCAGGGGGCCACGCCTGCCGCCTTTCTTCGGTGCCGGCGGCTGCTGGTAGGAAGCGCCCCAGCCGTCCGCGCCGTGACCGGCGCCGCCGTCGTACGACGGGGTGCCCTGCGCCGGGGGCGGGGGCCAGGAGGCGTCGGGCGGGGAGGAGGCTCCCGGCGGAGGGGCGGCTTGGGGCTGCTCCTGGGCGCCGTAGCCTCCCTGGCCGGTGTGGGCGGCCTGGGCGGCAGGACCGGCCGGCTCTCCGTATCCGCCGTGGTCGCCGCCTCCGTATGCCGGGTACTGCGACGAGCCGTGGCCCTGTGCCGCTCCCGGCGCGTTCGGCGGGACCGGGGGCAGGGGGGTCGTCGGGCTGTCCCCGTCCAAAGCCTGACGCTCCGGGTGCGCCTGAGCAGCAGGAGCATCCACCGGCGCGGGCGGTACGGACGGGGCCGGGGGTACCGATGCGCCCTCGTTTGTGCCCTCGTTCTCGGTGCTCACAGCTCTCTCTCCTCGATCCACGGCTGTTGTTCCAGGTCGCACTCGGTCACGCTCATTCACGCTCGTTCACGCATGTCGACGAGTCCGGCGCGCTTCAGCTGTGCATGTCTCTTTGTATGACGTCAGCTTTTCCCATGGGCCGTCAGGGCACCATAAGCCGTTCCTGTGGGTGCGAGGCCCTTCCTTATACAGGGCATTGCTCACCAAGGGTGCACCATCACCGCGCCTCCGATCAGATCTCCGCGTCGACCTGCCCGTCGCCACCCACACGACCGCGCAGGTACCCCCCATGCGATGGCACCATGACGCGGTGACCCATGCACGTCAACGTCCGCCCCAGGTCGTCGCCCACCGCGGAGCCTCCGAGGACGCCCCCGAGCACACTCTGGCCGCGTACCGCAAGGCGGTCGAGGACGGTGCGGACGCGCTCGAATGCGATGTACGTCTGACCGCGGACGGTCATCTCGTCTGCGTTCACGACCGCCGCGTCAACCGTACGTCCAACGGCCGCGGCGCGGTGTCGGCGCTGGAGCTGTCCGACCTGTCCACCCTGGACTTCGGCTCCTGGAAGACGCGCGACCCGCTCAGGGGGCGGGTCGAGGAGCCCGACTGGGAGCACAGGCCGGAGGACCGGGAGGCGACCTCCGTCCTCACCCTGGAGCGGCTGCTGGAGCTTGTCGCCGACGCCGACCGCCGGGTGGAGCTGGCGATCGAGACCAAGCACCCCACACGGTGGGCGGGGCAGGTGGAGGAGCGGCTACTGCTCCTGCTGAAGAGGTTCGGCCTGGACGCTCCCGGCTCCCCGGAGGAGTCACCGGTACGCGTGATGAGTTTCTCCGCACGGTCGCTGCATCGCGTGCGCGCCGTCTCGCCCACCCTGCCGACGGTCCACCTCATGCAGTTCGTCTCGCCCCGCCTGCGCGAGGGGCGGTTGCCGGAAGGGGTGCCGATCGCGGGACCCTCGATCCGGATCGTCCGCAGCCACCCCGCCTACATCGAGCGCCTGAAGCAGGCCGGCCACCAGGTACACGTGTGGACCGTGAACGATCCCCAGGACGTGGACGCCTGTGCCGCCCTCGGAGTCGACGCCATCATCACCAACCGCCCCCGCGCGGTGCTCGACCAACTGGGCCGCTGAGCGGCACGGGACGGATCGGCCGGGCGGGCGGGTCCGTGCGGCCCGTGCAGTCCGCACCGTCCACGCCGCCCGTGCAGGACTCTTGACCGCGGGCCCCCTCTCACTCCATCCTCACATCTCGGCCACATCGACGAAATCCAGCCATCTGACTACGCGGAGTGCTCCGGCGCATTCGGTACGTGCTCGGTTGTTTCGAGTGCGTCACCGCACATGGATGGGCCGGTTTCCGGTTCAGACCCATGGGGCATTCACACCGTGGCGTGGGGCGAAGGAGGTCTCGGGGGTGGCGTTGGTGGTGGCACAGGAGGTGCCCGCGTCGTCGAGCATGGCCGTATCCCATGGCCCTGCGGACGTGGGGAAGGCAAGGCGCCGCATGCGCCTGCAGTTGCGCGACGGCGGCGTGGCGGAGACGGTCATCGACGATGCCGTACTGATCCTTTCCGAACTGCTGAGCAACGCCTGCAAACACGGCAGACCCCTGGGTGACGCCCTGGCCGGGGACGGTGACATCCGCGCGGCCTGGCAGGTGGATCCCCGCGGCCGGCTCATCGTGGAGGTCACGGACGGCGGAGGCCCGACCCGGCCTGCGCCGGCGACCCCGTCGGTCACCGCGCACGGCGGCCGGGGGCTGAACATCATCGCGGCCCTGGCCGACGACTGGGGCGTACGCGACGAGGTGCCGGGCGAAGTCACGGTATGGGTCGTCGTCCACGACGACGTGTACGACCCGGACGCCGGACACCGGCGCGACGACTTCGCCGCGCGGGTGACGGCCCCCACGACATCCGATATGCCCGAGATGTCGGACCTGGAGTTCGTGGACGCCTTCGACCGCCTCGACTGACCGGCGCACGCGCGCGGCGATCCCTCACGGCCGCCCCCCCCGGCCGCCCCGCGCGGTCGTCCACCGTCGGCTCGGCCGCTTCGGCCTCCGTCAGCCGTCTCGCGGTGGCCTCGCGGCCGCCTCGCGCGGCCCCGCTCCCGTAACTGCGTGCACGTCGCCCACAGGCGGCACGTTGTCCACAGGGTCCCTTCGGCCTCGTCCTGAACGGCTAGGCTCCCGCCCGTACGAGACGAGCCGTAACCGGGAGACACCCACGATGGCCAAGAAGCGCCCCCAGACCAAGGCCAAGCGCCCGCAGCCTACGGACGGAGCCCGCGCCGCAGGCGCCGACGGGAACTTTCCGGTCGTCGGCGCCCGCGAGCCCTGCCCCTGCGGCAGCGGCCGCCGCTACAAGGCCTGCCACGGCCGCGCCGCCGCACACGCCGCGACCGAACTGGTGCAGCGCCCGTTCGAGGGAGTACCGGGCGAGTGCGACTGGGTGGCGCTGCGCGAACTGGTGCCGGCGGCCACCGCCGAGCTGCCCCTCAAGGACGGCCTGCCCGACGGCGTCCCGTCGGTCACCCTGGCCACCGTGCTGCCGATGGCCTGGCCCGCGCTGCGCCGTGACGACGGCTCGGTCCTGCTCGGCCTGCAGAACGACACCTCGTCCGGTGACATCAGCCGCGACCTCGCCGACACCCTTCAGCGGGCGCTCACCGCCGCTCCGGGGACCCCGGTACAGGCCCGCCGCGCTCCGGCCGAGGGACCCCGGCTGCAGGACCTCCTCGACCCCGAGGGCACGTTCGAGCCGGTGGTGCACAGCGGCTTCGAGTTCTGGGTCCCCGACCCGGAGAACGCCACCCCGGACGTGACCGCCTCCCTGGAGCGGGCCAACGCGGCGGCCATCCCGACCGTCAAGCTCTCGGGCGTGGACTCCGCGTACTGGTGCGAGACGCCCGAGAAGAACCATCTGCGGTGGGTCATGCCGCACCCCGAGGAGCGGCTTCTGGACGCCTTGGCGCGGCTGCACGCGGCAGGCCGCTCCTCCTTCGGCGAGGGGACCCGCCTCGTGGGCTCCTTCCGCGCTCACGGGCTCATCGTCCCGGTCTGGGACCTGCCCAGCGGGGTCGGGGCCGAGGACGTGGAGAAGCCGGCGACCGAGTTCGCCGAGCGCCTCGCCGCGGCCCTGGCCACCGACGCCCCGCTCACCGGCGACGAGCGCCGCGCACGCGGTGGCCTGACCAACCGCCAGGTCACCCTCAGCTGAGGCACGGGCACGCTTCCCGGTCGCGCCGACTGCCCGGTCCGTGCGACCGCCCGGTCCATGTGACCGGCTTCGTCCACAACTCCCGGTGAAGACAAGCCAGTCGGTGACCGGAAAAGCTGAGATCGAATTTGCTAACCGCCGATCTCTTGTTACCGTTCCAGTAGCCCGGTTGCTGGTGCATCCCCCGTCGCCAGCAACCGGGTCTTCGCTTGACCGCGATTCTTCACAGCACACGGTCGCGCCTCCACCACCGGTTCCCCCTGAACGGCTGCTCCCGGAGCGCAGGTCGGCAGCGCGCCGGCGGCCGACAACCCTCGTACGACCTGGTCAGCAGACCCGGCGACTGCGGGACCGGCGCGTGCGGTGCCGCGAGAGCCCATCCCGCCGAGGCTCCGCCGGAAGGCACGGGGACAACGAAGCCGCCGGATGCCGCGCGCGGCGACAGGAAGCACCGGAGCACCACGCACGCCGACAGCGCCTACATCTCGGGCGCGCTCACACCCGTACCGGTGAGGGCCTCGACCACGGCGTCCACCACGGCCTCGACATCGGGCGCCCAGGGCGAGGCCGAGCCGGGCAGCGGCGCGCGCTCCCAGCGGACATCACCCAGGCCGGTGGCGGACGGGGGCAGGGCGAGGTAGCCGCCCTCGCCGTGGAAGCGGAGCGAGCCGGGGACGAAGTCCTTGGCGTACAGCAGCTCGCCCAGCTGCTCCAGGGAGTACGGCTTGACCAGGATCGACCAACGGTCCGCCGAGGCGACGACCGGGCCGAGCCGCATACCGAGCCGGTCGAGGGCGACCAGGGCACGGGCGGCCGGCACGGCGGGCAGGGAGACCGCGCAGGGGGCCCTGCCCCCCGTGGCCAGGACGATGGACGCCGTGGGCCGGTTGCCCCACCACCAGCGCACCATGCGCGCGTCGGTGGTGGCGGCGAGGAGCCCGGGGTCGAAGGGATGGGCGCCCGGCACTGTGCATTCGGGGTCCGGGCAGCCACAGCGGGACCCGCCCTGCGGGTCCGTGGCCACACCCGGGAGCACCGGCCACTGCCAGTCCGAGGCGAAGGTCAGGGCCGCTTCGATCAGCTGGGACCCACTGTCGCCTCGCCGCGACAGGAGCCTGCGCCGCCTTCCGAGGATCTCGCGCATGAGCGCTCGTTCCTTTCCGTTGCACGCCTGGGAACACCGTGGTCCACGTCACACCATGTGTCGATCACTGCACTGTGCGTACCTACTGTGCGTACCTGTTGGCGCATCACACCCCTGCACCGGGCAAGGGGAGCCCCTACGGGCCGAACAAGGACTGCCTCCGCGGCCGCACCACCCCTACTGCGTCGATCGGAAGCACGGGGTGGCGTGGGGGTGGCGAAGTCTGGCGTTTACCGTCGCGCGTGTTTCTCTCCGCCTCCGCCACGGGAGGATGGGGCACGGTCGTCGATGATTAAGACGCCCGGGTCCGTCGCCAGGTTCCCGGGAGATTCCCCACTACCCCTGGCCTTCTCCGAGTACGTACCCATCACGACCGCTGTGACGCTCCGTCGAGCGAGCCCAGTCGACCGCAATCAACCTCCCCCTGAGGCAGTTTCAAGCCACGTTTCCTTTTCGGCAAGGGGGCGGGAGCGAACTCCTCCCGGACTCCCTCCAGCCCCACGGACACCAGTAATCCCAGCAGGACAATGCTGGACATCTCCTCACGAGAACGTGTACATGTGGAGACACTGCCGACGACGCAGAACGACATGGGGGTTTGCGATGCTTTTGAGCAGTTCGCACCGGCAGGAAAGCCGGACGCCATGAACGCCCCGCACCCTCCGAAAGTGGCTGGAATCGATTCAACAGTTCCGGCTCCCGCACACACTGTCGCGCCCGTTGCCACGGGTACCTCTCCGGCTGCCCCGGCAAACCCCCAGAACACCCCGGGCGTGCTCCTGCAGGACCGACTCGCGGGATGGGTCTCCGATCTCACGACCCTTCATGAGCTGACCGAGCACCTGGCCCGCACGAGCTCCCTCGACGAGGCACTCCGGGAGCTGCTGCGTGCCGGCGCCGCCCTGGTGGGCGCCCGACGCGGTCTCGTCGTCCTGGAACCCGCCGACGGTCGCGGGCCGGACACCACGATCGGTCTCGGCCTGGCCCGCGCGGACCTCGGCCACATCGAGACGATCCCGCGCAGCGCGGTGCCGTACGGCAGGATCCTCGACGGACTGCCCGGCGCCGACGACGGCATCGCCGTGCCCGACCTGCTCGCCGAGAACGGACTCGACCCCCGACACCGCGAGGTCGCCGCCCGCCTCGGCTACGCCGCGAGCTACACGCTGCCCCTCGCCCCCGAGACCGCGGCCGGCACGGACGCCCCGCAGACGGCGGAGGCGGCGCGTCGCCTGGGCGCCGCGGTGTGGCTCTACGACGAACCCGCCGAGCCGTCGGAGCGCCAGCGGCACCTCGTCGGCCTCTACGCCCGCTACGCCGCCGAGCACCTCGCCCGTCTCCTGGAGCTCGAGCGCACGCGTGCGTCCATGGCCACCATGTCCGAGGAACTCCTCCCCTCGCGCCTGCCCCGGATCCCCGGCGTCCAGCTCGCCGCCCGGCACCGCGCCTCCCCGGACGGCGGCGGCGACTGGTACGACGCGCTGCCACTGCCGGACGCCACTCTCGGCCTCGCCGTGGGGTCGGTCACCGGGGCCGGGCCGAGCGCGGTCGCCGCGATGGGGCGACTGCGGGCATCCCTGCGCGCCTATGCCGTGCTGGAGGGCGAGGACCCGGTCGCCGTCCTGTCCGACCTGGAACTGCTGCTGAGGCTCACCGAACCCGCCCGTTCGGCCACCGCGCTGTTCGGCTACTGCGAACCCGCGCTGCGCAGGGTCACGCTGGCCGGTGCCGGGCACAGTCCGCCGCTGTTGCTCGGCGAGCGCCGTACGGAGTTCGTGGAGACGTCGGTCTCGGCCCCCCTGGGCATGCTCGCCTGCTGGGAGGCGCCGAGCGTGGAGGTCCACGCGGAACCGGGAGAGACGGTTCTGCTCTACACCGACGGACTGCTGCACCACACCGGCGACCCCACCGACCGCGCCTTCGCGCGGTTGCACGCGGCTGCCGCCGGGGTACCCCAGGCGCTGCGCCGCGACCCGGGCGCGATCGCCGACCACATTCTGCGCACCGTGCTGCCCGAGGGTGCGCAGACGACAGACGCCACGGAGGACGTCGTCCTGCTGGCCGCCCGGTTCGAGTAGCCGCAGCGCCACGCGGGGCGGAGCGGAGCAGGCCGGGGTGGGGCGGGGCGGGGCGCAGCGGGGTGCGACGGGGCGGGAAGAGGCGGAGCGGGAAGGAGACGACGCCGGTCGGGCAGGAGCCGGAGAAGCAGGAAGGTGCCGGTTCGCAGCACCGGTTTCGCGGTATCGGTTCGCGGTCGGCTCGGTGCCCGTTTCCGTGCTTGTGCCCATGACCGTGCCCGTTTCCGTCGCCCTCCGCGCGCCCTTGGTAACAGGCCATTCCCCCCGGTGACCGTTTCGCCGGTCACCGTACGATGGAGGAGGTCCCCCGGCCCGGACGAAACCGGCACCCTGGGGGAGGTCCAGAGCCTTACCGAGGAGGATGACCGCTGTGGCAGAAGAGCTCCCGACCGCGTTCGACGAGGCCGCCGGGACGACAGGCCCCGAAGGCCCGGAAGCCGCGGCGGATGCCGAGACCGCCGAGGAAGAGCCCGTCAAACAGCGCAAGAACGGCCTCTACCCCGGCGTGTCCGACGAGCTGGCCGACAACATGAAGAGCGGCTGGGCCGACACCGAACTGCACGACCTCCAGCCGATCCCCCAGGTCACGGAGACCGCCGCCCGCCGTGCCACGCTGTCCGCGCGCTTCCCGGGCGAGCGCCTGGTGGTCCCCGCGGGCAACCTGAAGACGCGGTCCAACGACACCGAGTACGCCTTCCGCGCGTCGGTCGAGTACACGTACCTCACCGGCAACCAGACCGAGGACGGCGTCCTCGTCCTGGAGCCGACGGCCGACGGCCACCAGGAGACGATCTACCTCCTCCCGCGCTCGAACCGCGAGAACGGCGAGTTCTGGCTGGACGGCCAGGGCGAGCTGTGGGTCGGCCGCCGCCACTCCCTCACCGAGGCCGAGAAGCGGTACGGCATCCCCGCCGCCGACGTGCGCGAGCTGGCCGGCGCCCTGCGCGAGGCCACCGGCCCGGTGCGCGTCGTGCGGGGCTACGACACCGGCATCGAGGCGGCGCTGACCGACAAGGTCACCGCCGAGCGCGACGAGGAGCTGCGGGTCTTCCTCTCCGAGGCCCGGCTGGTCAAGGACGCCTTCGAGATCGGCGAGCTGCAGAAGGCCGTCGACTCCACCGCGCGTGGCTTCGAGGACGTCGTGAAGGCCCTCGACAAGGCCGAGGCCACCAGCGAGCGCTATGTCGAGGGCACCTTCTTCCTGCGCGCACGGGTCGAGGGCAACGACGTCGGCTACGGCTCCATCTGCGCCGCCGGCCCGCACGCCACCACCCTGCACTGGGTACGCAACGACGGTCCGGTCCGTTCCGGCGACCTGCTGCTGCTCGACGCCGGCGTGGAGACGCACACGTACTACACGGCGGACGTCACACGCACGCTGCCGATCGACGGCACGTACAGCGCGCTGCAGAAGAAGATCTACGACGCCGTGTACGACGCCCAGGAGGCCGGTATCGCGGCGGTGAAGCCCGGCGCCAAGTACCGCGACTTCCACGACGCCGCCCAGCGGGTCCTGGCCGAGCGGCTCGTCGAGTGGGGTCTGGTCGAGGGCCCGGTGGAGCGGGTGCTGGAGCTGGGTCTGCAGCGCCGTTGGACGCTGCACGGCACCGGCCACATGCTCGGTCTGGACGTCCACGACTGCGCCGCCGCACGCACCGAGGCGTACGTCGACGGCACCCTGGAGCCGGGCATGGTGCTCACGGTCGAACCGGGCCTGTACTTCCAGGCCGACGACCTGACCGTCCCCGAGGGGTACCGGGGCATCGGCGTCCGCATCGAGGACGACATCCTGGTGACCGAGGACGGCAACCGGAACCTCTCCGCCGCTCTGCCCAGGCGGTCGGACGAGGTCGAGGCGTGGATGGCGGCCCTCAAGGGCTGATCACGAGGGCTGATCACGGCTCGAGGGGTTCTCGAGATGCTGATGAACCGCTTGAGCGGTCGATCGGTGAGCTGATGCGCGCACGCGCACGCGCACCGCGGCCGGCCCCCGGGAGGGGTGCCGGCCTCAGTGCGATGGGGGTCCGCTGCGGACGGATTCGGTGGGGTCACACCGCCATCAGCGGCGCGCCCTTCCGCCATTTGAGGATCTTGTCGAAACTCACCACGGCGCCACCCCGATCGGGCTTGTTGCCGATGTGGACGTGGTCGGCGAGCTCCTGGATGAGGCAGAGACCTCGGCCGTGCTCCGCGTCGTACGGCGCGGGGCGGACCGGCGGGTGGGTGCGGCCGCCGGCCACGGCGGGAAAGCCGGGGCCCGCGTCGGCGACCTCGATACGGCACTTCTCGCCCTCGAGATAGGCGGTCACCCGGTACGCCTCGGTGAACCCGCCCCGGACGGTGCCCCCACCGTGCTCGACGGCGTTCGCGCAGGCCTCGGTGAGAGCGACGGACAGGTCGTAGGAGATGTCGGGGTCGACGCCCGCGGTCTCCATCGCGCCGAGAAGGAGGCGACGCGCGAGCGGCACGCTCGCAGCATCACGGCGCAGATGGAGTGACCACCAGATGCTCATGCTCCAGCCTCCCGGCCGCGGCTCGACATACCGTTACCTATTGCCCTGCGTACACGCTTGTAAGCGTCCCGCTGACGTGATGACCCCCATATGGCGGGTGCGCCATGGGGCCGACTGGTGTATACGGGACGTCACGTCACAGAAGTGGCCTTCCGGCCGTAGCTCTCCTTGCGGACCTGCCGTACGGCAGCCGGAGGCCCAGTGCGATGATGAGCCCGCCATGACTGCCCCCCACCCGCACACGATGCGCTCCGGACGCGGGCTCCGGATGCCGCGGGCCGCGGTGTTCGCCGCGGTCTGTGTCGTGCTGGCCGGGGCAGGTCACACACTCGCCTCCCACGCCGTCGTTCCGCTGTGGACGCTGGGCGTCGGATTCCTCGGGGCGTTCGCGGCCGTGCTGCCCCTCGCCGGACGTGCGCGGTCCCTGCCCGGTATCGCCGCCCTGCTGGCAGTCGGCCAGGCGGTGCTGCACACCGTGTTCGGCATCGGCCAGCACGGCGTCGCGGTCACCGCGAACGTGTCGTCGGCCGCGTCGTCTCCCGGGTCCGGGTCCGTGTCCGTGTCCGACGCCTCGCTGATCGAGCAGGCGGCCCGGCTGGTGTGCGGTGCCGGCACGGCGGCCATCAGCCCCGCACAGGCTCGGCGCATCCTCACCGACGCCCGGATCCACCCCGGCACGACCGGCACGGAGAGCGCGGTCGGCGGGCCCCACCCGGGGCGCGCCCCGGAGGGCGTCCTGTCCCTGGCCTCGGACCCTTCGGCCGCGGGCTCGGCGGTGCCGCTGCTGCCGTCCCTGCCGATGCTGCTCGTGCACCTCCTCGCGGCGCTCGCCACCGGCTGGCTGCTGCGCCGCGGCGACCTGGCGTTGCTGCGGCTCACCGAACTGTCGGCGCACGGCGTCGCCGAGGGCTCCCTCGTACGGTCCCTCCGCGTGGCGCTCACTCTGGTCCTTGCGCTGCACGCGGGTCTGCCGGGGGTTCCCCGGGAGACCCCGCGCCGGCTGCGCACCGTACCGACCGTGCCGCCCACGCCCCGGATCACCGCACTCCAGCACACGGTGATCCGCCGGGGCCCGCCGCCGACCGGTACCGCACTCGCCCTCGCCGCCTGACGCGACCGGGCCACCACTCCGCCACCGCCGGACCTCCGGACGGGAGAGGGGCGCCGGCGTGCGGTACGGCACGCGCGTGCGCGTCCGCTTTCCCGCGTGTTCCCCCGCGCACTTCCCGCCCGCTCCGCTCGTACTTCTTTCGCGCGAGCGGGCCGGCTGCGGCCCGGCAGCCGGCCACCGGCGGGGACGTACGTCCGTACGCGGATCCCTTACCGTCAGCGAAACCCAACTGAAGCGGAGTGCTTCTGCCATGAAGGCTTCCCGTATCGCCGCCGTCGGCGCTGTCGCCGGTGTCGCCGTCCTCACCTTGTCCGCCCCCGCCTTCGCCCACGTCAGCGTGCAGCCCGAGGGCGAGGCGGCCAAGGGCGGTTACGCGGTCGTGGACTTCAAGGTCCCCAACGAGCGCGACAACGCGTCGACGACCAAGCTCGAGGTGACGTTCCCCACCGACCACCCGCTGGCCTCCGTGATGCCGCAGCCGGTCGACGGCTGGGACATCAAGGTCACCAAGTCCAAGCTGGACAAGCCGCTGGAGATGCACGGCAGGAAGATCGACGAGGCCGTCACCAAGGTCACCTGGACCGCCGACGATGACGACGGCATCGATCCGGGCTTCTTCCAGAAGTTCCCGGTGTCCGTCGGCACCCTGCCCGAGGACGCCGACGAACTGGTCTTCAAGGCGCTGCAGACGTACTCCAACAAGGAGGTCGTCCGCTGGATCGAGGTACCCCAGGAGGGTCAGGAGGAGCCCGACTTCCCGGCCCCCGTGCTCGTTCTGGCCGAGGCCTCCGCCGACGGTCACGCGCACGGTGCGTCGGACGGCGAGGCCGAGGGCTCCAAGGCCGACGAGACCACCGGGAACGGCGAGAACGCCGCCGCGGAGAGCACCGCGGCGGCCGGCTCCGACGACGCGGGCGGCACGGACACCACCGCCCGGGTCCTGGGCGTCGTCGGCATCGTGGTCGGCGCCGCGGGCGTCGCCTACGGCGTACTCGCCGGACGCCGACGCGCCGACGCCTGAGCCCCCTGTTCAACGGCGCGCACCGGGGTTCCACGGCCCCGTGGAACCCCGGTGCGCGCCGGAGCACCTACCTTCTGGACCTCATCATGCGCAAGAAGACCCTCGCGGCGGCCCTGCTCGCCGCCACCCTGACCCTCTCCGCCTGCGGCAGCGGCGACAGTGACAGCGACAGCGACAGCGACAGCCCCATCGCCATGGTCTCCGAGGAGGCCGGCGCGGAGAAGGCCGCCACCGCCCTCGACAACCCGTTCGAGAAGCCGGACCTCGTCCTCACCGACACGCAGGGCAAGGAGTACGACTTCCGCGCGGAGACCGCCGGCAAGCCCACGCTGGTCTACTTCGGCTACACACACTGCCCCGACGTCTGCCCGCTGACCATGAACAACCTCGCGGTGGCCAAGAAGCAGCTGCCCCAGGACCAGCAGGACGAGCTGCGGATCGTGTTCGTCACCACCGACCCCGAGCGGGACACCTCCGCCGCGCTCGGCAAGTGGCTCAAGGGCATCGACTCCCAGGTCGTCGGCCTGACCGGGGACTTCGACACGATCCAGGCCGGCGCCCGCACCCTCGGCATCTCGATCGACGCGCCGCGCAAGGACGACAGGGGCCAGGTCGTCTCCGACCACGGAACCCAGGTCATCGCCTTCTCCCCGAAGACCGACGGCGGCTACCTCCTCTACGGCGAGGACGCCACCGTCGAGGACTACACCGCGGACCTCCCCAAGATCATCAAGGGTGAGAACCCGTGAACCGGCTCGAAGGGAAGCGGCTCGCAGAAAGCCGGCCTTCCGGCAGACGGCTCCTCGGCAGGCCGCACGGCCTCACGGCGGTGGCCCTCACCGGGGCGCTGGCCCTGGCCGGCTGCGGCGGCTCGGACTCGGACAGCCCGGGCTCGGGTGGCGAGGCGGACCTGTCCGTCGGCTCCGCCTACATGCCGCAGCCGGTGTCGGACATGGCGGCCGGCTTTCTCGTCATCAGCAACAAGGGCGGCGCGGCCGACCAGCTGACCTCGGTCAGCAGTGACGCCGCCGACCACGTCACCGTGCACGAGACCGTCGACGGGGCCATGCAGGAGGCCGACGCGCTCGACATCCCGGCCCACGGCAGCCTCGTGCTCGAGAGCGGCGGCAACCATCTGATGTTCGAGCAGCTGAAACAGCGGCCGAAGCAGGGTCAGAAGGTCTCCGTCGAGCTGCGCTTCGCCCGCTCCGGCCCCGTCACGGTCGAGATTCCGGTGAAGCCCGCCACCTACACCCCGAAGCACGGACACTGAGGGAGGAACCCCTGTGACCCAGACCATCGTCCCCCGCGTCCGGATCCTGGTGCTGCTGTTCCTGGCCGTCACCGGCGCGCTCCTCGCCGGGGCCGCTCCCGCCTCCGCGCACGCCGCGCTGACCGGCAGCGATCCCCAGCAGGGGACGGTGGTCGACCAGGCCCCCGCCCAGGTCTCGCTCACCTTCTCCGAACCGGTCGCGGTGAGCGACGACGCCCTGCGCGTCCTCGACCCCAAGGGCGAGCGGGTCGACAAGGGCGACCCGGCCGCCGCGAGCGGCACCACGTACACCGTGCGGCTGCTCGGTGGGCTGCCCGACGGCACCTACACCGTCACCTACCAGGTGGTGTCCGCGGACAGCCACCCCGTCGCCGGCGCCTTCACCTTCTCCGTCGGGGCCCCCTCGGAGACCTCCGTCGAGGCCACCGTCCAGGCCTCCGACGACGGACTGGTCGGCTCGCTGTACGGCATCGGACGGTACCTGTCGTACGCCGGGTTCGTGGTCATGGTCGGCGGAGCCGCCTTCGTGCTCGCCTGCTGGCGGCACGGCTCCGGCGTACGGGCGGTGCAGCGGCTGGTCGTCTCCGGGTGGCTCACGCTCACCGCGGCCACCCTCGCACTGCTGCTCCTGCGCGGTTCCTACACGAGTTCCGGGAAGGTCGCCGACGTCTTCGACCTGACGCTGCTCAGCGAGGTGCTGCAGACCAAGACCGGCGCGGCTCTCGTGTCACGGCTGCTGCTGCTCGCCGCGGCGGCGCTGTTCATCGCGGTGCTGTTCGGTGCCGCCCGCTACGAGCAGAACGACGAGGAGAGGCGGGACCTGTCCTTCGGGCTCGCGATCGGCGGGACGGTCGTGTCGGCCGGGCTCGCCGCGAGCTGGGCCATGTCCGAGCACGCCTCCCAAGGGCTCCAGCCGGGCATCGCGATGCCGGTCGACGTCGTCCACCTGCTGGCCGTCGCCACCTGGCTCGGCGGGCTCACCGCCCTGCTCGTCGCGCTCTACCGGGCCCCTGCCGACACCGCGGTCGACGCGGCCGCCGTCCGGCGGTTCTCGCGGCTCGCGTTCGGCAGTGTGGTCGCCCTGGTCGGCACCGGGGCCTACCAGAGCTGGCGGCAGCTCGGCTCCTGGTCGGCATTCACCGACACCCGGTACGGGCAGTTGCTGCTCGCCAAGATCGGGCTCGTGGTGGTCATGGTCGGGATCGCGTACGCCTCCCGGCGGTGGACGGCGCGACTGGCGGAGCCCGGGGCGCCGGTGTCGCTCCGGGAGGAGCCGAAGGAAACCGTGGCGGCGGTGTCGGACTCGAAGGGCGGGGCGACCGGTGCGGAGAGGGGCGTCCCTGCCGCCGACACCGACACCGACACCGACACCGACACCGACACCGACACCGACACCGACACCGAGGTGGAACGGGGGAAGGTCGCGGACGACACGGGGCCTGCCGATGTTCGTCCGGAGGAATCCGGTGCCGGGGCGCAGGCCGGCGTGGACTCCGCGCGGGCCGCACAACTCGCCCGGCAGCGGGCCGCCGTGGCGAGCGCCCGGCAGAAGCGGCTGCGGGACTCCGATCCGAACCTCTTCGGGCTGCGCCGCTCCGTGCTCGCCGAGGCCGGTATCGCCGTCGTCCTGCTCACGATCACCACCGTGCTCACACAGACCGAGCCGGGGCGCACGGAGCAGGAGGCCGCGTCGGCCGCCTCGTCGTCCCCGGCCACGTCGTCGCCCTCGTCCTCGGCCGCCCAGGGAACCGGTGCGGTGACCCTGAACATGCCCTTCGACACCGGCGGCAAGAACGGCAGGGGCGTCGTCACCATCGACCTGGACCCCGCCCGCGTGGGCGGCAACGACCTGCACGTCTATGTGGAGCGGACCGACGGCAAGGCCTTCGACGTCCCCGAACTCAAAGTCGCCCTCACCCTCGACGCGAAGGACATCGGACCGCTGTCCGTCGTCCCCGACCACCTCGCCACCGGACACTGGTCGGCGAGCGGAGTGCAGATCCCCATGGCCGGAGACTGGACGGTCGAGGTGACCGTACGGACCTCCGACATCGACCAGGCGACCGTCTCCAAGAACGCACAGATCGGCTGAACCACCATGGCTGACCAGTCCACTCCGGAGGCCCGCACCACTGCGGTGCCAGAACCCCGGGAAGGCACCACCGCGCGCGCCGACCGGGAGGGCATCTCCCGGCGCCGTCTGCTCGGCACCGCCGGGGCCACCGGAGTCGTGCTCGGCGCCGCGGGCGGTACGGTGGGCTACGCCGCCGCCGCGCCCGCCGCGTCCGCCGAAGTCACCCCACTCACCTCCGTGGGCGAGGACCGGGCAATGTTTCACGGGAAACATCAGCCCGGCATCACCGACGGACTCCCGGCCCGCGGCCATCTCATCGCCTTCGACCTCGCGCCGGGCGCCGGACGCAAGGAAGCGGCCGCCCTGCTGCGCCGCTGGTCGGACACGGCCCGACGGCTCATGGCAGGCGAACCGAGCGCCAATGGGGACACCGGTGTGGCCCAGGACGCCGGGCCCTCCTCACTGACCCTCACCTTCGGCTTCGGTCACAGCTTCTTCGCCCGTACCGGACTGGAGAAGCAGCGTCCGGTGGCCCTGGACCCGCTGCCCGACTTCTCCTCCGACCACCTCGACAAGGCCCGCAGCAACGGCGACCTGTGGGTGCAGATCGGGGCCCACGACGCCCTGGTCGCCTTCCACGCACTGCGCGCCGTGCAGAAGGACGCCGGTTCTGCGGCCAGGGTGCGCTGGCAGATGAACGGGTTCAACCGCTCACCCGGCGCCACCGCCCGCCCGATGACCGCACGCAACCTGATGGGCCAGATCGACGGCACCCGTAACCCCAAGCCGTCCGAATCCGACTTCGACCAGCGGATCTTCGTACCGGCGAACAGTGACCCCGCCTGGATGGCGCACGGCTCCTACGTGGTCGTCCGCCGCATCCGCATGCTGCTCGACGACTGGGAGAAGCTCGCGGTCAAGGAGCAGGAGGCCGTCGTCGGGCGCCGCAAGTCCGACGGAGCGCCGTTGTCCGGAGGGACCGAGACGACCGAGATGGACCTGGAGAAGACGGACTCCGCGGGCAATCCGGTGGTTCCCGTCAACGCCCACGCCCGGATCACCCGCCCCGACCAGAACGGCGGCGCGGCGATGCTCCGGCGCCCCCTCTCGTACCACGACGGTATGGACGCGGACGGCGTGCCCGACGCGGGTCTGCTGTTCGTCTGCTGGCAGGCCGACCCGCTGCGCGGCTTCGTACCGGTGCAGCGCAAGCTCGACCGGGGCGACGCGCTGACGCCGTTCCTCCGGCACGAGGCGAGCGGACTGTTCGCGGTGCCGGGTGGCGCGGCGGAGGGCGGGTATGTGGGGCAGCTGCTGCTGGAGGGCTGAGGCCACCCGTGTCACATACCTGCCACTCGCGGGGGCACTCCTGGGCTCGCGTCCGGGGATGCGCCCGGCGTGGGCCCATTAGGGTGAGGTCATGCCAGCGAGCTATGCGTATCTCGGCCCCGAGGGCACCTTCACCGAAGTCGCCCTGCGTACTCTCCCGGAGGCAGCCACCCGGGAACTGATCCCGTACGTGTCCGTGCAGTCCGCGCTCGACGCGGTACGCGCCGGGGAGGCCGAGGCCGCTTTCGTCCCCATCGAGAACTCCGTCGAGGGCGGCATCACCACCACTCTCGACGAACTGGTCGCCGGTACCCCGCTGACCATCTACCGCGAGGTGCTGCTGTCGATCACCTTCGCGCTGCTCGTCCGTCCCGGCACCAGACTGTCGGAGATCAAGACCGTCACCGCCCACCCCGCCGCCCAGCCGCAGGTACGCAACTGGCTGAAGAAGCACCTCCCGGACGTCGTCTGGGAGTCGGCCGCCTCCAACGCGGACGGTGCCCGACTGGTGCAGGAGGGCCGGTACGACGCGGCCTTCGCCGGCGAGTTCGCGGCGGCCCGGTACGGGCTGGAGGCCCTGGAGACCGGAATCCACGACGCGGAGAATGCCCAGACCCGCTTCGTCCTGGTCGGACGCCCCGCACGGCCCGCCGCGCCCACCGGCGCGGACAAGACGTCCATCGTGCTGTGGCAGCGCGACGACCACCCCGGTGGCCTGCGCGATCTGCTGGGTGAGTTCGCCACGCGCGGCGTCAACCTCATGCTGCTCCAGTCCCGGCCCACCGGTGCCGGTATCGGCAATTACTGCTTCTGCATCGATGCCGAGGGCCATATCTCGGACCGCAGGGTGGCCGAGACACTGATGGGTCTCAAGCGGGTCTGCCTTCAGGTGCGCTTCCTCGGCTCGTACCCGCGTGCGGATGTGGGTCCGCCGAAGGTACGGGATCTCCAGCCAGGGACCTCGGACGAAGAATTCGCGTCCGCGGCGGACTGGGTGGCGCGCTGCCAGGACGGCCGGTTCTGAGGGTCTGAGGTCAGGTGGGAGACCGGTCGCGGGCGGCCCTGGGCTGCCCGCGGCCGGCCTTATCAGTCTCATTTTCTGATTTTCGTTATCCACAGAAGTTATCCACAGGCCCACTTCTCGACCTGGGGACAAGTCGACAGCGTTGTGCCGTTTCGTCGACAAATCACCCCCTGTCCATGATCGCGGTTACTCGCCCGAGGATCGCCCTTCGTCCACCCTTTCCCTTTCGTCAACCCTTCGGGAGGATCCCTTTCCACCTGAAAGTGGAGGTAAGGGGATTTCTCGACGGGAATCCCCACCTCCGGTCGCGCGTTTCGGAGTGGTTGATTCCGAAGTCCACAGACTTTCCTCACACCCTGTGGATAACTTTCGGAAGCCCGCGAGGGCCTGTGGACAACTGGGGCCGCACCCTGACTCCAGCAGGGAATTGCAGTCGACGCGCAGCCTGCGGGCCGCCCCCCTTTCCAGGCGGTGCAGCACACTCCCGTCCACCCCGAATCGGCCCCGTGACGTCCCCACGGAGACCTCGAATCAGCCCTTACGGGCACAGGGTGCAATTCGCCTATAACGGTCGGCGAGCAGGTCCGGTGGAAGAGCGAGTCGTGGGGCGTCACCCCGCACCGGTAGCCTTGACCACGTGATTGACCTTCGCCTGCTCCGTGAGGACCCCGACCGTGTGCGCGCTTCGCAGCGCGCCCGTGGAGAGGACGTCGCGCTCGTCGACTCCCTCCTGTCCGCCGACGAACGGCGCAGGTCGTCCGGCGTCCGCTTCGACGAGCTGCGCGCCGAGCAGAAGGCGCTCGGCAAGCTCATTCCCCAGGCGGCCGGTGACGAGAAGGCCGAGCTGCTGAAGAAGGCCGGTACCCTCGCGGCCGACGTGAAGGCGGCCGACGCGGAACGGGACACGGCAGCGGCGGAGACGCAGGAGCTTCTGGGCAGGCTGAGCAACCTCGTCCACCCCGATGTCCCGGTCGGCGGCGAGGAGGACTTCGTCACGCTGGAAACACACGGCGCCGCCCGCGACTTCGACGCCGAGGGCTTCGCGCCCAAGGACCACCTGGAGCTCGGCCAGATCCTCGGCGCCATTGACGTCGAGCGCGGCGCCAAGGTCTCCGGGTCGCGCTTCTACTTCCTGACCGGCGTCGGCGCCCTGCTCGAGCTGGCGCTGGTGAACGCCGCGATCGCCCAGGCGACCGCGGCCGGCTTCACCCCGATGCTGACCCCGGCCCTGGTGCGGCCCCAGTCCATGGCGGGCACCGGCTTCCTCGGCCAGGCGGCCCAGGACGTCTACCACCTCGAGAAGGACGACCTCTACCTGGTCGGCACGTCCGAGGTGCCGCTCGCGGCGTACCACATGGACGAGATCATCGACGCCGACCGGCTGCCGCTCCGGTACGCGGGCTTCTCGCCCTGCTTCCGGCGCGAGGCCGGCTCTCACGGCAAGGACACCCGCGGCATCTTCCGCGTACACCAGTTCGACAAGGTCGAGATGTTCTCCTACGTCACTCCGGAGGAGTCGCAGGAGGAGCACCAGCGGCTGCTGGAGTGGGAGAAGCAGTGGCTGACGTCGCTGGAGCTGCCGTTCCGCGTGATCGACGTCGCCTCGGGCGACCTGGGTTCCTCCGCCGCGCGGAAGTACGACTGCGAGGCGTGGATCCCGACCCAGGGCAAGTACCGCGAGCTGACCTCGACCTCGGACTGCACCGAGTACCAGTCCCGTCGGCTCCAGATCCGCGTGCGGGACGGCAAGCAGGTGCGTCCGCTGGCAACGCTCAACGGCACCCTGTGTGCCGTACCGCGCACGATCGTGGCCATCCTGGAGAACCACCAGCAGGCCGACGGTTCGGTGCGGGTCCCTGAAGTGCTGCGTCCGTACCTGGGTGGCCGGGAGCTCCTGGAACCGGTCACCAGGTGAGCGCGCCGTTCCCGTACCAGCTTGTCGCCACCGACCTCGACGGCACACTGCTGCGTGAGGACCACTCGGTCTCCGACCGCACCCGGGACGCGCTCGCCGCCGTCACCGCGGCGGGCGCCGCCCACATCGTCGTAACCGGCCGCGCGGTTCCCTGGACCCGGCCCATCCTCGACGACCTCGGCTACCAGGGGCTCGCCGTCTGCGGCCAGGGCGCCCAGGTGTACGACGCCGGGGCTCACCGGCTGCTCACGTCGGTGACCCTGGACCGGCAGCTGGCCTCGGTGGCGCTGGCCAAGATCGAGGCGGAGGTCGGTCCGCTGCACCTGGCCGCGAGCCGCGACGGTCTGGACGGCGAGGTACTGGTCGGCCCCGGCTACGAGGTGACGGGCAGACTGCCCTCGACGCCGCTCACGGACGCGGCGGACCTGTGGGCGGCTCCCCTGAACAAGCTGTACATCCAGCACCCGGCACTCACCGACGACGAACTCACCGAGGTGGCCACCCGCACCGCGGGCGGTTTCGTCACCGTCGCCATGGCGGGCGAAGGCATCGTCGAGCTGCTTCCCCTCGGCCTGTCCAAGGCCACCGGGCTGTCCCTGGCCGCTCGCCGGCTCGGGGCGAAGGCCACGGGCACGATCGCCTTCGGCGACATGCCCAACGACATCCCGATGTTCGCCTGGTCCGCGCACGGCATCGCCATGGCCAACGCCCACCAGGAACTGCGGGCGGTGGCCGACGAGGTGACGTCCTCCAACGAGGAGGACGGGATCGCGGTGGTGCTGGAGCGGTTGCTGGGCTGAGAGGCCCGTTGAACCCGCGACGCCCGCGCTCGGCGGGCATCGCGGGTTCAACGTCGTGCGGAGGATGCACGGATCGAACGTGCGCGGGCTTTCGCCCGACCGCGGCTCAGCAAGCCGGTGCCTTACCTCTCGGCCAATCCTCCGGGTGGGCGGCCCACGCGGCTGATGCGCGTGCTCGAAGCGGCCGCCCCGGGCAGCTCCCGGTGGGGCGGACTCAACAACGGAGCAGGAACTACTCCGGAGTCCGCCGTCGGCTGCCCTGGCAGGAGCTGGACGTACTGCCGTGCATGGACATCGCCCCGCTCCTCTCCCGGATCACGACACCGGGCGTTCCCGGCGATGCGGACACGACCACTCTGCCCGCCGGGCGAGTGGGATGCCACTCGTTTAAGGGGCCCTCTTCCTCTGAGCGTCCGATCGGGTCGCGTGGCCCGGCACCACGCCCCGATCGGGCACAGGGAAGGGCCCCCAAGGACCGGCCCGGCCGACGGGATACGCCGAAGACGCGGGGCCGGGGGCCGGGGCCGCGGAGCCCTGACGCCCCGCCGCCCTCATCCCCGCCGACACCGCCACCCCCGCCGGCGCGCCTTGCTGAAGAACCCGTCCCGTCGGCGGCTCGTTGGAGCGCCGGGGCTGCGGCTCCTCGTGCAGTCGGCGTTCGGCCGGCATGCGGGCGCGGGCGGACGGCTCGGCGGGCTCCGCGGCGCGGATGAAGGCGTCGTCCAGGACCACGTCGTCCGGGGCGGTGGAGTCCCCGCCCGTGGCCTCGGTGTCCCCGTCACGGGCCGGGCCGCCGGTCCGGAGGCCGGGGAGGTCGTCGCTCTCGTGCTTGCGCCGCTCGTCGTGCCCGAACGTCCCGTCCGCCGTCGCGATCGGTCCTTCCGTCGGATCAGGAGCCGTAGCCCCCGGTGTCCCCCTGCGCCCGCGGGCCGGAGTGGAACAGACCGCGGAACGAGGTGAGGTCACTCCTCTCCGGCGAGTGTCAGCGTGCGCAGCTTCTGACCGGCGTACCAGGTGGCCAGGACGGTGACGACGACCAGCAGGACCGTCGCGGTCGTCAGGCCGACGTCCGAGGTGACCAGGTCGCCGCCGGAGACCTTCTGGGCCACCGCGAGCGACCACTGCTGGACGCTCAGGGTGCGGGCCCCGGGCACCAGGGAGCCGAACAGGGCCTCCCAGACCAGCGCGTAGACCAGACCGAACACCACCGCGTGCCGGGAGACCGTACCGAGCAGCAGGAAGAGCGCCGCGTACGCGATGGAGGCGACCAGCGCGGCCACCGTGTAGGCGACGGCGACCTGCTGGCCGTTGCCGTTGAGGATGAAACCGGCGACCAGGGTGGGCACCGCCGAGAAGACCATCGTCACGGCGATCGCCACGATCAGCTTGGTGAAGATGATCGTGGACCGCTTGACCGGCTTGGACAGCAGGTACACCACCGAGCCGTCGTCGATCTCGGGGCCCATGGCGCCGGTGCCGGCGATGACACCGATGATCGGCACCATGGTGGCGAGCGCCAGCCCGCCGAGCACGTCGGCCGCGGTCTGGTCGTCGGCACCGGCGAGGACGCGCACCGCCAGGGAGATCGCGATCAGCAGCAGGGGCAGGGCGCCCAGGATGAGGGCCCGGCGACGGCCGAGCAGGGCCCGGTAGGTGAGTCGGGCGACTGTGGGGTCGTACATGGTTCGGCCTCCTACGCCGCGACGAGATACGAGAAGACGGACTCGAGGGACTCGTCGGACGGCGAGACCGTGAGCAGGCGGATGCCGTGTTCCTTCGCGACCCTGGGCAGCAGGGACGTGAAGCGGGCGAAGTCGACGGCCTGGATACGCAGAACGCCCTCGCTGTGGTCGACCTCGATGCCGGACGTGGACGGGTCGGCGATCAGCGCGGCCGCGAGGGCACGGTCGTCGCTGGAGCGCACCAGATAACGGTGCGGGCGGTCCGTCATCAGGCGGCGGATCTTGCGGAAGTCGCCACTGGCCGCGTGCCGGCCGGCGACGACGACCTCGATGTGCCAGGCGAGCTGCTCGACCTCTTCGAGGATGTGGGACGAGAACAGCACGGTGCGGCCCTCGTCGCCCATGCGCCGCAGCAGGTCCATCAGCTGCATGCGCTGGCGCGGGTCCATGCCGTTGAACGGTTCGTCCAGCAGGAGCAGGGACGGCTCGTGGACGAGCGCGGAGGCCATCTTCACGCGCTGCCGCATGCCCTTGGAGTACGTGGCGATCTTGCGGTCCTGCGCGTACTCCATCTCGACCGTCGCCAGGGCCCGCTGGGCCGCCTTGGCGCCCAGCCCGTGCAGTTCGGCGTTGGCGACGACGAACTCGCGGCCGGTGAGGAAGTCGTACATCCCCTCGCGCTCGGGGACGACGCCGATGTGCCGGTAGATCTTCTCGTTGCGCCACACGGCCTGGCCGTCGAGGGTGACGGTGCCGGTGGAGGGGGCGAGGAAGCCGCCCATCATGTTGATGAGGGTGGACTTTCCGGCGCCGTTGGGGCCGAGGAGGCCGGTGACGCCGGGGCCGATGGTCATGGTGATGTCGTTGACGGCGACCACGTTGCCGAACCAGCGGGAGACATGGTCGATGGAGAGCGTGGTCACAGGCCCACCTTCCGGTAGCGGCGCGTCAGAAGGCCGTAGCAGGCCGCGATCAGGCCGAGGGTGAAGAGGACGTACACCACGCCCTCGCCGTTCGACGGTCCGGTTCCGCCCGGGAAGGTGCTGCTCGCGCCCAGGAAGGCGGACTGCACACCGTCGATGAGGGTGATCGGCGAGAACAGCCCGATCCAGGCGATCGAACCGGAGCTGTCCTGGACGTCCGCGATCGCCTGGAGGGTGGAGACCGCGCCGTAGGAGATGGTCAGGACGGCGATCACGGCGGCGATGCCGAAGCCGCGGCGCGGGGTGACTGCCGCGATGACGAGGCTGATGCCGGCGAAAAGCAGTGAGAGCAGTGCCACGGAGACGAGCCCTTGCGCGAATCCCTTGGTCTGGTCGGTGAAATCGAGTTCGGCCAGCAGCGCGCCCACATAGAGCACGAGCAGGGGAGCGGCGGTCAGGATGAACAGGGCCGAGGCCAGTGCCGCGAACTTGGCGCGCACGTAGTCCGTGGTCTCGATGGGCCGCGAGAAGTACAGCGGAACCGTCTTGAAGCGCAGGTCGCGCGAGACGGACTGCGGTGCCTGAGCGGCGACGTACAGGCTGATGACGGCCTGCATGATGATCGCGTAGCGCGTGTAGTCGACGGGCAGTTCCTTGGCGTTCGTGGCGACCGAGACGGCGACCATGATGGCGGCGGGCACGCACATCACCACGAACAGCAGCATCGGCAGCACCTTGGACTTCGCCGAGCGTCCGAGTCCGTAGGAGCCTCGCAGGGACTGCGAGTACAGCGAGAGCCTGGCGTAGGAGCGGCCGAGACGGGGTCCGTCGTAGGAGCGGTAGCCGATGTTGTGGATCCGGGTCTGGTCACCCGGCGTCGGTGCGGGTGTCCGCAGGGGCTGCTCAACCGCCATGGCCGACCGCCTCCTTCCGCTGCTCGCCGTTGCCGCCGTCGGCCCCGGTGTCTTTGCCTGTTCCTGTGTCCGTACCTGCGCCTGCGCCGGTGTCCGTGTCGTCCGTGAAGACCTCGGAGATGTGGTGGCGGCGCTGTTCCATGCGCACCAGGCCGAGTCCGAGGTCGGCGATCACGTCCCGCACCAGGTCGTAGGTCTCCTCGCCCTGGGCGGTGAGAAGGAGGACGTGTCCGGAGCCCGGCAGCCCGCTGCCGTCCTGGACGGTCACCCCGCGCGCGTGGAGCGCGTCGCGCACCGCGCGGGTGCCGTCGGGGTGCTCGTCGGTGTCGGTGACCTCGATCGCGAGGGTCGTCGTGATCTGGGTGAAGTCCGTGGTGGAGCTGGAGCGCAGCAGCTTGCCGCCGTCCACGACGACCACGTGGTCACAGGTGCGCTCGAGTTCGCCCAGAAGGTGGGAGGTGACCAGGACCGAGATGCCGAAGTCGGTATGGATACGGCGGATCAGGCCGAGCATCTCGTCACGGCCTACGGGATCGAGACCGTTGGTCGGTTCGTCCAGGAAGACCAGGTCCGGGTCGTGCACCAGGGCCTGCGCGAGCTTCACGCGCTGCTTCATGCCCGTCGAGTAGCCGCCCATGGGGCGGTAGCGCTCCTCGTACAGGCCGACGTGGCGCAGGGTGTCCGCGGTGCGCTCCCGCGCGGCGGTGGGCGGCAGGCCGGAGATGCGTGCCATGTGGACCACGAACTCGGTGGCCGAGACGTCAGGCGGCAGGCAGTCGTGCTCCGGCATGTAGCCGACCCGCTCCCGGATGGCGGCGCCCTTGGTCGCGACGTCGAGGCCGAGCACTTCGGCGCGGCCCTCCGTCGCGGGGGACAGACCCAGAAGGATCTTGATCAACGTGGACTTGCCGGCTCCGTTGGCCCCGACGAGCCCGGTCACACCGGGGCCGACATCCATGGAGAGCCGGTCAAGCGCGGTCACCCTGGGGAACCGCTTGCTCAGGCTTTCGGTCGCGATCACAGTCACCTCACCGACGTTAGTGACCCGCGCCACGCGGGTCGTCAGACCGGAGAGCGGTCTTGGCGTCCGTCTGGAGTCGTACAGGCCCGTAGGGGATCCCCCGCCAGGAGCTGTCCCCTCCCTCCGGGCCGCTCTTGAACCGGCCTCCGGGGAACTACGAGATTCGCCGGTGGCACGCTACGGAAACGTAGCGCAGCCGGCTGTCCGGGACCACGGCGCGGCTGCGGCGCGGCGGTCGCCGACGACGGGAACGGTGCGGGAGGGCCGTTCGGGCCCAGCGCCCGTCGGCGCGGGCGGAGGGGGTGGGGTGCTTGCCCGAAGCAGTGCTGCGGGGCGCGCGGGGCGGAGGGGGGAAGGGCTTGTCCGAAGCGGTGCTGCGGGGCGCGCGAGCGCCGGGTGCGCACGGGTGGCGTCGAGTTGTGCGGGGAGGAGCCGGCGCCCCGGACGGCCGGCCGTCGTCCTGGTGCACGGCTACCCCGACAGCAAGGAGGTGCGGTCCGAGGTCGCGCCGCGTCCCGCCGGGCACTTCCACGTCGTGGCGCACGACATCCGCGGCCACGGGCGGTCCACCGCGCCGCGCCTGTCGCGGGGCGGATCCACCCTCGAAAAACCGACCGACGACTTCCTGGCCGTCGCGGACGCGGTCGGCCCGGACGAGCCGGTGCCTCTGGTGCGGCACGACTGGAGCTCGGTGCAGGCAGGGGAGTTCGTCACCGTCGGACGTGCCGAGGGACGGACAGCCTCGTTCACCTCGATGCCCGGGCCTTCGCTCAACCCCTTCGGCACTGGATCGACCGCCGGCTGCGGGGCCTCCTCCGCGCCGGGTCGGCCGGCTGCGGGGCCCACGGGGCCCCTCCGCTGCGGGTAAACAGTCCTGGCTGTGGATCACACATCCCGGGCATATTCGATCGCGTGGTGCACGTCTCGCCCGGCAGGCTGAGCGGATGGACGAAAGACGCACCGTGAAGGTGTCGAAGTACCTGGCCAGACATCTGCGCCACCAGCCCGAGGCGATCGGGCTCACCCTCGACGAGGCCGGCTGGGTCGAGATCGAGACGCTGATCGCCGCGGCGGCCGCACACGGCTTCCGGTTCACCCGGGCGGAACTGGACCACGTCGTCACCGCGAACGACAAGCAGCGCTTCGCGACCGAGGGCACCCGGATCCGCGCCAGTCAGGGGCACAGCATCGAGGTCGACCTCGGGCTGCCGCCGGCCACCCCGCCGCCGTATCTCTTCCACGGCACCGTCGCCCGGCACCTGGCCGCCATCCGCGCCGAGGGGCTGCTGCCCATGAACCGGCACGACGTGCACCTCTCCGCCGACCGCGCGACGGCGACCCGCGTGGGCGCCCGCAGAGGCCGCCCCGTGGTCCTCCCCGTGGACGCGGCCGCCATGGACCGCGACGGCCATGTCTTCCGGGTGAGCGCGAACGGCGTGTGGCTGACCGGCACCGTGCCTCCTGGATATCTGCGGTTCCCCTCGAGCCACTGACCCGGCAGTTTCCGACGGCCCGCAATGATGCATGATCGGCGGTATGGAACATCTGCCCACCACGGAGGCCGCCGTCAACGCACTCCGGGAGCTCGCGGCCGTGTACGAGCGTGAGATCGAGGTCACCCACGACATCGGCGCCGACCAGACATCACGCCGCACCGCGGCGGGCGTGGGCGTGACCACCGACCCGGACGGCTCTCTCCCCCACGAGGCCCACGTCGAGTTCGGTGGCCTGCCCCGGGTCGGCGTGCGGCTCTATCCCGAGGACGATGCCCTGATCGACGTGGAGGGCGTGGAGTGCCCCGACATCGCCCGCGACGACGTACCCGCCTTCCTCCGCTCCGTCTTCGACGGCCTCGCCCACGTCCGAGGCCGGCGCTTCCCGCCGGGCCACTTCCTGGTCGTACCGCTCCCCCGGGGGCCGGACGCACAAGGAGTTCATCCCGATGATCGTCCTCACGCCTTGGCTGAGTGCCCGCGTGCGGTGACCAGCCGGAGCCGGTGGTCACCGGACGTGCAGTGGTCGCCGGACGTGCAGTGGTCGCCGGAGGTTCAGTATTCACCGAAGGTGCAGTGATCGTTTCACGTGAAACACCGCGTCCCGGGAAGCCCCTCAGGACCTGGGCTCGAGGGCATGAGTCCACACCTGAGCACCGTGTTCCTCCCGCGCCGCCGCCACGGCGGCCGGTCACCGACCGGATGCGCCTGGGCATCCCGGTGACCTCGGTCCGGCCTTGCCCATCCGCCACGAGCTGAACCGGACAGACACCACCGCTGGTTCGGCCCACGGAAATCCCGGCGTGTGGCACGGCGGGACGAGGTCAGGTGCCGTACCGAGTCGTCGACACCGACGGACTCGCCCCTGTGGAGGAAGGGCCGGTTCTTCCCGTCCGACCGACGGCCGGCCGCCCCGCTCCCCGGTGACGAGACGTACGAGGAACCCGTACCCGACACCTCGCCCATGCCCTGGAGGAACGGCAGGGTCCGCTGACCGACGGCTCCGGCGGGACCACCGGGGCCCGCCCCGGACCGCCGGGTGGGTGCCCCCACGCTCTGGACGCATCCGTCACCGCGGCCGGGGAAGACGGGCAGGATGGGAGAGATCCGGGTCGGAACCTGCTCGTGGACGGACAAGGCGCTGGTGTCCAGCGGCTGGTACCCGACAGGCCACCGTGACGCGGAGGGCAGACTGCGGCACTACGCCACACAGTTCCCGGTGGCAGAGGTGGACTCCACCTACTACGGGTTGCCCAGTACCCGTAACAGCCTTCTGTGGGCCGACCGCACCCCTGAGGGCTTCCGGTTCGACGTGAAGGCGTTCTCCCTGCTCACCGGGCATCCGACACGGCCGGAAGCGCTGCCCGCCGAACTGCGACCGGCCCTCGCACGACAGCGGGGGCGGGCCGGCATCGACCCCGGACTGCTCGATGACGTGTGGAACCGGTACAGCGCGGCCCTCGAACCACTGCGCGCGTCCGGCCGTCTGGGGACTCTGGTTTTCCAGTTCCCGCACCGGCTCGTACCGGGCAGGCCGGCGGTGGAGTTCCTGCGCCGGTGCCGTGAGCGTGCCGCGGGATGGCCGATGGCCGTGGAGTTCCGACACCCCGGCTGGTGGCGCGAGGAGCACGTCGATGCGACGACCGCCCTGCTGACGGAGCTGGACACGGCCGCCGTGGCCGTGGACATGGTGCAGACGCTCCCCGCTTCCGTGCCACCGGTCGTACGGGTCACCACCCCGGAACTCGCCCTGGTGCGCTTCCACGGCCGCAGCAGCGCGTGGGGGACCGGCACCAAGGAAGAGAGGTTCCGCCACTCCTACACCCCCGAAGAACTCTCCGAGTGGACACCGCACGTGCGCGAGATGGCCGAGCAGACGCGGGAGGTCCACGTCCTGTTCAACAACTGCTGCGGTGACGCCGCCGTCCGCGCCGCGCAGTCGATGCAACACCTGCTCGGTCTCTCGTAGGGTCGTCCCCATGCGACTGAGCACTGTGATTCTGCCGATCGACCGCTGGCGCGAGGGGGGCCGAGACACATGGCGGCGCGCCGAGGAGCTGGGCTTCCACACCGCCTACACCTACGACCACCTGTCCTGGCGGACCTTCCGGGACGGCCCCTGGTTCGGCGCGGTACCCACGCTCACCGCCGCCGCGGCGGCCACCGAACGGATCCGGCTCGGCACGCTCGTCACCTCTCCGAACTTCCGGCACCCGGTGACCCTGGCCAAGGAGCTGATCTCCCTCGACGACATCTCGGGCGGGCGCGTCACCCTCGGTATCGGCGCGGGCGGCACCGGTTTCGACGCCACCGCGCTCGGCCAGGAGCCGTGGACCCCGCGCCAGCGGGCGGACCGCTTCGGCGAGTTCGTCCCCCTGCTCGACCGGCTGCTCACCGAGGACACGGTGTCGTACGAGGGCGACTTCTATGCGGCACACGAGGCCCGCGGCATCCCGGGCTGCGTGCAGCGGCCCCGGCTGCCGTTCGCCGTGGCCGCCGCCGGACCGCGCGGGATGCGGCTCGCCGCCCGGTACGGGCAGGCATGGGTGACCACGGGCGACCCCAAGCTGTACGAGAACGGCACACCCGAGCAGTCGGTACACGCCCTTCGAGGTCAGGTGGAGAGGCTGGCCGAGGCCTGCGCCGAGATCGGGCGGAACGTGACAGGGCCGGAAAAGATCCTGCTCGCGGGATTCACCCCGGACCGGGGCCGCCCGCTGGAATCCCTGGACGCGTTCGTCGACTTCGCGGGTCGCCACGCGGAGCTGGGCTTCACCGAGCTCGTGCTGCACTGGCCCATCCCCGACTCGGACTTCGCGGCGGACCAGAAGACCTTCGAGCGGATCGCCATGGAGGCACCGACCCAGCTGGGCTGAGCGGGCCGCTCACCAGGAACGGTACCCACTCACATGTGCGGAGTGCCGCACGCCCGTGCGGACTCGTACGGGACAATGGCCGGGTGACCTCAGCGACCGCACAGCCCGAGACCCCGGGCTCCCCCCAGTTCTCGACCTCGCTCGAGCGGGGAGACAGCCCTCTCACCCCGCCGCGGCTCATCGCCACCGACCTCGACGGCACCCTGCTGCGCGACGACAAGACGGTGTCCCCCCGCACGGTCGCCGCGCTGGCCGCCGCAGAGAAGGCGGGCATCGAGGTCTTCTTCGTCACCGGCCGCCCGGCCCGCTGGATGGACGTCGTCAGCGACCACGTCCACGGCCACGGGCTCGCCATCTGCGGCAACGGTGCCGCCGTCGTCGACCTGCACGGTGGCCCCGGCGCCCACCGCTTCGTGAAGGTACGCGAGCTGGCCCGGCAGAACGCACTGGACGCGGTGCGCCTGCTGCGCGACGCGGCGCCGGGCACCGTGTACGCCGTCGAGCAGACCTACGGCTTCCACCAGGAGCCGGCGTATCCGAAGCTGCACATGGAGATCCCGGACGTCCGCGCCCAGGCCGAGGACCTGCTGGCACCGGACGGCGCCGCCGCCGCCGAGCCGGTGCTCAAGATCCTCGCCCACCACCCCGAGCTCGACCCCGACGCGTTCCTCACGCTGGCCCGGCTGGCCATCGGCACCTGCGCCAACGTCACCCGCTCCAGCCCCAGCGCCCTGCTGGAGATCAGCGGACCCGACGTGTCGAAGGCCAGCACGCTCGCCCTGTGCTGTGCCGAGCGCGGGATCTCCCACGAGGAGGTCGTGGCGTTCGGGGACATGCCCAACGACATCGAGATGCTGACCTGGGCGGGCCGTTCCTACGCAATGGGCAACGCCCACCCGGACGTATTGGCCGCCGCCTCGGGGCACACGGTCGCCAACAACGAGGACGGTGTGGCCGTGATGATCGAACAGATGCTGGCCCAACGGCCCTGACCGGATCCGAGCACCGGAACGGATCCACTCCGGCCCGCCCCCTCGACCGGGCCGGGCGCGAACGGCGAAGCGGGCCGGGCCCGGTGCCCGCTCAGAGCGGCACCCCGCGTTGGGCCAGCCACGGCACCGGGTTCACCGCCGAGCCCGTCTCGGGCGTGACCCGTACCTCGAAATGCAGGTGCGGCCCGGTGGAGTTGCCGCTGGTCCCGGACTGACCGATCCACTGGCCGGGCGAGACGTGCTCGCCCTGGTCCACGGCGACGGCGGCCAAGTGGGCGTACTGCGTGTAATAGCCGCCCGCGTGCTCGACCACGATCTCGATACCGAACGCCCCTCCACAGGACACCTTCACCACCTTGCCCGCGCCCACGGACCGCACCGGCGTGCCGATCGGCACCGCGAAGTCCTGGCCGGTGTGCCGGCTCGCCCAGCGCGCACCACCGCTTCCGTAGGACGCGGACAGCGCGTAGGTCTCCACCGGTGCCACCCAGGAGTCGGTGAACACGGTCTCCGGCTGGTCGAGCCGCACCGCACCGCGGCAGGAGCCGGCCGCCACCGAGGCGTCCGCCTGGCCCTGGAGCTGCCACCGAGCCGTCTCCAGCTTCTGCTCGATACCGCTCTTGAGGTCGGCGAGTTCCTTGTTCCGCTTCTCCAGCGCCTTCCATGCCCCCGCCGCCTTCGCCTCGTCGCGGGCGAGCCGGGCCTCGGCCCGCGCGTTCTTCCCGATCGCCTTGTCGAGAGCCAGGTTCGCCTTCCACAGGGCACGCTGACCACGCATCACCTCCTCCGGGTCGTCCGCGAGAAACATGTGCACGGTCAACGGAAGTCCGCCGCCACTGCGGTACTGGGACCGTGCGATACGACCGAGGTCGTCGCGCAGGACCTCGGCGTCCCGGCGCTCCCGGTCGAGCAACTTCTCCAGCCGCAGCACCTCGGTCCGCTGCCGCTCGGCCTCGCGCCGGCCCGCCTCGTACTTCAGCGTCGCCGCGGCCGCCTCCTCGTAGAGCCGCGCCACCTGTGCGCTGATCCCCGCCTGTGGACCGTGACCCGGAGCATGCGGACCGTCGCCCTCCCGGTCGGTGGACCGGGCGGCGAGCACGGCGAGCGCACACAACGGCACGGCGACGAGCAGCGGATGACGGCGGGTGAAACGCATGACAGCGATCCTGGTCCCCGCCCCGGCCCACGACCCTGTTCACGTCGTACGCCTGGGGGACCGGACGACCCGGATGGACCATTGATACCGCCGAACAGAGGCACGGGGAGCCGGGATTGACAGCCGGTCAATCATCCTTCCGTCAGGCACGTCCGTACCGGGCGCGCGCGCCTCGTGCCACATGCCCGCCCCTCGTACCCGGTCAGCCCACCTCCGCCAGCTCCACCAGCCGGTCCGCCTCGGCCTCGCGCCGCGCCATCCGCCGCAACGGCCCTGCTGCGGAGGCCAGTTCCCCGTACGCACCGCGCTGCACCACACGCCCCTCATCCAGCACGATCACCTCGTCCACCGCCTCGAGCCCGGCCAGCCGGTGGGTGATCAGCAACGTCGTACGGCCCTCGGTGGCGGCCAGCAGGTCGGTGGTGAGGGCGTCGGCGGTCGGCAGGTCGAGGTGCTCCGCAGGCTCGTCCAGCACCAGCACGGGGAAGTCCGCGAGCAGCACCCTGGCCAGCGCCAGCCGTTGTCGCTGGCCGCCGGAGAGCCGCGCCCCGTGCTCGCCGACGAGTGTGTCCAGGCCGTCGGGCAGGCTGTCGGCCCACTCCAGCAGCCGGGCGCGGGCAAGCGCGTCGCGCAGCTCTCCCTCGGTGGCTTCGCGCTTGGCGAGCAGCAGGTTCTCGCGTACGGAGCTGTCGAAGAGATGGGCATCCTGCGCGCACAGCCCGACCAGCCCTCGTACGTCGTCACCGTCCAGGGCGTACGCGTCCACACCGGCCAGCGTGTACGAACCGGCGCCGGGGTCCAGGAACCGCAGCAGCACCTGTGCGAGCGTCGTCTTGCCGGAGCCCGACGGGCCGACCACCGCGATCCTGCGGCCCTGCTCCAGCGTCAGGTCCAGCCCGGCGAGCGCGTCCCGTTCCTGCCCGGCGTGCCGGGCCTCCAGCCCCTTGACCACGAGTGGGAACGGCGACGCGGGCGCCTGCCGGGGCTGCTCCGGCTCCTGTACGGGCACCGGGGCGTCCAGCACCTCGTACACGCGCTCGGCGCTCTTGCGCACCCTCTGCCGGTACTGCACGGCGAGCGGCAGCCCGAGTACGGCCTCGAAGGCCGCGAGCGGGGTGAGGACGACGACGGCCAGTGCCACTCCGTCCAGCCGGCCGGCGGCCACCGCCTGGACGCCGACGACGGCCGCGGCCGTGACGGTCAGGCCCGAGACGAGTGCGACGAGCCCGTCGCCGAGGGCGGTGGCGGTGGCGGCACGCGAGGCGATCCGGGTGAGCACGCCGTCGGCCCGCCGGGTTTCGGCGGTCCGCGCGGGCAGAGCCCCGGCGACCGTCAGCTCCCCGGTCCCGGTGAGCAGGTCGGTGACCTGGGTCGCGAGGACTCCGCGGGCGGGCGCCAGCCTGCGCTCCGCGCGCCGGGCCACCGAGCCCGTGAGGAGGGGCAGACCCGCCCCCGCCACGAGCAGCCCGGCCGCGAGGACGGCACCGGCCTCCGGGAGCAGCCAGGCCGTGAAGCCGACGGACAGGGCCGAGACGACCACCGCCGCACCGGCCGGCAGCAGCCAGCGCAGCCAGTAGTCCTGGAGTTCGTCCACATCGGCGACCAGCCGGGAGAGCAGATCGCCCCTGCGGACCCCGCGCAGTCCGGCGGGCGCCAGCCGCTCCAGCCGCCGGTACACCGCGACCCTGGTGTCGGCCAGCATCCGCAGCACCGCTTCGTGCGACACGAGCCGCTCGGCGTACCGGAACACGGCCCGCCCGATACCGAAGGCCCGGGTCGCCGTGACGGCGAGCATCAGGTACATCACGGGCGGCTGCTGCGAGGCCCGGGAGATCAGATACCCGGATGTCGCCATGAGGCCCACAGCGCTGCCCAGCACGAGGCTGCCGAGCAGCAGCGCGAGCATGAGCCGCCCCCGGTGGGCACCGGACATGGCACGGACACGGGCCAGCACGCCGCCCGCTCCGGCCGCCACGACCGGCCCGGTCGGCGCCGGGTCCTCGGAGTCGGCGGGCCCGGCCTTCTCCACCTGCTCCCAGTCGAGAGCGGGCTGGACGTCCGCCCGTTCCCGGCCGGCACCGAGGACGGTGTCCCCCTGCTCGGGCTGCGGCCGGTCACCGGGGGCGGGTTCGGCCAGCCGCACCACCCGGTCCGCCACCGCGAGCAGTGCCGGGCGGTGCACCACCAGCAGTACCGTCCGTCCGGCCGCCAGGCGCCGTACCGCCGCCACGACCTCGGCCTCGGTGGCACCGTCCAGCGCGGCCGTCGGTTCGTCGAGCAGCAGCACGGGCCGGTCCGCGAGGAACGCACGGGCGAGCGCGAGCCGTTGCCGCTGTCCCGCGGACAGTCCCGCCCCGTCCTCCCCCAGCACCGTGCCGGTGCCCTCGGGCAGCGCGTCCACGAACTCCAGGGCGCCCGCGTCCCGCAGAGCCCGACGGACGGCATCGTCGTCCGCGTCGGGCCGGGCCAGGCGTACGTTCTCGGCGACGGTCCCGGCGTACAGGTGCGGCCGCTGCGGCACCCAGGCCACCCGGCTGTGCCACTGGGCCGGATCGAGACCGGTGAGATCGGCTCCCCCGATCCGGACCCGCCCCTCGGTCGGCCGCACGAAGCCCAGCAGCACGTTCAGCAGTGTCGACTTGCCCGTCCCGCTCGGCCCGACGAGCGCGACCGTCTCCCCGGGTTCGACGGAGAACGACACGTCCGACACGGCGTCCGACGACCGTCCGGAATAGCGGACGGTCACGCCCTCGAAGGACAGGGCCCCCGACGGCACCGCCGCAGCCCCCGGTGCCGGAACGGGTGTCTCCAGGACCTCGAAGATCTCCTCTGCGGCGGCCAGCCCCTCCGCCGCCGCGTGGTACTGCGTGCCGACCTGACGCAGGGGCAGGTAGGCCTCGGGCGCGAGGATCAGGATGAGCAGGCCGATGTACAGGTCCATGTCGCCGTACACGAGCCGCATGCCGATCGTCACGGCGACCAGGGCCACCGAGAGGGTGGCGAGGAGTTCCAGCGCGAAAGAGGAGATGAAGGCGATCCGCAGGGTCCGCAGGGTCGCCCTGCGGTACTCGGCGGTGATCCGCCGGATCGACTCCGCCTGTGCCTTGGCCCGTCCGAACACCTTCAGCGTCGGCAGCCCGGCCACGACGTCCAGGAAGTGGCCGGACAGCCGGGACAGCAGCTCCCACTGCCGGTCCATCCGGGACTGGGTGACCCAGCCGATCAGCATCATGAAGGCCGGGATGAGCGGCAGGGTGACGACGATGATCGCCGCCGAGATCCAGTCCTCGGTGACGATCCGCGCCAGCACCGCGACCGGAACGACCACCGTGAGCCCCAACTGGGGCAGATAGCGCGAGAAGTAGCCGTCGAGGGCATCGACCCCGCGGGTCGCCAGGGCGACCAGCGAGCCGGTCCGCTGCCCGGTCAGCCACCCCGGGCCGAGCGTCGTCGCCCGCTCCAGCAGCCGGCCCCGAAGCTCCGACTTGACCGCCGCGCTGGCCCGGTGCGCGGCCAGTTCGGTGAGCCAGCCGACCAGGGCACGGCCGACCGCGACACAGGCCAGAAGCACCAGAGGAGTGCCGAGGTCCGCCACCGCCATGCCGTGCTGGAAGGAACCCACCACCACCTCGGCGATGAGCATGGCCTGAGCGATCACCAGCACCGCGCCGACGACACCCAGGGCGACCACCGCCACCAGGAAGAGCCGTGTGGCACGGGCGTAGCGGAGCAGCCGCGGATCGATTGGTTTCACGTGAAACACACCTCAGTGCACGGGATCGGCGATGTGCTGGGTGCCGATCCGCTGACGGAAGACCCAGTAGGTCCAGCCCTGGTAGACCATGACGAGCGGCGCGGCGATCACCGTGAGCCAGGTCATGATCGTCAATGTGTAGTCGCTGGAGGAGGCGTTGGTGACGGTGAGACTCCAGTCCGCGTCCAACGTGGACGGCATGACGTTCGGGAAGAGCGTCAGGAAGAGCATCGTCACGGCGGCCACGATGGTGACACCGGACAGGGCGAACGACCATCCCTCGCGCTCTGCCTGGTTCGCCACCAGCGCGGCGGCCAGGGCAGCCACCGTGACGACCATCGCGACCAGGCTCGCGCCGTCACCACGCTCGATCTGCGTCCACACCAGGAAGACCAGCGCGAGGACAGCGGTGATCAGCCCCGTTCGCAGGGCCGTCCGCCGGGCCCTGCCCCGGATGTCACCGACGGTCTTGAGCGCGGCGAACACGGCGCCGTGGAAGGTGAAGAGCGTCAGTGTGACCAGACCGCCCAGCAACGCGTACGGGTTGAGCAGGTCCCAGACGTTGCCCACGTACTCGAACTCGGCGTCGAGCTTCACTCCACGCACGATGTTGCCGAACGCCACGCCCCAGAGGAACGCG
This sequence comes from Streptomyces sp. NBRC 110035, assembly GCF_000829695.1. Classification (GTDB taxonomy): domain Bacteria; phylum Actinomycetota; class Actinomycetes; order Streptomycetales; family Streptomycetaceae; genus Streptomyces. Next base: position 204,792 of record NZ_BBNN01000015.1, on the reverse strand, counting down.
GGGATGAGCGAGGTCCAGAAGATCGCCGCCTCCCAGTTGCGCTGCCAGTGCTCCTCCGGCCGCTTGACCCGGTACTCGAAGGCGACACCGCGGATGATCAGGCAGACCAGGATGACCAGCAGCGGCAGATAGAAGCCGGAGAAGAGCGTGGCGTACCACTCGGGGAAGGCCGCGAAGGTCGCGCCGCCGGCCGTGAGCAGCCATACCTCGTTGCCGTCCCAGACGGGGCCGATGGTGTTGATCAGCACCCGCTTCTCGGCGCGGTCACGGGCAAGCAGCCGGGTGAGGATCCCGATCCCGAAGTCGAAGCCCTCCAGGAAGAAGTAGCCGATCCACAGGAAGGCGATCAGAACGAACCAGACGTTGTGAAGTTCCATGACTCTGTGGCTCCCTCGGGCCTAGTACGAGAAGGCCATCGGCTTGTCGGCGTCCCGGAGATCGCCACCGATCTTCGTGGGCGGATTGAGATCGGCCTCGGTGAGGTCGGGCGGGCCCGCCTTGACGTACTTGGCGAGCAGCTTGACCTCCACCACGGCCAGAGCGGCGTACAGCAGGGTGAAGACGGTCATCGAGATGACGACCTCGGCCTGGGACACTCCGGGGGAGACCGCGTGCCGGGTCTGCATCACGCCGTAGACGACCCAGGGCTGCCGGCCCATCTCGGTGAATATCCAGCCCCAGGCATTGGCTATCAGGGGGAAGGCCATGGTCCAGAGCGCCAGGAGCCAGTACAGCCGGGTGAGCCTCGCGCCCAGCGGCTTCTTCAGCAGCACCAGGTGCGGCACCTCGTCCTCCCCGGTACGCAGGGCGGCGGGCACCAGGAACCTCTTCCTCGTGAGCCAGAGCCCCAGCAGCGCGAGCGAGAAGGAGGCCATGCCGAAGCCGATCATCCAGCGGAAGCCCCAGTAGGCGACCGGCACGATGGGCTTGTAGTCACCGGGACCGAACTGCTCCCGCAGGGCCTCGTTGGTGTCGTTGATGCCGGGCACGTACGAATCGAAGTCGCCGTGGGCGAGGAAGGACAGCAGCCCGGGTACCTCCAGGACGACCTCGTTGTGCCCCTTGTCGACGTCGCCGTACGCGAACACGGAGAACGGCGCCGGACTCTCGCCCTCCCACAGGGCCTCGGCGGCGGCCATCTTCATGGGCTGCTGCTCGTACATGACCTTGCCGAGGGTGTCTCCGCTGATTGCGGTGAACATGCCTCCGACCGCCATGGTGACCAGGCCGAGCCGGAGCGACGTCCGCATCACCGGGATGTGCTTCTTGCGCATCAGATGGAAGGCGGCGATGCCGACCATGAAGGCGCCGCCGGTCAGCGCGGACGCCGAGAAGCTGTGGAAGACCTGGTTGAGCGTGGTGTTCTGGGTGAGCACCAGCCAGAAGTCGGTGAGCTCCGCCCGCCCCTTCTCCTCGTTGATCCGGTAGCCGACCGGGTGCTGCATCCAGGAGTTGGCCGCCAGGATGAAGTACGCCGACAGCAGTGTGCCGAGGGAGACCATCCAGATACAGGCCAGGTGGATCTTCTTGGGCAACTTGTCCCAGCCGAAGATCCACAGACCGATGAAGGTGGACTCGAAGAAGAAGGCGACCAGGGCCTCGAAGGCGAGCGGGGCGCCGAAGACGTCACCGACGAACCGCGAGTAGTCGGACCAGTTCATGCCGAACTGGAACTCCTGCACGATGCCGGTGACCACCCCCATCGCGATGTTGATCAGGAAGAGCTTCCCCCAGAACTTCGTCGCCCTGAGGTACTTCTCCCTCCCGGTGCGCACCCATGCGGTCTCCAGCCCGGCCGTGAGGGCGGCCAGCGAGATCGTCAGAGGAACGAAGAGGAAGTGATAGACGGTGGTGATACCGAACTGCCATCGCGCCAGTGTCTCCGGCGCCAAAGCCAGGTCCACGTCGCCGCTCCTTACATCGCCGTGGTCACAACGACCGTTTGGCCCTGTTCGTCCGACGCAGCCCGGAGGAAACAGGACGCGCTTGTGAACGCGTTCACATTCACAAGCAATTATGACCTACTGCTTTTCGCATCTGGAAGGGGGGTCCCCTGTGACGTCAACCCCTTCTCGGCAACGCTGGGAACACAGGAGTGCCGGGCGACGGCCCACCCGTCGCCCGGCACTCCTGGACCTGCTCCTGACCGTGTGCGGTGACAACCCCTACAGGCCCTCGCGGAAGGCTTCCGTCACCTTCAGGAAGATGTCGTTCGCCTCGGCCTCGCCGACCGTCACCCGCACGCCCTCACCGGGGAAGGGCCTGACGACCACCCCCGCCTGCTCGCACGCCTGCGCGAAGGCCATCGTGCGCTCCCCCAGCCGCAGCCACACGAAGTTGGCCTGGGTCTCGGGAACCTGCCAGCCCTGGGCGCGCAGCGCTTCCACGACACGGTTGCGCTCACACACCAGCGAGCCGACCCGTCCGATGAGCTCGTCCTCGGCACGCAGCGAGGCGATCGCGGCATCCTGTGCGACCTGGCTCACACCGAACGGCACCGCCGTCTTGCGCAGCGCCGCGGCCACCGGCTCATGGGCGATCGCGAAGCCGACCCGCAGCCCCGCCAGACCGTAGGCCTTGGAGAAGGTCCGCAGGACGCAGACGTTGGGCCGGTCCCGGTAGAACTCCACGCCGTCCGGGACCTCGGGGTCACGGATGAACTCGCGGTACGCCTCGTCGATCACCACCAGGACATCACGGGGCACCCGGTCGAGGAAACGCTCCAGCTCCGCCCGCCGCACCACCGTGCCGGTCGGGTTGTTGGGGTTGCAGACGAAGATCAGCCGGGTCCGTTCGGTGATCGCCCCGGCCATCGCGTCCAGGTCGTGCACATCGCCCGGTGTCAGCGGCACCTGCACGGCGGTGGCACCGCTGATCCTGGTGATGATCGGGTACGCCTCGAACGAACGCCACGCGTAGATCACCTCGTCGCCGGGGCCCGAGGTGGCCTGCAGCAACTGCTGGGCGACGCCGACCGAGCCGGTACCGGTGGCCAGATGGGAGACCGGGACGGCGAAGCGCCCGGACAGCTCCGCCATCAGAGACGTACAGGCCATGTCGGGGTAGCGGTTGAAGGCGGACGCCGCGGACGTCACGGCCTCCATCACCCCCGGCAGCGGCGGATAGGGGTTCTCGTTGGAGGACAGCTTGTAGGCCACCGGGCCCCCGGCCGCCGCCGGCTTGCCCGGCTTGTACGTGGGAATACCCTCCAGCTCGGCGCGCAGCCTGGGGCTCGTCTCGCTCACCGCAGTCCTCCTCCGAAGACCGGCGGCCCTTGACCGCCGCCGACATCCAATACTGCTCACCTTAAGAGGATTCGGCGTCGCTGCGTAGACGCGTACAGCGGCGACACGGACGGGCCTGCCGGGGTCCGGGTCATGGTGCGGTCCGGCGCGCGTGCCGGCGGGGGCGTCACGGCCTGCGTCGGGGTGGGCGCCGAGGGGCGGGGCGGCCTCCCGGGAACCTTCGGAGCGGTCAGCCCTCTGAGCCGCATCGGCCCCTTCGGCAACAGGGGCATCACCGCTCGAAGGCCCACAAAGGGTGTCCACCCAGGGGGCGCGCCTCACATATATCTACGCGCCGGTAGCTCACGCCGTGGCGCGCGTCCCTCGTGCAGGTGAGTTGAGACCTCTTCGCAACATCGCCCCCTCGACAGGCCCGCATGCGCCGACACGCTAGGTCTTGATATTGGAACGTTCAACCTCCTTGATTTCCAAGGAGGTTACCGCTTAATGATCATGCAGAAACGTGCCTGTCAATGCGCGCATATGCGTCCGCCCTACCCCACCGCATGAGCCCTACTATCGGCTCGCCATGACAGCAGCAGGGAAGCACCAGGTGAGCCGCGCGGAAACCTCACGCCGAAGCAGCAGGCCGGGCCGGGCGGGCATCAGGGACGTGGCCGCCGCAGCCGGAGTATCCATCACGACCGTCTCCGATGCCCTCAACGGCAAGGGCAGACTCCCGGACGCCACCCGGCGCCACGTCCGCGAGGTCGCCGACAGACTGGGCTACCGCCCCTCGGCCGCCGCCCGTACGCTCCGCACCGGAAAGTCGGGACTCATCGGCCTGACCGTGACCACGTACGGGGAAGAACCTTTCACCTTCACCGAGTTCGCGTACTTCGCCGAGATGGCGCGCGCCGCCACCTCCGCCGCGCTGGCCCGCGGCTACGCCCTCGTGATCCTCCCCGCGACCTCCCGGCACGACGTGTGGTCCAACGTCGCCCTGGACGGCACGGTCGTCATCGACCCCTCGGACCAGGACCCGGTCGTCAGCGAACTGGTCCGGCAGGGTTTACCGGTCGTCTCCGACGGCCGCCCGGCCGGCTCGCTCCCGGTCACGGCCTGGGTGGACAACGACCACGAAGCGGCGGTCCTCGGGATCCTCGACCACCTGGCCGACGCCGGCGCCCGCCGCATCGGCCTGCTGACCGGGACCACGACCGACACGTACACCCACCTGTCGACCACCGCGTATCTGCACTGGTGCGAGCGCGTCGGCCAGGAACCGGTGTACGAGGCCTATCCGGCGCACGATCCGTGCGCGGGCGCCGTCGCGGCCGACCGGCTGCTCGCCCGTCCCGACCGCCCGGACGCCGTCTACGGCCTGTTCGATCCGAACGGCACCGATCTGCTCGCCGCCGCACGCCGCTACGGCCTGCGTGTCCCGGACGACCTGCTGCTGGTCTGCTGCAGCGAGTCGACCGTCTACGCCAACACCGAGCCGCCCGTCACCACGCTCTCGCTCAAACCGCGCCGCATCGGCACGGCGGTGATCCAACTGCTCATCGACGCGATCGAGGGCGTCGACCCCGAGCACACGGTGGCGCAGGTCATACCCACCGAGCTGATCGTGCGCACCTCGTCGCAGCGCCGCCCGCCGCGCACGACGGTCAGCCCGCCGCGGTCACCGGAGCGGACGTGACGGAGCGCGGGGCTCGACAGCGGGGCGGAGGGTGCGGTGGCACCGGTGGCAGTAACGGCTCCCGGAGGGGTGGAGCCATTGCTTCCACGGGAGTGGTGCGGCGCCGCACTTCCGCGGCCTTGCCGCGGGCTCCCTCCGCCGCGCCGTCGGACGGCTTCCGGACGGGCCGAAGAACTGACCAATCGGAAAAAAGCCGCGGTGAACTGGAGTCGTTCCCCGATTCACCACCCCTGGGTCATCACACGGCGCGATCCACATTCCTATGATGGGCCCACGACACCGCGGGCCGCTGCGACCAGGCAGTCCGACGCGGTGCAGTTGCGGCTTGATGGTGGAGGGGTCGATGACGCAGGGGGCCGGTCAGGGACCCGAGGCGGAGCGCACAGCTACGGTGCGCGACTTCCGGGTGCCCGCTTACGTCCACGAGACCGGTCCGTACGCCCACAGCATGCACCCCGGCGATGTGACCCCGCCCTCCGAGGCGAACCACCCGGAGGGATACACGCCCACGCAACGGGACCTCCCGGTCATCAATCGGGGTGACACTGTGCAGGTGACCGTCGACCCCGCGTCCGTACCCGCACCACAGCCCGCCACCGGGCCCGGCCCGCTCTACGTGGTCGGTGACGTCCACGGCTACCTCGACGAGCTGCTGGCCGCCCTCCAGGAGCAGGGCCTTGTCGACTCCGCGGGCCAGTGGTGCGCCGGCCCCGCACGGCTGTGGTTCCTCGGCGACTTCACCGACCGAGGCCCGGACGGCATCGGCGTCATCGACCTCGTGATGCGGCTGTCCGCCGAGGCCGCCGCGGCCGGCGGCTACTGCAAGGCCCTGATGGGCAACCACGAACTGCTGCTGCTCGGCGCCAAGCGGTTCGGCGACACCCCCGTCAACTCCGGCGCGGGCACCGCCACCTTCCAGGCCGCCTGGCTGCTCAACGGTGGGCAGAAGAGCGACATGGACCGTCTCCAGGACCACCACCTGCAGTGGATGGCCCGCCTGGACGCCGTCGAGGCCGTCGACGACCACCTGCTGCTGCACTCCGACACCACCGCCTATCTCGACTACGGCCGTTCCATCGAGGAGGTCAACGACACCGTCCGCGAGACGATCACCCGCAACGACGCCGATGAGGTCTGGGACCTGTTCCGCAAGTTCACCAAGCGGTTCTCCTTCCGCGACGAGGGCGGTGCCGAAGCCGTGCGCTCCCTGTTGGATACGTACGGCGGCACCCGGGTCGTTCACGGCCACAGCCCCATTCCTTACCTGCTGGGCGAAGTAGGCTCCGAGGACGGTGAGGACGACAACGGTCCGGTCGTCGAGGGTCCGCACGTCTACGCCGAGGGACTGGCCATCGCGATGGACGGTGGCGTGACGATGGCCGGAAAGCTGCTGGTCCAGCAACTGCCGCTCGCGAAGTGAACGGTCGCCGGGCCCGGTCTCCCCGGCCCGGCCCGGCATCGGACCGAGGCCAATTTCGGTAAACCCCCTGTCACGGCGCACCGTCGGCGCTCTACCATCGGCTTATCCGTAGCAGGCTCCCCTCCGTTTCTGCCCAACGGCTCGTCAGCATGCCGAGCCACAAGCCCTACGGAGCATCGGGGGATGCACATGAACAGCGTTCCGCAGCATCTGTTGACCGAGGACCGCCAGGATTACGTGCGGATTCTCGATGAGGTGCTGCGCTCCGCACCACAACGCCCGGAACTGACCACTGTCGGACAGCGGCTCACCTCCGAACAACTACGCACGATGGCGCTCAACGCCACCGCGATCATCACGGCGGCCGCGGCGACCGAGTACCAGCACTACACCAAGGTCCGCGAGGAACTGCGCCGGCCACCGGCGTCGTCCACCCCGTCCACGCGCACGTCCGAGCCGGAGCCGGGCACGGCGGGGATCGCCACGACCGTGGGAGAGGTCGCCGAGACCGTCGGCGCGGGTGCCGTAGCCGTCGTCGCCGTTCTGGCACCTGTTCTGGCCGGAACCGCGGCCGCGATATTCCTGCTGGTCGGTTACGTCCTGCGGATGCTCGACCCCGGCGCGGCCTTCGCCCGGACCATGCTCACCACGGGCTGGACATTCGGCGCCGTGACCGCGGTCGCCATCCTGGTCGCCGCGGTGGGCCTGCTGCTCACCGCACTGCGCAACAAGCCCTCGGCCCGAAGTGGGCCGCACGGCGAAGCCGACAAGGAGATGACTCTGGCCAGGGAAGCCTGGCACGAGGCACTGCTGGAACGGGGAATCGTCCCGTTCCTGCGGGACGCGCTCGCCGACCCGGGCACGGCGGCCGCACTGCACTGCGCGGCACCGGCCGAACCGGCCGGCCGTATCCCGCATCTCGGCTACGACCGGCCAGGGTTCACCAGCCCCGGCGGGGGTACGAACCGCGGCCGGCGGCCGAGCTACTCGAGTCCCGACTACACCAGCCCGGACTTCGGAGAGCCGGAGCACAAGCCGGAGTAGCCGTAACAAGCGAATAAGCCGGGCCCACCGGAGCCGGCCGAACCGGATGAGCCTGCCGAACCGGATGAGTCGGACAGCCGGATGAGCCTGCCGAACGGACCACGGTGTTCGGACGGCCGGGCCGTCGGCTTCCGCTCCCTCACCGGCGGATCCCGTTGCCGAGGCTCCGCGCCGAGGGACGTGAGCCGGGTGCCCAGCGCGCCGCCCTGCGCCCTTGCCGGCCCGGGCCGTGGCTGTCAGGAACGGAGAATGCCCGCCCGGCCGGCTGCGGTGATCCACTGGGGGAACTCGGACAGCAGGCGGTCGTACAACTCCGGGTCCGGCACGGTGCCGATGTCGTCGACGGCAAAGAACCCGACGTTGTCGACAAGGCGTCCGGGCAGCGTGTCGAACCGCTCCAGCACGCCGTAGTTCGCCCGGCCGAGGCCCACGAACTGCCAGAAGATCGGTTCCTCCACCGCTTCGCGGAGTTCCCGCTCGATCTCTGCGTTCCGGTAGACACCGCCGTCGGAGAAGAACAGCACGAGCGTCGGGGCCGCCGCGGGGCTGTGCCTGACGAACGAGCGGACCTCGGCGATGACCTTCTGCTCCTCGTTCTGGATGCCGACCTCCCGCATGTCGACCTGGCTCGGGTCCAGCCCTTTCTTCCGCCCGCGCCGGAAGAGACTCATCTCTCCCACCCGTACGTGCAGCCGAAGCCATTCGGGCAGCTCGCCCAGGAGCAGGTCCGGCAGCCGCGCCGGATTCGATGCGAACGTCCAGGCCTGCATCTCACCGTCGTCGTCCAGTTGCGCGGCGACCGCGGCCATACGTTCGACGACGTCCGCCACGACTCCCTTGGAGTACAGGAAGGACATGGAACCGGAGGCGTCCAGTACGAGGACGACGCGCGCGGTGACCCCGGCGGCCCCGTGCTGGCGCAGACTGACTGCCACCTGTTCCTTGCGCAATGACAGCCGCTTGCGCATGTCCACCGGCAACCGCTCCTCACCCTTGGCGAGCCGCGGAGCGGCCGAAGGAACGGCCGACAGCACGGAGGGCGGGGCAGAGGGCCCCGGGGCGGAGGCGGTGTGCGCGACCGAGGGCCGGGGTGGGAGCGGGGTGGCGGGTGCCGCAGGCGGGACCGGCGGCACCGCGGGCGCGGCAGGGGGTGTCGTAGCGCCGGGTACCGTGGTGGAGCCGTCAGCCGTCGTGGAGGCCGCTGCCGCCGGGGAAGGGTCTTCCACGGTGATACCGAAGTCGGTGGCCAGCCCGGCGAGCCCCGAGGCGTACCCCTGCCCCACCGCGCGGAACTTCCACTTTCCCTGGCGTCGGTACAGCTCGCCCCCGATGAACGCGGTCTCCGTCGCGGCCGCCATGTCGAACCGGGCGATCTCGGACCCCGCACCGGCGTCGAGCAGCCTGAGTACCAGTCCCGGCACCTGGCCGAACGTCCCGCCGTCGGACGATGCGCACAGTACGACCCGATCGACGCCCGGTTCCAGCAGGCTCAGGTCCACCTCGATCGTGTCGGTCGCGGCGCCGACGGCGTTCCGCTTCCCCAGGTGCGTCACGGCGTCGGAGGTGTGCCGCGGCTGGTTGTAGAAGACGAAGTCGCCGTCGTCCCGCACCCGCCCGGCCTCCGTGAGCAGCAGAGCCGACGCGTCGATGTCGGGCACACCGGCTCCGGCCGCCCAAGCGATCTCGACGTGCACCGCCTGGGCGTCGACGGGGAGGTTGGACCCTTTGCTCATTGATCTCGCTGTCATGGCATCCAGTCTGCCGACCCGTCCTTCCGGGAAGGGAGGGGCGGGCCCGAACGGCCCGCCCCCTCGTTCTTCCGGTCCGCTTGTTCGTTCGGTCCGTCTCAGTCCGTCAACGGCAGATACACGCGGTTGCCTGCCTCTGCGAACTCCTTCGACTTCCGCAGCATCCCCTCGGCGATCTCCTCGGCCGACGCCCCCTCCGTCGAGATCCCTCCGAACCGCTCCGTGATGCTCCGGCTGATCTTCATGGAGCAGAACTTCGGCCCGCACATCGAGCAGAAGTGCGCCGTCTTCGCGGGCTCCGCCGGAAGGGTCTCGTCGTGGAACTCGCGTGCCGTGTCCGGGTCGAGAGCCAGGTTGAACTGGTCCTCCCACCGGAACTCGAAGCGCGCGTCGGACAGGGCGTCGTCCCACTCCTGCGCCCCTGGATGCCCCTTGGCCAGGTCGGCCGCATGTGCGGCGATCTTGTAGGTGATGACGCCCGTCTTGACGTCGTCGCGGTCGGGCAGGCCCAGGTGCTCCTTGGGCGTGACGTAGCAGAGCATCGCCGTACCCCACCAGGCGATCATCGCCGCACCGATACCGGAGGTGATGTGGTCGTACGCGGGCGCGATGTCCGTCGTCAGCGGGCCGAGCGTATAGAACGGTGCTTCATCGCAGATCTCCTGCTGAAGTTCGATGTTCTCCTTGATCTTGTGCATCGGGACATGCCCCGGGCCCTCGATCATGGTCTGCACGTTCAAACGCCTGGCGACCCGGTTGAGTTCCCCGAGGGTGCGCAACTCCGCGAACTGGGCCTCGTCGTTGGCGTCGGCGATCGAGCCCGGCCGGAGACCGTCACCGAGCGAGTAGGTGACGTCGTACGCCGCGAGGATCTCGCAAAGTTCCTCGAAGTTCTCGTACAGGAACGACTCCTTGTGGTGTGCCAGGCACCATGCCGCCATGATCGAGCCGCCGCGCGAGACGATGCCCGTCTTGCGGTGGGCGGTGAGCGGCACATACGCCAGCCGTACGCCCGCGTGGACCGTCATGTAGTCCACGCCCTGTTCAGCCTGTTCGACGACCGTGTCCTTGTAGATCTCCCAGGTCAGCTCCTCGGCCCTGCCGTCGACCTTCTCCAGCGCCTGGTAAAGCGGCACTGTGCCGATGGGGACGGGAGAGTTGCGCAGCACCCACTCCCGGGTGGTGTGGATGTTGCGGCCGGTGGACAGGTCCATGACCGTGTCGGCACCCCATCGGGTCGCCCAGGTCATCTTCTCCACCTCTTCCTCGATGGAGGAGGTCACCGCGGAGTTGCCGATGTTGGCGTTGACCTTCACCAGGAACCGCTTACCGATGATCATCGGCTCGATCTCCGGGTGGTTGACATTGGCGGGCAGCACCGCACGGCCTGCCGCGATCTCCTCCCGCACGACCTCCGGCGAAACGTTTTCCCGGATGGCCACGTACTCCATCTCGGGCGTGATCTCGCCGCGGCGTGCGTACGCCAACTGTGTGACCGGCCCGCCCGGCCGGCCCCGGCGTGGCTGACGGGGCCGGCCGGGGAACACCGCGTCGAGATTGCGCAGCCCACCGCGCGGCGAGGTGTGCTTGATCCCGTCGTCCTCGGGACGGACCGGACGCCCCGCGTACTCCTCGGTGTCACCACGCGCAATGATCCAGTTCTCCCGCAGCGGGGCCAGCCCTCTGCGCACATCGGTGTCGACCAGGGGGTCGGTGTACGGGCCCGATGTGTCGTACAGCGTGACCGACTGCCCGTTGGTGAGGTGCACCTGACGGACCGGCACCCGCAGATCGGGGCGTGTGCCCTCGATGTACGCCTTGTGCCAGCCGATGGGCTTCCCGGCCTCCTCCCGCACCGACGCTTCCGTCGGATCCTGGGCGGAGGCAGGCGTGCGTGCATCCTTGTTGGTCATGAGACCTACTCCCTACGCCGGCATTACCCGGTAACAGGTTCAGCGGTCGACGCAGCGGCTTCCGTCCGTCGGCGTTCCGTGTGAAACATCACTCGGACAATGGTGATGTTTCATGTGAAACGCCCCTGGGACGAAGGTCAGCGTCCTCTCAGCCCGGTGCTCCGAGCTCCCGCGCGTACAAAAGGTGCCCCCACGCTAGCGGGAATTCTGGCGCGGTGAACAGAGGGCCCTCGTTGTTCTTGCGATGATCGGGCGGTGACCTCGACGCAACCTCCCCCGTACCCGCCGCCCGAACCACCCCGCGGCTCCGGAGCCCGAATCGGCGGCGACCGTGGCAGAGAGCCCACCCCCGACCACGGCCTGAACCATGGGGACGGTCAGAAAGACGGCCCCGGCTCCGGAGACTGGTTCGGGCATGGACACGGTTCCGGCGAGGCACCGGCGGCGCAGAGCCGCCTGCCCGGCAGGGGCCCGGGGCAAGGGCAAGGAGGGCAAGGAGGGCAAGGGCAGGGTCGTGCCCGCGGCCAGGATCGCGGTCCTGACCATGGCCACAGCCCGGACCCCGGTGGCGGGGGCCGCGGGCATGGCTCGAACTCCGGTGGCGGCCCCAACCCGGGCGGCGGGTACAGCGGTCCGCCTCCGGGCGACGGCGGACACCAGCACAGTCCGGGCTCCGATGGCGGGCACGGCCATGGGCACAGTCACAGCCACGGCCCGGCCGCCCCTGTCTCGAAGCACCTGCGCAAGGTCATCGCGGCAGTCCTCATCCCGTTCGGCGCTGCGGTGCTGATCGGTCTCGCGGTGCTGTGGCCGGGTGGCGCACCCGGCCACGAACGCACCGGCGTCGGCTTCGACCGGCAGACGCAGCAGGCCACGGTCACCAAGGTGGACGAGGTGAGCTGTTCGTCCGTCAACGCGTCCGGAGGCGTCCCGACCGGCGACACCTCGACGGCCGAGGGGTCCTCCGCACAGCAGCAGGCGGACGGCACGTGCAAGAAGGCGACGATCCGGGTCGACACCGGCGACGATGCAGGCCGCACCTTCACCGAGATCGTGCAGCCGGACCAGTCACGGCAGCTGAGCGAGGGGCAGGAGGTCGTGGTCGCCTACGAGCCCTCCGCGCCTGAGGACCTCCAGTACTCGGTCGCCGACGTGAACCGGCGCGTGCCGCTGGCCCTGCTCGCCGGCATCTTCGCGGTCGCCGTAGTGGCCGTCGGACGGCTGCGCGGTGTGATGGCGCTGATCGCACTGGCGGTCAGCTTCCTGGTGCTGAACTTCTTCATCCTGCCCGCGATCCTGCAGGGATCGAACCCCCTGGTCGTGGCGGTGGTGGGGGCGAGCGCCATCATGCTGCAAGCCCTGTATCTCTGTCACGGACTGTCGGCACGCACCTCCGTGGCAGTGCTCGGCACGCTGATCTCGTTGCTGCTGATCGGTGTTCTGGGCTCGGCCTTCATCAGCTGGGCAGCGCTGACCGGCGACACCGACGACAACACCGGGCTGATCCACGGCCTCTACCCCGACATCGACATGAGCGGCCTACTGCTGGCCGGCGTCATCATCGGATCGCTCGGTGTGCTCGACGACGTGACGGTCACACAGACGTCGGCCGTCTGGGAACTGCACGAGGCCAACCCGTCGATGGGCCGGCGCGGGCTGTACCGCGCAGGCATCCGCATCGGCCGCGACCACATCGCGTCCGTCGTCAACACCCTGGTCCTCGCCTACGCGGGCGCCGCGCTGCCCTTGCTGCTGCTGTTCTCCATCGCACAGAGCAGTGTGGGGACCGTCGCCAACAGCGAGCTGGTGGCGGAGGAGATCGTGCGTACGCTGATCGGATCGATCGGTCTGGTCGCCTCGGTGCCGGTCACCACGGCGCTGGCCGCCCTGGTGGTCTCGGCCGACCGTCCGACGGCACAGGCGGCCGAAGAGGGCGTCCGGGCGGCTCCGGCACGCGGCGGGGGGCGGGGCAGGCGCCGCAAGCGCTGATCTGCTGCGCCGGATCACGCCGTCGGCTCGTGACCGCCCCCGGCCCCTCCCTCGACGACCCGCCTTCCGACAGTCGGCCACCGGTCACCCACTACGGGCCGGCCAGTCCGCAGCGGGGACCGGTGGCAGAACGCTTCACCCGGCGCTCTGCTCCGCCAGAATGCGGTCCAGCGCGTCGTCGAGATGGGCGTCGAAGTCGGCGAGCGCCCCCTCCTGGCCCAGCGGCACCAATTTGTCGGTGCGGTCGAGGAAGGCCACGAGCGGCGCCGTCGACGAGCGAAACAGCGCGTGGTCGCCGCCGACCTGAAGCCGGATCAGTACCTCGCCCAGGGCGTCGGGATCGACCGGTGATACGCGTACGTCGCCCTCGCCACATGGTCTGCCCACGCCGTCGATCAGCAACTCCCGGCCGAACGCCCAGGTCACCGGCGCGTCACCGGGAAGATGGAAGGTCAGCCGTACGGCGTAGGGATCACAGGTGTCGTAGCGGAGTTCCACCGGGATACGGAAGGACAGCTCCTCCGACACGAGAAAACTCATCATGACCTCTGCCTGCACGGACTCGCGCATCGCCTACCCCGTCATTCGCTACGGACCGGCCGGGAATGGACTCCTGACACTAGGTGAATCTTGCTCAACGTACACGTCGAATCACAAGGAGTGAGTTTTCAGATACTGATAGAGAGTGCCAATGGGCCCAGCAGACGACCCACTTCCGTCTGCAACTGCTGGGCGGCAGGGTGCAGCCGGTGAACCTGGTGCGCCGGCAGAGAGACGGCGACCGTCGCGGCCGTGGCACCGGCTGTGATGGGGACGGCCGCGCACACCGTGCCCAGCGCGTACTCCTGACGCGCGAACACCGGCTCCATACGACGCGTCCGCTCCAGGCGCCGGAGCAGGCTGTGCCCGTCGCGCACGGTGTACGGCGTGACGGGCTGCACGGGATAGCGGTCGAGGTGGTCCCGGCGGGCGGCCACGTCGAGCTGGGAGAGCAGGCACTGTCCGATGGCATGCGCATGACCGGTCGCCCGGAAGTCGGCCCGTTCCTGGACCGCGGGATGACCCGGGGTGTCGGAGACGCACACCAAATCGATCTCGCCCTCGCGGTACACCGCGTAGTAGACGGGAGCCCCGATTGCGTCACGCCAGCGCGCGAGCGCGTCGACAACCGTGCGGCGACGTTTCTGCGGGGCTCCGGTGCCGGTCAGTCGCTCGGCCGCGTCGCCGAGGAAGAACAGCCCCTTGTCACGGCGCAGATAGCCCTCATGCACCAGGGTGCGCAGCAGGTGGTAGGCCGTGGGAAGCGCCAGCCCCGTCTCGCGGGCCAGCTGTTTGGCCGGGGCCCCGTACTCGTGTCCTGCCACGGACTCCAGCAGACGCATCGCGCGCTGCACCGAGCCGATCAGGGTCGCGGTGGGAGCCGGCTCGGACGCCGCCCGCACGCGGGGCTGGCAGGGAACGGCGGACAGGTGTGCGGGGACGGTGGCAGCCGTGGCCAAGGGTCACTCCCGAAGCGAGGGGGCAGCCCGTGCGGGGGAACACGGGTGGGGGTGTACGCCGCTCGCGGGGATCGCCCCCGCATGGCTTTCCGGACTCTAACCCTCTGTCACCGCAGACAGACGGTCCGTCCGGGAAACTTCCCCCGCCCGAGGGAACCGGCGTCGGCTGTTACCGCTTCACCGACTCCCCCTGAGGCTCACCAGTCGCCGCGCGACGTCGAACTCGACGTGAACTTCCGCACCACGTAGATGAGTCCGCCGACCAGGGCTACGAAGACCAGCACCTTGAAGAGCAGTCCGATCACGAAGCCGACCACGCTGGCTATCAGGCCGCCGAACACGACCAGGGCGATGACGGGCACCGCGATCCACTTCACCCACCACGGCAGTCCCATGAAGATCTCTCGCATCGCCTTCGTCCTTACCTGCTCCGCCCGTCTCATACCGGGCCACGTGAATGATGTCCTGCACTCGATGCTAGGGCGGCAGGAGCCCTGCCGGGGGCCTCGGATCCCTTGTCCTCCCCTGAGCGGTCCCCTAGGGAACCCGAGACCGCCGCTCAGCTCTCGGGCGGAGAGAACACCACCAGGACCCTCAGGTCCTCACTGATGTGATGGAACTTGTGCGCGACCCCGGCCGGCACGTACACGACGCTGCCACGGGCCACCTGCGTGGTCTCCATGCCGACGGTGATCGCCGCCCTGCCGCTGACGACGAAGTACACCTCGTCCTGGCCGTGCGGCTGCTGCGGATCCTGCCCGCCCGCGTCCAGGGCGTACAGACCGACCGACATGTTCCGCTCCCGCAGGAACTGGAGGTAGGCGCCCTCGTTGGCGGCGCGTTCGGCCTCCAGTTCGTCCAGCCGAAATGCCTTCATAGCCTTGTCCGCCCCTGCCTCACTGCTCATGCCCGGTCCTGTCTGCCACGATCAGACACATGAAGAATTTCGTAGTCAAGACGATCGCCAACGCCGCGGCCCTCGCGGTCGCGGTATGGCTGATCGACAAGATCACCCTGTCCGGCGACAGCACGGGCAAGGAGATCGGTACCCTCATACTCGTCGCGTTGATCTTCGGCGTGGTGAACTTCCTGGTCAAGCCACTCGTGCAGTTCCTCAGTCTCCCGCTGCTCATCCTGACGCTCGGGCTGTTCACACTGGTGGTGAACGCTCTGATGCTGATGCTCACTTCCTGGCTCGCCGACGTGGTCGACCTGAGCTTCCATGTGGAGGGCTTCTGGACGGCCGTGCTGGGCGGTCTGGTCATCTCGGTCGTCTCCTGGGCCCTGAACGTCGTCCTGCCCGACGGAGACTGAGCAGCATGGCCTACCGCGTCTGTTTCGTCTGCACCGGCAACATCTGCCGATCCCCGATGGCCGAATCCGTCTTCCGCTCGCGCATCGTCGAGGCGGGCCTCGACGGCGCGGTCGAGACCGACAGCGCCGGCACCGACGGCTGG
This sequence comes from Streptomyces sp. NBRC 110035, assembly GCF_000829695.1. Classification (GTDB taxonomy): domain Bacteria; phylum Actinomycetota; class Actinomycetes; order Streptomycetales; family Streptomycetaceae; genus Streptomyces. The sequence goes on along the minus strand of NZ_BBNN01000015.1, from coordinate 188,796 downwards.
CACGCGGGTGACGGCGCCGACCCCCGAGCGGTTGCCGTCCCTGAGGAGAACGGCTACGCCGGCGACCACACCGCCCGGCGGTTCGACCCGTCCTGGTTCGGCCGCCTCGATCTGGTCATCGCCCTCGACACAGGCCATCTCAGGACCCTGCGCCGCCTGGCCCCCACCCAGCGGGACGCGGACAAGGTGCGCCTGCTGCCGCTCGTACGACCCCGGAGCGGGCGGCGATCCAGACGTGCCCGACCCTTACTACGGGGAGACGGACGACTTCTCCACATGTCTTGAGATGGTGGAGGCGGCGAGCGACGGGCTGCTCTCCTCGATACGTGAGCAAGCGGAAGGACGGGCGGCATGAGCGATCCGACAAAGGACAGCGGCCACGGGGCGGGTGCGGGGGAGGCATCTCCCGGTGACGGCACGCGCGCGGTGCGGGCCGGGCTGCCCGAGCCGGTCAAGCACGAGCCGACCCTGCCCGGCCCCGTCTTCGCCGCCCACTTCCACCTGCCCGGCGACCCCACCGGCCCCTACACCTACGGCAGGGACGAGAACCCGACCTGGACGCTGCTGGAGCGGGCCATCGGGGAACTGGAGGCACCGGGACAGGACGACGTCGAAACCCTGGTGTTCCCCTCGGGCATGGCCGCGATCTCCTCGGTGCTCTTCTCCCAGCTCCACACCGGGGACGTTGCCGTCCTGCCGAACGACGGCTATCAGGCACTGCCTCTGGTACGCGCCCAGCTGGAGGCGTACGGCATCGAGGTGCGCACCGCACCGACCGGCGGCGACGCCCAACTCGATCTCCTCGACGGCGCGAGGCTGCTGTGGATCGAGACTCCGTCCAACCCCGGGCTCGACGTGTGCGACGTGCGACGGCTCGCCGAGGCGGCACACGCACGCGGTGCGCTGGTCGCCGTCGACAACACCCTCGCGACACCGCTCGGCCAGCGCCCCCTGGAGCTCGGTGCCGACTTCACCGTGGCCAGCGGTACCAAGCAGCTCACCGGGCACGGCGACATCCTGCTGGGATACGTCGCCGGCCGCGACGCCGGGGCGATGGCCTCGGTACGCCGCTGGCGCAAGATCGCCGGTGCCATTGCCGGGCCCATGGAGGCCTGGCTCGCACACCGTTCGATCGCCACGCTCCAGTTGCGGGTCGACCGGCAGAACGCCACGGCGCTGATGCTGGCCCAGGCGCTGCGGGAACGGCCCGAGGTGACAGGGCTGCGCTATCCGGGGCTGCCTGACGACCCCTCGCACAAGATCGCCTCGCAGCAGATGCGGCGCTACGGATGCGTGGTGTCCTTCACACTGCCCTCACGCGCGCGTGCGGACCGGTTCCTCGACGGGCTGCGGCTCGTGGACGACGCGACGAGCTTCGGCGGTGTGCGGTCCACAGCCGAACGAAGGGGTCGTTGGGGCGGGGACGCGGTGCCGGAGGGTTTCGTCCGCTTGTCCGTCGGTGCCGAGGACCCTGCCGATCTGGTGGCGGACGTACTGCACGCACTCGACGAGTCGGCCGACTGACCGGCCCGGCCGGGTGGAACACCAAAAACCCGGCTCGGACGACGGACGGTCCGAGTCTCCCCCCTCGTGGCTCGGACCGTCCCGGTTCTGCGCGTGCGAAGAACCGTGTGACCAAGGCTAGTTGACTCTGCGTCAGTGTCCAATCACTGTAGCGACGGTCACCTATCGACATATTTATAGTTGTGCCGAATCGGCAGCGAGGCCGACAAACGGGAGGGCGTGCTGTGGATCTGGCCTTGCTGCGGACCTTCGTGACCGTGCACCGAGCCGGGTCCTTCACCCGTGCCGCCGCCCTGCTCGGCCTCTCCCAGCCGGCCGTGACCTCACAGATCCGGACCCTGGAGCGGCAGCTGGGGCGGCCGTTATTCCTGCGGCAGGCCCGTGGCGTGACACCCACGACCATCGGGGACGAGCTCGCCCACAAGGCCGCACCCCATCTCGACGCCCTGGCGGAGATCACCGAAACCGGTCTCGACGAGGACTCCTCCTCGCGGACGCTGCATCTGGCGGGGCCCTTGGAGTTCACGTCCGAGCGGGCGGTGCCCGTGCTCACCGCGCTGTCCCGCGGGGACGGCCAGAGCCTCACCCTGCGCGCATCCTTCGGAACCGCCGAGGAGACGCTGGAGGGGCTGGCCGCCGGACGACACGATCTGGTCATCAGTACGGTCCGGCCACGCGGCGCACTGCTCTCGGCGACTCCGCTCTGCGACGAGGAACACGTCCTCGTCGCCGCGCCCCGGTGGGCCGAGCGGATCGGCTCCGACAAGGTTTACCCCACAGGGGTATCCTCTCTGGAACAGATCCCGGTGATCGAGGTGCATGAGTCGCTCCCCCTCGTCTCCCGTTACTGGGCCTCCGTCTTCGACTCCCGGCCCGCCACCGCGGGCACTGTCGTCGTCCCGGATCTACGCGCGGTGCTGGCCTGCGCAGTCGCGGGGGCCGGGCTGGCCGTGCTGCCCCGGTATCTGTGCACAGCCGCACTCGAACGGGGGGAGGTGACCGCCCTGCACGAGCCCGCGGTGCCGCCGTTGCGTACGTACTTCCTGGTCGCCCGGAACGGCACCCTGGCCATGCCACATGTCGCACGCGCCCATGAGGCACTGCAGCAGGCGGCCACCGACTGGTGCTGACCCCCCGGCCGTGCGGCCCACGGCCGGAAATCCGACCGGTGATGTCCCGTGATGTTTCACGTGGAACGAGCTGGGCCAGATTTCCTCCATGACCGTCCGACCCGTGGTCAAGCGCACCGCTCGAGCCGTTCTGCTGGACGACGGCCACCTGATTCTGATCAAGCGCACCAAGCCCGGCGTGGATTCCTACTGGGTCACCCCGGGCGGTGGTGTAGAGCCTGAGGACTCGACCGTCGTCGATGCTCTCCACCGAGAGGTGTACGAGGAGCTCGGCGCCAAGATCAGCGATGTGGTGCCCTGTTTCGTCGACACGGTGGAGCACACCGGCGCGGACGGCGGTGCCACCGGCGTGAAAGTGCAGCACTTCTTCGTCTGCCACCTCGACTCCATGGACCCCTCGTTGCGGCACGGCCCGGAGGTCGACGAGCCCGCCGGTGAGTACCAGATCGTCCGCGTGCCGTTCACTCGCGTGGGCATCGCTTCCGTCCACCTCGTCCCACTGTCACTGCGGCACTATCTGGACGGCAACATCGAGGGTGTGCGTGCCCTGCACGCTCCCGACCTGGGCTGACCCTGTGGCAAGTTCGTTCGTTTCGGGCGTTTCACGTGAAACATCCTCTACCGGCGACCACATCCCCGCATCGGCCTCGGTGTGACCGAAAGATCGCATCGATCTTCGGAAACAAGTGGACGTCGACAGCCGACGTCGGACAGCCTGACCTGCGTGCCGACACCTCCCCCTGTTTCTCTGCCCATCCGCCGCCTGACACTCCGCGATCTCTCGGCCTGCGCCGACTTGTCCGAGGACCGGGGGTGGTCGCGCGAGGAGCACAAGTGGGGTTTCCTCCTCTCCGCCGGGAAGGGCTACGGCATCGACGACCCCGACGGCGGGCTGGTATCCGCCTGCGTCGTCACCGAGTACGGACCCCAGGAACAGCCCACACTCGGTGCCATCGGCATGCTCCTGGTCGCGGAACGGCATGCCCGGCAGGGTGTAGGACGCCGTCTGATGCGCCACGTGGTCTCGACGATGGGCTCCACGCCACTGACACTGCACGCGACGTCGCACGGCCTCCCGCTCTACGAGGAGCTCGGTTTCAAGGTCACCGGCCGAGTGGAGATGCTCCACGGGCACTTCGTCCCGGGCTCGGGTGAACCGGAGACCGAGGTCTCCACCCGCACCGCAACCGCCAGGGACCTGCCCGCCCTCCTCCAGCTCGACGAGGGCGTGTTCGGAGCGGACCGCACACACATCGTCACCCGGCTGCCCGCATTCGCCGACCAGCTGCGTGTGGCCGAGGAGGAAGGCCGGATCGTCGGCTACGCCGCTGCGTGGCCTCACATGGACACTCATGTCGTGGGCCCTCTGATCGCCCGCGACACCCTCGTGGCCAAGGCGCTCATCGCTTCACTCGCCGCCCATACCGACCGGTCGCTGCGCACCGACATCGACGTGCGGCACGAAGAGTTGCTTACCTGGGCGAAGGCACGCGGTCTGGCATCCGGCACCTTCAGCGCGGTGATGACGTACGGGAGCACGGACCTGCCCGGCGACTGGACCAGGCGGTTCGCCCCTGTGACAGTCGCGGCCGGCTGAGGCAGTCCGGCCACGACGACGCCGGTTCCCGCAGGTGCCGGGAACCGGCGCAGAACCGGCGTACGTGCCTGGGGCCCGCTGTTCAGGCAAGAGCGTCCACTGCGGCCGTGGCGAAGGAGTGATCCTGCTCCGGCGTGCCGCCGCCGACGCCGATCGCGCCGATCGGACGGCCGCCACGCTGGACGGGCACGCCCCCCGGGATGAACAGCAACGGCCGGTCCAGTGCGATGGGCAGGGTGTGGAAGAGTTCCCCGGGCTGTACGGCGTCGACGAGGTGGGCTGTGGGCGCGTTCAGTTGAAGAGCGGTGTACGCCTTGCGGGTGCTGGTCTCGCCGGAGATCAGCACGGCGCGGTCGTCCCGCCGGAAGGCGAGCAGATGCCCGCCCGCGTCCAGGACGGTCACGCTGACTGCGGCCCCGGCGGCCTGCTGTGCGGCCGTGACGAGGGGTTCGGCGCCGGCGGTGGTGAGCAGGGCGACAGCGGTGCTGGTGTTCACGAACAGGTACTCCTCGTGTGCAGGGGTGGTGGTGCTTGAAGCGGTGAGGTCCGTAAGGAAAGTGGTGCCGGGGGTGGAGGCGGTACCGACCGTGGCGGCAAAGGGGTCCACCGGAGGGTGCGGAGGTGGCCCCGGCCTCTGTGCCCACAGGTGTCGCGGTCAGTGGGGAACCGCGGTCCGCCGCTCGGTAGGCGCCTGGCCGACCGTCACGGCGCCCAAGGCCTTGCCTCGACGGTCGAGGGCGGCGGAGACGAAGGCCAGCACCAGGGCGCTCGCGGCAAGAACGGCACCGACCCAGTTGGGCGCGGTGTAACCGAGACCGGCCGCGATCGCCAGACCACCGAGCCAAGCGGACAGGGCGTTGCCGAGATTGAAGGCACCGATGTTCACGGCCGAGGCCAGCGTGGGGGCGCCGTGGGCCTGGTCGAGAACACGCTTCTGCAGAGGCGGAACGGTGGCGAAGCCCAAGCCGCCGATCAGGACGATCGTGACGGCCGCCAGGGCCTTGTGGTGCGCGGTCAGGGTGAAGAGCGCGAGAACGACGGCGAGAGCGCCCAGGGACACGTACAGCAAGGGCATCAGGGCGCGGTCCGCGTACCTGCCGCCCACGAGGTTGCCCCCGACCATGCCGAGACCGAAGAGGACCAGCAGCCAGGTGACCGATCCGTCCGCGAAGCCGGCGACCTGCGTCATCATCGGCGCGATGTAGGTGATGGCGGCGAAGACACCGCCGAATCCCAGGACGGTCATCGCCATGGCGAGCAGTACCTGGACGTTCTTGAAGGCAGCCAGTTCGTGACGCAGCCGTACGCCCTCGAGCGTGGGAAGGTCGGGAACGAGCCCGGCGATACCGGCCAGTCCGATGACGCCGAGCGCGGCGACGAGCCCGAACGTGATCCGCCAGCCGACCGACTGGCCGATGAGAGTGCCCAGGGGGACACCGACGACATTGGCCACGGTCAGTCCGGTGAACATCAGGGCGATGGCTCCGGCCTTCTTGTGCGGGGCTACCAGACCGGCCGCGACCACCGAGCCGATCCCGAAGAAGGCGCCATGAGCGAGAGAGGCGATCACCCTCCCGAGCAGCATGACACCGAAGACCGGGGCCAGGGCCGACAGCAGGTTCCCGGCGATGAACAGACCCATCAGCAGCATCAGCATCCGCTTGCGGGAGATCTTGGTGCCGAGCACGGTCATCAGCGGGGCACCGAGCACGACGCCCAGGGCGTAGCCGGTCACCAGATGGCCGGCCGTGGGGACGGAGACCCCGAAGTCGCCGGCGACCTCGGGCAGCAAGCCCATGATCACGAACTCGGTCGTTCCGATCCCGAAGGCCCCGATCGCGAGGGCCAGAAGCGCGAGAGGCATGAGGAGACAGCCCTTCCCTAAAGATTGCAACATCGCTTTGCGGGCTCAAACAATAATTGCAAGCGCGGGATAAATGCAAGCGCTGTCTATTTCGATGTTGCTCTATCCTGGTTCCAGAAGCTCCCGAACGGAGGGAAACACCCATGACAGCCACGGACCCCGCACTCACCGCCCTTGCGCAGGGCTGGTGCGCGCTCTCCCTGCTGCACGGGAGAATCGAGGCCCACATCGAGCGAGCCCTCCAGACCCGGCACGATCTGAGCGTGCGGGAATACTCCCTGCTCGACGTGTTGAGCCGACAGCACGACGGCGACGGGGGACATCTGCAGATGAAACAGGTGGCAGACGCGGTCGTACTCAGTCAGAGCGCGACCACTCGCCTGGTCACCCGGCTCGAGGACCGTGGCCTGCTGGAACGCTACCTCTGCCCTACGGACCGGCGTGGCATCTACACCAACGTCACACCCACCGGCCTCGCCCTCCTCGAGGAGGCGCGGCCGACCAACGACTCCGCATTGCGCGAGGCACTCGACGTGGCGGCGGAGAACCCCGACCTGGCCCCGCTGGTCCGCACGGTGGAGACACTGAAGGCGTCCGTGCCGGCATGAGCCGGCCGCGCCGGAGCGTACCGGCTGCCTGCGTAAGGTGCCGCCATGGAAGATCTTGAGATACGCGCCGCGGTCGCCGATGACATCCCCGCGATCGTCGGCATGCTCGCGGACGACGCTCTGGGGGCGCGGCGCGAGTCTCCGGACGACCTCGCTCCGTATCTGGCCGCACTGAAGCGACTCAGCGCCGATCCGAACCAGCACCTGGTCGTCGCAGTCCGCAAGAACCGCGCGGTCGGCACACTCCAGCTCACGATCGTTCCCGGGCTGTCCCGGCGCGGCTCCACAAGATCGATCATCGAGGGCGTCCGTATTCACGCCGACGAGCGCGGCAGCGGTCTGGGAGCCCGACTCATCAAGTGGGCCATCGCCGAATCCCGCCGCCAGGGATGCCAATGGGTACAGCTGACCTCCGACAACACCCGTACCGATGCCCACCGCTTCTACGAACGGCTCGGCTTCTCGGCTTCCCACGTGGGCTTCAAGCTGGCGCTGTAAGGACAATCCGCAGTGGCTGTTTCACGTGAAACAGCCACAGGCCCCAGAGGTTCCAAGCCCTCTGAACCCCTGGGCAGGCCGGGTGGGCAACCGGGCCTTAGCCGATCCCTCGCCACCCCTCGGAGTCCACCCCGCCGGGCACGGAAGCCTCTTCCCCGTACGGCTGACGGCCGAACACGAAGGACCCCAGGTCAAGGTGGCCCACCGATCCGTCCGGCCGCCGTACAGGCTTCAGAAGCTCTCCGGCGTAATAGCCCTCCAGCCCGGTCCAGGTTCCGTCGCCATTCGAGCGGAAGCGGGCACGACGGCCCGTACTGGACAGCGGCTCCAACGACAGCAGTCCGTCGGCCGACAGACGCAGGGCGAAGCCCTGCGTCCCCCAGTACCACTGACCCACCAGCGCCAGCACCGTGGAATCAGTCTCCCGCAACGGCCGCCAGGGAGCTGGGATACGCGGTTCCGCCTCGGCGACGATTCGAACGAGATCGGCGACGACCGGAAACAGCAGCGGCCCCGACGTGCAGTTGGCCAGGACCACCGCGGCCACGTCGTCCTCCACTCCGATCGCCAGACAGGCGAGGAAGCCCGGCAGGGATCCGGTGTGCCCGACAAGAGCCCGCCCGTCCCGGTGACGCAACTCCAGTCCCAGGCCGTAGGCATAGCCGCTCGCCACGTCCGTCGCCTCCGCAGGCGCCGCGGGCCTCCTCATCTCCCGCAAGGACTCGGCACTCAGCACGCGTTCGTCCCCGTTGGCCAGGAAGGCCGCAAAGCGCGCCAAGTCACCTGTGGTGGACCAGAGCTGTCCTGCCGGCGCCATCCGCCCGAGGTCCTCGGCAGGCTCGCGCAGCATCACGTCGGCCCACGGATGCACGGCCCAGCCATCCGCATGCGGCGCCTGCGGACGCACACCTGTCCGACACAGGCTCAGGGGCTCGAGAACGTCACGCCGGAGTACCTCCTCCCACGAGGCACCGCGCAGCTTCTCCACCAGCGCGCCGAGCAGCGCGTATCCGGGGTTCGAGTAGTGAAACCGTCGGCCGACCGGATGCACCAGAGGCCGCTCGCCCAGGACATCGGCCAGGTCGGGCCGCAGTGCACCGGGGGTGCGCTCCCACCATGGCCCCGGCGTCTCGGCCGCCAGACCGCCCGAGTGCGAGAGCAGTTCGGCAAGGGTCGCCTCCCCCACGCCCGTACCCGGCAGATACTTCTCCAGCGGGTCCCCGAGGTCGATCGCTCCCTCGTCGCGCAGCTGGAGAACGAGAACGGCGGTGAACGTCTTGGTGATGGAGCCGATCCGGTACTGCACGTCCTCGTCCGGCGCATGTCCCTCCACCGATGACCGCGCCCCCGTCCACACGGCCTGGCCGCTCCGTACCACGGTCGCGACGAGCGACGGAGCACGCCCCTCCGCCTGGGCGACGGCGATCCGGTGCAGCAACGCCCGACGTGTACCGGCCAGCAGTTCTTCCTGATGAGTCGTCATGCCCTCAGTTCACCAGATGCGGTTTCCGCCCGAACGAAGCCGACGGCCTGGGTGCCGGAGCGTTTGTCGCCGCGTCCGTCCTGGGCGCTCGTCAGCGGGAGCAGATCACGCTGACGAGCGCGAAGGAAGCGAAGAAGGTCCCCTCGGAAAGAGAGGCGAACCAGCGACGGCCACGTTCCTCGCCGATGTGACCGTCCTGAATGGCCTGTTGCGTGTTGCGGCCCAGGCCCAGAGTCCGGTCCGCGTCCTGGAAGTCGAGGAAGACCGGTGTCGTGACGGTCACCGCCTCAACGGTGAAACCGGCTTGCTCGGCGTGGCGGGCGAGGCTGCGGCCGATGGTGGCGTGCCGGACCACTTCCGAGGTGGTGTAGCGCGTGAAGGCGCGGCTTGTGTCGAGATCCTCCGCGTCGACGATCAATGTGTCCCAGTCGGGTTCGGCGAGACCGACCCGCGCACCTGGCCGGGTGACCAGGTGGAGCTGTGCCAGGACATCGGTGGGCTCGGCGACATGCATGAGAACCCGGTCTGTCTTGGCCCGGTCCACTGCCCCCGGTGCGACGGGCAGGGAGTGGGCGTCCCCCTTCCGGATCTCCACTGCCGACAGGTCACTCGTGCGCCGGCGCGCCTCGGTGAGCATGGCCGGGTCACGGTCGACTCCGATCACCGTGCCGCTGACACCCACGCGTTCGGCCAGTGCCGGCAGGTCGGTACCCGGGCCGCAGCCCACGTCGAGTGCCGTCTGCCCCGCCTGTACGTCCAGCCGGTCCATCAGCTCCCGCTTGTAGCCGCGGCCGGCGCCGGCTGCCGCTCGCAGCATGTAGTCAGCCTGATCAGGTCGGGGCACACCGAGAGTCGTCGACATACGGAAGAGTCAAGCACTGCGGCCGCCCTCCGTGCTGTTCCCCGGCGCCCGACAGGAAAAGAACCGGTCAGGTCTGCGCCATGTCCACGAAGCGGGAGTAATGACCCTGGAAGGCGACCGTGATGGTCGCCGTCGGGCCGTTTCGGTGCTTGGCCACGATCAGGTCGGCCTCGCCCGCGCGCGGGGACTCCTTCTCGTACGCGTCCTCGCGGTGCAACAGGATGACCATGTCTGCGTCCTGCTCGATGGAACCCGACTCACGCAGGTCGGAAACCATCGGCTTCTTGTCGGTTCGCTGCTCGGGGCCGCGGTTGAGCTGGGAGAGCGCGATGACCGGGAGTTCCAGTTCCTTGGCGAGCAGTTTGAGGTTACGGGACATGTCCGAGACCTCCTGCTGACGGCTCTCCGCCCGTTTGGAACCGCCGGACTGCATCAGCTGGAGGTAGTCGATGACGACCAGCCGCAGGTCGTTGCGCTGCTTCAGCCGACGGCACTTGGCGCGGATCTCCATCATCGACAGGTTCGGGGAGTCGTCGATGTAGAGCGGCGCCGCCGACACGTCCGGCATCCGGCGTGCAAGGCGGGTCCAGTCCTCGTCGGTCATCGTGCCGGACCGCATGTGGTGCAGGGCGACCCTGGCCTCGGCGGACAGCAGACGCATCGCGATCTCGTTGCGCCCCATCTCGAGCGAGAAGACCACACTCGGCAGGTTGTGCTTGATGGACGCGGCACGGGCGAAGTCCAGCGCGAGCGTCGACTTGCCCATCGCGGGACGCGCGGCAATGACGATCATCTGCCCGGGATGCAACCCATTGGTGAGCGAGTCGAAGTCCGTGAACCCCGTGGGCACACCGGTCATCTCACCGCTGCGCGAGCCGATCGCCTCGATCTCGTCCAGCGCGCCTTCCATGATGTCGCCGAGCGGGAGGTAGTCCTCGCTGGTGCGCTGTTCGGTGACGGCGTAGATCTCGGCCTGCGCACGATTGACGATCTCGTCGACGTCGTCGTCGGCCGCGTATCCCATCTGGGTGATGCGCGTACCGGCTTCGACCAGACGGCGCAGCACGGCGCGCTCGTGCACGATCTCCGCGTAGTACGCCGCGTTGGCCGCCGTGGGCACCATCTGGACGAGGGTGTGCAGATACGAGGCCCCGCCCACCTTGTTGATCTCGCCGCGTTTGGTCAGCTCCGCGGCGATCGTGATGGGGTCGGCCGGCTCGCCCTTCGCATAGATGTCGAGAATGGCCGTGTAGACGGTTTCGTGAGCCGGCTTGTAGAAGTCGTGGCCCTTGAGGATCTCGACGACATCGGCGATGGCGTCCTTGGACAGCAGCATGCCGCCCAGAACGGACTGCTCGGCCTCGAGGTCCTGCGGCGGCACCCGCTCGAAGGCGGAGCCCGTGCCGTCCCATCCGCCGGAGTCACGGCCGCGGTCGTGCTGCTCGTCGCGGCTCCGGCCCCCGTCCTCACGGCGCCGGGAGGCGGGCAGACGATCACTGGGTCCGCTGTCGGCCCACGGGTCGTCCAAGGGCTCGGAAATGCTCACCGAGCCACCTCCTCCCGTCCGCCGAGCGGACCTCGCCATGCCCCATCTTTTTCTACGGCACGGCACTGATAAATAGGACGCCCGACTCCGGTTGTCGCGCGCCGGTTTTGCGACCTTTTGGAAACCGGCGGACGGAGCAGGCGCCGGACCACCGTAGGCCCCTCCGCACCGTCAGCCAATCTGGTTATCCACAGGGCATGTGGACGACTGGCCCAATGCTGTGGAGAAGTCCGCCGAACCTGTGCACGGCCCGGTGGACAGCCCTGTGAACAAGACCTGCATCGATCCGCAACGAAGTTCCTGACCTGGCCTTTCATCGTCCACCGCCTGTGCAGAACAAAAACTTTCCCCATCGGCTCAAGATCTCCCCGAGCGCTGTATGCAAGCACACACCCTGAGCCATCACGTAAGGGTCCATTGAGCATTGCGTCTCTTACCTGTGGACGATTAGATTGGTGCACATGACACAGGCCCCCGCGCGCCCCCGAGCCGCCCGACGGCAGCACGACCGCGAGATCGTCATGCTGGCCGTACCGGCATTCGGCGCCCTCGTCGCCGAACCCCTCTTCGTCATGGCAGACAGCGCCATCGTCGGCCATCTCGGCACAGCACAGCTCGCCGGACTCGGCGTCGCCTCGGCCCTCCTGATGACCGCCGTCAGTGTCTTTGTCTTCCTCGCCTACGCCACCACGGCCGCCGTCGCCCGGCGGGTCGGCGCCGACGACCTCCCCTCAGCCATCCGCCAGGGCGTGGACGGAATCTGGCTTGCCCTGTTCCTCGGTGCCGGTGTCGTCGCCGTGGTCCTGCCCATGGCACCTGCCCTCGTGGATCTGTTCGGCGCCTCGGACACCGCGTCTCCCTACGCGATCACCTACCTGCGTATTTCCTCACTCGGCATACCGGCCATGTTGATCGTGCTCGCCGCGACCGGTGTCCTCCGCGGACTACAGGACACCAGGACCCCTCTCTACGTCGCCGTCGGCGGCTTCGCCGCCAACGGCGCTCTCAATGCCGCTCTCGTCTACGGCGCCGGCTTCGGTATCGCGGGCTCCGCCTGGGGCACATTCATCGCCCAGTGGGGTATGGCCGTTGCCTATCTGATCGTGGTGCTGAAGGGGGTGCGCAGGCATGGCGCCTCGCTACGCCCGGACCTCGCGGGGATCAGAGCCTCCGCCCAGGCCGGCGCGCCCTTGCTGGTACGGACCCTCTCACTCAGGGCCATTCTGATGATCACCACCGCAGTCGCCGCCCGAATGGGTGATTCCGACATCGCGGCTCACCAGATCATCCTCTCCCTGTGGAGCCTGCTCGCCTTCGCGCTGGACGCCATCGCGATCGCTGGGCAGGCCATCATCGGCCGCTACCTGGGAGCCGGGGACGCCCAGGGTGCCCGCCAGGTGTGCCGTCGCATGGTGGAGTGGGGCTTCGCGGTCGGGGCCGCCCTCGGAGTACTCGTGGTGCTCGCCCGGCCGGTTTTCCTGCCCCTGTTCACCGGCGATTCCACGGTCACGGACACGGCGCTGCCGGCTCTGGTGATCGTCGCGCTGTCCCAACCCATCTCCGGCATCGTCTTCGTTCTGGACGGGGTACTGATGGGCGCGGGCGACGGGCCGTATCTGGCATGGGCGATGTTGATCACCCTGGCGGTCTTCACTCCGTTCGCCCTGCTGGTTCCGGTGTTCGGAGGCGGGCTCACCGCACTGTGGGGCACGATGGCGCTCATGATGGCCGTTCGGCTGCTGACCCTGTGGTTCCGTACCCGCTCGGGCCGCTGGGTCGTCACCGGCGCCGCACGCTGACCGTTTCACGTGGAAGCCCACGTTTCACGTGAAACGACGATGGGGCCGCGCCTTGAAAGCGCGGCCCCATCCCACTGCTACAACGAACAGCAATTACTCCGAGACAACCTCGAGGTCGACCTTGGCGGCAACCTCGGGGTGCAGGCGCACGGACGTCTCGTGGGCGCCGAGGGTCTTGATCGGCGCACCGAGCTCGATGCGACGCTTGTCGACCTGAGGACCGCCGGCGGCCTTGATCGCGGAAGCGATGTCGGCCGGCGTGACGGAACCGAAGAGACGACCGGCATTGCCGGAGCGGACCGCGAGGCGGACCTTGACGCCCTCGAGCTGGGCCTTCACCTGGTTGGCCTGCTCGATGGTCTGGATCTCGTGGATCTTGCGAGCGCGACGGATCTGCTCGACGTCCTTCTCGCCACCCTTGGTCCAGCGGATCGCGAGCTTCCGCGGAACCAGGTAGTTGCGAGCGTAACCGTCCTTGACGTCGACGACGTCGCCCGCGGCACCGAGGCCGGAGACCTCGTGGGTGAGGATGATCTTCATGAGTCGGTCACCCTTCCCTTATCGCGCGGTGGAGGTGTAGGGCAGCAGCGCCATCTCACGGCTGTTCTTGACGGCCGTGGCGACGTCACGCTGGTGCTGAGTGCAGTTGCCGGTCACGCGACGGGCACGGATCTTGCCACGGTCGGAAATGAACTTCCGCAGCATGTTCGTGTCCTTGTAGTCCACGTACGTGACCTTGTCCTTGCAGAATGCGCAGACCTTCTTCTTCGGCTTGCGCACAGGCGGCTTCGCCATGATGTATCTCCTGTGTGATCAAGAAGTGTGGTGCGGCCCCGCCTAGAAGGGGGGCTCGTCCGAGTAGCCGCCGCCACCGCTGCTGCTGCTGGAGCTTCCGCCCCAGCCGCCGCCACCCTGGCCGCCGCCACCCTGCTGGCCGCCGGCAGGAGCGCCGGATGCCCAGGGGTCGTCGGCCGGAGCGCCGCCACCCTGCTGGCCGCCACCGGGGCTTCCGCCCCAGCCGCCGCCACCCTGGTTGCCGCCACCGCCGCCGTAACCACCCTGGCCACCGCGGCCGGTGGTCTTGGTGACCTTGGCCGTGGCGTTGCGCAGGCTGGCGCCGACTTCCTCGACATCCAGTTCGTAGACCGTGCGCTTGACGCCCTCGCGGTCCTCGTAGGACCGCTGCTTCAGCCGGCCCTGCACGACGACGCGCATGCCTCGCTGGAGCGACTCGGCGACGTTCTCCGCCGCCTGGCGCCAGACCGAGCAGGTCAGGAACAGGCTCTCGCCGTCCTTCCACTCGTTCGTCTGGCGGTCGAAGGTGCGGGGAGTCGACGCGACACGGAACTTCGCGACGGCCGCACCGGATGGGGTGAAGCGCAGCTCGGGGTCATCGACAAGGTTGCCGACGACCGTGATGACGGTCTCGCCTGCCATGGGGGAACCTCTCGGCGGGTTTGCTGCTGGCTGCTTGTACTGCTACTCGGATCCCGAGACCAGCTGAGCGAAAGGGCTCAGTGGTTCTCGGGGCGGAGGACCTTGGTCCGGAGGACCGACTCGTTCAGGTTCATCTGGCGGTCGAGCTCCTTGACGACCGCAGGCTCGGCCTGCAGGTCGATGACCGAGTAGAGGCCCTCGGGCTTCTTCTTGATCTCGTACGAGAGACGACGACGGCCCCAGGTGTCGACCTTCTCGACCTTTCCGCCGCCGTCACGGACGACAGAGAGGAAGTTCTCGATCAGCGGGGAGACAGCACGCTCCTCGAGATCGGGGTCGAGGATGACCATCACCTCGTAGTGACGCATGTGGAACCCACCTCCTTTGGACTCAGCGGCCACGGTCGTTCCGTGGCAGGAGGGTCGTGATGCGTTGCGCAACGATGCCTGTCAGTAGAACAGCCGCCACTGACAATCGCGGTCGGGCGGCGGTTTCTCCAGGTCGGCCGGGGCGGACCCGTGGCCCTGTCCTGAACGTGACTGGATCTGTCCGAACAGACACCGGTGCAGACGGTACAGAGTACCCGCACAGCGGCTTCCGGTTGAAATCCGTCTCGGAAGCCCGTCAGTCTGTACACATCGGGTGTGTATGGCGCTACGATGCGCCGCCTTTCGCAGGAGGTGCCCCATGGCACAGGCATTGCGACCCAACACCGCCGGAGGCCTTTTCGCCACGGACGGCAAACCCCACCCAGTCCAGAAGGCCCTGCTCGCGGTGACCCTGGTACTGGGGGTCACATCCCTCGTCACCGCGATGTTCCACCATCTGCACCTGCTCAGCTCCTGGACCGGCCTGGTGGGAATCCTCACCGGCGCGTACGGCCAGTGGATCTCGGAGACGACACGGGAGCGCTTCGGCCTGATCCTGGGACTGGGCGCCGCGGCGATCGGTTTCTTCCTCGGCATGGCGCACGGCGGCCTGTTCGGCGGGGTCTTCGACTAGAGCCTGTCCGGCGGAACATCCCGTCGGGCGCCTCCTCCCGCATACCGTGGAGCGCCCCGGCCGACGGGCCGGGGCGCAGGTCCCGTGTGCCCAACCGGGGCGCCCCCACGGCGCAGTAGGCTTCGCGCGAGAGCCGGAGCCCCTGAACCCATGGGGACACACCAGCCCGAGGAGCGCCCCGAAATGAGCCTGACCCTGAGGACCATCAGCCGAGAGCAGCATCTGGCATACATCCAGAGCCTGCCGTCGGCGAGTCACATGCAGGTCCCTGCCTGGTCGGACGTCAAGGCGGAGTGGCGTGCGGAGAACCTCGGCTGGTTCGACGACCGGACCGGTGAGATCGTCGGCGCCGGCCTCGTCCTCTACCGGCAGCTTCCCAAGATCAAGCGCTACCTGGCCTATCTCCCCGAAGGCCCGGTCATCAACTGGTTCGCGCCAAACCTTCAGGAGTGGATCGAGCCGATGCTCGCGCATCTGAAGCAGCAGGGTGCCTTCTCGGTGAAGATGGGGCCGCCGGTGATCATCCGACGCTGGGAGGCGACGACCATCAAGAAGGGGATCCAGGACCCGGACGTGAAGCGTCTGCGCGACCTGGAGGCCGACTTCATCGAGCCCCGTGCCTTCGAGGTCTCCGACAAGCTGCGCCGTATGGGATGGCAGCAGGGCGAGGACGGCGGGGCCGGATTCGGCGACGTACAGCCCCGCTACGTCTACCAGGTGCCGCTGGCGAACCGGTCCCTGGAAGAGGTCCACAAGAACTTCAACCAGCTGTGGCGCCGCAACATCAAGAAGGCCGAGAAGGCCGGTGTCGAGGTCGTCCAGGGCGGTTACGACGATCTGGCCGAGTGGCAGCGGCTGTACGAGATCACCGCCGTGCGCGACCACTTCCGGCCGCGCCCTCTGTCGTACTTCCAGCGCATGTGGACCGCCCTCAACACGGAGGACCCCAACCGCATGCGGCTGTACTTCGCCCGGCACAACGGCGTCAATCTGTCGGCGGCGACGATGCTGATCGTCGGAGGTCACGTCTGGTACTCCTACGGCGCCTCCGACAACATCGGCCGTGAGGTCCGTCCCTCGAACGCGATGCAGTGGCGGATGCTGCGCGACGCCTACGCGCTCGGCGCCACGGTCTACGACCTGCGTGGCATCTCCGACTCACTGGACGAGACCGACCACCTCTTCGGTCTGATCCAGTTCAAGGTGGGCACGGGCGGCCAGGCCGCCGAGTACCTCGGCGAGTGGGACTTCCCGCTGAACAAGCTGCTCCACAAGGCACTCGACATCTACATGTCGCGCCGCTGATCCCGGCTCCGCCGTACAGCTCGCTCCACCGGCTCTCACAGGCCTCACAGCTCTCATTCCTCCGACACACCACAGCCACAAGAAAGGTTCCAGGTCCGGCCATGGCGCTCACGCTCTACGTCGACACCGCGCGCTGGCGGGCGCATCACAAGCACGTGCAGCAGCAGTTCCCGGGACTCGTCCCGGTCTGCAAGGGCAACGGCTACGGCTTCGGACACGAGCGGCTGGCCGAGGAGGCCACCCGGCTGGGCTCGGACGTCCTCGCCGTCGGTACCACGTACGAGGCCGCCCGGATCAAGGACTGGTTCGGCGGCGACCTGCTCGTGCTGACGCCGTACCGGCGCGGCGAGGAGCCCGTCCCCCTGCCCGACCGGGTCATCCGCTCGGTTTCATCGATCGACGGCGTGTACGGCCTGGTCGGCGCCCGGGTGGTCATCGAGGTGATGTCCTCGATGAAGCGGCACGGCGTCAGCGAGCAGGATCTTCCGCAGCTGCACTCCGCCATAGAGAACGTCCGGCTCGAGGGTTTCGCGATCCACCTGCCCCTGGACCGCACCGACGGCTCGGACGCCGTCGAGGAGGTCATCGGCTGGATGGACCGACTGCGGGCAGCCCGCCTCCCGCTGCACACCATGTTCGTCAGCCACCTCAAGGCCGAGGAACTCGCCCGGCTGCAGCAGCAGTTCCCGCAGACACGGTTCCGCGCCCGGATCGGCACGCGGTTGTGGTTGGGGGACCACGAGGCCACCGAGTACCGCGGTGCCGTCCTGGACGTCACGCGCATAGCCAAGGGTGAGAGGTTCGGCTACCGGCAGCAGAAGGCCGCCTCCGACGGTTTCCTGGTGGTCGTGGCGGGCGGTACGTCGCACGGGGTGGGCCTGGAGGCCCCCAAGGCTCTGCACGGCGTCATGCCGCGTGCCAAGGGCGTTGCCCGTGCCGGGCTGGCCACGGTGAACAGGAACCTCTCTCCCTTCGTCTGGGCCGGGAAGCAGCGCTGGTTCGCCGAACCGCCGCACATGCAGGTGTCGATCCTGTTCGTCCCCGCGGAGGCACCGGAGCCGCAGGTCGGCGAGGAGCTGGTGGCCCACCTGCGGCACACCACCACGCAGTTCGACCGGGCCCTCGACCGCTGAGCGGCACGAGGCACGCCGAAGACGTGGCAGACAGGGAAGACTGAGGCAACTCCTGCACAGCCGCCAGGACAACGAGAAGGGCCGTGCACGGTGACCCCCGCGCACGGCCCTTCCTCTTGTTGCTCAACAGCATTCAGGGGGGGGGACCTGCCACCGGACCGGTCGCCGGGCCGGCTGACCGCCGGTCGTTCGCTCAGAGTGAACCACTTGTGGCGTCGGCCTTGCCCCACTCGGCCTGCGGGCCGTCGAAGTGCACGGTGTCCCGAGCGGGCCGAGCGGCGGGACCGAGTACGAAAACGTCCTCCGCTCCGTCCAGCACCCCGCCCGAGGGATCGTCGTCACCGGACCGGCGCACCGGGTCCCGCTCCGGCATCAGGATGTCACGCACGATCATGACGCACAGATAGAGCGTCCCGAGCAGATGCAGGCCGATGGTCCAGTGGTAGCCGTCGGCGGGCAGTCCCTTGTGGGCGTCTCCACTGGTCGTGTAAGCGAGGTACATCCAGATGCCGAGGAAGTAGGCCACCTCGCAGGCCTGCCAGATCAGGAAGTCCCGCCACTTCGGCCGGGCCAGGACGGCCAGGGGCACCAGCCACAGGACGTACTGGGGCGAGTAGACCTTGTTGGTGAGGATGAACGCCGCGACGATCAGGAAGGCGAGCTGTGCGAAGCGTGGCCGGCGGGGGCCCGTCAGGGTCAGCGCCGCGACACCCACGCAGCACAGCAGCATCAGCAGTGTGGCAAGGGTGTTGACGGTCTCGGTGCTGAGCGGGTCGGACGAGTTCTGGGCGATGATCAGCCAGAAGGACCCGAAGTCGACGCCCCGCTCCTGGCTGAAGGTGTAGAACTTCGACCAGCCGTCAAAGGCGAAGAACATCACCGGCCCGTTCACCACGGCCCAGGCGACGACGGCACCGCCCAGGGCCCTCGCGAACTCCCGCCAGCGTCCCGCACGCCAGCACAGAACCAGCAGGGGCCCCAGGAGGAGCACGGGATAGAGCTTGGCGGCCGTAGCCAGTCCCAGGAGGACTCCGAAGGCGAGAGGCCGGCTACGCGACCACATGAGCATCGCGGCGGCCGTCAGCGCAACCGCCAGCAGGTCCCAGTTGATCGTCGCGGTCAGGGCGAAGGCAGGCGCCAGAGCAATCAGCAGACCGTCCCAGGGTCGCCGGGCATGCGTGCGGGTCACACAGACGGCGATGATCGCCGCGCACACCATGAGCATCCCGGCGTTGACCATCCAGTACCACTGCTCCTGGTCCTGGATGCTCCCGCTGCCGGGTGTGAGCCAGGACGCGACCTCCATGAACACACCGGTCAGCACCGGGTACTCCAGGTACTGCATGTCGCCGGGGATCTGGTCGAAGTACGGTACGAGGCCGTCGGCGAAGCCCCGCCCCTGGTAGAGGTGCGGGATGTCCGAGTAGCACGCGTGGGTGTACTGGGAGCCGGCGCCGAAGAACCACGCGCCGTTGTAGCAGGGCGCCTTCTGGACCAGGCCGAGGGTGAACATACCGATCGCCACGAGCACGATCACCCGGACCGGGGTCCACCAGGACACTCCCAGCAGGGCACGCCGCCCGAGCGGACCGCCGATCAGCTCGCTGCCGGCCTTGGCGACCGCGTCCTCCCGGGTCGGTTCCACCAGGTCCGGCTCGTGGGCGCTCGCTCGCATCGATCCTCCACTGGGCATGCCGCACATCCTGCCGTACGCGCCGGAGCCAATGCCGAGGGCCGCCGTACCCGAGGGGTACGGCGGCCCGTGTTTCACGTGGAACACCCAAGTAGGACGAAAGGGCGGCTACCCGGCCGGGCCTCCGAAGAGACTGCCGTTACCGTTGCCGTTGCCTCGACTGTCCCCTTCCTCCTCCGACTCAGAGGCCGACGGCGAACTGGTCACCCCGCCGTCCGTCCCACCGGCGTCCGCGCCACCCGCCCCGGTACCGCCTGTGTCGTCTCCCTCTTCCTCACAGTTGAAGTCGAAGGGTCCACAGGTATCGGTCTCGGTCGGACTGGGGCTGCTGGGCTCAGGCTCCGGCTCCGAAGTGGTCGGAGAGGCCGACGGAGTCTCCTCCTCCTCGGTCTCGGTGGGGGAGGGAGTGGCGGTCGGCGACGGAGTGTCGTTGACGATCTCGCCGATGGGCTCCGGCGTCGGGAAGGGCTCCGGCTTCTGGCCCTTCAGCGCGTCCTCCATGTAGTCCGCCCAGATCTCGGACGGGAACGAGGCACCGTGGATCGAGTCCTGGTCACCTGTTCCGTACATCTCCAGGAACTCGCGGTTCTTGATGGTCTCGTCATCGGGGTACCGGAACATGCTGATCGCGGTGGAGAGCTGAGGGGTGTAGCCGACGAACCAGGCGGACTTGTTGCCGTCCGTGGTACCGGTCTTGCCGGCCACCTCGCGGCCCTCGAGCTGGGCGTTGGTGCCGGTTCCTTCCTCGACGACGGTCTTCAGGACGTCCGTGACGTTGTCGGCGACCAGAGCGGTGAACGCCTGTTCGGTCTGGGTCTTGTGCGTGTAGACCGTGCCGTCCTTGCTCGTCACCTTCTTGACGGAGAACGGGTCGCGCTGCTCGCCACTGGCCGCGAAGGTGGCGTACGAACCCGCCATGCGGATCGCGCTGGGGCTGGAGGTACCGAGGGAGAAGGACGGGTAGTTCGTTCCGGCGAGGCTGCTCTCCAGAAGCCCGGAGTCCACCGCGGAGTCCTTCACCTTGTCGAGGCCGACGTCCACGCCGAGCTGAACGAACGCGGAGTTCACCGAGAACTGCATCGCCTCACGGAGATCGATCTTGTAATCGGGTGGAGTGCCGCGTGACTCGTCACCGTCGTTGACCTGCTCCCACTGCTCGCCCTTCTCGTTCTGCCAGACCGAACCGTCGTACTCCTTGATCTTGAGCTTGTTCTTGCCGCTGTACAGGCTCTTCTCGGACACCTTCGTACGCTCGTCCTGGGCCTGCACGGGATCCCCGTCGGGGTCCCGGACACCCCACTTCATGGCGGCCGCCAGCACGTACGGCTTGAACGTCGACCCCACCTGTGCACCGGTCGAGTCGGCGTTGTTGGTGAAGTGCTTGGTCGCGTCGGTACCGCCGTAGATGGCCTCGATCGCACCGGTCGCCGGGTTCACCGAAGCCCCGCCGAACTGGACGTGGGTGTCCTCCGGGCGCTCCTCGGGCTTGATGTTCTTCTTGTAGACCTTCTGGACCGCCTTCTCGAGTTCCTCGACCTTCTTCCTGTCGAAGGTCGTGTGGATCGAGTAGCCGCCCTGTTCCAGTTGGTTGGCGGTGACTCCGGTTTCCTCGCTGTTGTTGACGATGTACGCCTTGGCGAGGTCCACGAGGTAACCGATCTGCCCGCTCAGCGCGGTGTTCGACCGGGGGTTCTGCACCTTGGGCAGCTTGGTGTACTTGGCCCTGGTCGCGGGATCCAGACGGTCGTACTCGACCATCTTGTCCAGTGTGTCCTGCATCTGGGTCAGGGCACGCTTCTTGTTCGCCTCGGGAGTGGCGCCGACCGGGTCGATGGAGGTCGAGCCCGCCGGGTCGTAGTAGGTGGCGCCCTTGAGGACCGCCGACAGGAAGGCGCACTCGCCCTCGTTGAGCTCGAGTGCGTCCTTGTCGAAGTACGCGCGGGCGGCGGCCTGGATCCCGTAGGCCCCTCGTCCGTAGTAGGCCGAGTTCAGATAGCCCTCGAGGATGTCGTTCTTGTCCTCGGTGGCGCCCACCTTGATCGAGACGAAGATTTCCTTGAACTTGCGGGAGACCGTCTGCGACTGGTCGTCCAGCATGGCGTTCTTGACGTACTGCTGGGTGATCGTGGATCCGCCCTGCGTGTCGCCGCCCTTGGCCATGTTGAACACGGCGCGGGCGATACCCCGGGGGTCGATGCCGCTGTCTTCGTAGAAGGTCTTGTTCTCCTGGGAGATGACCGCGTCCTGCATCGCCTTGGGGATCTGCTCGAGATTGACGATCTGACGGTTGCGCTCACCCCCCGTGGCGACCATCTGCTTGCCGTCGGACCAGTAGTAGACGTTGTTCTGCGCCGTGGCAGTCTCAGCGACGACGGGCACGCTCACCAGCGCGTACCCGATCCCCGCGGCGGCCACCATGCTGCCGAAGAACGCGATGCACAGCCCGGTGACGAGCTTCCAGGACGGCATCCAGCGACGCCAGCCGTACTTGTCGTGGCGTGGATAGTCGACGATCCGCTTCCTGCCGGGAGGCGCAGCACGGCCCCGGCCGGGGCCGGAGCCGGTGGAACCTGCCCGGCGGCCCCCGCCTCTCTGTGTCGCGCGTCGTGCTTCGGCGCGGCTTCCATAGGTGTGGCCCTCACCACCCGAGTCCGACCCATAGGAATCGGACGGAGACCCGGTGGCGCCTCGCGGTGCCGCGCGACGGCCGGAGGACGAGCCGGACTGGCCGCGTCGGGCCGCGGCACGTCCGCCTCCCTGCGGCTGCGGCGGTTTGCGACGGTGCTCGCTCATCGAACGACTACTCCTCGGGCAGGCGCATCTCGCGCGCCTGGAAACGGCAGCTGGTTTCCGGTCCCCCCGAAGTACGGATGCGGTGAGTTCCGCATTCATCCCGTACTGCACCAGGGACAGGGACGCCCCCGGGCGCCACTTGGTTCCCGGTGTTGCGCATGGCGCACAGACTACGCACCGCCAAAACCCGCCGAGCACAGAAGTTCAGCTCAAATCAGGCAACTTGCTCGCATTGAATCGATGATGTGATCCCGTTCACCACACCCCCCCTTGTCCCGGTCGGAACGCCGTTCTATCGTCATGATGTATCGAGTCGATACATCAGCTCGGCATAAAAGTGGCGATGCGCCACACACGACCGTGATCGCACGACCGCGGCAGAGAGGAGGCGACGATGAGCCGGCGTTCCGGGATCCTCGAGTTCGCCGTACTCGGCCTGCTCCGCGAGTCTCCGATGCACGGCTACGAGCTGCGCAAACGACTCAACACGTCACTGGGTGTGTTCCGTGCCTTCAGCTACGGGACGCTCTACCCCTGCCTCAAGACGCTGGTCGCCAACGGCTGGTTGATCGAGGAGCCGGGGAACACCACCGAGGACGCCCTCGCCGCTCCGCTCACGGGCCGCCGCGCCAAGATCGTCTACAGATTGACGGCCGACGGCAAGGAGCATTTCGAACAGCTGCTCTCCCAGACGGGCCCTGACGCGTACGAGGACGAGACCTTCGCCGCGCGGTTCGCCTTCTTCGGACAGACGTCACGCGACGTACGCATGCGCGTACTGGAAGGCCGCCGCGGCCGGCTGGAGGAGCGCCTGGAGAAAATGCGCGCCTCACTGGCCCGGACCCGGGAGCGCCTGGACGACTACACGCTCGAGCTCCAGCGCCACGGAATGGAGTCCGTGGAACGGGAAGTGCGCTGGCTGAACGAGCTCATCGAGAGCGAGCGGGCCGGGCGGGACCTGAAGGGTCCTGCCTCAGGGGCGCCTCCTCGACAGGAGACCACATCTGGAGCGTCGGGCGACCTGCCCCGGTCCGGGGACACCCCCCGGACCGGTTCGCCCGACGACACCGCCACGTGAGTCCCGTTCGGGGCCTCACTCATACACACAGGGAGCAACCGGAATGGGTTCCGTTCGCGTAGCCGTCGTCGGCGTGGGCAACTGCGCCGCGTCGCTGGTGCAGGGCGTCGAGTACTACAAGGACGCCGACGCGGCGTCCAAGGTGCCGGGCCTGATGCACGTCCAGTTCGGCGACTACCACGTCAGCGACGTCGAGTTCGTCGCCGCTTTCGACGTGGACGCCAAGAAGGTCGGCCTCGACCTCGCTGACGCCATCGGCGCCTCCGAGAACAACACCATCAAGATCTGCGACGTCCCCAGCACCGGGGTGACAGTCCAGCGCGGCCACACCCTCGACGGCCTCGGGAAGTACTACCAGGCCACCATCGAGGAGTCGGCCGAGGGGCCGGTCGACGTCGTCCAGGTCCTCAAGGACAAGCAGGTCGACGTCCTGGTCTGCTACCTGCCCGTCGGTTCCGAGGACGCGGCGAAGTTCTACGCCCAGTGTGCCATCGACGCCAAGGTCGCCTTCGTCAATGCCCTCCCGGTGTTCATCGCCGGCACCAAGGAGTGGGCGGACAAGTTCACCGAGGCCGGTGTGCCGATCGTCGGTGACGACATCAAGTCCCAGGTCGGCGCCACCATCACGCACCGCGTCATGGCGAAACTGTTCGAGGACCGCGGTGTCGTCCTGGACCGCACCATGCAGCTGAACGTCGGCGGCAACATGGACTTCAAGAACATGCTCGAGCGGGAGCGCCTGGAGTCCAAGAAGATCTCCAAGACGCAGGCCGTCACCTCCCAGATCCCCGACCGGGACCTCGGCGAGAGGAACGTCCACATCGGCCCGTCCGACTACGTCCCGTGGCTGGACGACCGCAAGTGGGCCTACGTGCGCCTCGAGGGCCGCGCGTTCGGTGACGTTCCGCTGAGCCTGGAGTACAAGCTCGAGGTCTGGGACTCCCCGAACTCCGCCGGTGTCATCATCGACGCCCTGCGCGCCGCGAAGATCGCCAAGGATCGCGGTATCGGCGGCCCGATCCTGTCGGCCTCCTCGTACTTCATGAAGTCCCCTCCGGTGCAGTACTTCGACGACGAGGCCCGTCTGAACGTCGAGAAGTTCATCCAGGGCGAGGCCGAACGCTAGGACCCACCTCCTTCGGGTGAGGACCTTGCCTCCCTTGCGGGTGATCGAGGGTCCCTGGGGCACATGTCCCGGGGACCCTCCCCGTATGTGAGGCTGTGCCCCATGGCCGTCGTCCGTGACCTGCGCGTCCTGCTGCGTTTCCAGGGCTTCAGACGCCTGCTCGCCGTCCGGCTGCTCTCCCAGGGCGCCGACGGCGTCTTCCAGGTCGCACTTGCCTCCTATGTGGTCTTCTCACCGGAGAAGCAGACGTCGGCCGCGGCGATCGCCTCCGCGATGGCGGTCCTGCTGCTTCCCTACTCCCTGGTCGGCCCCTTCGCCGGCGCACTGCTCGACCGCTGGCGCCGCCGCCAGGTCTTCCTGTACGGCAACCTGCTGCGCGCACTGATGGCCTCGGTGACCGCTGCCCTGATTCTCGGCCAGGTCCCGGACTGGCTGCTCTTCGCCTCCGCCCTGTGCGTAACCGCCGTCAACCGCTTCGTCCTCGCCGGCCTCTCCGCCGCGCTGCCACGCGTGGTGGACTCCGAGCGGCTGGTCATCGCCAATTCCTTCTCCCCGACGGCTGGAACGCTCGCCGCGACCGCGGGCGGTGGACTCGCCTTCCTCGTACGCCTGGTCGTCTCCGACTCGGACGCGGCCGTGGTGCTCGTGGGTGCGGCGCTGTACCTGTGCGCGGCTCTGGCATCGCTGCGCATGGCGAAGGAACTGCTGGGTCCCGAACGGGCCCTGGTGCAGCCACGGCTGGCCGCAGCGCTCACCGGAACCGCTCGCGATCTGCTGGCAGGTCTGCGTCATCTGGCGGCGCCCTCGCGCAGGGAGGCCGCCTGGGCGCTCGCCGCGATGTCTCTGATGAGGTTCTGCTACGGCGCCATGCTCGTCATGCTGCTGATGCTGTGCCGGTATGCCCTGACCGACACCACGGAGGAGGGACTCGCCCTGCTGGGGCTGGCGTTGGGTGTGTCCGGCGCCGGTTTCTTCGTCGCGGCCGTCGCGACCCCCTGGGCCGCGGGGCGGTTCGGGCCGGGCCGCTGGATCATGCTGTGTTCGGCGGCCGCCGCAGTCCTGGAGCCCGCGCTCGGTCTGCCCTTCGCCAGTGGCCCCCTGCTGCTCGGGGCATTCGTTCTGGGCCTGACCACCCAGGGCGCGAAGATCGCCACCGACACCATCGTCCAGTCCTCCGTCGACGACGCCTTCCGTGGCCGGATCTTCTCCCTTTACGACGTCCTGTTCAACGTGGCCTTCGTCGGTGCCGCCGCGGTGGCCGCCCTGATGCTGCCACCGGACGGCCGATCAGTCCCCCTGGTGGCAACAATCGCTGTTATCTACGGGGGAGTAGCTGTAGCTATCAGCCGTTTTGAGCGCCAGTAAGTGTCACATCAATGCCACAGGGCTTCCTGACCTGTGGCGTTGTCAGTGGTGCCCGGTACCTTACATGCGTCTTATCAACGCGCCATTCGCGCCATGTTCTTGTGTTCCAGGGGGACCTCCAAGTGACCACTCCGCCGCCTCAGGGCAACCCGTTCGCTCAGGGCCAGCAGCAGCCTCAGGGCCAGAACCCCTATGCCCAGGGCCAGCCGGGCTTTCCCCAGCAGGCCGGCCAGCCTGGATTCCCCCCGCAGGGCGCCCCCGTTCCGCCGGAGCAGCCGCGCCGCAAGATCGGCTTCAAGACGATCAAGAACATCGTCATCGTCGCGGTGGTCGCCGCTGTGGCCATCGGCGGTTTCATCGCCAGCCGGGACGACGCCAACACCGCGACAGTCGGCGACTGCATGCACCGCGGCAGCACCAGTGACAACAATCCCGACCTCGAGGTCGTCGACTGCGGCTCCTCGGACGCCCAGTACGAGGTGCTCGCCAAGATCGACGGTTCGTTCCTCTCCGACACCCTGGCTTCCAGCAAGTGCGAAGCCCAGGCCAAGGACTTCCAGTACGTGTACACCCAGAGCGGTGACGGCAAGGACTTCCTGCTCTGCCTGAAGGACTACAAGAAGTAAGGCGGCACACGGAGGGGCGGTGTTTCACGTGAAACACCGCCCCTCCGTGCACCTCGAACGGGGTCATGTTTCACGTGAAACATGACCCCGTTCCGCACTCTCAGCCTCGCTGTCCGGCCCACCACCCCTTGAGGGCCGCCACCGCCGCGTCGTGCTCCATCGGGCCGTTCTCCAGCCGCAGTTCCAGCAGGTGCTTGTACGCCTGGCCGACAGCCGGCCCAGGATTGACTCCGAGGATCTCCATGATCTGATTTCCGTCGAGGTCCGGACGGATGGCGTCGAGCTCCTCCTGTTCCTGGAGCTGGGCGATCCGCTCCTCCAGACCGTCGTACGCGCGCGCGAGGGCCGCTGCCCGGCGACGGTTGCGCGTCGTGCAGTCCGAGCGGGTCAGCTTGTGGAGCCGGCTCAGGAGCGGCCCCGCGTCGCGGACATAACGGCGGACGGCGGAGTCCGTCCACTCTCCCATTCCGTAACCGTGGAACCGCAGGTGGAGTTCCACCAGACGCGAGATGTCCTTGACCAGCTCGTTGGAGTACTTGAGGGCTGTCAGACGCTTCTTCGTCATCTTCGCCCCCACCACCTCGTGGTGGTGGAACGAGACCCGGCCGTCGTTCTCGAAACGGCGTGTACGCGGCTTCCCGATGTCGTGCAGCAGCGCCGCCAGGCGGAGAGTCAGGTCGGGGCCTTCCTCCTCCAGGGCCATCGCCTGTTCCAGAACGATCAGCGTGTGCTCATAGACGTCCTTGTGCCGGTGGTGCTCATCGCTCTCCAGGCGCAGGGCCGGCAGCTCGGGCAGTACATGATCGGCAAGCCCTGTGTCGACGAGCAGGGTCAGTCCCTTGCGGGGGTAAGCGGACAGAACCAGCTTGTTCAGCTCGTCCCGCACCCGTTCGGCGGAGACGATCTCGATGCGTCCGGCCATCTCCCGCAAAGCCGTGACCACTTCGGGAGCCACCTCGAAATCGAGCTGAGCGGAAAAACGTGCGGCTCGCATCATCCGCAGTGGATCGTCCGAGAAGGACGCCTCGGGGGTGCCCGGTGTACGCAGCACCCCTGCAGCGAGATCGTCCAGACCGCCGTACGGATCGATGAACTCCTTCTCGGGCAGGCCGACGGCCATCGCGTTCACGGTGAAGTCACGGCGGACGAGGTCCTCCTCGATGGAGTCTCCGTACGCCACCTCGGGCTTGCGTGACGTGCGGTCGTACGCCTCCGAGCGGTAGGTCGTCACCTCGATCTGGAAGCTTCGGTCAGCGTCTCCGACACGGGCCTCCTTCTGAGCTCCGACCGTGCCGAAGGCGATGCCCACCTCCCAGACCGCGTCCGCCCACGGACGGATGATCTTCAGAACGTCCTGCGGGCGGGCGTCGGTGGTGAAGTCCAGGTCGTTCCCGAGCCGGCCGAGCAGCGCGTCCCGGACCGAGCCGCCGACCAGAGCGAGTGAGAACCCGGCCTCCTGGAAGCGGCGGGCGAGGTCGTCGGCGACCGGGGCGACTCGCAGCAGCTCGTTCACCGCTCGGTCCTGCACCTGGCTCAGGGCACTGGTTTGTTCGTTGGCATTCGGCACAACAGAAAAGGGTACGTGGCCCGGGCGGCCGAAGGCTCATCCATTGATCTGCCCCGTCGACTCCCACAGTCCTCGCAGAGGGCCGACGTCCGCTCGCGGCAAGCGCTCCCCCTATACGGCCACATACGGGACAGCGCGACGGCCGGCCCGATCTTGCGGACCGGTCCGCGGCACTCAGCCACACGAGGCATCGTTACCATGCGTGGACGCACATCCGACGACCACTGACGACGATAGGGACGGGCGAGCGCGTGGCCGAGGCGGCAGACTTCCAGGGGATGAGTCCCTCACCTGCCCGCCGCTGGCTGCGGCGCACCGGCACCCTGTTCGCCGGAGTGCCCCTGCTGGCAGGTCTGCTTCACATGCCCGCCGTGGCGCCTGCGGCCGCCTCCACGGGGAGTGCCGCGCGGTCCGCCACCGACGCGGGCTCGGTCGCCGTCTCCGTGAACTCGCTCACGCCCAGCCTCCCCGGCGAGGGCGACACCGTCACGGTGTCCGGCACGGTGACCAACAAGGGCAAGCAAGCGGTCACCGACGCCCACGTCGGTCTGCGGGTGGGCCCTCTGCTGAACACACGTTCCGGGATCGACAGCGTCGCCCGGGACAGCGACGACATTCAGGGCGCCATCGGCCCGGAGATCGACGACAAGTACGCCCAGAAGTACACCGAGCTCACTCCCGGTGTCTCGCAACGCTTCAGCGTCTCCGTTCCAGTGGATGAGCTGAACCTCGGGAAGAACGGCGTCTACCAGGTGGCCGTGGCCCTCTCCGGGCAGACCGCCGCGCAGCCCTGGGAACAGACCCTCGGCGTCCGGCGGACGCTCCTGCCGTGGCAGCCCGACGAAGCCGACGCGAAGACGAGCACGACGTTCCTGTGGCCTCTGATCTCCACGGTCCACACGACGGCGGAGACAGGATCCAACGAGCAGCAGACCCCGGTCCTCCGTGACGACGACCTGGCCAAGGAAATCTCCCCGGGCGGCCGTCTGGACCGGATGGTGGCGCTGGGCAAGAACCTCGACGTCACCTGGGTGATCGATCCGGATCTGCTGGCGTCCGTCGACGCCATGACCGAGAGCTACGAGGTCCAGGGCGAGGGTGACACCACCACGCCCGGCGGTCATCAGGACACCGCCAAGCGGTGGCTCGCCGACGTACAGAGCGCGGTGAAGGGCAAAGAGGTCGTCGCACTGCCCTTCGGCGATCCGGATCTGGCCTCCCTCGCCCACAACGGCACCTCGGTCACCGGCTCCCTGAGTCATCTCAAGGAGGCCACGGACGTCGTCGTCAACACGGTGGAGCCGATCCTCCACGTGAAACCGGCTACGGACTTCGCCTGGCCCGTCAACGGCGCGGTGGACCCCTCCATCGTCAAGGTCGCCACCTCCGCCGGCGCCGACAAGGTGATCGCCCGCAGCGACAGCTTCCGGGAGACCGGGGACCTGTCGTACACGCCCTCGGCCGCCCGCCCCATCGGCGGCGGCACCACGGCGGTCGTAGCGGACTCCCGGCTGTCCACCGTGTTCCAGGGCGACATGACCAAGGCCTCCACGTCCACGCTCGCCGTCCAGCGGTTCCTGGCCCAGAGCCTGACGCTGAGCCTCCAGACCAGCCGGCAGCGCGGCGTCGTCGTCGCTCCCCAGCGCACTCCCACGGCCAGCCAGGCCCAGACAATGGCCGAAGCCCTGAAGGCCGTCCAGGACGGGAACTGGTCGGAGCCCGAGGACCTCACCGCTGCCGCGAAGGCCGAGCCGGACCCTGC
Source organism: Streptomyces sp. NBRC 110035 (assembly GCF_000829695.1). Lineage (GTDB taxonomy): Bacteria > Actinomycetota > Actinomycetes > Streptomycetales > Streptomycetaceae > Streptomyces. The sequence continues at coordinate 158,998 of NZ_BBNN01000015.1, read as the reverse complement.
CGCCACCACCGAGGTCCCCGCGGCCTCCTCGTACCCCTCCTCGCTGCGCAAGCAGGAACTGCCACGGTCCGCGTTCGAGCAGATCGCGAGGACGCAGGACAAGCTCGACAAGTTCAAGGTGATCCTCTCGGACCCGTCCCGGGTCGTGACCCCGTTCGGCCGGGCCCTGAACCGCGGGATGTCCGTCTCCTGGCGCGGCCGGATCTCCGAGGCGGCCACCTACCGCAGCGGTGTCGAGGCGTACCTCGACGGGCTCCTCGACCAGGTGAAGCTGATCGAAAAATCGGAGACGAAGCTCTCCGGCCGCAGCGCCACGATCCCCGTAACCGTCCAGAACAACCTGGTGCAGGGTGTCGAGAACCTGACGCTACGGCTCACCTCGACCAACCCGACCCGCCTCGAGATCGGCGGGGACGCCTACGAGGAACAGCCGGTCGCCGTCTCCGGCGGACACAGCCAGTCAGTGAAGTTCACCACGTCCGCCAACGCCAACGGCCGCGCGACGGTGATCGCCCAGCTGTACACGCAGGACGGCCAGAAGTACGGCGAGCCGGTCACCTTCGACGTCAAGGTCACCGAGATCACCGCCACGGTGATGCTGGTCATCGGCGGCGGTGTGCTGCTGCTCGTCCTCGCCGGTTTCCGGATGTACACGCAGCGCAAGCGTGCCGCGGCCCGCGAGGCCCAGGAGGTCCGGGAGCAGGACCGCACGGAGGACGAGGGCAACGACGACCCGCAGAACCCGGACGCCCCCGCGGAACGTCCTGCCGAGAAGCCGGAGAACGGCCCTGAGACGAAGAAGCCGGAAGCCGGCTCCGGAACGGACGGCCCACAGCAGCCGAGTGACCCGGTACCGGACACCGAACCGGAAACCGCAGACCCGTCCGGCACGGGTGAGAGAGTGGACCGTTGAGGATGTCGTGGCCGGTGGGCCCGGGACGATGAGGTGGGGTAACCATGAACGCGCCGTACGACGGTGACCGCGGCCATGCCGCGGGTAACTCGGGCCATCCCGAGTCGGACCCCCAGGGGAGTCCGCCGCCCGGTCACGACCCGGCGCCGCAGCCGCCCGCCGACACGTACCTCCAGGACGCCTACGACCAGGACCCCTACCGGGCGCAGGACATCGCCGCCCAGGACCCGGTCTCCGAGGCCCTGTACGACCGCGCGGCACACCCTCCGCCACCGCCGGGCACATACCCTCCTCAGCAGCCGTTGTACGGGCAGCCGCCCCGGTCGCTGTACGCGCCCGACCCACGGATCTGGGCCCAGGCGCCGGCTCCGGAGCCGGGCGGTCCCACCCAGCACCTCCCGTACGGGGACGACCCGCGCACGACGCAGTTCGTGGGCGTGGACGACCTGGTCGGTCAAGCCGGGGACCAGCGCCACGAGCCGGACGCCTTCGCCCACCTCTTCCGCGATCAGCAGCAGGGCGGCGGGCACGCCGGACCGCACGACGGGGAACTTTCCGGGCAGCAGGGCAGCGGGCACCCCGGCCACCAGCCGGTGACCGGCGGGCAGTCCTACGAGTCCGCTTCCGTGCCCGGACCGGCCTCTGCGGCCCCCGGTCACTACGCGGGCGCCACGCCTCCTTCGGTCGCCGAGGCTCCCGTGCCGGAACCGGCTCCCGCGGCTCCCCCGAAGAAGGGCGGCCGGGCCGGAGGGCTGCTGAAGTCCAGCGCCGTGATGGCGGCGGGCACGATGGTCTCCCGCCTCACGGGCTTCATCCGGTCCGCACTGATCGTCTCGGCTCTCGGCCTGGGCCTGCTCGGCGACTCGTTCCAGGTCGCGTACCAGTTGCCGACCATGATCTACATCCTCACCGTCGGCGGTGGCCTCAACTCCGTCTTCGTGCCGCAGCTCGTCCGTGCCATGAAGGACGACGCCGACGGTGGCGTCGCGTACGCCAACCGGCTGCTCACCCTCGTGATGGCGGCCCTGGCCGCACTGACCGCCGTCGCGTGGCTCGCCGCACCGCTCCTCGTAAGGGCGCTGTCGAACCCGGTCGCCTCCGATTCTTCGGCCAACGAGGTCGCCGTCACCTTCACCCGCTACTTCCTGCCCTCGATCTTCTTCATGGGCGTGCACGTGGTGATGGGGCAGATCCTCAACGCGCGCGGCCGGTTCGGCGCGATGATGTGGACTCCGGTCCTCAACAACATCGTCATCATCGTGACCCTCGGTACGTTCATCTACGTCTACGGCACCGCAGCCGACTCACGGATGACCGTCACGAGTATCCCGCCGGAGGGCCAGCGTCTCCTCGGCGTCGGTGTCCTGCTCGGTCTCGTCGTCCAGGCTCTGGCCATGATCCCGTACCTGCGCGAGACGGGATTCCGCATCCGTCTGCGCTTCGACTGGAAGGGTCACGGGCTGGGCAAGGCGGCGATGCTCGCCAAGTGGACCATCCTGTTCGTGCTCGCCAACCAGGCGGGCGCGCTGGTCGTGACCCAGCTGTCCACCGCTGCCGGTCTGGACTCCGATGTCCAGGGCACCGGTTTCGCCGCCTATGCCAACGCCCAGCTGATCTGGGGCCTGCCGCAGGCCATCATCACCGTCTCCCTGATGGCCGCCCTGCTGCCCCGTATCTCCCGCTCGGCGGCAGAGGACGACGGCGGCGCCGTCCGGGACGACATCTCCCAGGGCCTGCGCACCACGGCCGTCGCGATCGTGCCGATCGCCTTCGGCTTCATCGCGCTCGGCATCCCGATGTGCACCCTGATCTTCGGCTCCTCGGGTATCAGCGAAGCGACCAACATGGGCTACATGCTGATGGCCTTCGGCCTCGGCCTGATTCCCTACTCCGTCCAGTACGTCGTCCTGCGTGCCTTCTACGCCTACGAGGACACCCGAACCCCCTTCTACAACACGGTCATCGTTGCCGCGGTCAACGCGGTCGCCTCGGCGGTCTGCTTCTTCGTCCTCCCGGCCCGCTGGGCTGTGGTCGGCATGGCCGCCTCGTACGGCGTGGCCTACGCGACCGGCGTCGGTATCGCCTGGCGACGGCTGCGCACGAAGCTGGGCGGGGACCTGGACGGCGCCCGGGTCCTGCGGACGTACGCCCGGTTGTGCATCGCCTCGGTTCCGGCCGCACTGCTCGCCGGCGCGATCTGCTACGGGATCGGACACACCCTCGGTCAGGGCGTCGTCGGTTCCTTCACCGCGCTGGTGGCCGGTGGAGCCCTGCTGCTCGGCGTCTTCTTCGTCGCCGCGCGCCGGATGCGCATCGTGGAGGTCAACTCGCTGGTCGGTATGGTCCGCGGACGCCTGGGACGGTAAGGCGCGGGTAGGCGCACAACCATCGTCAGCCCTTGTGTGTCGTGCATAGCGGCGGACTGTGGGCACAATTGGTTTCGGCGTCGGACGGCGCGCACGGGCCGTCGCCCGACGCGCACATGGATGGGGAGGCAGGGAACGACGGTGGCGGAACGGAGCACAGCTGCCGTCGACGTGGCAGACAACAGCGGCGACCAGTCGCTGACCGCGCAGGCGGACCAGTCCACGGCCGACGGGGTGGCCAAGAACCGGGAGCAGGACACGAACAGCGACGCGGCACAGGAGAACACCGGGACCGACGGTTCCGGGAAGACACCGCCGCTCGAACTGCACAGCGGTCACAAGCTCGCCAGACGCTACCGCCTCGAAGAGTGCGTCACCCGTCTGGACGGATTCAGCAGTTGGCGTGCCGTGGACGAGAAGCTCCGCCGTGCCGTCGGCGTGCACATCCTGCCCGCACACCACTCGCGTGCCCGCTCCGTCCTGGCCGCGGCCCGTTCCTCCGCCCTGCTGGGCGACCCCCGCTTCGTTCAGGTCCTGGACGCGGTGGAGGAGGACGACGTCGTTTACGTCGTCCACGAGTGGCTTCCCGATGCCACCGAGTTGACCGCCCTCCTGGCGGCCGGACCGCTGGAGGCGTACGACGCCTACCAGATGACCAGTCAGATCTCCTCCGCCATGGCCGCGGCCCACCGCGAGGGGCTCTCCCATCTGCGCCTGAACCCCAACGCGGTACTGCGCACCTCGACCGGCCAATGGCGTATCCGGGGCCTCGCGGTGAACGCGGCGCTGCGCGGCATCGACTCCGACACCCCACAGCGCACGGACACCGAGTCCGTCGGCGCCCTGCTGTACGCAGCGCTCACTCAGCGCTGGCCGTACGAGAGTGACGCCTATGGTCTGTCCGGGCTGCCGAAGGACATCGGTCTGATCCCGCCCGACCAGGTACGGGCCGGCGTCCACCGGGGCCTGTCCGAGCTCGCCATGCGCGCCCTGGCCAACGACGGGGCCACCGCGTCCCGCCACGAGTCCCCCTGCACCTCACCGGAGGAACTGGTGAAGGCGATCGGCGAGATGCCCCGCATCCGTCCGCCGGAGCCCGCGTTCACCACTCCACCGGACTACCAGCGCACGACCTACCAGCAGGGCTCCTACGGTCGTCCGGCATCCCGTCCGGGTGCGCGTGTCACACAGCAGCCGGCGCCCGTCCCGCCGCCGCCGCTGCAAAGCCGTACGGGCAAGGCCCTGAAGTGGGCTGTGTCGGCACTGCTGATCGCCGCGCTCGGTCTGGGCAGTTGGCAGCTCGCCGACGCTCTCATCGACCAGAATGGCAACGCGGGCGACACCAACAAGACCCAGACGACGGACGAGGACGACAAGAGCGGCGACAAGCCCAAGCCGGCCGAGCCGCTCACGATCCAGGGCGCTCAGGAGTACGTTGCGACGGGCGGAGCCCAGGCCCCGGGGGACGTCGCCAAGACGTACGACAACGACAGCGAGACCTACTGGCGGACCAAGAAGTACAACGAGGGCCCGACGCTCGCCCCGTACAAACCCGGCGTGGGCATCGTCTACGACCTCGGCTCGGCCAAGAAGATCTCGTCGGCTTCGATAGGCCTCCGCTACACCGGTGACCACACAACGGTGCATCTCTATGCGACGGATTCGCTGACCCCGTCGACCGGAGTCGACGGCATGAAGGAGATCGCGACCGGCACGACCAGTAGCGAATCCCTGGACGTGAAGGCGTCGGAAGCCGTGACGTCGCGGTACGTGCTGCTGTGGATCACGGCGGTACCGAACGCGCCCGCCGACGGCTACAGCAGCGCCGGCTACAAGCAGGCCATCACCGACCTGAAGTTCACCGGCTGACGTCTCGCCGAGCGAGGGGAGGGGTCCCGATGCCGGATGGCACCGCGCACCACGACATGAACGATCAGGACCTCCTCGCCCGTCACGTGGAAGGCGACCCGGACGCCTTCGGTGAGCTCGTCCGCCGGCACCGGGACCGGCTCTGGGCGGTCGCCCTGCGGACCCTGGGGGACCGTGAGGAGGCCGCTGACGCGGTTCAGGACGCCCTTGTCTCCGCCTACCGGGCCGCCCACACCTTCCGGGGCCAGTCGGCCGTCACGACGTGGCTGCACCGGATCACGGTGAACGCCTGCCTGGACCGTGCGCGCAAGGCGACATCCCGGAAGACCTCCCCCGTCGACGACACGGAGCGCCTGGAGCAGCTGCTGGAGCCCCATGAGCCCGCTTCGGCTCCCGCGGAACGGAACGATCTGCACCGCCAGCTCATCGAAGCGATGGGGACGCTTCCGCCCGATCAGCGGGCGGCGCTCGTCCTCGTGGACATGCAGGGCTACCCGGTGGCCGAGGCCGCCCGCATCCTTGACGTGCCCACCGGCACGGTGAAGAGCCGCTGCGCCCGGGGCAGAGCCAGACTCCTGCCTCTTCTGCATCATCTGCGACCGGACGGCAGCGGTGACGGCAGGAAGCGGGGTGAGGAGCGGAACCGGACGCAGGGGGCATCCGTCCCACCCACAGCGGGACCACGTCGAGCGGATCCGCCGGATACAGGACCGAGTGACCCAGCGGCAGTGAAGGGCGGAGGTGGGCGAGCGTGACCTCGACGACAGACATGACGGAGCACCCAGGCGTCGAGGAGATCTCCGACCTCACCGAAGGGCTTCTGTCGCCCGCCCGGGACACCGCTGTGCGTCGACACCTGGGCGAGTGTGAGCTCTGCGCGGGCGTCCGCGCCTCGCTGGAGGAGATCCGAGGACTGCTCGGCACAATGCCGGGTCCACCGCGTATGCCGGACGAGATGGCGAGCCGTATCGATGCCGCGCTCGCCGCGGAGGCTCTGCTCCACGCCACAGTGCCGGATCCGCAGGGCATCACCGACCCGGTCGGCACAGAACCGGTCGACGCTTCCCCTGCCCTGTCCGATGCAGATCGCGCGCATGTTTCACGTGAAACAGCGGCATCGGTGGACCGCCCCGCTGGGCGCCCTCGGCCGTCCACCACCGGTCCGGGCCGCAAGGGCCGCATGCACCGTGGACGCCGTCGGGCCGCTGTGCTGGGAACAGTGTTCACCGTGGCGGCCCTGGGGCTCGGCACGGTATTCCTGTCCTCCCAGAACGAGGATCCGGGGGACGGTCAGCAGACGACCTCCACGGATACTTTCTCCGAGGGAAAGCTGGAGAAGCGGGTCTCCGACCTTCTCACACAGGGCCAGATGAAAACCGGCTCCTCCAGCAGCCCGCAGACCTTCGGTCTCGAGTCGGCGCCCGGTTCGGCCACCGGCCCCAGGGTGCTCAAGTCCGCGGTTCCGGAATGCATCCGCAAAGGGATCGGCCACGATGACGCCGCCCTCGCCACGGAGGAAGGCATCTACGAGGGGCGAGAGGTCCTGCTGGTGGTACTTCCCGATCCCTCCGACGACACCCGGGTGACCGCATACATCGTCGATGCTTCCTGTGTCTCCCATCCCTCTTCCGCCTCTGCGGCGAAGGTTCTGCTGAAGCACTCCTACACACGCGCCTGACGGCCGACGCTTCACCCACACCCTGTGTGGTATTCCCTACCCTGTGCGCCTCCCGAGCCCGCCCGCGGACCGCCTCCGTGTACTCGGGCCCAGCGGGAATGCGCGCCCCATAGGATCCGTTGGGTGAGGTGAGAGTTCAGACAGAGACTCCCACCGGTCGGATGACACAGACCAGAGACGAGGAATCAAGCCGTGAGCGACGTCCGTAACGTGATCATCATTGGTTCGGGGCCGGCCGGCTATACCGCGGCGCTCTACACCGCCCGTGCGTCGCTGAAGCCTCTGGTGTTCGAGGGCGCCGTCACCGCCGGTGGCGCGCTGATGAACACGACCGATGTCGAAAACTTCCCAGGTTTCCAGGACGGCATCATGGGCCCCGAGCTCATGGACAACATGCGCGCCCAGGCAGAGCGCTTTGGTGCCGAGCTCATTCCGGACGACGTGGTCTCCGTCGACCTGACCGGCGAGATCAAGACGGTCACGGACACCGCGGGCACGGTCCACAAGGCGAAGGCTGTCATCGTCACCACCGGCTCGCAGCACCGCAAGCTCGGCCTGCCCAACGAGGATGCCCTCTCCGGCCGTGGTGTCTCCTGGTGTGCCACATGTGACGGCTTCTTCTTCAAGGACCAGGACATCGCCGTCATCGGTGGCGGTGACACCGCGATGGAGGAGGCCACCTTCCTCTCCCGGTTCGCCAAGTCCGTCACGATCATCCACCGCCGCGACACCCTGCGGGCCTCGAAGGCGATGCAGGAGCGCGCCATCGCCGACCCGAAGATCTCGTTCGTCTGGGACAGCGAGGTCGCTGAGGTCCAGGGCGACCAGAAGCTCTCGGGTCTGAAGCTGAGGAACGTCAAGACCGGTGAACTTTCGGATCTGGCGGTGACCGGTCTGTTCATCGCCATCGGGCACGACCCTCGCACGGAGCTCTTCAAGAGTCAGCTGGAACTGGACGACGAGGGTTACCTGAAGGTCGAGGCGCCGTCGACGCGTACGAACCTCACCGGCGTGTTCGGCGCCGGTGATGTGGTTGACCACACCTACCGCCAGGCGATCACCGCGGCCGGTACGGGCTGTGCCGCCGCCCTCGACGCCGAGAGGTTCCTGGCAGCTCTCTCCGACGAGAAGCAGGCCGAGCCCGAGAAGACCGCTGTCTGACCCCCACCCGCCCCACGCATCAACCAGTTAAGGAGCCCGCCGTGGCCGGCACCCTGAAGAACGTGACGGACGATTCCTTCGATGAGGACGTCCTCAAGAACGACAAGCCTGTCCTGGTGGACTTCTGGGCCGCCTGGTGCGGTCCTTGCCGCCAGATCGCTCCTTCTCTTGAGGCGATTGCCGCGGAGTACGGGGACAAGATCGAGGTCGTCAAGCTGAACATCGACGAGAACCCGGGTACGGCCGCCAAGTACGGCGTCATGTCCATTCCGACCCTGAACGTCTACCAGGGTGGCGAGGTCGCCAAGACCATCGTCGGTGCCAAGCCGAAGGCCGCGATCGTCCGCGACCTCGAGGACTTCATCGCCGAATGACCGCCGACCGCTTCGCCGGCGGCGCATGTTTCACGTGAAACGCCAAGGGGCCGACCCAGTGGGTCGGCCCCTTGGCATTACCGGCCCTCGTCAGAGGGGGCGCAATGCCGGTTCCTTCTGGACAGCTCCAAGCAGGCGGTCCAATGCCATCTCGACGTCGTCCTTCCATGAGAGCGTCGTCCGCAGTTCCAGCCTGAGTCGGGGATACGTGGGGTGCTGACGGACCGTCTTGAATCCCACTGCCAGGAGATGGTCAGCGGGCAGCACACAGGCCGGCGTCTTCCAACGCGCGTCGCCGAAGGCTTCGATCGCTTTGAACCCACGACGCAACAAGTCCTTCGCCACCGTCTGCACCATCACCCTCCCCAGCCCTTGGCCCTGATGGCCCGGCACGATGAACGCGGTCATCAACTGCACCGCATCGGGTGACACAGGGCTCGTGGGAAAGGCCATGGCGCGCGGCACATAGGCGGGCGGGGCATAGAGAACGAAACCCGCGGGGATGTCATCCACATAGACGACTCTTCCGCACGATCCCCAGTCCAGCAGGACAGCGGAGATCCACGACTCCTTCTCGACCGCCGGCGTGCCCGCCTTTACCGCTGCCTCACCACTGACGGGGTCGAGCTCCCAGAAGACACACGAGCGACAGGTCTGCGGAAGGTCCTGAAGGTTGTCCAGCGTGAGCGGTACGAGCCGACGCCCCATGAAGCCTGTGCCTCGCTTCCTTCGCCTGCTGCCTCGCGGACGGTTCTCAGAGCGTGCCGCTCTTTGAGCAGGCTGCCGACGAACCCACCGAAGACGGCAACCGCCAGCCCTGTTCTCACCAGTCCAGTGCGACTCATCATTCGCATGGCCCCTGCCTTGCGCTCAGAGGTTCAGAGGTACGGCCGGTGAATCACCCCGTATGTGAATGCATCGTATCCATGAAGCGATTCCGTCGATACCGACAAAAAGCAAAGGGCGGATCATGATCCGCCACATACCGGACATGATCCGCCCCTGGTCGGCTGTTCGGCTGACCGAGCCGATGTCTCAGGAATCGCCCTCTGCGGCGTCGTCGCCCACGAGGCTCTTCTGCAGAACCGGCCCCTCATCGGGAGCAAGCGTGCCGAGGATGCGCTCGAGATCCTCCATGGAGGCGAACTCGACGGTGATCTTTCCCTTCTTCTGCCCCAGGTCGACCTTCACCCGCGTCTCGAAGCGATCCGAGAGACGCGTGGCCAGATCTGACAGCGCCGGTGCCACCAGGGTGCCCGCCCTCGGCCCCTTGGAGCGCGGCGCCTTCTGCGGGCCTGACCCCATCAGGGTGACGATCTCCTCCACAGCCCGTACCGAGAGCCCTTCGGCGACGATCCGATGGGCCAGCCTGTCCTGTTCCTCGGAGTCCTCGACGGACAGCAGGGCCCGCGCATGTCCCGCGGAGAGGACTCCGGCAGCCACCCTGCTCTGGACCCTCGGCGAGAGCTTCAGCAGACGCAGGGTGTTGGACACCTGCGGGCGGGAGCGACCGATACGGTCCGCCAGCTGGTCGTGGGTGCAGTTGAAGTCCTTGAGCAACTGGTCGTAGGCGGCTGCCTCTTCCAGCGGGTTCAACTGGGCCCGGTGCAGGTTCTCCAGAAGGGCGTCCAGAAGGAGTTTCTCGTCCTCCGTGGCCCGGACGATCGCCGGAATGACCTCGAGCCCCGCCAGGCGGCAGGCCCTCCAACGGCGCTCACCCATGATGAGCTCGTAGTGCGTCGGCCCGACCTGCCGTACGACCACGGGCTGAAGGAGGCCGACCTCCTTGATGGACGTGACGAGCTCGGCCAGCGCGTCCTCGTCGAAGACCGCACGAGGCTGACGCGGGTTCGGCTTGATGGAATCGAGGGGAATCTCAGCGAAGTGTGCACCCAGGGGAGGCATGGGAGTCTCCGCTGCGCCCTGGGGCGAAGGCTCCTCTGTTTCACGTGGAACAGAGGGCAGCTCGGCCAGTTTCGCAGCGGCTACCCCGCGCTCGTTCGACACCACCGGCGAGCCGGCGGGAGGCACGGAAGCAGCGCCTCCCGCTATGGCCGGGGGGGCCAACTTCTCTGTCGGGGCAGCAGGGATCAGCGCGCCGAGACCACGACCCAGCCCTCTCCGTCGCTCACTCACTGGACGCCCTCCACCATGCTCGGATCGTTCTGCTGTGCGCCGATGTGCGCGTTCGATGCGTCATAGCTGACGCCTACGCCCCTCAACGCGATCTCTCGTGCCGCCTCGAGGTAGGAGAGGGCACCGCTCGATCCAGGATCGTAAGTCAGTACCGTCTGCCCATAACTCGGCGCCTCCGAGATGCGTACGGAACGAGGAATGCTCGTCCGTAGCACCTCTTCACCGAAATGACTGCGTACCTCGTCCGCGACCTGGGACGCGAGCCGCGTCCGGCCGTCGTACATGGTGAGCAGGATCGTCGATACATGCAGGGAGGGGTTGAGGTGCCCCCGTACCAGATCGACATTGCGGAGCAGCTGCCCCAGGCCTTCCAGCGCGTAGTACTCGCACTGAATCGGGATCAGGACCTCCTGACCTGCCACCATCGCATTGACTGTCAGCAGGCCGAGCGACGGGGGGCAGTCGATGAGGACGTAGTCCAGAGGCTGCTCGTAGGCCTGGATCGCACGCTGCAGCCGGCTCTCCCGTGCCACCAGGGACACCAGCTCGATCTCCGCACCGGCAAGATCGATCGTGGCGGGGGCGCAGAAAAGACCTTCCACATCAGGGACCGGCTGGACCACTTCTGCCAGTGGCCTGCTCTCGACCAACACGTCGTAGATGGAGGGAACCTCGGCGTGGTGATCGATACCCAAGGCCGTGGATGCGTTGCCCTGAGGGTCGAGGTCGATCACCAGGACCCGAGCCCCATGGAGCGCGAGTGACGCGGCAAGGTTGACGGTCGTCGTTGTCTTGCCGACGCCGCCCTTCTGGTTGGCGACCACCATGAGGCGTGTCTGTTCAGGCCGCGGCAGGCCCTCGCCCGCGCGGCCCAGTGCGTCCACCGCCAGCTGGGCAGCACGGCCGATGGGAGTGTCGTCCATCGGAGGCGGTGTTTCACGTGAAACATCCGCCCCCATCGATTCGGTACGGGGACCGGGGACCGGATCGGTCATCGGTCCCGCGATGTTGGCGTCGGACCGCAAGGATTCACTCTCCTCGACTTCAGACTCGCAATGAACAGAGCCTCCCATGTCTTCGGGGTCGTGAACCAGTGAGGCTTTGCGTTCTGTGGAGAAAACCACCTCTGTGGACAACTCCGTCCCCCCCAAGGGGGATGAACTCTCTTCGGGAACAGGACCCTCTCCGAGTGAACCGAGAGGCTTACGGTCGCGGGGTTCGGCCGCGGCTCGACCGCGGCTGATGATGCCGTGCAGCAGGGAACGACGTTTCACGTGAAACACGATGCACAGCAGCCGGGGCCGCGCTGCCTCGACACTCCGGCACGCAGAGGTTCGGCAGCTTGTGTGGAGTACGTCTGACCTCTCAGAGCGTATGCCTGACAGTCAGCCGTCCTGCCGCAGGGCGTGCGTACCCGTTACCCGCGTCGGCGCCGCACACGTCCCGTGCGGGCAGCCTTCGCACGCTTCGCCGCGAAGCGCACACCTCCAGGGCTTTCCCCGACCTCGACGCGCACGACCGTGGACATCGGATCCACCACCCCCTCACCCACATGCACGACCGATGTGGCCACTGCGCCGAGCTTGTTCAGAGCAGCGGTCGCGCTTTTCAGCTCCTCCTCAGCAGCATCACCCTTGAGTGCGAGCATCTCTCCGTAGGGTCGCAGCAAGGGGATGCCCCACGTGGCGAGACGGTCGAGTGGAGCCACAGCCCGCGCGGTCACCACATGCACCGGAGGCAGCGTTCCCATGACCTCCTCGGCTCGCCCACGGACGACCGTCACATGGTCCAGACCCAGCAGCTCCACGACTTCGGTCAGGAAGGTGGTACGCCGTAGCAGCGGCTCCAAGAGCGTGATCTTGAGATCCTCCCGGGCCAGAGCCAAAGGAATGCCGGGCAGGCCGGCACCTGAGCCGACATCACACACCGTCACGCCCTCGGAGACGACCTCCGAGAGCACCGCGCAGTTCAGCAGATGCCGCCCCCACAGCCGGGGCACCTCCCGCGGACCGATCAGACCACGCTGCACGCCCGCCTCGGCAAGCAGCTCCGCGTAACGCACCGCGTCCGCAAAGCGATCGCCAAACACTTCACGAGCCTGTTCGGGAGCGGGGGGAAGCTCTGCTGCCTCCGTCACGGTGGACCGTCCTTCCGTATGGTGCCGACGCACGGGCCGACACCACAGAACTATCAGGCTGACAAAATTCGGCCCCGTCTGCGCAACAGACGGGGCCGGTGGGACGTGGAACCGTTCAGGCGGGAAGCACGACAACGAAGCGCTGCGGCTCCTCACCCTCGGACTCACTGCTCAGGCCGGCGGCCTTGACCGCGTCGTGCACGACCTTGCGCTCGAACGGCGTCATCGGGTCGAGCTTCACGGGCTCACCGCTGCTCCTGGCCTCGGCGGCCGCCTTCGCGCCGAGCTCGGACAGCTCGGCCCGCTTCTTGGCACGGTATTCCGCGATGTCAAGCATCAGCCGACTGCGGTCACCGGTCTCACGGTGCACGGCCAGGCGCGTGAGTTCCTGGAGCGCTTCGAGTACCTCGCCGTCACGACCGACCAGCTTCTGCAGGTCACGGCCGGACGAGTCACTGATGATCGAGACAGAGGCACGGTCGGCCTCGACGTCCATGTCGATGTCACCGTCGAGGTCGGCGATGTCGAGCAGACCCTCGAGGTAGTCCGCTGCGATCTCGCCCTCCTGCTCCAAGCGGGTCAGGGTATCTACGCCCTCGGCAGCGGCGGAGGTGGTGCCTTCCGTCACGGGATGGACTCCTTCTTACTTCTTGGACGGGGACTTGGGCCGCTGCGGGCCCTTGCGCTGTCCGGACTGGGCCTTGCTGCGGGTGCTTCCGCCGGGCTTCGCGTTGCCCTTCTTGGCAGGGACGGCGGGCTTGACGTCGTCCTGGGGTTCCTCGGCCTTGGTCAGCGAGGGGGTCTCACCGGCTGCCTTCGCCGCACCGCCCTGGCGCTGGGATTTGCTCTGCCGCTTGGGCTGCTGCCGCTTCGCGGCCTGGGCCGTGGTCGGGGCACCGTCCTCCGCCTGGGCGGCGGCCGTGGCGTCGCTCTTGACCACCGCGCCGTCGGTCTGGGCCGCGAGACCTGCCTTGTTCAGCCCGTTGATGAACTTGCGCTCGTACTCGTTACGGTCCCGGCCCTTGGCGACGATGGCCTTGACGATGGCACGCTCACGGCGGTTGCGGGTCTTGCCGTGCCGGGTGACGGTCTTGGAGAAGCGCTCCAGGTAAGCGGCCTGTGCCTTGGAACCCGGCGTCGGGTTGTTGTGGATGACGTACATCTGCTGGCCCATGGTCCACACGTTGGTGGTCAGCCAGTAGACGAGGACACCGACGGGGAAGTTGATACCGAAGACGGCGAAGATGACGGGGAAGACGTACATCAGCATCTTCTGCTGCTGCATGAACGGCGTCTTCACCGTGGTGTCGACGTTCTTCGTCATCAGCTGGCGCTGCGTGTAGAACTGCGACAGCGACATCAACACGATCATGAGCGCCGTGATGATGCGCACATCGGTCAGGGAGGCGTTGAGGGCCTCGACCTTGTCCGCGTTGTCCGTGAACTTCGCCGCGAGCGGGGCACCGAAAATGTGCGCCTTCTGCGCGCTTTCCAGCAGACGCTCGTTGATCACGCCGACGGTGTCGTTGGACGCGATGCTGTTGAGCACGTGGTACAGGGCGAAGAAGAACGGGGACTGCGCCAGGATGGGAAGGCACGAGGAGAGCGGGTTGGTGCCCGCATCCTTGTACAGCTTCATCATCTCTTCGGACTGGCGCTGCTTGTCGTTCTTGTAGCGCTCCTGGATCTTCTTCATCTCCGGCTGGAGCGTCTGCATCGCGCGCGTCGCCTTGATCTGCTTCACGAAGAGCGGGATCAGGCAGATACGGATCAGAATCACCAGGGACACGATGGACAGGCCCCAGGCCCATCCGGTGTCCGGGCCGAAGAGGGCCCCGTACACGCTGTGGAACTGGACGATGACCCAGGAGACAGGTGTCGTGATGAAGCTGAAGAGGCTGGCAATCGTGTCCACTAATCATGCTCCTTGGGCATGGGGCGAGGTCTCTGCGGCCGGACTCGGAGAACTCGGACTCACGGGAGGGGTCCGTCCTTCGGTGGCCGGTTCGGCGGAGGCGGGCCCGCCCTTGCGTGCACGCCAGGCGTTACGCAACATTTCGTGCCACCGCGGGCGCTTGCGCGGCGGGACATGGTCCACCCCGCCCAGCGACCACGGATTGCACCGCAGGATGCGCCAAGCCGTGAGTGCTGTGCCCTTGACGGCACCGTGCCGGTCGATGGCCGTGTAGCCGTAGTGGGAACACGACGGGTAGTACTTGCATACAGGCCCGAGCAGAGGACTGATCGTCCACTGATAGAGCTTGATCAGAACCAGCAGCGGGTACTTCATCGCGTGCCCCCTCCCAGCAACCGCTGAAGAGCGGCATCCAGGTCTTGGGCCAGTTGTGCATGGTCGGCGTCACCTGCTCCGGGCAGCGCTCGTACGACTACCAGGCTACCGGGGGGCAGCAGGGCGACTCGATCGCGCATCAGGTGGCGAAGCCTGCGCTTCACCTTGTTCCGCACGACCGCGCCACCCACCGCCTTGCTTACGACGAAACCCGCACGCGTCGGGGCAGCGTTCTGCCCAGGCGCATGCGGGTCCGTGACACCGCTGCGTAGATGTACGACGAGGTGCCGGCTTCCGGCCCGGCGCCCCCGTCGTACCGCGGTCGCGAAGTCCTCGCGCAGCCTCAGCCGGTTCTCGGTGGGCAGCACGACGTCATGACCTGATCAGGATCAGGCGGACAGACGGGTGCGACCCTTGACACGGCGGGACGCGAGGATCGCGCGGCCGGCACGGGTGCGCATACGCAGCCGGAAGCCGTGGGTCTTGGCGCGACGACGGTTGTTCGGCTGGAAGGTGCGCTTGCTCACTCGGGGGCTCCAGAAAGAGTTCGTAGATTGCGGGGTGCCGTCCTGGCTGTCACCGTGCGCCCACGAGTAGCTCGCGTTACGCCCGAGTGCACCGCTGACCGATCATCTTGCGCGATCTGTGCCCATCGGAGGCAGGCGGCAGCAGCCATCGACAACTCGACCTCGTCACGGTACGCGCGGCTGCGCCATCCGGTCAAACCAGTCGCCGCCGGGAGACACTTGTCCACAGGCTGGGGACAACAACTTGAACCGTACCGGCCGCCCTGACTACCGTGGCCGAACTCCGATTCGTTCCTTTGTCCCTCCAGCAACCCTTTGAGAACCCAACCCGTCCCTGAACCACACGTTCGAGGGGCCTGTGAGAGAGCGTGCCCTGTGGCTGACGTACCTGCCGATCTTGCCGCAGTGTGGCCACGCGTATTGGAGCAGCTCCTCGGAGAGGGCCGGGGCCAGGGAGTGGAGGGAAAGGACGAACACTGGATCCGGCGCTGCCAGCCGTTGGCGCTGGTCGCCGACACCGCCCTGCTCGCCGTGCCGAACGAGTTCGCCAAGGGCGTCCTCGAGGGCCGTCTGGCACCAGTCGTCAGCGAGAGTCTGAGCCGCGAGTGCGGGCGCCCCATCCGTATCGCCATCACCGTCGACGACTCCGCGGGAGAGCCTCCGGCCCCGCTCGCTCCCCGCCCTCAGCCGCGCTACGAGGAAACCGAACTCCCGCCGGCCCGGCAGGACCGTCCGGACAGGCAGGAGCGCCAGGAGCGCCAGGAGCGCCAGGAGCGCCAGGAGCGCGAACAGTACGACAATTACGAAAGCTACGAGGGCTACGGCCGACGCCGCGCCGACCATCGTCCCGGACCACCGGGCGACCAGCTCCCCACCGCCCGCCCGGCCTACCCCTCGGAGTACCAGCGCCCGGAACCCGGCTCCTGGCCTCGCCCGGCGCAGGACGAATACAGCTGGCAGCAGCAGCGCCTCGGCTTCCCGGACGGCGATCCTTACGCCTCACCGTCCCAGGAGACGTACGGCTCCCAGGACGGCTACGGTGGCACTCCCTCGCAGGACTACCGCCCGCAGCCGCTGGAGCGTCCGTCCTACGAGCAGCAGCGCTCCGACTACGAGACATCACGCGCGGAGTACGACCGCAAGGACTACAACCGCGGCGACTACGACCAGCGCGACGCGGTCCGTCGCGAGCTGCCTGCGCCTCCCTCCGGCACCGGTCACGTCCATCGTGGCGGCCCCGTCGGCCCGAACCTGCCCGCCAGTGGTGCCCCCGGCCCGCTGGCCGCGCAGCCCGCGCCGGCAACCGGTCCCGGTGAACCGACCGCCCGGCTGAACCCGAAGTACCTCTTCGACACGTTCGTCATCGGCGCCTCCAACCGCTTCGCACACGCGGCGGCGGTGGCGGTGGCCGAGGCACCCGCGAAGGCCTACAACCCTCTCTTCATCTACGGGGAGTCCGGGCTCGGCAAGACGCACCTGCTGCACGCGATCGGACACTACGCACGCAGCCTCTATCCCGGCACCCGGGTGCGGTACGTGAGCTCGGAGGAGTTCACCAACGAATTCATCAACTCCATCCGCGACGGCAAGGGCGACAGCTTCCGCAAGCGGTACCGGGAAATGGACATCCTGCTGGTCGACGACATCCAGTTCCTCGCGGACAAGGAGTCGACGCAGGAGGAGTTCTTCCACACCTTCAACACACTGCACAACGCCAACAAGCAGATTGTGCTCTCCAGTGACCGGCCGCCCAAGCAGCTGGTCACGCTGGAGGACCGGCTGCGCAACCGTTTCGAATGGGGCCTGATCACCGACGTCCAGCCGCCGGAGCTGGAGACGCGGATCGCGATCCTGCGCAAGAAGGCGGTGCAGGAGCAGCTCAACGCCCCGCCGGAGGTACTGGAGTTCATCGCCTCCCGGATCTCGCGGAACATCCGTGAGCTGGAGGGCGCGCTGATCCGGGTGACGGCCTTCGCCTCGCTCAACCGGCAGCCGGTGGACCTCGGGCTGACCGAGATCGTCCTGAAGGACCTGATGCCCGGCGGGGACGACTCCTCGCCGGAGATCACCTCGACGGCCATCATGGGCGCGACCGCCGACTACTTCGGGCTCACGGTCGAGGACCTCTGCGGCACCTCGCGTGGACGCGCGCTGGTGACCGCGCGGCAGATCGCGATGTACCTGTGCCGTGAGCTGACCGACCTGTCGCTGCCGAAGATCGGCGCGCTGTTCGGGGGCCGTGACCATACGACGGTGATGCACGCGGACCGGAAGATCCGCAATCTGATGGCGGAGCGGCGCTCCATCTACAACCAGGTCACCGAACTCACCAACCGCATCAAGGCCGGCTAGGCACTCACCGAGTGCCCGTCGCGGCACGAGGGAGTCCCACGCCCGTGCACAGCAGTCGGAGGCTTCCCCCCTCAGAGGCCGGCTTGGCCCCCTCCGAGGCATTCAGAGACGCAGGAAGGGCGTCCCCGGACCACATCCGGGGACGCCCTTCCGTGTCGTCCGCAGCCGGGCCCCGCCGATCCTCCCCCTCAGCCGTCTCCTCCCGTCCTCCCGTCGAGTCTCTGTCAGGTCGTCGTCGGCCGCGCCGTCCTCGAGGTCCCGTCCGCTGTTCGATTTCAGCGCCGGGTTACGGCCTTCCTCCACAGATTCGTCAAGTTTTTCCCGTCCACATCCTGGGGACCGCAAAGTTGTCCCGATCCTGTCCACAGGGCCGCCAAACGGGGGACGATCGAGCCAGGTCAACCGGCTGTGGATTCGTGGACAAGCGATCCCCACAGGCTGTGGACAGAACGATGATCCACAGCCTGTGTACAAAGTTGTCCACAGATGATCCACAGGCTGGGCCTGCTTGTCCCCAGCGATCATGCACTTCTCCACACGCCTGTCCACTGTTCGGCAACGTGACGCGCCCCCTCACCGGGTCGAGTGAAAGGCGTCACACCAAGGTGCCGAGGGGACCTGTGGGAAAGACCGGCAAACCTGGGGACGGAGCTGGGGACAACTCGGTCCAACCTGTGCACGGAGTGTGCAGAACTTTCTGTTCTCCACAGAAACCCCGAGTTGTCCACCGGCTCCGCCCACAGGGGCAGTGGACAAAATCTGGGCTCTGAGCTGGGAAAACGAGGTTATCCACGGTATCCACAGGCCCTACTACTACTCCCAACTAGAGAGAGTGAGGAATCCGTTTCGAAGAGGGTCCTGTGCACAACTCACCGCTTCGCCGCCGACTGCCCCTCGTCACGACTTGACCCCGAGGGGCGCCTACTGTCAGTGCGGTGCGTCAGACTGTTCCCGGTGTCCTTCCCCTCCCAGAGGCCGACGACACCGGGTCAGATGACGAAGGCGAAGCAGGGCGCGAGAACGCCGGCAACAGCAGGAGGCGGCTTACGGTGAAGATCCGGGTGGAACGCGACGTACTCGCGGAGGCAGTGGCCTGGGCGGCGCGCAGCCTCCCGGCCCGTCCGCCGGCGCCGGTCCTCGCAGGCCTGCTGCTGAAGGCCGAGGCGGGACAGCTGAGCCTGTCCAGCTTCGACTACGAGGTCTCCGCGCGGGTCTCGGTGGAGGCGGAGGTCGAGGAGGAGGGCACGGTTCTCGTCTCGGGCCGACTGCTCGCCGACATCTCCCGCGCCCTGCCGAACCGGCCGGTGGAGATTTCCACAGACGGTGTGCGGGCGACGGTGGTCTGCGGCTCCTCTCGGTTCACGCTCCACACGCTGCCGGTGGAGGAGTACCCGGCCCTGCCGCAGATGCCGAACGCGACGGGCACGGTTCCCGGCGAGGTCTTCGCTTCCGCCGTGCAGCAGGTCGCCATCGCGGCAGGCCGCGACGACACCCTGCCCGTCCTGACCGGTGTCCGCATCGAGATCGAGGGCGACACGGTGACGCTGGCCTCCACCGACCGCTACCGCTTCGCGGTCCGGGAGTTCCTGTGGAAGCCGGAGAACCCGGAGGCCTCGGCCGTCGCCCTGGTCCCGGCCAAGACGCTTCTGGACACTGCCAAGGCGCTGACCAGTGGCGACCAGGTGATCCTGGCTCTGTCCGGCTCGGGTGCGGGGGAGGGCCTGATCGGATTCGAAGGCGCGGGCCGACGCACGACCACGCGGCTGCTGGAGGGTGACCTCCCGAAGTACCGCACGCTGTTCCCGACCGAGTTCAACAGCGTCGCCGTCATCGAGACCGCCCCCTTCGTGGAGGCCGTCAAGCGTGTGGCCCTGGTCGCCGAGCGCAACACCCCGGTGCGGCTCAGCTTCGAGCAGGGAGTGCTCATCCTGGAGGCCGGTTCCAGCGACGACGCACAGGCTGTGGAAAGGGTCGACGCGCAGCTGGAGGGCGACGACATCTCGATCGCCTTCAATCCCACGTTCCTGCTGGACGGCCTGAGCGCCATCGACTCCCCGGTGGCACAGCTGTCGTTCACCACGTCCACCAAGCCCGCCCTGCTCAGCGGCAGGCCTGCGGTGGACGCGGAGGCGGACGACGCCTACAAGTACCTGATCATGCCGGTGCGACTCAGCGGCTGAGCTCGCCCGCCCGTCCGTGGCCGCCCGCGTCGGTCCACAGGTGTGCACAGTGCTTCCGGGCCCGGTGGACAGCGGACCGCGCGTGTGGGTACCGGATCGCACCGGACCCGGAAGGGACGGAGAGCGGCAGGAAGAGGGCTGGTCGGCCGACGCAGGTGAAACCGCAGGTAAGGGCGTACGCCTGAGCGCGTATGCCCACAGATGTGCGTGAGCGCCCGGGTTTAGGGTCGGTGCGGTACGTAAGTGCCGCGGCACACTCGTGCCGCCACGCCACGTCGCAACCTAAGGAACACAACTGATGGAGCTCGGTCTCGTCGGCCTCGGCAAGATGGGCGGCAACATGCGCGAGCGGATTCGTCGCGCGGGCCACACCGTCCTCGGATACGACCGCAACCCGGACCTCGCCGATGTCCACAGCCTGGAAGAACTGGTGGGCAAGCTCGAGGGCCCGCGTGTGGTCTGGGTGATGGTCCCGGCAGGCGAGGCCACCCAGTCGACCATCGACGAACTCGCGGTGCTGCTGCAGCCCGGCGATGTCGTCGTGGACGGCGGCAACTCCCGCTGGACCGACGACGAGAAGCACGCCGGGGAACTGGCGGCCAAGGGCATAGGCTTCGTCGACTGCGGTGTCTCCGGCGGCGTCTGGGGCCTGGAGAACGGCTACGCGCTGATGTACGGCGGCGACAAGGAGCACGTCGCCAAGGTGCAGCCGGTTTTCGACGCCCTCAAGCCGGAGGGCGACTTCGGCTCGGTGCACGCCGGCAAGGTCGGCGCCGGCCACTTCGCCAAGATGGTTCACAACGGCATCGAGTACGCGATGATGCAGGCCTATGCCGAGGGCTGGGAGCTGCTGGAGAAGGTCGACTCGGTGACCGATGTCCGGGAGGTCTTCCGTTCCTGGCAGGAGGGCACGGTCATCCGCTCCTGGCTGCTCGACCTCGCGGTGAACGCACTGCACGAGGACGAGCACCTGGAGGACCTCCGGGGATACGCGCAGGACTCCGGTGAGGGACGCTGGACCGTGGAGGCCGCGATCGACAACGCGGTCCCGCTGCCGGCGATCACCGCGTCACTGTTCGCGCGGTTCTCCTCCCGCCAGGAGGACTCGCCGCAGATGAAGATGATCGCGGCGCTGCGCAACCAGTTCGGCGGCCACACGGTCGAGAAGAAGTAACCCGCGGAGCAGCAGTCCACGGAGCAGCCGGGGCAGCCACGGGCTGATCGGTCAGGGCCGTTCCGGGGCTGCCGTCCAGAGGGCCCACAGGACCGCACGACGGTCCACAACGCCGGGGGAGGTCGGCGAACGATCATGCATGTCACGCATCTGTCGCTGGCCGATTTCCGGTCCTATCCCCGGGTCGAGGTCCCGCTCGACCCGGGGGTCACGGCCTTCGTCGGCCCCAATGGGCAGGGCAAGACGAACCTCGTCGAGGCGGTCGGCTATCTCGCCACCCTCGGCAGCCACCGTGTCTCCTCCGACGCCCCGCTGGTCCGCATGGGTGCCGAGCGCGCAATCATCCGGGCCCAGGTCCGGCAGGGCGAGCGGCAGCAGCTCGTCGAGCTGGAGCTGAACCCGGGCCGCGCCAACCGCGCCCGGATCAACAGGTCCTCCCAGGTCAGGCCCCGGGACGTGCTGGGGATCGTCCGCACGGTCCTGTTCGCGCCCGAGGACCTGGCCCTGGTCAAGGGCGATCCCGGTGAGCGGCGTCGGTTCCTGGACGAGCTGATCACCGCCCGCTCCCCGCGCATGGCCGGTGTCCGTTCCGACTACGACCGTGTCCTCAAACAGCGGAACACGCTGCTGAAGTCGGCCGCGCTGGCCCGCCGCCACGGCGGGCGCACCATGGATCTGTCCACCCTCGACGTCTGGGACCAGCATCTCGCGCGTGTGGGTGCCGAACTGCTGGCCCAGCGGCTGGATCTGATCGCCGCGATCCAGCCACTCGCCGACAAGGCGTACGAACAGCTCGCGCCGGGCGGCGGTCCCCTCGCGCTGGAGTACAAGCCGTCGGCCCCCGGGGAGGCGCACACGCGCGAGGACCTGTTCGAGCAGATGTCGGCCGCGCTCGCCGAGGCGCGCAAGCAGGAGGTCGAACGGGGTGTCACCCTGGTCGGCCCGCACCGCGACGATCTGCTGCTCAATCTGGGCCGGCTGCCGGCCAAGGGCTATGCCTCCCACGGCGAGTCCTGGTCCTACGCGCTGGCCCTGCGCCTGGCCTCCTACGACCTGCTGCGCGCCGAGGGCAACGAGCCGGTGCTGGTCCTCGACGACGTCTTCGCCGAGCTGGACACCCGCCGTCGTGAGCGTCTCGCCGAGCTGGTCGCGCCCGGTGAGCAGGTGCTGGTGACCGCGGCCGTCGACGACGACGTCCCCCATGTGCTGTCGGGGACGCGGTTCGCGGTGGCCGAGGGGGCGGTGCAGCGGGTATGAGCGAGCCCGACGGGCCCGAGGGCACCCCCGCGGGAGCTCAGGAGGCGACTCCCGAGCCCTCGGGTGTCGACCTGGCGCGTGTGGCGTTGCGTGCGGCGAAGGAGGCGGCACGCGCGCGGGGAGACGTGGCGCAGCAGAAGAAGCTGGCACGGCGCGGTGGCCTGCGCTCGGGTGCGCGCGGGGACCGGCGCGATCCCATGGCGCTCGGCGCGGCGATCAACCGGCTGCTCACCGAGCGCGGATGGGAGGCCCCGGCTGCGGTGGGCGGTGTGATGGGGCGCTGGCCGGAGATCGTCGGTGAGGACGTGGCCAAGCACTGCGAGCCGGAGCGTTACGACGAGGACGAGCGGGTCCTGGTCGTGCGCTGCGACTCCACCGCGTGGGCGACGAATCTGCGGCTGCTCGCCCCGACCCTGGTCGCCCGGCTGAACGAGGACCTGGGCCACGGCACGGTGAGGCTGATCAAGGTCAACGGACCGGGTGGTCCGGCTCGCCGTTACGGCCCGCTGCGCGCCCCCGGGAGCACCGGCCCGGGTGACACGTACGGGTGACCGGGGCCCGTTCAGGGCTGTTTTCCAGGCCTCCCACGCCATGGTGACCGACGTCACACCGAGGGGTTCCGGGGGCGTGCCCGGCCCCGGGGGACCTCTTTCGTCGCGTCCCGGGCGGGGGGCCGGATCGCCACCTGACTCGTAAGTAGCCAAGGGTGGACGGTCGGAAGCGCTGGGTGCCCTCGTGAGCCTCTTGGAGCCCCCATCCGCATATCGGGAGTCGGACGAGACCGGTTGAGGGCGGCACATGCGGACTCAGGTACCGGCAAACCCCCATCGATGTCCGCGCTACCGGTAGACTGGAAGCAATCCCGCCCCGATCGTGGGGACCGCCCGGGAAAAGCTGAGCAACGCTGATCAAGGCTTATCAACGCAACATGCCGCAGCCGCTCCGGCAACCCGCCGCCGAGCCTGGCTCGTGGTGTGCCAGAAAGGGCGCTTCGTGGCCGATTCCGGCAACCCCAACGAGAACATCCCGTCCACCGACACCGGCGCGCAGAACGAGGCGACCGCCCTCAACGGCGAGATCACCGCTTCGTACGACGCCAGCGCCATCACCGTCCTCGAGGGTCTGGACGCGGTCCGCAAGCGACCCGGCATGTACATCGGCTCGACCGGTGAACGAGGGCTGCACCACTTGGTGCAGGAGGTTGTCGACAACTCCGTCGACGAGGCGCTGGCCGGGCACGCGGACACGATCGATGTGACGGTCCTGGCCGACGGCGGTGTCCGGGTCGTCGACAACGGCCGCGGCATCCCGGTGGACATCGTCCCCTCGGAGAACAAGCCGGCCGTCGAGGTCGTGCTGACCGTGCTGCACGCGGGCGGCAAGTTCGGCGGCGGCGGATACGCGGTCTCCGGCGGTCTGCACGGCGTCGGTGTCTCCGTGGTGAACGCCCTGTCGAGCAGGGTCTCCGTGGAGATCAAACGCGACGGCCACCGCTGGACGCAGGACTACAAGATGGGCGTCCCCACGGCCCCGCTGGTCCAGCAGGAGGCCACGGACGAGACCGGGACCACGGTCACCTTCTGGGCCGACCCGGACATCTTCGAGACCACCGAGTACTCCTTCGAGACGCTGTCGCGGCGTTTCCAGGAGATGGCGTTCCTCAACAAGGGTCTGCGGATCAACCTCACCGACGAGCGCGAGTCGGCGAAGGCGACCGCCGGGGCGGACGAGGCGGGCGAGGACGAGAAGTACGAGGTCAAGACCGTCTCGTACCACTACGAGGGCGGCATCGTCGACTTCGTGAAGTACCTCAACTCGCGCAAGGGCGACGTGGTGCACCCCACCGTGATCGACCTCGAGGCCGAGGACAAGGAGAAGCTCCTGTCCCTCGAGGTCGCCATGCAGTGGAACAGCGGCTACACCGAGGGCGTCTACTCCTTCGCCAACATCATCCACACCCATGAGGGCGGTACGCACGAAGAGGGCTTCCGTGCGGCGCTCACCTCGCTCATCAACAAGTACGCGCGCGACAAGAGGCTGCTGCGCGAGAAGGACGACAACCTCACGGGCGACGACATCCGCGAGGGTCTGACCGCGATCATCTCGGTCAAGCTGAGCGAGCCCCAGTTCGAGGGCCAGACCAAGACCAAGCTCGGCAACACCGAGGTGAAGACCTTCGTCCAGAAGGTCGTCTACGAGCACCTGGCGGACTGGCTGGACCGCAACCCCAACGAGGCCGCGGACATCATCCGCAAGGGCATCGCGGCGGCCACCGCGCGTGTGGCGGCCCGCAAGGCCCGCGACCTCACCCGTCGCAAGGGCCTGCTGGAGTCGGCGTCCCTGCCGGGCAAGCTCTCGGACTGCCAGTCGAACGACCCCATCAAGTGCGAGATCTTCATCGTCGAGGGCGACTCCGCCGGCGGTTCGGCCAAGTCCGGCCGGAATCCGCAGTACCAGGCGATCCTCCCGATCCGGGGCAAGATCCTCAACGTCGAGAAGGCACGCATCGACCGGATCCTGCAGAACCAGGAGATCCAGGCGATGATCTCCGCGTTCGGCACCGGTGTGCACGAGGACTTCGACATCGAGAAGCTCCGCTATCACAAGATCATCTTGATGGCGGACGCCGACGTCGACGGCCAGCACATCAACACCCTGTTGCTGACGTTCCTGTTCCGCTTCATGCGGCCGCTGGTCGAGGCCGGGCACGTGTTCCTCTCCCGCCCCCCGCTCTACAAGATCAAGTGGGGCCGGGACGACTTCGAGTACGCGTACTCCGACCGCGAGCGTGACGCGCTGATCGAGCTGGGCCGCCAGACCGGCAAGCGTATCCGTGAGGACTCCGTCCAGCGCTTCAAGGGTCTCGGCGAGATGAACGCCGAGGAACTGCGCATCACCACGATGGACCAGGAGCACCGCGTCCTCGGCCAGGTCACCCTGGACGACGCCGCGCAGGCCGACGACCTGTTCTCCGTCCTCATGGGCGAGGACGTGGAGGCCCGCCGCCAGTTCATCCAGCGCAACGCCAAGGACGTCCGCTTCCTCGACATCTGAGTCGGTCTCAGCTGACCGCACCAGGAAGGATCTTCACCAGCAATGACCGACGAGAACACTCCCGTCACGCCCGAAGAGGACGGCCTCGCCCTGCGCGTCGAGCCCGTCGGGCTCGAGACGGAGATGCAGCGTTCGTACCTCGACTACGCGATGTCCGTCATCGTCTCGCGCGCGCTGCCGGACGTCCGTGACGGCCTCAAGCCCGTCCACCGCCGTGTGCTGTACGCCATGTACGACGGCGGATACCGGCCCGAGCGCGGCTTCTACAAGTGCGCGCGCGTCGTCGGCGACGTCATGGGCAACTACCACCCGCACG
Source organism: Streptomyces sp. NBRC 110035 (assembly GCF_000829695.1). Classification (GTDB taxonomy): domain Bacteria; phylum Actinomycetota; class Actinomycetes; order Streptomycetales; family Streptomycetaceae; genus Streptomyces. The sequence continues at coordinate 133,214 of NZ_BBNN01000015.1, read as the reverse complement.
GCGACTCCTCGATCTACGACGCGCTGGTCCGCCTCGCGCAGCCGTGGTCGATGCGGATGCCTCTGGTCGACTCCAACGGCAACTTCGGCTCCCCGGGCAACGACCCCGCCGCGGCCATGCGGTACACCGAGTGCAAGATGGCGCCGCTGTCGATGGAGATGGTCCGCGACATCGACGAGGAGACCGTCGACTTCACGGACAACTACGACGGCCGCTCCCAGGAGCCGACCGTCCTGCCGGCCCGCTTCCCGAACCTGCTGATCAACGGGTCGGCCGGCATCGCGGTCGGTATGGCGACCAACATTCCGCCGCACAACCTGCGTGAGGTCGCGGCCGGCGCCCAGTGGTACCTGGAGCACCACGAGGCGTCGAACGAGGAGCTGCTCGACGCGCTCATCGAGCGGATCAAGGGCCCCGACTTCCCGACCGGCGCCCTGGTGGTGGGCCGCAAGGGCATCGAAGAGGCGTACCGGACGGGCCGCGGCTCGATCACCATGCGCGCGGTGGTCGCGGTCGAGGAGATCCAGAACCGCCAGTGCCTGGTGGTCACCGAGCTGCCGTACCAGACCAACCCCGACAACCTCGCGCAGAAGATCGCCGACCTGGTGAAGGACGGCAAGGTCGGCGGCATCGCGGACGTCCGCGACGAGACGTCGTCCCGCACCGGCCAGCGCCTGGTCATCGTGCTCAAGCGGGACGCGGTCGCCAAGGTCGTCCTGAACAACCTCTACAAGCACACCGACCTGCAGACGAACTTCGGCGCCAACATGCTGGCCCTGGTCGACGGCGTGCCCCGCACGCTCTCCCTGGACGCGTTCATCCGCCACTGGGTGAACCACCAGATCGAGGTCGTCGTCCGCCGTACGCGCTTCAGGCTGCGCAAGGCCGAGGAGCGCGCGCACATCCTGCGGGGCCTGCTGAAGGCCCTGGACGCCATCGACGAGGTCATCGCGCTGATCCGGCGCAGTGACACCGCCGAGATCGCGCGCGGGGGCCTGATGGGCCTCCTGCAGATCGACGAGATCCAGGCCAACGCGATCCTGGAGATGCAGCTCCGCCGACTGGCGGCACTGGAACGCCAGAAGATCGTCCAGGAGCACGACGAACTCCAGGCGAAGATCAACGAGTACAACCAGATCCTCGCCTCCCCGGCCCGCCAGCGCGGGATCGTCAGCGCGGAACTGGCCGCACTGGTCGAGAAGTACGGTGACGACCGCAAGACGAAGCTGATCCCCTATGAAGGCGACATGTCCATCGAGGACCTGATCGCCGAGGAGGACATCGTCGTCACGGTCACGCGCGGTGGCTACATCAAGCGCACCAAGACCGACGACTACCGGGCCCAGAAGCGGGGCGGCAAGGGCGTACGGGGCGCGAAGCTCAAGGAAGACGACATCGTCAACCACTTCTTCGTGTCCACCACGCACCACTGGCTGCTGTTCTTCACCAACAAGGGCCGGGTCTACCGGGCGAAGGCGTACGAACTGCCCGACGCCGGCCGGGACGCGCGCGGTCAGCACGTGGCGAACCTGCTGGCCTTCCAGCCGGACGAGGCGATCGCCCAGATCCTCGCGATCCGCGACTACGAGGCGGTGCCCTACCTGGTCCTTGCCACGAAGGCGGGCCTGGTGAAGAAGACGCCGCTGAAGGACTATGATTCGCCGCGCTCGGGCGGTGTGATCGCGATCAACCTGCGGGAGCAGGAGGACGGTTCCGACGATGAACTGATCGGGGCCGAACTTGTCTCGTCGGATGATGATCTACTACTGATCAGCAAGAAGGCGCAGTCGATCCGCTTCACCGCGACCGACGAAACTTTGCGGCCCATGGGCCGTGCGACTTCGGGTGTAAAGGGCATGAGTTTCCGCGAAGGGGACGAACTGCTCTCGATGAATGTTGTTCGACCCGGTACGTTCGTGTTCACTGCCACAGACGGCGGGTACGCGAAGCGGACCGCTGTCGACGAGTACCGCGTCCAGGGTCGCGGCGGCCTCGGCATCAAGGCCGCCAAGATCGTCGAGGATCGTGGAACTCTCGTCGGTGCGCTGGTGGTCGAGGAGACCGACGAGATCCTCGCCATCACGCTGTCGGGCGGTGTGATCCGTACGCGAGTCAGCGGGGTCAGGGAGACGGGCCGTGACACCATGGGCGTCCAACTGATCAATCTGGGCAAGCGCGATGCCGTGGTCGGCATCGCCCGTAACGCCGAGGCGGGACGCGAGGCGGAGGAAGTCGACGGCGACGTGGCCGTGGACGAGACCGATGAAGGTGCCGTGACCACCGGCACGGTCGAGGGTGAGGCGCCCTCGGCCGAGTAGCACGAGGAGTGAGTCAGCGTGAGCGGAGCCACGGGCGCCGGACCGACCGGTACCAGTACGGGCACGGACGGCGGTGACCGTGGCTCTGCAGCGCGGGCGACGGATCCGCACACGACCAACCTGAAAGCGATCAAGTCGCCCGGCAAGGACTCGCCTTCGTCCGACAGACATGGATCCCAGGGGGGGACTGTGACGGACACCCGAGGCCGGCAGCAGAGCACGCCCGGACAGGGCGCCGCTGCTCAGGCGGCCTCACCGCTGCTGCCGGGGGAACGGCGGCAGCAGCAGGCGGAGCCGTACCACCCGCCGCAGGCCTACCCGGCGCAGGCGGGCACGGCAGAGGGCCAGACCGGCGCGGTACGCCGCCCGCGCACCGGGGCGCGCACCACACCGCGCGTGCGCAAGGCGCGCCTGCGGGTGGCCAAGGCCGACCCCTGGTCGGTGATGAAGGTCAGCTTCCTGCTCTCCATCGCCCTGGGCATCTGCACGATCGTCGCGTCCGCGGTGCTGTGGATGGTCATGGACGCGATGGGCGTCTTCTCCACCGTCGGCGGCACCATCTCCGAGGCGACCGGCTCCAACGAGTCGAACGGCTTCGACCTCCAGTCGTTCCTGTCGCTGCCCAACGTGCTGCTGTTCACGACGGTCATCGCGGTCATCGACGTCGTCCTGGCGACGGCCCTGGCGACCCTCGGCGCGTTCATCTACAACCTCTCCGCGGGTTTCGTCGGCGGCGTCGAACTGACGCTGGCCGAGGACGAGTGAGAGCGGCGCCCGGCGCCTTCCCGGCCTGCTCCGACGCCCTCCCGGTAATCGATTTTGGGACTGCCCCGGTCGTGCGCTAATCTTCAGGAGTCAGCGCGCGGGACATACACCGCAGAGCGCGGCGGGGCTATAGCTCAGTTGGTTAGAGCGCATCCCTGATAAGGATGAGGCCACAGGTTCAAATCCTGTTAGCCCCACACATTATTGCGAGACCCCCGGTCGATACGGCCGGGGGTCTTCTGCGTCCCCGAGGGGTGCTGTGTCCGGGGCTGCGGTGTCCGGTGCCGTGTGCGGTGCGGCTGGAGGGGTGTGTTCAGCAGTGGGTGTGGGCATGCGGGGCCGGCCTCGGCCGGTGGTGCGGCCGTGAGGGCGTCGCGGTGGTTCTGTTCCGCCCGGGTTCGTTTCCACCGGCCTGTTCTGCCCTGGGGCGCGGCTTGGACGCCTTGCTTCCTGCCGTACGTTGCCGTGAGCCGTGAGCCGTGAGCCGTGAGCCGTGAGCCGTGAGCCGTGAGCCGTGAGCCGTGAGCCGTGAGCCGTGAGCCGTGAGCCGTGAGCCGTGAGCCAGGGAGTGTGCTGGGGAGTGTGCTGGGACTTTCGGCCCTGATGAATCCGGTGGGTGTGAGTGTGAGGGCATGAGGAGGGCCCGGCTGCTCGGGTTCGAGCGGCCGGGCGGTCCTTCGCGTGCCGTCGGGGTTTGTACGCGAGTTCGCCGGTACTTCGGGGAGCCGGAACGGCACGGGAGGAGTGTGGTGGGGCTCCAGGCTCCAGGGCTCAGCGCTGGAGCGGGAGATGGCCCCTGGGGGGTTCTGCGGGGGACGTGGTGTCGTCGTCGGAGCAGTTCGTGGGGGCGGTCGGGTCAAGGGCCGGGGCCGGGTTCGTGAGACGGCGGCTGCGGCAGCCGGGGGACGCGCCGTGGGCCTCCGCGCGGATGCGCTGTTTCATCGTGGGAGGCAGGGCCGCAGCATGGGACCAGGGCCGGGTGGACGCCGTCGGCGCCGTCACGTCCGGGGCGTTCTCGCTGTTGCGCGTCGTCTCGCTCCGGGGTACGGCCGCCGAGGCGGTCGTGGTGACGAGTCCGAGCGCCGTGCACAGCGCGAGGAAGGCGGTGACGAGGGCGGTCCACAGCTTCATGACCTTGTTCCGGGCCATTGGCCTCTCACTTTCGGGTCGGGCGATTTGCGTACTTTCCTCATGATGTGTATGCAGAGCCCGAAGTGGTGGACCTGTGCCCGTGGCGCGTCGATGTTCAGATGAACACCACCCGGATAGGCGCAAGAGGGGCGAAAAGCGGAAGATCGCGGAGGGAGGCGGCGAAAATCACCGACCGTGCGGAGGCGGTCACCCTCCGGCCCGGCCGGTCTTCCCCGCTTCTACTGCGCAGTAAGGAAGGGCAGTTGGCGGGCCGAAGCAGGTCACCGATCGGTCTCGGCCGGTGTGTATAGTCGGGCGCCAGAGGTCCCCTACGTCAAGAAAGACGAGGTCGCGCGGTGAAGAAGCTTCTCCTGGTCGCACTGGCCGCCATCGGCGGGCTCCTCGTGTACCGCCAGATCCAGGCGGATCGCGCCGAGCAGGATCTGTGGACGGAGGCGACTGACTCCGTGCCCACGGGTTCGTGAGTACCGACATACGACGCTGAACAGACCCCGGCCGCGCTCGCGGTCGGGGTTTTGTGCGCTGGGGGCCTTGCCGACGCCCCTTGCCCGCGGGGCAGGATGGTCACGGTGCGACATCCGGCGACGACGAGGAGTGGCGCGTGAGGGCACGGCGGTGTACTGCGTGGGGGCGGCGTGCACGGGCGGCACGAAGCAGCCGGGCCTCGACCGCCGGACGCGCCGGAGTGGCGACGCTCGCGGTGGTGCTGCTGACGGGGATGCCGGGCCTGCCCGCAGGGCAGGAGGCGGTCGCCGCCGGGACTCCTGGAACGTATGCCTTCGACGAGGGCGCGCCGCGGGTCGAAGGAGCCCTGAGCACCGCGGACGCCGTACAACTGGAGGCAGGCCGCACCTACCGGAGCACCCTCCCGGCGAGCGGTCCGGTCCACTACCGTCTGGAACTCGACGACACCTCGAGCGTCTACGTCTCCGCCACCGCCGTCCCGCCGGGGGGCGGCACCGCCGCCGTCGTCGACGGAGTCGAAGTGTCCGTACAGGACGGTGACGGCCGCTCCTGTGATGTGGACACGGCGACCTTCGGCGCCGCGGCCAGTCCGCACCCGGTCGCCGCGTGGGCCGCGCGCGAGATCTCCCCCAGGCGGTCCCTCTGCAAGGACGCCGGCACGTACTACGTGGCCGTCGAACGCGCGGATCCGGACGGGAAGGGCGCCTCCCCCGACGCCTGGGCGTTGGAGCTCACCACCGTGTCGGAACCGCGGTCGGCGCAGGCCGGGGCGACGGCCCCGCCGGACGCGTGGAACTCCGCCTCGCCCGAGCCCGTCGCCGGAGAGGCCCGACGGCGCGCCGGCGGCGCCGGTTTCGCCGAGGCCACCCCACTCGGAGAAGGAGTCTGGCGGGACGACATCCGGCCCGGACAAACGCTTTTTTACAAGGTTCCGGTCGGCTGGGGCCGGCAGTTCAACGCCACCGCCGAACTGGGCAGTTCGAGTTCGGACGGTACCGGATTCGTTCCCGCGGCCCTGGACCTGGACCTCTACAACCCCGTACGCGGGCATGTCGCGGACATGGGCGTCGGATACGACGGCAGGCAGAAGTCGGACAGCCTTGCCCCGCTGCCCCCCGTCGCGTACGCCAATCGCCATGCCCCCACCGGCCAGGTCGCGGCGATGCGCTTCGCCGGCTCGTACTACCTCGTCGCGCACTTCGCGGAGAAGGTCGCGGACGACTTCGGCGACGCGCCCGTCCCGCTGACGCTGCGGGTACGCGTGAGCGGTGCGGCACAGGACGGGCCCGGGTACGCGGGGGAGCCCGTGCCGGCGGACGTTTTCGCGGTGGGCGAGGAGGACCGCGAGGCAGCGGCGGACGGGCAGGCGGCGGGCCCGGGACCGGGGGACGGCACCGCGATGACGGCGCTCGCGGTGGGCGGTATCGGCACCGGCAGCGCACTACTGGTGGGCCTCGGTGTGTGGACGGTGGTGGCTCGGCGGAGGGCGGTCTCCCCGCATGGGAAAGGCAGTTCCTGGCAGGGCGGTTTCCGGGGGCGGCCGTGAGGGATCAGATTCTGGTGAGCGCCCAGAACCCCACGACGTAGCAGGCCAGGGCCAGGAACAGGAGAGGGACGGCTACCCGTGCGGGCGGGCCGGGACGGCGCCGGCGTCGGCTGCCCGCTCCGTGCCGTGGGCCTGCCCTGCCCGGAGACGGAGCCTCGGTGACTCCGGCGGTGCATTCGGCCGTGGAGGGATCGGCCCGGTGCGACGCGGGGCGGGGGCGCGCCGACGGCTGGGGTCGGAGGGAACGCAGCGGGCGAGTGGGGTCGTGAGGGGAGGCGTGGGACATGGGGCCGAGCCGGCCGACGTGGGCGACCTGGGGCTGCGCGTGGTACGGCGGCTGGAGCTGCCCGGGCGCCTGAGACTGCGCCGGTAACGGTGCCTGCGCCGGTGGCGGTGGCACCGGTGGTCGTGGCGTGTGTGCGTGGTGGGACGGAGCGGGGGCGGGGGTCGGCGTGACCGTGGCCTGCGGCGGTGGGAGGTGGAAACTGCCGGTGTCCGACAGGGAGGGTGACTGCGGCGGGGCGGACGGTTCCGGAGGGGAGACGGCGCTGGAGCCGGAGGCAGGCGTCCGGGGTGCGTGGGGGGTGCGGGGGGTGGAACGTGGTGCCGGGGAAGCACCCTGGCGTGGATCGGTGGGGGCGGCGCCGCTGTCCATGGAGGACGAATCCGGTGACGCCGGGAGGCTGTCGTCTCCGCCGAAGGGCCGGAGCATCGAACCTGCCTGTCCGGCGTCCGCCGACCCGACGTCTGCCGGTCCGGTCCCGGCTGCTCCGGCGTCCCCCGGTCGGCCCGTTTCCTCGTCCTGTGGAGGGTGCCCCTCCGCTCCGGGACGGCCCCGGCCCGAGCGCACGCCCGACGCCGCCTTCAGCGGCCCGGCGGGGCCGAAACCCGAGGGAAGGGGACCGAGTTGGTCGAAGATCTCGATCACTTCGTCGTCGGGCCCGGGTTCCGCGAGCAGTTCCCTGGCCGCCGCCAGGGCCTTCCGCGCCCCGGTGGCCGTACGGAACCGCGCCTGCGGGTCCGGCTGCAGCAGTGTGGCCACGACCTGCCACAGCGGCTCGGGGATGTTCTGGGGCGCCCCGGGCGTCCCGTGTTCGGCGAAGTGCTGGATGAGGGCCTTGGCGTCCGGTTTGGCGCCCTCCAGCAGGTACAGCGCGACCAGACCCACGGCGAACAGGTCCGCAGGGAAGTCCGGTTCGGAGCCCATGATCTGCTCCGGCGCCAGATAGCCGGGCGTGCCCACCACCAGGTCGGTCTCGGTCAGGCGGGGCTCTCCGAGCCGCATGGCGATGCCGAAGTCGGACAGCCGCAGCCGTGGCGTGCCCGTACCGGTCGCCTCCAGGAGGATGTTGGCGGGCTTGATGTCACGGTGCACGACGCCTTCCGTGTGCACCGCGGTGAGTCCCGCCAGGAGCTGGTCGAGCAGGGTGCTGACGAACACCGGCGGCAGGGGACCGTAGTCGCCGATGAGGTGGACCAGCGAACCGCCGGCGACCAGGTCCATGGTGAACAGGACCTGGTCGTCGTCGGCGGCCCAGCTGGTCGGGGCGAGCACATGGGGGTGGTCGATCCGCAGAGCCTGCTCGCGCACGAAACGGAGCAGGGAGTGGGCGTCGCTCTGCAGCAGGACCTTGGCGGCCGCGTAGCGACGACGACGGTGGTCCCAGGCACGCCAGACGGCACCGACACCTCCGCGCCCGATCGGGTCGACCAGTTCGTACCGGCCGGCAAAGACCTCACCCATGGCTGTGCGTCGCTCCTCCCCCAGCGGTGCCGTGCCCGGTCCTGTCCTACCCCTTCTGCCTCACACCGATCTCTCCCCCGACTGCCTCCCCCGTGATGAGCGGTTCGACTCCCCCGGCGCTCCCGTGCCCTCGGCCGCCGGACCCCCTCCGGCGGCCGAGGACATCAGCTCTGGTGGGCCTGGTAGTGCGTGACCGCGTCGGAGGTCCGGCCCGCGCCGTAGACCCGGAGGAACTCTGCCAGCTCGGGGTGGGTCGGGGCGAGGGTGTCGGCGGCGTCGATGATGTCACCGGCGGCCGCCACCGACCGCAGCAGCGACTGGATCTCGCGTACCACCCGCTTGACCGTGGGCGCCCCCGAACCGCTCGTCGTCTGCGTGGTGTTGCTGAGTACCGAGCCGCCCTGCGACTTCTTGATCTCCTCCATGCGTTCGGCGGCCTCGGCCGCGCTGACGCTTCCGTCCGCGACCTGTCCCGCCAAGTCCTGCAGCAGCTGCACCCGCTGGACCACCGCGGGGTTGCCGATCTTTGCCCGCTGACCGCTCATCAGCTGCGACAGCATCGGAGCGGACAGTCCCAGCACCCCCGCGAGACGAGCCTGGTTGAGGCCAAGATCGTCGATGAGCTTACGGAAGAGCGTCCCCAGTGGCTCCCCGTACCAGTTCCGCTGCAGTTCCCGCGCTCTTGCGGTGGCTTCCTGCTGTGCGGCGTCCATTGCGTCTCCCCATCGCTTCCCCAAGAACCGTGCTTCGCTCCAGCGAACCACGCCGAGCATCTTACGGAGAGTGGTCGGTCACGGGGACCCCAATCCTTTTTGCGGAACCCCCCGGGTGACCCGGTACTCTGGTGTCCGACGCCCGCCCGGAGGTCCCTCTTCCTGGTGGACGCTTTGTTCGCGGGGCCTTAGCTCAGTTGGTAGAGCGCTGTCTTTGCATGGCAGATGTCAGGGGTTCGACTCCCCTAGGCTCCACAAGGAAACCCCTCCCACCTGCGGAAACGCGGAGGGAGGGGTTTTTGCTTACCGGCACCCACCGTCCGGCACCCACCGTCCGGCATCCGCCTTCCGACGCTCGTGTCCGGCTCCCGTTCTCCGGTCCCGCCCCGGGCTGTTTCACGTGAAACAGCCCGGTGGGGCAGAAGAGGCTGAAGTCTTCTGCCCCACCGGGCTGCTGACGCCGCAGGTTGTCGATACCGCAGACCGATGGTGCCGCCGCGCAGACAGGCCTAGGGGTGCTCGTCGCGCTTGGCGGCCTCCTCGGCCTCCTTCGCCCGGACCTCGGGGTCGAGTGTGGACCCGCGGCTGCCGTCCACCGACGTCAGCGTGCCGGACTCCTGGACATCGGTCGCGGGCGGCGGCTCCACCAGCCAGTCCGGGTTGGCCTGCTTGTCCCACCACTTCCAGGCGGCGAAGGCGCCACCTGCGACGGCGCCCAGAACAAAGACCACCTTCGCGGCACGGCCGGCCTTCGCGCGCCGCTGCTGCTTACGGACCAGCTTCTGGATCTGCTGGGCCGAGACCTGACCGCGCAGGGCGGCCAGCACCGCCGCGCTGCGCGCCGCCGCCTCGTCCTTCGCCGGACCGGCGGCGGCCCTGGCCTGCTCGAGCCTCGGCCGGGAGTACTCCGCCGCCTGCTGGGCGGCCTTGCGGGTCCGGGCGGCGGCCTCATGGGCGGCCAGGTCGACCTTCGGCGGCACATGAGTACGGGCCTGCTCCACATACGGCTGGACATGGGCGCCGTACTGGACGAGGGCATGCCCTGCGGCCTGCGACACCTTGGGGGCCAGCCGTACGCGTGCCTCCTGCGCGTACTGCGCGGCCTTCACCTTGGCCGTGTCGGCGTAGGGCGCCACCACGTCCGCGGCGTGCAGCACGCTGTCCTTCGCCGAATCAGTCGCAGCGCGCACGCTTTCGATGCGGGTCACGGTTCCTCCTCCTCGGTGGCGTACGTTTTTCGACTGTCCACCCTTTTACGGATCATGCCTCCCGCTTCGCCACTGGGCATGTGCGGGCGGGCATACGGGTTCCGCTGGCGTTGACCGAGTGCAGTAGCGGATGAAGACGGGGAACTCCGGCCGGTCGTCGACCATGCCACGGATCGTTGCCGAGTGCCCCCGTCGCGGCGGCACTCACCCGTTTTCCGCAAGCCGTTCGGCTCTGTTGTCCCTCCTGTGAACGGACGTCGGGCGACTGCGCGCCCCGTCCATGCGAGGATCAGGGCGTTACGGAAAGACAACGGAAGGCACACCGTGGCTGACCAGCTCTACGCCACCCTGAAGACCAACAACGGCGACATCGAGGTCCGGCTCTTCGCGAACCAGGCGCCGATCACCGTCAGGAACTTCGTCGAGCTCGCCAAGGGCGAGCGGGAGTGGACGCACCCGGAGACCGGGGCGAAGTCCACGGCCAAGCTCTACGACGGCACGGTCTTCCACCGGGTGATCAGTGGCTTCATGATTCAGGGCGGGGACCCGCTGGGCAACGGCACCGGCGGTCCCGGCTACCAGTTCGAGGACGAGTTCCACCCGGACCTGCGCTTCGACAAGCCCTACCTGCTGGCGATGGCCAACGCGGGCCCGGGCACCAACGGCTCGCAGTTCTTCATCACCGTCTCTCCGACGGCGTGGCTGAACCGCAAGCACACCATCTTCGGCGAGGTCACCGACGCCGCGAGCCAGAAGGTGATCGACACCATCGCGGCCGCGCAGACCAACCCGCGCACCGACCGTCCGCTCAATGACGTCGTCATCGAGTCGGTCGAGATCCGCGAGGGCTGAGGACGGCCCTGTCCCCGAGGAGTGCGCAAGCCTCCCAGAGGGAACCAAACGCCCCGCTCATCCGTAAGGATGGGCGGGGCGGGGCTTTTTTCCACACGATCTAGGGGATCCCATGGACGACCAGGCTGCCGGCAGCCCGCAGGACGCCCACGGCGTCCTCGCCTGCTATCGCCACCCGGACCGTGAGACCGGCATCCGCTGCACCCGCTGCGAGCGCCCGATCTGCCCCGAGTGCATGATCAGCGCCTCGGTCGGGTTCCAGTGCCCCGAATGTGTCCGCGGCGGCTCGGGGACCGGCCACGCGCCCACGGCCTCCATGCCCCGCACGATCGCCGGAGGCGCCATCGCCGCGGACCCCCGGCTGGTCACCAAGATCCTTCTCGGGATCAATGCCGCGGTGTTCGTCGCGGTGCACGTCTGGTCGTCGCTGCTCGGCCATCTCGTGCTGATCGGGGTCTGGCCCCCGACGCCGTTCCCTCCCGCCGAGGGCGTCGCCGAGGGCGAGTGGTACCGCCTGGTCACCTCGATGTTCACCCACGAGGCGATCTGGCACATCGCCTTCAACATGCTCAGTCTGTGGTGGCTCGGCGGCCCGCTCGAGCAGGCCCTGGGCCGAGCCCGCTATCTCGTGCTCTACCTGATCTCGGGTCTGGCGGGCAGTGCGCTGACCTACCTGCTGGCCTCGGGGTCCACGGCCTCGCTCGGTGCCTCCGGCGCCATCTTCGGGCTGTTCGGCGCAACCGCGGTCCTGGTGCGCCGGCTCAACTACGACATGCGGCCGATCATCGCACTGCTGGTGATCAACTTGATCTTCACCTTCGGCTGGAGCAACATCGCCTGGCAGGCTCATATCGGAGGGCTCGTCGCCGGTGTCGTGATCGGGTACGCCATGGTCCATGCTCCGCGCGAGCGGCGGGCGCTGATCCAGTACGGGACCTGTGCACTGGTTCTCGCCGCGGTCGCGCTGGTGACTCTGGTGAGGACGGCCCAGCTCGCCTGAGTGAGGGTTGTCCACAGCATGTGGCGGATCTTGTGCACACCGTGTGGGAACATCTGTGCCCGATGTCACTGACCTTTGTTTCCCCAGGTCAGAGGCGCGCGAACGAGCATTCGGTTACCGGTGCTTCTGTCGTACCGGCGTCAACGTTCGAGGGGTTATCCACAGATCGGGGTTTCTTTTCCCCACGCTGTGGAAACGCCTGTGGATAACCCGGTGGACAGCCCTGCCCGGAGCTGGCGACGGCCCTGCTCCGAGCTGTCGGGCAGCTCGGAGCAGGGCCTGCTGGTCCCGTGGGCGACGAGCGCTGCCGGGCGTTACTTCCACTGCGTGGAGACGCCGAATCCGGCGGCGATGAAGCCGAAGCCCACCACGATGTTCCAGTTGCCCAGGGCATCGATGGGCAGCTTGCCGTCGGTGACGTAGAAAACGACGATCCAGGCCAGGCCGATCAGGAACAGGGTCAGCATCACCGGCGCGACCCAGGCACGGCTGGTCAACTTGAGAGCGGTTGTCTGCTTCGCCGCCGCCGGCGGCGTGTAGTCGGCCTTCTTGCGGATACGTGACTTCGGCACGAGGGTCTCTCCTGTCGATGCGCTGCGTGGCCGCGCAGGGAACTTGGTCGGGCTCGGGGCGGTTGGAAGGGGACTCCGAGCGCTCCCCCGGGCGTCCGTTAGCGTAGTGCTTCCGCGGCGCCGAAGGAGATAAGGGTACGTTGAGCAATTCTGCCGACTTCCCCGGGAGGGAATCCAGCCCTGCCCTCCGACGGCGCTTCCGGCCTGTCCGGATCCTCACCGCGGGTGTCTTCGCCCTCGCGGGTCTGCTCTTCTTCACCAGCTTCAACACGGCGAAGGGGACCAACATCCGCACGGACGATTCGCTGCTGAAGCTGTCCGACCTCATTCACGAGCGCAGCCACAAGAACGGTGAGCTGGAGGAGTCCAACGGGGTTCTGCGCGGGGACGTCGAGTCCCTCGCCGAGCGCGACGCGGGAAGGAGCGCGGCGGAGGACGACGAACTCGCCGGCCTGGAGCGCCGCGCGGGGACGCAGGAACTCGAGGGCGAGGCCGTCACGGTCACGCTCGACGACGCTCCGCCGGACGCCACCGCCAGGCTTCCCGGGTACCCCGAGCCGGAGCCCGACTACCTGGTCATCCACCAGCAGGACCTCCAGGCCGTGGTGAACGCGATGTGGCAGGGCGGTGCCGAGGGCATCAAGGTCATGGACCAGCGGCTGATCTCCACCAGCGCGGTGCGCTGTGTGGGCAACACCCTGATCCTCCAGGGCCGTGTCTACTCGCCGCCGTACAAGATCACGGCGGTCGGTGACCCGGAGAAGCTGAAGAACGCGCTCGCGGCCTCTCCGTCGATCCAGAACTACATGGTGTACGTCAACGTCTACGGGCTCGGCTGGAAGGTCGAGGACGACGGGCCGGTGACTCTGCCCGGATACTCGGGCACAGTGGACCTGCACTACGCGAAGCCCGTGGAGTAGAGCCCGCGGGGCGGGTTCTGGGCCGGGGCCGACCAGGTCGTGGCCGGCCGGATCGCTCTCCTCGAGGACCGGCGGGCGAGCGGGAGCACCCTGCTGTCGCCCTTGCCGCGCCGGCCGCCACGTCCTTGTCCGTACCCGCCGGGGGTCCCGGTGTCGGCGCTGCACCTGCGGGCCCTCCGGATCCGGGGCCGAAGCCGTACGTCGCGGGAAAGCCTTGCGCGATCATGTGCCCCCGCGTCGTGGTTTCACGTGGAACAAGCCCGTGCTCGAAGGCATGGAGACCGGGCCCCTGAGGAAAGGGCTCGGGCACCACGTGAACACCGCGCGGCTGGGCCGGGAGGGCGACTTCGCCGTCGTCGGCCACCGACGCACCCATGGCGACCCGTTCAAGGGCTTTCCCGGTTCGGGCGGGGTGACGGCGGTGGTGCTGACCGAGGGGACGACCTGGTTCACGTACCGGGTCGACCGGGGGCCGTGCGAAACGGTGCCGACGGACATCGAGGTGATCGGCCCTGTGCCACGTACTTCCGGGTACACGCGTCCTGGCCGCGGTCTGACGCCGACGACGCGCGCACCGGAACGGGGCGTGGTCACCGGCTGATCGTCCGGGCGTATCCGGACTCCACGCAGCCTGCGGAGGCCGGGAAACCGGAGGCGTTGCGCCGTTAGTCTGGTGACGTACGGCGTGGGTCTGGTGCCGTGGTGCGACGGAAGGGACGGCATGTACAGCTGGATCTGGCGGCATCTGCCGGGGAACGGATGGGTGCGGGCACTCATCTCACTCGTGCTGATCATCGCTGTGGTCTATGTCCTCTTCCAGTACGTCTTCCCCTGGGCCGAGCCGCTGCTGCCCTTCAACGATGTGACGGTGGACAACCAGTGAGCGCGCGCATTCTCGTGGTCGACAACTACGACAGCTTCGTCTTCAACCTGGTCCAGTACCTGTACCAACTGGGTGCCGAGTGTGAGGTGCTGCGCAACGACGAGGTGTCGACGGCGCATGCGCAGGACGGTTTCGACGGTGTGCTGCTGTCCCCGGGGCCCGGCACTCCCGAGCAGGCGGGGGTCTGCGTGGACATGGTGCGGCACTGCGCGTCGACCGGGGTGCCCGTTTTCGGTGTCTGCCTCGGCATGCAGTCCATGCAGGTGGCCTACGGCGGTGTCGTGGACCGTGCGCCCGAGTTGCTGCATGGGAAGACCTCGCGGGTCGAGCACGGGGGCAAGGGCGTGTTCGCGGGTCTTCCGTCCCCGTTCACGGCGACGCGCTACCACTCGTTGGCCGCCGAGCCGGACACCGTGCCGGAGGAGCTGGAAGTGACGGCCCGGACGCCGGACGGCATCGTGATGGGTCTGCGCCACCGTGCACTGCGTGTCGAGGGGGTGCAGTTCCACCCCGAGTCGGTGCTCACCGAACACGGGCACCGGATGCTGGCCAACTGGCTGGTGGAGTGCGGGGACGAAGGAGCGGTGGCGAGATCGGCGGGGCTCGCCCCGGTGGTGGGCAGGTCGTCGGCGTGACCGCGCTGCGCCCCGAGCGCGAGTCCGGTGCCGGGAACGGGGAGTCCTTCACGGAGGGCTCCGCGTACGGCACCGGCGGCGGGCAGGGGACCTCGTACGGGCAACAGCAGCCGTACGGGGCACCCGGCACGCTCGGGGGCGGCGACTGGTACGACACCACCCAGCAGGGCGCCTACTCCTACGGCGGCGCGGGTTCGGCCGGTCCGGGTTCGGTCGGCGGTGGTGCGGCCGGGTCCGAGGACAGCACCGCGTATCTGCCGCCCGTCGACGAGGGTGCGTACCTGCCGCCCGTGGACGAGGAGACGATGGCGCTGCGGATCCCTGATCCGCCGCCGCAGCACAGGGAGTCCCCGGCGGGTGCCGGGGGCCGGGCGGAGCGCAGGAAGGCCGCCAGGAGGCGTCAAGGCCGCCGTGGTGGGACGAACACTCCTGCCGAGGCCCGCGATGCCCCGCAGGGCCGCAGCGGGCCCCAGGTGCCGCTCTCGCGGGTGGAGGCGCGGCGGCGGGCCCGGGAGCGGAAGGCCAGTCCCGCCGTCATCGCGAGTCGGGGGATCGGCGAGGTGTTCATCACCTGCGGTGTGCTGATGCTGCTGTTCGTCACCTACCAGTTGTGGTGGACGAACGTGCGCGCACAGGCACAGGCCGGCCAGGAGGCCAGTGACCTCCAGAGCGACTGGGCCAACGGTGAGCGCAAGCCGGGCGCGTTCGAGCCGGGGCAGGGTTTCGCGTTGCTGCACATCCCGCGGCTGGACGTGGTGGTGCCGATCGCCGAGGGCATCGACAGCAAGAAGGTGCTCGACCGGGGCATGGTGGGCCACTACGCGGAGGGCGTCCTGAAGACGGCGATGCCCGACGACAAGGAGGGCAACTTCGGGGTCGCGGGGCACCGCAACACGCACGGGGAACCGTTCCGGTACATCAACCGGCTGGAGCCGGGCGACCCGATCGTCGTGGAGACGCAGGACACGTACTTCGTCTACAAGATGGCGTCGATCCTGCCGGTGACGCCGCCGAGCAACGTGAGCGTCCTCGAACCGGTGCCGAAGGAGTCGGGCTTCACCGAGCCGGGCCGCTACATCACGCTGACCACCTGCACGCCGGAGTTCACCAGCAAGTACCGCATGATCGTCTGGGGCAAGATGGACGAGGAACGGCCGCGCAGCAAGGGCAAGCCGGATGCGCTCGTCAGTTAAGGGCAGAGGAAACGTGGCAGCGACCGCCGACGACACCGAAGAGCACAGCGCCAGGCCCGCGTCACCGCCGTCCCCGGCCCGCCGCCGTATGGGACCGGGCGCGATACTGGTCAGCGCCCTCGGGGAACTCCTCATCACCGCGGGTCTGGTGCTCGGTCTGTTCGTCGTCTACTCGCTGTGGTGGACGAACGTGCTCGCCGACCGCGAGGCGGGCAAGCAGGCCGACAAGGTGCGCGACAACTGGGCCCGGGGGCCCGGCGGCGACGGCGCCGGTGGCGGGCCCGCCTCCTACGACAGCAAGAACGGCATCGGCTTCCTGCACGTGCCCGCGATGGGCGGCGACGACATCCTGATCGAGAAGGGCACCACGATGAAGGTGCTCAACGACGGCGTCGCCGGCTACTACACCGACCCCGTGAAGGCGACCCTGCCGACGTCCGGCAAGAAGGGCAACTTCTCGCTGGCCGCGCACCGGGACGGCCACGGGGCCACGTTCCACGACATCCACAAGATCAAGGACGGCGACCCGATCGTCTTCGAGACGAAGGACACCTGGTACGTCTACAAGACCTACGCGATCCTTCCCGAGACCTCGAAGTACAACGTGGACGTCCTCTCCGAGGTGCCCGAGGAGTCCGGCCGCAAGAAGGCCGGCCACTACATCACCCTGACGACCTGCACACCGGTGTACACCAGCAGGTACCGCTACGTCGTCTGGGGCGAACTGGTCCGCACGGAGAAGGTGGACGAGGACCGGACGCCGCCGGAGGAACTGCGCTGAGGCGACGCTGAGGCGAGAGCGTTACTTCGAGTGTCTCTGTCGCCCCACAGGGCGAAGGCCCGAAGCCGCACCTTTCTCTTGCGGCTTCGGGCCTTCGCGGACCATCCCCTGTCGCAGCGCCTTGAGACGCACCCCGGCGGTCCAGGCCCCGACTTCTCCCCGATTGACCGTGACGCCTCCGGTCAGGGCGGCGATCGCCTGCGATTCGTGGCTGAAGTCGCAGGTGGCGACGGAGAGCGCGAGGTCCACGCGGTTGACGGCCCGCGCCGCGCCGGCGAACTTCTGCGGGTCGGCACCGGGCACCGTCCAGCGGTCGGACCGGTTCCTGCACGGGACGGCCGCGGTCCGCCGGTTCACGGTCCGCCCGGCCGCAGTGCGGCCGGTGATGCCGGTGTTCCTCTCGCTGCGGGCCTGCCGTACGACGACGCCGGTGCAGCCGTCGCGCCGCAGCAGGTCGGCGACATGCTGTGCGAACACCTGCCGGGGCATCGCCCCGAGCGTCGGCCGGAGCAGAACCCGGATGCCCCGCCCCACCCGTTCGTTCGACCAGCGGCGGCAGACGAAGGCCCGAGCGAAATGAGGGCGCGCGTTCGGGCCGGGTCCATGAAGAAGCCCCGGCTTCCTCCGAAGAGGGCGCCGGGGCTCCGTCGTGTCCTGGGTGCCGGAGGTGGGTCAGTCGTCCTCGTTGCCGCCGGTGAGGCCGCCGAAGAAGCCGCCGCCGCCGTCGCCCCCGTTGTTGCCGCCCTGGTCCAGGGTGAAGAGGCTGACCGCCGTGCCCTTGTCGACCTGGTTGCCCTGGCCCGGGTCGGCCCCGATGACGCGGGAGTTGGGGTCCTGCGAACCCTTGATCTCGCCGACCGCCAGCCCGGCCTCCTGGAGCATCTTCTGGGCGTCCTTCAGCGTCTGGCCGTTGACGTTCGGGACGGCGACCTTCTCGTTCGCCTTGGCCTTGCCGACGACGATCTGCACCTGGGAGTTCTTGTCGACCTGCTGGTTGGGACCCGGCGTGGTCGAGATGACCTTGCCGACCTGGTTCGCGTCGTCGACCTCCTGCTCGGTGCAGTTGCCGACCAGGTCGTTGGCGGTCATCTGCGCCTTGGCCTCGTCGCACGTCTTGTTGAAGACGTCCGGGACCGTCGACCTGGCCACCGCCTTGGCGACGGTGAGGGTGACGGTGGTGCCCTTCTCGACCTCCTCGCCGAGAGCCGGGTCCTGCTCGAGGACGGTGCCGGCTGTCTCCGTGGACTCCTTCTCCTTCGTCTCGACGACGAAGGCGTACTTGTCGCCCTCCAGCTCGGCCGTGGCGTCGTCGACGTTGTCGCCGACGACGCTCGGCACCGCCACCTTGGGCGCCCCGGTGGACACCACGAGGTTGACGGTGGACTCCTTCTTGACGTCGGTGCCCGGATCGATGTCCTGCTCGCAGATGTTGCCCTTGGCCTGGTCCTCGCAGGGCTTCGAGGTGAACGCCAGGACCAGGTCCGTGTTGGTGGCCTTTTTCTCCGCGGCTGCCTTGGTCGTGCCGACGAAGTTCGGGACCGCGACGTTGTCGTTGCCCACGCCTCCGTTGCCGGAGAAGGCCCAGCGGCCGATGAGGATGGCGCCGATCAGGACCAGGGCGCCCGCCGCGACCAGCAGGATCGTCGAGGTGTTGTTGTTGTTCTTCTTCTGCTGGCGGCGCCGGCCGGGGCGGTCGTCGTAGCCGTAGCCGCCGTCGTCCGGGTTCATGGGGGGCAGCATCGACGTGGCGGCGCCGGAGTCCGAGCGCAGGGCCGTCGTCGCCTGGTCGTCGGGGTAGCCGCCGTAGCCGGCCGCGCCCATCGTGGCGGCGGCGGCGACGGGCTGGCCGTCGAGGTAGGCCTCGATGTCGGCGCGCATCTCGTCGGCCGACTGGTAGCGGTAGTCGGGGTCCTTGACGAGCGCCTTCAGCGTGATCGCGTCTATCTCGGGCGTGACCTCGGGGTCGAAGACGCTCGGTGCCTGCGGTTCCTCCCGGACGTGCTGGTAGGCGACCGCGACCGGGGAGTCGCCGACGAACGGCGGTCGGACGGTGAGGAGTTCGTACAGCAGACAGCCGGTGGAGTACAGGTCGGAGCGGGCGTCGACCTGTTCGCCCTTGGCCTGCTCCGGCGAGAGGTACTGCGCGGTGCCGATGACCGCCGAGGTCTGTGTCATCGTCATGCCGGAGTCGCCCATGGCGCGGGCGATGCCGAAGTCCATGACCTTGACCTGGCCGTTGCGCGTCAGCATGACGTTCGCGGGCTTGATGTCGCGGTGGACGATGCCGGCCCGGTGCGAGTACTCCAGGGCCTGGAGGATGCCGATGGTCATCTCCAGCGTCCGCTCCGGCAGCAGCTTGCGGCCGCTGTGCAGGAGCTCACGGAGCGTGGAGCCGTCGACGTACTCCATGACGATGTACGGGATGGAGACCCCGTCGATGTAGTCCTCACCCGTGTCGTAGACCGCGACGATCGCGGGATGGTTGAGCGAGGCGGCCGACTGGGCCTCCCGGCGGAACCGGGCCTGGAAGGACGGGTCGCGCGCGAGGTCGGCGCGGAGCGTCTTCACTGCAACGGTGCGGCCGAGACGGGTGTCATGGGCGAGGTAGACCTCTGCCATGCCTCCGCGGCCGAGCACCTGGCCCAGTTCGTACCGGCCGCCGAGGCGACGCGGCTCTTCCATAGCTACCTACCAGCCCTCTCCGTCGGTCCCGGCCGGCACGTTCGTGCGGCCGGAGGCTGCCGTCCGGGCCTACCGTACCCGGCTCGCTTTGTGTGACCTGGCCAAGTACCGCAGCCGATACAGGACCGGTACCGCTACGTGCGCCTATGGGCGGCGGACGTGATCGGGGTCACTGCTTGCCCTTGACGACCGCCTCCATCACGCTCTTCGCGATCGGGGCCGCGAGGCCACCACCGGAGATGTCGCCCCGTACGGCGTTGTCGTCCTCGATGATCACGGCGACGGCCACCGGTGAGCTGCCGTCCTCGCCCTTGGCGTAGGAGATGAACCACGCGTAGGGGTTCTCGCTGTTGTCCACACCGTGCTGGGCGGTACCCGTCTTGCCGCCGACGGTGACGCCGTCGATCTGCGCGTTGGAGCCGGTGCCCTCGGAGACGACGGTCTCCATCATCGACTGGAGGATCTGGGCGTTCTCCGCCGACATCGGCTTGCTCAGCTCCTCCGGCTCCGTCTTCTCGATGGTGTCGAGGCTCGGGGCCTGGAGTTCGTCGACCATGTAGGGCTGCATCAGGGTGCCGTTGTTGGCGATGGCGGCGGTGACCATGGCCATCTGCAGCGGGGTGGCGGCGGTGTTGAACTGGCCGATGGAGGAGAGCGCGGTCTGCGAGGGCTCCATGTCGTCGGAGAAGATCGAGGCGCTGGAGCGGACCGGGACGAACTGTTCCTCGGTGAAGCCGAACTTCTTGGCGTACTCGAGCATCGTGTCGTTGCCGAGGTCGGCGCCGATCTTGCCGAAGACGGTGTTGCAGGAGACGCGGAGCGCTTCGCGGAGGGTGGCGTCCTTGCAGGGGAGGTCGCCGTCGTTCTTCAGCTCGGTGGTGGTCTCCGGCATGACCCACGGCAGCGGCGTGTCGGTCTTGTCGTCCGCGCTCTCGTACAGGCCCTCCTCCAGGGCGGCGGCCGCGGTGAGGACCTTGAAGGTGGAACCGGGCGGGTAGACCTCACGCAGGGCCCGGTTCAGCATCGGGTCGTCCTCGTTGTCCTTCTTCTGCAGCTTCTGCCACGCCTCGGCGTCCGCGGCGTCGTCGCCGGCGATCGTGGACGGGTCGTAGGACGGGAAGGAGGCGAGGGAGAGGATCTTGCCGGTGGAAGGTTCGATGGCGACGACGGAGCCCTTGCCGCCCTGCTTCTTCAGTCCCTCGTAGGCGGCTTTCTGCGCGTCCGCGTTGAGGGTGGTGACGACGTTGCCGCCCTCCTTGTTCTTGCCCGTCAGCATGTCGAGCGTGTTGCGGAAGAACAGGCGGTCGTCGTTGCCGGTGAGGATGCCGTCCTCGATGGACTCCAGCTGGTTGGCGCCGAAGGCCTGGGAGACGAAGCCGGTGACCGGCGCCCACATGGCGCCGTCCTTGTAGGTGCGCTTGTACTTGAAGTCGCCCTTGGTGGTGGCGTGTCCGGTGATGGGTTCGCCGCCGACGATGATGTCGCCGCGCGGTGAGGCGTACCGCTCGATGGCGACCCGGCGGTTGTGCTCGTCGGTCCTCAGCTCGTCGGCCTGGACGTACTGGAGCCAGTTGTCGCGGATGAGGAGCGTGAGGATGAGGAGGCCGCAGAAGATCGCGATTCGGCGCAGGGGCTTGTTCACGGGCGGACCACCTGGGTCATCTCGGCGTCGGGGTTGGCGGCGGGGGCGGGGGCGGGGCGTCTGGCCGTGTCGCTGATTCTCAGCAGGATGCCGATCAGTGCCCAGTTGGCGATGACGGACGAACCGCCGTACGCCAGGAACGGCATCGTCATACCGGTCAGCGGGATCAGGCCCATGACGCCGCCGGCGACGACGAAGACCTGGAGCGCGAAGGCGCCGGACAGGCCGATGGCGAGCAGCTTGCCGAAGGGGTCGCGGGCGGCGAGGGCGGTGCGCACGCCGCGTTCCACGATCAGCGCGTAGAGCAGGAGCAGGGCCATGACGCCGGCCAGGCCGAGTTCCTCGCCGAAGGTGGCGAGAATGAAGTCGGAGTTGGCGGCGAACCGGATGAGGTCGGAGTGGCCCTGGCCCCAGCCGGTGCCGAGGGTGCCGCCGGAGCCGAAGGCCCACAGTGCCTGCATGGCCTGTTCGGAGTGGCCGACGATGCCTTCCCGGCTGAGGGTGTATTCCTTCATCGGGTCGAGCCAGGCGTCGACGCGCTGCTGGATGTGGGGTTCGAAGCTGGCGACGCCGACGGCGCCGACGGCGGACATCAGCAGACCGAAGACGATCCAGCTGGTGCGTTCGGTGGCGACGTACAGCATGATCACGAACATGCCGAAGAACAGCAGCGAGGTGCCGAGGTCGGTCTCGAAGACGAGGATGAGGATCGAGATCGCCCAGACGACCAGGATGGGGCCGAGGTCGCGTCCGCGGGGGAGGTAGAGACCCATGAAGCGGCGGCTGGCCAGGGCGAGTGCGTCGCGCTTCACCATGAGGTAGCCGGCGAAGAAGATCGCCAGGACGATCTTGGCGAACTCACCGGGCTGGATGGAGAAGCTGCCGACCTTGATCCAGATCTTGGCGCCGTAGATGTTCTGGCCGAGGCCGGGCACCAGCGGCAGCAGCAGGAGGACCAGCGCACCGAGCATCGAGATGTAGGTGTAGCGCTGCAGGACGCGGTGGTCCTTGAGGAAGACCAGTACGGCGACGAACAGGCCGATGCCCATGGCGGTGTAGAGCAGTTGCCGGGGCGCGGCGGTGCCCGCCTGCTTGATTCCCTGCAGCAGTTCGGACTGGTCGAGCCGCCAGATGGCGACGAGCCCGAGCCCGTTGAGCAGGGTGGCCAGCGGCAGCATCAGCGGGTCCGCGTACGGTGCGAACTTCCGTACGACGAGGTGGCCGATGCCGGCCATCAGGCCGAGGCCCAGGCCGTAGCTCAGCAGGCCGGCCGGGATCTCGTCGTTGAGGGCCAGCCCGACGTTGGCGTAGGCGAAGACCGGGATGACGACGGCGAAGACGAGTAGTGCGAGCTCGGTGTTGCGCCGGCTCGGCGCCCCGATCGCACCGATCGTGGACGTGTGCTGCGCCGATGGGTTGGTAGTACTGCTCATCGTGTGACAGGGCCTCTCACGGCTTGCCTACTGCTTACCGCACAGCGAGACGACCTTCCGCTCCTCCTCCGAGAGGCTGGGGCCGGGGCTGGGAGTAGGTGCGGACGGGGGCGTGGACTGCTGCGGTGCCTCGGTCGAGCCCGAGGGGGTCGGCGTCGGCGAGGCCTTGGACGTGAAGGAGGCGGGTGTGGTTCCCGTGGTGCCTCCGGCCTCGCCCTCGCCGGTCTTCGCGCTGTTCTTGCTGTCGGCGGCGCGGCGCTCGGCTTCCTTCCTGCACGCGGAGGCCTGTACCGCGAGTTCGTCGATCTTCGTCCGGGCGCCGTGCAGGTCGCCCTCGGCGATGGTCGCCTCGACCAGCTTCCGCTGGTAGGGCGGCAGGTACTTGAGTTCGATCTCGGGGTGGTCCTTCTCGACCTTCGAGAGCGAGACCCAGGCCAGGTCCTGGCTGATGCCCTGGTAGAGCGCGACGTGCTCGCCGTTGGTGCCGACGTAGTACTGGGTCTGCGTCCAGCGCCAGCCGCTGTACACGCCGCCGCCGATGACGGCGAGGGTGAGCAGGCCGAAGAAGGAGCGCTTGAGCCAGCGGCGGCTCTTGCGGGGCTTGACGAAGGTGTCCTCGTCGTAGCCGAAGCCGTCGGTCTGGATGAAGCCGGTGACGTCGTCACCGCTACCGGGCGGGCCGAACTCGCCTTCACCCTCCCCGCCGCCCCGGCCGCGTCTGCGGCCGAGTCCGGCGGCGCGGCCGGCCGGGGTCTGCATGGCGCTGCTGTCGCTGGGCTGGGTCTGGTTCTCGGCGACGGCGCCGACCACGACCGGGGCGTCGGACAGCTGGCCGGCCAGGGTGTCGCCGGTGTCGAGGTCGAGGACGTCGGCGATGATCACGGTGATGTTGTCCGGACCGCCGCCGCGCAGTGCCAGCTCGATCAGGTTCTGGACGGTGTCCTCGGGGCCCTGGTAGCCGGCGAGGGCCTCCTCCATGGTCTGGTGGGAGACCACGCCGGACAGGCCGTCGGAGCAGATCAGGTACCGGTCGCCCGCCCGGACCTCACGGATCGACAGGTCGGGTTCGACGTGCTCGCCGCTGCCGAGGGCCCGCATGAGCAGGGACCGCTGCGGGTGGGTGGTCGCCTCCTCCTCGGTGATCCGTCCCTCGTCCACCAGCCGCTGCACCCAGGTGTGGTCCTGGGTGATCTGGGTGAGGACGCCGTCGCGCAGCAGGTAGGCCCTGGAGTCGCCGACGTGGACCATGCCGAGGCGCTGGCCGGTCCACAGCAGCGCGGTCAGGGTGGTGCCCATGCCCTCGAGCTGGGGGTCCTCCTCGACCATCATGCGCAGCTGGTCGTTGGCGCGCTGTACGGCCGAGCCGAGGGAGGTGAGCAGGTCGGAACCGGGTACGTCGTCGTCGAGCGAGACGATGGTGGAGATGGCCTCGGAGGAGGCGACCTCGCCGGCCGCGGCGCCGCCCATGCCGTCGGCGATGGCGAGCAGGCGGGGGCCGGCGTAACCGGAGTCCTCGTTGCCCTCGCGGATCATCCCCTTGTGCGATCCGGCGGCGAAGCGCAGGGACAGACTCATGCGCACCTCGCCCGTCGGCTCCGGGTACAGCCGGTCGTGTCGAGCCACACTGCCCACCCTCCGGTCGGGAGCGCGCCGGGGCCCGGGGTGGGGGCCCCCACTGCGTGCTCGCTCCGCTCGCTCATTGTCGTACTACTTCCGCAGCTCGATGACGGTCTTGCCGATGCGGATCGGTGAACCCGGTCCGATCGGTGTGGGGGTCGTCAGCCTGGACCGGTCCAGATAGGTGCCGTTCGTGGAACCCAGGTCCTCGACGATCCACTGGCCGTCGCGGTCCGGGTAGATCCGGGCATGGCGGCTGGAGGCGTAGTCGTCGTCCAGCACGATCGTGCTGTCGTGTGCCCGGCCCAGCGTGATGGTCTGGCCCTGGAGCGCGACGGTGGTGCCCGTGAGGGTGCCCTCGGTCACGACCAGCTTGGTGGGGGCGTTGCGGCCGCGGCGGCCGCCCCCGGACTGCTGGCGCTGCGGCGGTGGTGCCTGCCGGGCGCTCTGTTGCGGCCGGGCGGCCTCCCGGCGTGCTCCGCGCTGGGTGACCCGCGTGCCGAACAGGTCACTGCGGATGACCTGTACGGCCACGATCACGAACAGCCACAGAACGGCCAGGAAACCCAGCCGCATGACCGTGAGGGTCAGCTCTGACATTGCCCCCGCTTCACCCTTCGGCTTGCCGGTAAATGATGGTGGTGCTGCCCACGACGATCCGCGAGCCGTCGCGGAGCGTAGCGCGGGTGGTGTGCTGTCCGTCCACCACGATGCCGTTGGTGGATCCGAGGTCCTGGATCGTCGAGGGCGTTCCGGTCCGGATCTCGCAGTGCCGGCGGGACACGCCGGGGTCGTCGATCCGCACGTCGGCTTCGGTGCTGCGGCCCAGTACGAGCGTTGCGTTGGAGATCTGGTGGCGGTTGCCGTTGATCTCGATCCAGTGCCGGGTGCGTCCGGCGGACGCGGGCGCGGCGGGGGGCCGCTGGCCGCCCGCGGGCTGCGGGTAGCCGTAGCCGCCGGGCCGGCCGCCGGGCGGTGGCGCGGCCGGCATGGGCGGGGCGCCGCCCGAGGGACCGGCGGGCGGGTAGCCGTAGCCGCCGGGGCCGCCGGCGGGCGGGCCGCCCGTGCCGGGTCCGCCGGGGCCGGGGCCCGCCTGGCTGCTGGAGGAGGCGAGCGTACGGCTGCGCACCCGGTACAGGCCGGTGTCGAGGTCGTCCGCCTTCTCCAGGTGCACCTTGATGGGGCCCATGAAGGTGTAGCGCTGCTGCTTGGCGTAGTCGCGCACCATGCCGGCGAGTTCGTCCCCGAGCTGCCCGGAGTACGGGCTGAGCCGCTCGAAGTCGGGGGTGCTCAGCTCGACGATGAAGTCGTTGGGGACGACGGTGCGGTCGCGGTTCCAGATGGTCGCGTTGTTGTCGCACTCCCGCTGGAGAGCTCCCGCGATCTCCACGGGCTGCACCTCGGACTTGAACACCTTGGCAAAGGTGCCGTTGACCAGGCCTTCGAGTCGCTGCTCGAACTTCTTCAGGACTCCCATGGGGCACCTCCTCCGTCGTTGCCGTCCTGCGTACTGCCCTGTCTTCCACTGCTGCTTCTACTGCGTCTACTGCCCGGTGCGCTGTCGCGTGCACCGCATAACCGGTACTGCTTACTGATCGTATCCACGCCCTGGTCGATCGGCTGGTTCCCCCTGCCCGCCCGGCCGACGGGTGTCGACGTCCGGCGGGGTTCCTCCGGGCTCCCCTCCGGTACTCCTTCGGCCGTGCCTGTGCGAGCCCCCGCCATGGATCGTAGAGGGGCCGTGGACCAGTGTCCCGCACCTGACTGTGGGACTCCGCCCGGTACCTGGGGAGACGGGGGGTACCGGTACGAGGTTGATACGTGAAGCGGTTCTCGATCGGTTCTTGACCGGTTCTCGGGGGCGGGCGGGAGCGGTACGGGCGTCAGGGGGCGGAGTGATGGGGCGGCGACCTTGATCATGCGTGGCTGCCCGGGGGCGGTCAGGGGGTGCTTCGGGGGTGGCCGGTGCGCGGCCCGAGGGCTGCTCAGGGGCAGCTCACCGGCCGCGCCGCTGCTCAGTGCGGGTGAGTTCCGGGGAGAGGAAAGGGATGTGAATCCACCCCGGCCAGCGTGCTAATGTTCAGGAGTCGAAAGGCGCCGGACCCAACGGGGAAGGCCCTGATGGCACACCCAATGCGCGGGTGGCGGAATAGGCAGACGCGCTGGATTCAGGTTCCAGTGCCCGAAAGGGCGTGGGGGTTCAACTCCCCCCTCGCGCACACCGTCGGACGGGCGGCATCCATCTCGGATGCCGCCCGTTTCGCATGCCCGGGCCGGGTGCGGCGGGTGGGGGTGGAGGTGGGAGCGGGCCCGGATCGTGTGAGGAACATCTCATGATCCTTTTGGGTGCGTGGTGACTGGAAGTGCAGGTGTCGGTGCGTTCCGCAGTCGAAATGAGAGGTGCGGGGGCGACCGGGGTTCGAAGCTGTGGCCGAGTGGTGCCGTGGCCTGCGGGGCGGTGTCGAACGTGTGTCACGAGAGTCGAACCGACGGGTCGGTTTCTCCCCCTGGGCGCGGGCTCAGGAGCGGGGCGGGCGCGGTGGCCGTGGTGGTGGCCGGTCAGGGGGCGGTGACGAACGACCGGTACCAGGGGGCGGCGTGCGGGAAGGTGCGGAGGAACGGCTCGCCCGGGGAGCAGTCCAGGGTGGCCCAGAAGGTGTCGTCCTTGAACCAGTGGTCGACGGTGAGCATGCCGAGGTGATGCAGGGCACGCGGGGAGCCGGCGGCCCGTGCGTAGGCGGTCGTGACGTCGACCGCGGCTTTCCCGGCGGGCTGCTCCACGTGCGTGCGGACGGCCGTGAGCAACTCCGACGTGGAGACCGGGTCCGGATGGTTGACGTAGTGGACGCCGGGACCGTGGGACGGGGAGAGCGCCGCGGCGACGGCCGCGCGGCCCAGGGTGTCGACGTCGATCATCGAATGCAGCGCCCCGCAGCCCGCCACGGTGGCCGACAACTCCCGTAGGAGTCCCACCAGGCCGGGAACCATCCAGCGGTCGCCGGCGCCGTGCACCAGGTGGGGCCGCAGCACCAGGCCGCCCGCGTCGAGGACGTGCCGCTCGGCCGCGGCACGCGTGCGACTGGTGGCGGAGGCGGGGGCGACGGGGGCCTCGCCGGGCCGTACGCCCCGGAAGGGACCCCTGCCGTGGACGGCGGCGGTGCTCACGTACACGATGCGGCGCACCCCACTGCGTACCGCCTCCTCCACCAGGGCCTTCGTGCCCCGGTCGTTGACCGCCGCGACGGATTCGGGGGCGCCGGTGATGCGCGAGGCGCAGTGGACGAGGACGTCGACGCCGGCGCAACTGCCCTGCAGGGAGGCGGGGTCGGCGAGGTCGCCGGGGACGGTTCCGGCGGGCGGTGGTGCGCCCGGGGAGGTGTGCGCCGCTTGCGGAGCCTCGGGCGGACGTGCGTTCCCGGCGGATGTGCGGCGGGAGAGCAACCGGACCCGGGTGTCAGCGCGTTGGCGTGCTGCGGCGGTGATCCGGCCGCCGATGAAGCCGGTGCCGCCCGTGATCAGGAGGTTCACCGTCACGTCAGCGACCGTACCGGGGCCGGGGCCTGGCCCGGGCTCGGGGGTGGCCCCGGGCTCCGTCGACGGGGTGCGCGGGCGAGGGTGACGGTGAAGACGGGTTCGCCGTTCTGCAGGCCGCAGACCCGTACGGTCACGTCGTTCCCGGCGCCCGTGTCGTAGACCTCGGTTTCGAGGAGGCAGGGACTGTCCAGTTCGGTGTAGCGGCTGAAGGAGGAGGCCAGATCGGACGGCAGGAAGACGCGTCCGCCGGTTGCCGCTGTCGCCGCCTGGCGGGCCGCCTCGAACAGCACCATGCCGGGGACGTGGTCGTTGGGCCGGGCGAAGAGCACGGGGTGGCCGGTGTCGACGCGCAGGAGCCAGGTGCCGGGGCGGTCCGAGCGGGCGAGGACGACGTCCTCCGCGCGGTGGCGGCCGACCAGTGTGTGAGGGACGGGAGGTAAGGGAGGTATCACGTCGTGCCGGCCGGCCGGCCGCCCGGCTCGCAGTCGGCGGTACGCGGCCGGCGAGGTGCAGCCCATGCTCCCGGTGCCCCGGGCGACGAGCCGTCCCGAGCGGTGGAACTCCATGACCGTGCGCATGCTGCTCAGACCGCGGCCCCGGCGGCGTACCTCGGAGCAGGCGACGTCGACGGTGACCGGTTCCGCGGCGTCTGCGAGCAGCAGTCCGGAGGGGGCGGTGGAGACGCCCAGGTCCCACATGACGAAGTGGGTGTCGAGGGGAGCGCCGAATTCGGCGTGGGCGATGGCCATCGTCGCCTGGCGCAGTGTCTCGGCGACGATCATCGGGTCCTGGTGGAGGCCGTCCACGGGGCCGAAGAAGGAGTGCTCGGCGGGCCAGTGCGCGGTGACGCGGAAGTCGCGCTCGGACAGGCGGACCCATTGCGTCGGGAAGACGTCCGCCGCGCGGGTGCGGTGGGCGAGTTCCCCGGTGACCCGGGTGACGGCGTCGGTTTCGGCACTGTCACCGGCGGCCTGCCCGGCGGTGGTCGCGGGCGTGCTCCGCTGTCCGGTCCGATCCTCCGTGGGTGTGCTGGTGGTACCTGACTGCGGCATGAGGAACCCTCCGGATAGAAGGCCTGACTCCGGTCGACCTCGCACTAAGATACGGACGAGTTGGTTTTTTTCAAGGGTGATCCACATCGTTGGGGACGAACCCGCAGTCCGCCCACGCGTTCGAACGTATCGCGGCACGGCGGCAGGGCGACCGCGTTGCTCCGGCCCGGCTGCTTCACGGCGGTCCACGAGCTCACCACAGATCCACAGAGATGCAGGAGGCGCCCGATGGCGCGACAGGAGCGCGCGATCCGCACCCGGCGGACCATTCTGGACGCGGCGGCGGCCGTCTTCGACGAACGCGGTTACACCTCGGCGACCATCGGCGAGATCCTGGACCGGGCCGGGGTGACCAAGGGCGCGCTGTACTTCCACTTCGGATCCAAGGAGGAGCTGGCGCTCGGCATCTTCGAGGAGCAACTCGCGGTCGCTCTGCCGCCCCAGTCCAGCAAGCTCCAGGAGCTCGTCGACTCCGGTCTGGTGCTGGCCCTGCGGCTGTGTACGGATCCGCTGGTGCGCGCCAGTGTCGGACTGGCCCTGGACCAGGGGGCGTTGGGACTGGACCGGACTCCGGCCTTCCGGATGTGGATCGACCAGATCACCCGGACCCTGGCCGAGGCGAAGGCGGGGGGCGAGCTGCTGCCGCACGTCGAGGTGACGGAGACGGCGGAACTGCTGGTCGCGAGCTACTCGGGAGTGCAGCTCCTCTCACAGCTGCGCTGTCAGCGGCAGGATCTGGAGCACCGGGTCGTGGTGCTCTTCCAGCACATGCTGCCGGGCGTCGCGGTGCCGGCGGTGCTGGCCCGGCTGGACATCTCGGCGGACCGCGGCCGGCGGGCCCTCGCGGAGTGGCGGCTGGAACCGGCCACGGAGAGTGCGGCCGAGGCGGGAGCGGGATAGCGGACGGGGACAGGCAGACGCCGTGTCCCGGCCGGTGGCAGGGGGTACGGGTGGGTGACGGTGTTGTCCACAGTCCCGGAGTTGTCCACAGGACCTGACGCGTTTCGGCCACCGGGTTGTACGGTCGGCACGGTTGATGTCATGGCCTGCGCCGGTGCCCGTGTCGGCTTCGAGGCGGGCCGACGGCCGGATCGTCGTTCGCGTGCGGCCGGCCGACGTGTCGGTACGGGCGTACGTGTGGGCGTACGGGGGAGGCGGTTGTGGTGACCGGAGTGGATGCCGGCGGGGCCGGGGCGGGCAGGACGGCGGGGCGGGCGGAGCCGGAGCCTGCTGCGGGTGAGGTGCGGCGGCTGCCGCGTGTACCGGGTTTCGCGGCGTGGCCGCCCGAGGGCTCGGCCAAGGAGGACGGCAGAACCCTGCGCCGGCTGGTGCCGCGCAGTGTGCATTCCGCTCTCGACCTGGATCCCTCGCGCCCGGACGCGGTCAGCGCGGTCGAGGAGTCCAGCCGTGGCCGGCTGCCCGAGCTGACGCCGATGCGGGTGGGCCGGATGGCGGCGACACCGTTCGCCTTCCTGCGCGGATCGGCGGGCCTGATGGGCCACGACCTGGCCCGCACCCCGATGACGCGGATCCGCGCGCAGCTCTGCGGCGACGCGCACGCGGCGAACTTCGGCCTGTACGGCGACGCGCGCGGCGGGCTGGTCATCGATCTGAACGACTTCGACGAGACGGTATGGGGCCCCTGGGAGTGGGACCTCAAGCGGCTCGCCACCTCGCTGGTGCTCGCGGGACGGCAGGTCGGCGCGGACGAGGACACCTGCCGCAAGGCAGCCCGTGACACGGTGGGCGCCTACCGTCGCACGATGCGGCTGCTGGCGAAGATGCCGGTGCTGGACGCGTGGAACGCCATCGCCGACGAGGAACTGGTCTCCCACACCGACGCGCACGATCTGCTCGGCACGCTGGAGCGGGTCTACACGAAGGCCCGTGCCAACACCAGCGGCCGTTTCGCGGCCAAGTCCACCGTGGCCGTGGAGGACGGCGGGCGCCGCTTCGTCGACGCCCCGCCGGTGCTGCGCCGTGTACCCGACGCCGAGGCCCTCGCGGTGGCCACCTCCCTGGAGCAGTACGTCGGCACCCTCCAGCCCGACCGGCTTCCGCTGCTGGCCCGGCACGCGGTGCAGGACGTGGCGTTCCGCGTCGTCGGCACGGGCAGCGTGGGCACCCGCTCGTACGTCGTGCTGCTCCTCGACCACCGGGGCGAGCCCCTCGTCCTCCAGGTGAAGGAGGCCCGCGCCTCGGCGCTGGTACCGCACCTGCTGACAGCCGGCTTCGACGTCCCCGACGCCGACCACGAGGGCCGGCGCGTGGTCCTGGGCCAGAAGCGGATGCAGGTGGTCAGCGACAACCTGCTGGGCTGGACGACCGTCGACGGGCGGCCCTTCCAGGTACGGCAGTTCCGCAACCGCAAGGGCAGCGTCGACCCGACGGCCCTGTCCGCCGACGAGGTCGACGACTACGCCCGGATGACCGGCGCCCTCCTGGCCCGCGCCCACTCCCACAGCGCCGACCCCCGCCTGATCTCCGGTTACTGCGGAAAGAACGACGAACTCGACGAGGCGATGGGCGAGTTCGCCTTCCGCTACGCCGACCGCACGGAGGCGGACCACGCGGACCTGGTGGCCGCGGTCCGGTCGGGCCGGATCGCGGCCGAGACGGGGGTCTGAGCACTGCTTCACCGTCTTCGGCGGCTTCCCTTCCCGGTGGCTGATCTGCCGTGGGACGACGTCAGGTGCTTCTTCGACCCGGACCGATGGGGCGCTGCCGGACCTGGGTGTTCCTGACGCCTCGGCGCATGACTGGCAGGCGGTTCCCGATCTCGCCGTCGCGCGCGGCGGGGAGTACGGGTACTTCCCGGGCGGGACGGTGCCGCCGATTCCGCGGGCGGAGGCCGTGCTGTCCCGTCCGGCCGACGCGAAGCGCCCGGTCCTGCGCGAGCGGCCGGCTGCCGACGTGCCGGCGGTCCTCCGCTTCCGGCCGGTGGACGCGGTCGACTTCGACGTGGGTCTGCGGGAGCTCCCAGGGGCCGGAGCGACGATGTGTTCTGCGGTTTCCTGCGGGCGCTCGGGCGGCGGCTGGACACGCCGGTGGGCATGGCGGCCGGGGGTGGTGACGGCGGCCGTCCGGTGCTGGGGTACGACGTCGGGGCCGGTCGGGTCGGGGTGTGGGGGAGCCGGTGGGCCATGAATCCGGTCGGCCGGGGCGGAGGGGACGGTCGGCTGTCGGGAGACAGGGTGGTGGGATCCGGGGGTGGCGGTCGTGGCCTACGCTGTCCGGGTGACGACCTCGGAAGGTGAGCAGGGCAGCGGCGGCGCCGGTGCGGAGCAGGTGGCGGCCGACGGTGGTGCGCAGCGGCCCGAGGCACGGCTGGAGCAGGCCGTGCGGGCCGCGGAGCGGGCGCTGATCGAGTTCGAGATCGCGGTGGACACCTTCCGTATCGAGGTCGAGAACTTCTCCCGGCTGCACGAGCAGCGGCTCGGCCCCGTGTACGCCCGCCTCGAGGAGCTGGACACCCGCATCCTGGAGGCCAAAGCCACCCGCAGCGGTGACCCCGAGGACCGCCGGCTGGCCGACGACGCGCGCTCCCGGCTGCAGCCGATCCCCGGTGTGGAGGAACTGCTGGGCGGCTGGATGGACGGCAACGGTCTCTTCCCCGAGGCCGCGGCCATGCTCACCGACCAGCCGGTCCGGCCCCCGGAGCGGGTGCGGCCCAGCGAGGAGGCGCGCAAGCTCTACCGCGACCTCGCCCGCAAGGCCCACCCGGACCTGGCGCAGGAGGAGGCGGAACGCCACCGTCGCGAGGAGTTCATCACCCGCGTCAACGCCGCCTACGCCCGCGGCAGCGAGGCCGAGCTGCGGGAGCTCACCGCGGAATGGGCGGCGGGCCCGAAGCTGAAGGAGCAGGCCCCGAGCGCCGGCGAAGAGCTCTACGCCCGGCTCGAATGGCTTGCCCGGCGCAAGGAACTGCTCACCCTGGTCGCGAAGGAGCTCGAGGAGGGCGCCATCGGCTCGATGCTCCGGCTGGCCCCGGACGACCCGGACCGTCTCCTGGAGGAGATCGCCGAGCAACTGCGGGCCCAGGTGGCCGAGCGCGAGGCGGAACTGGCGGCTCTGGAGGCCCTAGAGGGCTGAGCCGCCGGCCGGCGGGCGTGAGTCCCGGCCCCGGCCCGGCGCTTTCCGGTAGCGTCGGGGGCATGAGCTTTGCGACTGGGGTGCCCACGGTCGGGGTCTGTGACCTCAAGGACGGCGACTTCCTGCTGGATGTCCGAGAGAGCGACGAGTGGACGTCCGGTCATGCCGGAGGTGCGCTGCACATCCCGATCAGCGAATTCGTCGCCCGTTACGGCGAGCTGACCGAGGCGGCTCCGCAGGACGGCCGGGTGCATGTGATCTGCCGTTCCGGCGGGCGTTCGGCCCAGGTCACGATGTATCTGGTCCAGCAGGGCATCGACGCCGTGAACGTGGACGGCGGCATGCAGGCGTGGGAGTCCGCGGGACGCCCCGTCGTCACCGATGACGGACAGCCCGGACACGTCCTGTAGTACCGGCGGGAGCGGGCGGCCGTCGCCGGCCGCCCCCCAGGCCTCGGGACGTCCGCAGCCGCCGCCACCACGGCCGCCACCGCTTCAGCGGGCTTCAGCCCGGAGAATGCGGCGCCGGCGGGTCTCCCAGGGCCTCCTCGTGTGCCGGTGCCGGTGCCGGTGCCGGTGCCGGGCGGGAGCTCCACGCCCGGAGTCCCGCAGGTCCCCTCCCCGGTGACTCGGCGCCGGTCCGCCCGACGGCGCCGCAGGGGGCGGGGCGGGGAGGGTGCGGTGTCTGCGGGAGGGGTGTGCCGCCGTCACCGGTCGAAGTCCAGCTCCACCCTTTCCGTCACCGGATGCGACTGGCAGGCCAGTACGTAGCCCGCCTCGGTCTCCTCCGACTCCAGCGCGAAGTTGCGGTTCATCCGTACCTCGCCCGAGACGAGGAAGGCGCGGCACGTTCCGCACACCCCGCCCTTGCAGGCGTAGGGGGCCTCGGGGCGGTTGCGCAGCACCGTCTCCAGCAGGGACTCGCCCTCCCGGACGGGCCAGGTGCCGCCGCGTCCGTCGAGCAGGGCGGTGACCGTGCTGTGGGCGGGGGCCGACGCCGTGGGGGCCGCCGGGGCGCCGGTGTCCACGTGGAAGATCTCCTCGTGGATGCGGGAGCGCATCACTCCGAGACCGCGCAGGGCCCGCTCGGCCCCCTCGACCAGCCCGTACGGGCCGCACAGGAACCAGCCGTCCACCTGCCCCACCGGCAGCAGGGCCGGCAGCAGGGCGGTGAGCCGATCCTGGTCGAGCCGTCCGGACGGCAGTCCCGCCTGCTGCTCCTCCCGCGAGAGCACCGGCACCAGCTGGAACCGGTCGGGGTAGCGGTCCTTCAGGTCGGCGACCTCCTCCAGGAACATCGTCGAGGCGGCCGTCCGGTCACTGCGGATCAGACAGAACCGGGCCCCGGACTCGCGCTCCAGAAGGGTCGAGACGATGGAGAGCACCGGGGTGATGCCGCTCCCGCCGACGATCGCCGCGTACCGGCCGGGTGCGGGCGGGAGGGTGAACCGGCCCGCCGGGGTCATCACCTCCAGTTCGTCCCCGACGCCGATCTCCTTCAGGGCGTACGTCGAGAAGGCGCCGCCCTCCACCAGACGCACCCCCACCCGCAACGTGCCGGGGCCCCCGCCTTCGGGGGCCGGGGAGCAGATCGAGTAGGTGCGCCGGATGTCCTCGCCGTCGGCCCTGCGCCGCAGGGTCAGGTGCTGGCCGGGGGCGTAGCGGTACTCCTCGCGCAGGTCCGGCGGGACGGTGAGGGCGAGGGCTACGGAGTCGTCGGTGAGCCGGTCGACGGCGGCCACCCGGAGCCGGTGGAAGCGCGCCATCACAACTCCTTGAAGTGGTCGAACGGTTCACGGCAGTCCAGGCACCGGCGCAGCGCCTTGCACGCGGTGGACGAGAAGCGGCTGAGCAGTTCGGTGCCGGCGGAGCCGCAGTGCGGGCACCGCACGGGCTCGGGTGCCTCGGCGGGTGCCTCCTCGTGCACGGGCCCGGGCGTCCCGTCCGCCCACGGCTTGCGGGCACGCGTGCGGGTCGGCCCGAGGTCCACCGCGACCGCTCCCGACGCCTGCCGTACGCGCGGCGGGGCGATACCGAACTCCCCCAGCTTGCGGCGCCCTTCGTCGGTGATGTCGTCGGTCGACCAGGCGGGTGCGAGCACTCTGCGGACGGTGACCTCGCGCACCCCGTGCTCACGCAGCACCCGCTCTATGTCCGCCGACATCGCCTCGACGGCCGGGCACCCCGTGTACGTGGGGGTCAGCTCCACCTCGACGGTGTCCGCACCGCGCGCGTGCACCGCGCGCACCACGCCCAGCTCGCGCAGGGTCAGCACGGGCAGTTCGGGGTCGGGCACCGAACCGGCCAGTTCGAGCAGTTCCGCCTCGAGTGCGGTGGCGGCCGCCGGGGTCACCATGCCGCCCCCGGGTGGCTGCGGTGCAGGTGCTGCATCTCGGCGAGCATGCGGCCGAAGGACTCGGTGTGCAGTCCCTGGCGTCCGGCACCGGCAGCCCACGCACCCGTGCGCGG
Source organism: Streptomyces sp. NBRC 110035 (assembly GCF_000829695.1). Lineage (GTDB taxonomy): Bacteria > Actinomycetota > Actinomycetes > Streptomycetales > Streptomycetaceae > Streptomyces. Next base: position 97,947 of record NZ_BBNN01000015.1, on the reverse strand, counting down.
GCTGCCGGGCACGGTGAGGGTGGCCCGGCCCAGTACCTGCGTGATCCGCTCCAGCCAGGACGTCTCCAGGTCCGGCCAGTCGACGTCGAGGCCCTCGACCGGCTGGAACATCTCCCCGGTGTACCGCCACAGCGCGTCCACGGCCCGCTGCATCCGGGTGTGGCCGGTGTCGGTGCCGTCGCCGAGCCGCAGGGTCCACTGCTCGGCGTGGTCGCGGTGGTAGGCGACCTCCTTGACGGCCTTGCCGGCCAGCGGTGCCAGCGGGCCGTCCCCGGCGGCGAGTTCGGTGTGCAGGAGGTACTGGTAGGTGGAGAAGTACAGCTGGCGGGCGATGGTGTGGGCGAAGTCGCCGTTCGGCTGCTCGACCAGCTGGAGGTTGCGGAAGGCGCGCTCCTCGCGGAGGAACGCCAGCTCGTCCTCGTCGCCCGCCATCGACAGCAGCACGCGGGCCTGGCCCAGCAGGTCCAGCGCGATGTTGGAGAGGGCGACCTCCTCCTCCAGCACGGGGGCGTGGCCGACCCACTCGCCCAGGCGGTGGGAGAGCACCAGGGCGTCGTCACCGAGGGCGAGTGCGGCCGCCGTGAGGACGGCGTCCCGGGAGGGTGCACGGGTGCCGGAGCGGGGTGTCGTCGTCACAGGTGGCGCACCCCCTCGGGGATCTCGTAGAACGTCGGGTGCCGGTAGGGCTTGTCGGCGGCCGGTTCGAAGAACGGGTCCTTCTCGTCGGGTGAGGAGGCGGTGATCGCGGACGACGGCACGACCCAGATCGAGACGCCCTCGCCGCGGCGGGTGTACAGATCGCGGGCATTGCGCAGGGCCAGCTCCGCGTCCGGGGCGTGCAGGCTGCCGGCGTGGGTGTGGGACAGTCCCCGGCGCGCGCGCACGAAGACCTCCCACAGAGGCCAGTCGGTGTCGGTCATCCGTGGGTCGCTCCTGTCTCACCGGTGGTGTGCTTGGCCGCGTGGGCGGCCGCCGACTCCCTGACCCAGGCACCCTCCTCGTGGGCACGCCTGCGCCGGGTCAGCCGCTCCTCGTTGCACGGGCCGTTGCCCGCCAGGACGTCCCGGAACTCCGTCCAGTCGATCGGGCCGAAGTCGTGCTGTCCCCGTTCCTCGTTCCACCGCAGGTCCGGGTCGGGGAGGGTGAGGCCGAGCGACTCGGCCTGGGGGACGCAGATGTCGACGAAGCGCTGCCGCAGTTCGTCGTTGGAATGCCGCTTGATCTTCCAGGCCATCGACTGCGCGGAGTGCTGCGACTCGGTGTCGGGCGGGCCGAACATCATCAGCGACGGCCACCACCAGCGGTCCACCGCGTCCTGCGCCATCGCGTGCTGTTCCGGGGTGCCGCGGCTCAGCGCCAGCAGCAGCTCGTAACCCTGGCGCTGGTGGAAGGACTCCTCCTTGCAGATACGCACCATCGCGCGCGCGTACGGGCCGTAGGAGCAGCGGCACAGCGGCACCTGGTTGGTGATCGCGGCGCCGTCCACCAGCCAGCCGATCGCGCCGACGTCGGCCCAGGTCAGCGTGGGGTAGTTGAAGATCGAGGAGTACTTCTGGCGGCCGGAGTGCAACTTGTCCAGCAGCTCGTCGCGCCCCGTCCCGAGGGTTTCGGCGGCGCTGTAGAGGTACAGGCCGTGCCCCGCCTCGTCCTGCACCTTGGCCATCAGGATCGCCTTGCGGCGCAGCGAGGGCGCGCGGGTGATCCAGTTGGCCTCCGGCTGCATGCCGATGATCTCGGAGTGCGCGTGCTGGGCGATCTGCCGGACGAGCGTGGCGCGGTAGGCGTCGGGCATCCAGTCGCGCGGTTCGATCCGCTCGTCGGCGGCGACGGCCGCGTCGAAGGCGCGCTCGTACTCCGCGCCGCCGTCCGCGCTGTCACCCGCGTCGGCGCCGACGCTGTCGACTGCTGTCGCCATGAGGTCCCCTCCGACCTGGGTTCTTCCCGGAACACGCTCCCGACCGATCGTTCGGTTCGTGCGGTTCCATGGTGAGACGGGCGCCGCGAGGTGTCAACAGCTGTGGATAACCTGCGGGCGGGATCGTCGAGGGCGGGCCGCCCGTGGGCCGCCCGGGGTCGGCCGGGCCCGGCCGTGGATGTGGTGACGGCCACGGAATGCGCGGACCGCTGGGACTGTGCCGGGACGGTCGGTGCTGAGTACCGTTCCCGTGCGACGCCGCGAAGCGGTGTACGGGCGGCACGAGGCCCTCGCACGCCGCACAGTGGCGGCGATCGACCGGGACCCGGGCCGGGATCCGGGCCGGGACTGTGGGAACGGGGCGGGATGGACGCGTACGACGAGGGCTCGCACGCCCGGCACGGGCGGACCGGGCCGGGCGTGCCGGGCGGCTCTGCCCCTGCACTGCCCCCGGATCCGCCCGACCCCGCACCGGCGGGGCCCGCCGCCCAGGACGATCCCCGGCCCTCGACCGCCCCTCCGCCCCCGGACCTCCTGTCCCCGGACGCGGGCTCCCCGCCCCCGGACGCGGACCCCTCGCCCTCCGAGCCCCGTACCGGCGTGGCCGCCCTCCCGCTCCGCCATCGGATCGTTGCCGCCGTGGCGCTCGGGACCGTCGCGGTCGTCGTCTGTGTGCACATAGGCATGACGTTCCTGCACGTCGCGCCCGCGAACACGGTCTCCAAGGAGCACGCCGAGGCGGTCGAGGACTGGATCTACCCGGAGTTCGAGCAGAACTGGAAGCTGTTCGCGCCGAACCCGCTGCAGCAGAACATCTCCGTCCAGGTCCGCGCCGAGGTCCTGACGCCGGACGGGGGAGTGCGGACCACCGGCTGGTACGACCTGTCCGCCGAGGACGGCCGGGCCATCGACGGCAACCCCCTGCCCAGCCACACCCAGCAGAACGAGCTGCGCCGCGCCTGGGACTTCCTCGTCGCCACGCACGACGGTGAGAACCGGCCGGTGGGGATGCGCGGCACGCTGGCCGAGTCGTATCTGCGCCGGATCATGGTGATGCGGCTCGACCGGTCGGACGCGGCCGGGCCGGGCGGTGTCGTGGACCGGGTCCAGGTCCGCTCCCGCACGGCCGACGTGCCGCCGCCGGAGTGGAGCGAGGAGGAGGTCTCCACGAAGCCGGTGTACCGCACGCTGCCCTGGTGGCCTGTGCCGGAGGACGAGGCCCGGGGAGGCATCGGGTGAACCGCTTCTCGGCCGGGGTCTCCGGCGCCGTCGCACGGGTCGCCGATTCGGCCCTCGGCCCCCACCAGACCGCGGTGATCCGGATCGGGTTCAGCGCGACCTGGCTGCTGTTCCTGTTGCGCGAGTTCCCCCACCGCCAGGAGCTGTACGGGCCCGACGGCCCGTGGGCCTGGGACCTCGCCGACCAGCTCGTCCGGTCCAACGGCGCCTTCACCGCGCTGCTGTGGTCGGACGGCCAGGGCTGGTTCGAGGCCCTCTACCTGCTCGCGGTGGTGTGGAGCGTCCTGCTGCTGCTGGGCTGGCGCACCCGCACCATGTCGGTGCTGTTCATGGTGGGTGTGCTGTCGCTGCAGAACCGCAGTGTCTTCATGGGCGACGGCGGCGACAACGTCCTGCACCTGATGGCGGTCTACCTCGTGTTCACGCGCTGCGGCCGGGTGTGGTCCCTGGACGCGCGGCGTGCCCGGCGCGCGGACGGGGCGCGCGCGCGGGGAGAGCGGCCGCGGGACCGGACGGGCCCCGCGCTGTGGGGGGTGCTGGGTTTCCTGCTGCTCCTGGCGACCCTGGCCGGCCGGATGGACGGCGACTGGTTCGTCCCGGCGCTGCTGTGGGCCGTGTGGTCGGCGCAGGCGCTGTGGTGGCTGGTGGGGCGCTGTGCGAGGACCTCGCACCCACGCGCCCTGCTGGACGTCGTCGCCAACATCGTGCACAACGGCGCCCTGCTGGTGATCATGGCCGAGGCCTGTCTGATCTACGCCACGGCCGGCTGGTACAAGATCCAGGGCTCCCGCTGGCAGGACGGCACCGCGGTGCACTACCCGCTGCACCTGGAGTACTTCTCCCCCTGGCCGGCCCTCGGCGACCTGCTGACCGCCAGCGGCACCCTGGTGATGCTGGTGACCTACGGGACGGTCGCCGTACAGGTGGCCTTCCCGTTCACCCTGTTCAACCGGCGGGTCAAGAACGTGCTCCTGGCGCTCATGATCACCGAGCACGCGGTGATCGCCGTCGTCCTGGGGCTGCCGTTCTTCTCCCTGGCGATGATCGCGGCCGACGCGGTCTTCCTGCCGACGTCGTTCCTGCGCCGCCTGGGCAACGTCTTCACACGTCTCCACGCGTGGATACGCAGCCCGGTACTCCGGACACTGCCGTCACGCACGCGCAGACGCGCGGGCGGTGTGTTGGTGCCCGCACCCAGGACCGGGAGCCCGGGAGAGCCGGTGGACCACATGGACCGGGCGGAGCAGGTGGAGCAGGTGGAGCAGGTGGGCCGGGCAAAGCAGTAAGGAGCAGGTGGAGCAGAAGGAGCAGGGGGATCGGGTGGAGCAGGCCGGTCGGGGACCGGTCGTTCCCGGGCCGGGGAAAGCACCCGGCACGCGCCCGTAGGCTGCACGTCATGGCAGCCCCCGACCGCGACACCGCCCCCGACGGCGCCTCCGTGCCCCACCCGCCCCCCGCCCGGGACACCGCTCCCGTGACCCGCTGGCACCGGCGGAGCGGGGACGCGGTCCTGCTCGACGGCTTCCACGCCCTCAAGCACGCCCTGCGCTTCGGCGCCGACGTCGAGACGGCGGTCACCGCGGACCGGGCCGCCACGCTCGCCCTCGCCGACGAACTGGCCCCGGACGTCCGGGAGGCGCTGGCGGCGCTGCTGGCCGAGGTGCCGTACGAGACGTACGCCTCGCTCGTTCCGCGCCCGCACCCCACCGCCGTCGCCGCCCTCGCCGTACGCCCCTGCCGCGCGGGCAACCTGGAGCGGCTGGCGCACACCCCGCGCACCGCTCCCGTGGTGGTCCTGGACCAGCCGCGCAACCTCGGCAACGCGGGTGCCGTGATCCGGCTGGCCGCCGGTTTCGGGGCGACCGGGGTCGTCACCACCGGCACCCTCGACCCCTGGCATCCCACCGTCGTGCGCGGCGGGGCCGGGCTGCACTTCGCGACCGCCGTGGAGCGGCTGTCCGTCGACGAACTGCCCGGCGGTCCGGTGTTCGCACTCGATCCGGAGGGCGAGGACATCCGCGCGCTGAAACTTCCGGACGACGCGCTGATCGCCTTCGGCTCGGAGCGCAGCGGGCTCTCGTCCGCACTGCGCGCGCGTGCCGACCGTCTGGTGGCGCTGCCGATGCGCCCCCAGGTCTCCAGCTACAACCTCGCGACCAGTGTGGCCATGACGCTGTACCACTGGAGTGCCACCGGGGGCGCACCCGCGTAGGAGCGGGGCCCACGAGGAGGGCTCATGCCTCCCGGCGCACCTCGATCACCCGGAAGCGGTTGGCCACGAAGGCGGTGTCGGTGAGGGCCGCGTTGGCCGCCGGGTTGCCGCCGGAGCCGTGGAAGTCGGAGAAGGCGGCCGTCTGGTTGACGTACACCCCGCCGGTGAGGTTGAGGGAGAGCTGGGCGGCCTCCTCCAGGCATACCTCGCGCACCGCCTCCTCGAACTCCGGGGAGGTCGTGTACGCGCCGACGGTCATCGCGCCCTTCTCACGGACGGTGCGCCGCAGCAGCTTCGCCGCGTCGGACGCGGAGTCGACGGCGACGGCGAAGGAGACCGGTCCGAAGCACTCGGTCATGAAGGCGGCCTCGGCGTCCGGCTTCGCACCGTCGAGCTTCACGATCACCGGCGTACGGACCACCGCGTCCGGGAACTCCGGGTGGGGGATCCCGCGGGATGCGAGAGCGACCTCGCCGAGCCCGGCGGCGGCCTCCAGGCGGGTCCTGACGCCGGGGTTGACGATCGCGCCCAGCAGGGCGTTCGCGCGCGTGTCGTCGCCGAGCAGCCCGTCGACCGCCTGCGCCAGGTCGGCGACGACCTCGTCGAAGGACTTGGGGCCCTGGTCGGTGGTGATGCCGTCGCGCGGGATCAGCAGGTTCTGCGGGGTGGTGCACATCTGGCCGCTGTAGAGCGACAGCGAGAACGCCAGGTTGGCGAGCATGCCCCGGTAGTTCCCGGTCGACTCCACGATCACCGTGTTGACGCCGGCCTTCTCCGTGTACACCTGCGCCTGGCGGGCGTTGGCCTCCAGCCAGTCGCCGAACTCCGTGGAGCCGGTGTAGTCGACGATCCGGATCTCCGGGCGTGTGGCCAGGGTCTTGGCGATGCCCTCGCCGGGCCGCTCGGCGGCCAGCGCCACCAGGTTCGGATCGAAGCCGGTCCCGGTGAGCACCTGACGCGCGACCTGCACGGTGAGCGCGAGCGGCAGCACCGCGCGGGGGTGCGGCTTGACCAGGACCGCGTTGCCGGTGGCGAGGGAGGCGAACAGGCCCGGGTAGCCGTTCCACGTCGGGAAGGTGTTGCAGCCGATGACCAGACCGATGCCCCGCGGGACCGGCGTGAACCGCTTGGTCAGCGCCAGCGGGTCGCGCTTGCCCTGCGGCTTGGTCCACTCCGCGGCGGTGGGGGTGCGCACCTGCTCGGCGTACGCGTACGCCACCGCCTCCAGGCCGCGGTCCTGTGCGTGCGGGCCGCCGGCCTGGAACGCCATCATGAACGCCTGGCCGGAGGTGTGCATGACCGCGTGGGCGAACTCGGGCGTCCGGTCGCTGATCCGCTTGAGGATCTCCAGGCAGACCACCGCGCGGGTCTCGGCGCCCGCGTCCCGCCAGGCCCGCATCCCGGCCCGCATGGCGGGCAGCAGCACGTCGAGGTCCGCGTGCGGGTAGCCGACGCCCAGCTCGACGCCGTACGGGGAGGTCTCGCCGCCCACCCAGTCGTCGGTGCCGGGCTGACCGAGGTCGAGACGGGTGCCGAGCAGTGCGTCGAAGGCGGCCTTGCCCGCCGCGAGGTCCAGGCTGCCGTTCTCCCCGTAGGCCTTGGGGTGCTCGGGGTGCGGGGACCAGTACGCGCGCGTGCGGATCGCTTCCAGTGCCCGGTCCAGGGTGGGCCGGTGCTGGGCGGTCAGCTGCTGCACGGTGTTTTCGGCGGCCATCGGGGACCAACTCCTCGTCGAGTTCGGGGACCGGGCAAAGCCTTGGGCGGAAGGCAGGGGCAGCGGAAGCCGACGACGCCGGGACGGAGGGCGCCGGGGCGGGGGATGTCGGCGGTCGGGCGGTCGGAGTTAGAGTAACCGAACGATCGGTCGGGACAAGAGGGTCCGCCGCATCTGTGGACAAGCCCGTGCGGGAGGATCGCGCACATGACAGCACTCGACCTCAGCAGCCCCGTGGCCGTCGTCGGCACCGGCACCATGGGCCAGGGCATCGCCCAGGTCGCACTGACCGCGGGCCACCCCGTGCGGCTGTACGACGCCGTCCCCGGCCGGGCCCGGGAGGCCGCCGAGGGGATCGTGGCCCGGCTCGACCGGCTCGTGGCGAAGGAGCGGCTCACCGCCGCCGACCGGGACGCGGCCCGCGACCGCCTGCTGCCCGCCGACGACCTCACCGGACTCGCCGACTGCGCCCTGGTCGTCGAGGCCGTCCTGGAGCGCCTGGACGTCAAGCAGGAGCTGTTCGGCGCGCTGGAGGACGTCGTCTCCGACGACTGCCTGCTCGCCACCAACACCTCCTCCCTGTCGGTCACCGCCGTCGGCGGCGCCCTGCGCGTCCCCGGCCGCCTCGTGGGGCTGCACTTCTTCAACCCGGCACCGCTGCTGCCGCTCGTCGAGGTCGTCTCCGGCTTCGCCACCGACGTCGCCTGCGCCACGCGCGCGTACGAGACGGCCCGCGCCTGGGGCAGGACGCCGGTCGCCTGCGCCGACACCCCCGGCTTCGTCGTCAACCGCATCGCCCGGCCCTTCTACGCCGAGGCCTTCACGGTGTACGAGTGCCAGGGGGCCGATCCGGCCACGATCGACGCGGTGCTGCGCGAGTCCGGCGGCTTCCGCATGGGCGCCTTCGAACTGACCGACCTCATCGGGCAGGACATCAACGAGTCCGTCACCCGTTCGGTGTGGCAGGCCTTCTTCCAGGACGTGCGCTTCACGCCCTCGCTCGCCCAGCGCCGGCTGGTCGAGTCCGGCCGCCTCGGCCGCAAGAGCGGCCGGGGCTGGTACGACTACGCGGACGGCGCCGAGCGTCCCGAGCCGCACACCGCGGAGCCCGCCGAGCCGCCCGCGTACGTGGTCGCCGAGGGGGGTCTGGGACCCGCCTCGGACCTGCTCGCCCTGATCCGCGAGGCCGGGATCCAGGTCCGCGTGGAGGACGAGGACCACGGCACCCGCCTGGTGCTGCCCAGCGGCGGCCGACTGGCGCTCGCCGACGGTCGGACCTCCGTGGAGCACCGCGACGTCGTCTACTTCGACCTCTCGCCCGACTACCGGGGGGCCACGCGCATCGCCCTGTCCCACTCCCGGGACACCTCCGCGCGGACCGTCGCCGAGGCCACCGGACTGTTCCAGGCGCTCGGGAAGAAGGTCAGTGTCATCGGGGACGTCCCCGGCATGATCGTCGCCCGCACGGTGGCGCGGATCATCGACCTGGCGTACGACGCCGTCGCCAAGGGGGTGGCGACCGAGGAGGACATCGACACCGCGATGCGTCTGGGCGTCAACTACCCTCTCGGTCCCTTCGAGTGGAGCCGCCGCCTCGGCCGCGGCTGGGCCGGCTCCCTCCTCGAGGGCCTGCACGAGCGCGATCGGTCCGGCCGCTACGCGCCGTCCCTCGCGCTCTACCGGCACGCGTGCGCCACCGGGAAGCGGGAGGACACCCCATGACCACCGCCAGGCGCGACACGTACACCCCGGAGTCCCTGCTCTCCGTCGCCGTCCAGGTGTTCAACGAGCGTGGCTACGACGGCACCTCCATGGAGCATCTCTCCCAGGCCGCCGGTATCTCCAAGTCGTCGATATACCACCACGTGGCGGGCAAGGAGGAGCTGCTGCGGCGCGCGGTGACCCGGGCGCTGGACGGCCTCTTCGGCATCCTCGACGAGGAGCACGCGTGTGTGGGGCGTGCCGCCGAGCGTCTGGAGTACGTCGTACGGCGCATGGTCGAGGTCCTGATCGCGGAGCTGCCGTACGTGACGCTGCTGCTGCGTGTGCGCGGCAACACGGGCACCGAGCGGTGGGCCCTGGAGCGGCGACGCGAGTTCGACCACCGGGTGGCGGCGCTGCTGAAGGCCGCGGCGGCCGACGGGGACGTGCGGGGCGACATCGAGGTGCGCCTGGTGACCAGGCTGGTCTTCGGGATGATCAACTCGCTCGTCGAGTGGTACCGGCCCGACGGACGCGGCATGAGCGAGCGCGAGGTGTCCGACGCCGTGGTCCGACTGGCCTTCGGCGGGCTGCGCAGGGCGGGCTAGGACAGGGTCCGGGAGGGCCGGCCCGGGGCTCACCCCTGTGGCTCCAGGTCCTCCTCCTCGAACACCAGCAGGGTGCGCGTGCTGAGTACCTCGGGGATCGCCTGGAGCCGGGTCAGCACCAGTTCCCGCAACGCCCGGTTGTCCGGGGTGTGCACCAGGAGCAGTACGTCGAAGTCGCCGCCCACCAGGGCGATGTGGGAGGCGCCGGGGAGCTGCCGGAGCTGCTCGCGGACCGTGCGCCAGGTGTTCTGAACGATCTTCAGGGTGATGTACGCGGAGGCGCCGTGACCGGCTCGTTCGTGGTCGACGCGGGCGCCGAAGCCGCGGATGACGCCGTCCTCGACGAGCCGGTTGATCCGGGCGTAGGCGTTCGCGCGCGACACGTGGACCCGGTCGGCGACGGACCGTACGGACGCGCGGCCGTCCGCCTGGAGCATGCGCAGGATGTCCTGGTCTATGGCGTCCAGGGGACGCGCGGGCGGCACCGGCCCGCTTCCCTCCGGACCCCCGGCACTCTCGGCCATTTGTTCAGACGACACCCGGCCCCGCCTCCCCGCCATGGACGTACTGCGTCCATCTCAGGCTGTGGAGAACCGTTTGTCCACAGCCTGGTGCCACCCGTAGCCAAAATGTGCCGGCGACCGAACAATCGGTTGGTGAGGCGCGTCACAGACGCCGCGCCCCACCAAGCCACTCCCACGAGGAGGTGCCGTCATGACGGTCATGGAGCAGCGGGGCGCGTACCGGCCGACCCCGCCGCCCGCCTGGCAGCCACGTACCGACCCCGCGCCGCTGCTGCCCGACCCGGAGCCGTACCGCGTGCTCGGCACCGGGCGGGCCGACGCGGCCGACCCGGAGCTGCTGCGCCGGCTGTACGCGGAGCTGGTGAAGGGCCGCCGCTACAACGCGCAGGCCACCGCGCTCACCAAGCAGGGCCGTCTCGCGGTCTACCCCTCCAGCACCGGTCAGGAGGCCTGCGAGGTCGCCGCCGCGCTGGTCCTCGAGGAGCAGGACTGGCTCTTCCCGAGCTACCGCGACACGCTCGCCGTCGTCGCGCGCGGGGTGGACCCCGTCGAGACCCTCACTCTCCTGCGCGGTGACTGGCACACCGGCTACGACCCCTGCGCGCACCGGGTCGCGCCGTTGAGTACGCCGCTGGCCACCCAGCTGCCGCATGCCGTCGGACTCGCGCACGCCGCCCGCCTCAAGGGCGACGACGTGGTCGCGCTGGCGATGGTCGGCGACGGCGGGACCAGCGAGGGCGACTTCCACGAGGCACTGAACTTCGCCGCCGTGTGGCGGGCACCGGTGGTCTTCCTCGTCCAGAACAACGGCTTCGCGATCTCCGTCCCGCTCGCCAAGCAGACCGCGGCCCCGTCGCTGGCCCACAAGGCCGTCGGCTACGGGATGCCCGGCCGGCTGGTCGACGGCAACGACGCGGCCGCCGTGCACGAGGTCCTGGCCGACGCCGTGCGCCACGCGCGCACGGGGGACGGCCCGACCCTGGTCGAGGCGGTCACCTACCGGGTGGAGGCGCACACCAACGCCGACGACGCGACCCGCTACCGGGGCGACGCCGAGGTGGAGACCTGGAAGGAGCACGACCCCGTCGCGCTCCTCGAACAGGAACTGACCCGACGCGGCCTGCTCGACGACGACCGTCTCGCCGCCGTCCGTCAGGACGCCGAGACCATGGCCGCCGACCTGCGGGCGCGCATGAACCAGGACCCGGTGCTCGACCCCATGGACCTGTTCACCCATGTCTACGCCGAGCCCACCCCCCAGCTGCGGGAACAGCGGGAGCAGCTGCGGGCCGAGCTGGCGGCCGAAGCCGAAGCCGAGCCCGGTTCCGGGGCCGAGCCGGGGGGTACGCAGCGATGACCACCGTCGCCGCCAAACCGGCCACCATGGCGCAGGCGCTCACCCGTGCGCTGCGCGACGCGATGGCCGCGGACTCCTCCGTGCACGTCATGGGCGAGGACGTCGGCACGCTCGGCGGTGTCTTCCGCATCACCGACGGACTCGCCGAGGAGTTCGGCGAGGACCGCTGCACGGACACCCCGCTGGCCGAGGCGGGCATCCTCGGGACCGCCGTCGGCATGGCGATGTACGGGCTGCGGCCCGTCGTGGAGATGCAGTTCGACGCGTTCGCCTACCCGGCGTTCGAGCAGCTGGTGTCACACGTCGCCAGGACGCGCAACCGCACGCGCGGCAGGATGCCCCTGCCGCTCACCATCCGCATCCCCTACGGGGGCGGCATCGGCGGCGTCGAGCACCACAGTGACTCCTCCGAGGCGTACTACATGGCGACTCCCGGGCTCCACGTCGTCACACCGGCGACCGTCCCGGACGCCTACGGGCTGCTGCGGGCCGCGATCGCCTCCGACGATCCGGTCGTCCTCCTCGAGCCCAAGCGCCTGTACTGGTCGAAGGACTCCTGGAACCCGGAGCAGCCGACGGCCGTCGACCCCCTGGGCCGTGCGGTGGTGCGGCGGTCCGGCCGGAGCGCCACGCTCATCACGTACGGGCCGTCCGTCCCCGTCTGCATGGAGGCGGCCGAGGCGGCCCGCACCGAGGGCTGGGACCTGGAGGTCGTCGATCTGCGCTCACTGGTGCCGTTCGACGACGCGACGGTGTGCGCCTCGGTGCGGCGGACGGGGCGTGCGGTCGTCGTCCACGAGTCCGGCGGCTTCGGCGGTCCCGGCGGGGAGATCGCGGCCCGGGTCACGGAGCGCTGCTTCCACCATCTGGAGGCGCCGGTGCTGCGTGTGGCAGGGTTCGACCTCCCGTATCCGCCGCCGATGCTGGAGCGTCACCACCTGCCCGGCGTGGACCGGATCCTGGATGCCGTGGGGCGTCTGCAGTGGGAGGCCGAAAGCTGATGGCACAGGTGCTGGAGTTCAAGCTGCCCGACCTCGGTGAAGGGCTCACCGGGGCGGAGATCGTGCGCTGGCTGGTCGAGGTCGGCGAGGTCGTCGCCGTCGACCAGCCGGTCGTCGAGGTCGAGACGGCCAAGGCGATGGTGGACGTGCCCTGCCCCTACGGGGGAGTGGTCACCGCCCGCTTCGGAGAGGAGGGCGCCGAGGTGCCGGTGGGGGCCCCGCTGATCACGGTCGCGGTGGGTGGCCCGGCCGACGGTGAAGGCCGCCCGGAGGGGGAGACGCCTTCCGCGGCCGACGGCTCCCGCGCCGACGGCTCCCGCGCCGACGGCTCACGGGCGGCGGGTTCCCGTCCGAAGGACCCGCCGTCGACGGGTTCCGGCAACGTGCTGGTCGGTTACGGAACGTCGGAGGCACCGGCCCGGCGGCGCAGGGTGAGGCCGGGCCGGCCGGCGCCGAGCGCGCCGGCGACGCCCGCCGCTTCCGCCACGTCCACCGCTTCCGCCATGCCCACGGCTTCTGCCACGGCCACGGCGAACGGTCGGGCCGCCGCCGAAGGGGAGGCAGCCGCCGCTGCCCGGCGGGCCCGCACGGACGCCGGGGCGGTGGACGGGCCGGTGCCCGTGATCTCGCCGCTGGTACGCCGACTGGCCCGGCAGCACGGGCTGGATCTGCGCGAGATGTCCGGTTCCGGGCCCGAGGGGCTGATCCTGCGGGCGGACGTGGAGTACGCGCTCCGGGCCGCCGGAACGCAGTCGGGCAAGGACAAGGACAAGGAGCGGACGCCCCCGCCCACCACCGAGCCGCACCCGCACGCACCACAGATACCGGCACCACCGCAGACACCGGCACCGGCACCGGCACCAGCACAGGGACAGGCGCAGACGCAGGCACAGGCGCAGACGCAGACGCAGGCACCGGCGTACACGCCGGCCGTGGGAGTCCCGACTGCCCCGGAATCCACGCGCGTCCCTCTCAAGGGCATCCGCGGTGTCATGGCCGACAAGCTGTCCCGCAGCCGCACCGAGATCCCCGACGCGACCTGCTGGGTGGACGCCGACGCGACCGAGCTGATGCGGGCGCGGGACGCGATGCGGCGTTTCGCCGAGGACCGCCCGCAGAGCCCCGCGGCCGGCGGGCCGAAGATCTCCGTGCTCGCCCTGCTGGCCCGGATCTGCACCGCCGCGCTGGCTCGCTTCCCCGAGCTCAACTCCTCCGTGGACATGACGGCCAGGGAGGTCGTCCAGCACGGGGCCGTGCATCTCGGCTTCGCCGCGCAGACCGAGCGCGGGCTCGTCGTCCCCGTCGTCCGGGACGCGCACACGCGCAACGCGGAGTCGCTGACGGCGGAGTTCGCCCGGCTGACCGAGGCGGCCCGTACGGGAGCCCTGTCGCCGGCGGAACTCACCGGTGGCACGTTCACGTTGAACAACTACGGCGTCTTCGGCGTCGACGGCTCCACTCCGATCATCAACCACCCCGAGGCCGCCATGCTCGGTGTCGGCCGCATCGTCCCCAAGCCGTGGGTGCACGAGGGCGAGTTGGCGGTGCGGCAGGTCGTGCAGCTCTCGCTCACCTTCGACCACCGGGTCTGTGACGGTGGCACGGCAGGCGGCTTCCTGCGGTACGTGGCGGACTGCGTGGAGCAGCCGGCGGTGCTGCTGCGCACGCTGTGACGTCTGTTCTTCCCGAGCGCGTTGTCCGTGCCCCCGCGTTCTCTGTGATCGCGGGGGCACGCATACTCGGGGGGTGACCGAGTACGAGCTCCCGGGTGCTTCCGGAGCCGCTGGCGACCGCACCCGTGACCGCGCGCCCGCGCCGGGCCGGGCGGCCCCTGCCGCGTACGACGAATCCGCCGCCCACTCCCCGTCCTCCACGCGGTTCTCACCGTCCTCCCCGCGCCCCGGGTCCGCCGCGCCCCTCGTCCACGATGCCCTCGTGCTGGCCGGTGGCGGTGCCCGGCGGCTCGGCGGCGCGGACAAGCCCGGGGTGCGGGTGGGCGGCCGGGCGCTGCTCGACCGGGTGCTCGCCGCCTGCTCCGGTGCTCGCACCACCGTGGTCGTGGCCGACCCCCGGCCCACCTCCCGGCCCGTGTCCTGGGCCCGTGAGGAGCCGCCGGGCGGCGGACCGCTCGCCGCGCTCGACGCGGGGCTCCGGCTGAGCACCGCGGAGTACGCCGTACTGCTCTCCGCCGACCTGCCGTTCCTCGACGCGGTCACGGTCGACGCGCTGCTGACCACCCTGCGCACGAGCACGGCCGACGGGGTTCTGCTGACCGACGCCGACGGCCGGGACCAGCCGCTCGTGGCCGCGTACCGGACGGCGGCCCTGCGCCGCGAACTGGCCGCGCTCACCGAGCGGCACGGCGCGTTGGCCGGGCTGCCTCTGCGCCGGCTGACCGGCTCGCTCGGCCTCATCCGCATCCACGGCCCGGAGGCGTCGTTCGACTGCGACACCTGGGACGACATCGCCACCGCCAGAGCACGCATCAGGGAGCATGGACACGTGTTGGACGAATGGATTTCCGCAGTCAAGGACGAGCTGGGCCTCGAGTTGGACGTCGACACCGACGTCCTCCTCGACCTCGCCCGTGACGCCGCCCACGGTGTGGCCAGGCCGGCGGCGCCGCTGACCACCTTCCTCGTCGGCTACGCGGCCGCCCGTGCGGGCGGTGACCGGGAGGCCGTCGCCGAGGCCGCGCGCAAGGCCGCCGCCCTCGCCGTCCGCTGGGCCGACGAGGACACCACCGACGCCGCGTCCGCGCAGCCCGCCGACAAGCGGCCCGCAGACGACCGGCCCGATGCCTCCGCCGCCGACGCAGCCCCCGGTGCGCGCCCGGACGCCGAATGAACGCGCCCGATGCCCGAGCCGACAAGGACACCGGGAGCACCGACGACGCCGAGGATCCCGACGACCTCGACATCGAGGAAGCTCTCGCCCTCGTGAACGATGCCTCCGGCCGTACCTCCGGTGACCCCGCGCACGCCCGTTCCCCCCGCAGGGGCGGGCCCCGGCCCGTCGCGGACGGCCCGGGCCCCGCCACCCGCCACCACCCCCGCCACGCCCTCCCCTGGACCGAGGCCCGTGCCGTCGCCGAGCGTGCGGCACGCCGGGGTACCGGCAGCCGGTCCGCCCACCGCGCCCCGGTCCCCGTGCCGCTCGACGCCGCCCTCGGCCTCACCCTCGCCGTCCCCCTCACGGCCCTCACCGACCTGCCGTCCTTCGACACCTCGGCCATGGACGGCTGGGCGGTCTCCGGACCCGGGCCCTGGACCGTACGGGAGGACGGCGTCCTTGCCGGGCACGCCGAGCACCCGCCGCTCACCGACGGCGAAGCCGTCCGTATCGCCACCGGGGCTCGTGTCCCCCCGGACACCACCGGCGTCCTGCGCAGCGAACACGGCCGTACGGACGACAACGGCCGACTGCACGCCACCCCGCCCCGAAGGGCCGCCCCACCCGGAGCCGCGACCACACCCCGGTCGGTGGGCGCACCCCACGCCGGATCCGCCTCCGCGGTCGCGCACGGACAGGACATCCGCCCCCGCGGTCAGGAGTGCCGCAGCGGTGACCGACTGCTGTCCGCCGGCACCCTGGTGACCCCGGCCGTGCTGGGCCTCGCCGCGGCCGCCGGATACGACATGCTCAGCACCGTCCCCCGCCCCCGCGTCGAGGCCCTCGTCCTCGGCGACGAACTGCTCACCGGAGGCCTCCCGCACGGCGGGTCGATCCGGGACGCACTCGGCCCGATGCTGCCGCCCTGGCTGCGCGCGCTCGGCGCCGAGGTCACCGCCGTCCGCCGGGCCCGCGACGACGCGCGGACGCTGCACAAGGCGATCACGAAGTCCGACGCCGACGTCGTCGTCACCACCGGAGGCACCGCCGCGGGCCCGGTCGACCACGTGCACCCGACGCTGCGCCGCATCGGCGCCGAACTCCTCGTGGACGGGGTCGAGGTGCGCCCCGGCCACCCCATGCTCCTGGCCCGCACCAAGGAGAACCAGTACCTCGTCGGTCTGCCGGGCAACCCCCTGGCCGCGGTCTCCGGGCTGCTCACGCTCGCCGAGCCCCTGCTGCGGACCCTCGCGGCCCGCCCGGCACCCGAGCCGTACGTGATGCCGCTGCGGGACACCGTCCACGGGCATCCGCACGACACCCGGCTCATCCCGGTCGTCCTGCGCGGTGACGTGGCCCTGCCGCTGCACTACAACGGGCCGGCCATGCTGCGCGGCATCGCGGCGGCCGACGCCCTCGCCGTCGTCCCCCCGGGTGGTACGCGGCCCGGTCAGGAGGCGGAACTGCTGGACCTGCCCTGGGCGTCCGGAGGAATCGGGGTGTGTTTCACGTGAAACTTCCGGGCCAGGACGCCATTGCCCGCCAGGCGGACGAGCACTTGGTGACCCATCGGGTGAAGCTGCCGAGGAAGGTGGTCGAGCACCCGGTCCGCCAGGTCGCCAAGCGGCTGTCCATGGCGTTGCTCCTCCTCGTGGTGACGGCGTTGATCGTGTACATCGACCGCGACGGTTACACCGACAACACCGACGGCACCCTCGACTTCCTCGATGCCTTCTACTACGCGACCGTCACCCTCTCCACCACGGGGTACGGCGACATCATCCCGGTCAGTGACGCCGCCCGGCTGACCAACATCTTCGTCATCACGCCGTTGCGTGTGATGTTTCTGATCATTCTGGTCGGCACCACCCTCGAAGCCCTCACCGAGCGCACGCGGGAGGAGTGGCGACTGAACCGCTGGAGGTCCACGTTGCGTGATCACACCGTCGTCGTCGGATTCGGCACGAAGGGCAGGTCCGCGATCAAGACCGTCTGCGCGACGGGGCTCCGCAAGGAGCAGGTCGTGGTGGTCGACCCCAGCAGCAAGGCGATCGAGGCCGCGGCGGCCGACGGGTACGCGGGTGTCATAGGGGACGCGACACGCAGCGAGGTGCTGAAGCGGGCCGAGGCCTACCGGGCGAAGCAGATCATCATCGCCACGCAGCGCGACGACACTGCCGTGCTGGTGACGCTGACGGCCCGCCAGCTCAACCGCGGTGCGAAGATCGTGGTCGCGGTGCGCGAGGAGGAGAACGCCCCGCTGCTGAAGCAGTCGGGTGCCGACGCGGTCATCACCAGTGCCAGCGCGGCCGGCCGGCTGCTCGGTCTGTCCGTGCTCAGCCCCGCGGCCGGCATGGTGATGGAGGACCTCATCCAGCAGGGCACCGGTCTCGACATGATAGAACGTCCGGTCATAAAGGCCGAGGTGGGCAAGTCGCCGCGGGAGATCGACGATCTGGTGGTGAGCGTTCTACGAGGACACCGGGTGCTCGGCTACGACGACGAGCACGTCGGGACGCTCGAGCTCACGGACCGGCTGATCACCATCGTGCGGGCGACGCCGGGTACCCCGGTCACCCCCGACATCCGCCCGCTCCACGACTGACACCACCGGGACGCCACGGGAAACCGGGACGCCACGGGAACACGAGAGGCCACGGAGGGCCACGAGAAACAACGCGGGGTCCCCGGGGCACCTGCCCCGGGGACCCCGCGTTTCCGCCCGCCTCGTCGGCCCGCGTCACTTGCGGTTGTAGAGCCGCATCGTGACCGGCCCGAAGACCAGGACGAACAGGGCGGACCAGCCCAGCGACCAGGCGACCTCGTCGGCCGGCCAGTCCCCCGCCATCAGTCCGCGCACCGCGGACGCGAGGTGTGTGACGGGACTGTTGTTGACGAAGGCCTGGAGCCAGCCCGGCATGGTGCCCGGGTCGACGAAGACGTTGGACAGGAAGGTGAGCGGGAAGATCACCATCATGCTGACGCCCATCACCGACTTCTCGGTGCGCAGCATCAGCCCGAGCATCGTCCAGATCCACGAGAACGCGAACGCGAAGACCACCAGCAGCACGATCCCGGCGAGCACACCGGTGACCCCGCCGTCCGGCCGGTAGCCGAGGATCATGCCCACGGTGAGCATCACGGCGGACGCGATGGTGTAGCGCAGGGCGTCGCCCAGCAGATAGCCGACCATCGTCGAGGGCCGCCAGACCGGCAGGGTGCGGAACCGGTCGAAGACGCCCTTCTCGATGTCCGTGTTGACCGAGACACCGGTGTACATCGTGATCATCACGACCGACATCACCAGGATGCCCGGCAGCAGGAACTGGATGTACTCCGTCGGTGAACCGGCCAGCGCCCCGCCGAAGAGGTACGTGTACATCAGCACCATCATGATCGGGAACGCGGTGACGTCGAAGAGCTGCTCCGGCACATGCTTGATCTTGAGGATCGCGCGCCAGCCGAAGGTCAGGCAGGCCGACCACGCGCTGGGGCGCGGCGGACGCTCCTTGGCGACCAGCAGCTCGGCGAGGGAGTCGGTGCGCACCGGGGCGAGTTCCGCGCTCTCGGTGGTCGTCGTCACGGTACTCATGCCGCCACCTCGTCCTTCGGGGTGTGGGAGGTGTCGGAGTCGTCGGAGCCGGTCTGGGTGTCGTGGCCGGTGAGGGCGAGGAACACCTCGTCCAGGCTCGGCTGGCCGAGCGAGAAGTTGTCGACGGTGACGCCGGCCGCGGCCAGTTCGCTCAGGGCACGGGCGGCCTGTTCGGCGGCGGTGTCCTGGCTCGCGGCCGCGCCCAGGCGGGCGGTGAGCGTCACCGGGTCGGGCTCGGGCTGCACCGTCGCGTCGAGCAGGCGGCGCAGCAGATCCGCGGCGAGCGGCCGTTGATCCGGATCGCGCAGCCGCAGGTGGACGGTGCCGGCGCCGACGGAGGCCTTCAGCTCGCCCTTCGTGCCCTCGGCGATCACCTTCCCGCGGTCGATGACGGCGATCCGGGACGCCAGCTGGTCGGCCTCGTCCAGGTACTGCGTGGTCAGCAGCACGGTCGTGCCCTGGGCGACCACCGCGCGCACGATGTCCCACACCTGGTTGCGGCTGCGCGGGTCCAGGCCGGTCGTCGGCTCGTCGAGGAACAGCAGGTCGGGGGTGTTGAGGATGGACGCGGCGATGTCGATACGGCGCCGCATGCCGCCCGAGTAGTGCTTGACCTGCTTCGCCGCCGCGTCCGTCAGGCCGAACGCCTCCAGGAGCTGGGCTGCACGGGTGCGGGCGGCCGGTTTGCGGTGGCCGAGCAGCCGGGCCAGCAGGATCAGGTTCTCGGCGCCGGTGAGGTCCTCGTCCACGGACGCGTACTGCCCGGTGAGGCTCACCAGGCCGCGCACCGTGTCGGCCTCGCGCACGACGTCATGGCCGAAGACACGGGCGTCGCCGCCGTCCGGCCTCAGCAGGGTGGCGAGCATCTTCACGGTGGTGGTCTTGCCGGCGCCGTTCGGTCCGAGGACGCCGTACACCGTGCCGGCCGGTACGGCGAGGTCGACCCCGTCGACGGCCCGGGTCTCACCGAAGATCTTGACCAGACCGGCGGTTTCGATCGCCAGGCCGGACGTCTGCGTGCTCATGCTTCGGGTCCTTCCACGTGCTTCCGGGTGCTGGGGCTACGCAGGGAGAGACCTTCACCGTCGCGCAAATTCATCGCTCCCGCACATGGATTCCCCACGAACCGCCCCAACGACTGACCCCGCCTCCGCCCATGGACCCAGACCGGTCCTCGGGTCGGTCCTCGGGCTGGCCCTCGGGTCGGTCCTCGCACCTGAGCCGTCCACGGCCCGGCCAGAGGTAGCGTCGTCCTCATGTATGCGATCACGATTCCCGAACCCGGCGGGCCCGAGGCGCTGGTGTGGGAGAAGGTCCCCGACCCCGTTCCCGGCGAGGGCGAGGTGCTGGTCGAGGTGGTGGCCGGCGCCGTCAACCGTGCCGACATCATGCAGCGGCAGGGCTTCTACGACCCCCCGCCCGGCGCCTCCCCCTACCCCGGCCTGGAATGCTCCGGCCGGATCACCGCACTCGGTCCCGGGGTGAGCGGGTGGGCGGTCGGTGACGAGGTCTGCGCGCTGCTCGCGGGCGGTGGCTACGCGGAGCGGGTCGCCGTCCCGGCCGGCCAGCTGCTTCCCGTCCCCGAAGGGCTCGACCTCAGGCAGGCGGCGGCACTCCCCGAGGTCGTCTGCACGGTCTGGTCGAACGTCTTCATGGTGGCCCACCTCCGCCCCGGCGAGACACTGCTCGTGCACGGCGGCTCCAGCGGCATCGGCACCATGGCGATCCAGCTCGCCAAGGCCGTCGGTGCCAAGGTCGCCGTCACGGCCGGTACGAAGGAGAAGCTGGAGCGCTGCGCCGAGCTGGGCGCCGACATCCTGATCAACTACCGCGAGCAGGACTTCGTGGCCGAGGTGAAGCAGGCCACCGACGGCGCCGGCGCGGACGTCGTCCTCGACAACATGGGCGCCAAGTACCTGGACCGCAACGTCAAGGCCCTCGCCGTCAACGGCCGGCTCGCGATCATCGGCCTGCAGGGCGGTGCCAAGGGCGAGCTGAACATCGGCGCCCTCCTGAGCAAGCGCGCCGCCGTCAGCGCGACCTCGCTGCGCGCCCGGCCGCCGGAGGAGAAGACGGCGATCGTCGCGGCCGTACGGGAACACGTCTGGCCGCTGGTCGACGGCGGCCATGTCCGTCCCGTCATCGACCGGGAGATCCCGATGCCGGAAGCGGCCGACGCCCACCGGGTCGTGGAGGCCAGCAGCCACGTCGGCAAGGTGCTGCTGATCGCGCCGTAGGACTTCCTGATGCCTGATGCCTGATGCCTGATGCCTGATGCCGGATGTCCGTGGGTCTCGGGCTTCAGCTCCGCCGCAGCCTGAGACCCACGAACGCCAGCCCCAGCCCGAGCCCCATCAGGACCAGTCCGCTGCCCAGCGGCAGGATGCGCAGCATGGGCCCGGCGGAGCGCCCGGTGCCGGTGGCGGCGTTCGCCGCGGGCTGCCGCGACACCTCGGAGGGCACCGGGGCGGCGGTCTCCCGGGACTGGGCCGCGTCCGGGGCGGGCCCGGTGTCCGCCGCGCCGACCTGGTCCCTGCCCGGCTTCTCGGGGGCGTCGCTCACGCCGTCGCCGCCGGTGGCGCGTCCGCCGTCGCCCGGTCCGTCGTCCCGTCCACCCCAGGGGGCCGCCTCCCCGGCCCCTCGGGGCCCCTCGGGCCTCTCGCCCGGCTCCTCCGGTGCGGGGACCTCCCGCCCCGGCCGCTTCCTTCCTTCCCCGGGCCGGCTGCCGGCCCTGGAGGGCTCGGCGGAGGGCGAGGGCGACGGCTTCGCGGCCGAGGCGGAAGCCGGGCGGAAGGAGGGGGGAACGGAAGAGGGGGCAAAGGAGGCGGAGGAGGTGGGGGAAGACCGCGTGGCCGCGCGGGAGGGCGCGTCGGGCGGCCCGCCCAGCACCTCCCGGTGCCCGCCCACCGCCCCGTCGGCGCCGTACGCCACCGACGTACCGAAGGGCGCCGGGACAGGTCCGTGCGGCAGCATCGCCCCCACTCCCGCTCCCGCCCCGGTCACCGCGCCTGTCATCACCCCGAGCACGACACCCGCTCGCAGGGCGAGCCCCGCCCTCGTCGCCCCCGTTGCACGTAGCCATGAAGTCACGACGGTGACCTCCCGCGCCGGCCGGTGCCCGTTCGCACCGTCGGCAAGATGGGCCTGATGGACCCCCACAGGCTCGCATTCCCGTGTACACCCGGCATTCCGGATTCCCCCACTCAGGGGGCGTCAGGGGTGACCGGGGGAGGGCCCGGGACAGTCAGGGGGCCTCGAAGGTGTGCGGCGGGCGTGCGAGAGAATGGCCGTATGGAGATGCCGAGGAATGAACGGTCGCCGGACAATCCGCAGGTTCTGGTCGTCGGCCAGGACGGGATGGCGCTCGACGGGGGCACCGGGGACGAGGACTCCCGCGAGGTCCCGGTGACGGATCAGGTGGAGCAGCCCGCGAAGGTCATGCGGATCGGCAGCATGATCAAGCAACTGCTGGAGGAGGTGCGCGCAGCTCCTCTGGACGAGGCCAGCCGGGTCCGGCTCAAGGAGATCCACGCCAGCTCGGTGAAGGAGCTGGAGGACGGACTCGCGCCCCAGCTGGTCGAGGAGCTGGAGCGGCTCTCGCTGCCCTTCACGAACGAGGCGACCCCGAGCGACTCCGAACTGAGGATCGCGCAGGCCCAGTTGGTGGGCTGGCTGGAGGGCCTCTTCCACGGCATCCAGACCACGCTCTTCGCCCAGCAGATGGCCGCGCGCGCCCAGTTGGAGCAGATGCGCCGGGCCCTTCCGCCGGGCGTCGGTGACGGCGGCCACGAGGAACCCCCGATGGGCGGCCGCGTGGGCGGCCCCTACCTGTAGCCGGCCGCTCGCCCCCGCCCCGCTGCGACAGGAGCGGAACAACCGGACAGGGGTGGACCGGACAGGAGTGACCGAGAGGGGCCCGGCATCGGAGCCGGGCCCCTCTCGTGTGTCCTTGTGGGCTTGTCCTTGTGGGCTCAGGCGCTCGGCGGGTTGCCCGTGGAGACGTCGAGCTGGATCTTGGGCATGTCCTCGGGGTCGACGTCCGTGCCGGCGGCGGGGAACTGGTTCATGACCGCGCCTTCGCCGTACGTGTTCTCGTCGACGGTGCGCACCTCGAGGTCCCAGCCGGCGGCCTGGAAGCACTCCTTGACCGACTTGATGTACTTGAACTTCAGCTTCGGGACCTGGATCTTGTCCTCGTCGTTGTAGGACTCCCGAGGGTCCGTGCACTCCTCCGGGTCGATCGTCTTGGTCGTGTCGGGTCCGCGGTGGCCGGACACCTGGGAGGCCGACGCCGACACCGACGCGCTGACGCCCGGGTCGCCGCCCTCGGTGTTCTCGTCACCGCCGCCGTTGGCCAGCAGGGCCGCGAGCAGGCCGCCGACGGCGAGGACGGACACGGCGATCGAGCCGATGATCACCGGCTTGTTGTTCCTGCCGCCGCCCGGTCCGCCCGACCCCGAAGCCTGGGGCGTCAGGTTGTACGGCGGCGGCGTCGACGGACCGCCCTGCTGCGCGCCGTACGGGGAGTGAGGTGTCGGGTAGCCACCCTGCGGGGCGCCCTGCTGCGGATAGCCGTACGCCGACGGGGCCGGGGCGCCGTACGGGTTCGGGGTGTGCTGCTGGGGCGGGACCGGCGTGTACGGGGTCTGGACACCGCCCTGGGCCGCCGACGCCGACTGGTCGACGGGCGGGAACACCGCGGAGCCGACGCCCGCGCCGCTCTGCCCGTGCGTGCCGGGGACGATGCTCGGTGGGGCCGCCTGGAAGGACTGGCTCACCCGCAGGCACTCGCCGCGCATGGCCTCGGCGCTGGGGAAGCGCTCGTTCGGGTTCTTCTTCAGCGCGCGGGTGATCAGCGCGTCCACGGCCGGGGGCAGCGCGCGGTTGACCGAGGAGGCGAGCGGAGGCTCCTCCTGTACGTGCGCGTACGCGATGGCCAGTGGCGAGTCGGCGTCGAACGGAAGCCGTCCGGTGACCAGCTGGAAGAGCATGATGCCGACCGAGTACAGGTCGGAGCGGGCGTCGACGCCCCGTCCGAGCGCCTGCTCGGGCGAGAGGTACTGCGGGGTGCCGACGACCATGCCGGTCTGTGTCATCGACGTCACGCCGGACTGCATGGCGCGGGCGATGCCGAAGTCCATCACCTTGACCACGCCGCGCTTGGTCATCATCACGTTGCCCGGCTTGATGTCCCGGTGGACCAGGCCCATCTCGTGGCTGATCTCCAGGGCGGCCAGCACGTCCGCGGTGATCTTCAGCGCCTTGTCGGCGGGCATCGCGCCCTGCTGCCGCACGTCCTCGTCGAGCACGGAGCCGAGCGGGCGGCCCTCGACGTACTCCATGACGATGTACGGCGTCAGCATGCCGTCCACGTCGTCCTCGCCGGTGTCGAAGACCGAGACGATGTTGGTGTGCGTGAGCTTCGCCACGGACTGGGCCTCGCGGCGGAAGCGTTCGCGGAAGGCCTGCTCCCTGCCGAGTTCCGTGTGCAAGGTCTTGATCGCGACCTGACGGTCGAGCACGCTGTCGTACGCGAGGTGGACCGAGGCCATGCCGCCCTGGCCGAGCAGGTCCCGCAGTTGGTAGCGGCCGCCTGCGAGCGCCCGCCCTGCGTTGTGGCCCCGTGCGCCGTCCTGGCTCATGTTCCGCGTCCCCCGTAGCCTCTCCGGCGCTGCCGTCGGCGACCGTTTCCTCGTAGATCCCATGCGCTATTCCCGGCCAAGTCTGCCCGAGGCCACGGACACGTCAAGCGTGGGGCCCGTTCCGTGACCGTACGGGACAGAAGAGTCGCGGAAGCGTTACAGGGGGGGGTGGGAGCCCGGTCCGCCACCTGGCGGACAGAATTTGCATGACGATACGGACTACGGGTTTCATGACCGGTCCGTCTCCTGCCGGTCCTGGCGTCCCGTCCCGGACCGGAGGTCGGCGTGGAGGCTGTAGCGTGGCCGACGGAGACCGTGACAACACCGCGCGCACCGCGGGCAGAAACGACGGCGAGGACTGATGGCACAGCAGCAGCGCGCTCAGGGCCCGTCCGACCCCGAGGCGAC
Source organism: Streptomyces sp. NBRC 110035 (assembly GCF_000829695.1). GTDB lineage: Bacteria > Actinomycetota > Actinomycetes > Streptomycetales > Streptomycetaceae > Streptomyces. Next base: position 73,202 of record NZ_BBNN01000015.1, on the reverse strand, counting down.
TGGCGGCGGCATGTCGGACGCGCCGGACAACTGGGGTAACGGCGGACTTGTGGGCGACGGCCGTTACCGGCTGACGCACAGGCTCGGCCGGGGCGGCATGGCCGAGGTGTTCGCCGCCGAGGACGTGCGCCTCGGGCGTACGGTCGCCGTCAAGCTGCTGCGCGCCGATCTCGCCGAGGACCCGATCTCCAAGGCGCGGTTCACGCGCGAGGCGCAGTCGGTGGCCGGTCTCAACCACCACGCGATCGTCGCCGTGTACGACTCCGGTGAGGACGTCGTGGGCGGTCAGTCCGTGCCGTACATCGTCATGGAGATCGTCGAGGGCCGCACGATCCGCGACCTCCTGCTCAACGCCGAGGCGCCCGGCCCCGAACAGGCGCTGATCATCGTCTCCGGTGTCCTGGAGGCGCTGGCCTACTCGCACGAGCACGGCATCGTGCACCGTGACATCAAGCCCGCCAACGTCATCATCACGCACAACGGCGCCGTGAAGGTGATGGACTTCGGCATCGCCCGCGCGCTGCACGGCGCGTCCACGACGATGACGCAGACCGGCATGGTCATGGGCACCCCGCAGTACCTCTCGCCCGAGCAGGCGCTCGGCAAGGCCGTCGACCACCGGTCCGACCTGTACGCGACCGGCTGCATGCTGTACGAACTCCTGGCCCTGCGGCCCCCGTTCACAGGCGAGACGCCGCTGTCCGTGGTCTACCAGCATGTCCAGGACATCCCCACGCCCCCGTCGGAGGCCTCGGACGGCTGCCCGCCGGAGCTCGACGGGCTGGTCATGCGCTCACTCGCCAAGGAGCCGGACGACCGGTTCCAGACGGCCGAGGAGATGCGCGGACTGGTCCAGTACGGGCTGCAGATGCTCTACGACCAGGGCGGCCACACGGGCACCTGGAACACCGGCCCGGTCGGCATGCACGACGGCCGGCACACCCCGGCGGCGGGTTTCGCGGGCACGGCGGCGATGCCGCACCCGGACGCCTCCGGCACCGCGGCCATCCCGAAGCCGATCCTGCCCAACCGGTACGGCACCGGGGACGACGGAGGATTCGAGGGCGGCGACAACCGGGGCGACGGCCGCGGCAGGCTGTGGATCCTCGCGGCGCTCGCGGTGATCGCCGTCGTCGCGGGTGTCGCGCTGGCGCTGAACGGCGGTGGCGACGGCGAGGGCGACAAGACCCCGACCAAGTCGCCGTCCTCCTCGCAGACCGCGGAGGAGGAGGAGCCCAGCAAGTCGCCGGAGGAGAACGACGAGACCGAGGAGCCGGAGGCGCCGAACACGGACACCGGCACCGGCAGTGGCAGTGGTTCCGGTGGCGGTGGCTACGTTCCGTCGTACGACCCGGTCCCGTCGCCGACGCAGAGTCAGACGGAGCCGGAGGAGCCGACGGACGAACCGACGGACGTCCCGTCGACGCCGGCCGACACCGAGACCGAGGAGCCGCCGGTGACGGGCGGCAGCGAGGGCGGCAGTGAGGGCGGCACGGCCGACGGCGGTACCGAGGGCGGTACGGCCGATGGCGGTACGGAGGGCGGTACGGCCGACGGCGGCATCACCGGCGGCTGACCACAGGTCACGGACCACGGGTCACGGGTCACGGGCCACGGGTCACGGGCGGGCCCTGCACCCGCCGCCCCACCCCGCGCGGAGCACCTCCGCGCGGGGTGACGTCGTGAACGGGCCGCCGGGCGCCCGCCTCACCCGGTGAACGCCGCGCGCACCGCCTCGTACTCCCGGGTCCACCACACCACCAGCGCGGCCGTGGCCGGGAACTGGGGGTCCGCGCGGGTGTCGCCGCGCTCGTAGTGCCAGCGGAGCATCCAGAAGTCGTTGAGGCGCTCCCACCACACCCGGTGCACCGCCGCGGCGAGCTGGGCGGGCGTGGCCCCCGCGCCGCGCCGGTACGCGCGGGCGTAGGACCGTACGCGGGGCAGGTCGAGGGTGCCCGAGGGCCGGACGAAGAAGATCGCCGCGGCGCGTACGGCCTCCTCCACGCGGGGCCGCACACCGAGCCGGTCCCAGTCGACGATCGCCGCCGGCGCGTCCCCCCGGTACAGCACGTTGAACGGGTGGAAGTCGCCGTGCACCCACCCCACCGCGCCCCCGCGCGGAGGACGCCGGTCGGCGTGCCGCTCCAGGAGGGCACGCCGTTCCAGGAGACGGCGGCGGGCGAGGGCGTCGAAGGAGTCGGCGGGGCGGTGCCGGCGGACGCGGCCGAGCAGGTCGTCGACGAGGGTGAGGGTGTCGGCCGGGTCGGCGCTCTCCGCCGGAGCGCCGTGGGTCCGTGCGGGGGCCGGCATCACACGTTCCAGACCCGCGTGCACCGCCCCGAGCAGTGCCCCGAGCCGCGCGCACTGCCCCGGTGTGAGCTGCCCGCCGTGCCGGTGCCGTCCGTCGATCCAGGGGTGCAGGGCGTACGCGTGGCCGCCGACCACGGTGACCGTGCGCCCGTCCCGGGCAGGCAGCGGCGGGGCCACCGGCACGCCCAGTTCGGCCAGGCGCCGGGTGGCCCGGTGCTGGCGGACGATCGCGGCCGGATCGGCGGTCTCGGGGTCGAAGTGGTGCTTGAGGAAGTAGCGGCCGCGGGTCGTCCGCAGACGGTAGCCGCGGTTGAGCAGACCCTCGTCGACGGGCTCGCAGGTCACCGCGGAACCGGCGGAGTACCGGCGCAGCAGGGCGCCCAAAGGGGGTGCGCAAGGAACAGGGGGTGGTACACATAGGCGCGACACGCGCCAGATGCTAGGGCACCGCGCGAGGCCGTGAGCTGGGCGTTGTCACAGGCAGTCATTTACGGTCGCACCATGTGCCCGATCTGCCGTCGGGCGGGAACCGGTCCGGGGGCCGGGCGGCAGCCGGCCGGGGGGCCGGGTGGGTGGTCGGGCGCGGGACACGACCCTTCCCGTGCCCGGGGTCGCCGGGATAACGTGCCGTTGCTCCGGCCTCCTGCAAGGCTGTGACCAGCGCGCCTTTCCCACCTTTCCGATTTACTTGGAAATCCAAGCAAAATCGCAGGTCAGGAAGGGTTTCACAGAAATGTGGCGCACTGGGTAACGTGCTATGTGCAGGTCGCTCGCCGGGGCACCTGTCACACCTGTTCCCGGCCGGGCGGCACCCACCCCGTGCCCGTGGTCGAGAAGAGGTGAGCCTCCCCCAGGCTTCGACGAGCTGGAGGGGGACCCCAGACCTGCCGGCAACCCCGGGGGTCGGACCGACGGAGGAGCACACGTGACCGTGGAGAGCACTGCCGCGCGCACACCGCGACGCAGCGCCGGAAGTGATGCCGGCGCCACCGGCACCAAGCGCACTACCAGCACCACCGGCACCACCGCCAAGAAGGCGGCCCCGGCCAAGAAGGCGGCCCCGGCGAAGAAGGCGACCCCCGCCAGGAAGGCGTCCGCGGCGAAGAAGGCCACCGTCGCCAAGAAGGCCCCGGCGGCCGGGAGGACCGCCGGCGCGAAGCCGCAGGGTGCCGCCGAGCCCGGCCTCGTCCAGTTGCTGACGCCCGAGGGCGAGCGGGTCGGGAACGCCGAGTTCGACCCCTACGTCTCCGGCGTCACCCCGGAGGATCTCCGCGGCCTGTACCGCGACATGGTGCTCACCCGCCGCTTCGACGCCGAGGCCACCGCGCTCCAGCGCCAGGGCGAGCTGGGCCTGTGGGCCTCGCTGCTGGGCCAGGAGGCGGCGCAGATCGGCTCCGGGCGCGCGCTGCGCGACGACGACTACGTCTTCCCGACCTACCGCGAGCACGGCGTCGCCTGGTGCCGCGGGGTGGACCCGACCAACCTGCTCGGCATGTTCCGCGGCGTCAACAACGGTGGCTGGGACCCGAACAGCAACAACTTCCACCTGTACACGATCGTCATCGGCTCCCAGGCGCTGCACGCCACGGGGTACGCGATGGGTGTCGCCAAGGACGGCGCGGACAGCGCGGTGATCGCCTACTTCGGCGACGGCGCCTCCAGCCAGGGCGACGTGGCCGAGGCCTTCACCTTCTCCGCGGTCTACAACGCCCCGGTGGTGTTCTTCTGCCAGAACAACCAGTGGGCGATCTCCGAGCCGACCGAGAAGCAGTCCCGCGTCCCGCTCTACCAGCGTGCGCAGGGCTTCGGCTTCCCGGGCGTCCGGGTGGACGGCAACGACGTGCTGGCGAACCTCGCCGTGACCCGGTGGGCGCTGGAGCGGGCCCGCGCCGGTGAGGGGCCGACGCTGATCGAGGCGTTCACCTACCGCATGGGCGCCCACACCACCTCCGACGACCCCACCCGCTACCGCCACGACGAGGAGCGGGTTTCCTGGGAGGCCAAGGACCCGATCCTGCGCCTTCGCCGCTACCTGGAGTCCGCACACCACGCGGACGAGGGATTTTTTGCGGAACTGGAGACCGAGAGCGAGACGTTGGGCAAACGGGTGCGTGAAGCGGTCCGTGCCATGAAGGATCCCGACCACTTCGCCCTCTTCGAGAACGTGTACGCGGACGGCCACGCCCTCGTCGACGAGGAGCGGGCCGCGTTCGCCGCGTACCAGGCGTCGTTCGCGGACGCGGACGGGGGTAAGTGACATGGCGGAGAAGATGGCTCTGGCCAAGGCGATCAACGAGTCGCTGCGCCGCGCCCTGGAGGAGGACCCCAAGGTCCTCGTCATGGGTGAGGACGTCGGCAAGCTCGGCGGCGTGTTCCGGGTGACGGACGGGCTGCAGAAGGACTTCGGCGAGAGCCGCGTCATCGACACCCCGCTCGCCGAGTCGGGCATCGTCGGCACCGCGATCGGCCTCGCCCTGCGCGGCTACCGCCCGGTGGTCGAGATCCAGTTCGACGGTTTCGTGTTCCCGGCGTACGACCAGATCGTCACGCAGCTCGCGAAGATGCACGCGCGGTCGCTGGGCAAGGTGAAGCTCCCGGTCGTCGTGCGCATTCCCTACGGCGGCGGCATCGGCGCGGTGGAGCACCACTCCGAGTCCCCGGAGTCGCTGTTCGCGCATGTGGCGGGCCTGAAGGTGGTCTCGCCGTCGAACGCGTCGGACGCGTACTGGATGATGCAGCAGGCCATCCGGAGCGACGACCCGGTGATCTTCTTCGAGCCCAAGCGGCGCTACTGGGACAAGGCCGAGGTCACGCTCTCCGACGGCGGCTTCGCCGCGGGCGAGGCGATCGCGGGCCCGCTGCACACCGCGCGCGTGGTCCGCGAGGGCACCGACCTGACGCTGGTGGCGTACGGCCCGATGGTGAAGCTCTGCCAGGAGGTCGCGGACGCGGCCGCCGAGGAGGGCCGCTCCCTGGAGGTGCTGGACCTGCGCTCGGTCTCCCCGCTCGACTTCGACTCGATCCAGGCGTCGGTGGAGAAGACCCGTCGTCTGGTCGTCGTCCACGAGGCACCGGTGTTCTTCGGTTCGGGCGCGGAGATCGCCGCGCGGATCACGGAGCGCTGCTTCTACCACCTGGAGGCCCCGGTCCTGCGGGTGGGCGGATACCACGCCCCGTACCCGCCGGCCCGCCTGGAGGAGTCCTACCTCCCGGACCTGGACCGGGTGCTGGACGCCGTCGACCGCTCGCTGGCGTACTGAGAGGGGGAGAGACATGACGACGACACAGACGCCCGTGCGTGAGTTCAGGATGCCCGACGTGGGCGAGGGACTGACCGAGGCCGAGATCCTCAAGTGGTACGTCCAGCCCGGTGACGCGGTCACCGACGGACAGGTGGTGTGCGAGGTCGAGACGGCGAAGGCGGCCGTGGAGCTTCCCATCCCCTACGACGGGGTGGTCCGCGCGCTGCACTTCCCCGAGGGCACCACGGTGGACGTGGGCACGTCCATCATCGCGGTGGACGTCTCGGGGGGCACCGCCCCGGAGCCCTCCGCCCCGGAGGCCCTCGCCGAGCCGGCCGCCGAAGCCCCGTCCGCCGCTCCCGCCGGGCAGCCGGCGGAAGCCGAACCGGCCACGCCGGCGGGCTCGGGCCGTCAGCCCGTACTGGTCGGCTACGGCGTGGCGACGTCCTCCACGCGTCGCCGCCCCCGCAAGGCCGCCCCGGACCTCCCCGCCCAGCAGGCGGCGGCCACCGCCGTGCAGGCGGAACTGAACGGCCACGCGGTGGCACCCCCCGCACCAGCACCTGAGTCCGCTCCCGCGTCCGCGCCGGTCGCCGGAGGGCAGCGCCCGCTGGCGAAGCCGCCGGTGCGCAAGCTGGCGAAGGACCTCGGCGTCGACCTGGCGGCGGTCACCCCGACCGGCCCGGACGGCGTCATCACCCGTGAGGACGTCCACGCGGCGGTGGCCGCCCCCGGGGCCGGACCCATGGCACCGGAGCCCGGGGCACCCGCCCCGGCGGTCCCCGCCGCCGCTCCCGCCTCCGTGCCGGCTCCGGCCCCGGCGTCGTACGACACGGCGCGCGAGACCCGTGTCCCGGTCAAGGGCGTGCGCAGGGCGACGGCGGCGGCGATGGTCGGCTCGGCGTTCACGGCGCCGCACGTCACGGAGTTCGTGACGGTGGACGTGACGCGGACGATGAAGCTGGTCGAGGAGCTGAAGCAGGACAAGGAGTTCGCGGGTCTGCGGGTGAACCCGCTCCTGCTGATCGCCAAGGCCCTGCTGGTCGCGATCAGGCGAAACCCGGACGTCAACGCCTCCTGGGACGAGGCGGCCCAGGAGATCGTGGTCAAGCACTACGTCAACCTGGGCATCGCGGCGGCCACCCCGCGCGGCCTGATCGTCCCGAACATCAAGGACGCGCACACCAAGACGCTGCCCCAGCTCGCCGAGTCCCTGGGCGAGCTGGTGTCCACGGCCAAGGAGGGCAGGACGTCCCCGGCCGCGATGCAGTCGGGCACCGTGACGATCACCAACGTCGGCGTCTTCGGCGTCGACACGGGCACACCGATCCTCAACCCCGGTGAGTCCGCGATCCTCGCCGTCGGCACGATCAAGCTCCAGCCGTGGGTCCACAAGGGCAAGGTGAAGCCCCGTCAGGTCACGACCCTGGCCCTCAGCTTCGACCACCGCCTGGTCGACGGCGAACTGGGCTCCAAGGTCCTGGCCGACGTGGCGGCCGTCCTGGAACAGCCGAAACGCCTGATCACCTGGGCGTGACCCGTACGCACCGGCGGCCCCCACCTGGTGGGTGGGGGCCGCCGGTGCGTACGGGGCACAGGGCGGTACCGCCCACCACGAGGATCTTGACGGCAACGGTGTCGCCGTCCCGCGCGCAGTCGCCCGAGCCCTTCGAAGGCCGTCCGTTCCCGGACGATCGTGTGGCTCACGGGGCTTCCGCCCCCTGACGAGGGCCGTGGTCACGGCCCGGGTGATCGTGTGACCGTCCATGGCGCGGGGGTGCGGGGACACGGCCGTGTCGGTGAGGTCGAGCGGTCCTGGAGCAGCCGAAGCGGTCGATGTCCTGGGCGTGAGGGCCAGGAACCGAGTAGGTTCGTCACAGGAGGGGCGCCGCAAGTTGGAGTTGCGACGCCCCTCCTGCTGCGCCCGGGCTCAGACCTGATGGAGCACGTACACCGGAGCGCCGTTCTCGGACCCGCCCCGCGAGCGAATGCAGGCGTGCTTGCGCAGCAGCCGGAGGCATTCGTTGACACGGCGCACGGAAATCCCGGTACGGGCGGCGATCGACTCCAGTGGCTCGCGCAGTTCCCCCTTCTCGACGAGCACCGGGGCGATTACCACGGCCACCGCCCACACGTCCTCGGTCACGGGACAGCCGCTGCCGCCAGTCGGCCAGCACCGACTCGGTGGTGGGCAGCGCGGTGAGGTGGCCATGGGATGTCCGACGTTCGAGGACGAGGGTGTCGAACCGGTCCGCGATACGTTCCATCGCCCGGACCATGGCCTGCTGCACGGCGAGGGTTGCCTGTTGCGTGGCCAGCATCTCCCTGTGCAACGCGATCGATTCGCGCTGCCCGCCGACCAGCTCCTCGTCCAGCCGGAGGTTGTGCGCTTCCAGCCGGACGATGGCCTCGGCGACCTGTTCCGGCATGGCGTAGGCGATGGGGGCACCCGGTTCGGCAGGCTGCACCTCGGCCTCCGTCAAGGTGTAGTGACCTTCCCGCTGCACGGTCTCGATCACCTCGGCCGCCCACTGCTTGAAGGGTGCGCAGGCCGGTTTGGTGCAGGCGTTGACGAGGAGGATGAGACCTCTCAGAGAAATGATGTTCAGGTCTCGACGCCACTGCCTACCTGCGGGAATGCTGAGACCGTAAGCTCCGGTTACGGTCTCGAGAATCTCTCGGTGCTCGTCGGGGACGTGATCAGCGAGCGCCTGCCGGGAGTTGGTGTGTCCCAGTTCCTTGCAGACGTCCACCGCCGGGAACCAGTGGCTTCCGTCCGGCATGGTCAGCCTCCGTACCCGGGCGCCGGTAGCCGCGTACACGAAGTCGCTGACGTCGATCGCCTCGTACTGCTCGGCAGGGTTCTGCCGTTTGCTCGGTTCGTTCACGTGAACCACCTCCGTCGCGGAACGTAGAGCGGGGTGGAGGGCATATGCCAGCTGGTTCGAGGAGGTTCACGACTGCGGGCGAAGATGATCGAAACCGCTGTACCGGCCGGTGGGAGTGTGTATGGCGGACGGCGGCGTGCGGCAGGGAAAAGGGGCCCACCGGGATCGGTGAGCCCCGTGACGGCCCGCGTACCGCCGAGGGGATCAGATCCTGCCGAAGCCGTAGTCCATGATCTTCTTGGCGTCCGTCTCGCGCTGCGTGGACCCCGTCGAGGCCAGGACCGTGCCGATGACGGTCCTGCCGTTGCGCGTCGCGGCGAAGACCAGGCAGTACTTGGCCTCCGGGCCCGAGCCGGTCTTCACGCCGGTCGTGCCGCTGTACCCGCTGAGCAGCCCGTTGGTGTTGGTCCACGGCGCCATCGTGCGGGTGCTGCCCGTCTTCGTGACGGTCTTCGCCGTGTACTTCTTCGTCTTGACGATCGCGCGGAACGTGGAGCTCTTCATCGCGCTGCTCGCGATCTTCGTCAGATCGCGCGGCGTGGAGTAGTTCTTGCCCTTGCCGATGCCGTCGAACGAGTCGAAGTTGGTGTTCTTCAGGCCCAGTTCCTTCGCGTCGGCGTTCATCTTGCCGATGAAGGACTTCACGCGCGCGGCCCGCGTCGAGCCGGTGCCGAACTTGTCGGCCAGCGCGTACGCCGCGTCGCAGCCGGACGGCAGCATCAGCCCGTACAGCAGCTGGCGCACGGTGACCTTGTCGCCGACGATCAGCCGTGCGGACGACGCGTTGTTCGCCACGATGTAGTCGCTGTAGGCCATCTGGATCGTGACCTTGGAGTTCAGGTTCAGGTTCTTCTGCGCGAGCACGACCTTCGCGGTCATGATCTTCGTCGTGGAACCGGTCGAACGCCGGGTGTCCGCGGCCTTGGTGTAGAGGGACTTGCCGTTCGCGTTGTTCATCACGAAGCCGCCCTTGGCGGCGATCGTGGGCGCGGCGGCGGCCTGCGCGGGCGCCGCGTGGAGGGCGCCGGAGGCCAGCACGGCGCCGGTGGTCACGGCGACGCCGACGGCTCTGCGGACCCGGATGCCTTGAATACCGATGTTCAAGTGAGGTACCCCGATTGCGTTGAATGTCCCGTTGCTGCGGTCGACTTGAGGAGCGACCGAGAGGGGCCGCACGAGTCTGACACGTGGGCGGGGCGGATGGTTGTACGGGAAGACCGGGATCGCCTTCGGGGTCCGCATCGTGGACGGAAGCGTCCTTGGGTACATGTTGTATCTATCCTGTCGGCATGAGCCCGGTCCCCGTGAAGCAACCCCCTGCCGCCGATCGCGTCTACGCCCACGTCAAGCAGGGTGTCCTGGAGCGTCGTTACGAGGGCGGCGCGCTGCTGACCGAGGGGGAGCTGGCCGACGCCGTCGGGGTCTCGCGCACGCCGGTGCGCGAGGCGCTGCTGCGGCTGGAGGTCGAGGGGCTGATCCGGCTCTACCCGAAGAAGGGCGCCCTCGTCCTGCCCGTCTCGGCGCAGGAGATCACCGACGTCGTCGAGACCCGGCTGCTCGTCGAGGAGCACGCGGTACGCAAGGCCGTCCCCGCGCCCCCGGGGCTCATCGAGCGGCTGGAGGCCCTGCTCGCCCGGCAGAAGGAGCAGGCCGCCGCCGGTGACTTCGCCGCCGCGTCCGTCACCGACCGCTGTTTCCACGCCGAGATCGTCCGCAGCGGCGGCAACGAGATCCTCTCCCGTCTCTACGACCAGCTCCGCGACCGTCAGCTGCGCATGGGGGTCGCCGTCATGCACTCGCACCCCGACCGCATCGCCAAGACCCTCTCCGAGCACCAGGAGATCCTCGAGGCGCTGCGCGCGGGGGACCCGGACGAGGCCGCCGAGGTCGTGGGCCGGCACGTCGGCTGGTTCTCCCACCTGGCCCGGGGAGAAGTGCGATGAGCAGTGCAGGAGGTACGGGTGCCCTGCCCGGGGACCCTCCGGGCGGGCGGCGCGCCCTGGTGATGTGGGGGATCGGCGTCTCGGTCTACTTCGTCGCCGTCACCTTCCGTACGTCCCTGGGCGTGGCCGGCCTCGACGCGGCCGACCGCTTCGGCGTCAACGCCTCCGCCCTGTCCACCTTCTCCATCCTCCAGCTGCTGGTCTACGCGGGCATGCAGATACCCGTCGGACTGCTCGTCGACCGGCTCGGCACCAAGAGGGTGCTGGGCATCGGCGTCGTGCTGTTCACCGTCGGGCAGCTCGGCTTCGCCCTCTCCCCGTCGTACGGCATGGCGCTCGCCTCCCGGGCCCTGCTCGGCTGCGGGGACGCCATGACGTTCATCAGCGTGCTGCGGCTGGGCGGCCGGTGGTTCCCGGCCCGGCGCGGGCCGCTGACCGGGCAGTTCGCCGGGCTGGCCGGCATGGCGGGCAACCTCGTCTCCACCCTGGTCCTGGCCCGGCTGCTGCACGGCATCGGCTGGACGGCCGCCTTCGGGGGCAGCGCGCTCGCCGGTGTCGCGGTGTTCGTCCTGCTCGTCCTGTTCCTGAAGGACCACCCCGAGGGCCACGGGCCCGGCCCCGCCCCGCACCGGGGCGCCGCCTACGTACGCCGGCAGATCGCCGCCTCCTGGCGCGAACCGGGGACCCGGCTCGGGATGTGGGTGCACTTCACCACGCAGTTCCCGGCGATGGTGTTCCTGCTGCTGTGGGGCATGCCGTACCTCGTCGAGGCGCAGGGGCTGTCCCGGGCCGCCGCCGGTGAGCTGCTCACCCTCGTGGTGCTGTCCAACATGGTCTTCGGGCTGGTCTACGGGCAGGTCATCGGCCGTCACCACGGTGCGCGGCTGCCCCTGGCCCTCGGGACGGTGGGGGCGACGGCCCTGCTGTGGGCCCTCACGCTGGCCTACCCGGCCGAGACGGCGCCGATGTGGCTGCTCGTGGTGCTGTGCACGGTGCTGGGCGCCTGCGGGCCGGCCTCGATGATCGGCTTCGACTTCTCCCGCCCGGTGAACCCGCCGGAGCGGCAGGGCACGGCGTCCGGCATCACCAACATGGGCGGTTTCGTCGCCTCCATGACCACCCTGTTCGCCGTCGGTGTCCTGCTGGACGCCACCGGCGGGGACTACGGCGTCGCCTTCACCGCCGTCTTCGTCCTCCAGGCCCTCGGGCTCACCCAGATCCTGCGGCTGCGCGGGCAGGCGGCGCGCAGGGAGCGGGAACGGCTGGTCGCCAGCAGGGTGGAGAGCGTGCACGTGCCGGTGTAGGGACACGGGAGCGCCCGGTGGGGGGGAACGCCGGGTGCCGGCCGTGGGCCCCGCGCCTCCCGCCGCCCACGGCCGGCAGACCTGGAGCCGGTCGCGGAAGGGGCGCCTGCCGCGCGACGCCCGGTACGCACTTCCGGCGCCCCGGTACGCACTCCCGGCGCACCGTCCGAAAGTCCGGGTGCGCCCGGTGCGAGGGCTTTGGGGCGGCACGCCGGGGGCACGCTCCCTCAAGCTCTCGGCCTCGCTCGAGCAGGGGGCCCCATGACGCCGCGCGGCCGCCCTCCGGGCGACGACGCCGCTTTCGCGAAAGGCCTCAGGGCGTCACCGCGAAGTGGCGCAGGATCGCCGCCGCCAGCTCCGGGTCGCCCTCCGTCTTCACCCGGTCCGACACCGCGTCCGGCGTCACCCGGCCGCAGGCGAGGCGGACGTACGTCTCCCAGTCGAGGACGAGGGTGACGGCCGGGCCGAGGGCCGGGGCGGTCTCCAGCGTGCCGCGGCCCTGGATGTCGACGCGGACGGTGCGCAGGAACTCCACGGGGCCGTGGACGTCGATGACCACGGCCGAGCTGCGCGGTGCCTGGGCCTTCTCGGCGACCACCCGCGGCAGCTCGGCGAGCAGCACGTCGCGGGCGATGTGCGCGCCGGGGGAGTCGAGGTTGCCGGGGCGGCCGAGGGCCGTCCGCAGGTCCTGCTCGTGCACCCACACGTCGAACGCGTGCCGGCGCATGGACTCCTCCAGCGTGAGCTCCGAGCCGAGCGGGCCGCGCACCGTTCTGCCCGGCTCACGCGACTCGTTCCGCAGCTGGCGGTTGCGGCGGATGATGACGTACTCCAGCTCGGAGGTCATCTCCGGTGCCGTGTGGTGGCGGCGTACGTCGACCTGGATCTCCGTGTAGCGCTGCCGGTCGTTGGTGACGTGGAACAGGTCGCGCGGCAGGGTGTGGATGGGGCGGGGGTCGCCCAGCATCTCGGTGTCCAGTCCGATGACGTGGGAGACCACATCGCGGACCGACCACCCCGGGCACGGTGTCCGCCGGTTCCAGTCGGCCTCCACGAGCGGCTGCACCAGCTCGGATATCGCCTCGATGGAGTGGTTCCAGGCGTCGGCGTAGGGCTGGAGGGTGGGATGCAGACTCACGGAACGGGACCCCTCGGCGGTCGGTACACGGGCGGTTGCGGCGGCGGTGCCAGTGGGCGGTGGCTGCACTCGGCGGGCGTCTCGGGACTCCCCCGGTTCTCGGCTACGCTCGAACCGGGAGGGCCCTCAAGTTACGCTGCGGTGAGGCACCCCGGCAGTGCTTTCGTGTGACGATCGTAGGCCGTGCCGACGAGTCGAATGCCAGGACGGTGGTATTGTGCGCGCTTCGTTGCTCCAAGTCGCCGTGAACGAGGGCGAATCGGTCGAATCCCGTCGGCGTGGGGTCGCCGCTCTGGTACGGGAGCAGGCCGGAGCCGACCTCGTCGTCCTGCCGGAACTGTGGACGACCGGCGCGTTCGCCTACGAGGACTTCGCGCGCGGGGCGGAGACCCTCGACGGGCCGACCCGCGAGGCGATGGCCGCGGCCGCGCGTGACGCGGGCGTGTGGCTGCACGCGGGATCCGTCCCGGAGCGGGGCGCCGCCGACGGCGGCTCCCCGGCGGGTGACGGGCCGCTCTACAACACCTCGCTCGTCTTCTCCCCCGCCGGTGACCTGGCCGCCGTCTACCGCAAGATCCACCGCTTCGGCTTCGACCAGGGCGAGGCCGTGCTGATGAGCGCGGGCGACGCGCTGGTGACGGTGGAGCTGCCGCACACCACGCTCGGCGTGGCGACCTGCTACGACCTCCGCTTCCCCGAACTCTTCCGCGGGCTGGTCGACGCCGGTGCCGAGACGCTCGTCGTCCCGGCGGGCTGGCCGGACCGCCGCCGGTCCCACTGGACGCTGCTGGCGCGGGCACGCGCCGTGGAGAACCAGGCGTTCGTCCTCGCGTGCGGAACGGCCGGGACCCACGCCGGGGTTCCGCAGGCGGGCCACTCGATCGTGGTCGACCCGTGGGGAGAGGTCCTGGCCGAGGCGGGCCCCGGCGAGCAGGTCCTCACGGTCGACTTCGACCCGGCAGAGGTCGCGAAGACCCGCGACCGGTTCCCGGCCCTCAAGGACCGCGTCCTCGGCCTGGACCGCCCGCACCACTGACCCCCGGCCGGGGCGGGCGGGCGACCCCATGGGGCCGGTCGGGGTCGAAGGGCGGCCGCCCGGCGCCCGGTGCGTGCTCCCGGCATGCCGCCCGGGGGCCCACGTGCCGGACGTGCTCGGGCCGTCGGGCGGTGTGCGGTGGGGTGGCGTGCCCGGCTGCCGCTCCCGCAGCAGGTCCTAGTCCTCCCGCTCCTTCTCCGCCAGGTGGATCACGCAGACCGCCACCGAGATCAGCAGCGCCGGGTCCGCGTCGTCCCGCACGACGTCGACGCCGTACGTCTCCCGGATGTGCCGCCAGCGCCGTGAGATCACGGCGAGCAGCTCACCGTCGTACTCCACGGCGAACTCACGGTCGAGGATCTTGCCGCTGACGTCCAGCTCGGTGCCGTCCCGCAGGGCGACCCGGTAGTGGTTGCGCAGCAGGGACAGCCGCTTGCGCCGGATCGTCGCCAGGTCCTCGCCGTCCCGCTCGATCACCATGGTGTCGCGCAGGGCGAACATCTTCTTGCGGATGTCGATGAGGACGCGGCCCTGGACGTCCTTCAGCTCGAACGTGTCCCGCAGCCGCATGGCCTTGCCGTCGACGAGGAAGACCTTGTTGCCCCGGTCGTCCTCGATCCAGTAGTCGTCACCGATCCCGAGGATCCGGTCGCGTACGAGGAATCTCATGACACCAGGCGTGCCCTCTCTCCGGTGTGCCGATGCCGCCGCTGGGCCGATTGACGGAGCCCGGACCCGAGCCGCACCTAGCCGGACCGGAACCGGGCCCGACGTCCCGTCAGACCCCGTACCCGTCGCTGTAGCCGTCACGGGTGTGCGGGCGGGTGTCCTCGACGACCGGCGTGGCGGGCGGTACGACGACACGCCTGCGCCGCGCGATGCTGCTGAAGGTCGCCACACCGATCAGGCCGACGACCATCAGGATGACGCCGACCAGGTCCAGGTTGACCCCCTGCATGTCCCAGTCGGTCGCGAAGGTGAGGATCGCCCCCGTGGCGATCAGGATGATGCACCCTCCGAGTCCCATGAGTGCCGCCTTCCCGGCCGGTGCCTCCGGCTCTTCCCCGGTCCTTCCGGTTGCCTCCGGGTACCCGGGCCGTCATCACTCATGCGTCGGAAGCGAGTTGGCCTCCCGCCCGAGGACGCGGTTTTCCGGCGGGAGGCCAACTCGCCCTACCCGTCCAGGAACGCGGTCAGCGCGTTCGCCAGCAGGAACGGGTCCTTCGCACCGCACAGTTCGCGCGCGCTGTGCATCGACAGGATGGCCACACCGATGTCGACGGTCCTGATGCCGTGCCGGGCCGCGGTGATCGGACCGATGGTGGTGCCGCACGGCATGGAGTTGTTGGAGACGAACGACTGGAAGGGCACACCCGCCCTCTCGCAGGCCGCCGCGAACACGGACCGGCCCGAACCGTCGGTGGCGTAACGGTTGTTGACGTTGACCTTGAGGATCGGGCCGCCGTCGACGCGCGGGTGGTGGGTGGGGTCGTGCCGCTCCGCGTAGTTGGGGTGGACGGCGTGTCCGGTGTCCGAGGAGAGGCAGACGGTGCCGGCGAAGGCGCGCGCCCGGTCCTCGTACGAGCCGCCGCGGGCGAACACCGAGCGCTCCAGCACGCCGCCGAGCAGCGGCCCGTCCGCACCGGTGTCGGACTGGGAACCGTTCTCCTCGTGGTCGAAGGCGGCGAGGACGGGGATGTGGGACAGGTCCGCCCTGTTCGAGGCCGCCGCCGTCAGCGCGGCCGTTCCGGCGTGCACGGACAGCAGGTTGTCCATGCGCGGGCCGGCCAGCAGCTCCTTGTCGCGGCCCAGGTACGCCGGCGGCTCCACGGAGTGCACCATCAGGTCCCAGCCGGTGACCTCGCCGGACGGGACCCCGGCGGTCTCCTCCAGGAAGGCGATCAGGTCGCCGTCGCGCACGTCCTCGCCCAGGCCCCAGACCGGCTGCATGTGGCGCTGCTTGTCGAGCTTGAGGCCGTCGGCGTTGACCGAGCGGTCCAGGTGGATGGCGAGCTGCGGGACACGCAGCAGCGGGCGGTCGACGTTCACCAGCCGGGTCGAGCCGTCCCGCAGGGACAGCCGGCCGGCCAGGCCCAGGTCGCGGTCGAGCCAGGAGTTGAGCAGCGGTCCGCCGTAGATCTCCACGGCCACCTGGCGCCAGCCCTGCGTCCCGCTGTCGGGCCGCGGCTTCACCCGCAGGTTGGGGGAGTCGGTGTGGGCGCCGACGATCCGGAACGGCGTGTGGGGGGCCGTGCCCTCGGGCACGTACCAGGCGATGATCGCGCCGCCGCGCAGTACGTACCTGCCGCCGGCCGTCCCGTCCCAGGCGTCCGTCTCCGCGACCTGCCGGAAGCCCGCCTTCTCCAGTCGTTCGGCGGCGTTCGACACCGCGTGGTACGGCGTGGGTGAGGCGGCGAGGAAGGCCATGAGGTCGTCGGTGTGGCCGCGGTCGAAGGTGAGAGGGGCGCGCGCAGCGCTCCGTGGAGCGGCGGCGGGAGACGGGCGGGCGGGTTCGCTCATGGGTTCACCTTAACGAGGGCGGGGGCCCGCCCCACGAGGGCGAGGGCCCGCTTCCCTGTGCGGAAGCGGGCCCTCGTACGGGCTCGGGCGGTTCTCGGACGGCCCCGGGGAGGACCGGGCGGATCCCCTCCGGTCTGTGCCGGGAGGTCCGGAGGCGTCCTAGAAGGCCGCCTCGTCCAGCTCCATCAGGTCCAGCTCGACGCCTTCGGCGATCCTGCGGGCCAGGGTGACGCCGGGGAGCACGTGGGCCGCGAAGAACTTCGCCGCGGCGATCTTGCCGGTGTAGAAGGGGACGTCCTTGCTGGAGGCCGTCTGGAGCTTGTCGGCGGCGACCGCGGCACCCCGCAGGAGCAGGTAGCCGACGATGACGTCGCCGGAGGCCATCAGCAGGCGGGTGGTGTTCAGACCCACCTTGTAGATGTTCTTGACGTCCTGCTCGGTGGCCGCGAGGTCGGTGAGCATCAGGCCGACGAGGGCCTCCAGCTCGACGGTGGCCTTGGACAGGTGCTCGCGGGCGCCCGCCAGTTCCTCGCCGCCGGTGCCGAGGGCGAGGAACTGCTTGATGTCCTCGGCGACCGAGTTCAGGGCCGCGCCCTGGTTGCGGACGATCTTCCGGAAGAAGTAGTCCTGGCCCTGGATCGCGGTGGTGCCCTCGTACAGGGTGTCGATCTTGGAGTCGCGGATGTACTGCTCGATCGGGTACTCCTGCAGGAAGCCGGAGCCGCCGAAGGTCTGCAGCGACTGGGCGAGCTGCTCGTAGCCCTTCTCGGAGCCGTAGCCCTTGACGATGGGCAGGAGCAGGTCGTTGAGCGCGTGCTCGGCCGAGGTGTCCTCGCCGGCCGCCGCCTTGACCGCGATCGTGTCCTGTACCGAGGCGGTGTGCAGGACGAGCGCGCGCATGCCCTCCGCGTACGCCTTCTGCGTCATCAGCGAGCGGCGCACGTCGGGGTGGTGGGTGATGGTGACCTTGGGCGCGGACTTGTCCATGAAGTTCGCGAGGTCCGGGCCCTGGACACGCTCCTTGGCGTACTCCAGCGCGTTGAGGTAACCGGTGGAGAGGGTGGAGATCGCCTTCGTGCCGACCATCATGCGGGCGAACTCGATGATGCGGAACATCTGGCGGATGCCGTCGTGCTTGTCGCCGATCAGCCAGCCCTTGGCGGGGTGCCGGTCGCCGAAGGTCATCTCGCAGGTGTTGGACGCCTTCAGGCCCATCTTGTGCTCGACGTTCGTGGCGTAGACGCCGTTGCGCTCGCCGGGCTCGCCGCTCTCGGCGTCGAAGAGGTACTTCGGGACGAGGAAGAGGGACAGGCCCTTGGTGCCGGGTCCGGCGCCCTCGGGACGCGCGAGCACGTAGTGGAGGATGTTCTCCGACATGTCGTGCTCACCCGAGGTGATGAACCGCTTCACGCCCTCGATGTGCCAGGAGCCGTCCTCCTGCTCCACGGCCCTGGTGCGGCCGGCGCCCACGTCCGAGCCGGCGTCCGGCTCGGTGAGGACCATGGTGGAGCCCCACTGCCGCTCGACGGCGATCTGCGCGATCTTCTTCTGCGCGTCGTTGCCCTCGTCGTACAGGACTCCGGCGAAGGCGGGGCCGGAGGAGTACATCCACACGGCCGGGTTGGCGCCCAGGACCAGCTCGGCGTACGCCCAGATCAGCGAGGGGGGAGTCGTCGTGCCGCCGATGGCCTCGGGCAGGCCCAGACGCCAGTACTCGGAGTCCATGAAGGCCTGGTAGCTCTTCTTGAAGGACGCGGGAACCGGCGCGGTGCCGGTCTCCGGGTCGAAGACCGGCGGGTTGCGGTCGGCGTCGGCGAAGGACTCGGCCAGCTCGTTCTCCGAGAGGCGGGTCAGCTCCTCGAGGACGCTCTTCGCGGTGTCGAGATCCATCTCCTCGAACGGTCCGGTGCCGTACAGCTTGTCGCGCCCGAGTACCTCGAACAGGTTGAACTCGATGTCGCGGAGATTGGACTTGTAGTGCCCCATGGTGACGGCTCCCGGTCCGTAGAGAGAACGGCGAGGCACTGGGTTCCTCGCACAGGTTTGCATACCAACAAGTAGCTACGATGATGCTACCCGCCAGTAATAAGAAGCAAGCCCGATCCGGCCATGTGTGACGAGATCCGCGGTTCTGCCTCTGCTCTCCCCTGTCCGTCCCTACCCGCCCGTACCCCGCCCGGCCCCGCGGTGCTCTCGGTACGCTTGCGCGCATGTACGGCTACGACCAGAACGTAGGGGCACAGCAGGGGTATGTCCCGCCGCAGCAGCAGATGCCGGGCGGCTACGGGCAGCAGCAACAACAACAGCAGCAGCCGTTGTACCCGGAGCCGTCCGCACCGTCGCTCGCGGACGCGGTGCGCGCCTTCACCACGGGCCAGGTGACCGCCGAGGACTTCCAGCAGGTCTTCGCGACGTCCAAGGTGTACTGCCCGCGCGGCGACAACCCGGGCTTCCTCGCCCTGCACAACACCCAGCAGCCGGTGATCCCGATGTTCACCTCGCTGAAGGAGCTGCGGCGGTACGCGGGCAAGGAGTCCAAGTACTTCGTGATCACCGGCGCCGAGGTGATCGACCTGCTGCCGACCGGCTACGGCTTCGTGCTCGACATGGAGGGCGAGCACCGGATGGTGTTCGACGCGAAGGCCGTGGAGCAGATGGTCGAGTTCGCGATGCGGCGCATGTACGGCTAGGCAGTTCCGGTCGGACCCGTCGGTCGCCGGTCCGGGCGTGCCGTTGACCGACGCGCGGTGGGCACGGATCGAGCTCTTGCTCCCGGACCACGCGCCGGAGCGGGGCGGCGGACGGCGAGACCGTCGTGAGGTGATCGACGCGACCGCCCACGCGTTCCGGGCCGGCCCGCGGCGGGTTCACCTGCCGGAGCAGTACGGCAACCGGCGAGGCGTCTGCGACCGGTTGCGGATGTGGGCCGTCGACGACACCCGGGAGCGGGTCTTCACCTCCCTGGTCGCCCGGGCCGACGCGGACGCGGACGGGGATGGGGACCTCAACCGGGCCGTCTCGGTGGACTCCACGATCGCGCGGGCCCACCGGCATGCGGCCGGGGCCCGCACGAAGGGGCCCCGGCCGGCGAACCGGACGACCAGGCCACCGGCCGGTCCCGCGGCGGACCGACCACGAAGAACCACCTCGCTGCCGATGCCCGCTGCCGGCCTCCGGCGTTCGTTCGCACCGCAGGCCAGCCGGGTGACGCACCCGCCACGAGACTGCCCGGGCGGGGCGAGCCCGGTCCCCGGCGCAGTCCTCACTCCTGGGCGGCGTCGTCCTGGGCGGCGTCGTCCTCGAAGAGGATCGCGTGGACGCGTTGCAGCACGTCGAGGTGGGCGCGGTGGTAGAACTCGACCAGCGCGTGCACGACGACCGACTGCGCGACCGCCGTATCCCGGTGCGAGGAGAGCCCCAGGTCGGCCAGGCCGGGGTAGTCCCTCTGCTGCTGGCGGACATCGGGCGCCAGCCGCTCCGCCAGCCGCTGCCGCACTTCGTCGGGAGCGTCCTCGTCGAGCGCCGCGAATTCCGCGTCGAGGTCACCGTGAGGCCCCGAGAGCTGTTCCCGGAGGGGCGGCCATCGCCTCGGGCGTGAGGATGCTGGAGTAGGCCAGCAGCAGGGACCGCTGGGTCTCGGGCAGGTCGTCGGCCAGTGTCCTGAAGTCCGGGGGCATGTCGAGCGCGGCCCGGTTCTCCAAGACGGCCGCCAGTTCCCGCCGCATCCGCTGCCGGCGTTCGATGTCCGCCGCGAGTTCGGCGTCCAGGTCCCGGAGGATCTGCCGCGCCCTCTCGTCGCCGCTCTCGACCGAGGGGACGTCCGCGAGGGCCACGCCGAGGCCGGTCAGTCTGCGGATGCGCAGCAGGCGGACCAGATGGCTGACGCCGTACCGCTTGTAGCCGTTGGACGCCCGTTCCGGCTCGTCCAGCAGGCCGATCTCGTGGTAGTGCCGGACGGTCTTGGTCGTCGTGCCCGCGAGTTCCGCCAGCTGACGCGTACTCCACGCCACCAGGAGCCCTTCCTCCAGCCTCGTTCCCGGCGCCCATTGAAAACCGTGCCCCCGGGGCACGGAGTGGGATGGCCGCGACCACGACCACGAACCGGTATGCGGAGACTGGATATGAAACGACAACTCAGTGTCGGCCAGAGCCTGGCCCTCCTGGCGGTCCTCGGCCTGGGCGGCTCACTGGCCCCGGTGCCCGCCGCCGCCGAGGAGCCGGAGACGCCGCAGACGGAGCGGGGCCGGTGCCCCGACGACGTCGTGGCCGAAGCCGCTCCGACCGAGCTGCGGTGCGCCACCGTGACCGTGCCGCTGGACTACGCCGACCCGCAGGGCGAGCAGATCGACCTCACCGTCTCCCGGCTGGCCGCCACCGACCCGGACAAGCGGCGCGGCGTCCTCATGCTCAACCCGGGCGGCCCCGGCGGGTCCGGGCTGGCGCTGTCCGCGCTGCTGGTGGCCCAGGGCCTGCCCAGCAGCGTCACCGACCGCTACGACCTGATCGGCATGGACACCCGCGGGATCGGTCATTCCACACCGGTCAGCTGCGGCTTCACCACGGACAACCCCTACTACACCAACATCCCGCCCTACGCGGTCGACGACGCCGCGGTCACCGCGCAGGCGAAGGCCGCCGAGCAGGCGGCCGAGCAGTGCGCGGACAACGACCGCGACGGCCGGCTGCGCCACCTCACCACCGCGAACACCGCCCGCGACCTGGACCGGATCCGGGCCGCGCTCGGCGAGGAGAAGACCAGCTACCTGGGTTACTCCTACGGCACGGCACTCGGCGCCGCCTACGCGTCGATGTTCCCCGAGCGCGCCGACCGGATCGTGCTCGACAGCAACATCGGAGACACCCACCTCGACCGCGACGGCATGCGCCGCTACGCGCTCGGCATGGAACAGACCCTGCCGGCCTTCGCGCAGTGGGCCGCCCGCCGGCACGACAGCTACGGCCTGGGCCGCACGCCCGAACAGGTCCGGGCGTCCTACCTCACCATCGCCGGCACCCTCGACAGGGCCCCGGTCGCGGGGATCGACGGCAGCCTCTTCCGGCTCCTGACGTTCGGTCACCTGTTCAAGCAGTCGCAGTACCCCAAGCTGGCGCAGACCTGGCAGGCGATGCGCGAAGGCGACGAGGCGGCGGCCCTCGACCTGTCGGCCGCCCAGGAGGAAACGGCGGACGGGGAGCTGTTGCCGACCGACAACGCCCTGGCCGTGTTCCTTTCCGTCACCTGCAACGACGTCGAGTGGCCCGAGAACGTCAACACCTACCGGCGGGGCGTCGCCGAGGACCGCGAACGCTACCCGCTGTACGGCGCCGCCACCGCCAACATCACACCGTGCGCCTTCTGGCCGTACGCCCCCGCCGAACCGCCGGTGGAGGTCGAGGCCGAGGGCCCGCGCAACGTGCTGCTCCTGCAGAACCTGCGGGACGCGCCGACCCCGCACCGGGGCGGGAAGATGCTGCGCGAGAAGTTCGGCGACCGGGCCCGGCTGGTCAGCGTCGACGACAGCGGGCACGGCGTCTACGTCCTGGGCAGGAACTCCTGCGCGTTGAACGCCGCCACGCGCCACCTCGTCGAGGGCGGGATGCCCGCGAAGGACACGTTCTGCCGCGCGGACTGACCAGCGGATCCCCAGCGGCGCTCACGCCGCCCGCAGCCCGTCCGTCGACGGCGTCCGCAGGGCGTGCCGGGTGGGCGGCTCGAACGTGAGGTACGACGTCACCACCACCACCACCACCACCGTCGCCGCCCCCGCCGGAAGCAGCGGGGCGGGGCCCGTCGGCCGGGCGGGGTCCGCCGGGCAGGGGTGGCCCAGGAAGCACCTGGGCCACCCCCGGCCGAGGAGGACCAAGGTGTTCTGCCTCGGGCGGCTACGGACGGGGGATGCGGGTCTCGGCCCCCTGCCCGGTCTTCTGGACTTCGCGCGACGGGCGGGTGGTCGCCGCCCGGCGAGGAGCCTGCCGAGCCCGGAGGGAATGCCCTCCGGGCTCCCTCTGTTGAGGGTGGCAGAAAGTTCAACACTCAACTAAAGTGGCCGTGCGAGAGGAGGTACCGACATGTCTGCAGTGACCGTCGAGAACCCGCTGACGCTCCCCCGTGTGACCGCTTCGGCCGACGCCGTGGCACGCCCCGTGATCACCGTCACCACCGCGCCGAGCGGTTTCGAGGGTGAGGGCTTCCCGGTGCGCCGGGCGTTCGCCGGGATCAACTACCGCCATCTCGACCCGTTCGTCATGATGGACCAGATGGGTGAGGTGGACTACGCGCCGGGGGAGCCCAAGGACTCCATCAGTTGGGGGAGTATCCCGACGGATGCTCGCTGACCTGCGGAAACTTCCACCCGGAGGAGAGTCGGACCCATGCCTGCTGTAACTGTCGAGAACCCCCTGACCCTGCCGCGCGTGGTCGCGTCGGCGGATGCCGTGGCTCGCCCTGTGCTGGCCGTGACGACCGCGCCGAGTGGCTTTGAAGGTGAGGGCTTCCCTGTCCGTCGGGCCTTCGCGGGGATCAACTACCGCCACCTGGATCCGTTCATCATGATGGATCAGATGGGTGAGGTGGAGTATCAGCCTGGGGAGCCCAAAGGGACCCCGTGGCATCCGCACCGCGGCTTCGAGACCGTCACCTACATCATCGACGGGATCTTCGACCACCAGGACTCGCAGGGTGGTGGCGGCACCATCACAAACGGCGACACCCAGTGGATGACGGCGGGCGCGGGCCTGCTGCACATCGAGGCCCCGCCGGAGCACCTCGTGATGTCCGGCGGTCTCTTCCACGGCCTCCAGCTGTGGGTGAACCTGCCGGCCAAGGACAAGATGATGCCTCCGCGCTACCAGGACATCCGCGGCGGCAACGTCCAGCTGCTGACCACGCCCGACGGCGGTGCGCTGCTGCGTGTGATCGCGGGCGAGTTGGACGGCCACGCCGGACCCGGCATCACGCACACGCCGATCACGATGATCCACGCGACGGTGGCGCCGGGTGCGGAGGTCACGCTGCCGTGGCGGGAGGACTTCAACGGGCTGGCGTACGTGCTGGCGGGGAGGGGCTCGGTTGGTGCCGAGCGTCGTCCGATCCATCTGGGCCAGACTGCGGTCTTCGGTGCCGGCGGTTCGCTGACGGTCCGCGCGGACGAGCAGCAGGACTCGAACACGCCGGACCTGGACGTCGTCCTGCTCGGCGGCCGCCCGATCCGTGAGCCGATGGCCCACTACGGCCCGTTCGTGATGAACACCCGGGAGGAGCTCCAGCAGGCCTTCGACGACTTCCAGAAGGGCCGTCTGGGCACCGTCCCGGCCGTGCA
The DNA here is from genome assembly GCF_000829695.1 of Streptomyces sp. NBRC 110035. GTDB lineage: Bacteria > Actinomycetota > Actinomycetes > Streptomycetales > Streptomycetaceae > Streptomyces. The sequence goes on along the minus strand of NZ_BBNN01000015.1, from coordinate 49,502 downwards.
CGGCATGTCGGCATCGGGACCGCAGGAGTCCTGACCTGCCGAGTGTGGGGTGGCCCCGTCCGATCCCGGGCGGGGTCACCGGTCGTTCCCGGCACTGTGCGCGGTTCCGGGCGGTGGTGGTTCCCGTACCGCGCGCCCTGCCCGGTACGGCGCTTCTGCGGCCGCCGCACCGGAGGGCGACGAGGGCCTTCACGGGGTGGTGCGGTTCTCGTGAAGCCTGCGTTCCTCATGGGGCTTGCGTTCCTCGTGGGGCGTCGAGGCAGCGGCCCTCTCGGCCCCGCCGGTCCCGTCGGCCCCCTCCGGAGGGGAGTCCGACTCGTCCAGCTCGAACCAGATGCTCTTGCCCGTGCCGCGCGGGACGACGCCCCAGGTGTGGGCCAGGAGTTCGATCAGGAGCAGGCCGCGGCCGGAGGAGGCCAGCTCGCCCGGCGTGCGGATGTGCGGGAGGTCGGCACCCCCGTCGGTGACCTCGATGTGCATCCGGCGGCCCTCGGGCCCGCCGATGATCTCGGCTTCGAGGAGGGCGTCGGCGTCGGTGTGCACGAGGACGTTGGTGAGCACCTCCGACAGGAGCAGGACCGCCGAGTCGACCTGGTCCGGCGAGCACCAGTCGTGCAGCAGCTCGCGCAGGTGCTGCCGGGCCCCCGCGACCCGTTCCGGCTCGGACTGCTCCACCGTCAGCATGGTGCGGCGCAACGCCTGCCGTACCGTGCCCGGACCGGTGCCGGCGCCGGTGCCGGCACCGAGGTCCTTGGCCTGCCGGGTGAGCAGCAGCAGGGCGATGTCGTCCTCGCGGCGGTCGGTCAGGGGGCCGGTGGTGTGGTGCGAGGAGGGGCCGTGGACCGCCTGCACCAGGGCGTCGGCCAGTTCCTCCAGGCTGCCCTGAGGGCGTTTGAGGATGGTGCGCAGCCGCCGCCAGCCGGTGTCCAGGTCGTGGCCGCCGGTCTCGATCAGACCGTCCGTGCAGATCAGCATGGTCTCGCCGGGCTCCAGGACCATGCGGGTGGTGGGGTAGTCGGCGTCCGGGACGATGCCCAGGGGAACCCCGCCGGCCGTCTGCCGGGTCAGCACGGTCGCGTCGGGCATGCGGACCGCGGGGTCGTGGTGTCCGGCGCGGGCGACGTCCAGCACTCCACCGGCCGGGTCGACCTCGACGTACAGGCACGTCGCGTAGCGCGGATCGGCGGGGTCGGCCTCGTTGATCCCGTACAGGAAGCGGGAGGCGCGGGAGAGCACGGCGTCGGGCCGGTGTCCCTCGGAGGCGTACGCCCGCAGGGCTATGCGCAGCTGGCCCATGAGCCCGGCGGCCCGTACGTCGTGGCCCTGCACGTCCCCGATGACCAGGGCGAACCGTTCGTTCGGCAGCGTGATCACGTCGTACCAGTCGCCGCCGACCTGGAGGCCGCCGCCGGTGGGGACGTACCGGGCGGCGACGCTCATCCCCGGGATGCGCTGCGGGCCGAGCCTGGGCAGCATCGAGCGCTGCAGGTCGTTGGTGAGGGCCCGCTCGCTCTCGGCGGTGCCCGCACGGGTCAGTGCCTGGGACAGCATCCGTGCCACGGTGGTCAGCACCGACCGCTCGTCGGGGGTGAAGGTGACCGGGTGGGCGAAGACCACCATCCAGGTGCCCATCGTGCGGCCGGACGCCGTCAGCGGCAGGAAGGCCCAGGACTGGTGGCCGAAGCGTTCGGCCAGCGGCCAGGTGAGGGGGTAGCGGGCCCGGTACTGCTGTGGGCTGGACACGTAGATCGCGCGGCCCGTCCGTGCCACCTCGGCGGCCGGGAAGGCCGTGTCCAGGGGGATGGAGGACGGCACTTCGAAGTCGCGGTCCGGTCCGTGGTGGCCGATGGTGGTGAGCTGGCCGCCCGTCACGCCGAACACCGCGAGGCCGTCCGGTGAGAAGCCCGGCATCGAGAGGTTCGCCGCGACTCGCAGCACCTCCTGTGTCGACCGCGCCTCGGCCAGCGCCCTGCCCGCGTCCAGCAGGAACGCCTCCCGGGACCGGCGCCAGTCGCCGGTGACCGCGCTGCGGTCGGCGGGGGTGCCGGGTGCCGGATCGGTGACCTCCTGAAGGGTCCCGGTGAGCAGGTACGCCTTGCGCAGGGGGTCGAAGGTCGGCTTGGAGCGGCTGCGCACCACCCGGACGACCTGCCCCTGGTCGTCCATGATCCGGATGCGTACCTCGGCGAGGGTGCCTTCGGCGACGGCGAGCCGGACCACACCGGTGATCTCGTTCCAGTCGACCGGGTGGAGCCGTGCCCGTACCTGGGCCTCCGTGAGGGTGACCTGCTCGGCGGGCAGCCCCAGGAGCCGTGCCGAGACCTCGTCGACCGTCACCAGCCCGGCTGCTGTGTCCCAGTGCCATCTTCCGGTCTCGACGAGGGCGAGGACGTCCCTCATGGAGGGCAGGGACTCACCAGTGCGCATTGCCCCACTTTATGGAGTATCAGGCGGAAAATGCCACCGGCGGTGTTCGCGGGAACGGCCGGTAATGCTGGGGCAGCGATCTTGGACCGGCCGGTAGGCTTGGGGGAGTTTCACGTGAAACAACGGCCCCGACACCAAGGCCCCGATCCGCGAAGGCTGGATGAACGACGATGCATCGGTACAGGTCCCACACCTGCGGCGAGCTCCGCGCCTCTGACGTCGGCACCGACGTCCGGTTGAGCGGCTGGCTGCACAATCGGCGCGACCTGGGCGGCATCCTCTTCATCGATCTGCGTGATCACTACGGCATCACGCAGCTCGTGGCCCGTCCCGGCACGCCCGCCTACGAGGCCCTGGACCGGCTCTCCAAGGAGACCGTCGTCCGGATCGACGGCAAGGTCGTCTCCCGTGGCGCGGAGAACGTCAACCCCGAGCTGCCGACCGGCGAGGTCGAGGTCGAGGTCGGCGAGGTCGAGGTGCTGGGCGCGGCGGCTCCGCTCCCCTTCACGATCAACGCCGAGGACGGGGTCAACGAGGAGCGGCGCCTGGAGTACCGCTTCCTGGACCTGCGCCGCGAGCGCATGCACCGCAACATCCTGCTGCGGACGTCGGTGATCTCGGCCATCCGCCACAAGATGACGGCGCTGGGCTTCAACGAGATGGCGACGCCGATCCTCAGTGCCACCTCCCCCGAGGGCGCCCGCGACTTCGTCGTCCCCTCGCGTCTCCACGCGGGCAGATTCTACGCGCTGCCGCAGGCTCCGCAGCAGTTCAAGCAGCTGCTGATGGTCTCCGGCTTCGACCGCTACTTCCAGATCGCACCCTGCTTCCGCGACGAGGACGCCCGCGCGGACCGCTCGCCGGGCGAGTTCTACCAGCTCGACGTGGAGATGAGCTTCGTCGAGCAGGAGGACGTCTTCCAGCCGATCGAGAAGCTGATGACCGAGCTGTTCGAGGAGTTCGGCAACGGCCGCCACGTGACGTCCCCGTTCCCGCGGATCCCGTTCCGCGAGTCGATGCTGAAGTACGGCTCCGACAAGCCGGACCTGCGCGCCAAGCCGGAGCTCGTCGACATCACCGACGTCTTCGAGGGCTCGGAGTTCAAGGCGTTCGCCGGCAAGCACGTGCGCGCGCTGCCGGTGCCGGACGTCTCCGGCCAGCCGCGCAAGTTCTTCGACCAGCTCGGTGACTACGCGGTCGCGCAGGGCGCGAAGGGCCTGGCGTGGGTGCGGGTGGCCGAGGACGGCTCGCTGACCGGCCCGATCGCGAAGTTCCTCACCGAGGAGAACGTCGCCGAGCTGACCAAGCGGCTCTCGCTGGCCCCCGGCCACGCGGTGTTCTTCGGCGCGGGTGAGTTCGACGAGGTCTCGAAGATCATGGGCGCGGTCCGGGTCGAGGCCGCCAAGCGGGCCGGGCAGTTCGAGGAGGACGTCTTCCGCTTCTGCTGGATCGTCGACTTCCCGATGTACGAGAAGGACCCGGACACCGGCGCGATCGACTTCTCCCACAACCCCTTCTCGATGCCGCAGGGCGGCCTGGAGGCCCTGGAGACCCAGGACCCGCTGGACATCCTGGGCTGGCAGTACGACATCGTGTGCAACGGCGTCGAGCTGTCCTCGGGTGCGATCCGGAACCACGAGCCGGACGTCATGATCAAGGCCTTCGAGATCGCGGGCTACGACCGCGAGACGGTCGAGGAGAAGTTCGCCGGCATGCTGCGCGCGTTCCGCTTCGGCGCCCCGCCGCACGGCGGCATCGCGCCCGGCATCGACCGCATCGTCATGCTGCTCGCCGACGAGCCCAGCATCCGCGAGACCATCGCCTTCCCGCTCAACGGCAACGCCCAGGACCTGATGATGGGCGCCCCGACCGAGCTGGACGAGGCCCGCCTGAAGGAACTGCACCTCTCGGTGCGCAAGCCGCAGGCGAAGTAGACCGGCCACACGCGAGGGGCCCGGAACCGACACCGGTGTCGGTTCCGGGCCCCTCGCGTGTGCCGATGCGGGGTCGGTCGATGCCTGGCGGGCGGGGCTGGAGGTGGCGGTGGCCGGCGATCTGGAGCCGCGTGGAACGGGCGTCCGGATGCGGCGGGTCACGAGGTTCGTGGTGCGGCCGGAGTAGACGGGTGCGTCCGGACAGGGAGCGTGCGCCTGCGTTTGCGCCGGGCGCTGCCTTCAGGGGTCGGCCCGTGTACCGGACCGACCCCTGTCACGGTTCCGGGCCACTCGTCTCCGACATTGATGTCAGTACCCCAGGTAGGTGATCTGGACGATGTAGACACGTTCGCCGCGTACGACGACCTGGTATCTGAACATGCCGCCGGGGACGATGACGTCGCCCCTCTTCGGGTCGATGCCCTCGTGGGCCCGGCCGTGAAGGTGGACGGCTTCGGCGGCTCTGACCAGCTCGTCCGCCTTCCTCTTCACACCGGCGAGGAAGGCGGCGGGTGCGGTGCGGGCGGTTTCCTCCGCACCGCAGGCGTACTCCCACTTCCAGCTCAACCGCGCACTGCTTTCATGGCTTCGTCCAGGACGGCGCCCAGCTCCCGCAGAGCCTCCCCGGCGATGGCGGAATTTTCGTGCTCGAGCCTGCTCTGTGCCTGCGCGAAGCGGGAGGACAGAGCAGGACGCCGGGCGATCTCGACGTCTCGGGCCCAGGTGAGGACCCAGCTCCGCACGGGGCTCAGGGACTGCCACTCCACGGCTCTGGCGAAGGCGTCGTCCTTTGTGGTCTGCATCTCGTCCAGGCGCCCCGGATCGACCACGGCGAGGGCCGTGCGCAGGGCGTCAGGAGTCTGCTCGGGACGTGGGATCAGCTCGTGTCCGTGATCGGCCTGAGTACTCATGATGTCCTCCACAGGGTGCCCCGGCCAGGGTATCCGGACGGGGCCGCGGAGGAGCCGGACCGGGAACCGGGCAGGCCGTGAGCGGCCTGTCACGGTCGGCCCTGTTCAACGAGGGACGGCTCGTCGGTTCCGGTGCCGGGGACACCGGAACCGACACCCGCTGAGGCGCAGCCCTGGCAGTGGTGGGGGTCCGGGCCGCGGTAGGCGTGGTCGCAGGTGTCGCAGTTGCGGAGGGGGTGCCGGACGGGCGGGGGCTGTTCGGGGGCGCGGTACGGCGGGAGGGGCGGCAGTTTGGCCGTCAGGCGGTGGGCCAGGAAGGCGGCCGGGCGGACCAGGGGTTCCAGGGGCAGGTCGCCGGCCAGGGCCCTGCGTACGGCGGCGGGGGTCAGCTCGCGCTCCAGCCAGGCGACGACACCGGGTGCGAGGTGTTCGGCGTCGGTGGCGGAGAGCAGCAGCCGGGGGTCCTCGCGGCGGAGGCCGGCGAGGACGTCGGTGGCAGCCTGGAGGAGGTCGGGGGAGATGTAGCCGGGCTTCGGTACGGCGGGGAGGGCGCGGCGGCGTGCGGGTTCCTGCTGCGGGGCGGCGGCCGCGCGGCGGGCCGGAGGCTTGGGCTTCTCGCCCGGTTCGGACGGGGCGTCGCGTCGGCCGGGCTGGTTGCAGGAGACCGTGCGGGTGACGAGGCGGCCGGTCGGGGTGCGTTCGCGGGTGCGGCGCAGGTAGCCGTGGGTCTCCAGTTCGCGCAGGGCGGCGGCGATCCGGGTCGGGCCCTCGGGGAAGCGGGCGGCGAGGGTCTTGATGCCGATGGGGGTGCCGGTGGGGAGGGACTGGATGTGGCAGGCCAGCCCGATCGCCAGCAGGGAGAGGTCCGGGTGCTGGGCGAGGTGGTTGCCGATCACCGTGAAGCGGGCGGTGTGGCGGGTGTTGTCGTGGGTGACGCCGCCGGGGTGCCGCTTCGCGCGGGTGCGGTGGGAGGGGTGGTTTTTCCCGTCGTTACGGGACTGGGCGTGCGGGGACACGCTAGTGTTTTGGGTGTTCATCGGGAAGGGGCTTTCTTCCTTGGTGGGCAGGCCCTCGCAACGGGACGTCACTCCCGGCGGGGGCCGTTTGTGTGTCTGGGGTTGTGTGCCGTGCTGTGTTGCGCTGAGCGTAGGGCAGGCAACCTGTGGCATATCCACTCCAGTTGGTGATGTTCACTCGCGCGAGTGAGTGTGCGCCGTGGGCGGGAGGGGTGGGGCTTGGTGGGGTTTCTTTCTCTCCCGTGGTCCTTGGAAAAGACGGCCGACGGCACCGGAACACACGCGGCGGGGTTCCGGTGCCGGTGTCGTTTCCGCAGGTCAGGCTGGCGGTAGGTCGAGTTCCGCCCATACGGTCTTGCGGGGGACGAGTCCGAGGTCCACGCCCCGGCGGTCGGCGAGGGCCTCGACGAGGAGCAGGCCGCGTCCGGACTCGGCGTCGGGGGCGGGTACGCGGCGACGCGGGAGGTCGTCACCGCGGGTGTCCGTGACCTCGATGCGGAGGGCCGCGCCGCGGTCCAGGAGCGCGAGGCGGAAGTCGCGTCCGGGGAGCCGGTCGCGGGTGGTCGTATGCGTGGCGAGTTCGGCGACGAGGTGTTCGGCGGCCTCACTGGGGCGGTGGGACAGGCCCCGGTCGCGCATCCAGTCCGTGACGGGCAGCCGGGCGAGGCGGACACCGCGGGGCGTGGGTGACAGGAGCACGCTGAGGTGATCGGCGGGTGAGAGAAGTCGGGTGGACTTTTCGCTGTTCACGTGACCGGGCGTGGCCCGAAGCGCTTACCGTGAACGGTGACAGCGCCGATACGCAGGGTGACTGTCGAAGCTTGTCGGCCGCTGTCCGGACCGTCGGAAACCGGCCTACGAGTACGGGCGTTACGGCACGGCGGTACGACAGAGGAGTGCGGTATGTCGGTGGACGGCGAGGCGGTACGGCTCCGGACCGAGACCGAGGAGGACGAGCCGGGGTGGGAGGTGGACCCGGAGGACGAGTGGGGGGTGGCCGTTCTCACCACGGTAGGGCGTCAGTTGAGGCTGCGGCGGGAGGCGATGGGCATGCGGGTCGCCGACTTCGCGGCGGCGGTCAAGTACGGGGACGACCTGGTCTGCAAAGTCGAGGGTGGGAAGCGGATCCCCCAGCAGGAGTATCTGTGCAGGGCCGACAAGGTATTGGGCGCAGGCGGGCTCATCGCGGCAGCCTGGGAGGACGTGAGGAAGGTCCGGTACCCTAAGAAGATTCGGGACATGGCCCGCGTGGAGGCACAGGCGGTCGAGCTGACCGCGTACGGCACCCACAACCTTCACGGCCTGTTGCAGACAGAGGGCTACATGCGTGCACTGTTCGAGATGTGACGGCCGGCGCACTCACAGGACCAGGTGGAGCGGCTGGTTGGTGGGCGTATGGCCCGCAAGGTGATCTTCGAGCGGGACCCTTCTCCAGAGCTGTGCTTTGTCCAGGAAGAGGCGACGCTCCGGCGGCCACTCGGCGGCAGAATGGTGCTGCGCCACCAGCTGGAGCATCTTCTGGAGCTCGGGCAGATGCGGAACGTCGAGATCCAGGTGATGCCGATCGACCGTGCGGTTCATGCCGGTATGGGAGGCGAGATCCAAGTGCTCAAGTTCGCCGATGGCGCGGCAGCGGGCCGAGCCGAAGGAGACTTCGGCAGCCGCCCCGTCACGGAGTTGAAGCATCTTCGGATCATGGAACTGCGGTGTGGCATCATCCGAGCTCAGGCTCTCTCACCAGGGGAGTCGCTGGCCTTCATCGAGCAAGTGCTGGGAGAGACATGATCCGCAAGACGTCTGCTGAGGATGGGTCGGAGCTGCGGTGGTTCAAGAGCAGCAACAGCGACAGCAGCAACAGCAACGAGTGCGTTGAGGTCGCGACCATGCTTGGCGCGGTGCACGTCCGTGACTCCAAGAACGTTGAAGGCTCTCAGCTTGCGCTTACGCGCCAGGCGTGGGCCGACTTCGTGGCACACGCGTCGGGAAGCTGACCCTTCAACTCAACTGCGCATCGCCCCGCACCTGGTTGTCACTGGATGCGGGGCGCGTTGGTGTGCGGCTCAGAACAGTGCGTCGGGGTTGGGGAACAAGCCATCGTCGGCGAAGCCTTCGGTGGCGCGCTGGGGGCTGCGCGCAGCGGCCCGTGCCTTTGCCTTATGAGCCGCAGCCCGCCGCCGCCTTGCCTCCGGTATGTGCAGCCCCTTCTTGGTCCGTGGTCGTGGTGGGGGTGGTGGGCTCAGTGTGGGTCAGCGGGCCACGAACTGGGTGAGGATGGCCTGGACCTCGTAGATGTCGACGCCCTTGGTGAAGGTCTTCTGCACCGGGGTGGGCGTGCCGGAGATCCAGATCTTCAGCTCGGCGTCGAGGTCGAAGGTGCCGGCCGTCTCGACGGCGAAGTGGGTGATGCTGCGGTACGGGACGGAGTGGTACTCGGTCTTCTTGCCGGTGATGCCCTGCTTGTCGATCATGATCAGCCGGCGGTCGGTGAAGAGGATGGTGTCGCGGATCAGCAGGTAGGCGGCGTGCACCTGCTCGCCCTGGCCCAGGAGACGGGCGTACTCCTGCTGCGCCTGCGACGGGTCGATGCTGTGCGCGTTGCCGAACAGTGCCATGGATGCTCCCCCTGCGTGAAGTGATCTCCCTGGAACGCTATCGAACGCGTGAGGGCCCGGGAACCTCTGTTCCCGGGCCCTGACGTCGGTGGTGCGGGGTCGTTACGCGGGCTGCGGCTCGCCGCCGAAGTGCTCCTTGTACGCCTCCAGGTCGTCGTCCGTCAGCTTGGCGAACAGGACCGGCGGGACGGTGAAGGGGGTGCCGGCGGGGACCGAGGTGAGCGCGCGGGTCTCCTCGGTGCCGGCCCAGGTCGCGGTGTCGCCGGGCAGGGTGAAGACCTGGCGCATCGCCGCCGACGTCGACGGGATGAACGGTTCCGACACCACCGCGTACAGGCGGATCAGGTTCATCGCCGTACGCAGCGTGAGGGCGGCGGCGTCCTGGTCGGTCTTGATCTCCAGCCAGGGGGCCTTCTCCTCCAGGTAGGAGTTGCCCGCGGACCACAGGGCGCGCAGCGCGGCCGCCGCCTTGCGGAACTGCAGCGCCTCCATCTGGGACTCGTACTCCGCGAGGAGCGACGTGATCTCCTCCCCGAGCCTGCTCTCGGCCTCGCCGGGCTCGCCGCCCGCCGGGACCTCCTCGCCGAAGCGCTTCTTCGAGAAGGACAGGACACGGTTGACGAAGTTGCCCAGGGTGTCGGCCAGGTCCTTGTTCACCGTGGCGGTGAAGTGCTCCCAGGTGAACGACGCGTCGTCCGACTCCGGCGCGTTGGCGATCAGGAAGTACCGCCAGTAGTCCGCCGGCAGGATGTCCAGCGCCTGGTCGGTGAAGACACCGCGCTTCTGCGAGGTGGAGAACTTGCCGCCGTAGTACGTCAGCCAGTTGAAGGCCTTGACGTAGTCGACCTTCTTCCACGGCTCGCGGACACCCAGCTGCGTGGCCGGGAACATCACCGTGTGGAACGGGACGTTGTCCTTCGCCATGAACTCCGTGTAGCGCACGGTGTCGTCCGCCTCGTACCACCACGACTTCCAGTCGCGCGTCTCACCGTCGGGCGCGGAGTCCGCCCACTCCTTCGTCGCAGCGATGTACTCGATCGGGGCGTCGAACCAGACGTAGAAGACCTTGCCCTCGGCCGCCAGCTCCGGCCAGGTGTCGGCCGGCACCGGGACACCCCAGTCCAGGTCGCGGGTGATCGCCCGGTCGTGCAGGCCCTCGGTCAGCCACTTGCGCGCGATGGACGCGGCCAGCTGCGGCCACTCCTCCTCGTGCCGGGCCACCCACTCCTCGACCTCGTGCTGGAGCTTCGACTGGAGGAGGAAGAGGTGCTTGGTCTCGCGGACCTCCAGCTCCGTGGAGCCGGAGATCGCCGACCGCGGGTCGATCAGGTCGGTCGGGTCCAGCACGCGGGTGCAGTTCTCGCACTGGTCGCCGCGCGCCTTGTCGTAACCGCAGTGCGGGCAGGTGCCCTCCACATAGCGGTCCGGGAGGAAGCGGCCGTCGGCCGGGCTGTAGACCTGGCGGATCGCGCGCTCCTCGATGAACCCGTTCTCCCGGAGACGGCGGGCGAAGTGCTGCGTGATCTCCACGTTCTGCTGCGAGGAACTGCGGCCGAAGTGGTCGAAGGCGAGGGCGAAGCCGTCGTAGACCGCCTTCTGCGCGTCGTGCGCCTGCGCGCAGAACACGTCGACGGGCAGACCCTGCTCCTTCGCGGCCAGCTCGGCCGGGGTGCCGTGCTCGTCCGTCGCGCAGATGTACAGGACGTCGTGGCCGCGCTGGCGCAGGTAACGGGAGTAGACGTCCGCCGGGAGCATGGACCCCACCATGTTGCCCAGGTGCTTGATCCCGTTGATGTACGGAAGGGCGCTGGTGATGAGGTGTCGAGCCATCGGAGGCTGCTCCCGGGTTGAAACGTACGGAACCTTCAAATCGTAGCCGACACGGGTACGCCGCCCGCTTCTCGTTTTACGGGATGAGAAGCGGGCGGCGTGGGGTCCCCGGGGGTGGTTGCGGCTGTGGGCCGCAGCCACGGTTGCAGCCACGGGTTGCGGCTGTGGGCCCAGCTGCGGGGCAGGGCCGTGGTTACGGGCGCCAGGACTTCAGCACGGCCTCGTAGAGCTCCTTGTCGGTGAGCTCCAGCGGGGACTCGCCGGTGAGGAAGTGGGCCGTGTTCGGCGCCTTCAGCTTGCGGAGGTAGTCGAACGCCTTGTTCTCCGGGTCGCCGAAGGCGACGAACGAGAAGAAGACGGAGGGGTGGGTCTTCGCGGCCTCCGTGAGGGACTGGGTCGCGGGGGTCTTCGCGTCGGGGGCACCGTCCGTCTGGAACACCACCAGGGCGGGCGCGCCCGGTGCCGCCTTGTCGTGCAGGGCGAGGACCTCGGCCACCGCCGCGTGGTAACTGGTCCGGCCCATACGGCCGAGGGACGCGTGCAGGGTGTCGATCTTGTTCTCGTGGTCGGCGAGGGTCAGCTCGCCGGTCCCGTCGACCTCGGTGGAGAAGAAGACGACCTTGACCGTGGCGGACTCGGGATCCGCGTCGAGGTGGGCGGCGAGAGCGAGGGTCTGCTCGGCGAGGGCCTGCGCGGAGCCGTCCTTGTAGTACGGGCGCATCGACGCGGAGCGGTCGAGGACGAGGTAGACGCGGGCGCGGGTTCCGGTGAGGTTGTGCTCCGCGAGGGCGGCGGCGGCCGCTTCGTAGGCGGTGCGGATCGCCTCCGGCGTGGTGGGGGTGACCTCGGCCTCGGCTTCGCCCTCGGCGTCGGTGGTGTTCCCACCCGCACCACCCGTGCGGGTCTCGTTGCCGGGTGCGGGTGGCCCCTGCGGGGTGTCCTCGCCGTCGGCGACCGCGGGCTCCGGCTCCGGGGCGGCCTCGGGCACCGACTCGGACGTCGGCTCGGGAGTGGCCTCGGGTGTGGGTTCCGGCTGCGTTTTCGGCTCCGGCTCGGGCTCGGTTTCGAGGTCGGCGTCCGGCTCGGGCTCGGCCTTGGGCTTGGCTTCGAGGTCGGCGTCCGGCTTGGGCTTGGGCTTGGGCTCGGGGTCGGCTTCAGCCTTGGGCTTGGTCTCGGTTTCGAGGTCGGCGTCCGGCTCGGGCTCGGCCTCGGCCTCGGCCTTGGGCTTGGTCTCGGTTTCGAGGTCGGCGTCCGGCTCGGGCTTGGGCTTGGGCTCGGGGTCGGCTTCAGCCTTGGGCTTGGCTTCGAGGTCGGCGTCCGGCTCGGGCTCGGGCTCGGCCTCGGCTTCAGCCTCGGGCTTGGTCTCGGTTTCGAGGTCGGCGTCCGGCTCGGGCTCCGGCTTGGCTACGGTTTCGAGGTCGGCGTCCGGCTTGGTGTCGGCCTTGGGCTCGGGCTCGGGGGCGGCTTCAGCCTTGGCGGTGGGGACGGTGTCGGGCCCGGTGCTGGCTTCGGGGTGCGCTTCGGCCTCGGTGGTGGGTGTGATCTCGGGCTCTGGCTGCGGGGCCTCGGAGGGCGCGGCTGCCTTCGGCTCTGCCTCGGGCTTTTCGGCTGCGGGCTCGGCGGCCGGCTCCGCTTCCGGGGAGGTGGAGGTGGGGGGCGTCACCTTGTTGAAGGCCGCCGAGACGAGGTCGTGTTCGTCGCTGCGGGGTTCCGGGACGGAGACCGTGGTCGTCTCCGGCGTCGGTTCGGGGGAGGGGGACGGGAGCCGGGGGGCCGAAGCCTCGGCCGCCGTGGACTCGTCGGCCGGTTCGGGCGGCGTCGGGGTGGCCGCGGTCGCGGCGTCCGGACGGGCGGATCGTTCCGCGGTGTCCGTTTCGGCGACCGGCGCCGCACCCTCCGCCTCCGTCGCATTCGCTTTGCGTGACCGGCTGAACACGTTCCGCAGGAGAGTGAGAATGCTCATGTGCGCAACCCTTCGCGTGAGTTGTAGCCCGTCGATCCCTGGCCAGGACGGACACGTAAGGTTAGCGGCCTTTGTGGGTGATCTTGGGTCGGGTGTCAAGGGCGTCATTCGGCCCTATGGGTGATCATGCCGTGATGTCGGTAACCCCGTTTGTTCTGCCGCAGGTTCACTTTCCGTTCACCCTGGCGCCCGGCTGCCGCATATATGTACTCCTACGGTCACGCTGACACCCCGGGTATCCAAGGAGAGAACACGTGCGCAAGCTGCTTCCGTTGATCGGGACGCCGTCCAGTTCGCACCCTGGCGGCCGGTCCGCCCTGACCTGTCGTTTCCGGTGTGGTGACGCCTGCTTCCACGAGGTGCCCAACACCAGCTCCAACGCATACGTCGGTGACGTCATCTCCGACGCCCTCAGCCGCCGGTCGATGATGCGTGCCGCCGCCGCTGTCACGGTCCTCGCGGCCGGTGCCGGCGCGGTCGACCTCGCCGGTGCCCCCGAGGCCCAGGCGGCTCCCGTCGCCGGCAAGGGGGGCCACGGGAACGGCCACGGGCAGCAGAAGCCGAAGGGTGCCCGCGGTCTGCGGTTCACGCCGGTCGCGCCCAACACCGCCGACGCCGTCACCGTGCCGGAGGGCTACGGCCAGAACGTCGTCATCCGCTGGGGCGAGCCCATCCTGCGCGGCGCGCCCGCCTTCGACCCGGAGAACCAGACGGCCGAGGCGCAGGCCGGGCAGTTCGGGTACAACGTCGACTTCCTCGCGCTGCTCCCACTCAAGGGTGAGCGCGGCCGGCAACTGCTCGTGGCCAACCACGAGTACAGCGACGAGGTCCTGATGTTCCGCGGTTACGACTCCGACAACCCCACCCGCGAGCAGGTGGAGATCGGCTGGGCCGCGCACGGCCTGGGCATCGTCGTCGTCGAGGAGGACCGCAGGAGCGGCAAGCTCACGCCCGTCACCCGGCACCACCTCAACCGGCGGCTCACCGCCACCTCCGAGTTCCGGCTGACCGGCCCCGCCGCCGGGTCCGACCTGGTGAAGACCTCCGCCGACCCGACCGGCCGCACGGTGCTCGGCACCCTCAACAACTGCGCCGGCGGCACCACCCCGTGGGGCACGACCCTGCACGGCGAGGAGAACTTCAACCAGTACTTCGCCCACGGCAGCAGCGCGACCGACAAGCGGTACGGCATCGGCACCGGCGCCACCGGTCGCAAGTGGGAGCGGTTCGACAAGCGGTTCGACCTCGCCCAGGAGCCCAACGAGGCGCACCGGTTCGGCTACGTCGTCGAACTCGACCCGTACGACCCGGACTCCGTCCCGCGCAAGCGCACCGCGCTCGGCCGCTTCAAGCACGAGGGTGCGACCGTGCGCCTGACGCACGACGGCCGTCCGGTCGTGTACTCCGGTGACGACGAGCGGTTCGACTACCTCTACAAGTTCGTCGGCAGCAAGCGGATGAAGCACGGCAACAGCCGCGCCGCGCGCGAGCACAACCTCACGCTGCTCGACGAGGGCACGCTCTACGTCGCCAGGATCACCGGTGACTCGCCCGCCATCGAGATCGACGGCACCGGCAAGCTCCCGAAGGACGGCGAGTTCGACGGCAGCGGCCAGTGGATCCCGCTGGCCACCGCCACCGCCAAGGGCGCCGTCTCGCACGTCGACGGCATGACCGCCGAGGAGGTCTTCGTCTTCACGCGCATCGCCGGCGACAAGGTGGGCGCCACCAAGATGGACCGCCCCGAGGACGTCGAGCCCAACCCGGTCACCGGCAAGGTCTACGTCGCGCTGACCAACAACACCAACCGCGGTGTCGGCTCGAACCCCAAGGCGGACGAGGCCAACCCGCGCAACGCCAACAAGCACGGCCACGTCCTCGAGCTGACCGAGCGCTGGAACCGGCCGGAGAGCACCCGGTTCGCCTGGTCGCTGTTCCTGGTCGCGGGCGACCCGCAGGACCCGGCGACGTACTTCGCGGGCTTCCCGAAGGACTCCGTGAGCCCGATCTCCTGCCCGGACAACGTCGCCTTCGACGACCACGGCAACCTGTGGATCTCCACCGACGGCGCCGCCCTCGGCTCGCACGACGGACTCTTCGGCGTCGCCACGCGTGGTGACCGCCGCGGTGAGCTGAAGCAGTTCCTCACCGTGCCGAAGGGTGCGGAGACCTGCGGCCCGATCGTCCAGGACCGGCGGGTGCTCGTCGCCGTGCAGCACCCGGGCGAGGTGGACGGCGCGTCGGCGGAGAACCCGGGCAGCACCTGGCCCGACGGCCCCGGCACGTACCCCCGGCCCGCCGTGGTCGCCGTGTGGCGCAAGGACGGCCGGGACATCGGCGTCTGACGTCACCCCACGGGGAGACGGGTTCGGACCACCGGTTTCGGGTTCGCCGTCGATGACGGAACCGATGGCGCAATCGGTGACGGAACGGGTTACGGACGGGGGGCGGCTCCCTGCGGGGGTCCGCGCCCCGTCCGTCGTGTCCCCGTCCGTCGTGTCCCCGTCCGCCGTGTCCGGGTGCGGCAGGACGACGTGGCGCGGTCAGCCGCCGGGGTGCAGTGCGAGGTCGACGACCAGGGTGCGGTGGTCGGTGTCGGGAAGATCGAGGAAGCGGGGCCGGTCCGCGGCGAACTGCCGGGACACCAGCACGTGGTCGATCTGGACGCCGAACCTCGGCGCGGTCCCGGCCGGCCAGGTCGGGGTCCGGTGGGCGCCGCCCAGCCGCGCGGCGTCGCTGAGCCCGGAGTCGAGGAGGCGCCGGAAGGCGGCGTGGTCCTGGGAGGCGTTGAAGTCCCCGGCGAGCACCACGGGGGCCGTCGGGTCGGCGGTGACGACGTCACGCAGCCGGCCGAGCTCCCGTTCCCAGACGTCCACCTGGCCGGGGATCGGCGGCATGGGGTGGGCGAGCTGGAGCCGTACGGCGTGCCCGTCGACGTCGGCGACGGCACCGGGCATCCCCATGCTGCTGCCGGGGATGCCGTCGGTGCCCTCGAGCGGGAAGCGGCTGAGGATGACGGAGCCCTCGGAGCCGCCGCCCGCCACGGCCCGGCGGTGCGGGTAGTCCGGCGTGAGGTCCCGCCGCAGCCGCGCGTCGCAGGTGTACTCGCACTCCTGGACGAACACCACGTCCGGCTTCAGCCGGCGCAC
This sequence comes from Streptomyces sp. NBRC 110035, assembly GCF_000829695.1. Taxonomy (GTDB): domain Bacteria; phylum Actinomycetota; class Actinomycetes; order Streptomycetales; family Streptomycetaceae; genus Streptomyces. Next base: position 33,660 of record NZ_BBNN01000015.1, on the reverse strand, counting down.
CGCGTCGACCAGCCCGTCGGTGGCCCGGCCGAACTCGACGTTGGACGTCATCACCCGGAACTCGGCGACGGGCGGCTCGACGGGCGTGACGGTCTTCCCGTACGGCTCGGTGAACCAGGCCAGCATCCCGAGCAGGACGACGCCCCACACCGCGCCGGTCCGCCACCGGGCGAGCAGGGTGAACAGCAGCCCGAGGGCGGTCGGTACCAGGAGCCAGGGCAGGAACGCGAGCAGCTGGGGCACGGGGGTGACCGCGTCGGTGCCGACGGCCCGGCAGCCGACGACCACGCTCACCCCGGCGAAGAGCAGTGCCGCCGACCAGCTGCCGAACCGCCGCTTCGCGCTACGGCGTCCGGGCCCTTCTCCGGTGTCCGCCCACTCGGCCGTCCCGGCAGTCGCAGTGTCCAACGTCCTGCCTTCCGCTCGCGGTGGATCGGTCCGTGAAGATCCTCCCTCAAGGACGGGGGCCGACGACGGGTGGTTGCGGCGATCCGTTCCGCACCTCGTCACAGGCCGGTGAGATCGGTGACGCCGGTGAGGTGGGTGACGCCTGGCACGTCTGGGACGCTTGGGTCGTCTGGGACACCGGTGACGGCGCCTCGGCACCGGTCCGGGCCTTTGCCCGGCGCGTCCGCGAACGCCGTACCGCGGCGGGTCCGCGTCCGCGGAGTCCGGTCAGCAGACAGGCGAGTGCCACCGTCAGGCCCAGCGCGAGCAGCGTCCAGGACGCGGTGCGCAGCGTGGCGGTGAGGGCGTCGTAGACCACGCCCGCGGCGGGACGGTGGACCGGCTCGGGCACGTCGGCCAGGGTGAGCCGGCGGCCGACCGCGACGGCGACGGCGAGCAGGCCGCCGCCCAGGGCGACGCCGAGCCCCGTCGCGGCGAGCGCGTGGCGACGGCGGACGGCGACGGCGGTCCCGGCGACGGCCAGGACGACGGCCGCGAGAGGCAGCCAGAAGGCGGCGGCGTCCATCAGCCGGTACCCCGTCCGAAGCCGGGACACCTCCGCCGCCGGCACCACCGCGACCCGGGTGTGTGCGACCGGGATGCGGTCGGCGAACGGCATGCGGTCGGCGACCAGTCGCCGCTTCACCTCGGCGGTGACGGGCGCGAGGTCGACGGTGACCGGGCCGGGGGCCGCCCGGCCGTCGCGCAGGGCGTGCAGGACCGCGTCGTGCACGGCTCGGTTCGCCGCCTCCCAGGCCGTGCCGAACGCCTCGGTGCGGGTGAACGAGTGGACCGCCTCCCGTACGAACGGCCCGGCCAGGTCGCGTGCCGGCCCCGCGTCCAGCTCCCGTACGACCCCGTCCCCCACGGCGTCGGCGACCGCGTCGCGCACGGAGGGGTCGGCGGACAGCGGCGCCACGGCGCCGACGTACCGTCCGGTGTCGGCCACCGCGTGCACCGCCCAGGCCGCGAGCGCGCCGCAGGGCACGAGCAGGCACGCCAGGGCGACGAGCGTCGCCGCCAGGGCGTCGCGCAGGCGCGCGGGCGTCCGCTCACGGCAGTGCGGTACGGGCGGTACGGCGTGGGGAGGCATCCCCTCAGGCAAGACGCGGGGTGGCGCACACGCGAGCGCGGGGCGGGCATCCGGAGTACCGGGGCCGCCCGGATGCCCGCGCTCCGCGCCCGCCGGACCGGGGGACGGCCGCGTCACTCGATGCGGTGGCCCTCCGCGTCCTCGTGCGTGTAGTACCGGTAGAACAGGAAGGCGAAGACGCCCGCCGCGACGGCCAGGCCCAGCGCCGTCGACCGCAGCACGCTCGTATCGGCCTGGCTGACCAGGAAGCCGACCGCGGCGCCGGAGAACGCGCCCCACAGCACGGCGTGCTCCTCGCGCCGCAGCCTCGGCGCGATGCTCAGCAGGGCCATGCACAGGACGGCGAACGCCAGCGCGGTGAGCAGGCCGAACAGGATGTTCCAGCCGGTGAGGGGACCGCCCTCGCGCCGGTTGGCCGCCGCCCAGTAGCCGTAGACGAGCCCGAGGACGACGGGCACCACCAGCCTGGCGGCGGCGTGGGTCCGCTCGCTGAGGACGCGGATGCCGCCCGGCCGCCTGGACGTGATCCGGGGTCTGGGTGCCGCATGAGCCATGAGCGCACTCCTCTCTCCTCGCCCCCGCCTCCAGCGCACACCTGCGCGGGTCACCCGGCAACTCGACCACGCGAACCCGCGTCGGATTCCGCCTCACCCAGCCTCGTCCCGCCCGGGCCTGCCGGGCCTGCCCGGGCCTGCCTGGACTGCTCGGTCCTGCCGGGTCTCCCCGGGTCTGCCCGGGCCTGCCTGGACTGCTCGGCCCTGCCGGGTCTCCCCGGGTCTGCCCGGGTCTGCCTGGTCTGCTCAGGTCTGTCGGGACTCCCCGGGTCCTGCTGGGACTCCCCCGGCCCGCCCGGACTGCTCGATCCTGCCCGGACTCCCCGGTTTTGCCCGGACTGCTCGGGCTTGCCTGGACCTGTCCGGTCCCGCCCGGTCCTGTCCGGTCCCGCCCGGTCCTGCTCGGACTGCCCGGTCCTGCTCGGACTGCCCGGGCCTACCCGGACTGCTCGGACCTGCCTGGGTCTGCCTCGTCCTGGCTGGACCCCCGCCCGGACCCGCCTGGGTCTGCCTCGTCCCGTCCGGGCCTGCCCGGACCCGCTCCGCGCTTCGCGCTCCGTACCGAACGGATGCGGGCCGTGTGCCCGCGCGTTTCGCCGGGGTGGCGCGCCGGGGCAGCCGCAGCGGCGGTCACCTGGACGACGACACCACCGCCTTCGCGGTCCGCCGGCCGTCGGGCCCGGGGGCAGGGAGGCCGGGGGGCGAACGCCCCGAAGAGGGACGTTCATTGACCCGAGGCCCCTGGTTGGACCCGCAGCGGTTACGGTGCTGCTCTGGGTCGTGATCGACAGGGGAGGGAACATGCCCGGGACCACACCCGGAACCACGTCCGGGGCCATGCCCGGCACCGTGCTGCTGCTGGCGGCCTCACCGTTGGGGAGAGGACGACTGGTGGACGCGGCGTCCGTGCTCCCCGTCCTCGCCGCCGTACCGCCCGCGGTCCTGTCCGGCACGGACACCGCGAACGTCGTCGAGCTCGCCGACCCGCTGGAGCCGCAGGCGGTCCTGACCCGGCTGCGCGCCGCCGCGACCGCCCCCGGACCGCTCACCCTGTACGTCGCGGGGCAACTGCTGCTCGACCGCCGCCAGCGCCTGCCGCATCTGGCGCTGGCCCGCACCACCGCGTCGACCGTGCGGTACACGGCGTTCCCGTGGCACTGGTTCCGGGACGAACTGCGTCTGCGCCCCCCGGGCGTCACGACGCTGCTCCTCGACCTGCACGCGGACCAGGAGACCTGGCAGGCACTGGGCGCCTCGCAGCCGCCGGGCACACCGGGCACACCGGGGGCGGCGCCGGTTCCGGTCACCCTGCCGGCCGCGCTCGACGCGGGCCGCGACACCGCCGTCTACGGCCGCGTCGCGCCGCCGCCCTCCCGCTCCTCCCGTCGTACGGTCGCGGAACCGGCGTACATGAGGGCGGTCGCGACGCTGCTGCGCAGCGGAAGGCGCCCGTCGGACGAGGAGTTGCACCAGCAGGCGCTGGTCCGGGTCGCCGCCGAGGGCACGCCCCCCGGATTCGTCCTGGCGCGGCGTGGACCCGGACCCGTGGCGGGGGACCCGCACACGGCCATCACGGAGGCCGTACGGTCCGGCCGCCACGCCGACGCCCACGCGCTCGCCGCGCGGCAGGAGCAGAACGCCGCCCTCACCCACGGGCCCGCCTCCGAGGAGGCGCTGCACTGGGCCGAGGTCCGCGCGGATCTGGCGATGCTGGCCGGGGACGCGGCGCTCAGCTGCCACGTCTGGCTGACCGTGGCCGCCGCACGCCTCAACACCGGCCAGGCGGTGGACGCTTCCGTCGTCGAGACGGCCGCGGACCGGGCGCACCACCAGTGGGGCCGGATCGCCGACCCGGTACGGGCCCGTGAACTCGGCCTGCTGCTGGCGGAGTTGCGCAGCCGCGTGCCCGGACGACGGGAAGGTGCCCTGGACCATGTGCGGCGGCAGCTGAGCCAGTTGCAGACACAGGAGTCAACTTGACCCGGCCCTGAAGGGGCCGGGCTTGGAGGTAGTGCCCAGCTGGCTGCCGGGTGGGCTCCTCCGTCCAGACACCCCTATGGGGTGGCAGGGACGCGTGACTCACGCCCCGCGTTCCACACGCTCTCGCCACGGGTGGCGATGTTGTGGGAAGCGTTCCGGTCGGCGTGGGCAACGACCCCGCACCCCCGGCAGATGAAGAGCCCCTGGTCGACACGGTTGCGCTTGTCGACGTGGCCGCACGCGGCACATAGCTGCGACGTGTACGCGGGATCAACGAGGTGAAGTTCCCCCAAGGCCGGGTAGTTAGCGTTTTCGCTGGTCACGCAAGGGGTTCGGGATCTGTGTGATCGCCGCGTAGCGGCCTGTGCGGACTCTCTTGATCTTTCCTCTCTCGGTCCAGCGGGCAAGTTGGCGATAGGTGGCGACGAGGGTGACGTCGCCGAGGAGCACGGCGATCTCCCTTGAGCGCCACAGTCGTTCGGGCTCCGCCTGCAGGATGGTCAGGACACGTGCCATGCGATTGCCGGTGTTCTCCCGGTCGGTCGTCGCGGGCAGTGCGGGCTGGGGCAGTGGGGGTGGCAGGAGAGTGATCGTCGTCGAGGTCACGTCCTTGCTGCTGTCGGGTCGGCCGTCCAGTTCCCTCTCCGCATAACGGGAGATGGGTGACTTCACCTTGCGGGTACTGACACGGTTTCGTCGTGCGGGCGACAGTGTCGACAGGACTCGCCGGCCGATCTCCCCGATGCCCTGCTCGAAGATTCCTCCCGCGCATACCAGCAGGTCGCGAGCGGTTTGGAGGGCGATGGTGAAGCTGCAGCGGTCGGGATCGGTGCCCGGCCGGGACTCCGCCGCCTCGACCATGGTGCGGCGCAAAAGCTGGTAGAGGGTGAGCAAGGCCCACATCTCCTGCTCGACACCGACCGGATCGTGCGAGCGCAGGACCCGTGCATGCAGGATGGTGTGGCGGAGCGCGTAATAGGCGCTCTCGTGCTCCCAGCGCTCGTGATACAGGTGCACGAGGCGGGCGGCGGGGTAGCGACGGGCGTCCAGCAGCGTCGTTGCCAGGCGGTAGGAACCCTCGAAGGTGCTGCCGTCCGTGCAGAGGACACTTACCCGGGCCTCGATGATGCGTACCTGGACGCCGCCGATGACCGAGAGGTAGGAGGAGTCGGCGAGCGCCTTCAGAACCGGTGAGCGGCGGCGCTGGTTGATGCGGCCCAGGACCTGCGCGCCGGTGGAGTGCACGGCGGCGGGGAAGTCGTTGCCGTCGAAGCCCCGGTCCCACAACACCATTATCTTGGGGCCCAGATGGTGCAACAGCCTGGTGGTGTAAGAGGTTTCGCCCTCCCGGGTGGGGCCGAAGACCGCTCCGATCACGGCCCGGGTGCCGGTCTCGACCAGCGTCATCAGCTCGACCTGGGGATAGCCGCCGTGCGCGCACCGCCCCAGCCAGCCGCGGTTGCGCTCACTGTCGGGCACTTTGATCGAGCTGCAGCCGTCGAACGACACCGTCCGGTACGGGCCGAACCGTACCCCTGGTGTGGTCGGCTGGGCCAACGGTCCGGCGAGCACCTCGAACAACGCCCGCACCGGTGCGCTGCCGACTCTGCGGCGCAGATCACGTAGCGCTTTCGTGCTCGGGCGGACGACCGGAATCCCCGACAGACCAGCGGTCAGTTTGTCCCAGACCAGCCGGTAGCCGATCTCGGGGAACAGGCACATCGCCAGAAGGAAGTAGACGCCGACCCGCGAGGGCAGATCACGCAGCCGCCGCTGCACGGTCCCGGTCTCGGACAAGACCGCGTCGACCAACTCGAACGGCATGACCGGCGTCAGCCCACCCAGATGCCCGGGAGCGAACCGGCCCGCAGCCACAGTCACCGTCCGGGTGATGGTCGTCAGCGCCGACGGCGAGACACAATGAACAGGCAACGGAGCTCCTTGCGGGACAAGCTGTCTTGGACGACTGCCTGTACCAACGAGCTCCGTTGCCTCACGTCGAGGCCCAGTCAACACCCCTTGCGTGACCTGCAAAAACGTTAACTACCCGGCCTTGGGACTTTCCCCACTTCAGTGGGGGAACTTCAGACCCCCGTCGAGGACGTCCCGGCGCCTTGCGATCGCACGTGCCGGGCACCACTCCTTCTCCCGCGCTCATGTGTCGGACACCCCGTGGGGCCCGGGGCGAAAGGGGCGCCGCCCCGCTACGCCCGGCAGGCACTCCCGCCGCACCGCCCGAAAGACCGGGTACGCCCGGTGCGAGGGCTCCCGGGCGGCACGCCGGGAGCACGCTCTCCTGCGCTCTCGGCTTCGCTCGAGCAGGGGTCCCCCATGACGTCGCGCGGCCGCCCTCCGGGCGACGACGCCACGTGCGCCACGGGTCCTAGCGGACGACGGCTTCCACCGGACTCGTGGTGCGGTGGTCCGGCTCCTCCGGGTGGGTGGCCCTGGCCGGGCTCGCGTGGGCTGCCAGGACCAGTGCGGTGACCGCGGCGACGGCCGCGACGAAGCCTCTCGCGTAACGCCTGGTGGTGCGAATGCGTTCCGACACGGCGACCTCGCAACAGCGACGGGTAGGGGGTGGGCAGGGTGAATCCGCGGATGAACCTAAGGGCTGCCGGACTCGAACGGCAAGGGGCACAAAGAGGGCCGGCCGAGTTCGAAGACGCGGATGGGCAATCCCCTCCGGACTCCCTACGCCTGCCACTCATGGACATAGCCGTGCTCTTCCTCACCTCCGTCGTGATCCTCGGAATGCTGACCGTCCACACCAACGTCTCCCGGGCCGAGCGCAACATCGCGCGCCTCGAACGCAAACTCGACCTGGTGCTCGAGCACTTGGACCTGCGCGAGGAGGCCCCGGGTGAGGGCGGGATCGCCGCGCTCGCGCGGGAGGGCAGGACGGTCCAGGCGGTCAAGGCCTACCGCGAGGCCACCGGGGCCGGCCTGCTCGAGGCCAAGCAGGCCGTGGACCGCATGACGTGACGGTCGGGCCCCTGCCGGTGAAGTCCGTGGCGGTCAGACCCGTACCCGGCCCTGCTTCTGGATCTCCGTCAGCCGGTTGGTGCCGAACTCCGCCACCACCCGCGTGACTTCGGACGCGACGTCACCGAAGCCGCCGTTGGTGAGGACGATGGTCTCCTCGCCGGCCCGGACCACCGCCAAGTCCAGTGTGAGAACGGTCAGTTGCCGGTCGGACGTCTCGCCGGTCATGGTGATCCGCAGCGCCTGCCGGGCGTCCCCGGTCTCCGGCAGCGTCAGCGCGTCGACCTCGACCTTCTGGACGCCGTCCTTCGTGGCCGTGGCCGTGAACTTCCCGCACTTCTCCGGCAGTCCCTCCAGCCACCGCAGCGTGCGGTCCACCTCGGCGGGCCGGTACGCGGCCACCTGGTACCGCAGCTGGGCGCCGCTGTAGGCGTCGTCCAGGGCGACCACGGCCCGCGGCCCGGCCGACGTGCCGAACAACTCCTCGGTGTAGAGGACGTCGAGCAGGCGCCGGCAGTCGGCGTTCTTCGTGCTCGACTTGAGCAGCCCGTCCCGCCAGGTCGCCACGCCCCGCGTGGGCACCCAGGGCTGACCCAGGTCCGTCTCCGTGATCAGCGCGGCCCGCAGCTGTTCCTCGCTCAGCCCGGAGTCGGGCGCCGCCGACGGGGACGGCTCGACGGCCGGTGAGGCGGCGGAGGCGGCGGAGGGCGGCGCGGGAACGGTGACCGGGGCGGACGCAGGGGCCGCCGGACCGGCCGTGTCGTTCCCGAGGACGGAACAGGCTGCCGTGGCCAGCAGCGCGGACACCGACAGCACGGAGGCGAGAAGGGCGCGGGCGGCCGGGGCATGCGTCATCGGGGTGCCTCCTGGTGGAACCGGACGGTGGACGTGGCTGCGGCTGGCTGTGCACCGGCCGCCCGGGACCGGGGCCCGGGTTCCGGGTCCCGGTCCGGGTCCGGGGCGGCGACACGTGCTCATACGGCATCACCGCGCCGCCCGCCCCACCAGCGCTGCGGTCCGTCCGGGTGAGGACGGCCGGGGACAATGTCCTCGTCCCCGCCCGCCTCCGCACCCCGCACCCCGCCCCGTGCGCCCCGTGCCCCGCCCCGAAGGAGTCCTCCGCCGTGCCGAACGGTCTGCCCATTCCGGTGATCATCGACTGCGACACGGGTGTCGACGACGCCCTCGCCCTGCTGTTCGCCGTCCGCCACCCCGGGATCGACCTGCGCGCGGTGACCTGCGTGGCCGGCAACACGGACGTGGACGGCGTCGTACGCAACACCCTCACCGTGCTGGAGACGGCGGGGGCGCCCGTCGTGCCCGTCGCGCGGGGTGCCGAGCGCCCGCTGGTCGAGGCCCCGCGGTCCGCGGCCCACGTCCACGGCCGCGACGGGATGGGCGACCTCGGCCTGCCCGCCCCGCGGCGCACCCCGGCCGACGTGGACGCGGTGACCCTGCTGCGCCACGAGATCCTCGCCTCCCCACGCCCGGTCACCCTGGTGCCCACCGCCCCGCTGACCAACATCGCCCTGCTGCTGCGCACGCACCCCGAGGTCACCCGCAACATCGAGCGGATCGTGTTCATGGGCGGCGCGGCGGGCGCCGGCAACGCCACCCCGGTCGCCGAGTTCAACGTCTGGCACGACCCGGAGGCCGCCGCGATCCTGCTCACCGCCGGGGTGCCGATCACGATGTACGGCCTGGACGTGTTCAACCGGGTCGTCGTCCCGGCGGCCGAGGTGCACAGGCTGCGCGCGAGCGCCGAGCCGGGCGCCCGCCTGGCCGGTGACCTGCTTGCCCACCGCCCGGCGGCCCCGGACACCACCGCCGGCGGCCCCGACGAGACGGCGGGCGGACTCGGCGACGCGGGTGCGCTGTGCGCGGTCGTCGACCCGGAGGGCCTGACCACCCACCGGCTCCCCGTCGAGGTCTCCCTGGCCCCCGGTCCGGCCCGCGGCCAGACCGTCGTCGACCGCCGCTCCCGCATCGGCGAGTCCGAACTCCACGAGGGCACGCGCGAGCAGGCCCTCGTGGACGTGGGGCTGGACGTGGACGTCCCGCGCTACGTGAAGCTCTACCTGGAGACCGTCGGGACGGGCAGCGGCGGAACCCGCTGAACCCACTGAACCGCCGCCGCGAGCATCGGGGCGGGACGGGCCCCGTCGTCCGCCGTTCTCCCGCCCTCGCCTCCCGGAGCGGACGTCATCGAGCGACGGCGCGCCGGTCACACGTGTCCTGGGCCCCCACTGCCGAAGGCCCCGCTCGACCCGGGCAGCCAGCGCTTCCGTCGCTGGTCCTTCCCCGTTCTGGTGGAGGAGTGATGGAGCTGGTAGGGCATGAGCCGTTCGCCGTCCCTCGGTACCATCGGCATCTCGTCCGGCTCCCGCATCTCCCGCATCTCGTGGACCGCGCCTGTCTCCGGCAGGCACGGCTGCTCCTCGGGGCGGGGACGACGCTCCTCCTGGTCCATGACCTTCATCCCGACGCGTACGGCCCAGATCAGCGCGCCGGCCACGACCAGCCCGCCGACGAAGGCCGCAAGCAGATTCAGTACCTGCTGACTTACGGCCAGCAGTTCATACGTTGCCGTACTCATGTTCTGATTATGGCCGAGGAAATGAGATAAAGCGCCCGGAATGTCCCGTTGCTTCGCGTGGTCCTCCCGCCCGGCCGTCCCGGTCGGTGCGGCTCTCCGCGCCGTGGCGGATCGCGACCGGAGGGAAGGCCGGGGCGGGCCACCGCACGCGGCCGCCGCGCCACACCCGTCGCGGTCCCCGCGCCGCCCGCCCGGCCGTCACCCGGCGCCGCCCGGCCCCGTTACCCCGTTCGGTGGGGAGATCTGCTCGGGCCGCGGCAGTTTTTCCTCCGGGGTCATGAGAGTTCCTGTGCGGGGGACCCGTCCTCGCGGTGGTCCGTGGTCCTGGCGGTCCGGAGGAAGGCGCGCGTGTCCTCGGAAAGCCGGCCGCACGCCGACGAGCGGCAGCCGGCGGGCGACCGGTCCCCCTCGCCGGCCGGTGGAGCAGGTCGAGCGGGGTCACGGGGAACTGTGCCGGTGGGGCGAGTATGCCGCAGGTCGACACTGGTGAAAATCTGTCGTCGCCGGGACAAAAATATAGTGCCCGCCGCGGAAATCTCTTTCTTCAAACGTGTCGACCACGCTTTTCCTCGGTGATTTTCCTCGCTTGCCGTGGATATGGTCCGTGCTAGGCTGACGTCAGTTGCAGTTGTGGTTGCCAGTTTGCTACCGGTTCTCCGGGCAGGTGATCATCGCGACGATGAGGGAATTCGTAAAGTGCGTTTTCCCAGCACTGTCTCAGGAGATTTGATATGGCCACCGGTACCGTGAAGTGGTTCAACTCGGAAAAGGGCTTCGGCTTCATCGAGCAGGACGGCGGCGGCGCCGACGTCTTCGCCCACTACTCGAACATCGCCACCTCGGGCTTCCGTGAGCTCCAGGAAGGCCAGAAGGTGACCTTCGACGTCACGCAGGGCCAGAAGGGCCCGCAGGCCGAGAACATCGTTCCCGCCTGACCCGTAGTACACCAGTACGCAGGGATTGCAGCAGGGCCCCGCACATCAGTGCGGGGCCCTGCTCCGTGCTGTGCCTGTGGTCGTGGTCAGGCCTGCTTCGGGCCGGTCTGCTGGACCACCTCGAACGACCACAGCGTTGCGTCCGTGGCCGCGGGCTTCGGACGGTCGCCCTGCGCACCGCCGCCACCGGCGTGCGCGGCCTGGCCGCGGCCGGCCATCCAGGCCTGGAAGTCCTCCTCGGTCCGCCAGCGGGTGTAGACGAGGTAGGTGTCGGTGCCTTCCACCGGACGGAGCAGCTCGAACCACTCGAATCCGTCCGACCCCTCCACCGCGCCCGCCCGTGCGGCGAACCGCTTCTCCAGCGTTTCCCGCTGCTCTTCCGGGACCGCAAGTACGTTGATCTTGACGATGCTCATGCCCCGATTGTCCCGCAGCACCGGCGTGGTACGCGGGCGGGGCAGTCGTTGCCGCCGTGTCGGACGGATAGGTGAGCCGTGGGCGGGGCCCGTCTTTTCCTTCTTCACCCGTCCGGCCTGTCTCGAACCGTTTGCTTCGTGCGCTTCGGCCGAACCGTTCGCGCAGGGTGGTGGCGCATTCTCCGCCCCGGCCGGCTGCGTACGAGGATCCGCCGCGGGGCGGCCGTCAGCCGAGGCAGATCACCAGGAGGCAGAGCCCGGTGTCGGTGTCGGTGTCGGTGCCGGAACCCGAGCCGGACGAACCCGGTGACTCCGGCGTGGGCGCCGAGGGGGGCGGAGCGGCGGGCTGCGAGCCGCTCCGACTGCCCGAGCCGCCGCTTCCCCCTCCGCTGTTGTTGCCGTTGGCGTTGCCGGAGGAATCCGCAGGTGGGGTCGTCGGACGGGTCGCCGTAGCGGAGCCGGAGCCGTCGGTGTCCGAGCCCGCCTGCGGGCCCGAGCCGTCGGACGGGGGTGTGGTCCGCGACGGGGGACGTGGCCGTCGCGGTGGCGCCGTCGGGCCGGGCCTGAGACGCGGTGCCGGTCGACTGCCGGTGCGTGTCGTCGTCCGGGGCAGGCTGTGCGGGCCGGTCCTGGGAACGCCGTGTGTCCGGCGGGCTCACGGAGGGCGCCGGGCCACCGTCCTGGTCCGCGGGCCCGTCCGCGCCCCCCATACCGGACACCTCGGGCGCCGTGGCGGCCTGGGCGTGGTCGCCGGCACCCCGGTCCATCGAGGCGAGGGTGAGTCCACCGCCGACGAAGGCCACCGCGGTGGCGACCAGGGCACGGCGCTGGGTTTTCTTCCAGCGGGCCACCTGCCTCCGCCGCGCCGCCCGCCCCGTGGGCGCGGACAGCGCGAACCCGGACCCGGACCCGGACACCGGGTCCGGGCCGTCCGCGCCCGGTCCGCCTTTCTCCGCCCCCGGCTCCGGCTCCGACTCCGCCCCCGGCCCCGCCCCCGTGCGGACTGCCGTACCGGCCGTCGCGTCGAAGCCTGCCGTGAGGGCGGTCGAGGTCGCCGCGCCCGGGACGGTGTGACCGCCGACGACGCTCGGCGCGATGTCGGGGGCGTAGGCGCCGCATCCGGGGCACACGAGGGCGCCGTTCAGATGCCGACGGCACGTGGAGCAGTAGTCCATCCGCTGTCTTCCCGGTTGGCAGGCAGGCACCCGCCGGGCCGGGGACGGCCCGTTCGCGTTGCGCGGTGAGAGCGGGTGGAGCAGGGACAGCAACGCTAACGACACCCACGAGCCGCTGTGTGCAGCCCGTGTGTCACTCCTGCGCACATTCTCTGCCCACTTCGCGTGAATACCGTGAGCATGTGCGTCAACCGGTGCACAAGGCAGCCCCGATTGAACGTCATTCAGCCAAAATCCTTTGGAGCAAAGGCGGCTGAGGGCTGTTCGCGGAGTCGATTTGGGCTGTCACGACCGGAAATCGGAACCGGCGGAAGAGGCTCAAGGCCCGGAAACGGCAGGGCTGTTCCCATGGAAGGCGCGGTTTGACGCTGCCGGGCCGTGCGGCGTTGGCTTGCCCCTCACCTGGTCGCCATGCTGCACCCTCGCTTGGAAGGCACCCGATGTGAACCCCTGGACCACCCGCACGCGTACCCGCAGCACCCACAGCACCACCACCCCCGCACGCCGCACGACCCGGGCGCCTCGGGGCGCCACCGCGCTGACGGCCGCCCTCGCGGCCCTGTCGGTGCTCTCGCTCTCCGCGTGCGGTGCGCTCGACGCCATCGGCGCAGACGGGGACTCCGAGTCGCCGACCCACCGCAACGACGTCACCGTGGGCCTCCTCCTGCCCGACAGGGACACGGCGCGCTTCGAGAAGTTCGACCGTCCCCTCGTCCAGGAACGGGTCGGGGTCCTCACCGGCGAGGAGGGCAAGGTCGTCTACGCCAACGCCGAGGGCAGCGCGGCCAGGCAGAGCGAGCAGTTCGACCGGCTGATCGCCGACGGGATCGACGTGATCCTCGTGGCGGCGGTGGACGCCGAGGCCATCGCATCGGACGTGGAGAAGGCCAAGGAGGCGGACATCCCCGTCATCGCGTACGACAGGCTCGCCCAGGGCCCGATCGACGCGTACGTGTCGCACGACAACGAACTCGTCGGCGAGGTGCAGGGCCGTGCGATCGTCGACGCACTCGGCACCGATGCGGAGAACAGCAAGATCGTCATGATGAACGGCGAGCCCGCCGACCCGAACACCGCGCTGTTCAAGGAGGGCGCGATGAGCGAGTTGGACGACAACGTGGACATAGCCGAGACGTACGACACCGAGAAGTGGGTGCCCGCGGTCGCCAAGGCGAACATGGAGAAGGCGATCGAGGCCGTGGGCGCGGACGACATCGCCGCCGTCTACGCGGCGAACGACGGCATGGCCGGAGCGGTCATCGAGGCCCTGGACGAGGCGGGCGTCTCCGACATCCCGCCGGTGACCGGGCAGGACGCCGATCTGGCGGCCGTGCAGCGGATCGTCGCGGGCGCCCAGTACATGACGGTGTACAAGTCGTTCCTGCTGGAGGCCGGCGGTGCCGCCGAGATGGCGGTGGCCAGGGTCCAGGGGCGGGACATCCAGTTCGACTCGCTGACCGGTGAACGGGTCGACAGCCCGACGCAGAAGGACATCCCGGCGATGCTGGTGCCGGTGGTCGCCCTGACGCAGGACAACATCGAGGACACGGTGATCCGGGACGGCGTCTACGACGTCGAGGACATCTGCACGGCGAAGTACCGGGAGGCCTGCGCGTCGATCGGCCTCACGCCGTAGGGGCGGAGCGGGCCGGCGACGGCCCGCTCACTGCTGGTCGGAGTACCCGATGCCGCCCACCGTCCAGGCGCTCACGTCGGCGAGCGCCACGCGGTACATGCCCCCCGTGTCCGGGATGCCGTAGCTCCCCTGGAGGATCCGGGCCATGTGGAAGTGCAGGTGGGAGGGGCGCGACGGCTCTTCGCCCCGGCCGGCCTCCGTGAACGGGACAGCGAAGTGGCCGAGGCGCGCGGAGTCGCGCAGCACCTCCGCCACGCGCTCCCGCCACAGGGCCTCGGGGGCCAGCCGGCCGGTGATGACGGCGCCGGGAGTCACCACGGTCAGTGACATCTGGCTGTCCTGGTCCGACTCGACCATCGAGGCGATGGCGACAAGCAGATCGTCAGGGTGCGACATGGTCGAACAGCGTAGCCGAGCCCCGGGTCGGCAGGGTGACGCGGGTCCGGATCACTTCGACGTGGCGGCCACCGGGCCCCGCGCCGGGGCGCGCGCGGAAAGCAGCGGCTCCCGTCTCCCCACCGGGAACCGCCGCGGACCTGGGACGGCCGCCCCTGCCGGGACCGGCCGTCAGGGCTGCAGGGGCATGGTCCGGCAGTTGGACGCGGCCCGCCTGCCGGACAGCCGGTCGGTCAGCCAGTCGACGGCGTCGCCCTGGTCGGCCAGCAGCGGGGCGAAGTGGTTGAGCAGCGCGCTGCCGACGCCGGGGAGGACGACGGCCTTGTACGTGACGTCGGCGCCCTTGGCGCACCAGCCGACGGCGAGGTCACGGGCCTGACCGTGCGGCACGAGGTTGTCGCTGACGCCGGTGGCCGGGCGGACGGGGCCGGACGGCTTCATCGTGCCGATGAGCTGCTTGTCCAGGAAGGTCCGGAGCGCGGGTGTGGCGGCGATGATCTCGCCGAGGGACTTTCCGTCCTTGGTCCACTCGGTGCTCCTGGCGAATCCGTGGCCGAGGAGGGCGTCGCCGACGCACATCGTCGAGAGGTCGGCGAGCGCCGCCTTGCCGGCCGTGTTCAGGTGCGCCTCGGCGACGGGCTTCAGGGACGGGTCGGACTGGAGGAAACCGCTGAGCGACCAGCCCAGCGCGCCGGCCAGCTCACTGCCGTCGATCGCCCCGGTGACGGCGGTCAGGTCGGCGGGCGGAGCACCGGAGTAGGTCCCGGACAGGGTGACGTCGGGGGCGTAGGAGGACTGGAGTTCGGCGGCCGCCGCGGTCGCCCCGCCGCCCTGGCTGTACCCGTAGAGCCCGACCGGGGAGTCCGCGGTGGCCGACGCCCCGCGGACCGAACGGGCGGCCCGGACGGCGTCCAGGACCGCGTGGGCCTCGTCGACCCGGTTCACGTAGGTGTGCAGGCGGTCGGTCGTGCCCAGGCCGGCGTAGTCGGTGACGACCACGGCGACGCCCTTCGCGAGCAGACGGTAGATCACCAGGTCCTCGTAACCGACGGACACCGTCTGCCCGTTGAACCGCAGCGGGTGCCCGAGGCCCATGGACGCGGCGCACTGGGCGCCCTGCCCCAGGGTCCCGGGTGCCACCGCGACCAGGGGGCGCGGTCCGGTGCCCCTCCAGGCGGCGGACGGTTCGATGTACGCGCCGGTGACGGCGACCGGCTGCCCGCCCGAGTCGGTGGACTTGTACATCAGCCGGGTCGCGGTGCCCGGCAGCGGGCCCTTGAGGCTGGGCAGGCCCAGGGCCAGCGGGAGGGGCTCGCTGCGGATGAGGGTGCCGTCGGCGTCGGGCAGGGAGGCGGGCGGGGTGTAGAACGCGGAGATCGTGACACCCCGGGACACGACCTCGTCCGTCGCCGCGGCGGGGGCGGACGCGACGGCTTGGGCGCCGAGGCAGGCGGCGGCGGTGACGGCCGCGGCCAGAAGCCGGGAGCGCGGGCGCGGGCGTGCGGGCATGGAGAACCTCCTGTGAAGCGGCGGTCAGGAAGCGGCCTCCGTGCCGGGACGTCCCGTGAGCGGCCCGGACGGGGAGGCGCGGTTGCGAAGCTGGGGAGCTGTGGGGCTGGGAGCTGGAGGGCGTCGGGCTTCGGAGCTGTGACGGCACGGCGGTCCGGCGGCGAGGTGGGGCACACGCGTCCCACGGGCCTTCCCGTGCCGCCCGGAAGTGGTTCGGACTGAACTTACCTGTCGGTAAGTTACTCTGGGTAGCAGTGGAGAGGTTACGGTTCGGTAATGTGACGGACGGTCCGATGCCGGTCATCTCCCGCGGGGCGCCGCGGAGCGCGCCGGGCTCGGCGCGTGGTCGGGGCGGCGGTGTCATCGCTGGTGGCGCGAGGACGATGCGCCGGGGCGCGACGGCGTGCGCCGGACGTGACGGCACGGGACACCGCAGGTGCCGTTCTGCTCGGACCTGTGGTGTGCGCGCCGGTGCCGGCTCCGCTCGGCGCGGAGTCCGACGGCCTGGCACACCGCCGGTACGACGCGCTGAGCGTGCTGGTGACGGTGGGTGTGCGGGCGTCCCCGGCACGGCGGCGGCGGTGACGGCCGGGGGTGTGCCCGAGGAGGCCGGCAGGCAACGCTGTCGGTGCGTCGCACGGGTCAGCCGTACACCACCGACCACGGCCGCGGAGAGTCGTCCGGTGGCTGTGGGGCAGGGGAGCGGCGGACGGTCGCGGTGTGGTCGCGGGCCAGGACGGCGGCCGCGAGGCCGGCGAAGCGGCCGGCGGCCGGGTGCGCTCCGCGGCCGGCGGGCCAGGCGCCGCCGATGCGCTGGGTGAGGGGGCGGTCGGCGAGGGGCCGCCAGGCGACGCGGGGCTCCTTGCGGGCCACCGGGCCCTGGTCGAAGGCGACACCGTGCCCCGCCGTCACCAGCGCGAGCAGGAACTCGGGGTTCGACGCGTGCCGTACCCGGCCGGGTACGAAGCCCTCCGCCCGGCACACCTCGAGGATCCGGTCGTACCAACCGGGCGCCTGCGCCCGGGGGAAGAGCACCAGGTCGTGCCCGGAGAGGTCGCCGAGTGCCACTTCCGGCAGCCGGGCCAGCGGTGACGTACGCGGCAGGACGACACCCTGGTCCAGCGAGACCTCGGGGCCGAGCCGCAGCCCGGTCGCGTCGACCGGATGGTGCACGAGTCCGACGTCCAGCCCGCCGGAGGAGAGCAGCCGTACCTGCTCCTCGGTGGTGACCTCCTGAAGGTCCACGGACAGTCCGGGAGCGTGGTCCGCGCAGACGGCGAGCAGGGCGGACAGCACGGCGGCCGTGGTGTCCGGCGGTACGCCCGCGCGCAGCGTGCCGAGGCCGCCGTCGGCGGCACGGCGGGCCAGCGTGCGCAACCTCTTCTCCCGGGAGAGGAGTTCATGGGCCTCGTCCAGCAACGCCGCCCCTGCGGCGCTCAGCCGGACGCCGCGGTGCGAGCGGTCGAACAGCTCCGCACCGAGTTCCTTCTCCAGCCTGCGGATCGCCTGACTGAGCGGCGGCTGCGCCATGCCCAGCCGCTCGGCGGCCCGGCTGAAGTGCAACTCGTCGGCTACGGTGACGAAAAGACGCAGGTGGCGCAAGAGATCCACGGTCATGACCCTACGCGAAGGCGGCAGCGGGGAACCGCACGCGAAGACGGCACGCAAGGGCCGTGCACCGGGCCGTACGGGAAGGCCGTGCCGGAGCAGGCCGATGGCCAGGGGGAAGCAGTGACCGACGACCGTTCCCGTATCCCTACCCGTACTGATGCCCGGATCCGGCAGGTCCTCGCGAAGGCACGGGCCGAAGGGCAGGTGCACGCGGTTCCGGTGCACGGGGGTACGGGGGCAGCCGGCGCAGGGGCCTGGGCGGAGCCGGACGGGCGTGAAGTCGGCGTCGGCGCCGACGACCCCGTCGTGCTCGCCTCGATCTTCAAGGTGCTGCTGGTGCTGGAGTTCGCCCGGCAGGCCGTCGCCGGGCAGCTGGACCCGCGGGAGCGGGTACGGGTGACCGCGGCCGACCGGCTCGGCGGCTGGGGAACCGCCGGCTGCCTGGACGACGTCGAACTGTCGCTGCGCGACCTCGCCCACTTCGCGATGTCGGTCAGCGACAACTCGGCGGCCGACCTGCTGCTGAGCCGCGTGGGCCTGGACACCGTACGGCTGCTCGCGGCGGAACTCGGCCTGGAGCGGACCAGGATCGTGGGCGGACCGAGGGACCTGCTGGAGTCGATGCTCGCGGAGGTCGGGGCGCGCGACGAGCGGGACTTCGCCGTCCGCTACCCCGCCCTGCCGGACGACCGCAAGAGACGGCTGGCCGTGCTGGACCCCCGCCACACCACGGCGAGCACCCCCCGCGAGATCACCCGGCTGCTCCGGCTCATCTGGACCGACGCCGCCGGCCCGCCCGAAGCCTGCGCGTTCGTAAGGGACCTGATGGCCCGCCAGGTCTTCCGGCACCGGCTGGTGTCGGGTTTCCCGGACGACGTGGTGGTCGCGGCCAAGACCGGAACCCTGCCGGGGCTGCACATGGAGGCGGGCGTCGTCCGCTACCCCGACGGGGGGTGTTACGCGATCGCCGTCTTCGCGCGGACGCACGACCTGGCGGCGTCCCGTCCCACGGTGGACGCCGCGATGGGCAGGGCCGCCGAAACCGCGGTCGGTTTCCTCCGGGACGAGCGCCGGTGACCTGGCCCGGCCTGACCTGAGCACATATGCGGTCGCGTATCGGTTGAGCCGGATTCCGGTCTTGGACAAGGGAGTTCACGCACTGATCTGCTGGCGGCATGACCAAGGAAACACGTTTCCCGGGCCTCGGCCGTCGTACGGTGCTGCGCGGTGCCGCACTCGGCGCGACCGCCCCGCTGATCCCGGCCGCGACCGCCACGGCCGCCACGGCCGCCGCGTCCGAGGCCCGGAACAGGAAGGCGACCGCCGGCGCGGCGTCGTTCCGCTGGCTCGGTACCGCCGGCTGGCGCATCGACGTCGGCGACCGGACCGTACTCTTCGATCCGTACCTCACCCGCTTCTCCACGGGTCTCTTCGACGGAGCCTTCGACCCGGGGACCCGCCTGCGGACCCTGCCGGAGGTCGTCGACGCGCACATCGGCAGCCCCGAACTCGTCCTGGTCAGCCACTCCCACTGGGACCACCTCGGCGACGTGCCGCACATCGCCCGGACCACCGGCGCCCGCGTCGTCGGCACCGAGACCACGTACCACCTGCTGGTCGCCCTGGGAGTCGACCCGGGGCAGATCTCCGTGGTGAAGGGCGGCGAGGTGCTGGACTTCGACGGCATCGTCGTCGAGGTCGTGCCGAGCCTGCACAGCCGCAACAAGAAGTGCGCCTACTTCGCTCCCGGCACGCTGAACTCCCGTCCCACGAAGGCCCCGAGAACCATCTCGGACCTGCCGGAGGGCGACACCCTCGCCTTCCGGGTGACCGCGGGCCGAAGCGGCCCGTCGGCGTTCCTGATGGGCGCCAGCGACTTCAGCGAGCGGGCGGTGCGGGGGCTGCGCCCCGACCTCGCGATGATCGCCGTGCCCGCGAGCACCGCCACCCACCAGTACGTACCCCGGCTGATGCGGGCGCTGGACGGCCCCGGTGTCGTCGTCCCCGTCCACTGGGACAACTTCGAGGTGCCGATGAGCGGTTCCCCCGTACGCGACCCGGCGATGGACCTGGACGGCTTCCTCGCACAGGTCGCCCGGGCGTCGCCCACGACCCGCACCGTCGTCCCGGACTACCGCACGGTGTACGACGCCGACCTGCGCGGCACCGGCCCCGCACCCTTCCGGTGAGCCTTCAGCGGCCGCTCTTGCCCTTGCCGGCCGCGCTGCGGCGGGCCGCCTGCCCGGGGCGGCGGCTGCGCCGGCTCCGGGAGGGGGAAACCGTGCGTGCGGGCTGGTTCTGGGCGGGCGGCGGAGTGAGGACGACGGGCACGCCCGACGGTGCCTGGGCTCCGGTGATGCGGTTCAGTTCGTCCTCACCCGGACGTACCCGGGTGGTCTGCGGGGTGATGCCGGCGTCGGACATCAGGCGGGACATCTCCCGGCGCTGGTGCGGCAGGACCAGCGTGACGACCGTGCCGGACTCACCGGCGCGGGCGGTGCGTCCGCCGCGGTGCAGGTAGTCCTTGTGGTCGCTGGGCGGGTCGACGTTGACGACGAGGTCCAGGTTGTCGACGTGGATGCCGCGGGCCGCGACGTTGGTGGCCACCAGGACCGTGACGTGGCCGTCCTTGAACTGGGTCAGGGTCCGGGTCCGCTGGGACTGGGACTTCCCGCCGTGCAGGGCCGAGGCCCGCACCCCGACGGCCAGGAGCTTCTTGGCCAGCCGGTCGGCGGCGTGCTTGGTGTCCAGGAACATGATCACGCGTCCGTCGCGGGCGGCGATCTCCGTCGTGGTGGCGTGCTTGTCGTCGTCGTCCACGTGCAGCAGGTGGTGGTCCATCGTGGTGACCGCGCCCGCGGACGGGTCGACGGAGTGGACGACGGGGTCGTGCAGGTAGGTGCGCACCAGGCGGTCGACGTTGCGGTCCAGCGTGGCGGAGAACAGCATGCGCTGGCCGCCGGGGCGCACCCGGTCGAGCAGGGCGGTCACCTGCGGCATGAAGCCCATGTCGGCCATCTGGTCGGCCTCGTCCAGGACGGTGATGGCGACCTGGTCCAGGCGGCAGTCGTCCCGGTCTATGAGGTCCTTGAGCCGGCCGGGCGTCGCGACGACGACCTCGGCACCGCCGCGCAGGGCGCTCACCTGCCGGCCGATCGACACGCCGCCGACCACCGTGGCGGTCCGCAGGCGCAGCGCGCGGGCGTAGGGGGTGAGAGCGTCGGTGACCTGCTGGGCCAGCTCCCGGGTGGGAACGAGGACGAGCGCCAGCGGGTACCGGGGCTCGGCCCGCTGCCCGGCGGTACGCGCCAGCATCGCCAGACCGAAGGCCAGCGTCTTGCCCGAGCCGGTACGCCCGCGGCCCAGTACGTCCCGGCCGGCCAGCGAGTTCGGCAGCGTCGCGGCCTGGATCGGGAACGGGCTGGTCACGCCCTCGGCGCTCAGGGCGGTCAACAGCCTCTCGGGCATGTCGAGTTCGGTGAACGCCTCGACCGGCGGCAGCGCGGGGGTCAGGGTGACCGGCGGCGCGAACTCCCCGCCGGCCGCGGCGGGACGACCTCCGCGGCCACCTCCGCGGCCACCTCCGCGTCCGCCCTTGGCTCCGCCGCGGGACGGAGCGCCCTGGCGGCCACCCGCCTCCTGGGAACGGAAGCGGCCGCCCCGGCCGGAACCCGCGGAGCCCGCCGCCTTGTCCGTACGGGAGCGGGACGAACCGGAGTTGCCGGTGCTGTTGTTCGAACGAGCTGTGTGGTTGCGGTTCATGGGGAACCCTCCTCGATGCGGCACGTATCGAGGAATTCCTCCCGACGGCGAGGTACCAGCCGCATGAGAATTCGCAAGAATGAGCCGAAAACGGTGGATCAGTGCATCACGGCATCGGTGGACCGGGGGACGCCGGTCGGTGGACGCGGTGGAACAGCGGCAGGCGACCGCGCGTTGCGGGCCGCGAGCACGCGTACGGCGCCGGCTTCGTTGCCGGGCCGGGGAACGCAGTGGGCCGGGACCCCGCGCCACAGGGGTGCGGGGTCCCGGCCACGCACTGCGCGTCGGTGTCGGCGTCGGACGCCGGCGCCGGTGTCAGCGAACGGGTCAGGCGGGAACGATGTTCTCGGCCTGCGGGCCCTTCTGGCCCTGCGTGACGTCGAAGGTAACCTTCTGGCCTTCCTGAAGCTCACGGAAACCGGAGCTGGCGATGTTCGAGTAGTGGGCGAAAACGTCGGGGCCGCCGCCGTCCTGCTCGATGAAGCCGAAGCCCTTTTCCGAGTTGAACCACTTCACGGTGCCAGATGCCATGCTGAATCTCCTTGAGGGCAGTGCCCGAGGCCCACACCTTGTGGGACCCGTCGTCGCAACAACGGTTCACCCGGCTGTCATCCCGAATCCTGCGGAAAGCCGCGAAGCCTTCCAGGAACGAAAAAGAGTGCTCGTCGACGGAAGGTCGGAAGAGCACTCACAAGCCTCTGTAACCAAAACTGCAACTCTTCACGCTAACACAGGTGGAAAGCCGGTGCACTCGTCCGCCGTCCGCCGTCCGCCGTCCGCTGACCTCTGACCGCTGGAGACGGGCACCCGCGGTCACGGGGCCAGCGAGAAGTAGTTCTCCTCCTCCTGGGTGAAGTGCAGACGCAGGACGGTGTTCAGTCCGTAGAGGCAGGAGCGCAGGTCGTCGAGTTGGCCCGGGGTGAGGCCGCCGTCGGCGTGGGCCAGTCGCAGGTGCGTGGCGATGCGCCGGGAGAGTCGTTCGATCTCGACATGGGAGCGGCTCATGGTGGCGGTGGCCTCGGGGCCTCCGAGGCTGGGTGCCAGGGCGGGGTAGAGCTGGTGTTCTTCGGCGTGTTCGTGGGGCAGCAGCCTCTCGGTGAGCAGCCGGTGGGTCTCTTCGACGGCCGCGAGGGCTGTGGAGTCGGGGCTGTCGGAAAGCTGGTCCGCGGCGTCGCGTACGGCTTCGAGGACGTCCTGGAGGTCGTCGTGCTCCGCCGCGAAGCGGTGGATGAGTGCTTCGGCGGTGGGGGTGAGGGCCGGCCGCGCGGCCCGGCCGACGCGCAGGGCGCGCAGGGCGTTCAGGATGACCGCGACGTCGATGCCCTCCTGGAGCAGTGCGCCGGCGGCGGGCGGAAGCAGGCCGAAGGCGGCCGCGGCCATGGCGACGAGCGACAGCAGCATGCCGCCGAACGCGCTCTGCACGGCGATGCGCCGGGCCCGTACGGCGATGGAGACGGCGTCGGCCAGGCGGTCGACGCGGTCGGTGGCCAGGACGATGTCGGCGGCCTCGGAGGAGGCGGTGGAGCCGCGTGCCCCCATGGCGACGCCGATGTCGGCGGCGGCGAGGGCTGGGGCGTCGTTGACGCCGTCGCCGACCATCACGGTGACCGCGCGTGCGCGTTCGGCACGCACGGCGGCGACCTTGCCGGCCGGACCGAGCTCGGCGCGCACGCCGTCGAGGCCGAGGACGGCGGCGACCTCCTGGGCGGGCTCGGCACGGTCGCCGGTGAGCATCATCAGCCGTTCGATGCCCGCTGCCCGCAGATGGCGCAGGGTGCGGGCCGCGTCGGGGCGTACGGGGTCACGGAGAAGGACGGCGCCGGCCGGCTGTCCGCCGACGGTCAGCCAGGCGACGGCCGCGCCGTCGATGAGCGCGCGGTTGTCGACGGCCCTGGCCCAGGACGGTCGGACGTCCCAGGTGTCGACGCGACCGAGGGAAAGCCGGTGGCCGTCCACGGTGCCCGAGGCGCCCCGGCCGGGTTCCTCGGTGACGTCCGAGGGAACCGACAGCTCGAACGCGCGTTCCCGGGTCGCGTCGACGATGGCCCGGGCGAGGACGTGCGGCGAGTACTGGTCGAGGGAAGCCGCCAGGCGGAGCACCTCCGCGGGCGTGCGACCGGGCGCGGCGGTCACGTCCATGACGCGGGGACGGCCGCCGGTGAGGGTCCCGGTCTTGTCCAGCAGCAGGGTGCGGGCCCGGCCGAGGTTCTCCAGTGCTCCACCGTCGCGGATGACCACGCCGAGGCGGGAGGCCCGGGAGAGACCGGAGACGATCGCGACCGGCGCGGCCAGCAGCAGCGGACACGGCGTGGCGACCACCAGGACCGCGACCGCCCGTACCGCGGAGCCGCTGATCAGCCAGGCGAGTCCCGCCACCACGAGGGACAGGGGAAGGAACCAGGCCGCGTAGCGGTCGGCGAGCCGCACGACGGGCGCGGACTCCGCACCGGCCTGCCGGGCCAGGCGCACGATGCCCGCATAGGTGCTGTCCTGCTCGGTCGCGGTCGCGCGCAGTTCGAAGGCACCGCCCGCGTTGACCACACCGCTGCGGACCGTTTCCCCCCGCGGCCGTTCGACCTGGAGGGGCTCACCGGTGAGCACCGATTCGTCCAGGACGGCGGCGGTGCTCTCCACCCGGCCGTCCACGGGGACCACTTCGCCGGGGCCCACGACGAGCAGGTCGCCGACCTCGACCTCGGCCAGCGGCACCGTGTCCACCCCGGTGTCCGTGCGGCGGCGCGCCGCGCGCGGTGCGTGTTCCAGCAGGGCGCGCAGGTCGTGGGAGGCGCGCCGCCGGGCGGCGGCCTCGAGGGTGCGGCCGGTGGCGAGCATCAGCGCGATGAGGGCCCCGGCCAGGTACTCGCCCACGGCCAGGGTGCCGCCCAGGGCCAGCACGGCGATCAGGTCCACACCCGCGCGCCCGTGCCGCAGCGCGTCCAGCACCCACCCCACCGCGGGTACGACGGCGGACATCGTGCCCAGGCCCCAGAACAGGTCCGCCAGGCCGTCGGCGCCGGCGAGCCGGGCGATGCCGCCGGCCACCAGAGCCGCCGCCGTGACGGTCAGGAGCGCGGGTTCCAGCCGTGCGGGGAAGACCGCGCCGACCAGGCGGCGCAGCCGCGCCGCGAGAGTGATTCCGGTGCCGTTGTCCATGACACACCCCGGTCCGTCCGATGCGGCGACCTTCGTTTCCGTCCCCGTCCAGCACACCGCGCCGACCGGCCTCCCGCCAGGGGACGAAAGTCCCCTCCGCTCGGGCCGCGTGCCGTTCGGGCCGTACGGTGCTCGGGCCGCATGCGGCTCGGGCCGGTGGTGGGCACGCTGTTGACGGACGCAGCCACGAGGTTCTCCTTCTCTTCGGCATGCGTCGAGGACTTGCGCGACCGGCAGGGCAACGGGTTCGACAAGCGTCAACATAGATATTCATCGAATCAGGGTCGTTCCACCCTCGACCCCTGCTTCGGCGCATGTCAACATAGACGCATGTCGAACACGAAGGCGCTGCCGCTGCTGGAACCCGCCGACGGCCAGGTGGCGGCACCGTGCTGCCCGCCGCTCACCGAGCGTCCGTTCACCGCGGAGGAGGCCGAGACGGCCGCCCGGATGTTCAAGGCCCTGGGTGATCCGGTCCGGCTGCGGCTGTTCTCGGCAGTGGCCTCGCACGAGGGCGGCGAGGCGTGCGTGTGCGACATCTCCGACGTCGGCGTCTCCCAGCCGACCGTCTCCCACCACCTGAAGAAGCTCAAGGAGGCCGGCCTGCTCACCTCCGAACGGCGCGGCACCTGGGTCTACTACCGCGTCGAGCCGTCCGTCCTGGCGGCGATGGGCAAGCTGCTGACCTGCTGACCTGCTGACCTGCTGGTCATGACTCCGCTCGCCCTCGACCGCCGCTCGACCGGCGAGCGGGGCGAGTGGGGGGCGCGTGGGGAACGCCACGGGAGCCGACACCACCACCGCTCCCCGTCCGGGAACACGTGCAGCCGGATCCTGGGTGCTGTTCGCACGGGACCCGGCGGCTGGTGGCCGGCTCCTCCGAGCGCCTTGCCGCACCCGCCCGTGCCCTCGGCGGGCACCCGCCCGGCGGCCGTGGTCGAACCAGTCGTCCCCCAGGTGCCGACCGGGGCCGGCGTGGACCTTGCGACCGCGTTCCCCGAGCCGCCGACCGACGAGGCCGTGCAGGCCGCCGGGACCGCCACCACCACGGGGCACGGGGACACCCGCCGCGTCTTCCCCGGCAAGAAGTACCTCGACCGGGTCCTGGCGGGTGCCTTCGCTGCGAGCATGGCGCCGGCGCGAGGGACAGCGGCCGGCTCACCGGCGGACGACGGTGTTCACAGGCGGACGACGATCAGGGCGACGTCGTCCCGTCCGCCGTCGGCCACGCCGAGACGGGTGAGCAGGGTGTCGGCCAGATGGTCGGGGCTGAGGGAGGTGTGACGGCTGAGGGTGTCGGCCAGGCGGTGCAGGCCGGCGTCGATGTCCTCGCCGCGGCGTTCGACGAGTCCGTCGGTGTAGAGCACGAGGGTGTCGCCCGGGGTGTAGGACACCGTGGCCTGGGGGCGCGGGGCGTGGTCGGTGAGGACGATGCCCAGGGGAGGGTCGGTGGCCTGGTCGAGCAGGACGACGGTGCCGTCCGGCCGGGCCAGGAAGGGTGGGAGGTGGCCGGCGCTGGTGTAGGTGATGTGCCGCCGGCGGGTGTCGATGACGGCTTTGGCCGCGGTCGTGGCCAGCGCGCCCTCGAAGGTGCGGGCGTACCCGCTCAGGACGTCCATCGCCTTGCCCGGTTCGTCGCTGGCGCGGATGGCGGCGGACAGGGCGCTGCGGAGCATGCCCATGATGGCGGCGGCCTCCAGGCCGTGGCCGACCACGTCGCCGACCGCGACGGTGAACCGGTCGTCGGACAGGTCCACCACGTCGTACCAGTCGCCGCAGACGTTGAGGGACCGGGTGGCGGGCAGGTAACGCACGGCGATCTCGCGGTGGCCGGCCAGGTCCGGGGAGCGCAGCATGGCCTCCTGGAGGGCGAGGGCGGTACGGCGTTCCCGGTCGTGGGCCTCGCGGAGTTCCTCGTTGAGGCCCTGGAGTTCCTGCGCCCGCGTGAACAGTTCGGCCTCCATCGCCCTGTGCTCCCCGCTCAGGTCGTCCGGCAGGAGATGGAGGGGCGGGTCAGCACGAACTCGGTCATGACCTCCACCCGGTGGATGATCCACCGCACCTCTCCGTCGGCTCCGAGGACGGGCGTGTTGATGGGCGACCACCACTTCTCCTGGAACACCTCCGGACGGCCGGAGACCGGGATGTCGTACTTCTGCACCGCCATCGTGTCCGGTCTCTTCGAGAGGACGACCCGCTGCAGGGAGGCCTGGAGGTTCTGCACCCCGTCGGCGTCCGGGTCTGCCGGGTTGTCGGGGTGGACATCGAAGAGGTGCCGGCCGATCAGCTCTTCCCGGGCCCGGCCCGTGGCCCGCAGATAGGCCTCGTTGACCTCGACGATCACCAGGTCGGGGTCCAGCACCAGATAAGGGCTGGGCGTCACGGCGAACAACGCCCGGTAGTCGATCTGCGGTCTGGCCACAAGCGCCCTCCTGTCCGGTCCCGCTGTCCTGTCCCCGATTCCCGACTATGCGTTCAGCCGCGCGCGGCGGCCCGTCGGCCCGCCGGAGGCGATGAGCAGGCATACGGCCGGCTGGATCGGAGCCGCCTCAGGGGGTGGTCCGGGAGTCTTCGGAGACCAAGCCCCGGGCGGGACGCCGCGCTGTGTCGCCGCCGGGCACGGGCTTCTCGCCTCCCCTGACGGGGGCACTCTCCAGCCTGCGCACGAGTACCCCTGCCGGACAGGGGCTGAACGGCCCACCGGCCCTGGACCGTCCGGCCCCGGACCGCCGCACCGGGCGGAGGGACAATGGAGGTCGAGGAGCAGGAAGCCCCTGGGAGCCCGTCCGGCCCCCGATCGCCGACAAACCGAAGCGGGCGAGTGGCGATGATGTTCTGGTACGACCACGACGTCAGTGGATGGGGCTGGTTCGCGATGTCGGCCGGCATGGTCCTGTTCTGGGCGCTGATCATCACAGCCGTCGTGCTGCTCATCCGCGCCCTCTACACCCCCCACGAGCACACCCACGCCCCTCCCCCCACCGCGCCCACGCCCACGCCCGAGGACATCCTCCGCGAGCGGTTGGCCCGCGGCGAGATCGATGAGGAGGAGTACCGGCGCCGTCTGAGCACGCTGCGCGCCGACCCTCTCAAGAAAACCTGAACCTCCGGCCGCCCCGGTCGCGGCCCGCGGCCCGCCGCCGAAGGAGGCCCGTGACAACGACAAGCGCCCCTACGGCACGCACGCCCTCGCCGCTGCGACCGTCGTCGTAGCCGGGGCACGGGGCTGCTTGGCGCAGGACGGACCCACGCGGGGTGCGGGCCCACGAGGGGTCCGGGCCCGTGCCGGGGGTTCGGGGCTACGGGGTCCGGGGCCGTACCGCGACGCGGCCCCGAACCCCCGGCGCGGGTGTCGTCAGCTCCTGCCGAGGAGCTTGTTCATCTCCTCGATCTCGGCGTTCTGCGCGGTGATGATGTCGCCGGCCAGCTTCTTGGCCGGCCCGTACCGGCCCTCGTCCTTCTCGGTGGTGGCCATCTCCACGGCGCCCTCGTGGTGCTCGACCATCATGGTCAGGAACATCGTGTCGAAGCCCTTGCCGGACGCCTTCATCAGTTCGTCCATGTCCTCGGTGTCCATCATCCCGGGCACGTCCTCGCCCCAGGACTCCAGCCACCCGGACATCGTCTCGATCTCCGGGTCCTGGGCCTTCTCGATGCGGGAGGCCAGGTCCTCGACCTCGGCGGAAGAAGCCCGGGCGGCCGCCATCTCCGCCATCTGGAGGGCCTGCTGGTGGTGGGGGATCATCTCCTGCGTGAAGGAGACGTCCTGGTCGTTGTGGGCGCCGGCGGTGTCCTCGGCGCCCGCCGAGGCCGACGTCTGCGCGCCGGAACCGGTGTCGGAGCCGTCGTTGCCGCCACAGGCGGCGAGGACGAGGGCGGCGGTCGCGGCCGTGGCGACGAGGCCGGTGCGGCGGGCGAGGGAACGGATGCTGGTCATGCGTGAACTCCTGCGAAGTAGGTGAGTCGCCGCGCGCACGGGGGCGTGACACGGGCATGGCTGGGTGCGTACGCCCGGGGGCGGGGACGGCTGGGCCTTGTCCTAGATCCGCAGGAGTTGCAGTTCGGCAAGCGAAGGCGGCGCACGACCGCCCTCCGGGTCGGTTGCCGCCGACCGGTGGCCACCGGCCGACGACGCCGCCCGAGCGGTGGGGTCGGGCAGCGGCGCGGGAAGAGCCGGGCCCGCGCCGACGGCACCGGAGGAACACGTCGCGTCGGCATGCTGTGCGTGCCCGCTGCCGTCACGGCCGCCGTGGCAGACGGACTCGGCGCTCACCGAACCCGTCATGTCCTCATGCGCAGCGGCGGAGGAGGCGTGAGGGCCGGAGGAGACGTGAGGGCCGGTGACGGCGGTCGCGCCGCCCGGAGCGAGGCCGTGCATGCCGAACAACCCGGCCAGCAGCCCGAGCACCAGCAGCGTCGGCCACCACATCGGTGGCGACGGCGCGGCGGAACTGTGCACGGGCTGTCACGGCTCTCATGCTACGGAAACTCACCGGCCTTCGCGGGCAGGCGGGCGCTCCTGCCCGGAACGGGCGACGCGCCCGAGCCGGTCCGCCGGCGTCCGAGAACGTCCAGGGCGACCGAAACCGCGACCACACCACGCCGAAGGGCCCCCTGTTTCCAGGGGGCCCTTCGACATCGTGCCCGGTGAGGCACTGGCGGAGGATACGAGATTCGAACGCGTGAGGGGTTGCCCCAACACGCTTTCCAAGTTTTCGCTCGGCCGTTCGTCACCAGTCGCGGGTGTCCGGACCTGTGGGGGAGCCGGCGGCTACCGGCTCGGTGAACTGTGGTGAACACCTGCGAATGAGACCGGAACCGAGACCAGGTGCTCGTTCATTTACCGGACACCGGGCCGTACCACTGCATGGCTTGACCGGTGATTGCGGCGATACATCCGAAGTCGTGGTCGCGGTGCAGGAGGGTCAGCCCCTGGAGTTCCGCTGTGGCGGCGACGACGAGGTCAACAGCTCCCGCACTGCGGTGCTGACCGCGTTGGGTCAGCAGCTCCTGAACCCGCCAGGCGCGGTCGTACGCGCGGTCATCGACGGGCACCCAGCCGAACAGCAGCCGCATGTCCTCGATGCCGCGCGCACGGTCCGCGGCGGAGCGGGCGCTGTAGAAGAACTCCAGCTCGGTAACAGGGCAGGTCGCGATGAGCCCTGCTGTGGCGGCCTGATCCCATCCGTACTGTTCGGCGTCGTCGCGGAAGAATCGGGCGAGCGCACTGGTGTCGATCAGGAACTGTGCCGCGCTCACCGCCGGTAGTCCCTTTTCTCCTCGAAGACATTCAGATCGAACGCGCCCTCGCCCGCTGCGGCTCGCAGCCTAGTGAGAGCGAGAGCCCGTCGGCGGTTGTCGAGCACCTCGCGCAGAGCAGTGTTGACCGTCTCCTTCTTGGTTCCGGTCCCCAGCGCCTGAGCCACGTCGGCCAGCAGCTCGTCGTCGAGATCGATCACAGTGCGACTCATTGATGACCTCCTGAGATATCAACTATGGCATCGAGTATATCGCAAGCGAGGTATCGCTGTGCGGTGTCAGGTCGAGGGTGCCCCGGGCTGGGTGATGGTCGATCCATGTTGATGGGCTTCACAAGATGAGTCATGGGTGTGAGGTGGGGGAGGCCCGATTCGTGGCTGCTTTAGGGATTCATAAAGTGACTTATCAGGACAATCCTCCGGTGCTTTCTGTGCTGAACTGTGTTCGAGGAGGCGCCGCACCTCTGTGAGCACTACAATGCGCAGTTGCTGTCACATGACTGCCCTCCCTAGCATCACAGCCATCGAATCCGCTTCAGCGGCGGTACGCGCGGTCGAACGGGGCAGCATGAGAATCAGGAAATACCAGCAGCAGCAGTTGGTGTCGCGGGCAGCCATCGCAGAAATGGCCGGCGTGCAGCGCTCGGCGATCACCAATTGGGAGCGCAGGTACACGGACTTCCCGAGCCCTACGAGGGCCGGTGGCACCGACTACTACTACTTGTCCGACGTGCTCACCTGGCTGAAGGGACGCTCGGTTCCGCCGAGGGCGCGGCGGGATGACGAGGGGGCAGATGCCACGTACGCCGACCGGGCTCGGACGGCTCTTGTCGCGGCGTCAGAGGCCGAAGCCGTGGAAGACCTCGAAGCGGAGGGCTTTCCGGCTGCCCCAGGTACCGCAGGTGATGAGACCGACGGCGAGCACCTCAGTCCTGCCGACATCCTCTTCCGCGAGCAGGACGAGGGGCAATGGGGCTCGGGGTCGCGAGTCGGCTTCCTGTATCTGCTGTTTTCCCTTGTCTACCTGAGGTGGGCCCAGCCGAGGAGGTGGGCAGTGGTGCGGCGGGCCGCCGCACAGGGTCAGGCGGGAACGCACATCCACAGGTTCCTGCCCGCAGTCGCGCAGCACGTCGAACAGACTCTCGCGGCGCAAGGTGTGACCAGTGCCATGGCAGTGAGGCTCGAGGACCTCGCCCCCCGTAGCCCCCAAGCCATCGTCCGCCTTCTGGACAAGATCGAAAGTTCGGGGCGCGGAAGTTTTACGGAGCTGTTGGGCCATCACGCGCTTGAGGCCGGGCTGGGAAGCCGTGATGCCTTCACCCCGCCAGGTGTCGCACGTCTCCTGGCAGCGCTGCTCGGGAGCTCCGCGGCTCAAAGCCTGTACGACCCGAACGGCCGGGGCGGCGAACTCCTGTCAGCCGTATTGGCCGCCAGACCGGAGCAGGGGAATGAGGCCGGTGGAGGGATCCCGGCTGTCACGATCGGGAGTGCCCATCCGGGGACGCGCGACCTCGCGGCCATGAACCTCATGGTGCATGGTGCTCGTCCGGAGTTGCTGAACCTTACAGGCACGACCCGCCCCTGGACGGAGGGGCACCGGCGTCGCCGGGCGGATCTCGTTCTCACTAATCCGCCGTTCAACGTCCCTGCGGTGCCGGTTGATGCCGACTGGTGGACCTACGGAGAACCGCCGGCGTCCAACGCCAACCTGGCGTGGCCTCAGTACGCGGTCATGTCACTCAACGAAGGCGGCCGGGCAGCCGTCCTCATGCCCAACAGCGCTGCCACCTCCTCCAATCTCAAGGAGCAGCGCATTCGGCACGCCTTGGTGGATCGCGGCGCCGTGGAATGCGTCATCGCGCTGCCGGCCAAGATGTTCAGCGCAACCACGATCTCCGTCAACGTCTGGATCCTCAAGCCGGAAGCGCAGGAACGGAGTTCGGGAGAGGTTCTGTTCATTGACGCCTCCGGCCTGGCGACCGAGGTATCCAGGAAGCTGTCCGTTCTGGAGGCTGACGACTGTGCGCTTATCGCGGCTGCTTACCACTCGTGGCGTGGGACGGGCGGAAACGGCGCGTTCCTTCCGGATTCCCGGCTCCCTTGCGCGGCAGTCCGGAGGGACGTCGTCAACGCAGCCGGCTCCTCGTTGCGCCCTGCCGACTACGCGCGGCCCGCAAGGCGGCCGAACGTAGATGCAGAAGCGCTGACGGATCCCTACGGCGCTCTGTTGAGGTCCCGGGAGGAGGCTGGGCGGGCCGATGTCCTGGCCGACTCCCGAGTTGCCGGGTTCCGGCAACTCGGCGGCGGGCTCGGTCTGCCGATCGATACCGCACCAGATGACTGGGAATGGCGGAATCTCGGCGAGTTGTGCGAGCTCCAAGCCGGCCCCTCTCCGTCACTGTTGCCGAAGGATGCCTACGTGCTCGGCGGCGTGGTGCCGGTTGTCCAGCCAAAGCATCTGCGCGACCGCCGGGTCGCCGACGCGCGCGGTACGGCCGTTCCGTACGACAAAGCGCAGAGGTTGCGGCGCTTCGCCCTGCAGGAGGGAGACATCCTGTGCGCTCGAACGGGCACGGTGGGGCCTGTGGCGCACGTGCGGGCGGGCCAGGTGGGCTGGTTGTTCGGCAGTAATCTGATCCGTCTTCACCGGTTCGCGCCCGAGGTGTGCCCCGCTTACCTGCTGGCCTACCTCTCGCTCTCACGGACCACCGAGTGGATCAAGAGCCGCTCCGAGAAGACCACAGTCCCTTCGATCAGCAAAGCCGATCTCCAGGCGCTGCCGGTGTATCTGCCCACATGGTCCGAGCAGAAGCGCATCGCTGGGGCACTCGGGGCGCTCGACGAACAGATCGCCAGGCACTTGGAGGTCGCGTGGGCGGCTACCCAGGTGCACAAGGAGCTTGCCGAGCAGCTGGTCGGACTTGTTGCCCTCCAAGGCCCGACTGCGCCTGCCTCAGCTGACACCTTCCCCGAAAGGACCTCCCGATGAGTGGCCTGCCCCCCGCCGCGAGGTTCGCGTGGCTCCTGGTCGTTCTGCTGTTCTCTGTCGTCGTCGCGTTAGCTGCCTTCATCCTGAAGACGCGCACCGGAACACGAGCAGCCGACGCTGCCCTCGTGGCAGGCTCGGCGTTCGCAGGCAGCGTGTTCCTGATTCTCGGCCTGATCGCTGCGGCCATCGGCGTGTGACCACCAACGGCGAAGGCCCCCGCAGCTTGCTGCGGGGGCCTTCGCCGTATTGCCCGGTGAGAGCAATGGCGGAGGATACGAGATTCGAACTCGTGAGGGGTTGCCCCCAACACGCTTTCCAACTGTTCGTGAGGGGGTTCGCGCGAGTTCGCAGGCGTTCTGACCTGCGGCGCAGTGGCATTGGATCGCTCGGATGGACCCTCCTGAACGACCACGAATGCAACCCGAACTGCAACCCTCCGCGCCCTCGTCCCAGGGCGCGGAGGGAAATCAGCTCGACTCGGCTACGTCGTAGGCTGCGGCGTCGGCAGGGGTGAGTATCACCCTGGCTCCCAGTTCCGCCAAGCGTGGCCGCTTGCTCTGCTTCAGGAAGTTCTTGTCGTTTGTTACGAAGACGTCTGCCTTCGCCATGATGTGGGTGTGCAGGACCAGTACGTCGAGTTGCTGGTTGCGCCACTTGCGCTCGGCGAGTTGTCGCGCCTCCTCGCCCAGGTTCGCGGGGACCGCGTCTAGTACTCCAGCCGTAGATCGTGATCTTCATGCTGGCTGGGCGTCTTGGCGCCGGTAGTGGGCGGTCTTGGCCCGGGCTTGGTGGTGTCGTCGCCACTGCGACCAGCCCAGCCGGTGCGCCATGTCGTGGGCGGCATGGGTGACGAGCGTGGTGAACAGGTGCTGGATCTCGTTGCGGGTCAGCGGACTCAGTGCGCTGGTTGTCTGGTGCTGGTCACGTTCGAGTGCGGTCACCACAGCAAGGAAGGCGTGGGCGAGCATGGCGAGGGTGACCCAACGGTGCCAGGAGGTCCAGCGTCTGACCTGGTGTTCGTCGAGTCCGGCCAGTCCCTTCGACGATTGGAATGTCTCCTCCACCGTCCAGCGGCGCCCCGCGGTCCTCACCAGGGTCTGCAGGGTGGTCGGGTGGGTCGAGTAGCAGAGGTAGTGGGCGAGTTCGCCGGTGCGGCGGTTGCGGC
>NZ_BBNN01000016.1 GCF_000829695.1 Streptomyces sp. NBRC 110035 | reverse complement strand
GGACGAGGAGGTGCCGGTGGCCGGGACGCTCGTCGGTGACATGGGCCAGGGCCCAGTCGTAGTGACGGTGGCCCTTGGCTCCGGCTCCTGCGGACAGCTTCTGCCAGGCCCGTTTCGGGATCCGCCGGGCCAGGAGGTCGGCGCGGATCTTTCCGGCAGCGGTGGTGATGTGGTGCCGGCAGGAGACGGCGAGGACGTAGTTCTGGCCGCGTTGCTCCAGGGTGGTCCGCAGGTGGGTGTTGTTGCCGTAGACCTCGTCGCCGGTGACCCAGTCGGCGGTGGTCCCGGCGTCCAGGGCGCGTTCGATCATCCGGGCGGCGAGCTGGGGTTTCGTCGCGAAGGTGTGGGTGTCGGGGATGCCGGCCGAGCGGCAGCGGTCCGGATCGTCGGTCCAGGAGCGGGGGATGTAGAGCTCGCGGTCGATCGCCGTGTGCCCGCGTGGGGCGGAGTAGGCGAGGTAGACGGCGACCTGGCTGTTCTCGATGCGTCCGGCGGTGCCGGTGTACTGGCGCTGGACGCCGACGGTGTGGGTGCCCTTCTTCAGGTCGCCGGTCTCGTCGACGACCAGGACGACGTCGTCGGTGCCGAGGTGATCGGCGACGAAGCCGCGCAGGTCGTCCCGGACTGCGTCGGCGTCCCACTTCGCCCGCGCGAGGAGGTGCTGGAAGCGGTCCGGGGTGGCGTGGCCCGTGTGCTCGGCAAGGGTCCAGCAATTCTTGCGGGGCAGGCCCGCCAGCAGGCCGAGGACGAACTCCCGGGCGTGCCTGCGCGGTTCGACCCGGGCGAACCGGCCGGCGATACCGCCCATCAGGACCTCGAAGGTCTCCCGCCAGCGGGCAGGCTCTATGCTGTGACCCGCGGCCACCAGCTGTTCTTCTGTCTTCACACACCGATGATCACTGGTGGCCGTACGCGTGCCCGCGGCACCCCCTACCAGCAAGATCACGATCTACGGCTGGAGTATTAGTCAGACTGCGGTGCTGAAGGGGCGTCCGCCCCAGCGGATGCCCTTTTCGCTGCGGATGCGGGCGCGTTCCTTGCGTTGGGCGGCGAGTACGTCGGGGTGGCGGGCGTTGGTGCTGCCCCGGCGCACGATCTGCTGCAGCTTCTGTCCCTCCTGGTCGGTCAGTCTGCGTACACGGACAGGCTCAGCCACCGCGCCTCCAGCGATCGGATCGGACGTCACCGCACATCCAACCGTCGCGACCACCAACCCGGCGAACCTTCCCGGCCAGAGCACTAGACAGCGAATCCGCCCCCCGATCCGGTGAAACGCGGAGACGTCCTTCAGGTTGATTCTCCCCGTCACACGATCGACGGGACGGCGGACGGTCTGGACGGCCTGACGACCCGCTGAGGAACGCAGGCCGCCGACCGCACAGACCTTCGGCCTGAGATTCTCCGAGCATCGGCGACCGGTCGCGCATGTCCGGCCTTGGAGCGCCATCTGCTTCCAGGTAAGGGATTTCAGCTGTGTACGGAGCGCTTGCTCATCTCGCGCTCCACGATCACGATGCAGCGGGTGCCTCGTCCGCGCAGGCGTGTGGCGTGGCCGTAGCGGAGTGCGTGGCGTCGCCGCTCACGACGGTGCCGGGCAGGGGTCCAGGGGCCGGAATCGCGTGATCCCGCCGTCGTCCTCCCACCGACGTCCGTCTGCGCGACAACCAGGTCTTGTGAAGGCAATGAATTGTAAACCCCCTGCGACATCATCAGTTCAGTTTCGGTAGCTGTATGCAGCATTGACTGTCCGAAATCAATCGTTGACGCGATGATCGTACCGTGATTGCCTACCACCACCCGAATCACAACCATCCGCTCAAGGAACGGGAAATCGGTGGACAGCAGGCGCAGAATTTAGTTAGCGCTGGCGGTGGCATCAATATTTTTGCTCTTCCCCGTGCAGGCAATGGCCGACAGTCCACTACAGAACAGCGCACCGGCACTCCATTCCCTGGATACGGGTCCGGATGTGGGACCACAAGAAGAAAAGAGGCCGTCGGAGTCTCTTGAGGTGAAACCAGTCGAGGAGTCCTGTACTCCGACGCCTCCGGATTCCCCTGAACGGCACGCGGGAGTCGCGGAGACGTGTACGGCCGTTCTGCCTTCCACATCACAGTCTCCCCGCTCGGCCAAGAAGACCCGCACCTCCGCCGTAGAGGCATTCGGAAGTGTTTGCACCATCACGGATCCGGGATACTGGCATTTCGAAAGGCTGGGCTACCGCCTACGCGAGATGACGGTTGATTTTACTCTTCGCGGTGAGCAACAGCAGGTGCTGGGGACAGCCATCCTCTACGTCAGCTCAAGCGCGACTCGCAACCCTCGTTCAGGTGTGTGGAGCGAAGAGATAATGGTTGAGGCCACTCAGTACACACAACAAGTGAAGAGCCTCAACATTGCGGCCACCATGTCTTGCACCTCGACCTGCAAAGCAACGGATGAGCATCCATGGGATGGTAATTGGACCCTCACCGACGGGCAGACGGCTTTCGGTTCGGTCGCTTATTCCGACGTCCCTTCCGTCGGAGTGGCCGACTCTTCGACCGTCAAGTACAACCTCTACATAACACAGCCGGGAACGATACCGACGCTTCCCAATGTCAACTGGTCGAATCCCCGTGCGGTCCGCTGCGACTCCGCCCTGACCGGAGGCGGCAACACCAGCACCGGCTGCGTACTGCCCAGCATCACGCCCCGGCTGGAACTGCCGGTCAGCCAGTACGGCGCCGCAGCCGTTACGTACGGATGGGCGCAGTGGAATCTCCCGAACAAGTGGGGTCTCTACAGCGGATCCCCGATGACTCGGGCCCTGGACGGCGATGCCAGGAGAAAGTTCACTTGCGAGGAGAAGAGCTCAGTCCCTTTCGTCGCGAAACCTGACGACGTTGCCCTGAAGGACTCGTGTGATGAATTCCCCTTCGCCTCGACCGAGCAAGGGGGGACCGACGGTGGCAAGTGCGCCGAGATCGTACCTCTCTTCGAGGGCGACGGACAATGGAGGGTTTATGAGGCCGACCCTTCCAGACCGGTCACCGGAACAGAGCCCTGTGCACGCGGTCACGTCAATCTTGATCAGAACAAGCTGGCCGGCACCGCGTACAGCAATCTCATACAGAACATGCGTCTGATCGAGAAGGATCCTTTCTACCTCACCGTGCCGGACTACTTCGACGCAGTGGAGTAGCAGTCCCAGTGCACTCTCGTTCATTCAGGGAGATCCATCCGTGAATGAACGAGAGCGGATGTGACGACACTCCCCGGGAGACCGAATGCCCAATCCCTGGCAATGGGAGAAAGCGGAGCAATTCTGCTTGAGCCTTTCCCTTGACAGAACCCCGGAAGAAATAATCGACATCTACGGAGCTGACGTTGAAAAGGCCCGCCGGCTACCTCTGAATACAGCTCCCAGCTCACCCGCCCAGGGCGTTACACTGCGGGCGGGATCACTGGGAAGATGGGCTTTCTGTATGGAGTTCGACAACCCGATCGGCTGCACGGAAAGAATCATGCGCGACCTGTCAGAGCGTACCGAATCGATCACCCTTCTCCGGACAGCGAAAGCACTGAAGACGTTCCACTATGCCGCGAACGGGAAAGTTCACGAATGGTTCGAGCCAGGATATCCACCCAGCGTTCGAGGCCGGAGTCGGTACAACTTCGCACGCAAAGTCCATGCTCTCACCTCGGCAGGTGCGGATACGATCACGGCGTGCTCGCAGGTCATCTCTCTGCACATCGGACAGGAACTCACCACGGAAACCCTTGAAGCAGGGTCTTTGAGAAGTGGCGAAGTGGGCTGGTTCGCCTACTGAGTTCCGGATGTAACGGCTTGTCGACTTCTGTCGGAGGCGACCCTGGACGCAGAACAGGCATGGCCGCTGGTGATCATGTGGGTGTCGAGTCCGTATGAGCACCGAGCGAGTCCATGCCTGCGAACCCATCTTCCCGCATGCCGTCATGCCTCCAGCGACTGGGGGACGCCTCCGGCTCAATCCCGCTGGAGACAGCCGCTGACCTGGGGAGATTCCTGACCCGCGGGCCCGTCGTGGCATCCGCCATCCCTGGCCGGCCCTGCTTACCGCTTCGGCCGCCGCCGTTCTGGCCGGCGCCGCCTCGGTCACGGCGATCGGCGAGTGGATCGCTGACGCGCCGCAGCGCGTCCTGGCCCTGCTCGGGTTCCGCCCCGACCCACTGACCGGACTGATTCGCCCGCCCCATGCCACCACCGTCCGCCTCGTCCTCGCCGTAGCAGACGGCGACGCTCTCGACCGTGCCATCGGCGACTTCCTACAGGAACGCAAGGCCCCGGCCCCGGCCCCGGCCCCGTCCTCGGAACGGAAGGCGATCGCTGTCGACGGGAAAACACTCCGCGGCACCCGGACCGCCAACCGGGCCGCCACCGCTTTGATCGCCGCGATGACCCACAACGGCGAGGTCCTCGCGCAACGGCAGATCGACGGGAAGAGCAACGAGATCCCGGCTTTCGCCCCGCTCCTGGACGGCATCGACCTGACCGGCGCCGTCATCACCGCCGACGCCCTGCACACCCAGCACGACCACGCCGCTTACCTGCACGAACGCGGGGCTCACTACCTGGCCGTCGTCAAACGGAACCATCCCGGACTGCACGAGCGCATCCGCGGCCTGCCCTGGCGCGACATCCGCCTGGACCACGTCGAACGCGCCCGGGCCCATCACCGCGACGAGATCCGCCGCCTGAAGACCGCCGCCTTCGCCCACATCGACCACCCACACGCCCGACAGGCCCTCCAAGTCGTTCGCCGGAGACGCGATCTGGGCACAGGCAAGCTGACGATCGAGCGGATCTACCTGGTCACGAGTCTGCCGCCCGGCGCGGCCGACGGCAGCGAACTCGCCGCCTGGATCCGCGGCCACTGGCGCATCGAGAACCAGCTCCACCACGTCCGCGACCGCACCTTCCACGAGGACGCCTCGCACATCCGCACCCGCCACCTGCCCCGCGTCATGGCCGGCCTGCGCAACCTCGCCATCGGCGTCCACCGCCAGGACGGCCACACCAACATCGCAGCCGCCCTTCGCCACACCGCCCGCGACCACCTACGGCCCCTCACCGCCCTCGGCCTCACATGACAAACCAGGACACAAGATCACTTCTCAAAGACCCTGACCCTTGAAGGCCCCCTGCTGTCCGCGGTTGTCGCCGAGATCGACCGAGCCGGCCTGGATCACCCGGATCCTCTTCTGCGGTATCCGTCATCTCCCCTGAGGAGTTCCGGTCACCTGGGGCGACGGCTGTAGCAGGTGGGTGGCGCTATCCGGGCTTCGACCTCATGACGCCTCTTCGTCACCCAGCGGGGCGGCCGGCCTCCGGGATTCGACCAGGTGGGTGTCGTCGTCCGAGGCGGGCGTTACTTTGGATGCTGATCGTCACAGTGCCTTCGCCTCCTGTCACGGCGCGGCGCGCCCGGCAGTCGCGGTAACCGTCCTGTCCGAAAGGTCCTCGTGAAGCCCACCCCGGCCGCCGCGCAGCTCCGCGGCAGTCTGACGCAGTACCTCACGACGACGTACGCGCTGGCCGACGAGGACACCCGGCTCGCGCTGGAGCGATTCCTCGGGGATCCGGAGACGGGCATCTTCCGGGGCCGTACCTGCGGATCAGGACGCCGTTCCATCCCGCCGACGACGGGTGGGCGGTCGGCGCTGGAGTGGCAGCCGTCGTTCACTGCGTGGCGGCACCGGGCGAAGGCGTGGGAGCAGCTGAGCACGTACAAGGGTGCGGCCGGGCCGACGCTCGTGACGACCGGCACCGGGTCCGGCAAGACCGAGTCGTTCCTGATCCCCGTCCTCGACCACTGCCGGCGGCAGAAGGCGCTGGGCCGGCGCGGGGTGAAGGCCGTGCTGCTGTACCCGATGAACGCGCTCGCCACCGACCAGGCCGGCCGGATCGGCGACTACCTCGCGCAGCCGGAGCTGGCGCAGGTGACGGCCGGTCTCTCCATCGGCGACAAGCCGGACACGGACTTCCGTCGGGTGATGACGCGGCGCGAGGAGATGCGCCAGTCGCCGCCGGACGTGCTGATCACCAACTACAAGATGCTGGACCTGCTGCTGCAGCGGGCCGAGGACCGCCCGCTGTGGGAGAGGGCGGCCCCGGCGTGCGTCGTCCTGGACGAGTTCCACACCTACGACGGCGCTCAGGGCACCGACGTGGCGATGCTGCTGCGGCGGCTGGCGTCCGCCGTGGGCGCCTCGAAGCCGGAGCGGCCGCTCGGGTCGATCTGCCCGGTGGCGACCTCGGCGACCCTCGGTGAGGGCGGGGGCGACGGCAGCGGCATCCTCGCCGTCGCCGAGCAGGTGTTCGGTGTGCCGTTCGGTGCGGACGCGGTGACCGGTGAGGAGCGGCTCAGCGCCGACGACTTCGTCGGCGGCATCAACTACGAGCGGGTGGGTCCGGCGAGTGGTGCAACTCGCCGAACACCCCCTCCAAGAGATCACGCATCACCCTCGGTAACGCAAAAGCAATCGATGGCCTCTACCGAAACGGTAGAGGCCATCGATTGCCTACTGTTGAGCGATGTGTCCGAGGGGGGACTTGAACCCCCACGCCCGATAAAGGGCACTAGCACCTCAAGCTAGCGCGTCTGCCATTCCGCCACCCGGACCAGGTGTACGCCGCCCTGTCAGGGGTGATCCCTGCGGCGACGTGGACAACCATACCAAGGTTTCGCAGCGCCTTTCACCTGCGTTTCCGTGCCTCCGGACGCGGGGCCGGACCGCGGCGGGACCGGCCCTCCCGCCCTCGTCACGGCGTGGGCCGGCACTCCGGGAAACCGCCCGGCAGCCACTCCCCCGCCGGGCCCCGGGGCACGGCGCGGCGGATCCCGGTACGAGGGCTTCGTCCGCACGGGCCGGGCGGTCCCACCCACGGTTCTGCGGGTGGGACCGCCCGGTCCGTGTTCCCGGCCCTGTCCCCGGTCAGCAGCGCCGCTTGCGCAGGGCCGCCAGGTTGTCGTAGCTGATCTTGGCCTCGCGCAGCGACTGCGCGGGGTCGGTGGCGCTCGGGGCGGTGTCGTCCTCGACCATCGGGTTGTGGTGGTTCCGCTGCCCGACCCGGGAGAAGAACGTGGTGTAGTCGATGACGCCGGTTCCGAAGGGCACCATCTCGTAGCCCATGCCGTTGGTCGTGCTGACGACGCCGTCCTTGGCGTGGAACAGCGGGTAGCGCTTGTTGTTGCGGGCGACCAGGCCGGCCGGGTCGAAGACCTTCTTCCGCGTGGAGCCGTCGTGGGCGGTGTACGTGTGGAACTTGTACTGGGCGACATGCGCCCAGAAGATGTCCATCTCCAGCCAGACGGCCTGGGGGTCGGTGACCTCGAGGAAGTACTCCAGCTTCCGGATGCCCGAACTGCGGGTCGGCCGGCCCTGGTCGTCCAGGGGGCCGCCGTCGAGCAGGAAGCCGTAGGCGCCGTCGTGGTTGTGGGTGTAGAGCTTGATGCCCTCGCGGCGGGCGACCGCGCCGAGCGCGTTCCACTTGTCGGCGGCCACGTCCCAGTCGGCGCGGTGGGAGCTGCCGGTGGGGTCGCCGCCGGTGCCCATGTGGTCCAGGCCGAGGATGTTGGCGATCTCGAGGTGCTTCTTGAAGGTGTCCAGGTCGGCTGTGGTCAGCGGCCAGGAGGACGGGATGAAGCCGTGGTTGCCCTGGGCGCGCAGGCCGTAGTCGTCGAGCCAGGAGCGCAGCAGCCTGGCGCCCGCGACGGATTCCAGACCGGCGCCGCCGGGCGCGTTCGCGTGCTGGTGGTAGCCGGCGAACTCCACCTGGCGGTAGCCGTGGCGGGCCAGCTGCTGGAACACCTCGCGGAAGCCCGAGGGCAGGTCGGTGGACAGGGGGTCGCGGCCGGTGGCGTCGCGGACGGTGTAGAGGATGATGCCGCGCTTGTGCGGCGGGACGAGTGTCCGCCCGCGGTGGTCAGGGCCGTGCCCGTGCCCGTGGTCGTGGTCGTGGTCTCTGCCGCGGTCCTGGGCCAGGGCGGGGGCGGCGCCGAAGACGGGGGCCGCGACGGCTCCGGCGGCCACGGCGGTGCAGGTGCTGAGGAAACGGCGCCGGCGCACGCCCAGGGAGCGGCGCAGCGCCTCGTCCGGGGCGTCGGCGGCCGGGATGGGGGTGGGGGTGGGGGTGGGGGTGGCCTCGGTGCGGGAGGGGTCGGAGTGCGAGGTCACGGGGGCCTGCCTTCTGGGTCGTGGCCGGTTCCGGTGCCGCCCGGACCGGCCGTTGATGTCAGTGCCGTGTGTTTCACTCTCGGTAGCTGGATGCCGGCTCTCGTCGGGGCGTGCGTGGTGGTGCGTCAGCCGAGTCCGGCGAGGTGGAGCAGGAGTTGCTTGACATCGGTGGCCGCGACGCGGTCTCCGACGACACGGGGGGTGGAGCAGATGAGGAGCGGACCGTCGTCGTCGCTCGCCGGGAGGCGGCCGTGGCTGCCCCGAACAGGCGACGGGTCGAGGGGCACGACCGCCATCCGGTAGCGCATGCCGAGTTTCTTGCGCGCCAGTGCGGTGGCCGCCTTCACCTTGACGTACGGGTCGAGGGGGTCCATGAAGAGCTCGACCGGGTCGTAGCCGGGTTTGCGGTGGATCTCGACGAGCTGTGCGAAGTCGGGCGCGCGGTCGTCGTCGAGCCAGTAGTAGTAGGTGAACCAGGCGTCGGGTTCGGCTACGGCGACCAGTTCGCCGGCGCGCGGGTGGTCGAGGTGGTGGGCCTTCTTGCCCTCGTCGTCGAGGAGTCGGTCGATGCCGGGCAGTCCTTCGAGGGCTGCCCGGGTGGCGTCGAGGTCCTCGGGGCGGCGCACGTAGACGTGGGCGATCTGGTGGTCGGCGACGGCGAAGGCCCGCGAGGCCATCGGGTCGAGGTACTCCATGCCGTCCTGCGTGTGCACCTCCAGCAGACCCGCGCGGCGCAGGGCGCGGTTGATGTCCACGGTCCGGTGCACGCGGGTGATGCCGTACTCGGACAGGGCGACGACGGTACGGCCCTCGGCGCGGGCGTCGTCGAGCAGCGGGGCCAGGGCGGCGTCCAGGTCTGCGGCCGCTTTCAGGGAGCGCGGGTCGTCGGGGCCGAAGCGCTGCAGGTCGTAGTCGAGGTGGGGGAGGTAGCAGAGCGTCAGGTCGGGGTGGCGGGTGCGGTTGATGTGGCGGGTCGCGTCGATGATCCACTGGCTGGAGACCAGGTCCGCGCCGGGGCCCCAGAAGTGGAAGAGCGGGAAGGTGCCGAGTTCGGCGGTGAGTTCGTCGTGCAGGGCCGGGGGCCGGGTGTAGCAGTCGGGTTCCTTGCGTCCGTCGGCGTGGTAGACCGGGCGGGGGGTGACGGTGATGTCGGTGTCCGCCCCCATGGCGTACCACCAGCAGATGTTGGCGACGGTGTAGCCGGGGTGCGCGCGGCGGGCCGCGTCCCAGAGCTTGTCCCCGGCGACGAGACCGTTGTGCTGGCGCCACAGCAGGACGTCGCCGAGTTCGCGGAAGTACCAGCCGTTGCCGACGATGCCGTGTTCGGAAGGGAGGCTGCCGGTGAGGAAGGTGGACTGGGCGGCGCAGGTGACGGCGGGCAGCACGGTGGAGAGCGGGGCGCGGGAGCCGGACTGGCCGAGCCTCTTGAGGTGGGGCATGTGGTCGAGGAGACGGGGGGTGAGGCCCACGACGTCGAGGACGAGGAGGGGGGTGGGGCCGGTGGCCGCGGGTTCCTGGACGCGTGCTGGGACGGGTTCCGGGGCGGATGCCGTGACGGGTTCCGGGGCGGGTTCCGCGACGGACGCCGGGGCGGATGCCGAGGCGGAACCCGCGACGGACGCCGGGACGGGTTCGGCGACGGAACCCGAGGCGGATGCCGGGACGGACCCCGCGACGGACCCCGGGGCGGATGCCGCGACGGAACCCGAGGCGGATGCCGAGGCGGGTTCGGCGGTGGGGTCCGC
This sequence comes from Streptomyces sp. NBRC 110035, assembly GCF_000829695.1. Classification (GTDB taxonomy): domain Bacteria; phylum Actinomycetota; class Actinomycetes; order Streptomycetales; family Streptomycetaceae; genus Streptomyces. Next base: position 435,323 of record NZ_BBNN01000016.1, on the reverse strand, counting down.
GTGGTCGGCGTCGGCCGCACGGTCTGTGGTCATGGGAGTTCCTTCAGGCCGAGGTCCGACAGCAGGTCGCGGGCGAGGGCGAGTTCGGCGGCGATGCCGTCGGCGAGCTGGGCGCGGCCCCTGGGCCGCAGCTCGGGTGGGAGGGCCTGCCAGGTGTAGGTCTCGACCTCCAGGTGGCGGGTGAGCGGCTGCGGGCCGCCGACGAGCTTGGTCAGGGCGGTCTTCAGTACGGGCAGCGTGGAGGTGAGGGGTGCGGCGGGGGCCGCGTGCAGCGGGACGTGGAAGTGGGCGCGCCAGGGCGCCCCCTCGGGCAGGGCGTCGCCGGCCAGGGCCTCGTCGAGGTCGTCGGTGCCGCGCAGTCCGGCGGCGGTGGACGTGCGGGTCTGGTGCAGGAAGCGGGGCTCGGCGAAGGCGCGCAGGGCCTCGCGGACCTCGGGCAGGTGGGGCTGCTCGGCGTGCAGGGCGGCCGAGAGCTGGGACTTGACCACGGGGACGTTGGCCCGGGTGAGGTCGTCCAGGGCGGTGTCCGGGTCTTCGAAGGAGGTGGCGAGGTGGCAGGTGTCGACGCAGACGCCGATGCGGTCGTGGCCGATCGCGGTGAGCGGTGCGATGGCGTCGTGGGTGGTTTCGACGACGCAGCCGGGTTCCGGTTCCAGGGCGATGCGGAGGGAGCGTCCGGTCAGTTCCTGGAGTGCGTCGAGGCGTTCGGCGAGGGTGCGCAGGGCGGTGCGGGAGGCTTCGGCGTGCCGCGCGTCGTGGACGGTGCGCCAGGCCAGCGGCAGGGTGGAGATGCTGCCGTCGGGGACGTCGTCGGGGAGCAGTCCGGCGAGGAGGCGGGCCAGGGAGGTGGTGTACTCCAGACGCTCGGGGTCGGCCCAGTCCGGTGTGTAGACGCGGTACTTGACCTCCTCGGCGCCGAATCCCTCGTAGGGGAAGCCGTTGAGGGTGACGACCTCGAGTCCGCGCCGGTCGAGTTCGCAGCGCAGGCCGCGCAGGGCGGACGGGTCGGTGACGAGGGCGCGCGCGGCGTCCTTGGCGAGCCACAGGCCGATGCCGAGCCGGTCACGGCCGAGCCGTCGGCGGACGGGTTCGCAGTGGTCCCTCAGCTGGGCGAGGACACCGTCGAGGGTCTCGGCGGGGTGGACGTTGGTGCAGTAGGCGAGGTGGACGGTGGACCCGTCGGGGTGGCGGAAGCGCATGGCTCACGCCCCCGCGGCGGCGACGCCGGCCGTCCGCGGGAACTCGTCCCTCGGTACGCCGCGCTGGATGGAGTTGCCCTCGTGGGTGGTCTCGGGGGCGGTGACGTCGAGGGTGAGCCGGCCGCCGAGTCCGTAGAAGGCGACGGGGTTGCGCCACAGGACGCGGTCGACGTCGTCCTCGGTGAAGCCCTCGGCGAGCATCAGGTCGGCGACCTTGCGGGTCTTGAGCGGATCGCTCCTTCCCCAGTCGGCGGCGGAGTTCACCAGGATTCGCTCGGGGCCGTGGGCGCGCAGGATCGCGACCATCCGTTCCTCGTCCATCTTGGTGTCGGGGTAGACGGAGAAGCCGAGCCAGCAGCCGCTGTCCTTGGCCTCCTTGACGGTGGTCTCGTTGAGGTGGTCGACCAGGACGTGGTCCACGGGCAGCGCGGACTCCCGGACGACGTCGAGGGTGCGGCGCAGTCCGGCGAGCTTGTCGCGGTGCGGGGTGTGCACCAGGGCGGGCAGGCCGTGGTCGGCGGCGAGCTGGAGCTGGGCGGCGAGCGCGGTGTCCTCGGCGGGTGTCATGGAGTCGTAACCGATCTCGCCGACGGCCACGACGTTGTCCTTGACGAGGTACCGGGGCAGCAGGTCGAGGACGGGGGTGCAGCGCGGGTCGTTCGCCTCCTTGGGGTTGAGGGCGATGGTGCAGTGGTGGGCGATGCCGTACTGGGCGGCGCGGAAGGGTTCCCAGCCGAGGAGGGAGTCGAAGTAGTCGGTGAAGGAGGCCGGCGAGGTGCGGGGCTGGCCGAGCCAGAAGGCGGGCTCGACGACCGCGCGGACGCCCGCCCCGTACATGGCCTCGTAGTCGTCGGTGGTCCGCGACGTCATGTGGATGTGGGGGTCGAAGAGGCGCATCAGGACTCCTTGCCGTGGGGGTCGTCCGTGGTGTGACTCGGGGTGGAGGAGGCGGAGTCGGCTGCGGGGGCGGGCTCCGCCGGGTCCGGCTGCGGGTCCGGGTCCGGGGCCAGGGCCAGGGTCCGTACGCGGTGGAGGTCCTCCGGGACGGGGCGGCCGGCGGCGGTGCGCTCGTCGGCGTAGTCGCCGAGCATGCGGGCGAGTTCGCCGTCGCCGCGGGCCCGCCGGGCCAGGTCCGCCACCCGGTCCAGGGTGACGCCGGTGAACAGGCACTTCAGGACGGCGTGCCGCCAGGCGTGGGCGTCGAGGTGCCGGGCGCAGTAGGGGCCGACGGCGGCGGCGACGAGCCGGGTGTCGTTGGTGCGCAGGGCGTCCTCGACGAGCGGGCGGGCCTCGGGGCCGGGCACGAGGTGGGGCAGGGCGTGCAGGACCGCCCGGCGTTCGTCGGCGGTGCCCTGGTGGTAGACCCGGGCCAGCGCCTCGGCGTCGGCCCGGGCCGCGTGCAGGATCAGGACGCGGGCGGCGTCGGCGTGGGCGGCACCGCAGCGCCGGCCGGCCTCGGCCAGGCGCAGTTCCCACACGGAGATGGGGCCGTGGGCGCCGGGGTGGGCGGCGGCCGCGTCGAGGGCCTGGTCCAGCCAGGCGCGGGCGGCTCCGTCGAGACGGGCGGTGAGGAGGCGGTGCAGTTCGGTGGTCGGGAGGGCGGCAGGGGTGGCGGGGGCGGAGGTGGTCGCCGCGGTGCGGGCCGCGGTGTGGAGGAACGGGAGGGAGTGGGCGGCGAAGTGGGGGCCCGCGTGGGAGTGGCGGGGCAGTTCGACGACGGTCAGGCCCTGGTATCCGGTGGCGGCGAGGGCCGCGAGGACGGGCGGGAAGTCGATCTCGCCGTCCCCGAAGGGCAGGTGTTCGTGGACGCCGCGGCGCATGTCCTCGATCTGGACGTGGCGCAGCCAGGGGGCGGCGGCGCGGACGCAGTCCGCGGGTGGGAGGGGCTCGAGGCACTGGCAGTGGCCGATGTCCAGGGTGAGGCCCAGGGGTTCGGGGTCCCCGAGGGCGCGGCGCAGGCGGTGGAAGTCGGCGAGGGTGGCGAGGAGGTGACCGGGTTCCGGTTCGACGGCGAGGGGGACGCCCGCGGAGGTGGCGGCGTCCAGGACGGGGGTGAGCGCCTCGGCCAGGCGCTTCCACGCGGTGTCCTCGTCCGTGCCCACGGGGGCGGTGCCGCTGAAGCAGTGCAGGGCGTGCGCGCCGAGGTCGGCGGCGACCTGGACGGCCCGGACGAGCAGGTCCACGCGGCGGGCGCGGTCGTCCGGGTCGGGGTCCAGGAGCGAGGGGCCGTGTTTGCGGCGCGGGTCCAGCACGTAGCGGGCGCCGGTCTCGACGGTGACGCCCAGGCCGAGGTCGTCCAGGCGCCGGGCGACCCGGCGGGTGCGGGCGGCGAGGTCCGGAGCGAGCGGGTCGAGGTGCATGTGGTCGAGGGTGAGCCCGACACCGTCGTAGCCGAGGTCGGCGAGCAGGGCGAGGGCGTCGTCGAGACGGAGGTCGGCGAGGCCGTTGGTGCCGTAGCCGAAGCGGAGGGGGAGGGGGAGGGGGAGCGGAGGGGCGCCGTCCGGGGTGCGGTTCACGTGATGCTCACCTTCCTCATGCCGGACCTCCTCGCGAACATCCGGCCGGCCGGGGCCAGGGCCGCGACGAGCAGGGCGGTGCCGGCCGAGCCGGAGCGGGCGGCGAGCGCGGCCTGGAGCGGGATCGTGGCCCGGATGCCGCCGCCGACGGCGCGTTGGGTGAGCGGGGGCGAGGGGTTGAGTGCGGCGTGGAAGTAGGGCCGGGCGGCCGTGGCGGCGTAGGCGGCGCCCAGGGCGGTGGCAAGGACGCCGGTGGCGCGGGGTGGGCGCCCGGCCGGGCCGGGGCCCGGCAGGCCGGGGGCGGCTGCTGCCCGCCGGCCTGCCGGGAGTCGGGTGCGGCGGTGGGTGACCAGCCGGGTCAGCGCCCCCGTCGTCGCGAGGGCGGCCAGCGGGGTCAGGACCGAGCCGCCGGTGGTCTCCCGGCGGGAGACGGCCGTGACCACGAGGGTGTGGGTGCCGAGCAGCGCGGCCGAGGGCAGCGCCGTCCGGATGCCGCCGCCGGCGGTGGCCGCGCCCAGGAGCAGGTCCAGTGCGCGGGCGGCGGCCATGGCCGCGGGACCGGCGGGTGTGTGCTTCAGCGCGAGGTCGTAGGCCCAGACGGTCGCCGTCAGGGGTGCGGCCACCGCGAGGGCGGGGCGTCCCGCAGCGGCGGCGAGCGCCAGTCCGGCGCCGGTGAGGGCACCGGCGGCGGTGAGGGCGGCGGCCGGACGGATGCGGCCGGACGGAAGCGGGCGGTGCGGGCGTTCCGCAGCGTCCTCGGTGCGGTCCGCCCAGTCGTTCAGGGCCATGCCGGCCTCGTACAGGCACAGAGAGGATCCGATGGCGAGCAGAGTGCGGGGGCCGGGGCGCGAGTCGGACGCCGCCGCACCGGCCAGGGCGTCGCCGGGGACGGTGAACAGCGCGGGCAGGCGCAGCAGTTCGGCCCAGGCGCCCGCGCGGGCGGTGCGGGTGCGGGTGCGGGAGGCGCGGGGCGCGGGGCCGGGGAGGGGAGTGGCGGCGCCCCTGGGTACCGCCCCGGGTGCCGCCCCGGGTGCCGGGTCGTCCGCCGCCGTCGGCCCGGCCGGAGTGGGTGTGTCCTGCGCCGGGGCGCCCGTGCGGCTCACCGCTGCGCCCCGCGGTCGCCGGCGTCGTCCCGTAGCCGCCCGGCGAAGCGCCTGAGCTCCGCGTACTGTTCGGCCAGCGAGGACGGGCCGTCCCCCACCGGGTCCTTGAAGTAGAAGCCCAGTTCGCCCAGCGGGCCGGACAGGCCCCTCTCCCGGGCGCGGGCGACCAGCCGGGCCAGGTCGAGGACGAGGGGCGCGGCGAGCGCCGAGTCGCAGCCCTGCCAGGTGGTCTGCAGGACCATGCGGGCGCCGAGGAAGCCGTCGAAGGCGATGTGGTCCCAGGCTGTCTTCCAGTCGCCGAGCGCGGGTACGTCGTCGATGTGGACCTCGCCCTCGGGGGTGGTGCCGAGGGTGTCGGCGAGGACGCGTTCCTTGCCGGCGTTCTTGGCGGCGGCGGCCGCGGGGTCGGCGAGGGCGGCACCGTCGCCGCCGCCCAGGAGGTTGGTGCCGGACCAGGCGCGCACGGCGAGGGCGCGCTGCAGGAACATCGGGCCGAGTACGGAGCGCAGCAGGGTCTGCCCGGTCTTGCCGTCGCGGCCCGTGTGGGGGACGGAGGCCGTCGCGGCCTGCCCGGCCAGCGCCGGGTGGTGCAGGCCTGCGGAGGGGGTGAAGTTGACGTAGGGGAAGCCGGCGCGCAGGGCGGCCGCCGCGTAGAGGGAACTCGGTGGCAGGGAGCCGTCGGTGGGGGCGGGCTCGGTGGAGGCGACGTTCACCACGACGGCGCCCGTGAGGCCCTGGCGGTGCGCGAAGTCGCGCATGTCGGCCGCGAACACGTCGATCAGTTCGTCGTCGTGGCGGCCCGAGCCGTCGTCGGTGTCGCCGGGCAGGGGGCCGCCGGGCCTGATCTCCCGGTCGGCGGCGACGAGTTCGGCGTGCACGGCGGAGGGCAGGCCGTGCGGCAGGACGCCGCCGGCGACGAGGTGTTCGGCACGTTTGGGCAGCGGGCAGTCGACGGTGTCGTGGCCGCCGAAGACGAGGGACGACAGTGGCGGCAGGCCGCACGAGGTGAAGTCGGGGGTCTCGGTGACCATGCCGGTGGGTGGGCGGAGTCCGGCGGTGACGGCGGCGCAGCCCGCGATCGCGGTGGTGGCCACGGATCCGCGCGCCCCGATGAACCAGACGCCGAAGCGGGGAGCCGGGGAGGGGGTGGGGAGGGACGGTTCGGCGGACATGGGCAGCCTCCTTGTCGTACGCGAACCGGGTGCGGGTGCCGGAGGGGGACGAGCGGGGTGCCGGGCACGGGGCCCGGCGGGGGCGGCGGGCGGAGGTCCGGCGTCCTCCGCCCGCCGCCGTTCCGGTCACCCCTGGGAGGGGAGTTCCTTCAGCCGGATGTCGCGGAAGGAGACCTGGTCGTCGGCGCCGTGGTTCTGGAGGCCGATGTGGCCGTCGGTCAGGCTCCGCTCGGGGTCCTTGTTGGTGAAGCGGTACCTGCTGGAACCGCCCCTCGGCGGCTGCCGGTTCGGCGTGTTCCGGATGCCCGGGGTGGGCGCCGGCGACGGTCGCCGGGGTCCCTGCTGCCAGCATCAGGCCGGTGAGCAGGGCGAGGGCGGTGCGGAGTCCTGGACGCCTCGTGGGGGCGGGTACGAGTCTGCTTCTGTGCACGAAGTCCCTCCGGGAACGGGGTGGGGCCGTACGGAACGGGTGCGGGGACGTGCGGTGCGGGCGCCGGGGTGCGCCGTCACCCCGGAGGCGTGGATGTCATGAGCACTTCAGGGACGGTAACCGCGTTCATCCGGGGCGAACACCCCTTGGGACGGGACTGGCCGAGCTTTTCCCCACCCTGGGACAAAGCGGGATCCGGGCAGGCCGGGGCCGGGGGCCGGCGGACGTTCCGGCCCCCGGCCTGCCGTCGGGCGTGCGGTTCAGCTGGTGAACGCCGCGTCGAAGGAGGCCGACGGCGGGTCGAAGTCGTACGCCTTGAGCCGGGTCAGCGCCTCGGGGGCGCCCTGGAGCCGGTCCATGCCGGCGTCCTCCCATTCGACGGAGACGGGGCCCCGGTAGCCGATGGAACGCAGCATGCGGAAGACGTCCTCCCAGGGGACGTCCCCGTGGCCGGCGGAGACGAAGTCCCAGCCGCGCCGGGGGTCGCCCCAGGGCAGGTGGGAGCCGAGGCGGCCGTTGCGGCCGTCGAGGCGGGTGCGGGCCTCCTTGCAGTCGACGTGGTAGATCCGGTCGCGGAAGTCCCACAGGAAGCCGACCGGGTCGAGGTCCTGCCACACGAAGTGGGAGGGGTCGAAGTTGAGCCCGAAGGCCGGCCGCCGGCCGACCGCGTCCAGGGTGCGGACGGTGGTCCAGTAGTCGTAGGCGATCTCGCCGGGGTGGACCTCGTGTGCGAACCGCACGCCCTCGGCGTCGAAGACGTCCAGGATCGGGTTCCAGCGCGTCGCGAAGTCCTCGTAGCCGCGGTCGACCATCGACTCGGGCGCGGGCGGGAACATGGCCACCAGGTGCCAGATCGCCGATCCGGTGAACCCGATGACGGTGTCGACGCCGAGGAGGGCCGCGGCGCGCGCGGTGTCCTTGATCTCGGCCGCGGCCCGCTGCCGTACGCCCTCGGCCTCGCCGTCGCCCCAGATCCTGGCGGGCAGGACGGCCTGGTGGCGTTCGTCGATGATGGCGTCGCAGACCGCCTGGCCGACCAGGTGGTTGGAGACCGCCCGGACCTCGAGGCCGTACGTGTCGAGCAACTGACGCCGGGAGTCCACGTAGGACGGGTCGGCGAGTGCCTTGTCGACCTCGAAGTGGTCTCCCCAGCAGGCGAGTTCGAGTCCGTCGTAGCCGAAGTCGCGGGCGAGCCGGCAGACCTCCTCGAGGGGCAGGTCCGCCCACTGGCCGGTGAACAGCGTGAAGGTGCGGGGCATGCGTGTCTGCCTTTCCTCAGGCGGCGATCGGTGTGTAGACGGAGTTCTTCGCGGCGCTCTCCTCCACGGCCGCCAGGACGCGCTGCACCTGCAGCCCGTCGGCGAAGGAGGGTTCGGGGGTGCGGCCCTCGGCGACGGCGTGGACCAGGTCGCGGGCCTGGTGCACGAAGGTGTGCTCGTAGCCGAGGCCGTGGCCCGGCGGCCACCAGGCGTCCAGGTAGGGGTGGTCGGGTTCGGTGACCAGGATGCGGCGGAAACCCGCGTGGGCGGCGGGCTCGGTGCCGTCGTGGTAGGAGAGTTCGTTGAGCCGCTCCAGGTCGAAGGCGAGCGATCCCCGCTCACCGTTGAGTTCGATGCGCAGCGCGTTCTTCCGTCCGGTGGCGTACCGGGTGGCCTCGAAGGAGGCGAGGGCGCCGGAGGTGAAGCGGCCGGTGAACAGGGCGGCGTCGTCCACGGTGACCTCGCCGGTGCCGGCGCTGTCGACGGCGGCCGGACCGCCGGCGGGCGCGGCGGGCAGCGGCCGCTGCCGGACGAACGTCTCGGTGAGCGCGGAGACGCCCGCCAGCCGCTCCCCCGCCAGGTACTGGGCGAGGTCGACGATGTGCGCGCCGAGATCGCCGAGCGAGCCGGAGCCGGCCTGCTCCCGGCGCAGGCGCCAGGTCAGCGGGAACGCGGGGTCCACCAGCCAGTCCTGAAGGTACGACACCCGTACGTGCCGCAGGGTGCCGATGCGGTCCTCGGCCACCATCCGCCGGGCCAGCGCGGTCGCGGGGACCCGGCGGTAGTTGAAGCCGACCATCGCCAGCCTGCCCTGCCGCCGGGCCCGTCCGGCGGCGTCGGCCATCGCCTCGGCCTCGGCGACGCTGTTGGCGAGGGGTTTCTCGCACAGGACGTGCTTGCCCGCGGCGAGGGCGGCCAGGGCGATCTCGGCGTGGCTGTCGCCGGGGGTGCAGATGTCGACGAGGTCGATGTCGTCCCGTTCGACCAGGGCGCGCCAGTCGGTCTCGGTGTCCGCCCAGCCGTGGCGGTCGGCCGCCGCACGCACCGCGGTGGCGTCCCGGCCGCAGATGACGGCCAGTTCGGGGCTCAGCGGCAGGTCGAACACGCGGCCCGCGGTGCGCCAGCCCTGGGAGTGGGCGGCGCCCATGAAGGCGTAGCCGACCATGCCGACGCGCAGTGGCGGCTTTCCCGTCCCTGCGCCGTCTGCCCCGTCTGACTGCTGCGGCTGTGCCATACGGATGTCCTCCTCGTCGTCGTGGCGGGCGGGGGTGGGCCCCGCCCGGTGGGCTGGTCAGGCCCGTGGGGCGGGGCTGCTCACTTGAAGCCGGTGGACATGTACTGGTCGACGTTCTCCTTGTCGACCACGGCCGAATAGCAGGTCAGCGAGGTGGGGATCTCGAACTCGGCGAGGCCGCCGACGCCCTTGCCCTGGCCGAGGGCGCGGGCGAGGTCGATCGCGGAGGCGGCCATCGACGGCGGGTAGAGCACGGTCGCCTTGAGGACCCCGTCGTCCGCCTTGATGGCTTGGAAGGCGGAGAGCGCGCCCGCGCCGCCGACCATGAGGAAGTCGTCACGTCCGGCCTGTTCGACGGCGCGCAGCGCGCCGACGCCCTGGTCGTCGTCGTGGTTCCACAGCGCGTCGAACGCCGACTGGGCCTGCAGGAGCTGGGCCATCTTGGCCTGGCCCGACTCGACGGTGAAGTCGGCGGCCTGGCGGGCCACCTTCTTGATGTTGGGGTAGTTCTTCAGCGCGTCGTCGAAGCCCCGGGTGCGCTGCTTGGTGAGCTCGAGGTTGTCCAGTCCCGCCAGTTCGATGACGCGGGCGTCGGGGGTGTCCTTGAGCTTCTCGCCGATGTAGTGCCCGGCGTTCAGTCCCATGCCGTAGTTGTCGCCGCCGATCCAGCAGCGGTACGCCTGCGGGGAGTTGAAGATGCGGTCGAGGTTGACGACGGGGATGCCGGCGCGCATCGCCTTCAGCCCGACCTGGGTGAGCGCCTTGCCGTCGGCGGGGAGCACCACCAGGACGTCGACCTTCTTGTTGATGAGGGTCTCGATCTGGCCGATCTGCTGGGCGGTGTCGTTGGAGCCCTCGGTGATCTCCATGGTGACGTCCGAGTACGTCTTGGCGCGCTTCTCGGCGTTGTCGTTGATGGCGTTGAGCCAGCCGTGGTCGGCCTGCGGTCCCGCGAAGCCGATGGTGACCGGCTTGCCGGGCTTGTCGGCGGCGGCCGGCCGGTCGCTCGCGGCCGGCTCGGCGTCGCTGGGCTCGTTGCTGGTGCAGCCGGTGACGAGGACTCCGGCGGACACGGCGGCGGCTCCGAGGAACAGCCCTCTGCGGCTCGTGAGAGGTGTCGGCTCTGGCATGGCGGTGAACCCTTTCGTCAGGTCGTGCTCGCGGTGCGCCGCTGGACCAGCACGGCGGCGACGATGATCGCGCCCTTGGCGATCTGCTGGACGTCGCTCTGCAGGTTGTTCAGGGCGAAGATGTTCGTGATCGTGGTGAAGATCAGGACGCCCAGCACGGAGCCGACGACGGTGCCGCGGCCTCCGGTGAGCAGGGTGCCGCCGATGATCGCGGCGGCGATGGCGTCGAGCTCGTAGAGGTTGCCGTTGGTGTTCTGGCCGGAGCCGGACAGGACGATCAGCAGGAAGGCGGCGATGCCGCAGCACAGCCCCGACAGCAGGTACAGGTACAGGCGTTGGCGGCGGACGTCGATGCCGGCGAGCCGGGCCGCCTCCGCGTTGCCGCCGACGGCGACGGTGCGGCGTCCGAAGGTGGTCCGGTTGAGGACCAGCCAGCCGATGACGGTGACCGCCGCGAACACCAGGACCAGGGGCGGGATGCCGAGGACGTAGGCGTCGCGTTCGCCGAGGTCGAGGACGCCGTCGATGGTGACGACCTGGGTGCGCCCGTCGGTGATCTGCAGGGCGAGGCCGCGGGCCGAGGCGAGCATGGCGAGGGTGGCGATGAACGGGACCATCCCGCCGTACGCGATCAGCACCCCGTTGACCAGTCCGCAGCCCACGCCGACGAGGACGGCGGTGAACAGGATGCCGGCGAACCCGAACTCCTGGGTGGCGACCGTGGTCGCCCACACCGAGGCCAGGGCGACGATCGCGCCGACCGACAGGTCGATGCCGCCCGAGGTGATGACGAAGGTCATGCCGACGGTGACGACACCGATGACGGAGGCCTGGGTGAGGACGAGCTGGAGGTTGCGGGTGTCCAGGAACTCGTCCGGTCTGGTGATGCCGCCGATGAGCAGGAGCGCGGCGAGGACGCCGAGCAGCGTCAGGGTACGGACGTCGGCGCGGAACAGCACGGTGCGCCAGGCGGGCGGTTCGCCGACCGGGGGCGCCTTGTCGGTGCTGTCCCGGGGCGGGGAGACGGGCTGCGTCATGACGCCGGGCTTCCTTCCATGACGAGGTCGAGTACACGGTGTTCGTCGAGCTCCCGGGCGGGCGCCGTGTGGACGACGTCCCCTTCCCGGAGCACCAGGACGCGGTCGGCGAGGCCGAGCACCTCGGGCACCTCGCTGGAGACGAGCAGCACGGCGAGGCCTTCGTCGGCCAGCCGCCGTATGACTGCGTACAGTTCGGCGCGGGCGCCGACGTCGACACCGCGGGTGGGTTCGTCGAGCAGCAGCACCCGGCAGCCGCGCAGCAGCCAGCGGGCGAGCACGGCCTTCTGCTGGTTGCCGCCGGACAGGGTGCGCACGGGCACGTCCGGGTTGTCCGGCCGCAGCGAGAGTTCGCGGGTGGCGGCGCGGGCCGCGCCGAGTTCGGCGCCGCGGTCGATCCAGCCGGCCCGCGAGAAGCGGGACATGGCGGAGAGCGACACGTTGCGGGTGACGGACTCCAGCATGAGCAGGGCCTGCGCCTTGCGTTCCTCGGGAGCGAGTCCGATCCCGGCGCGCACGGCGGCGCGCACGCTGCCCGGCCGCAGGGGGCGTCCGCCGACCAGGACCCGGCCGGAGTCCGGTGTGCGGGCGCCGTAGACCGTCTCCAGGATCTCGGAGCGGCCCGAGCCGACGAGACCCGCGAGCCCGACGATCTCCCCGGGGCACAGGGTGAGGTCGAGGGGGGCGAACTCGCCTTTGCGGGACAGTCCTTCGACGGTCAGCACCGGTTCGGCCGGCGGCGGGGAGGCGGGGCGCCCGGGGAAGACGTACTCGACGTCGCGGCCGGTCATCAGGGCGACCACCTCGCGGGTCGGGGTCGACTCGGCGGGCAGCCCGCCCGCGACGGCGCGGCCGTCCTTGAGCACGGTCACCCGGTCGCCGATGCGCCGGATCTCCTCGAGACGGTGCGAGATGTAGACGACGGCGACCCCGTCGGCGGTGAGGTCGGCAACGATGCGGAAGAGGTTGTCGACCTCGTCCGGATCGAGCGCGGCCGACGGTTCGTCCATCACGATGAGACGCACGTCGTGCGAGAGCGCCCGCGCCATGGAGACGATCTGCTGCTGTGCGGCCGACAACTCCCCGACCGCCCGGCCCGGTTCGATCTCGGGGTGGCCGAGCCGGGTCAGCAGCCCGGCCGTCGCTTCCCTGGCGGTCCTGGGACGGACGACGAACCCGGCGGTCGTCGGTTCCTGACCGAGGTGGACGTTCTCGGCGACCGTCATGTGTTCCACCAGGTCGAGTTCCTGGTAGATGGTGGCGATCCCGAGGCGCATGGCGGAGATCGGCGAGCGCAGGGTGACGGCTTCACCGCGCCAGTGGATGGTGCCGGTGTCGGGCTGGTGGGCGCCGGCCAGCACCTTGATCAGGGTGGACTTGCCGGCGCCGTTCTGGCCGAGCAGACAGTGCACCTCGCCGGCCTGGACGTCGAGGTCGACACCGTCCAGGGCCCGGACGCCGGGGAACGACTTGGTGATGCCGGACATGCTGAGCAGCGGTGGTTCGGGTGCCATGCGGATTCCCCTCGGCGGGCGTGCGGGCCGGTGTCAGGGCGGTCCCCCTGCGGGGAGGGTGTTTTCGGACAGGCGGGAGCGCCGGGACGGTGCGGCGTCGTGTGGGAGGGACGGTGCGGGGGCGTGCGCGGTGCGGGGGTGGTGCGGGTGGTGCGCTGGCGGTGCGGGGCCGTACGTGTGGCGGGGTGGGGTACGTGGTGCCGGTGCGCTGTTCCGCGGGTGGATGAGGCGGGCCGCTTCGTGCGGCGGAGGGCGGAGCTGTTCCGTGCGGCGGAGCCGGACTTGCCGTTCCGTGCGGTGGAGCCGGGTGACGTGCTGCCGTGCTGCGGTGCTGCCGTGGGTTGTTTACGCGGGTGAGAACAGGTGGTCGCTGATGAGCCGGGCCGCCCCGATGACTCCGGCGGTGGGGCCCAGCTCCCCGAGGACGATGGGCAGGTTGCCGGTCGCCAGGGGCAGCGACTGGCGGTAGACCTGGGTGCGGATGGCGGCGAGCAGGGTGTGGCCGAGACCGGTCACCCCTCCGCCGATCACCACCAGGCCGGGGTTGAAGAAACTGACCAGGCCGGCGATGACCTGGCCGGTACGGCTGCCGCCCTCGCGGATCAGGTCGATCGCGGTGGCGTCCCCCGCGGCGGCCGCGGCGGCGACGTCGACGGCGCTGAGCGTGCCGTTCGCCTCCAGACGGCTCGCGAGTTCGGCGGAGAGCTGCTGCTGGGCGGCCTCCAGCGCGTCCCTGGCGAGGGCCGCGCCGCTGAAGTGGGCCTCCAGGCAGCCCCGGTTGCCGCAGGCACAGGGGCGGCCGTCGGGTACGGCCTGGATGTGTCCGATGTCGCCGGCGCTGCCCGTCGTACCGCGGTAGACCTCACCGCCGACGACGATGCCGCAGCCTATGCCGGTACCGATCTTGACGCAGAGGAAATCGGGGACGGTGCGGGCGACGCCCGCGTGCTGCTCCCCCATCGCCATCAGGTTCACGTCGTTGTCGACCATGACCGGGCAGCCGAGGTCCTGGCTGAGCGCCTCCCGCACGGGGAAGCCGTCCCAGCCGGGCATGATCGGCGGCGCCACCGGGATGCCCTCGGGGAACCGGACCGGGCCCGGGACGCCGATACCGGCGCCGTCGAACCCCTCCACGAGTCCCGAAGCCCTCAGCTTCGCCGCCATGGACAGCACCTGCTCGAAGACCGCGACCGGTCCGTCGCGTACGTCCATGGGCTGGTTGATGTGCCCGAGGATCTCCAGTTCGGCGTTGGTGACGGCGACGTCGACCGAGGTCGCGCCGATGTCGACGCCGAGGAGCCGCAGGTGCGGGTTGAGACGGATGTTGTGGGAGCGCCGGCCGCCGCGCGAGGCGGCGAGTCCGTCGGCCACGACGAGTTCCGTCTCCAGTAGCCGGTCCACCTCCACGGCCAGCTTCGACCGGGAGAGGTCGACCTGGTCGCCCAGCTGGGCACGGGAGTTGGGTCCACCGTCGCGCAACAGCCTGAGCAGTCGGGCCTGGTGGGCGTTGGCGGGCCGTGCCGTCATACGTCTCACGAACCCCTCCCCGCCTCGATCGGCCTCTGCGCGCCGGATTCCGGCCACGTGTGAGGCGTGCTTTCGAAGGGAACGTAGCAGCGGCTGCCGGAGGTGGGAAGAAGTCGCGCAGGAATTGCCCCCTACTTTTTCCACTCACAGGACAAAGGGGCTCGCGCGGAGCCGCTCGCCCCGGGCACGCACCGTCAGGACTTCGGGGACTCCGCCTGGCCGAGGTCCGAGCGGCGGGTCCGCTCGGTGTGTCCGCGCACGAGCCGCTCGGCCGGCCGCTCGTCGCGGTTCACGAGGGCGGTGACCAGGTCACGGTGCTCGGCCCAGGACTTCCCGCCGCGCTGCCGGGCGACGGGGGTGTGCTGCCGGCGCACCCGCCCGGCCGCAGGGCCGCCCGGCCGCTCCACGGGCACCGCCGGCAGTGACTGCCTTTCGTCCACGGTCCGCGGCGTACAGGCGCCGCACAGAGGGGGTGACCGCATCACACCCGTACGAGGGGCGTCCGCACGGAGGGCTGAGGGCGGCGTACGAGAACCGTCAGGGGCAGCGGACGACCTGCCCGGCGTAGGACAGGTTTCCGCCGAAGCCGAACAGCAGGACCGGGTCGCCGGAGGTCACCTCGCCCCGCTCGACGAGCTTGGCGAAGGCGAGCGGGATGCTCGCGGCCGAGGTGTTGCCCGACTCGGTGACGTCCCGCGCGACGACCGCGTTGACCGCGCCGATCTTGAGCGCGAGGGGTTCGATGATCCGCAGGTTGGCCTGGTGCAGCACGACCGCGGCGAGGTCCTCCGGGGCGTACCCCGCCTTCTCGCAGGCCTGGCGTGCGATGGACGGCAGCCGTGTGGTCGCCCAGCGGTACACGCTCTGGCCCTCCTGGGCGAACCGCGGCGGTGTCCCCTCGATCCGCACCGCGTTGCCCATCTCCGGTACCGAGCCCCACAGCACGGGCCCGATCCCGGGCTCCTCGGGTGCGTCGGTCGCCTCGACGACCGCGGCGCCCGCCCCGTCCCCGACGAGCACGCAGGTGGTGCGGTCGGTCCAGTCGGCGACCTCGGACATCTTGTCGGCGCCGATCACCAGTGCGCGGCGCGCGGATCCGGCGCGTACCGCGTGGTCGGCGGTGGCGAGCGCGTGGGTGAATCCGGCGCACACCACGTTGATGTCCATCGCGGCGGGGCCGGGGATGCCGAGGCGTGCGGCGACCCGGGCCGCCATGTTGGGCGAGCGGTCGATCGCGGTGGAGGTGGCGACCAGCACCAGGTCGACGTCGCCGGGGGTGCGGCCGGCCGCCGCCAGCGCCTTGGCCGCGGCGTGCGCGGCCAGCTCGTCGACGGGCTCCTCGGGGCCCGCGATGTGACGGGTGCGGATGCCGACCCGGCTCGTGATCCACTCGTCGCTGGTGTCGACCATGCCCGCCAGGTCCTCGTTGGTGAGCACCCGGGCGGGCTGGTAGTGGCCGACGGCGGCGATGCGCGAGCCGATCATGAATGGGTTCCCCCTCGTGTGGTGGTTGCGGGATGCACCAGTCTGATCAGTGACTCGCGGGTACGCCGACAGGTGATGCGACAGGATTCGGGCGCCGCGCTTGTCGGCTTCGGTCAGGCCCCCGGAGGGGCCGGGGCGCGGTGTCACCCGGTGAACAGCTGGGTCGCCTTCCGTACGAGTTCGTACAGGCCGTAGGCGAGCGGGACGCCCACCCACAGCCAGGCGAAGAAGGTCAGCCCGCGGCGGCCGGGGCCCGCCGTGGCCGGGTCAGGCGGACTCGCGCTGTTCTCGCCGCTCATCGGCGGCCTCCTTCGCCTCGTCGGGGCGGGGTACGTGGTGCCGGGGGTGTACGGGACGGACGAGTTCATTGGCGACGAAGCCGACCACCAGCAGGCCGATCATGATCATGAAGGACAGTCCGTACAGCGACGAGCCGTGCCGTCCCGCCTCCTCCTGCCGGTCGGCGACCCAGTTCACGATGAGCGGGCCGAGCACACCGGCCGTGGACCACGCGGTGAGCAGCCGCCCGTGGATCGCGCCGACCTGGTGGGTGCCGAAGAGGTCCTTCAGATAGGCCGGGACGGTCGCGAAGCCTCCTCCGTAGAAGGAGAGGATCACCAGGCCGATGGAGGGGTGGACCGCGAGAGCGGCGGGCGGTACGAGCCAGCGGCTCCACCCCGGGGGGCGCGACGGGAGGACTCATGAAACCCGGACGGTAGGCAGACCACGCGTGTTTGAGAACCTGCGGATCGCTCGTATGCGGTGAACGGTACGCGGTCTGCGGCGAACGGTCGGACCGACCGGTTTCCCGGCGCGGGCCGTGCGGCGGGGCCGAGGACCGGCCACTCCCTGTGAGCACGCGGCCCGGGCCGGCGCGCGGGTGCCGCACGGTGGGCTGCGGCCTCATCCTGCACGTGCGGGACCCCGTGCAGGACAATGAGATCGTGAAGGTCACCTCACCGCACGACGGTCCGGTGACGCACCGCACCCTGTGCGTCAGGGGCCGATGCGGCCGTCAGCACGTACGGAGCCGGGACCGACCACGGACCGACCAGGGACTGGGGACATGGGACGAGTCACAGAACGACGCAAGGTGGTCCGCATCCGGGACGGGGTGGTCTCCAGCCGCCCGGACACGCTCGTCACCGAGGAACCCCTGGAGATCCGGCTGAACGGGAAGCCGCTGGCGATCACGATGCGCACGCCGGGTGACGACTTCGCGCTGGCCGTCGGCTTCCTGGTCAGCGAAGGGGTCCTGGCGACGGCGTCCGACCTGCGGAACGTCGTGTACTGCGCGGGCGCGACCGCGGAGGGGGTGAACACCTACAACGTGGTCGACGTGCAGACCGCTCCCGGCGTGCGGACCCCGGACATCACGCTCGAGCGGAACGTGTACACGACCTCGTCCTGCGGCCTGTGCGGCAAGGCGAGCCTGGACGCGGTGCGCACCACGACCCGCCACCCCGTCGCCGACAGCCCGCCGCTGCGCGTCACCCCGGAACTCCTGTCGAGCCTGCCCGACCGGCTGCGCGCCTCCCAGCGGGTCTTCGACCGGACGGGCGGCCTGCACGCGGCGGCCCTGTTCGACGAGGACGGGGAACTGCTGGACGTCCGGGAGGACGTGGGGCGGCACAACGCGGTCGACAAGCTGGTCGGCCGCGCCCTGCAGGGCGGGAACCTGCCGCTGTCCCGGACCGTGCTGATGGTCTCCGGCCGTGCCTCTTTCGAGCTGGCGCAGAAGGCCGTCATGGCCGGCATCCCCCTGCTCGCGGCGGTCTCGGCGCCGTCCTCACTGGCCGTGGACCTGGCGGCGGAGACGGGGCTGACGCTGGTCGGGTTCCTGCGGGGCAGTTCCATGAACGTGTACGCGGGTGAGGACCGCATAGCCCTGCGGGCCGCGGCCGCCCAGGGCTGACCGGTCCCCCGCCGCCGTGCGGCGGGGCCCTCCCTCCGGCCCAGGGCCACCACGGCAGGCGTCAGGGCGTCAGGGCGTCAGGGCGTCAGGGCGTCAGGCACCATGGACCCGCTCCCCTCCGGCCACTAACGTCCCGGAGCGTGCCCGACGACGCAGCACCAGCACCCGCGGAAACCCGCGTACCGCCACGGACACCGCCACGACCACAGCCACGGACACCGCCGCGGCGGGGACCAGGGACCTGGATCGGCCTGGTCCTGGTCCTGCTCCTGGGGACCGTGCTGGTCACGGGCCTGCCGGACCGCGACGACGACGGGCGGCCGGACGGTGGTGCCTGCACGCCGCGCACCGTCGCGTCCTGGGCCGAGGACGACGCCCTCACCTCCGAGTTCGCCCGCTACGGCGACGACGGCGCCCGCGTAGACGACTGGACGGGCGGTGACGGCACGCACTCGGTGCGGCTGCCCGACGGCCGGCTGCTGTGGCTGTTCTCCGACACGTTCCTGGGCCGCGTGCACAGCCCGCCCAACCCGGTCGGCGAGCCGTACGCCTGGCGGGACACGAGCGCGCCGATGGTGCGCAACTCGGCCGTCCTGATGCGCGACGGCCGGCTGGAGTCCACGCTCCCCGCCCCGCTCTTCCCCGATCCGGCCCCGGACCAGTGGCGCTGGCCGGTCGGTGCCCGGGTCGAGCCCCGCTCCCCCGGTTCCACGGAGCAGGTGGTCCGGGTACTGCTGTGGGTGCGTGCGGCGGGGCAGTCCCCGTGGATCTACGGGGTGCCGACCGCCACCGAGGTCGCCACGCTCTCCCTGTCCGATCTGCGCCTGGAGTCGGTGGAGACGGTGCTGGACCAGCGGGATGTGCCCGACCCGTCCCGGCGGGTGCTGTTCGGCACCACCCTGGTCGAGGAGGGCGGGTGGACGTACGTCTTCGGCGGCGACGACGGCCGGGCCGTCTCCCGCGAGGCCTCGCAGGCGTACGCGGCGCGGGTACCGGAGGGCGGGCTCGGCGACCCGGCGGCCTGGGAGTACTGGAACGGCACGGCGTGGCAGACCCGCGCCCGCCCGCGCCCGGTGCTCGGCGACGGACACCGCACGGGTGTCGGCAGCGCCTTCTCGGTGGTGCGGGAGGGCGGGACGTACGTCCTGTTCACGATGGCCACGGGCGTCAAGGGACTGACCACGGTGGCGGCGTACTGGTCCTGCTCCCCCGCCGGGCCGTGGCACGGCCCGGCGGAGGAGTTCAGCCCCGCGCTGCCGCACGGCGGGACCGGCGCGTACAACCCGCAGACGCACCCGGAACTGAGCGGCGACGGGCGGCTGGTGCTCAGCTACGACGTGAACCTGCTCGAGCAGTCCGGCGCCGCGGTGGCGCTCAGCCGGAACGTCTCCCTGTACCGGCCCCGGTTCGTGACGGTCCGGCTGGGGCCGGGGCGGTGACCCTCCCGGCCGCCGCCCCGCCGACGGAGAGGTCCGGTGCACCGTCGGTGCGCGGCTCGTGCCGGTCCGTCCCACTCCGTCCGCGGCGCAGTGCCGCTGGATGCTGTACGACGCCGAGGTGACGGCGGCGGGCGGCCGGCGCCCTCGTCCCGCAGGCGGAGGCGATCCGGGCCTTCCGCGTTCCGGCGCAGCCGTCCGCCGAGGAGCACGGGCCGCTCACGCCGTCGCTGAAGCCGAAGCCGAGGCGCAGGGCGGTCGAGAAGGCCTACGCGGAAGAGGCCGAGGCGCTGTACCGCGCGTGAGGTCCGGCGGACGGCGGTGTTCGACGCCCCGGCGGCGCGCTGACCGTGCATGAAATGTGCCGTCCGGAATGCATGACGGGCGATGATCGTTGACCATGGGAGTTCCACCGGACACCGACCGAAGGATCGAGAGCTCGTGAGTATGGTCCCCCCGATCACCCTGAACAACGGCGTCACGATGCCCCAACTGGGTTTCGGCGTCTGGCAGGTACCGGACCCCGAGGCCGAGACGGCCGTCACGGCGGCACTGGAGGCGGGCTACCGCAGCATCGACACCGCGGCGGTGTACGGCAACGAGGAAGGGACCGGCAGGGCCGTCGCCGCCTCGGGCGTCCCCCGCGAGGACCTCTTCGTCACCACCAAGCTCTGGAACGACGACCAGGGGTACGACACCACCCTGCGCGCTTTCGACACCTCCCTGTCCAAGCTCGGTCTGGACTACGTGGACCTGTACCTCATCCACTGGCCCATGCCGGCCCGCGGCCGCTACGTCGACACGTACCGGGCGTTCGAGAAGCTGCACGCCGAGGGCCGGATCCGTGCCATCGGCGTGTCCAACTTCCTGCCCGAGCACCTGGAGCACCTGCTCGAGGAGACGTCGGTCGTCCCGGCCGTCAACCAGATCGAGCTGCATCCGCATCTCCAGCAGTCCGCCGCGCGGGAGTACCACGCGGAGCGGGGCATCGCCACGGAGGCCTGGTCGCCGCTCGGCTCGGGCAAGGGCCTGCTGGAGGTCCCGGCGATCGTGGCCGTCGCCCGCAAGCACGGGCGCACGCCGGCACAGGTCGTCCTGCGCTGGCACCTCCAGCTCGGCAACGTCGTCATCCCCAAGTCGGTGACGCCGTCGCGGATCGAGGAGAACATCGACGTGTTCGACTTCAGCCTGGACACGGAGGACCTCGCGGCGATCAACGCCCTGAACGAGGACCGCCGCCTGGGATCGGACCCGGCGACGGTGAACTGACCTCTGGTCTTCCGGGTCTTCCGGGTCTTCCGGGTCTTCCGGGACAGGGCGCGGCGGTCTTCCCCCGCGCACGGGGAGACCGCCGTCCGTATGGTCCCGCCGGCCCGGACCGGCTCTACACCGGGCGGACGGCCGTATGCACCGTGTGAGCCGTCAGGAAGAAGACGTCCGAGCGGTGGTGCAGGCTCGCCTCGTCGGCGGGGTCGAGGAGGCGGTCGATGGTGGCGCGGTCCTCGGCGTCCAGTTCCCCGGCGAGTCTGCCGCGGGTGCGGGCGAGCGTCGTGACCACGTGTGTCCGGACACGCTCGGTGGCCGGGCCGGGAAGGTCGAGGAGGAAGGTTCGGGAGCGGCTGTGGTGCAGTCCGGCCGAGGTCAGCAGGGCCGGCCAGTCCTCGGTGTGTGCGACGGAGCCCGGCAGTTCGGTGCGCATCCGGGTGAACCAGTCGGCCTCCACCGCGTCGACACGGCTCTGGAGCCCTGGCCGGCCGATGCCGATGTCGCGCGGCAGGTAGCGGGTGGGCAGTCCGCCCTCCAGGACGGCCAGCGTGCCCCCGGGCGCGAGCCGGGCGGCGTAGGCGGCGAGCGCGGCGCGCTGGTCGCCGAGGTGGTGGACGCTGCGGCTGGCCCACAACAGGTCGGCCGGGTAATCCAGTTCGTCGAGCACGCCGGGGAGTTCACCGGCGAGGGTTCCGAAACGGTCACCGGCGCCGTGCCGGGCGGCGCGGTCCGCGGCCCGTTCGAGCAGTGGGGCGGAGCCGTCGACCGCCACGATGCGGGCGCCCTCGAAGACCTCGGCGAACAGGCACGAGACAACGCCCGGCCCACTGCCCGCGTCCACGATCAGCCCCGGCTCGGTCACCTCCTTCGCAAGCCAGCCGAGGGCCCGTTCGTACAGGGGGGTGAAGAGTTCGGCCTCCGATTCGAGCAGGGAGGCCATCTCCGCCCAGTCGATCTCGGTGTCCGTCGCCCCGTGGTCGTGGTGGTGCCCGGGGTGGTGCTGGTCGTGGTCGTGCTGCGCCATGGGGGTCACCCTCTCCGCTCGGATGCGGACAGAGTGCGCCGACGCGCCCGGCAGAGGCCAGTATTGTTGCCGCTCCGGCAAGGCGGTTTCCCGGAACCGCCCCTACGGGCGTGAGCGATCCGCCGGGGCCGGGCACGCGGCCCGGTCCCGGCGGATCGGGGTCGGTCGGTCAGCCGGTCACGGCAGCGGCGGGTACGCGTTCCGCATGAGCTCCTGGAACTGTGCCGAGAACCAGTGACCGGAGATCGGGGCGTCCGGCAGGGCACCGGTGAGGTTGTTCCCGTTGCGCGGGGTGCCCGTGTAGGTCGGGTCGCACATCCGGTCGAAGCCCTTGCCCTCTTCGTTCGGGATCTCCTTGCTGGCCCCGTCGGACTCGCCCGGGGGCTTCACCCACACGTAGGCGTCGATGCCGTTCTCGGGTGCTGTCTGCGGGCGTTCGCCGAGTCCGGCGCCCGACTGGTTGCACCAGTTGCCGATGTGGATGCGGCGGTCGTAGCGTCCGCCCTCGACGTAGGCGTCGACGCTGGTCGTCGCGCCCGGTCCGGTGGGCCGGTCACCGCCGCCCCAGCCGTTGCGGGAGGTGTCGATCAGCATGCCGATGTTCGTGTCGAAGCCGGTCGAGACGAGTTCGGTCCGGAAGGCCTGGGCGAAGCCCAGCTCGTCGACGTAACGGTTCCAGTCGACCCACCCGGACTCGCGGACGGACTTGCCGGCCACGGAGTCGTTGATGGAGAAGTTCTCCTCCTTCAGCGCGCTGTAGTTGGCGGTGTTGGTGATGAAGCCGTGGACGTCGGACGGAGTCGCGCCCTCGGCGGTGGCCGCGTCGTGGAAGACGTCGGCGGAGGCGCCGAAGTTGTCGTCCCAGCCGATCCAGCCGTGGTGGCCGGCGTCGACGTAGTTGTACACGTTCCCCACGTCGCCGAGCTTGTTCAGGGCGTAGCCGACGCCCTTGACGTAGTTGCCGTTGGCCTTCATCACGTCGCACTCGGGCGTGGCGGTGGGCCGGCTGCCGGTGTTGGTGACGAGGTTGGGCAGGGAGTCGATCTCGACGGTGGTGACGATCCGCAGCGGGGCGTACTTCTCCTCACCGAGGATCTCGGCGATCGGGTCGATGTACTCGGTCTTGTAGCGGCCGATCTCCGTCGGGCCGAGTTCGCCGTTGGAGGCGAGGGCGGAGCAGTCGCGGCCGGGCAGGTTGTAGATGACCAGCTGGACGACGAGTTCGTCCGAGCCCTTCTGCGCGAGCGCCTCGTCGAGGTGGTCGCGCAGGCCCATGCCGCCGTTCACACCGTTGATGGCGGCGATGCGGTCCAGCCAGACTCCGGTGGGCTGGTCGGCGATGCGGTCGCCGCCCGGCTCGGCGGCGGCCTTCGCGGACCACTCGGGGTTCACGTACACCTTGGCACCGCTGTACGGGTTGTCGACCCGGTCACCGGGGTCGGTCGGGTCCGTGGGGTCGGTCGGGCCTCCGTCGTCGACGTTGCACGTGACACCGTCGAGGGTGAAGGTGGCGGGGATCGCGTTGCTGCCGCTATAGGTGCCCTGGAAGCCGAAGCTGGCCGAACCGCCGGTCGCCAGCGTGCCGTTGTAGGACTCGTTGACGGCGGTGACGTTGCTGCCGGACTGGGTGACCTTGGCGTTCCAGCCGCTGGTGACCCGCTGGTTGCCGGCGTAGGACCACTTCAGCGACCAGGACGACTTGGCGGCACCGAGGTTGGTGACGGTCACGGCGGCGGTGAAGCCGGTGCCCCACTGGTTCTGCACCTGGTAGTCGACGGTGCAGGGGACGGCGGCGGCGCCGACACCGTCGGGTACGACGGCGTACGCCGTGCCGGTGGCACCGGCGACCAGCGCCATGGCAGCGAGGAGCGCGGTTCTCGTGCGACTCATGAGTGCGGGTTTCCTATCCGTTGGGGGTGTACGGGTCGCGCTGTCCGAAGAGGTCTGTCCCTAGGAGAGTTGACGGTCGGCAGTGATCTCACCGGGGCGCGCGTGGGGCGCGCCCCGGTGTCGTAGGGCGTGGACGTGGGGGGCACCTCGGGGCGGAGGATCAGGACGAGGCCCGGTCCGCGGTCCGGGACGTGCGGGGGCCGGACCGGCCACGAGGGGTCCCCCGGGAGTGCGCTGCCCCCGCGCCGGGGGTGCGGGTGGTGCCGTCGGGCGGGAACACCGCGACTGTGGTGCCGGCGTCCCGCGGGGAGGCCCTGACGGAGGGCTCCGCCGTGCACACGGACGCTGACTCGTGCGCCCCGACGACCGGGGCGTCCGGGGCGCCCGCACGGGGCACGGACGTACCGGCGACAGGACGTAAAAGTACTGAACGCGGGGGGTGCCACATGAGCGACTCCTTGCAGTTCGGGCGTGCCGTGACGGACGCGTCGACTGATGGAACCGCTCCCACTGGTGTCCATGACGCTAGCGCCAAGTGACGGCAAAGAACAGGGGAGTTACCGAGATTCGCTGAACTTCGGTCATCGAATCTTTTCGACTCTCCACAAGCCTTGACCGCCCTGGGCCCCGTCCTCACTATGGGAGCGCTCCCACTGGTTCAAGTCTTGACATCTCCGAGTCGCAGGAGGAACCAGCACCATGCATCCCCCACCCAGAAGACGCCGCGGCCTCCGGCGACTGTGGACGGCCGCCGCAGCAGCCCTCGCACTTCCGCTGACGATGCTCTCCTCAGGATCGACTCCCGCTCAGGCAGCGGCCGTCCAGTGCAGCGTGGACTACCGGACCAATGACTGGGGCTCCGGTTTCACCGCGGATCTGACCCTCACCAACCGCGCCGCGGCGGACATCGACGGCTGGACCCTGACCTACGCCTACGCGGGCAACCAGCGGCTGGTGAACGGCTGGAACGGCAGTTGGAGCCAGTCCGGCTCCACCGTGACCGTGCGAAACGCCGGACACAACGCGCGGATCCCGGCCGGCGGCGCCGTCACCACCGGTGCGCAGTTCTCCTACAGCGGCAGCAACGCCGCACCCTCCTCCTTCGCCGTCAACGGCACCACCTGCACGGGGGCACACCAGCCGCCGATCACCGTACTGACCAGCCCCGAGGCCGGCGCGGTCTACACGCGGGGCGAAACGGTTCCGCTCGCGGCGACCGCGGCGGCGGCCGACGACGCGACGATCACCAAGGTGGAGTTCTACGACGACACCGAACTGCTGGGCACGGACGAGAGCGCGCCCTTCACGCTTTCCGCCGCCGGCTTGACCGTGGGCAGTCATTCGCTGACGGCGAAGGCCTACGACAGCCTGGGCGCCTCCGCGAGCTCGACCCCGGTCGGCATCACCGTCGCCTCCGGTCCGGTCGTCGTGGCCACCCCGTCCCACCTGGGGGTACGACAGGGAGAGTCGGGCACGTACGAGGTGAAGCTGTCGACACGGCCGAGCGCGAACACGACCGTCACGACGACCCGCGCGAGCGGCAACCCGGGGCTGTCGGTCACCGCGGGCGGCTCGCTCACCTTCACGCGGTCGAACTGGGACACCGCGCAGAAGGTCACGATCGGCGCCGACGCGTCGGGGACGGGTTCGGCGGTCTTCGAGTCGTCGGCCCCGGGGCACACCGAGGCGGCGGTCACGGTGACGCAGCTGGGCGCGACGAAGGCGTACGACGCCCGTTTCCTGGAGCTCTACGGGAAGATCACCGACCCGGCGAACGGATACTTCTCGCCCGAGGGCATCCCGTACCACTCGGTGGAGACGCTGATCGTCGAGGCGCCGGACCACGGCCACGAGACCACCTCGGAGGCGTACAGCTACCTGCTGTGGCTGCAGGCCATGTACGGCAAGGTGACCGGTGACTGGTCGAAGTTCAACGGGGCCTGGGACATCATGGAGCGGTACATGATCCCGACTCACGCGGACCAGCCGACCAACTCCTTCTACAACGCCTCGAAGCCGGCGACGTACGCGCCCGAGCTCGACACCCCCGCCGAGTACCCGGCGCCGCTGGACACCGGCGTCCGCGTCGGAACGGACCCGATCGCCGCCGAGCTGAGGTCCACGTACGGCACGGACGACGTCTACGGTATGCACTGGCTGCAGGACGTGGACAACACCTACGGCTACGGCAACGAGCCCGGCCGGTGCGAGGCGGGTCCGACGGCGACCGGGCCGTCGTACATCAACACCTTCCAGCGCGGCGCGCAGGAGTCGGTGTGGGAGACGGTGCCGCAGCCCACCTGCGACGCCTTCAAGTACGGCGGTAGGAACGGGTATCTGGACCTGTTCACCCAGGACGCCTCCTACGCGAAGCAGTGGAAGTTCACCAACGCCCCGGACGCCGACGCGCGCGCGGTGCAGGCCGCCTACTGGGCCGACCTGTGGGCCAAGGAGCAGGGCAACGGCGGTGACATCTCCACCACCGTCGCCAAGGCCGCCAAGATGGGCGACTACCTGCGCTACTCCATGTACGACAAGTACTTCAAGAAGGTCGGGAACTGCACGAGCCCGTCCTCCTGCCCGGCCGGTACCGGCAAGGACGCCTCGCACTATCTGATGTCCTGGTACTACGCCTGGGGCGGAGCCACCGACACTTCGGCGGGCTGGGCCTGGCGCATCGGCTCCAGCCACGCGCACGGCGGCTACCAGAACCCCCTGGCGGCCTACGCCCTCAGCTCCTACGACGCCCTGAAGCCGGATTCGGCGACGGGTGCGGCGGACTGGGGCAAGTCCCTGGACCGGCAGCTGGAGTTCTACCGCTGGCTGCAGTCCGACGAGGGCGCGATCGCGGGCGGCGCCACCAACAGCTGGGCGGGCCGCTACGCGACGCCGCCGGCCGGGACGCCGACGTTCTACGGCATGTACTACGACGAGAAACCGGTGTACCACGACCCGCCGTCCAACCAGTGGTTCGGCTTCCAGGCGTGGTCCATGGAGCGGGTCGCCGAGTACTACCAGCAGACGGGCGACGCGGACGCGAAGGTCGTCCTCGACAAGTGGGTGGACTGGGCGTTGTCCGAGACGACCGTCAACCCGGACGGCACCTTCCGTCTCCCGGCGACACTCCAGTGGTCGGGCAGCCCCGACACCTGGAACCCGTCCTCCCCCGGCGCCAACAGCTCGCTGCACGTCACCGTCAGCGACTACACCAACGACGTCGGTGTGGCCGCGGCCTACGCGAAGACGCTGACGTACTACGCGGACCGCTCGGGCGACACCGAGGCCGCGGACACGGCGAAGGCACTCCTCGACGGCATGTGGGACAACCACCAGGACGACCTCGGCATCGCCGTCCCGGAGACCCGCGCCGACTACAACCGCTTCGACGACCCCCTCCACGTGCCGAGCGGCTGGACCGGCACCATGCCCAACGGGGACACGATCGACTCGTCGTCGACGTTCGACTCGATCCGTTCCTTCTACCAGGACGACCCGGCCTGGTCGAAGATCGAGTCCTATCTGGCGGGCGGTGCCGCGCCCACCTTCACGTACCACCGGTTCTGGGCCCAGGCCGACATCGCCCTGGCCATGGGCTCGTACGCGGAGCTCCTCGAATAGCCCCCGCCGGCGCTCCGCGTGCCGGCCCCGGCACCTGACGCCGGGGCCACAGCGGCCGGGCGGATCCCTCGCGCACGGGGGTCCGCCCGGCCCTCGCACACCCTCCTCCCCGCACCCTCTCGCTTTCCCCCCACCCCCGAGGAAGGACTTCACCGTGCGAAGAACCCGCGCCCTCACGGCCGTGCTCGCCCTGGCGGCCGGCCTGCTCACGGGTGGCCCGCCCGCCCTCGCCGCCGCTCCCCCCGACCGGTCCGCCGCGGCCGACGCCCCGGCGGGGTCCGCGCTCGCCGCGGACACGTACACCTGGAAGAACGCCCGGATCGACGGCGGCGGTTTCGTCCCCGGCATCGTCTTCAACCGCAGCGAGAGGAACCTGGCGTACGCCCGCACGGACATCGGCGGCGCCTACCGGTGGCAGGAGGGGACGAAGACCTGGACGCCGCTGCTGGACTCGGTCGGCTGGGACGACTGGGGGCACACCGGCGTGGTGAGCCTCGCCTCCGACCCGGTCGACCCGGACCGCGTGTACGCGGCGGCGGGCACGTACACCAACGACTGGGACCCGAACAACGGCGCGGTACTGCGTTCCGCGGACCGGGGCGCCACCTGGCGGAAGGCCGACCTGCCGTTCAAGCTGGGCGGCAACATGCCGGGGCGGGGCATGGGCGAACGCCTCGCCGTCGATCCCCACCGCAACAGCGTGCTGTACCTGGGGACGCCCAGCGGGAACGGCCTGTGGCGCTCGACCGACTCGGGCGCGAGCTGGTCGGAGGTGACGGCCTTCCCCAACCCGGGCACCTACGTGCAGGATCCGGGTGACACCTCCGGGTACGCCAGTGACAACCAGGGCATCGTCTGGGTCACCTTCGACGAGTCGACGGGCACGCCGGGCAGCGCGACGCGGACGATCTACGTGGGGGTCGCCGACACGGAGAACGCGGTGTACCGGTCGACTGACGCGGGGGTCACCTGGGAGCGGGTGGCCGGGCAGCCGTCCGGGCACCTGGCCCACAAGGGCGTCCTGGACACCGAGAACGGTCACCTGTACATCGCATACAGCGACAAGGGCGGTCCGTACGACGGTGGCAAGGGCCGGCTGTGGCGGTACGCGACCGCGACCGGAACCTGGACCGACATCAGCCCGGTCGCCGAGGCCGACACGTACTACGGCTTCAGCGGACTGACGGTGGACCGGCAGAACCCGGGCACTCTCATGGCTACGGCGTACAGCTCCTGGTGGCCGGACACCCAGATCTTCCGTTCCACGGACAGCGGTGCGACGTGGACGCAGGCGTGGGACTACTCCCCGTACCCGAACCGGGAGAACCGCTACACCATGGACGTCTCGTCCGTGCCGTGGCTGACCTGGGGCGCCAACCCGTCACCGCCCGAACAGACTCCCAAACTGGGGTGGATGACCGAAGCGTTGGAGATCGACCCGTTCGACCCGGACCGCATGATGTACGGGACGGGTGCGACGGTCTACGGCACCGAGAACCTCACGAACTGGGACGGCGACACCACGTTCACCATCGAGCCCATGGTGCGGGGCCTGGAGGAGACGGCGGTCAACGACCTCGTCTCTCCCCCGTCGGGCGCGCCGCTGATCAGCGGGCTCCTCGATGTCGGCGGCTTCCGGCACACGGACCTGACGAAGGTCCCGTCGATGATGTTCACCCAGCCGAACTTCACCGGTACCACCAGTCTGGACTTCGCCGAGTCCAACCCCGATACGGTGGTCCGGGCGGGTGACCTGGACTCCGGTCCGCACATCGCGTTCTCCACGGACAACGGCGCCACCTGGTTCGCGGGCACCGACCCCGAGGGCGTCAGCGGCGGCGGCACGGTCGCGGCGGGCGCCGACGGCAGCGGCTTCGTGTGGAGCCCGCAGGGCGCCGGGGTGCACCACACCACCGGCTTCGGCACCTCCTGGTCGGCGTCGAGCGGCATTCCCGCGGGGGCGGTCGTCGAGTCCGACCGGGTGGATCCGAAGACGTTCTACGGCTTCACGTCCGGGACGTTCTACGTCAGCACGGACGGCGGCGCCACCTTCACCGCCTCCCCCGCGACCGGCCTGCCGAGCGGCGACAGCGTGCGGTACAAGGCGCTGCCGGGCGCCGAGGGCGACATCTGGCTGGCCGGCGGGGAGAGCGGCGGGGTCCACGGTCTGTGGCACTCCACCGACGGCGGACAGAGCTTCACCAAGCTGCAGGGCGTCGAGGAGGCCGACACCGTCGGCTTCGGCAAGGCGGCCCCCGACGCCTCGTACCAGACCGTCTTCACCAGCGCCAGGATCGACGGCGTGCGCGGCATCTTCCGCTCGACGGACCAGGGGCAGAGCTGGACGCGCATCAACGACGACGCGCACCAGTGGGGTTGGACGGGTGCGGCGATCACCGGTGACCCGCGGGTGTACGGCAGGGTGTACGTGGCGACCAACGGCCGCGGGATCGTCTACGGCGACACCTCGGACACCGGGGGCGGGGACGACGGCGGCGGAGGCACCGACCCCGATCCGGAGCCGACGGGGGCCTGCGCGGTGACCTACGAGATCACCAACCAGTGGTCCGACGGTTTCCAGGCCCAGGTCCGGGTGAACAACACCGGGTCGGACCCCTGGAACGGCTGGTCACTGACCTGGTCGTTCGCGGACGGACAGCGGGTGTCCCAGCTGTGGAACGGGGCCCACGCACAGTCCGGTCCGGCGGTGACGGTACGCAACACCGACTGGAACGGCACCGTGGCGGCGGGCTCGTCGGTCGGGTTCGGCTTCACGGCGAGCCGTTCGGCGACGAACTCGAAGCCGGTGGCCTTCGCACTCGGCGGGCGGGCCTGCACGGTGACGTGACCGGCCGGAGGCGGTGAGCCCGCGGGGCACGTACGGCCGGAGCGGCCGTACGTGCCCCGCGGTCCTGCTCAGGGGGTGTGGACCGCCGGACGCGGCGGGGTCGGCATGCCGTCGCCGATGAAGAAGCCGGTGTGCGGCGGCTGGTTGTAGGCCGTGTTCTGCCACGCCAGCGAGGTGCGGTACAGGGTGTCGTGGAGCAGCGTCGTGATCTTGACGTCGGTGTCGTGCGGAGTGGAGTAGATGCGCAGCGCGGTGTTGTTGCCGGTGCGCCAGACGACCTCCTCGCGCCAGTCGCCGAGGATGTCGCCGGACAGTACGGGGGTGGCCTTGGTGCCGTTGTTGGAGACGACCCCGGACCCGGTCAGCAGGCGGGTGTCGGAGGAGGTGCCGTACTTGTCGATGCGGGTGCCGTCGAGGAGTTCGCGCACCGGGTCGCCGTCCCACCAGGAGAGGAAGTTGGCGGAGGACGGCTTGCGGCCCTTGGTGCCGCCGCCCTCGTCGCGGACGGAGCCGTCGGAGGAGGACCACATCTCGGGGCCGGAGTTGCCCGACCAGATGTCACCTGCGACACCGCGCCCGTTGTCGCAGCAGGCGGACAGCTTCCAGCGGACCGATCCGTTGGCCGGGTCGATGTACAGGGCCGCGGGCTGTGAGGTCGACTCGGAGACCTTGTAGTACTCCAGGCCCGAGGTCGACGCGTCGAGGTCGCCGAGATGCTGGGCGTCCCCGTGACCGGTCCTCGTGGTCCACAGTCCGCTGCCGTTGTCGTCGACGGCCATCGCGCCGTAGACGATCTCGTCCCTGCCGTCGTTGTCGACGTCGCCGACGGAGAGGCTGTGGGAGCCCTGGCCGTCGTAGCCCTTGCCGCTGTTGGTGGAGGAGTTGGTGTCGAAGGTCCAGCGGCGGGTGAAGGCGCCGTTCCGCCAGTCCCAGGCGGCGACGACGGAACGGGTGTAGTAGCCGCGGGCCATGATCAGGGAGGGCCGGGCGCCGTCGAGGTAGGCGGTGCCGGCGAGGAAGCGGTCGACGCGGTTGCCGTAGGAGTCGCCCCAGGAGGAGACGGTGCCGCGGGCGGGGACGTAGTCGACGGTGCCCATGGCCCTGCCGGTCTGCCCGTCGAACATGGTCAGGTACTCGGGGCCGGACAGGATGTAGCCGCTGGAGTTGCGGTGGTCGGCGGAGGAACTGCCGATGACGGCGCCGGTGCCGTCCCGGGTGCCGTCGGCGGTCTTCATGGCGACCTCGGCCCTGCCGTCGCCGTCGTAGTCGTACACCTGGAACTGGGTGTAGTGGGCGCCGGAGCGGATGTTGCGGCCCAGGTCGATGCGCCACAGCCGGGTTCCGTCGAGCCGGATGCCGTCGACGATCGTGTTGCCGGTGTAGCCGGACTGGGAGTTGTCCTTGGCGTTGGTGGGCTGCCACTTGAGGACGAACTCGAGGGCGCCGTCGCCGTCGAGGTCCCCGACGGAGGCGTCGTTGGCCTCGTAGGTGTAGGAGACGCCGTCCGGGGTGGTGCCGCCGGCCGGCGGGGAGATGGGCACGTCCTTGTAGCCGCCGCGGAACTGGACGGCGTGCACGGAGTCGCCCTGCTCGACGCCGTTCACGACGGCGCGGACGGTGTAGTCGGCGTGGGACGGGGCGCCGGAGTGGAAGAACGTGGTGGAGCCGGTGACGGGGGTGGAGTTGACCTTGGTACCGGCCCGGTAGACGTTGAAGGAGACGTTGTCCGGGTCGGTGCCGAGCCAGCGCCAGCCGACCAGGTTGCCGCTGCCGTTGTGCACGCTGACCACGCCCCGGTCGAGTGCCTCGACCTGGCGTGCCGTGGCGGCTTCGGCGGTGTCGGCGCCGAGCCCGGTGAGTCCGGCCCCGGCGAGGGCCACGGCGGTGAGGACCGCGGGAAGGACGAACCGGCGTCTGCGTGACCTGTGCGCGTGTTTCCACGGGTGCGGGTGCGGGTGCTTCACGGGACGAACCTCCAGGGAGGGCGGGGGGATTCCGCCTTTCAGTGGTCACCGGTCCCGGTTTGGTTGCCTCACCCCGCAAGGGCCGCCGGCGGCTTCGGTGGATGCGGCTGATGCGGCGGTTTTCGGAACGCCCGTAGCTGGAAGACCGGGTCGGGGCGGGGGCGGTCCTGGTCGGGGAGGGCGGCGAGGCGGGCGGCGAAGGCGTCGGCGAGGGGGGAGCCGGGGGGCAGGGTGACGAACCAGCCGCGGCGCAGGTCGGCGATGGTGCGGCGAGGGCTGCGGCCCTGGCCGTGGCCCCGGAAGACGGTCTGTCCGGCCGGGACGAGGCCTTGTTCGGCGGCGCAGGCCACCACGTCGGCGGCGACGTCGCGCACCGGACCGCGCGGGCGGGTGGAGAGGACGGCGTCGATGTCGCTGCCCACGTTGTGCGAGGCGGCCTTGTCGACGGTGGTGACGTAGACCCCGCCGGGCCGCAGCACCCTGGCGCACTCGCCGATGAGCGCCCGCACGTCCTCGGGGCCGGACTGGAGGTGCAGCAGCCACACACTGACGGCGGCGTCGAACCGGGCGTCGCCGAACGGCAGACGACGGCTGTCCGCGCGGACCACGGCGCCGGGCAGACGGGTTGCCGCGATGCGGGTCATCGACGGGGCGAGGTCGACGCCGGTCACCCGCAGGCCGGTACGGACGGCGGGGAAGCGCCGGGTCACGTTGCCGGTGCCGCAGGCGATGTCCAGCAGGTCGTGCGCCCCGAGGGGGATCAGGTCGAGCACCGCCCGCGCGGCGGCCGCGGCCCGGGGCTCACCGCCCCGTGAGGCGTCGTAGCGCCCCGCTTCCTCGTCGTAGTCGAGCACACACCTCAGTGTGCACCGTGACCGGGAGCCACGTCCTCTATCCTGCGCGCCAGTTCGACATCCTTCGCGGTGACGGCGCCACCCGCGCTGTGCGTCTGGACGGCGACGGACACGGTGTGGTGGCCGAGGGTGAGGTCGGAGTGGTGGTCGAGTTCCTCCTGCACCCGGGCGACGTGGACGACCATCGCCGTCGCCGCGAAGTGGGAACCGAGCCGATAGGAACGGGTGAGCCGGCCGCCGTCGAGCGACCAGCCCGGCAGACCGGTCAGCCTTTCCTCGATCTCCTTCGGCGACAGCGGTGCGGCGGATGCGGCGGACATGGATCGGCTCCTCCTCTGCCCGTGGCGGTCGGGGTTTCTCTTCGCCCAGCGTGCCACAGGAGGTGCCGCCGGACCCTGCGCAGGAGGCCGGGCGTGGTCGCAGGGTGGTCCCGCAGCGGGTACGGCCCGCGTGCGGCGCCTTCTCGGCTACCGTCCGGGCATGAGCACTCCCACGCCCGCCACCGCCACCGCCACCGCCACCGCCACCGAAAGCGTGGGTCCACTGCTGCGGGCCTGGCGGGAGCAGCGGCGGATCAGCCAGCTGGAGCTCGCGCTGCGCGCGGATTCGTCCGCCCGGCACATCAGCTTCGTCGAGACCGGCCGCTCCCGGCCCAGCGAGGAGATGGTGCTGCGGCTGGCCGAGCACCTGGACGTCCCGGTGCGGGAGCGCAACGCACTGCTGCTGGCGGCCGGTTACGCACCCCGGTTCCCCGAGACTCCCCTGGACGACCCGGCGCTGGAGGCGTTGCGCGAGGGCATCGGGCGGCTGATCGCCGGATACGAGCCGTATCCGGCGCTGGTGGTGGACGCGATGTACGACGTCGTGGCCGCCAACCGCGGGATCATGATGCTGTTCGACGGGGTACCGGAGTCGCTGCTGGTACCGCCGTTGAACGCGGTGCGGCTCACGCTGCACCCGCGGGGTCTCGCACCCCGGATCCGGAATCTGCGGGAGTGGCGCGGTCATCTGCTGGAGCAGATGGAGCGGCAGATCGCGCTCCGCCGCTCCGCACCGCTGCGGGCGCTGTACGAGGAGGTCGCGGCGTTCCCGGTGCCAGAACCCGAGCCGGACTCGACCGAGGGGGCCGGGGCAGCGGACGGTGAGGAGTCGGCGTCCGTGGCGTACTTCGCGCTGCCGATGCGCATCGAGCACGAGGGCCGGATCCTGTCGTTCGTGTCGTCGATCTCCACCTTCAACACACCGATGGACGTGACCGTCGCCGAGCTGGCCGTGGAGACCCTTCTCCCGGCCGATCCGGCGACGGCCAAGTACCTTCACTCATGGCTGAGTCGATGAGAAATCCGCAGTGCCATGTACTGGAGCAGGGCGAAACCGGCCACGACGAGCGACTGAAGGACCGTCCACACCGCGCCCGCCGTGCTCGGCTCGAGCCACAGCACGAGGGCGACGCAACTCACCACCGCCCAGGCGATGTTGATCTCGACGACGGCCCGGACGCCGAGCGTCGGCGGATACCGGCGCGCGGCCAGCAGGGCCACGCCGGCCGCGTACGCCGCGAGGAAGGCTCCGAGCCCGGCCAGCAGGCCGGAGCCGACGCCGAGGAAACGGCCGAGCGGGCCGGAGAGGGCGAGGTAGGCGAGTGCGTTGACGCCGGTCACGGCGGCGTCGAGGACCACGAGGCGGCGCAGCGCCGACCGCGGGTCAAAGGTCCGGGTGAGTGCGGCGAGCTGGGTCGCGGACATGACGCATCCCCTCCGTCGGGGTCGGGGTCGGGGTCGGGCCGGTTCGATCAGCTCGGTGACGGGCTGAAGGCCACGGTGCACCGCACACCGCATACCTTCCCGTCGACGAGGGCACTGGACGAATCCGGTCCGGGGCCCGGGCCGGAGTGCGCCGGCCCGGGCTCGGGGCGTCCACGATTCCGCCCGCGGCGGGTCGCGGTCGATTGCCCCGGACGTCATGGCCCGGACGCCATGGCCCGGACGCCATGGCCCGGACGCCATGGCCCGGACGCCATGACCCGGGCGCCCGGAACAGGGGCGCCCGGCCGTCTCCCGTGAGAGGGTCGGGCGGGCATGGCAGACTGATCGTGTGTTGGGGGGCGTTGGGGAGACGTGGCGTGAGTGAACGGCGGGCCGCACCCACGGTGGGCCAAGTGGTACTCGGCAGGCGGCTGCAGGAGCTGCGGGAGAAGGCGGGCCTCACCCGCGAGGAGTCCGCCCGGGTCCTGCGGGTGGCTCCTGCGACCGTCCGGCGCATGGAAACGGCCGAGGTCGCGCTGAAGATCCCGTACATCCAGATTCTGCTGACGGCGTACGGGGTGTCCCGGAGCGAGGCCGCCACCTTCATCGGGCTCGCGGAGGAGGCGAACCGTCCTGGCTGGTGGCAGCGGTTCCACGACGTGCTGCCCGACTGGTTCAGCCTGTACGTGAGCCTCGAGGGTGCCGCCCGGGTCATCCGGTCCTACGAGCCGCACTTCGTGCCGGGGCTGCTGCAGACGGAGGACTACGCGCGTGCCGTCATGGAGGCCGGGACGATCGGGAACCAGGGGCCGGAGGCCGTCGAGCGGCATGTGTCGCTGCGGCTGGAGCGGCAGCGACTCCTGGAGCGCCGGGATCCGCCCCACCTGTGGGTGATCGTGGAGGAGACGGTCCTGCGGCGCCCGGTGTCGCTCGACGGCCGGGTGATGCGCGAGCAGTTCGACAAGCTGCTGGAGTGGTCCGAGCGGGACCGGATCACACTCCA
This sequence comes from Streptomyces sp. NBRC 110035, assembly GCF_000829695.1. Taxonomy (GTDB): domain Bacteria; phylum Actinomycetota; class Actinomycetes; order Streptomycetales; family Streptomycetaceae; genus Streptomyces. Next base: position 400,154 of record NZ_BBNN01000016.1, on the reverse strand, counting down.
GGTGGCCGAATTCACCGACGGACCCCACCCGGGGACGTACGCGCCCTTCTCACTGTTCCGGTTCGCCGAGCCGGAGCTGCCCGACATGGTGTTCACCGAGTACCTGACCGGCGCCCTGTACCTGGACTCCCGCAAGGAGGTCTCGGTGCACCTGGAGGTGCTGGACCACATGACGGCGCGGGCCGCCTCCGCCCGGCACACGCAGAAGCTGCTGCGGGAGTTCCGGGACGGCTACTGAGCGCCCCCGCGCCCGCTCCTCCCGCCGCTCCCTGCTCCCCCGTCGTTCCCTTCGTCGACGATCTCCGCGTCGACGACACCGTCCTCGCCGCCCTGTTCCCGCGGCGCCCCAGGGGGGCCTGCGTCGTCCGCGGACGACCGGGCTTCGCTCCCGGCCCCGCTCCGTGCGTCGGCCCGGGCGTACATCGCCTGGCCCATCCGCCGGCTGACCTCGGCGAGCTTCTCGACGCCGGCGCGCAGAGCGGCCGTGTCGGCGGGCCGGTCCAGCAGCGGCTTCAGCCCGGCGACGGCGCCCTCCACCTCGGCCCTGGTCTCGGCAGGGATCCGGTCCTCGTTGTCCTGGAGGAACGTTTCGGTCTGGTAGACGAGTTGCTCGGCCTGGTTGCGGGTCTCGGCGGCCTCACGGCGCCTGCGGTCCTCGTCGGCGTACTGCTCGGCCTCGCGCATCATGCGGTCGATGTCGTCCTTGGGCAGGGCCGAGCCGCCGGTGACGGTCATCTTTCTGTTCCCGGCCGGTGGCGAGGTCCTTGGCGAAGACGTGCATGATCCCGTTGGCGTCGATGTCGAAGGCCACCTCGATCTGCGGGACGCCGCGCGGGGCCGGGGGCAGACCGGTCAGGTCGAAGTCGCCGAGCTTCTTGTTGTACGCCGCGATCTCGCGTTCGCCCTGGTAGACCTGGATGCCGACCGAGGGCTGGTTGTCGGTGGCGGTGGTGGTGGTGGTGAAGGTGAAGGTCTCCGAACGCCGCGTCGGGATGGTCGTGTTGCGCTCGATCAGCGTGGTCATGATGCCGCCCTTGGTCTCGATGCCCAGGGACAGCGGGGTGACGTCGAGGAGCAGCACGTCCTTCACGTCGCCGCGGATGACGCCCGCCTGGAGTGCCGCGCCGACGGCGACGACCTCGTCCGGGTTGACGCCCTTGTGCGGGCGGTCGACGTTCGTCACGGCCTGCCGTTTGGCCACCTCGCCGACCAGCACCTCCCCGTTCTTGGCGAAGGCCACGACGGAAGGGGTCGTTCTGGCGCCCTCCGCGTTCGTGACGACCGTGGACTCACCGCCTCCAGCACGGCCACCACCGAGTTCGTGGTCCCCAGATCGATTCCGACCGCACGTCCCATCGCTGTCCCCTTCCGCCAGGGCACCCCCCTTCGGACTTCCGGACTTCCAGCAGAAAACTTGAGCGCGCTGTTGTCAATAGTGCGCCCGGGTCGTTCGTCACCCGCCCTCAACCGCCCCCTGCGCGCAGTTCCACGGCGCGGCGGGGGCGGTCGGTGACCAGTACGTCCACGCGCGGGTCGGTGAGGAAGGCGCGCATCGGAGCGGCGTCGTTGACCGTCCACACCATGGTGAACAGTCCGTTGCGGGCCGCCTCGCGCAGCGCCCCGCCGCGGGCGAGCCGCTGGTGCACCGCGATGCCGTGGGCGCCGCAGGCACGGACCCGCCGCATGGGCAGCAGTTCGCTCAGCCGGGTGCGCGCCAGCCGGGCCCGCGGGACCCCGGTGCCGTCCCGGCCGAGGGAGAGCGCGGTGCGTACGCCGGGGAAGGCCGCGGTGATCGCGGCGACGGAGCGGTCCTCCAGGCTGGTGGCGACGAAGCCGTCCCGGCCGAGCAGGGCGATCGCGCGGTCGATCAGCTCCCGCTCGTGACCGGTCTCCTTCAGGTCGAGATGCCCGACGAGCTTCCCGGTGATCAGTTCCATGACGTCGTCGACGACGGGAACGGGGTACGCGACACGCGCGCAGAGTTCGGCGTGGGTGAGGGTGGCGAGCGGCGGGCCGGTGCGTCCCGCACGGGCGTCGTGGTGGACGACGAAGAACCCGTCCGCCGTGCGCCGTACGTCGAACTCGACGTACTCCGCGCCGGACCGCAGGGCGTCCTCGTAGGCCTCCCGGGTCGCGGGCGCGGCGTGTTCGGAGCCTCCCCGGTGCGCGGAGACGGCGGGCCGTGACGTCATGCGGGGCGGCTCCCTGTCCTCGGGGTCCTCGGGATCTCCCTCTTCGGCTCCCCGGGGCGTCGGGGCAAGGGACGCGGACACCCGCAGGCCGCCCCCTGCGGGGCGGCCTGCGGGTGTCCGTACGTCCTCCACGTGCAGGGCAAACGGGTCAGGAGAGCTTCGCCGTCAGGGTGATCTCGGTGCCCTTCAGCGCCTGGCTGACCGGGCAGTTGACCTTGGCGTCCTCGGCGGCGGCGAGGAAGGCCGCCTCGTCCAGGCCGGGGACGGTGGCCTCGACGGTGAGGTGGATGCCGGTGATGCCCGTACCGGGCACGAAGGTGACGTCGGCGGAGGTCACCAGGCGGGTCGGCGGGTTGCCGGCCTTGTCGAGAATGTTGGAGAAGGCCATCGAGTAGCAGCTGGAGTGCGCGGCGGCGATCAGCTCCTCGGGGCTGGTCCTGCCGTTCGCCTCCTCGGCGCGCGACGCCCACGTGACCGGCTGCTCGTCGATGCTGCCGGAGGAGTCGAAGGTGACGACCCCGCTGCCCTTGATGAGATTGCCTTCCCAGACGGTGTGTGCGGAGCGCGTGGCTGCCATGACGCATCCTTTCGAAGAAGTCCGGCCGTGTGTGCGGCCGGGGAGGAAAGCGGTCGGGAGACTCCCGGGCCACCGGGTTCCCGGCCCTATCCGATCACACTACGGCTCGACGCGGTCGTAGGACCGGCGCCCTCACGGTGAGGGAGGGCGGCGGCGCCGCCGCGCCTCCGTGCGGGCCCGTCACACGGGTGCGCCCGGACCGTCCACCGCCGAGCGTGCCGTGCGGAGACGACGCATCGAGCGGCGGCGCATCCAGACGGCCCACCAGCAGAATCCGAGCGTGCCGGCCGCGAAGGCCACCGAGGGGACCACGGAGCCGCTGACCACGCCGAGGACGAGCAGGCCGACAGCGACGAGCCCCATCAGGGCGAGCCAGTAGGGGAACCACCGGCCCGCGCGCTGCATGCGGCCGAGCTGGTCGTCGGCCAGCCGCCGCACGGCCGCCCGTTCCTCCGGGTCCTGCGGCACCTCACCACGCCGTATCCTGCGGTGGAGGTCGGCGACCGCTCCCGGCCCCACGCCCGCGGCCCGTACGGCACGGCGACGCTGGACGGCCAGGACCGCCACGGTGACACCGGTGTAGAGCGCGCCGTGCGCGACCCAGAGCACGGGATGCTCGTCCCTGCGCAACAGGGCGGCGATCCCCACCCCCGACAAAAAGACCACCATCGCCTGGGCGGAAAGACTCCGGTCGAGCCAACGCTTGACGGCGGGCACGGCACGTACCTCCTCGGACGGTCGGGACAACCACGATCCGCCTTCATGTACCCCGTGTCCGGCGGCACATGGGCGGTCTGTCCCGCCGGACGGGGCTGGGGCCGGTGGCGGAAGGGGCACCTGCCGCGCGACCCGCTCTCGCCGCAGGCCTAGGCCGCCTGTTCCCGGTCCTGCTCCGGCTTCGGCACGGAGTCGTCCGCCTCCTGCAGCCAGCGGCGCAGTACGTGGTGGACCTGCTCGGCGCCGGCGAGTTCCTCCCCGTCGGGGACCGGCGGGGACAGGACGACCGGGGAGAGCAGGAAGGGACGGGACTGGTCACCGCCGAGGCCGCCGTGGGAGCCGATCTGTTCCTCGAAGGCGAGCACCTCGCCGTCGGCGGGGTCGTGGAAGGAGTTGACCATGATGTCGGCAGTGTGCGGGAAGGAGTGGGTGCGGCGTACGGTGTCGGCGGCGCCCGGACCGAACACGTCGAGCGGCCCGGGGTCGTCGTCGAGTTCGTCCAGGGGGATCTCCGCGCCGTGCGCGCCGAGCACGACGCCGTCGTGCCGTTGGCTGCGGACGAGCAGGAAGCCGATGCCGGGGTGGTTGGCGAGGGTCGGCAGCAGGGCGGGGTGGCGGGCGTCGATCTCCTCCTTGGTCATCCGGTGCGGCACGTCCGGGAAGGAGACCAGCCCGAGGTTGCCGGAGGCCAGGACGAGGGGCTCGGAGCCGCGCGAGGGGCGGTGCTGCTCGATGTGCTCCTCGACCGGGCGGTGCAGCGCCGCCCGGACCGCCGCGCGGGCCTCGGCGCCGCTGTGGGTGCGCCGGGCGCGGCGCGGCACGGGCAGTCCGCAGCCGGCCCGCACCAGGTCGCCGAGGGTGAGGCCGTAGCGGGAGCGGAAGGTCTCTCCGGGGCTCTGGCCGTGGTCGGAGAGGACCACGATCCGGTAGGGGCGGGGGGCGTGTTCGGCGACGTGCTCGACCAGGGCGAGGGAGCGGTCGAGGCGTTGCAGGACCTTCTCGGCGTCCCGGCCGGCAGGCCCGGAGTGGTGGGCCACCTCGTCGTAGGCGACCAGGTCGGCGTAGACCGAGGTACGGCCGGCGAGCAGGTCGCCCATGACGGCGGAGACGACCACGTCCCGTTCGACGACGGTCGCGAAGGCCCGTATGAAGGGGTAGAGCCCGCCGCGGGAGACGCGCGGGAGCTGTCCGGTCCACCGGGCGCGGGTGGACTGGCCGATCTCGCGGATCACCTCGGCGGCGAAGGACAGGGCGGTGCGCACGGCGTTGGCCGGGTCGGAGAAGTAGGCGAAGTAGCCGGAGCGGGAGCGGTTCTCGCGGCTGCGGCGGCGGGCGGCGATGGACAGCACCAGGGCCTGTTCGTCGGCGCCGCCGCTGAACAGGTTGCCGCGGCTGGCGCCGTCGTCGGCGAGCAGTCCGGGGTGTCCGGCGTACCGGACGGCCCGCTGCTGGAGTTCCACCGCGCTGGTGGGGCGGTTGCAGACCATCACCTCCCGGCGGTCCTTCTCGTACCAGCGGAAGGCGGGGACGTCGTGGTTGCTGCCGTGCAGGATGCCGAGCTGGCTGGCGCCGGTCTGGCTGGACCAGTCGGTGCGCCAGGGAGTGAGCCGGTGGGAGTGGGGAAGGCCGGCGTCGTCGGTGCCGAGCCAGCGGGCGACGGTCGGCATCAGGCCGTCGCCGACGGCACGCAGCAGGACGTCGTGGCCGACGCCGTCCAGTTGCAGGAAGACGGTGCCGGGGGTGGCCGGGACGGGCGGTGTGGTGCGGCGGCGGCGGTCGGCGAGGCGGTAGAGGCGGCGGCGGTAGGCGTCGTCGTCGCGCACGGCGAGGGCCGCTCCGGTGGCGGAGGCGACGGCGGACATCACGGCGGCGACCACGACCGCGGTCTCCCAGGCGGCGGTGCCGCGCTCGACGGGGTTGAGCCGCAGCGCCACCAGCAGGAGCGCGCCGTTGAGGAAGAACACCAGCAGGCCGAGGACGAGCGCCGGTACGAGCAGCAGCAGGCGCACCAGCAGCGGCCACACCAGTGCCGACAGCAGGCCGAAGGCGCCGGCGCCGAGCGCCGCGGTGACCGCGATGTCGGTGGCGCTGTCGCCGTCGGCGGAGCGCAGCCGGAAGTCGGGGAGGATGCCGGCGAGCACCAGCATGGTGAGGGTGGCGACCGCCCACACCGTGACGCTCCGCCCGATCTGACTGGCGATCCGCCGCCACCGCACGCCACTCACGTCCAGTCCACCTCACGTCCCGGCCCGTCTGCCGCCAGGGCGGCCTGCGAACCGGCCCCCGTCCGTACCCACACCCTGCCACAACGCCCGGACGTACCGTTTCGTCTCCCACAACCCGCGGGCGGCGCCCCGGAGCCGGGCGGGCGGGTCTCAACGGCCGTCGTAGCCCGCGGTCGGCATGGACAGGCGGCGGTGCACCCGGGCCTTCATCGCGGCGTCGTACAGCGGTTCGGCGTGGCCGACGGTCTCCACGCGCACCCCGCGCCGCGCGCATTCGGCGGTGAACTCCTCGACGCAGGACAGGGCGCTCTCCAGCACCCGGCGGCTGGGGGCCACGAACAGGTCGGAGCCGGGCCGCACGCCGTCCCACAGCACGCCGTGGTCGGGGCGCAGGCCGCGCACCAGCAGCTCCCGGGTCACCACGTACCCGCGCTCGTCGGCCCAGCGGGCGCACATGGCGTGCTGGCTGCGGGAGTCCACGAGGAAGGGATCGGCGTCCAGTTCCTCCAGCGGCGTCAGACTCGCGATCGCGATCACCCGCACCGTCCCCATGGCACCCCCTCACCTCCGGACCCGGCCGCCGACCCTACTCCTGCGCGTAGGCTTCGGGGAGTCGCAGAAGGAGGCGGAGCGGTGCCGGTGGAGGTCACCTGGTGGGGTCACGCCACCTGCACGGTCGAGGATGCGCGCACGCGCGTGATCACCGACCCTCTGTTCGCCCGCCGGTTCGCCCATCTGCGGCGCCGACGCGGCGCCCTGCCGCCGCCGGATGCCCGGCACGCGGACCTCGCGCTGGTCTCCCACCTGCACGCCGACCATCTGCATGTGCCGTCGCTGGCCCTGCTCGCCCCGGGCACGCACCTGCTCGTGCCCCGGGGCGCACGCCGTGCGGTGCCGGCGCTGCGCCGGCTCACGCATCTCAGGGTGAGCGAGGTGGGGCCCGGTGATGTCCTGACGGCGGGCGACCTGGTCGTACGGGCGGTGCCCGCCCGGCACGACGGGCGGCGGCTGCCGCTCGGGCGGCACCGCTCCCCCGCCCTCGGCTACGTCATGGAGGGCGAGGCACGGACCTACTTCGCCGGTGACACCGGGCTGTTCGACACGATGGCCGAGGAGGTCGGCCCCGTCGACGTGGCGCTGCTGCCGGTGGGCGGCTGGGGCCCGTACCTCGGCGAGGGACATCTGGACGCGGTCCGCGCCGCCGAGGCGCTGGCCCGGCTGGGGGCGCGCAGCGCGGTGCCGGTGCACTACGGCACGTACTGGCCGATCGGCATGGACGCCGTGCGTCCGCACGAGTTCCACTCGCCGGGCGACGAGTTCGTGCGGCGGGCGGCCGAGCGGGTGCCCGGGGTGCCGGTGCACCGGCTGGGGCACGGGGAGAGCGTGCGCCTGGAGGTTCCACGGTGATCCTGCCCGCCGCCCTGACGCAGACGGCCGTGCCGGTGACGGTGGCTCCGGACACCACCCAGCAGGCGATCGGGTACCCCTCGCTGTTCCTGCTGGTGCTGATCGGGGCGCTGGTGCCGGTGGTACCGACCGGGGCGCTGGTCAGTGCGGCGGCGGTGGTCGCCTTCCACCGGGCGGCACCGGTCTCGATGGTGCTGGTGTTCGCGACGGCCTCGCTGGCCGCGTTCATCGGGGACACCGCGCTCTACTGGCTGGGGCGGCGCGGGATGCGGTCGCGGAACGGCTCGCGCTGGCTGAAGGCGATCCGGGCGCGGGCGCCGGAGGAGCGGCTGAGTCAGGCGCGGGAGAAACTCGCCGACCACGGCGTCTCGGTGCTGGTGCTGTCCCGGCTGGTGCCGGCGGGGCGTCTTCCGGTGATGCTGGCCTGCCTGATAGCCGACTGGCCCGTCCGCCGCTTCGTCCGCGGCAACCTGCCGGCCTGTCTGGCCTGGGCGGCGACGTACCAGCTGATCGGCGTCCTCGGCGGCTCGCTGTTCGACGAGCCCTGGCAGGGCGTGCTCGCGGCGATCGTCCTGACCGTCCTGATCAGTACGGCTCCGGGCGCGTGGCGTTACCTGCGGGGGCGGGCGGCAGCGCGATGACCGCCCGCCCCCCGGGGACGACGGGCGGGCGGCGGTGGGCGCCGGGCGGCTCCGCTCACTCCAGGACGCGGGAGCCGCCGACGGACAGGTCCCAGAGGTGCTCGCGGGGCAGGCCCGCCCGGTCCCAGGCGGCACGGACGCGGGTGAGGGGCTCCAGCACCGGTTCGGCGGAGAGGACGAACGTCGCCCAGTGCATCGGCGCCATCCGGCGCGCGCCGAGGTCACGGGCGGCAAGGACCGCCTCCTCCGGGTCGCAGTGGACGTCCCTGAGCCACCAGCGCGGCTCGTAGGCGCCGATGGGCAGCAGGGCGAGGTCGATGCCGGGGTAGCGGCGCCCTATCCGGGAGAACCAGTGGCCGTAGCCGGTGTCGCCGCCGAAGTAGACGCGCTGCCCGTCGGAGTCGGTGAGCACCCAGCCGCCCCACAGGGAGCGGCAGGTGTCGGTGAGGGTGCGCTTGGACCAGTGGTGGGCCGGCACGAAGTCGAAGCGGACGCCCTTGAGCTCGGCGGCCTCCCACCAGTCCAGCTCGGTGACGCGGGTGAACCGGCGGCGGTGGAACCAGCCGGCGAGCCCGGCCGGCACGAACACCGGGGTGTCGCGCGGGAGCCGGCGCAGCGTGGGGGCGTCCAGGTGGTCGTAGTGGTTGTGGCTGATGACGACCGCGTCGACGCGGGGCAGGGCCTCCCAGGCGACGCCGACGGGGGTGATGCGGGCCGGGGTGCCGAGGATGCGTCGGGACCAGACGGGGTCGGTGAGCACGGTGAGTCCGCCGATCCGCACCACCCAGCTGGCGTGCCCCGCCCAGGTGGCGGCGACCGTGCGGGTACCGACACGGGGCAGCGGGCCGGGGGCGTAGGGCAGTCGCGGTATGTCGGCGAGACCCTGCGGGCCGGGCCTGGTGGAGCCCTCGCGGGCGAAGCGGGCGAGCCCTTTCAGGCCGGGCAGCGGGGAGGTGAGCCGGTCGTGGAAGGTGCGCGGCCACACCCGCCGTTCGGCGAGCGGACGGGGTTCGGCAAGCGGAGGGTACGGGTCCGGGGAGGAACCGGCCACCGGGCCGGCAGGGTTCGGGCCGGCGGTGTGCGGGGCGGTGCTCGTGGTCGGCTCGGAGTGCTGCGTCATCGATCGGGCTCCCCTCGCTGGGCGTCATCGCGGAGATCGTCGAAGACCGTTTTCAGGTGGATCAACCTGCTTCGCAGGTACGGGAGTTCCAACGGCGCGGAGGACCCGAGGCATTCCGCGCGCCGCTCGGCGGTGTCGCCGAGCAGAGGCGCGGTGGACAGCCGTACGCGGGGTGCTTCGAGGTCGTCGCCGAAGCGGTGACCGCCCGCCGCGGGCATGCCCAGCCGTCCGGTGAGGAAGTCCTCCAGCTCCTGCGCGTCGCCGACACCGTGCGCGGCGAGTGCCGGGGCCAGCGGCGCGAGGTCGACGTACAGGTGCCGCCCGGCCTGCGGGGGCCGGACCAGGGCTCCCGCGGGGACCACCGCGTCGCGCGCGGCCGCGGCCACCCGGGCGTGCAGGCGGACGGTGGCCGCGACCCGCGTGGTGACCGGTTCCGGTTCGGACAGCGCGTAGGCGGCGGCCGCGGCGACCGGGGTGGCGACCCGCGCGTCGAGCGCGGTCAGGACGTCGAGCACGCGCGCGTGCAGCGCGCCGCCCGCCGCGCCCACCGGGAAACGGGCGACCGCGGCGGGCCAGCCGGGCGGGAGCAGGGCGCCCGCCAGGTCGGTGACCACGGTGACCCGTTCGGGCAGCATCTCGGCGGGGCTGAGCAGCACGGTCTCGTGCGGTGCGTGCAGGGTGTCGCGCCAGGTCTCGTCGCTCACCAGGTGCAGCCCCTCGCCGACGGCGGCCTCGAGGGTCTCGTGCAGCAGCTCGGGCGGGGCGACGGTGGCGGTGGGGTCGTCGGCGACGGAGAGCACCAGCAGACGGGGGTCGCCGCCCTCGGCACGCAGCCGCCGCACGGTCTCCAGCAGGGCGTACGGGTCGGGGACGCCTCCGCTCTCGGCGGGCGTCGGCACATGGAAGGCGGGGCGGCCGAGCAGCCGGGCGTAGGGCGCCCACCAGGCGGCGCAGGGCCGGGGCACCAGCACGCCCCCGCCGATCGCCGCGGTGAGCGCCACGAGCAACGCGGGCGCGCCGGGCCCGGCGGCCACCCGGTCCGGCGCTGCGGGCAGGCCGCGCCGGTCGCCGTGGCCGCACGCGGCGTCCAGCAGGACCGGGCCGCCTCCGACCGGCTCGGCCTCCGGGCGGGACACGGCGGCGGCGAGGACGGCGGCCAGTTCGGGCAGCACGGGCAGTCCGTCCTCGGGCAGCGCCGGCCCGAAACGGACGGGGCCGTGGCCTTCGGGGTCCGTCCGCCGCATACGCACCTCCACGCAGTGTCCGGTGTCAGTACCCACGGTTGTCAGTACCCACGGTGCCCGTCCCGCTCCGGTCCATGCCCCGGCAGGGAGGACCGGGTGCGGGGGCCGGCCGGTCGTGGAAGGCCGCCCGGGGAGGCATCAGCGGTCCGTACGCGTGCCCCTGGCCCGGTGGAGCCGGTGGGCGGCGGCGCCGAACGCACCCGCGACCAGCAACCCGCCCGCGACCAGGGCGGGGACGGAACCGGTGGATCCGCCGCCCGCTCCCGCGTGGACGCCTCCCGGAACGGTGGGACCACTGCAGTGGGCGTGCCCGGACGGAGGGCAGGGCGAAGGGGACGGCTTGTGGGAGGGGGACGGTTTGCGGGGGTGGGACGGGGACGGCGCGCGGGAGGGGACGCCGGAACCGCCCGGGTGGCGGGCGACGACGGTGAAGGTGACGCTCCACGGCTCGCCCTTCCCGCCGGGTGCGGCCGGGCACGTGCCCTCGACGGTCCACGTGGAGCCGCCGCCCTCCGTGCCGACGGCGCCGAGCGCGCCGAACGCTTCGGGGGTGAGCGCGTCGAACGCACCGTCGGCGGGGCTCGCGGGGCCCTCCGCCTCCTCGGTGTTCTCGGTGTTCTCGGCATCTCCGTCGACGGCGCCTCCGCCGGTCCCCCCGCCGAGTTCCTCGTTCGGGTCGCCGTCCAGGCCCTCGTCCCGGTCCTCGTGGAACACCTCATCGAGTTCCTCGTCGATCTCCTCGTCGAAGGGTTCGTCCTCCCGGGTCCCTGCCGTGCCCTCCGCGGCCAGGACGTCCTGGATGTCCGCGGTGCCGCGGTAGGCCGGGCCGGACTCCTCCTCGTCGGCGCCGGTGGCCTTCCTCAGTTCGACGACCTCCCCGTCGAAGGCCGCCGAGGTCGCCTCCAGGGTCTGCGGCGGGGGCCCGTCGGTCGGGTCGCAGGAGACCGAGACGGTGACGGTGCCGCCCGGGGCCACGCTGCCCGGACTGACCTCGGCGGACGGTTCCGCGGACGCGGCGGGCACGAGTACGTTGAGGACGGCACCGACGGCTGCGGCGAGGGTCAGGGCACGGGCGGTGCGGCGCATGGTGCGGGCTCCTTCGGGCGACGGCCGGGGCACGGCGTCCCGTTCGACGGCCGCGGGGGTGATCCCACGTCGGCGGGCACGGGGGTCACGCCCCGCATCCATCACAGTCCCCCGGCCACCGCATCGCGCGCGGCCGGGCCCCATTCGCGGGACGCGCACGCCCGAGCGGGTGAAACCCTGGTACGCCGGAACCCGTACGGCGGACCAAGAGCGGATCAAGAACCGCCGGGAACCCGCCCCGGTCCCGCCCGGACGGCCGGCGCGGCGAGCGTGGCACCGGCCCGGGTGCCCGCGTCGCCCGGTGGAGCGAGGCCGTCGGGGGCCCGCTCGGGCGGGACGGGCAGCAGGAGTTCCTCGTAACGGCCCAGCATCAGCACGACGCCGAGCATGAGCGACGGAATGAGCACGGCGAGCACCGCCATGACCGGTCCCTTTCCAGGAGACGCGTGGGGGGCACGTAGGAGCGAGCGAACCGGGTCTCCCGCAGCTCCCGGCGCAAACCGGCGGCGCGCGAGGCTCCTGGTGGAGGCGATGACGATCCGCCCGGCGAACCCCGTGTCGGTCTCCGCTGTCCGGGTACGCGGTGCGCACCCCGAACCATCTGGAGGGAAACATGCAGCGAGGCAGTAACCGGCTGAGCGCTCACCGCGACGACGAGATGAAGCACGAGCTGCAGGGCCTGCTGAGGTCGGGGCGCCCCACCCGGACCGAGGAGTGGAACGATCCGGAGCCGTCCGCCGAGGACGACCCGGAGGTGGCGCACGGCCCGGTGACGCCGAGCCGCGCACCGACGTCACTGGAGTCGGTGCGGCTGGAGCTGGCCAGGATCCTGGGCCGCGGGGCGTTCCCCGCGGGCCCGCGCGAGCTGATGCGCACCCTGAGCCGGCGGCACGCCCCCGACACGCTCGTCGAGGCGCTGGAGCGGCTGCCGCGACAGGCCCGCTACGACAGCGTCCAGGAACTGGCCGAGGCGCTGACCCGGTCCCGGGAGACGGAGAACGCGTAGGCGTCCGGCTCCCCCCACACGACATCCGAACAACTCATACGGAAAGGACGGAGCGCACCATGCGCATCGCATTCCTCGTCGCGCCCGAAGGTGTCGAGCAGGTCGAGCTGACCGAGCCGTGGCAGGCGGCCGTGGACGCCGGTCACGAACCCGTGCTCGTGTCGACGCGGTCCGGCAGCATCCAGGCCTTCAACCATCTCGACAAGGCGGACACCTTCCCCGTGCAGGAGGTCGTCGGCGACACGTCGGCCGACGCCTTCGGCGGGCTGGTGCTGCCGGGCGGCGTGGCCAACCCGGACCTCCTGCGCACGGACGAGAAGGCCGTCGCGTTCGTGCGGGACTTCGCCGGGCAGGGGCGGCCGGTCGCTGCGATCTGCCACGCGCCCTGGACCCTCATCGAGGCGGACGTGGTCCGCGGCAGGGAGCTGACCAGCTGGCCCAGCCTCGCAACCGACCTGCGCAACGCCGGTGCCACCTGGGTCGACGAACAGGTGAAGGTCTGCGACCACGGCCCCGGCAAGCTGGTCACCAGCCGCAAGCCGGACGACCTCAAGGCGTTCTGCGAGACGTATCTCGAGGTCTTCGCCGCGGAGGCGGACGCCGGGGCCGCCTGAGGCCGGCGGCCGTCCCGGGCAGGAGTCCGGGACGGCCGCACCGCGCCCGCACGAGGGGCCGGCCTCCCGCCCGGACGAAGGTCAGGTGCCCGGGGCCGTGGGGGTCGCCCCGGCCGCGCCGGTCCGCTCGCGGGCGCCCTCGCGGGTGCGGGCCGCCGCCACCCGGCGGCGGGGGTTGCGGCGCAGGTACTCCCCCTCCAGTTGCGCCATGCGCTCGTTGTGGGCCCGCAGCGCGCCGTTGGAGGCGTACAGCAGTGTGTCGTGACGCGTGCGGTGGATGGTTTCCAGCTCCTTCATGAGCTGCTGGTCGTCCAGGCGGTTCGGCTCGACTCCGGTCATCGTGTGCCCCGCTCGTCGTGTGCGTCCTGCGGTCCGGGTACCCGCCGGGGAAGGCCACGGGCCCCGCGTCCCTGCATCCACTCTACGAACATCCCGGCCACCGGGCCCGTTCCGCCTACCGGGCCCGTTCCACCCGGCGCTCGTCCCACACCGGTTCGGAGGTCTCCCGGACCCTGCCGTCGCTGCCGAAGACCAGGTAGCGGTCGAAGGAGCGGGCGAACCAGCGGTCGTGCGTGACGGCCAGCACCGTGCCCTCGAACGCCTCCAGGCCCTCCTGGAGCGCCTGGGCCGACTCCAGGTCCAGGTTGTCCGTCGGCTCGTCGAGCAGCAGGGCCGTGACGCCCCGCAGCTCGAGGAGGAGGATCTGGAACCTGGCCTGCTGGCCGCCGGAGAGCCGCTCGAAGGTCTGCTCGGCCTGGCCGGTCAGTTCGTAGCGGCGCAGCCGGGACATGGCGGCGCCCCGGCCCTGGGCGTGCTCCTTCCACAGGATGTCCAGGAGGGTGCGGCCCTCCAGTTCGGGGTGCGCGTGCGTCTGCGCGAAGTGTCCGGGGACGACGCGGGCGCCGAGCCGCCAGCCGCCGGTGTGGCCCACCTCCTCCCCGGCGAGCAGGCGCAGGAAGTGCGACTTGCCGGAGCCGTTGGAGCCGAGCACGGCGACCCGCTCCCCGTAGAAGACCTCCAGGTCGAACGGCTGCATCAGGCCGGTGAGTTCGAGCTGCTCGCAGGTGATCGCACGGACTCCGGTCCGGCCGCCCTTCAGGCGCATCCTTATGTCCTGCTCACGCGGTGGCTCCGGTGGCGGGCCGGCCTCCTCGAACTTGCGCAGCCGGGTCTGCGCCGCCTGGTACCGGGACGCCATGTCGTGGCTGACGGAGGCTGCCTGGCGGAGGTTCAGCACCAGCTTCTTCAACTGGGCGTGCTTCTCGTCCCACCGTTTGCGCAGCTCCTCGAAGCGTGCGAAGCGTTCGCGGCGGGCCTCGTGGTACGTGGCGAAGCCGCCGCCGTGCACCCAGGCGCCGGCGCCGGCGGGGCCCGGTTCGAGGGAGACGACGCGCTGGGCGGCGCGGGCGAGGAGTTCGCGGTCGTGAGAGACGAACAGCACGGTCTTACGGGTCTGTTCGAGCCGCTCCTCCAGCCAGCGCTTGCCGGGCACGTCGAGGTAGTTGTCGGGCTCGTCGAGGAGCAGGACCTCGTCGGTGCCGCGCAGGAGCGCCTCGAGGACCAGGCGTTTCTGCTCACCGCCGGAGAGGGTGCGCACCTGGCGCCACTGCGCCTGGTCGTACGGGACTCCGAGCGCGGCCGTCGTGCACATGTCCCAGAGCGTCTCGGCCTCGTAGCCACGTGCCTCGGCCCAGTCGGCGAGGGCCTGCGCGTACTCCAGCTGCGCGGCCTCGTCGTCCACGGTGAGGAGGGCGTGCTCGGCCTCGTCGACGGCGCGGGCCGCTTCGCGGATCCGGGGTGCGGCGACGGAGACGAGCAGGTCGCGCACGGTCGTCCCGTCCCGTACGGAGCCCACGAACTGGCGCATGACGCCGAGGCCGCCGCTGACCGTGACCGATCCGCCGTGCGGCTTCAGCTCGCCCGAGAGGAGACGCAGGAGCGTCGTCTTGCCCGCGCCGTTGGGCCCCACCAGGGCCATGACGGCCCCTTCCCCCACCCGGAAGGACACGTCGCCCAGAAGCGCCCTCCCGTCGGGAAGGAAGTACTCCAGATACGCGGCTTCGAGGTGACCCATGGGAGGCGATTGTCCGGGGCGTCGACACGGGTGGCAAACCGTTTTGACCGCCGGGCCCGCGCACGCCCGCGGCCGCGACCCTTCGCCCGACATGTGAAACACGGGTCTCACAATACGGTCGGATCGCCTACCGTGTCGGTCACGCACGGCACCCCGGAACGCCGGAACGCCGGAACGCGACAGGAAGGGACGGGCCCTCTCATGTCCGCACCGCAGGAGACAGCCGTCTACACCCACGGGCACCATGAGTCGGTGCTCAGGTCGCACACCTGGCGGACGGCGGCCAACTCGGCGGCGTACCTCCTCGGGGCGCTGGAGCCCTCCTCGCGGATCCTGGACATCGGCTGCGGGCCCGGCACCATCACCGCGGACCTGGCCGCGCTCGTCCCCGACGGACACGTCACCGGGCTCGACCGGGCACCGGGTGTCCTGGAGCGGGCCCGGTCGACGGCCGCCGGGCGGGGCCTGACGAACACCGCGTTCACGGTGGGGGACGTGCACGCGCTGGACTTTCCGGACGACACGTTCTCCGTGGTGCACGCCCATCAGGTGCTCCAGCACGTGGGCGATCCGGTGCGGGCGCTGCGCGAGATGAAGCGGGTGACCGCGCCGGGCGGCGTCGTCGCCGTCCGCGACGCGGACTACGCGGCGATGACCTGGTACCCCCTGTCCCGGGGCATGGACGACTGGCTGGACCTGTACCGGCGGGTGGCACGGGCCAACGGGGGCGAGCCGGATGCGGGGCGGCGGCTGAAGGCCTGGGCACTGGCCGCCGGGTTCACGGACATCACCGCGACCTCGGGCACCTGGACCTACTCGACCTCCGAGGAACGGGCCTGGTGGAGCGGTCTGTGGGCCGACCGCACGGTGGCGTCGGAGTATGCCGGGTCGGCCACCGGGCAGGGCCACGCCACCGGTGAGCAGCTGAGGGCGGTGGCGGACGCCTGGCGGGAGTGGGGCGCGCGGGACGACGGATGGTTCAGCGTGCTGCACGGAGAGATCCTCTGCCGCGAGGACGCGTGAAACGAGAATTCCGGGCAACCAGTAGTGCAGGAGGTCGAGACAATGGTTCCTGTTCTGCTCGTACTGCTTCTGGTTCTGGTTCTTTTCGGCGCCGGATTCGCCGTGAAGGTGCTCTGGTGGATCGCGCTGGCGGTCCTTGTCCTGTGGCTGCTGGGATTCTTCATGCGCGGCACGTCCGCGAGCGGCGGCAGGGGCCGTTGGTATCGGTGGTGAGATGAAGAAAACCCCCGGGCCCGGTGCGAAGGCCGAGCCCTCGAAGCCCCTCGGGCTCCCGGAGTGCAGACCCCTTTCCAGGGGTCTGCACTCCGGGCCGTTCAGGCGCCTTCCCCGGCGAACGAATACGCCGCCCACGGTCCGGTGAGGTCCACGCGGATTCCGGGCACCGCGCCTTTGGCCCGCTCCACCCTTTCCACGAACTTCTCGGATTCCGCCCGGGGTACGAGAAAAGCCGCGTCGAGCACACTGCGTCCCGGGGTGCGGTCGTCGTGGAGCGCGGGATTGCGTGACGCGTACGGACGGGAATCCTCGGCGTACCCGGACAGCGTCTCGAACAGCCGGTTCGCGAGAACCTCGGCCTGCCGCGGGGACACCGGTGGGACGGCGGAGGTCTCGGCCGGCTCCTCCACGAAGACCCTGACGCCCCATTCCACCCGGCCCTCCAGCCGGTCCAGCGTCCGCAGGAAGTGCTCCTCGCGCGTCTCCATCATCGTCCGTACGCCGCTGTCGTCGGGGAACACGCTGCCCAGCCTCAACGGCAGCGGGGTGGTGACGGTGGTGAGCGCGTCGACGACGCCCTGGTGGGCGCGGGCGACCGCGGTCAGCCAGTCGGGGTCCTCCCGGCGCGCGGGGAACGCCTCCTCGGCGAAGTCGGCCTCCGGGACATGGCTGACGACGGCCACCAGGCCGTGGTGCGGCAGCAGCCGGGGCGGATAGCCCGCCACACCGGACAGCTGCGCCTGGAGCGGCGTGCCGTAGGGACGGCATATGGCGTACACGTACCGCAGTCCGGTCACGAAGCCTCCTTCGGGGCACGGCCGCCGGCCGGCCGCCGTGTCGGCGTCCTGTTCCCACCGCCCGGGGCGCTCAGCCGCCGGCGGGCCGGTCCCCGTGCGCGGCCCCGGCGCGACAGTCCGGCCCGGGGGCCGGTACGCAGGTGCGGCAGCAGGAACGGGGCGACGGCCCGGTGGTGTGCGACGAGGTCGCCCCCGGTGTGCTCCCGGGCGCCCCCGCCGCCGGGGAAGAGCACCTCCCCCGGCCGGTGGATCCCCACCCTGCGGCGGCCGGTCCGCGCCGTCCGCACACCGTCACGGGCCCCGCCGTCACGGCCGTCGCCGCCGCTGTCGGTCACGGCACGATCGCCCCCTCCGCCAGCAGCCGTCCGGCCGCCGCGATGGAACCGGCGTCGATGCCCGCGGCCCGCAGCTGCTCCTCGGGCGAGGCCGAACCGGGCATGTCCCGGACGGCCAGCCGTACCAGGCGCGGGACGGGCCGCCCGTCGGTGAAGGCGTCGAGGACCGCGTCCCCGAGACCGCCCTCCGGGTGGTGGTCCTCCACGGTCAGCAGGCAGCCGGTCTCCTCCGCCGCCCGGCGCAGGGTGTCCCGGTCGACGGGCCTGACCGAGTACAGGTCGATCACCCGGACCGCGATGCCCTGCTCGGCCAGGGTGTCCGCGGCGACCAGCGCCTCGGACACCGTGACACCGGCCGCGAGCACGGTCAGCCGGTCCTCGGCCGAGGAACGCAGCACCTTGCTGCCGCCGACGGGGAACTCCTCGTCGGGGCCGTAGATCACCGGGCTCCCGCCCCGCGAGGTCCGCAGGTAGCGGATGCCGTCGAGGTCCGCCATGGCGGCCACCAGGCGCGCGGTCTGGTTGGCGTCACACGGGTACAGCACGGTCGATCCGTGCACCGCCCGCATCATCGCCAGGTCCTCGAGACCCATCTGGCTGGGCCCGTCCTGGCCGATGGCGACGCCGGCGTGCGAGCCGACGAGGTTGATCCCCGAACCGCTGATCGACGCCATGCGGACGAAGTCGTACGCGCGGGTCAGGAAGGCGGCGAAGGTGGTCGCGTACGGCACCCGGCCCCGCGCCGCGATGCCGGTCGCCGCGGCGACCATCTGCTGCTCGGCGATGTAGCACTCGACGTAGCGCTCGGGGTGCTCCTTGGCGAAGAGCTCCGCGCGGGTGGAGTCGCCGACCTCTCCGTCCAGGGCCACGACGTCGCCGCGCGCGGTGCCGAGGGCGGCCAGCGCCTCGCCGAAGGCGTCGCGCGTCGCGACCTTCCCGCCCTTGTCCCACCGGGGCGGTTCGGCCTGCCCGGTGGACACGGCCTGCAGGACACGTGCGTCGGACGGTTCCCGCACCCGGACGCGCAGGTCGCGCGGGCCGCCGAGTTCGGCGATCGCCTCGTCGGCCTCCGGCAGTGGCTTGCCGTGCATCCCCTCACGGTCCTGGACGGCCGCGACGCCCTTGCCCTTGAGGGTCCTGGCGAGGATCACGGTCGGCTGCCCCCTGGTGGAGGCCGCCTCGCCGCAGGCGCGGTCGACGGCGTCGACGTCGTGTCCGTCCACCTCCACGGTGTGCCAGCCGAAGGCCTGGAACCGGCGGGCGTAGGCGTCGAGGTCGTGCCCGTACCGGGTGGGGCCGCGCTGGCCGAGCCGGTTGACGTCCACGACGGCGGTGAGGTTGTCGAGGTTCTCGTAGGAGGCCTGCTCGGCGGCCTCCCACACCGAGCCCTCGGCCAGTTCGCTGTCCCCGCACAGCACCCACACCCGGTAGCCGGTGCGGTCGAGCCGTTTACCGGCCAGCGCGATGCCGACGCCGACGGGGAGCCCCTGGCCGAGCGACCCGGTGGCCGTCTCGACCCAGGGCAGCCGCCGGGGAGTGGGATGCCCTTCGAGACGGCTGCCGAGCTCGCGGAAGGTGAGCAGTTCCTCGTCGTCGATGGCTCCGGCCGCCTTGAAGGCGGCGTACATCAGGGGCGAGGCGTGTCCCTTGGAGAGGACGAGGCGGTCGTTGCCCGGGTGGTCGGGGCGGTCGAAGTCGTAGCGGTAGTGGTGGGCCAGCAGGACGGCCATCAGGTCTGCCGCGGACATGGAGGACGTGGGGTGCCCGGAGCCGGCGGCGGCCGCGGCGCGGATGCTGTCCACGCGCAACTGCTGTCCGAGCTCGACGAGTTCACCGGTGTTCATGAGTCTCCTTGAGCGGGAGGGATGGGGTCGTCGGGATCACGGGGGTACCTGGGTCCGGTCGCGTCGGCGTGGCCTGCCTCGTTCCCCGGGGTGTCGGTGCGTTTGACGGGGCCGGGGGCGATGTCCGGGCCGGTGGGCGGCCCTGGGGCCGGCCGGCCGCCCTTCGCGGGCTCACCACCGGGCTGGTTCCTCGCGGGCTCACCACCGGGCTGGTTCCTCGCCGGCTCGGTGGCCGACTGCGATGCGGCGGGCCGCCCGGGGGCCGGCCGCGGTCCGGCGGGCTCGTCGTCCTCGTCGGCGTGGTGCTCCCGCCCCGGGCCGGACGGCACCCGGGCCAGTTCCGGGGAGGCCGTGTCGAGCGGCACCGACCACGACCGTACAAGCCCCAGCTGGACCGCCTGACGCGGCAGTACGGCGTCCAGCAGCCAGTCGGCGGCGACCCGGACCCGGTTGCCGGGCATCGCCGCGAGATGGTAGCCGCGGGCGACCGCGCCCGCCGCCGGACCGGACAGGTTGACGCCCAGCGGGTTGGCCGCCGCCTTGACGCCACCGAGGTCCACCACGAAGCCCAGGTCGCGGTGGCGGTAGGCGCGCGGCTCGCCGTCGCCGAGGGAGGCGGCGACGTTGTGGGCACAGACCTTGCCCTGCCGCCAGGCGTGCTGCGCGGTCATCGGGGTGTACTGCCCGGGCTCCTCCAGGTCGGGGACGGCCGCCGCGTCGCCGCAGGCGAACACCTCGGGCCGGCCCGGTACCCGCAGCTGCGGGTCGACCAGCAGCCGCCCGCGTTCCATGGGCAGCCCGAGCGACTCTGCGAGCGGATCGGGCCGTACTCCCACGCACCACACCACCGTCCGGGTGTCGACGAACTCGCCGTCGGTCAGCAGCACCCCCTCGTGCGTGGCCTCCTTCACGGAGGTTCCCATGCGCACCTCCACGCCCCGGTCGCGCAGGACCCGGTCGGCGGTGCGGGAGAGCCGCTCGTCGAGTTCGGGCAGCACGCGGTCGGCGATGTCCAGCAGCAGCCAGCGTGGCCGCATGCCGGTCCGCATGGGGTGCTGGTGAACCTGCGCGTCGCTGAACAGTTTTCCGTGCGCGGCGACCTCGGTTCCGGTGTAACCGGCACCGACCACGACGAAGGTGCACCGGGCGGCGCATGTCGCGGGATCGTCGGTGGCGGCCGCGAGCTCCACCTGCCGGGTCACGTGGTCGCGCAGGTACAGCGCCTCGGGCAGACCCCGGAAGCCGTGCGCGTGCTCGGCGACGCCGGGAATGGGCAGCAGCTTGTTGACACTGCCGGCGGCCAGCACCAGCCGGTCGTACGCGAGGGTGCCGCCCTCGCCCTCGGGGCCGGTGTAGCGCACGGTGCGTGCGTCGAGGTCGATGCCGCCGGCCTCGCCCAGCACCAGCCGTACGTGCGGGAGCGTGCCGGAGAGGGAGACCGTGACCCGGCGGGGCTCCAGGACTCCGGCGGCGACCTGGGGCAGCAGGGGCAGGTACAGGAAGTAGTCGGTCGGATTCAGCAGGGTGATGTCGGCCCGCCCCCGGGACAGCCGGGACAGGGTGCGGGCGGTGCGGTAACCGGCGAAGCCGGCACCGACGATCACGATGCGGGGTCGCCCCACGGCTCGCCTCCAACGCTGTCGTCACGTGCTTCGGGAGACTTCCGCGTTTCCCCGGACCGGGGGGCCAAACGTCCGCCGGTCCCCGATCCGGCCGGGCACGAGGTGGGGCGGGCCGAGGTACAACCGCCGCAGCGGGCCAACTAGGCTCGTCGTCATGGAGATTCTGGGTGCCACACTGCGCGTCTGCGTCGACGACATCGAGACCGCGATCCCCTTCTACGAGCGGCTGGCGGGAGGCAGGGCCCTGCGCTTCGAGCGGGCCGGTGTCCAGGTGGCCGCCGTCGGCTGCTTCCTGCTGATGAGCGGCCCCGCGGCCGAGCTGGACGTGCTGCGCAAGGTGGCGGCGACCATCGCGGTGGAGGACGTCGAGGAGGCCGGTCAGGTGCTGGCCGAGATGGGCGCGGACATCATCGCGGGCCCGCTGCCCACCCCGGTGGGCCGCAATCTCATCGCACGGCACCCGGACGGGGCGGTGTACGAGTACGCGGACCGCCGCGCCGCCTGACCCGCCTGGCCCGCCTGGCCCGCCTGGCAACGGCTGTCTCCGTCCTCCGGACCCGGGCCGCGCCGGCACGATCAGTGCGGCCCGCACATCTCGCGGGTGAGTGCCCAGCGCTCGTGGTCGCGCCAGGCGCCGTCGATGAAGAGCATGTCCGGAGAGAACCCCTCGAGGCGGAATCCGCAGCCGCGGGCCAGGGCGATGGAGGCGGCGTTGGCGGGCTGCACGTTGATCTCCAGCCGGTGCAGCCGCATCGGCCCGAAGGCGTGCCGCACGACGAGGCCGAGCCCTTCGCGCATCAGCCCGCGCCCCGCCGCGTGCGCGAACGCCCCGTACCCCAGGACGCCGCACTGGAACGCGCCGTGCACGATGTTGTTGATGTTGATGAACCCGGCGACGGAGCCGTCGTCCTTCTCACAGACCAGGAAGCCCGCCCTGGCCGGGTCCTCGATCAGCCGCTGCGCGTACGCGGAGTACGCCGAGGAGCTGTCCGGCGGGAACAGCCAGGGGTGGTGCAGCTCCTTGCTCTGCCGGGCGCGGGCGGTGAACTCGGCGCTGTCCGCGTGGGTGAAGTGACGTATCCCCACGTGGGGGCCTTCGGCGAGGTAGCGGGAAGCGGGGTGCGGCACCGTGCCACCCTACGACGGGTGCCCGATGCCCGCTGCCGCGCGCCGGACGGGCTCAGTCCAGCGCCGGTTCGTCGAGCGTCAGGGTGCCCGCGTCCGCGTCCAGTTCGGCCGTCGCGCCGAACGGCACGGTGAGCGCCCCGTCGCAGTGCCCGAACCCGAACTGCTCGGCCACGGGCACGCCGAGACCGCCGAGCCGGTCGGCGAGCAGGGCCCGCACCTTCTCGTACGGGCCGCACTGCGCCCAGGAGCCGAGCAGCAGCCCCGCCACGCCGTCGAGCCGGCCGGCCCGCAGCAGCTGGGTGAGGTAGCGGTCGAGGCGGTACGGCTCCTCCCCCACGTCCTCCAGGCACAGCAGGCCGCCGCGCGCGGAGGATCTGCTGTGCGGGGTGCCGAGGCCGGCGGCGAGCAGGGCGAGGCAGCCGCCGAGCGTGACGCCGCGCGCCCGGCCGGGGACGAGCGCCGTGCCGTCGGAGGTGAGGGTGCGGACGGTCTCGGGGGCGAACAGGGTGGCCTTGAGGTGCTCCTGCGCGCGGGCGTTCTTGAGGAAGTCGACGCCTGCCGCCATCGGCCCGTGCAGGGTGACCAGGCCGAGCCGGGTCGCGAACGCCTCGTGCAGGGCGGTGATGTCGCTGAACCCGACGAGGACCTTCGGTCCGGCCGCCCGCATCGCCGTCCAGTCGAGCAGGTCGACCATGCGCTGCACTCCGTAGCCGCCCCGGGCGCAGATCACCGCGTCCACCGCGGGGTCGCACCAGGCGGCCTGCAGGTCGGCGGCCCGGTCGGCGTCGGTGCCGGCCAGGTAGTCGAACTCGCCGTGCCGGTCCAGGACATGGGGTGCGGCCACCGGGTCGAGGTCCCAGCCGCGCAGTGTGTCGAGACCTGCCTGCAGCCGTTCCTCCGGCACGGGCCCGCTGGGCGCGACGACGGCCACCCGGGCGCCGGGACCGAGCCGGGACGGCCGCCGCAACGGTTCGACCCGGCCCGTCAGCTGCCCGGAGCGGCTCGGCCGCCCGGCCCGCTTCACCGGTTCGCCCGGACTGGTGCGGTCAGTTCCAGGACCGGCAGGCCCGGCACCTCCAGTCCGAACACCTGGGCGTACAGGGACAGTTCGGCCTCCAGCGCGCGCACCACGGTCTCCGCGCGCCGGAAACCGTGGCCCTCTTCCTCGAAGGTGAGGTACGCGTACGGCACGCCCCTGCCCTCCAGCCGGGCCAGGAACCGCTCGCACTGCGCGGGAGGACAGATGCGGTCGTCCAGGCCCTGGAGGAGCAGGAACGGCGCGGTGAGCCGGTCGGCGTGCGCGGCGGGCGAGCGTTCGGCGTACCGCTCGGGGACCTCGGCGCGCGGGCCGACGAGGCTCTCGAGGTACCGGGACTCGAAGTCGTGGGTCTCCCCCGGGCCCCAGCCGGTCAGGTCGAGCACCGGGTAGACGATGGTCCCGCAGGCGTAGAGGTCGGTCGTGGTGAGGGAGACGGCCGTGGTCCAGCCGCCGGCGCTGCCGCCACGGACGGCGAGCCGGTCGCGGTCGGCGGTGCCCTCGTCGGCGAGGGCGCGCGCGACGGCGGCGCAGTCCTCGACGTCGACGACGCCCCACTGTCCGCGCAGCCGGTCGCGGTAGGCGCGCCCGTAGCCGGTGGAGCCGCCGTAGTCGACCTCGGCGACGCCGATGCCGCGCGAGGTGAAGTAGGCGATCTCGAGGTCGAGGGCGAGCGGTGCCCGGCCGGTGGGCCCGCCGTGCGCCCGGATCAGGTACGGCGGCAGCTCGCCGTCGGGCCCGGCGCAGCCGGGGTTGCGCGGCGGATACACCTGGGCATGGATCTCGCGGCCGTCCGGTCCGGTGAAGGTACGGATCCGGGGTTCGGGGTAGTGGGCGGGGTCCACGGCGTCCTCGTGCGGGGCGCCGATCACCCGGGTCCTGCCGGTGCGGGTGTCCAGCTCGACGACCTCGTGGGCACTGCGCGGGCTCGCTCCGACCGCGACGACGCGCTCACCGTGGGCCGCGAGCGTGGGCGGGAACTCGGTCCAGGGTCCCGCCGCGTCGACGACGTCACCCGTCTGCGGGTCGAGTATGCCGAGCGTGGCGGCGCCCCGGCCGTGCACGACGGCGATCAGACCGCTGTCCAGCGGGGTGAACCAGCGCGAGCCCGGCTTCCACAACGGCCCGCCGAACTCCTCCTCGCGCGGGCAGACGGGTTCGCCGTCGAGGTAGAGGTTCCACCAGCCGGTGCGGTCGCTCGAGTGGAGCAGCCGGCCGTCGTGGGTCCAGTCGGCCTGGGCGACCGACTCGCCGGGGCCGCCGGCCACGGTGCGGGCGTCGTGCAGGGCGCCGTCGGGGGCGACGTCGGCGAGGCGGAGTTCGGTGCCGTCCCAAGGCATGCGGGGATGGTCCCAGGCCAGCCAGGCGACGAGCCGCCCGTCGGGCGCGAGGCGCGGCCCGGTGACGAACCGGTACCGGTCGTCGGTGAGTTCGCGCACGGCCCCGCGGTCGTCGGCGGCCGAGCCGTCCAGGGGGACGGCGGCCAGGACGCGGCGCACGTCACCTGGTCCGTCCCCGGTGAACTCCTCCAGGACGCACCACACCTCGCCGCGGTCCGGCAGCAGGGTCGGCTCGGCCCAGCGCAGTCCCTGCCCCACCGGGGAGACGGGGGTCAGCGGACGCGGCTCACCGCCCGGTTCGTACCGGTAGAGGCGCTGGTCGGCGAAGTCGACGAACACCACGAGCGGGTCGTCGTCCCGCACGAACCCGGCCCAGGGCCGTCCGCCGTACTCGTGGAGCCGGCTGCGCACGTTCCACGGGGCGGGCAGGACGGGCTCCTCGGCGCCGTCGGGGTGCCGGCGCACCAGGGTGCGGCGGCCGCCCTCGGCGGGCCGGGGCTCGGTCCACCACACCTCGTCCCCCACGAACCCCACGTACTCGGGGCTCCCGTCGTGCGCCGCGGCCGTGGCCGCGTCGACGGGCGAGGGCCACTCGCCGTACGGCAGGGTCCGCACCGTCTCCCCCATGTGCTCCCCCATCCGCTCAGGCCGTCCGCAGGAACCGGTCGAGGACACGGACACCGAAGTGGAGCGCCTCGACGGGGACGCGCTCGTCGACCCCGTGGAAGAGGGCCTGGTAGTCGAAGCCCTCCGGCAGCCTCAGCGGGGCGAAGCCGTAGCCGGTGATGCCGAGGCGGGAGAACTGCTTGGCGTCCGTGCCGCCGGACATGCAGTACGGCACGGGGTGCCCCTCGGGTGCGAACTCCCGCACGGCGGCCCGCATCCGGGCGAACGTCGTCGAGTCCACCGGCGACTGGAGGGCCGGCTCGCGATGGTGGAACTCCCAGTCCACGTCGGGCCCGGTGAGCCGGTCCAGGGTGGCGCGGAAATCGTCCTCGCCACCGGGCAGGATCCGTCCGTCGATGTACGCCTCGGCCTGGCCGGGGATCACGTTGACCTTGTAGCCGGCGTCCAGCATCGTCGGGTTGCTGCTGTTGCGGACCGTGTGCTCGACGAGTTTCGCGGCCGGGCCCAGCTTGGTGAGCAGCGTGTCCACATCGGACAGGTCGGGGTCGACGCCGTAGAGGGCGGCGAGTTCGGTGAGTGCCGCGCGGACGGTCGGGGTGAGGCGCAGCGGCCACTCGTGCTCGCCGATGCGGGTGACGGCGGCGGCGAGGCGGGTCACCGCGTTGTCCCGGTTGACCTTGGAGCCGTGGCCGGCCCGCCCGCGCGCGGTGAGCTTGAGCCAGGCCGTGCCGCGCTCCCCGGCGGCGATCGGGTAGAGCTGCCGGCCGGCGCCGTCGTGGACGGTGTAGGCGCCCGACTCGCTGACGCCCTCGGTGCAGCCCTCGAAGAGTTGCGGGTGCCGGTCGGCGAGGAAGCCGGAGCCGTCCTCGGCGCTGGCCTCCTCGTCGGCGGTGAAGGCGATCACGATGTCGCGCCGGGGCCGCACTCCCTGGCGGGCCCAGGCCCGCACCACGGCGAGGACCATCGCGTCCATGTTCTTCATGTCGACGGCGCCGCGCCCCCAGACCACCCCGTCGCGCACCTCGCCGGAGAACGGGTGCACGCTCCAGTCGGCGGCCTCGGCCGGTACGACGTCGAGGTGGCCGTGGACGAGGAGCGCGTCGGCCGTCGGGTCGGTGCCCACGAGGCGCGCGACGACGTTGGTCCGGCCGGGGGTGCGCTCGAGCAGCACCGGTTCCAGGCCCGCTCCGGCCAGCCGCTCCGCCGCGTACTCGGCGGCGGGCCGCTCCCGGCAGTCACCGCCGCCCCGGTTCGTGGTGTCGATCCTGATGAGGTCGGACGTGAAGGTCACGACCTCGTCCAGGGCGCGTTCGTCAGCCATACTGCTCCTCCACCGCGGCCGAGGCGATCGTGGTGACCGCCTTGAAGGTGCGGATCCCGTCGTACATGGTTCCGCTGGTGTACGCCACTTTCCGCTCGCCGGTCCGGGCCACGCCCGGCACGACGGTGGCGGCCATGGCCAGATGCTCTGCGTCGAACTCCACCACGACGGTGAAGGGGCTCTTGGCCACCGGCTCGTGGCGCACCGCGAGCGCGGCGGCGTCCTTGGCCGCCGCGCGGATGTCGGAGGCCGTCCGGGCGGGCGTCCGGCACACGGCCGCGTACCGCGACACGTGGTCCTTGACCGCGACCTTCAGCGCCCCGGGCGCGTAGCCGAGTGCGTCCTCGCAGGCCACGTCGTCACCGGTCACCAGGACGACCGGCACTCCGTACTCGGCGACGACGGCCGCGTTGAGCAGGCCCTCGCTCGCCCGTTCGCCGTTCAGCCACACGCCGGTGACGGAGTTGGCGAGGAAGGTGTGGGCGAGGACGCCCTCCATGCCGGCGCCCGCGTGGTAGCCGACGAACGCGATGCCGTCCACGTCTCCGTGCTGCACGCCTTCGACCATGGACAGGGACTTGTGCCTCCCGGTGAGCATCTCGGCCCGCTCGTCGAGCCGCTCCAGCAGGAGATTGCGCATGCTCCAGTGCGCCTCGTTGATCAGCACCTCGTCGGCACCGCCGTCGAAGAAACCGCGCACGGCGGCGTCGACATCGGAGGTGAACATGGACCGGCAGCGCTCCCACTGAGGGGTGCCCGGCAGCACGTCGGCCGGCCAGGTGACACCGGTGGCGCCCTCCATGTCGGCGCTGATGAGGATCTTCATGCGCCTCACGCTACGTCGTGCCGCCAAAGCTCTGCCAGACCTGTGGAAAACTCCCACCGGCCCGGACCAATGACGGTACAGAACGCACGGAACCGCCTCCCACCGGCCCTTATGTCTCCAGCGCCTATGCCTGCATGCCCTGTGCCGCGCCCCGGGTCATCCGGCGCGCCCGGTCACATACCAGGCGGACGGCAGTTCGATACGGGAGCCGTCGGGCGCGTACTCCGTCGTGGTGAGGGGCGCGGTGCCGCTCGCCAGCAGGGTCAGCCCGGCCGCAGCCAGGAACTCCGGCACAGCGTCGTCGGCCACCTCGACGGGGGCTATGCCGTGCCGGAAGACCGCCACCACCTTGGGCGGCGGCCCGGCGGGCGATGCCGTGAGGCTCTGCAGCAACGGCCCGGCTGCCTCGGAGGGCTCGACGAGGAACGCACGGCCGCGGTCGCCGATCAGGGTGGCGACGCCGTCCGCCAGGGACTGCCGGTCGTCGGCCTCGCACTGGTGCAGCACGCCCCGCACATAGACGTTGACGTCGCCGAGTTCCGCGTGCAGGTCCTGCGCCCCACCCTTGCCCGCGGCGTCCAGTTGCCGGTAGGCGGCCCGGCCGGCCGCGTCGGCACGCCGGGCGTGGTCCAGGGCGGCGGCGGACAGGTCGGCGCCGACGACATGCGGGAAGCGGTCCGCGAGGAAGCGGGTCTGGGTGCCGTTGCCGCAGCCCAGGTCGACCAGGGGCAGACCGGGATCGGACAGATACGGTTCGAACAGGGCCAGGTGGCGGGCCACGGTCAGGGTGGGTTCCGCGTCCCAGAGCACTCTCCCCTGCCCGTCCGGCGCCTCGCGCCAGAAGCCCTCCCACGCCTCCCGGTACCGACTGGTCACGCTCATGCCCAACTCCCCAGGGTGTGAAGCGAATCCGCCCGTGTGGCGGGCCAGTACGGTGTATCGCGCGCCGGGGCGCGCCGACAAGGACACGGCGCGTTCCTTCACGCCTCGTTCGCCTCGGGTGAGCCCCCGTTCGTCTCGAGTGCGCCCTTGTTCGCGTCGCGTGGACCCGCTCGCGTCGGGTGAGCGGTGAGACCGGAGAGCCGAGGTGCGGGACGGGGAGTGTGCCGGATCAACGGCGCGGCAGCGTCAGTTCGAACCAGACGCTCTTGCCGGACCCGGTCCGGCTGGTGCCCCACTCCCGTGCGAGCCTGCTGACCACCCGCAGCCCGCGGCCGGCCTCGTCCGTCGGTCCGGCGCTGAGGAGGGTGGGCAGTTCGTGGTCGTCGTCCTCGACCTCGCACAGCAGGGTGTCGCCGCGGACCAGGCGCAGCGCCACGGGCCGGGCGTGGGCGTGCCGCACGGCGTTGGTGACGAGTTCGCCGACCATCAGTTCGGCGTTGTCGGCCTGCTTCGCAAGGCCCCACTCGTGGAGCTGTTCACGGACCATGGCGCGGACCCGGGGGACCTCCGACGGGTCGGGGACGAGCCGCCACTCGGCTACGTGGCCCTGCTCGATGCCGCTCAGGCGTGCCATCAGCAGGGCCACGTCGTCCTTGCGTCCGCCGCCCCCCGCTTCTGAAAATGTCGCAGCGAGGGCACGGATGATGGTGTCGCAGGCGTCGTCCATGGACGCGGCCGGGTGGGCCGCCGACTCGCACAGGGTGGCGAGGCCGACACCGATGTCCTCGCCGCGCATCTCGACCAGTCCGTCGGTGCACATCACCAGCCGGTCCCCCGGCTCCACCCGCACGCGCACGGACTCGAACGGCACGCCGCCGACGCCGATCGGGGCGCCGGTGGGCAGGTCCAGCAGTTCGCTGCGGCCGTCCGCCGCACGGACCAGGACGGGCGGGATGTGGCCGGCGTTGGCGAGGCGGAGTTCGCTCGCGATGGGGTCGTAGACGGCGTACAGGCAGGTCGCCAGGTGGGTGTCGCCGAGTCGCTGGGCGAGGTCGTCGAGGTTTCGCAGCAACTGCGCGGGAGGCAGGTCGAGCCCCGCCATGGTCTGCACTGCGGTACGTAACTGCCCCATCATAGCGGCGGAGTTGAGGCCGTGGCCCATGACGTCGCCGACGACGAAGGCGGTTCGGGCGCCGGGCAGTTTCACCGAGTCGAACCAGTCGCCGCCGACCCGGCCGAGCAGCGTGCCCGGCAGATAGCGGGTGGCGATGTCGCAGCCCGCCATGCGCGGCGGGATGTGCGGGAGCATGCTGTCCTGGAGCGTCTCGGCGACGTTCTCCTGGTAGGTGTACATGCGCGCGTTGTCGAGCACCAGGCCCGCGCGGGCGGCGAGTTCGGCGCCGGTGACGCGGTCCATGTCGTTGAAGGCCTGCCGGCTCGGGTGGCGCAGCAGAATCATGAAGCCGAGGACCACCTGACGCGCCTTCAGCGGCACGACGAGCATCGAACGGCCGGTGATCAGCGGGCGGATGTCACGCTTTTCGAACTGCGAGGCGACGGCATGCCCCATCTGTTCGCTGATGCGCGGCACGAGCACGGGCTCACCGGTGGTCATGCACCGGAAGAACGGGGTGTGGGCCGGGAAGGGCATGGCCTCGCCGACGGGCACGACGTCGTCCCAGCGACCGGGCTCGTCGGTGTGCTCGAGGGCGACCCGGTGCCACATGGTGGTGGTGTCGGGCACACCCGCGTCGAAGCCTTCACCGGCGACGACCTGTTCGCGCAGATAGGTGCCGGCGACGTCGGTGAAGCGGGGTACGACGGCCTTGCCGACCTCGACGACGGTGCGGGAGAGGTCCAGGGAGGTGCCGATCCGGGAGCTGACCTCGTTGAGGAACTCCAGGTGCTCGCGGACGGCGGCGTACTCGAGGTCCTCGGCCTCGTCGCGCAGGTCGTCGGGCACGGGTTCGCCGGCCGCGCGGGCGCGGGCGGCCCGTTCCCGGCGCGCCTCGCGCCCGGCACGGCGGGGCACGCCCCAGTCGGGGGTGACGGGAACCTGCTCGCTCCGGCTGAACTCCATTATGGGGTAACCCAGTTCAAGAATCTGGGCGACGATGCGGGCACTCTCCCCGACGCTCATGCTGGGCAGGATCTCGGGGAGCCGGCGGGCCAGGTCCGCTGAGCCGGGGAAGTCGGTGTGCAGGGCGAATCCGGGGGCGACCCGCTCGAACGCCTCTGCCCCGTCGCCCTGCAGCGCGTCCGCGTCGGCGGCGAGCACCAGCAGCCGCTCGCTGCCGGGACCGACCAGCGGGTAGGCCCACCACAGCACGTCGACGCGGCCGGCCCCGGGCTCTGCGGCGGACTCGGGGGCAGGGGCGGTGAGGCGGGCACGGCCCGCGGCCGGATAGGAAAGGCCCCGGTCGAGGAAGGATTCGAGACCGGGGCCGAGACCGTCGTGGTCCGCGTACGACGTGTACGCGCCGTGCCACCCGGCTCCCCGTTCCCCCTCGTCCTCGGGGAGGGCGCCGGAGACCGGCAGCAGATCGACGGCCGGCCGGCCGAGGGCGTCCTCCTTCGGGAGCCCGAACAGGCGCCGCGCGCCCGTACTCCAGTGCGAAACCAGCCCGACGCGGTCCACGACGACGACAGCCAGCGGGATCCGGCCGGCACCGAAGCCCCCGGCCGCCGTGCCGCCCTCGGCTCCATGGCCGGCCGGCGCGTCCCGCTTGGTGCCATGGTCCATGGCCCAGACCCTCTCTCCCCACGGATCCCAAGATCTGTACCGCTCCACCACCGTACGGGCACGGCTTGTCGCGATGGGTGGCAATACGTGAATTGACCGCCGTTGTTCGCACCGGAGTGCGCTCCACCGCACGGATGTCCGTTCCGGATTCCTCCTCACCTCGCGTGACCCACGCCGTGAGGGGGCCGGCCGCCTCACGGCACCGCCGGCCCCCTCCCCTCACCGCACCGGTCTACTTCTCGACCTCGACGGCGAGCCTGGCCAGCAGCGCGTCGTGGATGCGGGCGAGCCCCTTGGGGGCGAAGGTCTTCTCGAAGAAGCCGCCGATGCCCCCCGCGCCGGTCCAGGTGGTGGTCACGACGACCCGGGACTTCCCCTCCCCGGCCGGGGTGACGCGCCAGGTGGTGACCATGGACGAGTTGCGGTCCTTCTCGACCAGTTCGCCGTCGCTCGGCTCGGTGACCTCCAGGAGGCAGTCACGGACGCGCTTGCTGGTGGCCTGGAGCTTCCAGTGGACGAGGCTGCCCTCGCCGTCGCCGCCCTCGCGGACCTCGTACTCGCTGTACTGCTCGGGCATCAGCTTCGCGCGCGTGCCGCTGTAGTCGGCGAGGGCGTCGAACACCGTCTCCGCGTCCGCCGCGACGACCCGCTCCGTAGTGGCCTCGACCTGCGCCATCGTTTTCCTCCAGGACATGGGTTCTCGGGGGTGGCGGGGCAAGCCAACCACCCCCTCGCCCGGCCCCCCAAATCGGGGGTCCGGAAGTGATCGGGAGTGCGACCGAAACTGTCGTTCGCACGATCAAGGGAACATCTGTTCTATTGTGTGGGCCAGTGCTACCGAGGAGGCGTCATGCGCTGGGAGAACCTCAACCCGGACTCCGGACACAGCCGGGCCGACGCCGCGCTGTTCGGCGCGGAGGCGGTGACCACCCGCACCTTCGACACGCCGGAGTTCGCCGGAAGCACCTTCCACGAGATCCGGAACCGGGCGCCCGGGGCCTCCCGCATGCCCTTCGAGTGGACCGTGAACCCCTACCGGGGATGCACACACGCATGCGCGTACGTCACTTCATGACCCTATTGAGCCCGGGAGGGCCGATGCTCAGCACTCCGAACGCGGACAAGGCCTGGAAAGGCATGACGAGGTCATTCCCGACCCCGGAGGCGCCAGGCCAGTATGCCGCCCCGAGCAAGGCGGAGAGGACGGCTTACGCCGTGCTGCTGCATGGACCGGCAGCGCGCTCAGGCGGCACCGACGCGAGTCAGTGGCTGCTGCTGCGCGACCGCACAGCGAAGCGCCCGTGACCGACGCAGCAGCAGCCACACCTCGAGGAACGCGCCAGTCGCCCAGGACACCTCCGCACGCGATGTGCTGGCCGAATGAAGCCTGTGATCCGGCCGTCGTCGGACCGCCCAACGAGCCGAACGCCACGTCACCCCTCGTCTCCGAGGTAGAGCCGGGCGATCGTCACGGCGCTGGTTCCACGTGGACACCGCCGCGCTGAAGTTCCCCGCGAACTGGACAGCGGGTGTTTACGCTGCCGGGACGAGGTTCCGCCTGAGCAGGGATCTCGTTTCGAGCGGGGCGACGTACCCGTTTCCTCCGGGATCACCCGTCCCGGCATGAAGCTGCCCGGCCGGCAGGGGAACCTCAAAGACGGCCTCCACCTCGGCGACGGCAGGTCCGCCCTCGCGGGCGACGGCCCCCGGGGTCAGCCCTGCGGGGCCCGGTTTCACCAGCAGTGGGCGCGTCGGCCCTGCGCGGAATCGAGTCTCCTCTCGGCCCCTGGGCGGTTACGCGGGGTTGACGCTCCCCTACCCGTCCAGTACATCTGATTCAGGAGTGCACATTTAAGCGATTCTGAATATTCATTCAGCTCGTGACGGTCGGCGTAGCCGGCCGAGGCTCTCGGGTGTGGCCCGTGACGAGGGGTTCCGTCCCCGGGGTTCGCGGTGGCGGGTGGCGGGGCGGTGTCGGTCGGCCACGCGCGGATCTTCACGTCGGGCGTGCCCTTCGGAGTACACGTAAACGCGACACAAGGGAAAGGAGTGAGTGTATGTCCAGAACGATGCATGAGCGCTTGCTGGCCTTATGCGCCGGCTTGCTCGCAACGGTGCTGCTCCTGTCGTTGGGCGCCCCGTCGGCGTCCGCTGCGGGCAGCGACGGCTGGGCTCGGATCGAGGCGGAGGGCCACGACAGTTCCGGTGGTTCGCTCCAGGTGTGCGGCGGGGCCCTGTGTCACGTCAAGGCCAACGCCTGGGTGCAGTACGACAGTGTGGACCTGCACGCGGCCACGGACGAGGTCCGGTTGAGTGTCGCCAACGGCGGCGGCGACACGGAGATCCAGGTGTGGGTGGGCGGGGCGAACGTCGGCACTCTGACCGTGGGCAACACGGGGGGCTACAACGCCTACCAGACCAAGTCGCTGACGCTGCCGAAGCAGAGCGGTGTCAAAGATGTGAGGCTGGTCTTCGTCGGCGGCAACGTGAACGTCGACTGGCTGCAGTTCGCCGGGACGCTTTCGCCTCCGCCGGGAGGGGCGGTGTGGGCGGTGAACCCGGGTGGCGGTGCGTTCACCGGCTCGGACGGAACCGCTTACGCCGCGGACACCGGCTTCTCGGGTGGATCGACGTACTCCAAGGACGTCGCGATCGCCGGGACCACTGACGACACGCTGTTCCAGAGTGAACGCTACGGCGATTTCACGTACGCGGCCCCGGTCGACAACGGGCACTACGCGGTGACGCTCTACTTCGCCGAGGTGTACCACACCGCGGCCGGGGCGAGGAGCTTCGACGTGCTGATGGAGGGCGAGGAGCAGATCAGTGACCTCGACATCTACGCCGAGGCCGGATCCAATACCGCGTACGCGACCCGGACCGACGTCACGGTCGGCGACGGGACCCTCAACCTGCAGTTCGTGTCCAACGTCGAGAACGCCAAGGTCAATGCGATCAAGGTGACCCCGGTGGAGAACCCCGGCGATCCGGTTGCCTCCTTCACCGTGACGCCGAGGAACCCGGAACCCGGTGACACGGTCACCGTCGACGCGTCGGCCTCCTTCGACCCGGACGGCACGATCACCAGCCACCACATCGACTTCGGCGACGGCGCCACCGCTACCGGCAAGGTCGCCACCCATGAGTACGACGCCGAGGGCACCTACACCGTCGCGGTCACCGTCACCGACGACAGCGGCCGTACCAACACCCTGGCCAGGACAGTCACCGTACGGACGGCCGCAGCCACGGCCAAGCCGCGGGTGATCAACATGACCGACCTCGGTGCCGACCCCGACGACCTGCAGTCCCTGGTCCGCATGCTGGTGACCTCCAATGAGGTCGATCTCGAGGGTCTGATCGGGACGACCAGTTGCTGGAAGCCCACCCAGAGCGCAAGCAACATGGCCAACTTGTTGAACCCCAGGCTCAACGCGTACGGCCAAGTGCTCAGCAATCTCCAGAAGCACGCGGAGGGTTACCCGAGCCTCGCGTACCTGCAGTCCGTCTCGAAGCTCGGTCAGGCCGGCTACGGCATGGCCGACGTGGGTGCCGGCAAGGACAGCGCCGGTTCGGCACTGATCATTGCGGCGGTGGACAGGGATGATCCGCGCCCGGTCTGGGTCAACGTCTGGGGCGGCGGCAACACGCTGGCGCAGGCACTGTGGAAGGTGAAGAACACGCGGTCCCCCGCCGAGGTGGACCGGTTCGTGAGCAAGCTGCGGGTGTACGACATCCTGGGCCAGGACGACGCCGGCGCGTGGATGACGAAGAACTTCCCTGATCTGCTCTACATCCGTGCGAAGGACATGGTCTACAGCTGGCAGCCCTCCGACAGCTGGCTGGATTCGAACGTCCAGAACCACGGCCCGCTGGGCGCCCAGTACCCCGACCGGAAATACGCGACCGAAGGGGACACCCCGGCTTTCCTGTACCAGATGCCCAACGGCCTCACCGACACCGAACATGTGGACTGGGGCAGTTGGGGCGGCCGTCTCGACCCCGGGGAAAAGGCCGGTGTGCGAGGCATGTCATGCAGTGGCAGGCTCGGCAATGAGCCGTCCTTCGACCCCTACCGCATGTACAGCGACGCCTCGGAGGGCGGCAGTTCGATAAACCGCTGGAGCTCCGGCATTCACAACGACTTCGCCGCCCGGATGGACTGGGCCACCTCCGGAAGCTATTCCGGTGCGAACCACCACCCGGTCGCCGTGGTCGAAGGTGACACGACCAAGGAAGTCCTGGAGATCTCCGCCATGGCCGGCTCCCGGGTCAGTCTCAGCGCGGCCGGTTCGAGCGATCCCGATCGTAATGCGCTGGCGTACTCGTGGAGTTTCTACGATGAGCCCAGCTCGCACAATGGCGCTGTCACCATCGAGAACAGCACGTCCGCGGCTCCGACGGTGCACGTCCCCTCCAATGCCGGCGGCAAGACCCTCCACATAGTCCTGACACTGCGCGACAACGGATCCCCCAACCTCTATTCCTACCGTCGCGTGGTCATCAACGTGAACTGACACCGATCGCGGTGTGATCACGATGTGCCGGCAGCGTTGCGGCACACCCCGGAGGCGCTGTCCCGAGGCAGCGCCTCCAGGCGTTTTCACCTGCCGGAAGCAAGGAGTTCCCACGGTGGGGACACCGTGGGAATCTGCATCCGGGAGGTACCGGTCCGGCTTCGCCGCACCACACGGCGTGCTGATGCAGACCGGCCGCACAGGTTCCGCTGCCGGAGTGATTGACACCCCTGTCACCCCCACTTAACATCGCCGCATGTCTGATCGGTGGCGCATAAAAATGCAGAGTGACTCGGCTGAGCCCACCTACGGTGCAGGGATCTGGCACTTCGCCACCTACGTGGACCGGTACGCCACCGACGGGTACGGCGAACCGCGAACGGTGCTCGACGCGATCGAACTCGCCGGCAGGGTCGGGAACCTCTCCGTCGTCGACCTGAACTGGCCGTTTCCCCCGGGAGGCATCTCCACGGCAGAGGTAAGGGCGGCCTTGGCGCGGGAAGGGCTGAGCGCGATCGCGGTGACGCCCGAGATCTACACCGGAAAGTTCGCCAGGGGCGGGTTCACCCACCCCGACCCCGCGGTCCGGCGCGACGCCATCGAGCTGGTCGCCGCGAGCGCCGAGGTGGGCCGGGAGCTGGGCGTCGACTACGTCAAGCTGTGGCCCGGCCAGGACGGCTACGACTACCCGTTCCAGGCGGACTACACGGATCTGTGGGACAAGTCGGTCGGCGCTGTACGGGAGCTCGCCCAGCAGTTCCCGGACATGCGGTTCGCCATCGAGTACAAGCCCCGGGAGCCGCGCAACCGGATGGTGTTCTCCTCCCTCGCCCGCACACTGCTGGCGATCGAGGACATGGATGCGGACAACGTCGGGGTCCTGCTGGACTTCGGCCACTCCCTGTACGGCGGCGAAACACCGGCCGAGGCCGCGCGCATGGCCATCAGGCGGGACAAGCTGTTCGCGATCGACGTGAACGACAACTTCCGCGGCTGGGACGATGACATGGTCGTCGGTTCGGTGCACCTGCTGGAGACCTTCGAGTTCTTCTTCGCTCTCCGGGACGCGAACTGGGACGGAGTCTGGCAGCTCGACCAATTCCCGTTCCGGGAGAACCCCGTGGAGGCGGCCCGGACCGGCATCCGCACCATGCGGGCCTTCCACCGGGCACTGGCCTATCTCGACCACGAGGAACTGGCCTCCGCGCAGTCACGCCAGGACGCCCTCGCCGCTCAGAGCATCGCCAAGCGGGCCCTGTACCGCGCGCTGGCCGAGAGTGAAACCGCCTGACCGGCACGCGGGCTGAGCGGGACGGGCCCGGAGCCCAGCAGGGGCTCCGGGAGTGGGGTCGCCGGACCAGTTACCGATCGAGGCGGCGACTGCGGTTCGCACGGCAATGCGCACTGCAACAGGGATTCACCACCGGCCGCATCCATGGGTCGGCGTACGCGAGAACAAGAGGGTTGTCGTGATAACTGTCCAGGATTCGCATGACGGCCGGAACGCCGGGCGCGGCCGATGGCTCACACTCGGCCGCGGCAGCCTCATCGCGCTCGTGCTGCTGGTCACAGCGATCGCGGCCACGACCACATACCGTTCGGCAGACTCATCCGCCGCCGGAGGGCCGGCGAAGTTCGACGCGGAGGAGTACGGGGCCGCCACCTACCCCAAGGCCGTGTCGGCCATCGAGAAGCGCGCGGTCGACATCGTCACGCTGCAGCGTGCGATCGCCGCCGACAGCGACGCCGCAGGGGCCCGCTACGGCACGCGTGAGGGAACCGGCCCGTACAGCTACGCCGTCAGGCTGACCGGAACCGCCGGCGCGGTGCGCGGCGGCCTGCTCCCCGTCACGGTGCCGGGAACCGGGAAGGCCCGTGTCAGTGTCCAGGTCGGACCCGCCGTCAACGGCGCCGCCCTGCGGGATGCGACAGGCTTCATCACATTCGGCCAGTTCACCAACCAGGTGGAATACGCGGATGCGGGTACCGCACTGAACAACCAGCTGAAGAGCGAGGTACTGGCCGGTCTCCGGCCCGGTTCGCTGGACGGCCAGAAGATCACGGTCGTGGGTGCGATGACGCCGCTGACCGGCGATGTCCTGACCGTGACCCCCGTGTCTGTCGAGGCGTCGTCATGACGCCGCCCGCTGCCGTGGACGCACATGACGAGCCGGTGCTGCGGGCGGTCGAGATCACCAAGGTCTACGGCGGCACCCACGCCCTCAGGGGGGTGTCCCTGGACGTCGCCCCCGGCCGCGTCACGGTTCTGTTCGGAGAGAACGGGGCGGGTAAGTCCACGCTGATGAAGATCCTCAGCGCCGTCGAGCCGCCGACCACCGGGCTGATCGAGCTCGACGGTTCAGTGGTCCGGTTCGGCAGCGCCCGGGACGCCGCCGACCGGGGCATCTCGATCATTCACCAGGAATTGAGCCTGTGCGCGAACCTGAGTATCGAGGACAACCTCTTCCTGGGACGGGAACGCACCCGGCGCGGACTCGTCGACAACGGGGGGCAGCGGGATCTGGCCCGGAAAGTGCTGCGGCGCTTGGACGGCACGATCGACCCGGCCACGCGGGTCGGGGAACTCCGCCTGGGACAGCAGCAGCTGGTCGAGATCGCCCGGGCGCTGCTGCAGAACGCCCGGGTCCTGATCATGGACGAGCCGACCTCGGCCCTGAGCACTCCCGAGGTCGAGGTCCTGTTCAAGGTCATCCGTGACCTGACGGCACAGGGGGTCGCCGTCGTCTACATCTCTCACCACCTGGAGGAAGCCCTCGACATCGCCGACGACGTGGCCGTTCTGCGGGACGGCTCCATGGTGGCCACCGCCAGGGCCGAGGACGTGGACCTGGCCTGGGTGGTCCGCACGATGGTCGGCCGCGAGCAGGAAGGGCTGTTCCCCGGCCGCGGGACGCATACCGGTGCGGTGGCGCTGGAGGCTCTGGAACTCTCCGTCGCCGACCCGGGGAGCCCGGACCGGCTCGCCGTGGACCAGGTCTCGTTCAGCGTGCGCGCGGGCGAGACGGTCGGCATCTTCGGCCTGATGGGCAGCGGCCGTACCGAACTCCTGGAATGCCTGGCCGGCCGCATCCCGGCCGCCTCGGGCACGGCGCGTCTGCACGGCAGGCCGGTGACTGGCCCGGTGCGCGGCCGCATCCGCGCGGGACTGGCCCTCGTGCCGGAGGACCGCCAGCGTGACGGCCTCGTGCAGACCATGACCGTGGGGCAGAACCTGTCCCTGGCCGCGCTGACCGGGTTCGTGCGACGACTGGTGGTCGACCGCCGCGAGGAACGTTCCGGCATCGATTCCATGATCGCTGACGTGACCGTCAAGACATCCGGGCCCGACGCCCCCATCGGCTCGCTGAGCGGTGGCAACCAGCAGAAGGTGGTCATCGGCAAGATGCTGATGACCGGCCCCCGGGTGCTGCTGCTCGACGAACCGTCACGCGGAGTCGACGTCGGCGCGAAGGCGGACGTCTTCGCACTGATGTCACGGCAGGCCGAGCGCGGCCTGGCCGTCCTGTTCACCACGTCCGAGGCAGAAGAGGCGCTGCACATCCCCGACCGCCTCCTCGTCCTGGTGCGCGGCCGGCTGGTGGCCGACCTGCGCGCCGGCGAGGTGACCCGCGACCGGCTGATGAGTCTCGCCGACGGTGCCGACACCACGGAGAAGGCAAGCGATGACTGACACCCCGACAGACGACCACGCGGCCATCGAGGCTCAACGTCGCCGAGCCGCCGTGCAGGCCAGGCGGATGAAGGCACTCGACTCGGTCTTCGAACTGCGCGCGTTCATCGCCCTGGGCGTCCTCATCCTCGTCTTCAGTCTGCTCTCCGACTCCTTCCTCACCGCCGACAACGTGATCACGATGACCAAGCACGTGTCCATCAACGCGGTCCTGGCCCTGGGCATGCTGCTCGTCATCCTCAAGGGCGGCATCGATCTGTCGGTCGGCTCCACCGTCGGACTGTCCGGAGTCATCGCGGGCGAACTGCTCAGGGGCGTCGGTATCGGGGACTTCGTCGCCTACCCGCAGGTGTGGGCCGTGGTGGTCCTGTGCATGGCGGCGGGCACTCTGGTGGGCCTGGTGAACGGTCTCCTGGTCACCCGGATGAACGTTGCCCCCTTCATCGCCACGCTCGGCATGATGTACGTGGCCCGTGGTGCCGCTCTTCTGATATCCGGCGGTACGACGTACCCGGATCTCGGGGGCGACCCAGGGACGCACAACACCGGCTTCGGATGGATCGGCTCCGGCCGCCCCCTCTGGCTGCCGGTCCCCGTGTGGATCATGATTGTCCTCGCCGCCCTGGTGGCGGTCGTACTGCGCTCGACGCCGTACGGGCGCTGGCTCTACGCCACCGGAGGCAACGAGCGCGCCGCGGAACTGACCGGCGTCCCGGTGCGGCGCGTGAAGACGACCGCCTACATGGTCGCGGGAGCGTTCGCCGCCCTGGCCGGCGTGATCATCGCCTCGGAGCTGACATCGGCGGCCCCGCAGGCCGGTGAGAGTTTCGAACTGAACGCCATCGCGGCCGTCGTCATCGGCGGAGCCGCGCTGACCGGAGGCCGCGGCACCGTCCGCGGCACCCTCGTCGGCGCGTTCGTCATCGGCTTCCTCGCCGACGGTCTGGTGATCGTGGGTGTCTCCACCTTCTGGCAGACCCTGATCAAGGGCGCCGTGATCATCGTCGCGGTCATTCTCGACCAGAGCCAGCAGCGCTTCAAGAAGCGCGGCGTCGCGGCCTCCACGGCAGCCGTCGCCGTCGAGCCGTCCGGAAACGAACCAGTCAAGGTCGGCTCCGGCACCTGAACCTGCATCCGGCCACCACGGCCGGCTGTCCTACCCAGCCGGGCGAGGCACGTATCCCGCTTCGGGACCGTTCGCCTCGCTCTGGACAAACCCACAGGAGGTCCCCGTGTCCCCTCTCAGAACACCCGCCTTCCGCACGACCGCCGCCGCACTGTTCAGTGTCCTGGCTCTGACGCTGTCCGCCTGCGGCTCATCCGACGGGGCGGACAAGCCGCAGGCGGAGGGCGAGGCGAAGAACAACCTGATGGCCATCATCACCCCCTCGCCGGACAACCCGTTCTTCAAGGCGGAGGGTGACGCCGCGCGGCAGAAGGCGGAAAGCCTGGGCTACCGGACTTCCGTTGCCTCGCACGGAGACGACCCGAACAAGCAGAGCGAGCTGATCGACGCGGCCATCTCCCGCAAGGCGGCTGCCATCATCCTCGACAACGCCGGTGCCGACGCTTCGATCGGGGCGGTACAGAAAGCGACGGATGCGGGCATTCCGGTGTTTCTGATCGACCGCGAGATCAACAAGACCGGTGTGGCCAAGGCGCAGATCGTCTCGAACAACTCGCAGGGTGCGCAGATTGCTGCCCAGGAGTTCGTGAAGGCGATGAAGGAGAAGGGCAACTACGTCGAACTCACCGGAAAGGAGTCCGACACCAATGCGGGCGTCCGGTCGAAGGGGTTCGCGGACGTCATCTCCCAGTACCCGGACATGAAGAGGGTGGCGCAGCAGACCGCCGACTGGGACCAGCAGGAGGCGTTCCGCAAGATGGAGACGATCATCCAGCGCAACCCCGACATCCAGGGTGTGATCGCTGGAAATGACACGATGGCGCTCGGGGTGGTCGCGGCACTGAAGTCCGCGCGCAAGTCCGATGTCGTCGTGGTGGGCTTCGACGGCAGCCCGGATGCCGTCGCCCAGATCAAGGCCGGGAACATGGCCGCCACCGCCCTCCAGCCGGCCGCCCTGGGAGCCGAGAGGGCGGTGGTCCAGGCCGACCAGTACATCAAGACCGGCAAGACCGGTCAGCCGGAGAAGCAATCGATCGACTGCGTGCTGGTGACGAAGGAGAATGCCGACCGGATCAAGAACTTCGCGGAGATCTCCTAGACCTCCGGCGGCGGGGGAGGCGGCGCGGTGCGGGGGCCCGCGCCGCCTCCCCCGCCGCCCGGATAAACTGCACGCTGATGACCGCGGTGCCGGACTGCCGCAGTTCGAGAAGACAAGGGAAATCCGTTGGTCCTCACCTCGACCCCCAGCGCCGACCATCTGCGGCTGCTGGTGAAAGTGGCCCGGATGTACCACGAGCGGGGCATGCGCCAGCCGGAGATCGCGGCGCAGCTGAGCATGTCCCAGCCGCGGGTCTCGCGCCTGCTGAAGGAAGCGGTGGACCGTGACGTGGTCCGTACCGTCGTGATCTCACCCGACGGTGTCCACTCCGAGCTCGAGGACGCCCTGGTGGAGCAGTACGGGCTCCGGGACGCCGTCGTCGTCGACACCGACGGCGCGGGCACGGCCGTCATCCCCGCGCTGGCCGCGGCGACCGCCACCTACCTGGACGCCACGCTCAAGGGCGGGGATGTCATAGGCATCTCCTCGTGGAGCGCCACCCTG
Organism: Streptomyces sp. NBRC 110035; assembly: GCF_000829695.1. Lineage (GTDB taxonomy): Bacteria > Actinomycetota > Actinomycetes > Streptomycetales > Streptomycetaceae > Streptomyces. The sequence goes on along the minus strand of NZ_BBNN01000016.1, from coordinate 358,574 downwards.
CTGGAATCCGTGAACGTCATGGGCGCGAAGACGACGCCGGTCGCCGAGGAGATCGTCCAGATCGTCGGCGGATCCGGGAGCCCCGAAGTGCAGCTGCACGCCACACGTCTCACCAGTCGGCTCGCGGAACTGACCGGGGCGCGGCCGGTGTTCGCGCCGTCGGCCGCGCTCGTGGGCAGCAGGGAACTGCGCGACCTGCTGTGGCAGGAGCCGGCGGTGGCGGCGGTGGTGAAGGCGTGGTCCCGGCTCACCGTGGCGCTGGTCGGTATCGGCGCGTTGGATCCCTCCCCGCTGCTGCGCCGTTCCGGCAACGCCATCGCACCCGAAGACCAGCGGCAGCTCGAGACGCTCGGCGCGGTCGGCGATGTCTGCACGCGCTTCTTCGACGCCGGGGGACGGCCCGTCAACGCCGACTTCGATGCCCGCATCATCGGCATCTCTCCCGAGCAGCTCCGTGAGGTGGACCGGCGCATCGGCGTCGCCGGGGGAGTGGAGAAGATCGCCGCGATCCGCGGTGCGGCGCTCGGCGGCTGGATCAACGTCCTGATCACCGACATGGAGGTCGCGCGCGCCTTGGTGAGTCGCGGCTGACCCGCCTCGTCGGCGCCGCGGCGGCATCGACGCGCCGGAAGAGCCCGCGGCGGAGCTCGTCCGCTGGGCAGTGCCCGGTGTCGGGACCGGTGACCAGCCGCTGTGGTCCACCGGCCGGCCCCGCCGCCCGGAGGGCCCTGTGCTTCGGTGCCGCCCAGAGGGGTCACCCGGCTCCTCCCCCGCCCCCGGGCCGGGCGCGTGCGCGCCGGACGGCGTCGTGCCAGGCGGCGATGCGCGCGCGGTTGTCCCCCGGGTCACGCCGCGGGCTGTAAATGTCGCTCTCGCGGTACAGGTCGGCCGGCTGTCCGGCCGTGAACAACCCGAGAGCGCGCCCGGCGAGGTGGGCCGCGCCGAGGGCCGACAGGTCACGGGCATGGGGGCGCCGTACGACCCGTTGGGAGGTGTCGGCCTGTATCTGCATAAGGGCCGCGTTGTCGGTCGGACCGCCGTCGGCCAGGATCGCCGAGACGGGACCGGTGACCTCCTCGACGGCTGCGATCACATCCTCGACCTGGAAGGCTACGGACTCCAGCGCCGCGCGGGCCAGCGCCGGAAGGTCCGTCCCGAAGGACAGGCCGCTGATGACGCCCTGCGCCTCGTTGTCCCACCAGGGCGCGGCCAGTCCGCCGAACGCGGGCACCACATGTGCTCCGCCGGCGTCCGGGGCGGCGAGCGCGGCGAGTTCGGACTCGGTGCGGCCGACCAGCCGGGCCAGCCAGCTCAGCGTGGCGCCGGAGGAGCGGATGTTGCCTTCCACGGCATAGGCGGGGCTGCCGTCGTCCCACGCGATGGTCAGACACAGCCGTCCGTCCTGCGCGGCCGTCACCGGGTCGCCGACCAGTCCCATGATGGACGAGCCCGTGCCGTAGGTGGCCTTGACCTGACCCGGTGTGAACACCCCGTGTCCGAACAGGGCGGCGTGCGAGTCGCCGAGCACCGCGGTGACCGGTGTGCCGTCCGGTACGGGCGCGAAGCCACGCAGCGGCGGGAAGGGGCCGATGGAGGGGGTGACGGCCGGAAGCACCTGTGCGGGGACCCCGAACAGAGCGAGCAGGTCCGGATCCCACTGACGGCTGCGTACGTCGAGCAGTTGCGTGCGCGCCGCGTTGCCCGCTTCGACGGTGTGCGCAGCGCCGCCCGTGAGCTGCCACAGCAGCCAGGAGTCGACCGTGCCCAGGCACAGTTCGCCGCGTCTGCCGCGCGACCGGTCGGGGTCGTACGCGTCCAGCAGCCACTGCGCCTTGAGGGCACTGAACATGGGGTCCAGCGGCAGCCCGGTCACGGCCCGGACCCGTGGCCCGGCGCCTTCGTCGAGCAGACGGCCGCACCGGTCGGCGGTACGGCGGTCCTGCCACCCCAGGAGCGGTCCGACCGGGGTCCCGGTGGCCCGCTCCCACATCATCACCGACTCACGCTGGGTACTGAGTCCGACGCCGGCGATCCGCCCCCGGGGGGCGCGTTCCACGCAGACGCGCACTGCCCCGCGCACACTGCGCCAGATGTCGGCCGGGGACTGCTCCACCCATCCGGGGCGGGGATGCGACGCCTGGACGGGGGCGGAAGCGGTGCCGACCACGGAACCCCCGGTGTCCAGGAGAAGGGCCTTCGTGGCGGAGGTTCCCTGGTCGATCGCCAGAAGCAGCCCGGTCTCGTGGGATTGCCCTTCCTTCATACGCCCGCGGACCCCAGTACGTCCACGACGGCCTTGCGGATGCCGTCGGCGGTGAGACCGAAGTACTCGAGGAGAAAGGCGGCGTCGCCGGTGGGTGCGAAGCCGTTGACGCCGAGCAACCGCAGGGGCACGGGGTGCCGTTGACCCACCACCGAAGCCACCGCCGCCCCCAGACCGCCGCTGAGGGTGGCTTCCTCCACCGTCACGATGCCGCGTGTCTCCCTTGCGGCGCGGAGTACGGCCTCCTCGTCGAGCGGATCGACGAACGGGCAGTTGATCACCCGGGTCGAGACCCCCTCGGCCCCCAGGGTGTCGGCGGCCTCCAGCGCCCTGGAGACCATCGTGCCGATCGCTGCCACGGTGACGTCGCCGCCGTCGCGCAGGGTCACCGCGCGGCCCGGCTCGAAGGGCGCGTCCACCGGGAGGACGTCCGGGACCTTGAAGCGGGGGATGCGCACGTAGCAGGGGCCGTCCGAGGCATAGGCCCACCGTATCGCCGCCCGGGTCTGCTCACGGTCTGTCGGGACGATCACCGGAAGATCGGCGATCGCCCGCAGCCACGACAGGTCCTCCACGGAATGGTGGGTGGGGCCCAGTTCGCCGTAGGCCATGCCGGGGCTCTGGCCGCACAGGATCACCTTGTGCCCGCTGTAGGCGCAGTCGGCCTTGATCTGTTCCAGCGCGCGGCCGGTCAGGAAGGGCCCCGCCGCGGAGACGAACGGGATCAGGCCGCCGTTGGCGAGGCCCGCGCCGACGCCTACGAGATCCTGTTCGGCGATCCCCACGTTGATCAGCCGATCGGGGAACTCATCGCGGAAACCGACGAGGTTGCTGGAGCCGACCGAGTCGTTGCACACCACCACCACCCGCTCGTCCGCCCGTGCGAGGGCGATCAGCTCCTCGGCGAACACCTGGCGGCAGTCGTGGGTCGGCACGGCGACCGGCGCGGAGGTCTGTGTCACCGGGACAGCTCCGCGACCGCTGCGCGCATCTGCTCGGACGTGGGTACCTTGTGATGCCATTCCACCCGGTCCTCCATGAACGACACTCCCTTGCCCTTGACGGTGTTGGCCACCACGGCCACGGGCTTGCCCGTGACGGAGGGCCGCACGGCCTCCAGCAGCGCCGTGTGATCGTGGCCGTCGGTCACGCGGACTTCCCAGCCGAAGGCCGCCCACTTCGCATCGAGCGGGTCGAGGGTGACGGTCTCCTCCGTCCGGGCGCCCTGCTGCAGCCGGTTGCGGTCCACGATCGCGGTCAGCGAGGACAGTCCGTGGTGCCCGGCCGTCATGGCCGCTTCCCAGTTGCTGCCCTCCTGCATCTCGCCGTCCCCCAGCACCACCACCGTGCGGCTGGTGGAACCGCGCAGTCGCGCGGCGAGCGCGCAGCCCACCGCCACTGGAAAACCGTGCCCCAGCGGGCCGGTGTTGGTTTCCACGCCGGGAACCTTCCGCCGGTCCGGGTGGCCGTTGAGAGCGGAGAGAGGCGCCATGAAGGAGCGGAGCTCCGACTCGGGGAAGTAGCCGCACCAGGCCAGAGTCGAGTACAGGGCGGCGGCGCAGTGTCCCTTGCTCAGGATGAAACGGTCGCGGTCCGGCGCCTGCGGCTGTTCGGGGTCGACCTCCAGCACGACGCCGAACAGAGTCACGAGGATGTCCGTGACGGACATGTCGCCCCCGACGTGGCCCAGCTGTGCCGTGTCGATCATGCGAAGGATACTTCTGCGGATGTCGGTCGACACGGACTGCAGCGAACGGGCCACCTCGTCCTGTCCGCCCTCCCGAATGGCCTGCCGTGCAGCGCGGAACCGCGCCGCGGCGGAGGCGTCTGCCCTCAGCATTGAATATCCATTCAGCCTTGAATTGTTTCTGTGGGTGATGCTGGGCCACGACCCCACGGCTTGTCAAGGCATCACGCATGTCCTTCTCATGCCTGTGTACGGTCATGTGCTCGACGTGCCACGTCCGCCCGGACCCGCCGCACGATCCCGGTGGCGCGAGTCGGCCACATATCCGGTCGACGATGAGGGATTACTGGCTCTTCGAAGTTGGTGGGGGTGATCGTCGGCCGACGCGCCTCGGCCGCCCCACGGAGCGCCGCCCGACCAGGACGTTCGACGGGCAGTCGGCGCGTGCCGAGGTGCCGGCGGTCGGCGGTACCCCCATCAAGTTCGAAGACCCGGGTTACTGACCGATGTCGGGTTTCCGGCCGCGCAGGGGCTCACTCACGGCAGTCGGTGGCTCCCGCTGTCGCCGCCGCAGGCTGTGTCCGTGCAGGTGGTACCCCGGGGGGCCTCGTCCCACGAGGGCGTCCCACTGTCTGGTGCAGGGGATCTCTGGAGCCGGGCCGGAGACGAGCCTGCGAACTGCTCATCGCTGAAGAGAACACCCAGCTCATCCCGCATTCGGATCGCCGGCCTCCCCTTCGGGAAGGCCGCCCGCGCCACCCGCACCGTCCCCACTGGGACCTCATCAGGCACCGTCCGGCCGCATCGACACCCCCATACGGCGACGTCGGCTCCCAGGACCACAACCAGGTCTTGGGAGCCGACATCACGCGAAGGCCCGAACCGACCAACGGCGTCGTGTCCGGCGCCGGGCCGCGGAGTCAGCCGTCGTAGCAGATGTAGACCCTCGGAGCACCGCCCTCGTCGGGGATGTCATCCGTATCGCCGGTGCGCACGCCCCTGCCGGTGGTCTCGCCCGTGCGGGGGTCGATCACACGGTACGCGCGGGGTACCTGAGCGCCCGTCAGGTCCCTGATGCCCAGACGGCCTCCGCGCTCGCAGTACGCGATGAACAGCACCCCGGGACTCAGCAGGCCGCGCGGGGACTTGGAGATCTCCCAGTCGGGGCGCATGTCCGTCGTGGGCAGGCCGTCGAGAATGCGGCCGACGAGTCCGACGTACCGTGAGCCTTCAAAATCCAGCGCCTCGCGCCAGCCCGCCTCCTTGGCCAGGAAGTACGCGTGGTGCCCCGGTTCCCCGGAGTGCAGACGCCACTGCCACAGGCTTCCCGCGCCGTAGACCACGCCCATGGTGCCTCCGGCACAGAGGTTGCTCCATGCCTCGTGGCCCTGCCACCAGCCCACCGCCTTGTCCGGTACGCCTCCACGCTCGTAGGTGGGCTCCCCGTTCGCCACGGCTTTGGCGGGCGTGTTGCGCCACATGTCCGTCAGCCGCTCGGGCACGTGCTCGCCGCGATGGCCGGTCTGGCACCACTGGAAGTCCAGCCAGTCCGCTTCCTGACAAGCCCGGTTACCGGAGAACGGCGCGTAGTGGATGCCGCAGGGCTGCCGGTACGCGTCCCACCGGCCGATCTCCGCGCCGCCGGCCGCGACCTGCGGCTCCTTGCCGGAGCCGTCCGCTCCGACCAGCCAGACCGCCGGCGAGGCACCGTAGCGGGCGACGAGGTAGCGGCAGTAGCGCGCGTACTCCCCGGGCGGGACGACCGCCCCGGAGTCGCCCCGCTGTCCCTTCCAGCCCCATCCCTGGAAGACGGGCTGGAGGACCGGCACCAGTTCGTGCTCCGCCAGGATGTTCGTCAGGCGGTCCAGAAACCGGAAGTACGCGGGGTTGAGCTCATTGAGGTGTCCCTCGGACAGGTCCTCGAACGCCACGTCGAAACCGTGGTCGGCGGTGCGGTCCCGTGGCCCCCGTGCGTCCCTGTCGGGCTGGACGCTCATCATCAGCACGGCGTTGAAACCCTTGGCCTGCCGGTCGGCGGCGTAGACACGGACAGCGTCCTCGGTGGCCCGCCAGGGCAGCGCCCACGCGGTGTCGCCCACCAGGACGGCGGGGGTTCCGTCGGCGTGGACGAGACTGCGGCCCTGCGGAGACATCCGCCAGAAACCGTGCCGGTGAAAACGGTTGCCGACAGCAGAGTGGTCGGCGACGGTCAGCTCTCCCCGCTGCCCGTCGAGTCCGGGATCGGCCGGGTCGGCGACGCTGCGCCAGGTCCAGCGGCCGCCCGCGAACGGTGCGGCGAACCGGAACCGCCAGGTGGACCCCCCGTCCCAGAAGCCGGGGCGGCGTACCACCGCCCCTGAGCCATGGGTGAACTCGGCCCACACCTCCACGTCCGTGTAGGGACGGGCGTACTGCCGCTGCGCGGCCAGGGTGATCTCCACCGGCATCCAGGCGTGGACCCGCTCACCACGTGAGCCCTCTTGTGTCTCCGTCATCTGCCGTGCTCCTGTCGTCCGGGCGGTGGTGCCCTTGAGACGAGGCTTCGGGCCCGTCGGCCGAACCGTACCTTGCACGCAGTGTCATGCCCGAGGGCCCGGCCGTCCAGATCCCTCGGAAGACACGGGATGGACGGGTGCGCGGCAAGTGTGACGTCGGTACCTCGATTTGACCTTGCGGGTGCTCACGCGGGGGCGGCGGGACGGCAGGAGTGCGGCCAGGACGCGGCGTCCGATGGTGCCGACCGGGCCGGTGGCGTCCACGATGATGACGGCGGCCTGGATTACCTGGTCACGGGCGGTCTGGGGGGGGGCGGTGGCGAAGCCGCAGCGGTCCGGGTCGGCGCCGGGGCGGGACTCGGCGGCATCGGCCATCGCTGTGCGCAGGAGTTGGCAGAGCGTCAGCAGCGACCACCTCTCCTGCTCGACGCCGGCGCGATCGCCCGAGCGCAGCACCCGCCCGTCCATGGTCGTGTGGCGGGGTGGGCAGTATGCCGATTCGTGCTCCCACCGCTGGTGATACAGGCTGACCAGGGCGGCAGCCGGATAGCGGCGAGCGTCACTCGGCATAGTGGTCAGCCGGTGGGCGGCGGTGAGTACCGTGTGGCCGGCGCAGGTCACGGTGATCTGCGCGTCGCTGATCCGTGCCGGGTTGGTGCCGATCATCGGCAGGTAGGAGCCATCGGTCAGGCGGACGAGGACGGGGGTGCGCCGGTGGCGGTCGCCTGGGGGAGGAAGTCGTTGCCGTCGAAGCCCTTGTCCCACAAGGCCGGTGTGTCTGGCGTCGGCGGGTGCAGCGGGCGCCGGGCATGGCCTGTCTCGCCCTCGCTGGTGGGGCCGAAGACTGCGCCGGTCAGAGCCCTGGTTCCGGTCTCGACCAACGTCATCAGCTCCACAAGGGGGTATCCGCCCTGGCCCGGAGAGCCGAGCCAGGCTCGGTTGCGGTCGGTGTCCGGGACCCTGATCGAGCTGCGGCCGGCCGTCGAAGGAGACCGTGCGATACCCGCCGAACCGCACCCCGGGCGTCCTCGGCTGAGCCAACGGCCCCGACAACCCCTCACACAGCCCGCGCATGGGCTCGCTGCCGACCCTGCGCCGCAGATCACGCAGGGCCTTCGCGGTCGGCTCGGCGACCGGCACGCCGACCAGACCCGCCGTCAGCTTCTGCCACACCAGCCGATAGCCGATCTCCGGGAACAGGCGCATCGCCCGCAGGAAGTACACACCGACCCGTGAAGGCAGGTCTCGCAACCGACGCTGCACGGTACGGGTTTCCTCGAGGACCGCGTCGACCAGTTCGAACGGCACGACCCGGGTCGGCCCAACGAGATGACCCGGAACAGTATGGCCCCTCCGGTCGCCGTGAACACGCGGGAGACGGTCCTCGGACCAGGCGGCAGGGCACAACGACGTACCGGCGACGGAACTCCACAGGCAGCAGACAGTCCTGGCGGACTACCTGCTTCAACAAGGCTCCGTCGCTCACGTTCCCGTCTGGTGCCCGAGTCACGTCAAGTGGCCTGCCACCAGAGCGAATCCGTCACCTACCCGGCCCTGGGACAAGGCCCGCGCTCGATCCGCGTTCTCGTGCTGCGTCTGGCGCGGGAGAATCCCGGCCGGGGCTACCGGCGCAGTCCACGGCGAGCCGCTGGTCCTGCGTGTACTGCTTCGCACGCAGGACGCACAGCTATCCGGACCTCGACACGGGCGCCGGCTTCGGCAGCCAGAGGGTGGTCAAGGTGAACGCGCCCGAGGTGCTGCGCCGTCAGCTCGCCGCCCGGCGTCGGCAGGGCGTGCCCATAGCGATCGGCACGAACGTCGACTGCTGCCAGCGCGCGGAGGGCCGCTGCCGGCTGATGCCGGGCATCCTCCCTCTCCGCGCTGCGCGACCACGCAAACCCCCTCTCGATCCTCACCAGGGGCACGCTGCTCCTGCGCGACCTGGAGCTGCTGTGGCAGGCGTCCCGGGTCACCGGCGTCGGCATCTCGGTCTCCGCCGGTTTCGCCGACACCGGGCTGTGGCGCACCGTGGAGCCGGGCACACCGGCCCCGGAGCGCCGGCTGGGGGGTGCGGACGCTCGCCGCGCACGGGACCGGCTGCGGAGTGCTGACGGCAGCGGTGATCCCGTTCCTGCGCGACCGGCCGGCACAGGTGCGGGCCACCGTGCGGGCGATCGCCGCAGCGGGCGCCACCTCCGCCACGCCGCTGGTGCTGCACCTGCGGCCGGGGGCCCGTGAGTGGTTCACGGCCTGGCTCGGGCAGCGCCATCCGTACCTCGTGAGCCGGTACAAGCGGCTGTACGCGGAGGCTGCCTACGCCCCGAAGTGGTACCACCGCCGGATCACCCGTCAGGTACACGACCCGGTGCGCGAGTACGGCATCGGCCCCACCCGCGCGGAGGTGCCCCACCGCCTGGGCCCGCCGATCCGGCCGAGCCCTCCGGACCCGCGGCGGCCGCCGCGGGTCCGGTGCCCGGTCCGGCCCAGCTCTTACTTCTTCAGAAGCATTCGAGGGCATCCGACGCCCCGATCGGGTCAAGAGCCGGCAGAACACGTTCATCCGGCGGCTCATTCCGGGACGATGCCGCGTGGACCGTGAGCCCGCGGTTCACCGACCTCCGTCCTGGGAGGACCCATGAGGAAACGCGCAGCGGTGCTGTGCAGTGCCGCCGCCGTCATGGCCGGGAGCCTGACGGCCCTGCCCGCCGGGGCGACCGCACCGAGCGGTGCCGGCACGTTCCGCGCGGCGAAGCCCGCGTGGAAGGACTGCGGCACCGAGGACCATCCGACGCTGCAGTGCGCGTCCGTCGGAGTGCCGCTCGATCACGCCCGCCCCGAAGGGCGGAAAATCACCCTCGCGCTGTCCCGCGTGCCGCACACCGCGAAGAAGTACCAGGGCCCCCTGCTGGTCAACCCGGGCGGCCCCGGTGGCAGCGGGCTGGCGCTCGCCGGGTTCGTCGCGGCCTCGCTGCCGAAGGAGGTGGCAGCCCAGTACGACGTGATCGGCTTCGACCCCCGCGGGGTGGGCGCGAGCAGGCCGGCCCTCGACTGCCGGCCGGGCTTCTTCGACCCGGTACGGCCGAACCCGGTGCCGGGCACCCCCGCGGTGGAGCGGGCCAACCTCGAGCGCGTGAAGTCGTTCGCGGACGCCTGCGGCAAGAAGCACGGGGATCTCCTGCCGTACGTGAACACCACCAGCGCGGTGCGTGACATGGACGTGATCCGGCAGGCACTGGGCGCCGGGAGGATCAATTACTTCGGCTACTCCTACGGCACGTACCTGGGCGCCGTGTACGCCAAGCTGTTCCCGGAGCGGGTGCGGCGCATGGTCCTCGACTCGGTCGTCGACCCCACCGAGGTCTGGTACGAGGCCAACCTGAACCAGGACCACGCCTTCAACGACCGTCACCGCGCCCTGATGGCCTGGATCGCCGAGCACGACGGCGCATACCGGCTGGGCACCGATCCGGAGAGGATCGAGGCCGAGTGGTACGAGATGCGCGCGACCCTGGCGAAGAAGCCGGCCGGCGGCCGGGTGGGCGCGGCAGAGCTGGAGGACACCTTCCTCCCGGGGGGCTACTACAACGGGTACTGGCCCTACCTGGCGGAGGCGTTCGCCGCGTACGTGAACGAGGGCGACGCAGAGCCCCTGGTCGAGACGTACGAGACCTTCGGCGCGGTCGACGCCGCCGGCGACAACGGCTACAGCGTCTACACGGCGGTCGAGTGCCGGGACGTGTCCTGGCCGCGGGACTGGCGGCAGTGGCGCAAGGACCACTGGGAGGTGTACGAGCGGGCGCCGTTCATGACGTGGAACAACGCCTGGTACAACGCGGCGTGCGCGTTCTGGCCGACCGCGTCGCAGCGGCCGGTGAACGTCGTCAACGCGAAGCTCCCGCCGGTGCTGCTCTTCCAGGCCACCCACGACGCGGCCACCCCGTACCAGGGCGGTGTGACGGTCCACCACCTGCTGGCCGGCTCCAGCCTGGTGGTGGAGCGGGACGGCGGCAACCACGGCATCACGCTGAGCGGCAACGCCTGCCTGGACGGGCATCTGACGGCCTACCTGACCGACGGCACCGTGCCGCGCGGCCGCGGCGAGGCCGACGCGGTCTGCGCACCCCTGCCCGACCCGGCCCCGCGCACGTCGAAGGCGGCGTCCACCACCTCCCGCGGCTCGGCCCTGCACGGCCTGCTCGGCTTCCGAAACTGAGCAGAGGCGTTAGTCGGGGACGGGAGCCGGGGCGGGGCACGTGTCGCGCCGCAGGATCCCTGGTCCACCATGGAGCCCATGAGTGAGCCGACGGGGCCTCCCGCCCCCGACCCGGTCCTTCCCGCCTTCCCGGCGGGCATCGTCCCGCGTCCGATGACGGCGGACGACTGCGGTGGCGTGGCCGGGATCCGCGTACGCGGCTGGCAGTACGCCTACACGGGCCTGGTCCCCCAGCCGTATCTCGACGGGCTCGACGTCGCGGCGGACGCCGACCGGCAGCGTGCCCGGCTGCTGGACGGCGACGGGAGTGTGCGGAACCTGGTCGTCGACGCGGACGACGGGGGGCTCCTCGGCTGGGTCGCCTTCGGCCCCCACCGGGACGGTGGCACCCGCACCGGGGACGCCGAGCTGTACGCCCTCTGCCTCCGCCCCGACCACATCGGCCGGGGCGTGGGCAGGGCCCTCCTCGCGGCGGCGACCCGGCACTGCGCCGACGCCGGGCACGCGCGCATGTACCTGTGGGTCGTCAAGGGCAACACCCGGGCCCGCCGCTTCTACGAGCGCGCCGGCTTCGCCGCGGACGGCGCCGAGGATGCCTTCGAGGCGGGCGGGGCGGTGGTGCCGGAGGTGCGGTACGCGAAGGAACTGCTCCGCGGCTGAGCCGGCGGCCGGCCCCGCCCCGGGGGCCCTCGACCGGCCCTGCGTCCGGAGTCCCGGAGGGGTCCGGCGGGTCTCCCCGGGAGGAGGAGTGGCGTTCGGTGCGTGCTCCCGGCGTGCCGGGCGTCGCGACGCGACGGAGATCCGGCGGGACCCCTCCGACGCTGTCCGGAAGGAGCCCGCTACCGCTGCCCGGGAATCCGCGGCGGCCCCGGCGCCTGCCGCTGCCCCGGGATCCGCGCCAGGGCGTGGACCGCCGCCTCGGCCAGGGCGGGGTGGGCCAGGGCCTCGTTCAGGACGGGTGCGGCGCGGGCGTCGCCGAGTTCGCCCAGTCCCTCCACACAGGCGAGGGCGACCCTGCGGTACGGGTCGTGCGGGCGCAGCCGCCGCTGCAGCGTGGTGATCAGGGCGGGCACCGCCTCCGGGGCGCGCAGTGCGACGAGCAGGCGTACGGGGTGCAGTGCGTAGGCGACGCGGAGTTCGTTGGTGGCGAGGGCGGCGGCGGCGCGGGCGGTGCGCGGGTCGCCGAGGCGGGTCAGGGCGTGGGCGGCGGCGGCGCAGCGCGGGGGGTCCCGGTGGTTGAGGAGGAGGACGAGGGACTCGAAGGCCCGCCGGTCCCCCGCGAGCCCGAGGCGGAAGGCGGCCAGCTCCCTGGCCCACAGCGGCTGCCCGGGTTCGGTGAGTACGGCGGCCAGGGCATCGGGGTCCTCGGTCGCCAGAAGCCGGTCGAGGGCCGCCGATCCGGCCGGTCCGGCCGCCTCGCTCCGTAAGCGTTCCGTGAGCGATCGCACCTCTTCGTCCATGTCCCGAGGTTAGACGGATCACCCGCGCCTCGGGACGTACATCACGAACACCGGAGGCTGGCGCGCTCATTACCGACGAGTTAAGCTCAATCGAGCGAGTTACCCACTCGCGTTCCCGCTGTTCGTTTCTCCTCACGGTGGTTTGGTGACGCAGCCACGGTGAGTGCAGTCGGTTCGGTACTCGTGTACCGCAGTACGGCTCGGCCTCGGGACAGGGCCGGCCGGAACCGCCGTTCCCGGGCGTGTGCACGCCCGTCGTGACGGCACCGGGCGTGTGCGCTCGCAGCCCGGCATCACCCGCACTCCGTACGCACGCTCCCGGTATGCCCTTCGGCGCACCGGGGCGCGTTCTCCGTCGTCACCCTCATTCCTGGAGTCCCTCGATGGCCACTCCCCTGTCCCCCCAGTCCGGCACTCCCGTGCCCCCGCTCCGGACCGTCGCCGTGGTCGGCCTCGGCACGATGGGCACCGGCATCGCCGAGGTCCTCGCCGGGGCCGGCCGCGACGTCGTCGGCATCGACATCAGTGCGGCCCGGGCCGCGCGGTGCGTCGCCGCCCTGGAGTCCTCGACGGCCCGCGCCGTGGAGCGCGGCCGGCTCACCACGGAGCAGCGAACGGAACTGCTGGCCCGCGTGACCACCTCCACCGACGTCGCGGCGGCAGCCGGCGCCGATCTGGTGATCGAGGTGGTGCCGGAGTCGTACGAGGCCAAGCAGCAGGTCTTCCGGGAACTCGACGCCGTGGTGCGGCCGGAGACGATCCTGGCGACCGGCACCAACGCCCTGTCGGTCACCCGCCTCGCCGCCGACTCGGCCCGCCCCGAGCGCGTGCTGGGCCTGCACTTCTTCAATCCGGCCCCGGCGATGAAGCTGGTGGAGGTCGTCTCCTCGGTGCTGACCTCGCCGGCGGCCGTCACCGCGGTCACCGACCTGGCCCTGGACCTGGGCAAGGAGCCGGTCGTGGTCGGCGACCGGCCCGGATTCGTCGCCGACGGGCTGCTGTTCGGCTACCTCAACCAGGCCGCCGCGATGTACGAGGCGCACTACGCGTCCCGTGAGGACATCGACGCCGCGATGCGGCTGGGCTGCGGTCTGCCGATGGGCCCGCTGGCGCTGCTCGACCTGATCGGCGTCGACACCGCGCGCACGGTCCTGGAGGCCATGCACACGGAGTCCCACGACCGGCTGCACGCGCCGGCCCCGATCCTCGGGCAGCTGAGCGAGGCGGGCCTGACGGGGCGCAAGGCGGGGCGCGGCTTCTACACGTACGAGGAGCCGGGCAGCGCCGCCGTCGCGCGGGACGCGCTGACCCCGCCGGAGGGCGGCCGGCCCACCGGGGGCCGGCCGGTCCGTTCGGTGGGCGTGGCCGGCTCCGGCACCATGGCCTCGGGGATCGCCGAGGTGTTCGCCAAGGCCGGCTACCACGTGGTCCTCGCCGCACGCAGCGCGGAGAAGGCGCAGGGGGCCAGGGCCCGGATCGGGAAGTCGCTGGCGCGCTCCGTCGACAAGGGGCGGATGACCGCCGAGGCCGCCGCCCAGGCTCTGGAGCGGGTCCGGCCGACGGGCTCCTACGACGACTTCGCCGACGTGGATCTGGCGGTCGAGGCGGTCGCCGAGGACCTGGAGGTCAAGCGGCAGCTGTTCGGGACGCTGGACAAGGTGTGCAAGCCGGGAGCGGTGCTCGCCACCACCACCTCCTCGCTGCCCGTGATCGCCTGTGCCCGCGCGACCTCACGTCCGCAGGACGTGGTCGGCATGCACTTCTTCAACCCGGCGCCGGCCATGAAGCTGGTCGAGGTGGTCCGTACGGTGCTGACCGGGGACGACGTCCACGCGACGGTGCGCGAGGTCTGCCACGCGATCCGCAAGCACCCCGTGGACTGCGGCGACCGGGCCGGGTTCATCGTCAACGCGCTGCTGTTCCCGTACCTCAACAACGCGGTCAAGATGGTGCAGGAGCACTATGCCGACATCGACGACATCGACGCCGCGATGAAGCTGGGCGGCGGTTATCCGATGGGTCCGTTCGAGCTGCTGGACGTGGTCGGGCTGGACGTCTCGCTCGCGATCGAGAAGGTGCTGCACCGCGAGTTCCGCGACCCGGGGCTGGCCCCGGCACCGCTGCTGGAGCACCTGGTGGCCGCGGGCTGCCTCGGCCGCAAGTCCGGCCGAGGCTTCCGCGAACATGCCAAGCGCTGATCCCCCGCACCGCCCGGCCGACCGGCACCGCGGCGACGGCCAGTGGGGCGGGCTGCTGGAACCCGGCCGGTTCCCGCCCCCCGCGGACCGCACCGCTCCCCCACCCCCCGGGGGCGGGGGAGTTCCCGGCCGGGCGCGGCGAGCTGCGCGCATGCAGTACGTTCGGGGCATGTCCCAGCCCGTCAGGTCCTCCCGTACACCCGCCACGACCGAGCCGCCGGAACGCGCCGCAGGCACGCGAGCCGCCGCCCAGCGGCTGAAGATGCGCCGGGAACTGGCGGCCGCCGCGATGGAGCTGTTCGCGACCAAGGGGTACGAGGCCACCACCGTCGACGAGATCGCGGCCGCGGCCGGAGTCGCCCGGCGTACCTTCTTCCGGCACTTCCGCTCCAAGGAAGAGGCGATCTTCCCGGACCACGACGACACCCTGGTGCGCGCCGAGGCGGTGCTCAACGCGGCGCCGGCGCACGAGCATCCGCTCGACACGGTGTGCCGCGGCATCAAGGAGGTCATGCAGATGTACGCGGCGCGGCCGGAGATCTCGGTCGCCCGCTACCGGCTGACCCGCGAGGTGCCCACCCTGCGCGAGGCGGAGATCGCGTCGGTGGCCCGCTACGAGCGTCTCTTCACCCGGTACCTGCTCGGCCACTTCGACGAGCACGCGCACGACGAGGACGCGGGCGACGACCCGCTGCTGGCGGAGGTCGCCGCGTCCGCCGTGGTCACCGCGCACAACCACGTGCTGCGGCGCTGGCTCAGGGCGGACGGCCGGGGCGATGTGGAGGCGGAGCTCGACCACGCCTTCTCGATCGTCCGCAAGACCTTCGGGGGCGGGATCATGGCGGGCCGCCGCACGGTGCCGCCGAGCCCGGTCGCGTCGGTGTCCACCCAGGGCGAGGTGCTGGTGACGGTCGCCCGCACCGACGCCCCGCTGGACGAGGTGATGCGCACCATCGAGCGGGCTCTGAAGGAGCGCTGAGCACGCCCTCACCGCTGTGACGACGGCCACCCCACGGGGTGGCCGTTTTGCCGTGTCAGGACCTCTTTTCGCGCCCTCTGCTGATGTCGTTCGATCGATCATCGCTCATTTGTTACGTAAAGATTTCATCTGAGATTGATTCATGGCACCCAGTGCCTTGCGTGCTGTCACGGCGTGCCATACGTTGAAGGAGTCCGGGCGGCCGGCGCGCAGAGACCCTTCGTGCGCCGGCTGTCCCAGCAAGCCGGAAGGCCTGCCCGCCCGGACGCCTGCGTCACAGGCACCCTCCCGCGCCACCAAGCGCTGCCGAAGCACCACCGCCGAACCGACGGCATCCCCTCAAACCCTCAGCAGCAACGACGTAACCCTCAGCGCCCCTCCCTCAGGGTGCTCACCGCCGGAGGCAACACCGTGACCGTCAAGGACATCCTGGCCGCGATCCAGTCGCCCGACTCCACGTCGGAGGACTTCGCCGCCCTGCCGCTGCCCGAGTCGTACCGTGCGATGACCGTGCACAAGGACGAGACGGAGATGTTCTCCGGGCTCGCCACCCGCGACAAGGACCCGCGCAAGTCGCTCCACCTCGACGACGTGCCCGTGCCCGAACTCGGCCCGGGTGAGGCCCTGGTGGCCGTGATGGCCTCCTCGGTCAACTACAACTCGGTGTGGACGTCGATCTTCGAGCCGATGTCGACCTTCGGTTTCCTGGAGCGCTACGGCAAGCTCAGCGAGCTCACCCGGCGCCACGACCTGCCGTACCACGTCATCGGCTCCGACCTCGCGGGCGTGGTGCTGCGCACCGGCCCCGGCGTCAACGCCTGGCGTCCCGGCGACGAGGTCGTCGCCCACTGCCTCTCCGTCGAGCTGGAGTCCAGCGACGGCCACAACGACACGATGCTCGACCCGGAGCAGCGGATCTGGGGCTTCGAGACCAACTTCGGCGGCCTGGCGGAGATCGCGCTGGTGAAGTCCAACCAGCTGATGCCGAAGCCGGACCACCTGAGCTGGGAGGAGGCCGCCGCCCCCGGACTGGTCAACTCCACCGCCTACCGGCAGTTGGTCTCCCGCAACGGTGCCGGCATGAAGCAGGGCGACAACGTGCTCATCTGGGGTGCGAGCGGCGGGCTCGGCTCCTACGCCACCCAGTTCGCGCTGGCCGGCGGCGCCAATCCGGTCTGCGTCGTCTCCAGCGAGCAGAAGGCGGACATCTGCCGGTCGATGGGCGCCGAGGCGGTCATCGACCGCACCGCCGAGGGCTACAGGTTCTGGAAGGACGAGCACACCCAGGACCCGCGCGAGTGGAAGCGCTTCGGCAAGCGCATCCGCGAACTCACCGGCGGCGAGGACGTCGACATCGTCTTCGAGCACCCGGGCCGCGAGACCTTCGGCGCCTCGGTGTACGTCACCCGCAAGGGCGGCACCATCGTCACTTGCGCCTCCACCTCGGGCTACCACCACGAGTACGACAACCGCTACCTGTGGATGTCCCTGAAGAAGATCGTCGGCTCGCACTTCGCCAACTACCGCGAGGCCTGGGAGGCCAACCGCCTCGTCGCCAAGGGTAAGATCCACCCCACCCTGTCGAAGGTGTACTCCCTCGAGGACACCGGCCAGGCCGCCTACGACGTGCACCGCAACCTCCACCAGGGCAAGGTCGGCGTGCTGTGTCTGGCCCCCGAGGAGGGCCTGGGCGTCCGCGACCACGTCAAGCGCGCGCGGCACGTGGACGCCATCAACCGCTTCCGGAACATCTGAGGGATCACATGAGTGAGCGTCAGGGCGCGCCGCGGGCGCGAGGGGAACGGGACCGGCCGTGGCTCATGCGGACCTACGCCGGCCACTCCACGGCAGAGGCGTCGAACGAGCTGTACCGGCGCAATCTCGCCAAGGGCCAGACCGGCCTGTCGGTGGCGTTCGACCTGCCCACGCAGACCGGTTACGACCCCGACCACGTCCTCGCCCGCGGTGAGGTCGGCCGGGTCGGGGTACCGGTCTCGCACATCGGCGACATGCGCAGGCTGTTCCAGGACATCCCCCTGGAGCAGATGAACACCTCGATGACGATCAACGCCACCGCCATGTGGCTGCTGGCGCTCTACCAGGTCGTCGCCGAGGAGCAGGGCGCGGACATCACCCGGCTCCAGGGGACGACCCAGAACGACATCGTCAAGGAGTACCTCTCGCGCGGCACGCACGTGTTCCCGCCGGGACCGAGCCTGCGCCTGACGACGGACATGATCGCGTACACCGTCTCCCGCATGCCGAAGTGGAACCCGATCAACATCTGCAGCTACCACCTGCAGGAGGCGGGCGCCACGCCGGTCCAGGAGATCGCGTACGCGATGTCCACGGCGGTCTCGGTGCTCGACGCCGTGCGCGACAGCGGCCAGGTGCCGCCGGAGCGCATGGGCGACGTCGTCGGCCGTATCTCGTTCTTCGTGAACGCGGGCGTCCGCTTCGTCGAGGAGATGTGCAAGATGCGTGCCTTCGGCCGGATCTGGGACCGCGTCACGCGCGAGCGGTACGGCATCGAGGACCCCAGGCACCGACGCTTCCGCTACGGCGTCCAGGTCAACTCCCTCGGCCTGACCGAGGCGCAGCCGGAGAACAACGTCCAGCGGATCGTGCTGGAGATGCTGGCCGTGACCCTCTCCAAGGACGCCCGTGCGCGTGCCGTCCAGCTGCCGGCCTGGAACGAGGCGCTGGGCCTGCCCCGCCCCTGGGACCAGCAGTGGTCGCTGCGCATCCAGCAGGTGCTCGCCTACGAGAGCGACCTGCTGGAGTACGGGGACCTCTTCGAGGGCTCCAAGGTGGTCGAGGCGAAGGTGGAGGAGCTGGTCGAGGCGTCGCTGGCCGAGATGGGGCGGATCGAGGAGATGGGCGGCGCGATGGCCGCCGTCGAATCCGGCTATCTGAAGTCCCAGCTGGTCTCCTCGCACGCCGCACGCCGGGCCCGGATCGAGTCGGGCGAGGAGAAGATCATCGGTGTCAACTCCTTCGAGGGCACCGAGCCCAACCCGCTGACCGCCGACCTCGACACCGCGATCCACACGGTCGACCCGGCGGTCGAGGCCCGGGTCGTGGCGGCGCTGCGGAACTGGCGCGGCACGCGCTACCAGCCGCCGTTCAACCACCCGCGCCCCTGCAAGGCGCTGGAGGCGCTGAAGGAGGCCGCAAAGGGCGACGGCAACCTGATGGAGGCGACCCTGGAGTGCGCCCGCGCGGGGGCCACCACCGGCGAGTGGGCCGGCGCCCTGCGCGAGGTGTTCGGCGAGTACCGCGCCCCGACCGGGGTGTCCTCCGCGCCGGTCGCCGTCCCCGTCGCGGAGGGCTCGGCGCTCGCCGACGTCCGCCGCACGGTGGAGGTGACGGCGCGTGACCTCGGCGTCGGCAAGCTGCGCTTCCTGGTCGGCAAGCCGGGCCTGGACGGCCACTCCAACGGCGCCGAGCAGATCGCGGTGCGGGCCCGCGACGCCGGGTTCGAGGTGGTCTACCAGGGCATCCGGCTCACGCCGGAGCAGATCGTGGACGCCGCCCTCGCGGAGGACGTGCACGCGGTGGGCCTGTCCATCCTCTCCGGTTCCCACGCCCAGCTGGTGCCGGACGTGCTGGAGCGGCTGCGCGAGGCCGGTGCGGCCGACATTCCGGTGATCGCGGGCGGGATCATCCCGAACGCCGACGCCGAGCAGCTCAGGGCCGCCGGAGTGGCCGCCGTCTTCACCCCGAAGGACTTCGACATCACCGGGATCATCGGCCGTATCGTCGACGAGATCCGCACCGCGAACAAGCTCGACCCCCTGGAGGTCCCCGCATGACGACTCCCTCGCCCCAGGTCAACCGGCTTCGCCCCCGGCGCTCCTGTCTGGCGGTGCCGGGCTCGAACCCGCGTTTCCTGGAGAAGGCCCAGGGGCTCCCGGCGGACCAGGTCTTCCTCGACCTGGAGGACGCCTGTGCCCCGCTCGCCAAGCCCGAGGCGCGGCACACCGTCGTCACGTTCCTCAACGAGGGCGACTGGACCGGCAAGACGCGTGTGGTCCGGGTCAACGACTGGACGACCGAGTGGACGTACCGCGACGTCGTGACCGTCGTCGAGGGCGCCGGCCCGAACCTCGACTGCATCATGCTGCCGAAGGTCCAGGACGCCCGGCAGGTGGCCGCCCTGGACCTCCTGCTGACCCAGATCGAGAAGACCATGGGCTTCGAGGTCGGCCGCATCGGCATCGAGGCGCAGATCGAGAACGCCCGGGGCCTGAACAACGTCAACGAGATCGCGCAGGCCTCCCCGCGCGTCGAGACGATCATCTTCGGCCCGGCCGACTTCATGGCGTCGATCAACATGAAGTCGCTGGTCGTGGGCGAGCAGCCGCCCGGCTACCCGGCGGACGCCTACCACTACATCCTGATGAAGATCCTGATGGCCGCCCGCGCCAACAGCCTCCAGGCGATCGACGGCCCCTACCTGCAGATCCGCAACGTCGACGGCTACCGCGCGGTCGCGCGGCGGGCCGCGGCCCTCGGCTTCGACGGCAAGTGGGTGCTGCACCCGGGCCAGGTCGAGGCGTCCAACGAGATCTTCTCGCCCTCCCAGGAGGACTACGACCACGCCGAGCTGATCCTGGACGCGTACGACTACCACACGTCCGAGGCGGGCGGCAGGAAGGGCTCGGCGATGCTCGGCGACGAGATGATCGACGAGGCCAGCCGCAAGATGGCCCTGGTCGTCTCCGGCAAGGGCCGCGCCGCCGGCATGCGGCGCACCAGCACGTTCGAGATCCCGGAGGCCTGAGCGGCATGCAGTTCGGACGCACCTACGAGGAGTTCGAGGTCGGCGCGGTCTACAAGCACTGGCCCGGGAAGACGGTCACGGAGTACGACGACCACCTCTTCTGCCTCCTCACCATGAACCACCATCCCCTCCACATGGACGCCCACTACGCGGAGAGGGCGACGGACTTCGGCAAGAACGTCGTCGTGGGGAACTACGTCTACTCGCTGCTGCTCGGCATGTCGGTACCGGACGTCTCCGGGAAGGCGATCGCCAACCTGGAGATCGAGTCGCTGAAGCACGTGGCGCCGACCTTCCACGGCGACACGGTCTACGGCGAGACGACCGTGCTCGACAAGTGGCCGTCCAGGTCGAAGGACGACCGCGGCATCGTGCACGTCGAGACCAGGGGGTACAAGCAGGACGGCACCCTGGTGTGCGTGTTCCGCCGCAAGGTGATGGTGCCGACCCGGACGTACATCGAGGAGCGCGGCGGCGAGCAGCCCGGCCGGCCGTCCGTCTCCCACCACCGCCCTCGGACGACGCCCCTGCGGGGCGACACCCCTGGATCCGAACTCGAACAGCAGGAGAAGTGAGAGATGAGCCGTCTCGCCCAGACCCACGGCCTCACGGACGTCCAGCGGGAGATCCTGTCCACCGTCCGGGACTTCGTGGACAAGGAGATCATCCCGGTCGCGACCGGCCTGGAGCACCGCGACGAGTACCCGCAGCAGATCGTCAACGGCCTGAAGGAACTCGGCCTGTTCGGCCTGATGATCCCCGAGGAGTACGGGGGTCTGGGTGAGTCGCTCCTCACCTACGCCCTGTGCGTGGAGGAGATCGCGCGCGGCTGGATGTCGGTGTCCGGCATCATCAACACGCACTTCATCGTGGCGTACATGATCAAGCAGCACGGTACGGACGAGCAGAAGGACCACTTCCTGCCGCGCATGGCGGCCGGCGACGTCCGGGGCGCGTTCTCCATGTCGGAGCCGGCGCTGGGTTCCGACGTGTCGGCGATCTCCTCGAAGGCGGTGAGGGACGGCGACGAGTACGTCCTGGACGGCCAGAAGATGTGGCTGACGAACGGCGGCACGTCGTCCCTGGTGGCCGTCCTGGTCAGGAGTGACGAAGGACACTCCCCTTCGGAGACGGCTGCGGCGCCGCACAGGTCGATGACGACCTTCCTGGTGGAGAAGGAGCCCGGATTCGGCGAGGTCCGGCCCGGACTGACCATCCCGGGCAAGATCGACAAGATGGGCTACAAGGGCGTCGACACGACCGAGCTCATCATGGACGGCCTGCGCGTTCCGGCGGACCGCGTGCTCGGCGGGGCCACCGGCCGCGGTTTTTACCAAATGATGGACGGCGTCGAGGTCGGCCGGGTCAATGTGGCGGCACGCGGCTGCGGTGTCGCCCAGCGCGCCTTCGAGCTCGGCGTCCGCTACGCCCAGCAGCGACACACCTTCGGCAAGCAGATCGCCCAGCACCAGGCCATTCAGTTCAAGCTCGCGGAGATGGCTACCAAGGTGGAGGCGGCGCATGCGATGATGGTGAACGCCGCACGCAAAAAGGACTCCGGAAAACGAAACGACCTTGAAGCAGGGATGGCCAAGTACCTCGCGTCCGAGTACTGCAAGGAGGTCGTGGAGGACGCCTTCCGGATCCACGGCGGCTACGGCTTTTCCAAGGAGTACGAGATCGAGCGCCTCTACCGCGAGGCGCCGATGCTGCTGATCGGCGAGGGCACCGCCGAGATCCAGAAAATGATCATCGGCCGCAGACTGCTCGAAGAGTATCGATTCCAGGGCTGAATGTCCGGATACGGGGTATTTTCGTGGGCTACAGGATCACACCCCGTCAGCACCCTCCGGCCATCGACTCGACTGGCTGGCTTACCCAGTTGCCGCCCGGAGCCGCTACGATCGCCGGAAAGCCGCCGTCCCCCGTCCATGTGCGCGGCACTATCCGCTACGAAGGTCATCCATGCCCCACAGCCAAACCTCTGCATCTCGCGACAGCCTCGCCGGCGTGCGCCTCGCGCGCGGAGCATCGCCGTGGCTCCTGCCGACCGTCGCCACCGCAGCCGTCAGCCTGGTCCGCGCCCGCCGCTCGGGTGCCGCCAAGGCCGTAGCCGTCCCCGCCACCGCTCTCGCGGCGGGGATGCTGTGGTTCTTCCGCGACCCCGAGCGCGAGATCACCCGGGGCCGGGTCATCTCTCCCGCCGACGGCGTGGTGCAGAGCATCATGCCGTGGAAGGACGGCCGGACCCGCGTCGCGATCTTCATGAGCCCGCTCAATGTTCACGTCAACCGCGCGCCGCTGGCCGGCACGGTGACGTCGGTCGAGCACATCCCCGGTGGATTCGTTCCCGCCTTCAACAAGGAGAGCGAGAACAACGAGCGCGTCGTCTGGCACTTCGACACCGAGCTCGGTGACATCGAGATGATCCAGATCGCCGGCGCGGTCGCCCGCCGCATCGTGCCGTACCTGCCCGAGGGCACCAAGGTCGAGCAGGGCGAGCGGATCGGTCTCATCCGGTTCGGCTCCCGCGTCGACCTCTACCTGCCCGAGGGCGTGGAGATCGACGTCGAGGTGGGCCAGAAGACCGTGGCTGGGGTGACTCGCATTGACCGTGATTGATCCGGAGAAGACCAGTTCCGGCTGGGTGCCCGGCGCCGAGGAGGCGGACGACGAGGAGGAGATGCCCCTCTCTCTCCGCCTGTCGATAGCCGACACCCTCACCCTCGGCAACGCCACCTGCGGCTTCATGGCCGTGTACTTCACCACCACCGGCATCCTGATCCCGCACCTCACGGGCAGCCAGGAGACCGGGATGGCCCGGCACAGCGCGGCCACCGCCGTGATCCTCATGCTGTGCGCGGCGGTCTTCGACCTGTTCGACGGCCTGGTGGCCCGCAAGCTGCGCTCCTCCCCCATGGGCGCGGAGCTCGACAACCTCTCGGACCTGATCAGCTTCGGTCTGGCCCCGGCGTACTTCGTCCTCGTCTACGGCATGGTCGCGGACGACGCGCACCAGAAGGTGGCCGCGGTCGGGGCGATCGTGGTGCTGCTGGCGGTGGTGCTGAGGCTTGCGCGGTTCTCCTGCGTCACCGTCAAGGACGGCACCTTCCAGGGCATGCCGTCCCCGTTCGGCGCGCTGACCGTCGTCTCGATCGTGCTCCTGGAGCTGCCGTTCGTGGCGACGGTGCTGGCAGTGCTGGGCACCGCCTGGCTGATGGTGAGCCGGGTCGAGTACCCGAAGCCCCGGGGCCCTCTCGCGGTCGCGATGCTCTCCTGGATCGTGCTGGCCATGGGGCTGCTGGCGGCCTGGGCGTTCGACGCCCCGAGCGGCCAGCTGCTCCTGCAGACCGGCTGCGCGCTGCAGCTGGTGCTGGGCGCGGTGATCCCGCTGTTCGCGACGGCTCGCCGGGTGAACAACTTCCGCGACAACCGGCGCGAGGCACGGGCGGCGCAGCCGTAACGCCCGCCGCTCCGGGCTCCGGACCCTGTGGGGTCCGGAGCCCTTTGTCGTGCGGGCCGACTTTGCTGCTCAATTCGGGGGATGGTCACGCACCGCATCCCAGAGGGGCCGGCCGGGGCCGGACCGCCTCCTCGCGAGACCCGTTGCCTGCGCCCCGCCGACAGGCCGGCGTCCCTCTCCGCATTGGAGTAACAGAGTCCGGGCTCTGCCGAGTGCTCCGCCCCGGACCTTCTCCCGGCCCACCCCCGGCTCGGCGGGTCGGGAGAACAGCCTGCCGGCCCGGCCGCTCTGCCCGTGTTTTTCCCCTGGACCGGGGCCTGCTGCGAGAGGGGCGCGTGCCGCGCGACGCCCGGCAGGCACTCCCGCCGCACCGCCCGCAAGCCCGGGTGAACCACCCGCCCGGTACGAGGGCTTCCGGACGGCACGCCCAGAGCACGCTCCCCCGAGCTCCCGGCTTCGCTCGAGCAGGAGGGGGAGGACCCCCATGACACCGCGCGAACGCTCTGCGGACGACGACGCCCTTGCGCCACGGGCCGCAAGTCGGGGTCGGGGCACAGGCCCGGGGCCAGGAGGGGACAGGACCCTCTGGTACGGCGCGGCCGGGCGGCCTCAGCTCAGGAGATCCCGGGCGATCCGCTCCGCGGTGCGTTCCAGGAGCGGGCCCGCCTGCGCGACGCACGTCGCCACGTCCGGCTCGAGATCGGTCAGCGCGTACGCCCGCCGGATCCCCGCCCTCCCCAGCGCCTCCGGCGGCAGCGCGAGCCGCCCGCACACCGCGACGACCTCCTTGCCGGCTTTGCGGGCCGCCGCGGCCACCCCCGCCGGGGCCTTGCCGTGCAGGGTCTGCTCGTCCAGCGAGCCCTCCCCGGTGATCACGAGGTCGGCACGCTCCACCGCGGGCGCGAAGCCGAGGACGTCCAGCATGACCTCGATACCGGGCCGGAACCGGGCTCCGAGGAGGAGCGCGCCGTACCCGATGCCGCCGGCCGCGCCGGCCCCCGGCGCGGCGGCGAGTTCCGTGGCCCTGGCCCCGGCCGGCTCCTCCAGCACCTTCACGAAGTGCGCGAGCGCCGCGTCCAGCCGCTG
This sequence comes from Streptomyces sp. NBRC 110035, assembly GCF_000829695.1. Lineage (GTDB taxonomy): Bacteria > Actinomycetota > Actinomycetes > Streptomycetales > Streptomycetaceae > Streptomyces. The sequence continues at coordinate 333,944 of NZ_BBNN01000016.1, read as the reverse complement.
CACGTCCTCGGGGGAGGCGCCCTTCTGCGGGCCGTAGACCGCCGCGGCGCCCTTCGGGCCGGTCAGCGGGTTGTCGACATCGCTGGCGAGTACGAACCCGACCTCGCCGAGGCGCGGGTCCAGGCCCGACAGGTCCGCCGAGGCCAGTTCGGCGAGAGCTGCGCCGCCCGGCGTCACCGGCTCGCCGTCGGCCTTCAGGAAGCGGGCGCCCAGCGCGGCCAGCATGCCGCTGCCACCGTCCGTGCTGGAACTGCCTCCCACTCCGAACACCAGGGTGCGCGCGCCCGCGTCCAGCGCTGCCGTCAGCAGCTCCCCGGATCCGTACGTGGACGCCGTCAGCGGTGCGAGGACGCCGCCCGGCAGCCGCGCGAGTCCGCAGGCCTCCGCCATCTCCACCACGGCGGTGTCGCCGCGCAGCGCGAACGTCGCGGTGACCTCGTCGCCGAGAGGACCGGCGACCCGTACCTCCCGCCGTTCGAATCCGGCCGCGATCGCCGCGGCCACCGTGCCGTCGCCTCCGTCGGCGACGGGCAGCGCCTCGACCTCGAGGCCGGGTACCACCCCGCGCAGCCCGGCGGTCACCCGCTCGGCGACCTCCACGGCCGTCAGCGATCCCTTGAACTTGTCCGCGGCGACGAGTACCCGCCGCACCGACGCTTCGGACTGTGCCGTCCCTGCCGACCGCGCCGATCGGGTACCGCTCACTGCAGCCTCCGCCACTTCCGCCATCCCTTGCTCGCCGGGCCCGTACGCATACCGGGTCAGCCGCGCCACCACCGACCCTAGTCCTCGGCACCCCGGACCGTCATGCCCCTGCCCAGCCCGTGGACGGCGTCGAGCGCGGGATCCGCGGGTGCTGCCGTGCGCCCTGGCCCGCCGAGCTTCCAGCCACGGTGGGTGCCGTTCGCCGCCACCGTCCTTTCCCCATGACCGCCCCACAGGACACTCAGGACAGAACGGCCCGCACTGTCCTGCCTCCTGGATCCGGGGGTGCGTCGGGGAACAGCTCACGGACGTCGAAACGCCGCTTCACTCCGTGGCCCTGCAGGACGGCCGGCCCTGCCGGCTCTGCCGCTCGATTCGGGGGAGGGTCACGCACCGCATCCGAGCGGGGCCGGCCGGGGCGCCGGACCGCCTCCCCGCGAGGCCCGTTGCCTGCGCCCCGTCGACAGGCCGGCGTCACTCTCCGCAATTGAGCAACAGAGTCCCTACCAAGTCCAAAACACCGGAGCTGCTCCCGACGCACCCGCGCCGGCACCGGCGCTCTCTGCCGAGCCGCCGCGGGGAGCGGGCGCCGCCCGACGGCACGACCGGGCCGGACGGGGGTACGACCTCCGACGACAGAAGGCGCGGGGCGGCCGAGGGACCGGGCTCGACCGTGAGCTCGGACGGCTTCCCGTCACGGACCCGGGCAGCCGCCGATGATGGCGCGCCTGCATGACGGCGGAGCCTTCGACGTGGAAACCCTCACGTCGATCCGACTCCGAAGGTTCGAACTGCTGTCCTGCTGGATCGTATCGCGCAGCATGTCCGCCGATCACCCCTCCCCCCTGGGGCACCCGGCACAGGCTGCCCCTCCGCCCTTCCGGGTCACCCCGTGCCGACTGCCACGGACACCCTCCCCCGCCAGCTCGGGCAGCGTGGAGCCGAAGGAGGACACGGGGTGAACGGGGACAGTCCGCTCCTGGGTGCGGCAGGCCCGAAGCCGGCCGGACACCCCGCCGAACACGCTACGGATCCAGGGGGACGCCTCGCGTGACGGACAACACAGCACCCCGCGGTAGGCGTCGTAGATCGATGTGTGAATAAATCAGCCACCTGGCTCGATTGCGACATCACTCCATCCTGCTGCACACACCCACTCGCTCCGGGCGAACACTGCCCGCGAAAGGTGCTTTCCCGTGAACGCCACGCTGACCGACTTCCACTACGGGGCGGTGACACCTGTCACCGCCTATCTGATGGCCTGCCTGGGATCTGCCCTCGGCCTGCGCTGCACCGTGCGGTCCATGCGCCGCGGGGCACAGCGCAAGCGGATCGGCTGGCTCAGCCTGGCGACCGTGTCCATCGGCTGCGGCATCTGGACGATGCACTTCATCGCGATGATCGGCTTCAGCGTCAACGGCGCGGCCGTCGAGTACAACACCCGACTGACCCTGCTGAGCCTCGCGGTCGCGATCGTCGTCGTCGCCGTCGGTGTCTTCCTGGTCGGCTACCTCGGCGCCAGACCGACCGTCCTGGGCACTGCCGGTCTCGTCATGGGGCTGGGCGTGGCGGCCATGCATTACATCGGCATGGCCGCCATGGACATCAGCGGCACCATCCGCTACGAGACGTTCACCGTGCTGCTGTCCGTACTGGTCGCCGTGGTCGCGGCCACGGCGGCACTGTGGGCCGCGGTCTCCATCCAGGGGTTCTGGGCGAGCCTGGGTGCGAGTCTCGTGATGGGCATCGCCGTTACCGGCATGCATTACACGGGGATGGCTGCCGTCAGCGTGCACATCGATCACGCCGGAACGTCCCCCCCGTCCTCGGTCACCATCATGTCCTTCCTCCTGGCCATGATCGCCGGCCCGGTGACGGTCCTCGTCCTGGCCGCGGTGATCGTCATGTTCGACCCCGAGCTGATGCTCGGAAACGACGAGGTTTCCCCCGAGCCGCGACCCGCGGTGGGCGGTGCGTTCACCGCCGGGCGGTCCTCTTCGCCCGTGCCCTACGGGCACCAGGGCCCGTGACGAGGCGCCGGGGAGCGGGTGACCGCTGGAACAAGGCCCCGGGCCCGATCGAACCCCGGCCGTCGCTGCTCGCACTGCAGGCCGCCCCCGTGTCTGGTGAGGCCGCTGCTCACGCCGACGACCCGGTGGCGGAGGGGACGACGATGCCGGTCGGGTTGCGGCCGTTGGCCGGTCCGACCGTCCTGGGCACCTTCGGACTGCAGAGGTTCTCGGCCAGTTCGCCGTAGGTGCGGGTCTCGCCGTAGGGGATGCCCGTCAGCAGGTCCCAGACGCGGCGCTGGAACGGGGTGCCGTGCGGGCTCAGTTTCCGGGTGCACTCCTTCAGCGCGACCGCGAAGTAGACCTCCGGTGGTTCCTCGGCCTCGGCAAAGGCCCCCGCGCCGTCGGCGCGGTCGCCGAAACTCTCCTCCGCGGGGCGGTGGCGATGGTCGGTCATGTAGAGGCCGCACAGGTCGCCGCCGTCGGCGACGGGCGTCAGCCGACCGTATGAGCTGTCGATCACGGTGCACTGCTTCATGCGTCCTCATCTCGGCAGGATGTTGATCGGATGACTGTCCGCCGCCCAGAGGTACTGCACCGCATACGCCCGCCAGGGCCGCCAGGCCGCCGCGTACGCGGTGAGCGCGGCAGGGGTGGAGGGCAGGCCGAGTTCCCGGGCGGCGCGGCGGATGCCGAGGTCGGTGGGGAGGAAGGCGTCGGGGTCACCGAGGGCGCGCATGGCGATGACGTCGGCGGTCCAGGGCCCGAGGCCCGGGAGGGCGAGGAGTTCCGCACGGATCTCGGACCAGTCGCTCCCGGCGCCCAGGCGCAGACTGCCGTCCACGAGTGCGTGCACCAGGGTGGCGAAGGTGGCACGGCGGGCGCGGGGCAGGGCCAGGGACCCGGGGTCCAGGTCCGCGAGTGCCCCGGGGGACGGGAAGAGATGGGTGAGTCCGCCCTCCGGGTCCGGGTCGTCCACCGGTTCGCCGTACGCGGTGACCAGGCGGGCCGCGTGGGTGCGGGCAGCCGCGGTGGAGACCTGCTGTCCGAGCACGGCCCGGACGGCGAACTCCGCCTCGTCGACCGTACGCGGGACCCGGCGTCCGGGTGCTTTGTCCACGAGGGGTGCGAGAACCGGGTCGGTGCGCAGCCGGTCGTCGACGGCCACCGGGTCGGCGTCCAGGTCGAGGAGGCGGCGGCAGCGGCTGATGGCGACGGTGAGGTCGCGCGGGTCGGTGAGGGTGAGGCGGCAGGCGATGTGGTCGGGCCGCGGGGACAGGGCCACGAAGCCGTGCCCGTGCGGCAGCCGCAGGGTGCGCCGGTAGGCGCCGTCCCGCCATTCCTCCACACCGGGTACGGCGGTGGCGGCGAGGTGGCCGAAGAGGTTGTCGGGGGTGAGCGGGGCCCGGAACGGCAGGCGCAGCGACAGAGCGGCGGGGGTGCCGGGGGCCGCTGGGGTGCCGGGGGCCGAGGCAGGGCCGGGCGTCCGCTTCGGCGCGCGGGCGCGCAGGTCGCTCGGGGCGAGGGCGAAGACCTCGCGCACGGTGTCGTTGAAGGTGCAGACGGAGGAGAAGCCTGCGGCGAAGGCGATCTCCGCCATCGGCAGGGTCGTCGTCTCGATGAGCAGTCGCGCCGTCTGCGCGCGCTGGGCCCGCGCGAGGGCGAGGGGCCCGGCGCCCAGCTCGGCGAGCAGTTGGCGTTCGACCTGCCGGGTGCTGTAGCCGAGCCGGGCGGCGAGCCCGGGCACGCCCTCCCGGTCCACGGTCCCGTCGGCGATCAGCCGCATGGCGCGGGCCACGGCGTCGGCCCGCTGGTTCCACTCCGGTGAGCCGGGGCTGGTGTCGGGACGGCACCGCTTGCAGGCCCGGAACCCCGCCTGCTGGCAGGCCGCCGTGCTCGGGTGGAAGACCATGTTCTCGGGCGTGGGCGGTACCACCGGGCAGCTGGGCCTGCAGTAGATGCCGGTGGTCAGGACCGCGGTGAAGAACCAGCCGTCGAACCGCGCGTCCTTGGACCGGACGGCGCGGACGCAGCGTTCGGTGTCGGTGTGCATCCCCTTCTGCATGGGTCCAGCATCGGGCACGGGCCGGGCCCGGTCTCGCGGGAATCCGACATGAACCTCAGCCGGTCTGCGCCGCCCCGGTCCGCCACGCCGACTCGCGCAGCAGCCGCAGCCCGTTGAGGCCGACCAGGACGGTCGAGCCCTCGTGGCCGGCGACGCCGAGCGGGAGCGGAAGGTGACCGATCAGGTCCCACAGGACCAGGACGGTGATGGCCGTGCCGGCGACGACGAGGTTCTGCACGACCAGCCGGCGGGCGGTCCGCGACAGCCGTACGACCGCGGGCACGGCGGCGAGTTCGTCCCGTACGACGACGGCGTCCGCGGTCTCCAGGGCCAGGTCGGAGCCCGCGCGGCCCATGGCGATGCCCGCGTGGGCGGCGGCGAGGGCGGGCGCGTCGTTGACACCGTCACCGACGAACAGGACCTTGCGGCCGGCGTCCTGGAGGTCCCTCACGGCATGCGCCTTGTCCTCGGGCAGGAGGCCGGCACGGACGTCCGTGAGGCCGGTGGCGTCGGCCACCCGGGCGGCGGCGCGCGCGTTGTCACCGGTCAGCAGGACGGGCGCGGTGCCGGTGAGGTCGGTCAGCCCGGCGGTCGCCACGGCGGCACCGGGGCGGAGGCGGTCGGTGAGGGCGAGGGTGCCGACGGGCACACCGTCGCGGGTGACGTGGACGAGGGTCTCACCGCCGTCAGGGCCGAGCGGCCGTTCGGCCCTCTCGACGGCCCTGCGGTCCGCACCGGCTGCCGCTTCCGCGCGGCCGACGGTCACGACGTGCCCGGCGACGGTGGCGGTGACGCCCCGGCCGGGGGTGGCCGAGAAGTCCGTGGCGGGGGTGAGGGGCAGGGCGCGGGCGCGGGCGGCGGCCACCACGGCGCGGGCCAGCGGGTGCTCGCTGGCGTGCTCGGCGGAAGCGGTCAGGGCGACCAGGGCGTCCTCGTCGAGGCCGGAGCCGGGCAGCGGACGTACGGCGGTCACCTCGGGGGTGCCTTCGGTGAGGGTGCCGGTCTTGTCGAGGGCCGTCGTGTCGATCTCGCCGAGGCGTTCCATCGCGACGGCCGACTTGACCAGGACGCCGTGCCGTCCGGCGTTGGCGATGGCGGACAGCAGGGGCGGCATCGTGGCGAGCACGATCGCACAGGGCGAGGCGACGATCATGAAGGTCATCGCCCGCAGCAGGGCGTCGGTGAGGTTCTCGCCGAAGGCGAGCGGGATGCCGAACACCGCGAGGGTGGCCGCCACCACGCCGACCGCGTACCGCTGCTCGATCTTCTCGATGAACAGCTGGGTGGGCGCCTTGGTCCGGGACGCCTCCTCGACCAGGGCGACGATGCGGGCGATCACCGAGTCCGCCGGGTCGCGTCCGACCCGCACCCGCAGGACGCCGGTGCCGTTGAGGGTGCCGGCGAAGACCTCGTCGCCGGGGCGTTTGACGACCGGCAGCGGCTCGCCGGTGATGGTGGCCTGGTCGGCCTCGCTGACGCCGTCCAGGACGGTGCCGTCGGCGCCGATGCGCTCACCGGGGCGGACCAGCAGGACGTCGCCGAGGGCGAGGTCGGCGGTGGGCACGGACTCCTCGCCGGTGCCGGTCAGCCGGGTCGCCGTGGCGGGCGCGAGGTCGAGCAGTCCGCGTACGGAGTCGGCGGTGCGGGCGGTGGCCAGGGCTTCCAGGGCGCCGGAGGTGGCGAAGATGACGATGAGCAGGGCGCCGTCGAGGACCTGGCCGATGGCGGCGGCGCCGAGCGCGGCGACGATCATCAGGAGGTCGACGTCGAGGGTCTTCCCGCGCAGCGCGCGGAGCCCTTCGAGGGCCGGTTCCCAGCCTCCGCACACGTAGGCGAGCGCGAAGGGGACACCGCTCGCCCAGCCCGGCGCCCCGCCGAGGTCCAGTGCGAGACCGGCCAGGAAGGCGACGAGCGAGGCGAGCGCCCACCGCGCCTCCGGGAGGGCGAGCACGCGGGTGCGGCGGCGCCCCGCCGGGACCTCGGTGGACGGCAGGGGTGCGGGAGCGAGAGTCGTGGACACGGCTGCCACCATACAGGAACACATGAAGAATGATTCATTTATTCATTAATTCGGGTGTTCGTGACCGGTGGGTAGGATGCCCGTATGGGTCATGGAGCCGTCATCCCCGCACAGGACGACGCCGAGCGCGTCCGCCTCGACGCGGACAATGCCGCGAAGGTCGCCACCACGCTCCAGGCCCTGTCCACCCCGTCCCGGTTGCTGATCCTCGCCCGGCTGCGCGAAGGGCCTCTGCCGGCCACGGAGTTGGCGGCGGAGGTGGGCATGGAGCAGTCGGCCTGCTCGCACCAGCTGCGGCTGCTGCGCAACCTGGGCCTGGTGGTGGGCGAACGCCGGGGCCGTTCCGTGGTGTACGCGCTGCACGACCACCATGTCGCCGAGCTGCTGGACCAGGCCGTGTACCACGTGGAGCATCTGCGGCTCGGGATCACCGACGCGGCCGAGTGACCGGGCCGCTCCCGCGGGCGCCGCTCGCCGCGCACCGCCCGGGCCGGGCTCGCATCCCGCTGCGGGCATGCCGTCCGTGAACAGCGGGCGCGGGGACCGCGGACCGCGGCTGCCGACGGGGAAAGCCGGCGGAGCGGGCCACGGTCGCGTGGGCCCGCCCCGCGACCACCGCGCGGAATCCCGGCCTACGGAGCCGAGCGGTCCGGCTCCGTCAGGCAGGGCACGGAGCGGGGTCCTCCCGCTGTGCGGGCACTGCCGCCCGTGCCCGGGCGAGCAGAGCGGCCGGGTCGGGATCCGCCTGCAGGAACCGCAGTACCAGCATCCACCACTGGTCGAGCCGCTCCCTCCAGTTCCGCCCGCCCGGCATCTCGTCGGTCAGGGTGCAGAGCCCGAAGAACGCGCACACGAGCGTCACGGCCGCGGCCGACGGCTCGACCCCCTCCGCGAGTTCGCCTCTGGTGCGGGCCTGCGCGAGAAGCCGGGTGGCGGCCACCGACCAGGCGTCGAACGGCGTGGGTACGTCGGCCTCGATGGTGTGGCGTTCCGCCCACAGCCGTGCACCGGCACGCGCGACGACGTCCTCGCTGAGGGACTGTGCGACCCGGAAGCTGAGACCGACCAGCTTCTCCAGCGGAGGAACGCCGGGCCCGGCGTACACGGCGTCGAGCTGCGGCCAGGTGGCGAACCGCTCGCGGACCACGGCCAGCGCCAGCTTCTCCTTGCTGGAGTAATGGAAATAGATCGCCCCACTGGTTCTCCCCGAGTGATCGCTTATGTCATTGACACTCGTTCCCGCATATCCCCGTTCGACGAATAGATGTGCCGCCGACTCCAACAGCACTTTACGGGTCGCACGCGCCCTGTCCTGCACTCCAGTTCCACCTTCGCTCACACGCGCCAACGCTGGGACGGGAAAATTAGGCACCACTCATAGAGGCACATACGCAGCGCGCGAAGATCTTATTATTCTTCGGCCATGCGCGGGAACGGGCCGCAACGCAAACCGAGTTCACCCCGTCGAACAGAATCGTTTCAGCTGAGCGCGAGAGCCGCGCCCCGGCCGACGCCACGGTGCCCCGGGAACAGCTTTCACCAGGCACGTCGGCTGCCCTCCAAGCGTTCCTCCTCCTTTCCCCACCCCGCACGCGAGAGGCCGGCACCCCTCGGCCGGGACATTCCCATGCACTCGAATTGGTGATTGCGGAAATCACAGAAGCGAAATTAACGTAATGACCACGATGTTTTTGGGGCTCGCCCGAGAACGACGACCCGCGTCCGTCACCGCGCGCTCCCTCACGCTCGCACGACCGCGGCAGCCGTACGGCATCCCCACCACCGCTCGTGTCCACGAGCGGATCACTCACCTCCCGACACCCGCCTGCGCCCCGGCACCGAACCGGTCGGCGCGGCCTTGGAGAACGGCAGTTGCATGACAGCTCATCGCATCCTTTCCTGGTCCCCCGCCGCCATCGTCTTCGACTGCGACGGCACCCTGATGGACACGGAACAACACTGGCAGGAGGCCCGGAGCATCACCTTCCGGGCGTTCAGCCTCAAACCGCCGGCCGGGTTCGCCGACCGGGCGAAGGGCATGCACTACACCGAGTGCGGCGCGCTCATGGCCGAGGAGACCGGGAAACCGGACCTCGTGGAGGACCTGACCAGCACACTCCTCGACACCTTCACCACACTCGTCGACCAGGACCCCGTCACCATGCCGGGCGCCACCGCCCTGGTCCGGCTGGCCGCCCGCCACCTCCCCCTCGCCGTGGCGAGCAACTGCCCCCGCGAGGTGGTGGAGTCGTGTCTGGACCGGGCCGGGCTTCTCAGCTGCTTCGGCCACGTCGTGGTCGCCGGCGAGAACGTACGGCCGAAGCCGCAGCCCGACGTCTACCAGGTGGCCGCCCGGCTGTGCGGCGTGCCGCCCGAGGAGGCACTGGCCGTGGAGGACTCGTTGACCGGCATGGAGTCCGCCCGCCGGGCGGGACTGCGCGTCCTCGGTCTCGGGCCGTGCCCGCCGGGGCCGGAAGCGGAGAAGGCCGACCTGTGGGTCACGAGCCTCGCCGACGGTGAACTGCTGTCGTGGGTCCACAGCCGGATCGGCGTGTAGAAGGCACCGGCCCGGGCGGGGGGGACGACCGTTCAGCCGGTGGAGAGACGAGGCGCCAGGGTGTGCACGGTCGCGGCGGCGGAGGCGAAGAACAGGGCGACGCCCACCGCTCCGGGGTCCGGGATGTCTGTCACCCGGTCACCCAGGTAGCTCGCCCGGCCCCTGCGCGCCGTCAGGGACGCGGTGTCCCGCACCCCCTGCCATGCGCCGTCCGCTGCCGCGGCCAGAGCCGCAGCCGGCGGAGTGCCTTCCGCCGCCCGCAACGCGGCGGCGGCCGGGGTCAGCGCATCGACCAGTGTCTTGTCCCCGGGCACGGCATCTCCCACACGGCGGATGGCGGCCAGGCCCTGGGCGGTGCCCTCGGCGAGCGCACCCGTGGTCAACCCGCCGCCGGGATCGGCGGCGGAATCGGCGGCGGCCCTGCTCAACGCCTGGAACAGCAGACCGAACAGAGGGCCGCTGGTACCACCGATCTCGTCGAGGAAGGCGGTGGCCATGGCTCCCAGTTCCTTCGCGGAGTCGGCCGGACCTCCCGTCCGGTCGAGCAGCAGCCCGGCGGCCCGGACCCCCGCGGCGAGATTGGTCCCGAAGTCGCCGTCTCCCACCTTCTGGTCCAGTTCGGTCAGCTCGGCCTCGGTGGCGTACACCGATTCGGCGAAGCGGCGCATCCAGTCACGGGTCTGTGTGGTGTCGAAAGCGGTGGTCGTCATGATGCCGTCCTCCTGCTCCTGTCACGGGCCGCCGGGAGCCGGACCCTTCGGCCACCGGCCACTCACCATCGCCACTCCGGGGTGTGGACCGGCGCGTCGTAGAAGTCCAGCACCGTGCGGTCGGCGACCATGAGGGTCAGGGAGAAGCCCCGCATGTCGAGTGCCGTGACGTAGTCGCCGACGAGGTGCCGGACGAGCCTGACCCGCCGGGCGTCGAGGACGCGGCCCAGCTCACCGAAGATGCCGTACAGCTCGAGCGACGTGACCGAGCCCAGTCCGTTGACCAGGGCTACGACCGGATCGTCGGGGCCGGGGCACAGCGCGTCCAGCAGCACCCCCGTCATGTCCTCCACCAGCACGCCGACCTGTTTCTGGCTCCGGGTGTGGTCGGCGCGTTCCCCATGGATGCCGACGCCGTACTCCAGTTCGCCGGACGGCAGCTCGAAGGCCGGCTCACCGGTGACCGGTGCGTGGTGGGCGGCGGAGGCGACGGCAAGCGTCCGGCACCGGCCTGCCACGGAGGTGCCGAGGTCCACCAGTGCGTCGAGCCCCATTCCGGTGTCCGCGGCGCCGCCCAGGACCTTCTCCACCAGGACCGTGGCGCCCGTGCCACGGCGCCCGGCGGCGACGGCCTCGGAGTCGGAGGCGAGGTCGTCGTCGACGAGAACCCTCCCGCAGGCGATCCCCGCGTCGGCGAGCCGCTCGGCCGCGATACCGAAGTTGATCCGGTCGCCCGTGTAGTTCTTCACGATGTGCAGTACGCCGTCCGGCCCTGCCACCGCGCGGGAGGCCCGGAAGATCTGCCGGTTGTGCGGAGAGGCGAAGACCCTCCCGGGGCAGGCGGCGTCGAGCATGCCCGCACCGACGTATCCGGCGTGCAGGGGTTCGTGTCCCGAACCGCCGCCCGAGAGGAGCCCCACGGTCCGTGTCGGTGCGGGGTGCCGGGCGGTGACGTATCCGTCCGCGAGGTCGTAGTCCACGAGGTCCTGGTGGGCGCGGGCGAACCCGGCCAGCGCGTCGGGGACGAGTTCACCGGTGCCGTTCTCGAAGTACCTGGTCATGTACGGCGCCCCTTCCGTCCCCGGCGGCGAGGCCGGACGAGTCGGCCTCCGGACGAGACCTCCATGGTGTGGGTGACGAGGTGTGTACGGCAACTCGCGCAGCGTACCGGCCGGGAAAGCGGGCCCTGGATGTCGGCCGATCGGGTCACGGAGGCCGCACGCCGGCCGGTTGCCCCCACGCTCCCGAGCAGGGCATCCCGACGGGGGCGAAAGCGTCGTCGGCGCCCGCTGATCCGCCGGTGGGGGTCAGCCGACCCGCGCGGCGAACGCCTCGTGGGCCCGGGCGTCGAAGAGAACGAACCTGACCTCCTCGACAGCCGTGTCAGCCGCCCGCACGGCCTCCACCGCGACACGTGCGGCGTCCTCCGGCGGCCAGCCGTACACACCGGTGGAGATGGCCGGGAAGGCCACGGTCCGCGCTCCGAGCGCGTCGGCGACGCGCAGTGCCTCGCGGTGGCAGGACGCCAGCAGGTGCGAGCGGTCCTCGGTCGCGCTGAAGACGGGGCCGACGGTGTGGATCACCCAGCGGGCGTCCAGCCGGCCCGCCGTGGTGGCGACGGCCTGGCCGGTGGCGAGGCCCTTGCCGTACCGGGAGGCGCGCAGGCGGCGGCACTCCTGAAGGACCTCCGGACCGCCACGGCGATGGATCGCGCCGTCCACGCCGCCTCCGCCGAGCAGGGAGGAGTTGGCCGCGTTGACGATGGCGTCGGCGCGTTCGCGGGTGATGTCGCCCTGGACGAGGGTGAGGGCGGTCATGACTGCCGCAGCCTCCTCCAGACGGCCTTCGCCGCGTTGTGCCCGGACATGCCGTGCACACCGGGGCCGGGCGGGGTGGCCGACGAGCAGATGAACACGGCCGGGTGCGGGGTGGCGTAGGGGAACAGGGACGGGCGGGGCCGCAGCAGGAGCTGGAGTCCGGAGGCGGCGCCGGAGCCGATGTCGCCGCCGACGTAGTTGGCGTTGCGGGCGGCGATTTCGGGCGGGCCGGCGGTGGCACGGGCCAGCACGCGGTCGCGGAACCCGGGGGCGAAGCGCTCCAGTTGGCGTTCCACGGCGTCGGTCAGGTCGCCGGACCAGCCGCTCGGGACGTGCCCGTAGGCCCAGAAGACCTGCTTGCCGGCCGGGGCACGGGTGGGGTCGGCGACGCCGGGCTGCACGGTGATGAGGAACGGCGGGTCGGGGGCGCGGCCCTCCCGGGAGGCGGCGCGCAGGGCGGCTCCGATCTCGGCGCGGTCCGCGCCGATCTGCACGGTGGTGGCCCTGCGGGCCTCGGACGCGGTCCACGGCACCGGGCCGTCCAGCGCGTAGTCGATCTTGAAGACGCCGGGGCCGTAGCGGTAGTTCGCGTAGTGGTTGCCGAGGCCGGCGATGCGGGCGAGGGCGGTGGGCGAGGTGTCGAAGACGTACGCGCGGGCCGGCGGCAGGTCGTCGAGGCGCTTGACGTCGTAGTCGGTGTGGACGGCGCCGCCGAGGTCCACCAGGTAGGCGGCGAGGGCGTCCGAGACGGCCTGGGAGCCACCGCGGGCGACGGGCCAGCCGCGGGCGTGCGCGGCGAGGGCGAAGACCAGGCCGACGGCGCCGGTGGCGAAGCCGCCGAGGGGCGCCATCACATGGGCGACGAGCCCGGCGAACAGGGCCCTGGCCCGCTCGTCGCGGAAGCGGCGCATCAACCAGGTGGAGGGCTGCAGTCCGACCAGGCCGAAGCGGGCCAGGCCGACCGGGTCGCGGGGCAGCGCGGTGAGCGGCAGGGACATGAAGTCGCGGACCAGGGTGTCCCACCGGGGCAGGAAGGGCTGGACCAGGCGGCGGTACGCTCCGGCGTCGCGCGGACCGAAACTGGCGGCCGTCTCGCCGACCGACCGTGACAGCACGGCCGCCGTGCCGTCGCGGAAGGGGTGGGCCATCGGCAGGTCCGCGTGCAGCCACTGGAGGCCGTAACGCTCCAGTGGGAGGGCCCGGAACGCGGGCGAGTTGACGCCCAGCGGGTGGGCCGCGGAGCACGGGTCGTGCCGGAAGCCGGGCAGGGTCAGTTCCTCGGTGCGGGCGCCGCCGCCGACGGTGTCCTTCGCCTCGAACAGGGCCACGGAGAAGTCGCGCCGGGCCAGCTCCACGGCGGCGGTCAGCCCGTTCGGCCCCGCGCCCACCACAACCACATCGAGCATCGACACCACCTTCGGAACCCCTTCGTCGGCCGACGGCAACCGGAGGCGACCAGAGCGATCGGGGGCCACCGGGAGACTCGGGATCAGGATATGCCGGAGCACCGACGCTCCCTGGGCCCCGCCCCAGGGCGGCATCCGCCCGGTGACACCGTGCCCGGTGCCGACGCGGCGGACCCGGAGGTCAGGCTCCGGCCGACAGCAGTCCCACCACCCGGCGGGCCGTGGCCTCGTCGCGGGCCGCGGTGAAGGGGAGGTCGTTGCCGCCGGTGATGCGGAAGGGTTCGCCGGCACGGGTCAGGTGGGCGCCGCCCGCCTCCTCGACGAGGAGCAGACCCGCCGCGTGGTCCCAGGCCGCTTCCCAGGTGAAGGCGGTGGCGTCGGATTCACCGCGGGCGACGGCCAGGTACTCCAGTCCGGCCGAACCGCAGGCGCGCGGGGCCACGCCGTCCATCCCGAGGGCGATCAGGGAGCGCTTCTGGTCGTCCGTCGTGAAGTCCGGGTGGGACGTGGCCACGCGCAGGTCACGGCCGGTCTCCGGGGAGCCCGCGTGCAGCCGTGCGCCGTCGAGGAAGGCGCCCTGTCCTCGTACGGCCGTGGCAAGCTGGTCGAGGGCCGGGGCGAACGTCCAGGAGGCGTGGACGACTCCGTCCAGCGCGAGGGCGACCAGGGTGCAGAATCCGGCGTCGCCGTGCACGAACTGCCGGGTGCCGTCGACCGGGTCGACGATCCACACCGGCGCCCCGCCGCGTATACCCTCGTACGACGCCGGGTGGGTGTGCACCGCTTCCTCGCCCACCACGACCGAGCCGGGCAGCAGGGCGGGCAGCACCTCGGTGAGGTACAGCTCGGCCTGCCGGTCGGCGTCGGTCACCAGATCGTGCGGGCCGGACTTGCGGTCGACCTCGTGGTCGGCGAGCCGGCGCCAGCGCGGCATGATTTCCTGGGCGGCGGCCTTGCGGACGGCTTCCTCCACGTCGACGGCGCGTCCGGCGAGAAACTCTTCGATGGTTTCGTTGTGCTCGATCATGCCCTCCATGAGACCACGTGCCACTGACAAGTCCCGCCCGTCCGGTGCACTCCCGGCGATGTCCGCATGAACAAGGGGCTCCGGGGCGAGGTCAGCGGCCCACCGCGCAGCCCTGCATGCCGCGCGGGTTCGCCGCCGCCGAGAGCACGCCCGTGGCCGGGTCCCGCGCGACCGCGCACAGCCTGCCCTCCGACCACGCCTCGCCGACCGTCACCGCGTGCCCCCGGCGCCGCAGTTCCCGCACCACCGCCGGGTCCGTGCGGGACTCCACGGTGACGCTGCCGGGACGCATGCCGCGCGGGTGGAAGGAGCCGGGAAAGCTGTCGTTGTGCCGGTTCGGGGCGTCGATCGCGCCCTGGAGGTCGAGCCCGCCGCGTACCGGGCCGCGCAGCGCGACGGCGAGGAAGAAGTGCAGCTGCCACTGGTCCTGCTGGTCCCCGCCGGGCGTGCCGAACGCCATCACCGGCACCCCGTCGCGCAGGGCGACGGACGGGGTGAGGGTGGTCCGGGGCCGGCGTCCCGGCGTGAGGGTGTTGGGCAGCCCGTCCTCCAGCCAGGTCATCTGGAGCCGGGTGCCGAGGAGGAAGCCGAGTTCGGGCACGACCGGTTTGGACTGGAGCCGGCCGCCGCTCGGGGTGGCCGCGACCATGTTGCCCCAGCGGTCGACGACGTCCAGATGGCAGGTGTCGCCGCGGGTGGCCCCGTCGCCGAGGACCTCCGGTTCGCCCGGCGCGGGGGACGCGGGGTACTCGGCGACCGTCGGCTCGCCGGCCCCGGGCGCGCCGGCCCCCCTCTCAGAGCCCGGGATCCCCGGCCGTACCCGGACACCGCCCGTACGTCCGCCGCGGCGGACCGGGCTCCAGCGCGAACCCTCACTGTTCGTGGACGACTGCGTGGGCGTCGAGCGACTCCGGGCGGCCGGGGTGACGGTGGTGGAGCTGCCCGAACTCGCCGTGGACGCGAAGGCGGCCAACACGCATCTACTCGGCACTGGCTGACCGCGGGACCCCGGCCATGCCGCACCCACCGGTTCGCGGACACCGGCCGTATCCGTCGTCGGTGTTTTCCGGAGGTGAGCCTCGGGGCCGGGGCCGAACCCGGTGCGGGCCGCGCCGCGGCGCAGTGCTCGGAGTCGTCAATCGGCCAACCACGTAAGCACACGCCTTTTCTTAACCCACAAGCGAAACATGCGGGTCGCCGTGTCTGGCCTGGGCTGCGACGACACGGCCGGACTTCCTCGGCCCGCAGGGCGCGACCACCTGGCCACCGAGCCCGCCGGAAGCCACCCCAAAACGAAGAAGAGGAAGATCCTGCCCCCAGGCTCCAGGGCGGGAAAGTCGCTGTTCCCGGCCCGCCTCCGCGATCTACGTTGGCGGTCGTGCCGGGGTGAAGGACACCTCGCTGCCGCACCGCTCACCTCCCGCGGAAGTGAGCACGAGGAGCTCACCCGTCACCCGCCGTGTCCCGCTCTGCGGACACGAGTCTCTCCGGACCCATCGGTTCAACGGTCACGGCTGCCACGGAGCCATGGCCGTCATCACCGGCAACAACGACCATTGATCGCCTAACGACGAAGGACTTCACGAGATGAACAAGCTCGCCGCAGGCAACCGCACGTCCGCTCGCCCCTCCCGAACGCGCCTGGCAGCCACTGGAATCGTGTCGGTGGCCGCGTTGGGCATGCTCGCCCTGCCCCCTGCCACGGCCCACGCCGCCCAGTCGGCCGACTGCCCCTCCAGTGCTCTGTGCCTGTACTCCGGGCAGAACTTCGGAGGCGAACTCCTGACGTTCTCCTCGCTGACCAGCAGCGGCACCTGCGTCAGCCTCGTCGACCACGGGTGGGCCGGACGGGTCAAGTCCGTGACCAACACCCACACCACCAGTGCGGCCCTCTTCCCGAGCGACGACTGCCTGGGCGGCCCGAGCCGCATCGACGCGGGGGCGAGCATCGGGGACCTCGGCTCCTTCGTCCCGCTGAGCGCCTGGGTACCCGGCCGGACGAACTGACCGGCGCCCTGAGTAGCTGCCCCGTCGTCCTGGTCCCGAGGGACGGGCGGCGGCCGGGAGGCTCGACCGGGTGATCACTGCCGGCCGCGGGCAGGGAGACAGGACTTCCTGGCAGCTCGGGGTGGTGAAACCGCAGTTCGGGGTGGTGAAACCGTCCGAGATCCAGGAGGCCCTGTCGCCGCGGCTGTCCTTGATCGCCCTTCGAGAACGTGCGAGTGATCTGGTGGTGCGCGAACCCGGTCTCCGCGTCGGCACGGCACCCGCCTGCGCAAGGTGCTGTCCACCGTCGCGCACGTGAACCCCGACAACTACTGGGATCTGAAGGCCAAGGCAGCCAAGACCCGTCACACCATTGATCTCGAAGGGATACTCCCGTGATGTGTCGCCCTGGCCGACCTCATCCGCCGAATCGGCCTGAGCGCCGCCCCCCGCGTCAAGCCGGCCTCCCTGACCGCGTACGCGGCGGTGCGGCTCTACGACGAGACCCGGAACATCGAGAACGTGGCCCGCCGGCTCGGGCTCCGCTCCCTTGACCGCGCCGCCAACCTGATCGGCCTCGACTGGACCGCCCCTGCGCCGGAAGCAGGAGCCGACGATGCCTGACGACATCTTCCAGGACGCCCTTCCACCAGCCCACCCACACCAGCGCCCGCCCGAGCCGCGATCCGGTAGCCTGCGGATCGAGCGTCCCGGCGGGCGCCTCCAGGACGCTCAGGGCTTGCCAGACAGACCTGGCCACGGGCACTCCGGCCGAGTTCCGTGCAAGGTTTCGGTCAAGCCCGGCCCTGAAGGGTGGGGCGGGCGGTGAACATACGACCTCTCACCTCGCTGTTCGCACGCGTCGGCCGGTGTCGACGCGGCCCGGAAGGGGCCCCGGGAAGAATCCGGGAGTCCGGTACGGCCCCCTTCGCCACCCCGCTCCCCCGGGAGGCTGTCGGTCGTCCTGTGTCCCCGGGCGTCCGTACCGGGCGAGGGAGGTGAAGGTCCCCTCACCCGTGGGCGGCCTCCTCGGCCTCTGCGGACCGGGGCCCGCCGGGAGCGTGCGGGTTTCCGGCGACCGGGTACTCGGCGGGCGTCACAACCGTCGCTGAGAGGAGCTGCCGATGACCGGCCCAGTGGACAGCAGGGTGGTGGTCACGGGCGCGACCGGCAACGTGGGGACGAGCCTCGTGCGTCTTCTGTCCGAGGACCCGCAGGTCGAGTGGGTACGGGGCGTCGCCCGGCGGAAACCCGGTCTGATCCTGCCGAAGACCGAGTGGCACAGCGTCGATCTGGCGTCCGACCGGGCCGACCCGACGGAGGTGTTCCGCGGGGCGACCGCCGTGGTGCATCTGGCGTGGGCGTTCCAGCCCACGCACGATCCGGCGAGCACCTGGCGGACCAACGTGCTCGGCAGCATGAAGGTGTTCGAGGCGGTCGCCGCGGCGGGGGTGCCGACGCTCCTGCACGCCTCCTCGGTGGGCGCCTACTCCCCCGGCCCCAAGGACCGGGCCGTCGACGAGTCCTGGCCGACACATGGCTGGCCGGACGCCGCCTACTGCCGTGAGAAGGCATATCTGGAACGGGCCCTGGACGTCTTCACCCGCGATCACACCGACGTGCGGGTCGTGCGCATGCGCCCGGCGTTCCTGTTCAAGCGGGAGTCGGCGAGCGAGCAGCGCCGCATCTTCGGCGGGCGCTTCCTCCCCGGCCCGGCGGTCCGCCCCGGCCTGCTGCCCTTCCTCCCGGACATCCCCGGCCTGACCGTGCAGGTCCTGCACACGGACGACGCCGCCCGGGCCTACCGGCTGGCCGTGCACTCGGATCAGGCCCGCGGCGCCTTCAACCTCGCGGCCGATCCCGTGGTCGACAGCGACCTCCTCGCCGAGATGCTCGGCGTGCGCCCGCTCCGGCTGCCCCGTACCGCGGCCCGGTCCGTCATCGCCGCCGGGTGGGGACTCCGTCTCCTTCCCGCCTCGCCCCACCTCTTCGACGCGGTCCTGCGGCTGCCCCTGATGGACTGCTCCCGTGCCCGCACGGAGCTGGGCTGGCGACCGGAACACGCCGCCACGGAGGTACTGCGGGAGTTCCTGGACGGGTTGCGGCACGGCGCGGGCGCCGACACCGCACCCCTGCGGGGGCACGAGGTCGGCTGAAGGGACGCGGGGCGTCCCGTCCTGGGCGAGGGAATCCCGTTCTGGGCGAGGGAACGGGGCTGCTGCCCCGGGAGGCTCACTCCCGGGGCAGCAGCGGTCCCAGCGGCCCGAGGTCGAGGTTCAGGTCCTCGGGCCGCAGGCCGTACCGGTCGCGCAGCTCGGCCATGCGGTCGTCGAGGAGCATCAGGGTGAGCCCGATCCGCTCCTCCTGTTCCTCGCTCAGGTCTCCCTCGTCGACGCGGCGCAGGGCCTGGCGCTCCATGAGCTGACGCAGCAGCTCCACCACGGTCAGCACCAGCTTGATCAGGTCCCGCTCGACCGTGTCGGGTTCGAGGTCGAGGCTCTTGCGGCGGTCGGTCACGTCAATCCCCAAACGGCGACGGAACATTGCGGTTGACCGAGCTGATCAACGCGTTGAGGTCGATGCGGACCAGGTCGACGTCCGCGATGCGCAGCGTGACGTCGCCGGTGATGACGACCCCGCCGGCCAGCAGCCGGTCGAGCAGGTCCACGAGGGCGATCTCACGGCGTTCGACGACCGTCACAGGCCCTCCCCCGGGGTGTCCGCGTCGGCGGTTTCGTCACCGGCGAAGGAATACGCCGCCCACGGGCCGGTGAGTTCCGCACGCATTCCGGGTCCGTCGTCCTTCGTACGGTCCACCAGGTCCACGAACTCCTCGGAGACCTCCCGCCGCACCAGGTAGGCGGCGTTGAGGACGTTCTGGCCGGAGGCTCCGGAGAGGCCGGGGTTCTGCGGCGCGTGCAGCCGCGCGTCGTCGGCCCGGGAGGACAGCGTCCCGTGCAGGCCTGTCGCGAACTGTTCGGCCCTGGACCACAGGTCCTCCTTCGCCCGTGTCCGCATGCGCCGCTGCCGCAGGTAGTCCCGGCCCGTGGCGGGCTTTCCCGCAGGCTCCGCCGGGGCCGCCGGCCGCTCGGGCTCCGTCTCGGCGTACACCTTGACGCCCCACTCCACGCGCCCGTCCAGCCTGTCCAGCGTGCGCCGGAAGGCTTCCGTGCGCTCCTCCATCATCGCCCGTACACCGTCGTCGTCCCGGAAGACGGTCGCCAGCCGGAGCGGCAGGGGGGGTGGCGGTGGTCAGCGCGGCGACGACCTCCTGGTGGGCCCGCGCGGTCCCGGCGAGCCAGTCCAGGTCCTCCAGGCGGGCCCGCAGCACCTCCTCGGAGAAGTCGTCCTCGGACACCTGACCGACCACGGCGACCAGGTCGTGGTGGTTCAGCAGCCGGGGCGGGTCACCCACGACCCCGGCCGGCAGGGCCGGGAGGGGCGCGTCGCCGGGGCGGCAGACCGCGTAGACGTAGCGCAGCCCTGTCATGGTGCCTCCCTCGGTACGCGCCCCGCGTCCAGTTCGCGCAGGCGTTCACGCAACTCGGCGTTCTCACGGGTCAGTTCGTCCTGCCTGGCACGCGAGGAGAGCGCGGGGTCGCTCTCCCACCAGTCGATGCCCATTTCCTTGGCCTTGTCGACGGAGGCGACGATGAGCCGCAGCTTGATGGTGAGCAGCTCGATGTCGAGCAGGTTGATCCGGATGTCGCCCGCGATGACGACTCCCTTGTCGAGCACCCGTTCCAGGATGTCGGCGAGGTTGGCGCCCTGTCCCTGGCCATAGGAGTCGGGCAGTCGGCTGGGGGTGGTCATCGACGGCTCCCGCGGCCGGCGTCCACGTACTCGTCACGGGGCGCGTCCTCGTCCTCGCGGGCTTCCTCGCCCTCCTCGTACTCGGCCTCCGGCTCGCCCTCAAGCTCCTCCTCGTACTCGCCCTCGGGCTCCTCCTGGTACTCGGGCTCGGGCTCCTCCTCGGGGTCGCCCTCAAGCTCCTCCTCGTACTCGGCCTCCGCATCGCCCTCCTCCTCGGCGTACGGAGCTTCCTCGTCGTCCTCGTGCGCCCCTTCCGCCTCCCGCTCCTCGCTCTCCTGCTCCTCCGCGACGGCGTCCTCGTGGCTGCGGGCGACCTCGCCGTCGCGGATCTCGCCGCGCCAGCCGTCGTCGGCCTCGCCCTTGAGGGTGATGTGGCGGACGTAGTTCTTCAGGTCGAGGCGGGCCCGGCGGCCCTGGGCGCGCCAGAGGTTGCCGGTCTTCTCGAACAGGCCCTTGGGGTAGTACTCGATGACCAGGACCACGCGGGTGAGGTTGTCGGCGAGCCGGTGGAAGCTGACGACGCCCTTGGTCGTGCCCTTGGCTCCCTCCGACGTCCAGGAGATCCGGTCGTCGGGTACCTGCTCGGTGGTCTTCGCCTTCCAGCTGCGGTTGGACCAGAAGACCTTCATCTGCCAGTCGGAGGACGTGTCGTCGGCGTGGCTCGCGCTCTTGACGCCCTTGGCAAAGGTGCTGAAGTCCTGGTACTGGGTCCACTGGTCGTAGGCCGTGCGCAGCGGTACGCCGACGTCGGCGTACTCGATGATGACGGTCGGCTTCTGGCCCCCGCCGCCCTTGCGCCTGCCCTTGCCGCCGCCGAGGTTCTTGACGGCGCCGACCACGTTGTCCTTCACCTTGGAGGCGCCGACCTCGAACGCGGCCCGCACCGGGCTCTTGCCCTCGGTGAGCTTGCGTCCGCTGTCGAGGGCGAGCTTCGCGAAACCGGGGCTGTTGCCCTCAGCCATGTCGTTGAGCTTGCCGGTGGTCTCGCCGAGCTTGCGGCCGGCGCCGGTCAGCAACCGCTGGGCCTGGGCGGCGAGGTAGTCCTGGACCTCCGACTTGAGACGGTCGGCGGCCTCGCTCCCGGCCACGTCGGTGAGCGGGTTCTTCTTCGCCGCGCTGCCCGCCGTGGAGGCCGCGGAACCGAGCGTGCCGCTCATCGCTCACCACCGCCCTTCGACTGCCGGGCTCCGGCCGCTCGGGCGGCGCTCCTGGTCCCGGCCGTCTTCTTGGCCGCCGCCTTCTTCGCGGGTGCCTTCTTCGCGGGTGCTCGCGCCGCGGTCTTCTCCGCGGCCCGCTCACCTCTCGGCTCGCGTCGTTCCCCGCGCCGCTCGTCGCGGCCGCCCTGCTCCTCCGCCTGCTCGTCCTCGTACTCCGCGCGCGACTCCGAGTCCTCCGAGGCCTCGGAGTCACGGGAGCGGCCGGACCCCGCGCCCCGCACCTGGGACGTCACGCCGGAGAGCTGGTCGCGCACCTGGGCGGTGCGCCCGTGCAGACGGTCGGCGAGCGCGTCGATCTGCCGCTCGACCAGGGCGCCCGAGGCCGCCTTGCCCACGCCCCGGAAATCCGTGCGCAGCTGATCCCCGATCTCCTTGAACTGCGGGTTGTTCTGCAGCTGCGTGGTGACCAGTTCCGCTATGCCCTTCGGGGTCAGGTTCATCTTCTTGCCGGCCACCATCGCGCCCACGGCGACCGCGAGTTTCAGTTTCTTCGTACGTCCCAGCAGATAGCCGGCCCCTACCGCGAGGCCAAGTCCCACTCGATTCATGGTGCCGTACCGTTGCCCAATCCCGCGCTGCTGCGCGAAGCGATCTCCAGCCGGTCCAACAGCTCGTCCTCCAGCCGGTCGAACTCCTCCTCGGTGATCTCCCCCGCCTCCAACCGCTTTTCCAGAGCAGACAGTTCGGCCCGGACGGTAGCGGGGTCGTAGTAGATCCGCTCGGCCTCGTCCACCACCTGTCCGATGACCCAGGCGCTGGCGCGCACCGGGGCGAACGGCAGCATCAGGACCTCCGTGATCAGTCCCACGTGGTCACCCCGAGCCGGCGTCCGTACCACCGGCCATCGTGCCCGCGGGCTCGGACGGACCGGGTTCGACGAAGCTGTACGGCGGCAGCGGGCCGTTCACCCGCACCTCCAGGTGCGGCATCTCCTCGCGCACCCGGTCCACGGCGGTGAGGAACTCCTGGGCCGCCTCCCGGTCCACCAGGTACGACACGTTGGCCAGCCAGCCGGTGGACTCGGGACCCACGCTCACCGCGTGGGCGGTCGGCTCCAGGGCGCGCTCCAGTGCGGTGGCGTCCTGGGCCTCCTGGCCCTTGACGGCGGTGGCGACCATCTCGCCGAGCTGGATCTTGCTCTCGTAACTTCCGCCGTCCGCCTGCCGGTTGGCCTCCATCAGGGCACGGAGTTCCGGGCTGTCGGCCATCACGCGATGCCGTCTCGCGTTCGGAGTCGTTCTCGTCCTGGGCCTCCTGGCCTTGACGTTGTACTCGACCCGGCCGTCCAGCTCCCTCAGGCGCTCCTTGTAGTGCTCGGCGCGCTCCGCGAGCACGTCGGTGACCGCCTTGTCGTCGGTGGCGACGCTGCCGAAGCGCATGGGCAGCACGCAGCCGGCCGCGCCCACCTCGCTCAGCACGTGCTGATGGGCGAGCAGTTCCTTGCGCTTGGGGCGCAGCCCCTCGGGCGCGTCACTGACGACGGCCGCCAGCCCGCTCTCCTCGAGGATCCGCACCTCGCCCGGCGGGTCGCCCACACCGCCCAGGCCCTCGGGGAGCGAGGGGTGCGCGTCGGCGACGATGCCGTAGATGTACGTACTCACTCCTGCTCCTCCTTACGACGCGAGGGGGCGGCCTTGCGGGCACGCGGACGCGATGCCGTCTCGCGTTCGGAGTCGTTCTCGTCCCGGGCCTGCTTGAACGCGTCGGAGATGGTCTCGGCGGCGCCGGACAGCGCCCCCTTGGACTTGCCGCGAGCGCCGGACTCGGTCATCTCCCCGACCAGGTCGGGCAGGCCCGGGTCCTTGCGGGGCCCGGCCTCCAGGTCGAGCCGGTTGCACGCCTCGGCGAAGCGCAGGCAGGTGTCCACGCTGGCGACGACGACGCGGACGTCGATCTTCAGGATCTCGATGCCGACCAGGGAGACACGCACGAATGCGTCGATGACGAGCCCCCTGTCCAGAACGAGCTCGAGCACGTCGTAGAGGCCGCTGCTGCCGCCTCCACCGCTGGTCTGTTGTGCCGGTACGACAGTCATGCCCGGTGTTCCTCCATCGTGTTCGTCGGTGTGGTTGCTTCTCCGGTCGAGTGGCCCAGGGCCTGTCGCGGAAGTGGCGTCGTCGCCCGGAGGGCGGCCGCGCGGCGTCCGGTGCGGCGAGAGCGCGTGCCGGGCGTCGCACGGCAGGCGCCGCTTCCGCACCGGGCCCCTAGCGGCCGCCGGAACCGCGCACGTCGGCCCGGCCCCTCTCATAGCGCCTGACGCGCCGGTAACCTGCGAGCTGCCCCTGGGAGTCGATCTCCACCTGGTAACTCGCCAGCAGGCTCATCGTGTCGGGCACCCGCTCGAGCTCGAGAACCTCGACCTCCAGCGTCCAGCCCGCCTCCGTCTGTCCGAAGGACGACACGGATTCGACGGTCAGGCCGGTGAGCTCCGCGAACTGGTCGCGCGCCTGACGCAGCACCTCCATCGGACTCGGCCGACGCTCCTTCGCAGGGGTGTCGCCCGTCTGCTTGCTGTCGCCCTCGGTCGAGTTCCGAGAACTTCGTGACGAATTCTGCGACTTCCGTGAACTCTGTTGTGAATTTTGCGATTCGGACGTGTTCTTCGTATTCGACATGGCCACCTCGTCCTCCGTGTGGCCGCAGGATCGTTCGCCAAGCCTCCACGATCGCCTGCGCGTGCCACACGCCGACCGCCGTGGTGCTGGGTCGCGGCCCAAGTCGCCTGCGTCAGAGGCATGCTGATGGTTATTCAGAGAAGCCCCGGGAAGCCGGGAGAACGCACCCGAGCACCGTCCAGTACGCGGGCAGCCGGCGGAGGGCCTCCACGCCCCGGCACCGCGGCCCGGCCGCTCGCCCCCCGGCACACGCCTCCTGCCCGCCGTCGCGCACCCGGGAAGCGGCCCGGGGGAAGCGCTCCGGGGGAAGGGCATGCTCACCACAGGCCGGCGCGAGTCCCATGACAGGCCGGACGCCCGCCGCCTCACTCACGCGCCCGGCCGAACACCGGTCCGCACGTGCGACGGGCCCGGACGGATGCCACATACACCTAGCGCCTGAAGGTGGACAATTCTCCCATGGGGCGGCGCAAAGGCATCGCCCTCGCCGAAGGCAGGTCGGTCATGGCGAAGAAACCACCCGCGTCCGAGCCACCCCGGGGGAAGGGCCCGAGCCGTCACCAGGGGACCTCGCAGCACGGCTGGTCTCCCGACGTGGACGAGACGCACCAGCAGGAGAACCCCAGTGCCCGCCGCTCCTTCCGCACAGCCGAGCACGGCGGCGGGAAGGGGCCGGGACGGACCAGGTCCGAGGAAGAGACGAAGTCCGTGCCGGGCGAGACGGTGAAGAGCGACAGCGCACGCGGCGAGGAGCACGCCCGCAACGACGAGAAGGGCCGGCGGGACACGGGGCCCAGGGGCCGCTCCCAGCGCCCCAGCGGCACCACGGACGCCTCCGCGAGGACCGGCGTCGATCCACAGGGCCCGTGAACCCGGCTCCCCCTCCCGCCGGCACCACCGGCACCACCGGAGGGCCGGTACTCCGGTCCTATGCCCGCCGTGCGCTCACGGGGTCTGCCCGGGGGTGCGGCGGGCTTCCTTCATCTCCGCCTCGTACACGTGCTCGCGCCCCTCGAGAAGTTCGCTCCGGATGCGGGCCTCGGCCTCTGCGAAGGGCCGGTAGTAGTGGGTGTTGTACTCCTCGACGATCTCGAAGGTCCAGTGCCCGGGAATGACGTTCCGGCCCACGATGTCGTGCTGCAGCCGGTCGGCCTGGGCATGGTGACCCCCGGCGCGCAGGTGCTCCAGCGCCTCGTCCAGCTTCAGGTCCGCACCACCGGTCAGCTGGTGGAAGGCGTAGAGGCTGCCCCGGGCCCGTTCCACGGTCTCCAGCGCCTCCGAGAGCGCGCCCAGGGCCTTCACCGTGGTGTCGGTGGCGCCGTCGGGCCGGCGGTGGAACGGGTCGGGGCTTCGGGGTCCGTCCGGGTTCTCGTTCATGGTTCTCCTGTCCTGCCGGCGGGCGAGCGGCCCGCCGCCCTGGTACGCATGCCTCGGACACCGCCGCGCCCGTGCTCGTACCGGTCCGTCACGGCAGCGGGGTGCCGCCGGTCGCGTTGACGATCTCGCCGGTGATGTAGCTCGCCTGCGGGGAGGCCAGGAAGACGTAGGCGGGCGCCATCTCGGCCGGCTGGGCGGGCCGGCCGAGCGGTGACTGCTTCCCGAACTCCTGGGTGTCCGGGAGCGTCGCGGGAATCAGCGGTGTCCAGACGGGCCCGGGTGCGACCGCGTTGACGCGGATGCCGTCCTTGGCCAGCATCTGCGCGAGCCCCTGGGTGAAGGTGACGATCGCGCCCTTCGTCATGGCGTAGTCCAGCAGGTGGGGGCTGGGCTTGTAGCCCTGGACGGAGGCCGAGTTGATGATGCTGCCACCGGCCGGAATGTGCGGGAGGGCCATTTTGGAGAGCCAGAACATGCCGTACAGATTGGTGCGCACCACCCGGTCGAACTGTTCGGTGCTGATGGCCGCGATGCCTTCGGGCTGGGACATCTGGTAGGCGGCGTTGTTGACGAGGATGTCGATGCGGCCGAATTCCTCGACGGCCCGGTCGACGAGGCTCCGGCACGCCTCCTCCACGCGGATGTCGCATTCGACCGCGACGGCGCGCCGGCCGGCGTCCTCGACCAGTCCGACGGTCGTGCGGGCCTCGTCCTGTTCCTCGGGCAGATACGTGAGAAGGACGTCCGCGCCCTCACGGGCGTAGGCGAGGGCGACCGCCCGGCCGATGCCGGAGTCCCCGCCGGTGATCAGCGCCCTGCGCCCGGTCAGGACGCCGGAACCGCGGTACGTCTCCTCGCCGTGGTCCGGCGGCGGATCCATCGGCCCGGTCCAGCCGGGGTGGGCCTGGTCCTGCTGGGCGAACTCGGGCTGCGGGTGCTGCTCGGCGGGGTGGGGCGTGGGCGGCTCGTTCTGGGCCATGGACTGCTTCTCCTGTCTGTCGCCACGGTTCTGTCTGTTACTGCGGTTCTGTCCGTCGCCGCGGCCTCCCGGTACCGGACCGGTGCCCACGAGGGCTCAACTCGGGGGGTAGGGCGCTTCCTCGAGGAGTTTCGCCAGGTGCACGGCGTTGGCTGCCAGGGCCTTGGTGGTGGCGGCCACGGCGTCGGGGGTCGCCTCCAGGTCCTGGTAGTCCGTGCCCTGCTGGGCTTCACCGACCCAGTAGGTCACCGCACCCGGCGACAGCGAGAACCCGAGGTCGTTGAGCCCTTGGAAGAGATCCGCGCTCACCTTGTGCGCACCGTCCTCGTTGCCCACGACGGCGACCAGGCCGACCTTGCCGCCGAACAGCCGGCGCCCCTGCTCGTCGGTCTCCGAGATGTCGGCGTTCAGGCGTTCCAGGACGCGCTGGCAGAGGCTGGAGGGGTGGCCGAGCCAGATCGGGGTGGCCAGGAGCACGATGTCGGCGGCCATCACCTTCTCCCACAGCCCGGGCCAGTCGTCTCCGTCGCCCATGTCGCGGGCGACCCCCGGCCGGATGTCGTGGTCGGCGACGCGGACCGTCTCGCCCTCCACACCGAGGCCGGCGAGTTCCGACATCACCTGCCCGGCGAGGTGGTGACTGCTGGAAGGGGCGGGTGAGGGGGTGAGTGTGCAGACGAGTGCGACAGCGCGGGTCATGGATCCTCCTGGTCGTGCGGGATCGCCGCGGAAAGCACCGCGGGGGCGTGGACGGGGGCAGCCGCCGGGGTAAGATCACGGCGGAGGGCCGCCGCGGGGAGTGCTCGACGACGTCGGCCAGCCGGGCGAGCATGCTGCGGTGGCGCAGTTGGACGAGGGCGTCGACGAGCGTGTTGTGGAGCATCCCGCCCGGTCCGCGCAGGGGATGCTCGTTGATGGTGACCAGTGTGTTCTCGCCCCAGGGCCGTACCTCGAGAGCGATCCGCGCGGTGCCGAGCCATCCGCTGTCGGCTTCCATCTCCAGGATGAAGGGCGCTTCGCACCGACGGACGACGGTGCTCCCCGACACCGACCACGGCGCCAGATGAACGGTGTACGCGATGCTGGAGCCGACGCGGGGCCACACGCCGGCCTCGGGCCGTGTCCCGGACGTGCCGACCACCCAGTCGCCGTAGCGCGTGCCGTCGGCGAGCACCGCCCAGACGTCAGCGGGCGTTCGATCAGCCGGTGCCGTTCAGCCATGGATCCTCCAGGGTCACGGTGGGCTCACTGGTGGTAGTCCTGGTGCCCAGCCTGTCGCGGCTCATCCCCCTGTTCCTCCACTTTTGCACGCATCCCGGGGATCCGCCGCCTGTCGGACGCGGGCCGGCCGTCCTCGCAACGGGTGACGTGTCCGGGACCGGGGCGCCCCGGACCGCCGGACGGGTCAGAGCGGTCCGCGCAGACTGGTACGTCCGTCGTGCCAGGCGGTGAGTGTCTTCTCGGCCAGGCGCGCGTCCAGCAGATCGGTGGCGTGGATGCCGAACGCCACGTCCGCCTCCAGCCACGGCTCCTCCTCCAGGAGCCCGCCCACCACGTCGCGGCGGACGACCTGTTCGTGGACGGCGTCGGCCTCCACGTGCTCGGCGTAGAAGTGCACGGCCGCCTCGCCGGCACCCGTGCGGCGCATCGCCTCGGCCAGCCGGCGGGAGGCCGGCGACGAGGTGACCTCGACGGCGGCGAAGTGTCCCACCAGCGCGCCGCGCAGAGCGCGGTGCAGGCCGAACACCGACATCAGGTTGACGATCGCCAGCATCTCCGCCGTCGCCACGTCGACGTACCGGCCGTACGTCGTGTCCAGGTCCAGGTCCCTCATGAGGTCCGCGAAGAGCCGTGAGTGCATCCGTGCCGCCTGCCCGGCACCGAACTCGTCGAACTCGACAGCGACCATGGCCGCCTTCGCCCTGCCCCGCAGCCGGGGTATCACCCAGGCGTGCGGATCGGCTTCCTTGAGGTGGTAGAGCGAGCGCTGGGCCGCGTACTCACGCAGCTGCCACAGTTCCCCTTCGTCCCGGAGGCGGCCCGAAAGACCACCGGCCTCCACGGGCTCGACGAGGATCCCGGCGAACGCGTCCTCGAGGCCGGTGCCGCGCCCGGTGCCGCGCCCGGTGTCCGCGCGCAGCGCGTCCAGGAAGCGGCGTTCCAGACCGGCGCGCAGCCCGAGCAGTCCCGGATTCCACTCCCAGGCGGAATCGACGTCGTGGAATCCGCGGTAGTGCAGTTCGTAGCAGAGGTAGAGCGCGAGGTGGAGGTCCTCTCCGTACGGGTCGGCCTCGTCGGCCGCCCCGCGTGACGGCAGGCGGATCTCGTCGCCGGGGTCGCTGCGCAGCGCACGGACGACTCCGTGGCTGAGGTCGCCACGGCCCGCCGGCAGGGCGGGTCCGGTCAGCGGGGCATGGGGCTCCTGGACTGTCTTCACTCTGCGGCCTCACCACTCGGGTCGGCGATCCTGGCAGCGGTCTCGTCGGCGGTGCGTCCGGCGTCCGGACCGGCACGTCGTGCCGACTCGTCCTGGCCGGCCGCGGGGCGCCCGGTGTGCGGGCCCCGGCCGGCGGAGTCCCTGACCCTGCGGCGGTGGCTGGTGTCGCACCACGGGTAGGTCCTGCTGCGCCGGCAGGCGCACAGGGCCACCACGAAACGGTCCGACGTGACCGTGCTCCCGTCGTCGAGGGTCACTTCGACCGGCCCCTCCAGGAGTACCGGTCCGTCCTTCGTCGGCGTCACGCGGTGCGGCCTGTCACCGGATGCGGTCGGCACGGATGATCACCAGCTCTTCCTTCTCGTCGTCGGGCGCGATCAGACCGCGGCCCGTCAGCCACTTCCTGCGTGCCGACAGCACCGGGCCGAAGGGCACGCGGCGCCGATCGGTCACCTCGGCCCGCAGGCCTGACCGCTCCAGACGCTCCAGGGTGGCGGAGACCCCGCACAGGGCCGAGTGCACCAGCAGCACGGCCCCGCGGGGCCGCAGCAGGTCCGCCGCTCCGTCGCACAGACGGTCGACGAGGAGGCGGCCGTCGTGACCGGCGTCCCAGGCTCTGGCCGAGCCCCGCCGGGGTGGTGCGGCGTCCGGAGCGGGCACGTACGGCGGATTGCTGAGGATGAGGTCGAAGCGCCGTCCGGCGGCGGGGGTCAGGAGATCCCCCCGGACGACGTCGACCCTCAGTCCGGCGATCGCCGCGTTCACGCGGGTGGTGAGCACGGCGCGGCGGGTGCGGTCGACCGCCGACACGCGTGCTCCCCGCCGTGCTGCGGCGAGGGCGAGCACACCCGATCCCGTTCCGACGTCCAGGACCTCCGTGCCGGGGCCGACCGCCTCACGTTCCAGAGCCTCCCGCAGCAGCAGCGTGTCCTCCTGAGGCGCGTAGACGCCTCGCGGCGCCATCATCCGACCGCCCAGGTTGTACGTTCCCAGCAGACCTGGCATCGGCTCACCTCACGCATCCGGTTGAAGCGCACCCTGCACGCTGTTCTCACGAGGACTCAGGACCCAGTGCCCCTGGAGGAAACGTTTAATCAACGCCTCTGTCCCGTTACCGGCGGTGCCCGGGTGCGGCCGGGCACCGCGCGGCCGAAACCGTGGAGGCCCCGGCGGGCCGGCGCGCCGGGCGCGCGGTGGCCCGCCGGGGGCGACCGGCCGGGAGGTCAGTGACCCGCGACGACGCCGGAGAGTTCGTTGGTGCTCTTCGGCAGGGTCATGGAGGCGACCTTCTCGCCCGTTTCGATGTCCACGGCGTGCAGTTCGCGCGTGCCCGGTTCGGAGACGTACGCGGTGTGGTCGCGGACGAAGAGGGTGGGCCTCGGCTGCTGCCAGTCGAGCGGCTCCTGCCACGCGCCCACGACGGGGATCTTCTTCCCGACCTTGCCCGTCTCCGGGTCGATCACGCGCAGGGCGCCGTCCGTACCGAGGACGAGCGCCTCGCCGTGGGGTCCCCGGCCCAGCGAACGGAAGGAGTAGCTGGTGCCGAGGTCGACCAGGCGCAGTTCCGCCGTCCCGGTGTCGATCAGGGACACGCGCGTCGGCCGCTCCAGCTCGGCGTCCGGGTCGGTCTTGTAGTCGCCCAGCAGGACCGGGGAGGCGTCGCTGCCGGCCTGGTTGCCGATGCGGCCGTAGTCGTCGGGGGCGTCGACCTTGGTGAACTCGCCGTCCTTGTAGATCAGGATGCCGTCCTCGCAGCCGACGGCGACGGCCTCGCCCTGGGCGGCGGCCTCGCCGTGGACGCCGGGGCACTTCTCGTTGCGCGCGATCTCCTTGTCGTTCCGGTCGAGGACGAGGGCGCCGGTGCGCTTCTCCTCGGTGCCCACGGTGGTGAGGAGTTCGCCGTTGCCCAGCTCGATGGCGACGCCGTGGTGCGGTTCGGCGGAGGTGTACCTACGGCCCTCGGGCTTCTCGCCGCCGGCGAGGCCCGCGGGGTCGAGGACGTTGACCTCGCCCGTGCCGTCGGTGAACAGGACCGTCTTGCCGGCATGCCGTACGACGTGTCCCGGCTCGGCGCCCTCGTACGTGATGTCGGTGAGGGTCTGCCCGGCGGCATCGAGGACCCGGAAGCCGGAGTCGGTGGAGACGAAGACATGGGAGTCGTCACCGGCGGGGTTGACGCGGTTGAAGCCGGGCAGCTCGATCGTCGAGGCGAGCTTCAGGGTCTCGCCGTCCAGGATGTACAGGCCGCCGTCGAAGGTGGCGACCAGCGGATCCTCGACCGTGGCGGCCCCGGCGCCCGGGGTGCCCTTCGACGCCTTCTCCGTCTTCGCGTCGGACGAGGAGCTCTGGCCGCCTCCGCAGGCGGTCAGGACGGCGGAGACCGCCAGGGCGAGGGCCGTCCCCGCGAGGGCTCCGGCGCGTGTCGACTTGCTCACTGTGCGTGTTCCTTTCCGGCCGCGCGGGCGCGGCTTCGGGGTGGGGTGTTCGAAAACGAGGGCTGGTGCGCGGGGTCAGCCGGCGGTCAGGCCGTCCGTCATGGCGGTGGTGTTGGCGCGCATCATCTGCAGGTAGGTGCCGGCGCCCTTGCCCTTCTCGGTCAGCGACTCGGAGTGCAGCGCGACGACCCGGACCCGGCCGCCCAGTTCCGTGCGCAGGACCTCGGCCAGCCGGGTGGGCTGGGAGGAGTCCGTGAAGACGGTCCGCACTCCGGCCTCGCGCATGGCCTCGGTGAGCGAGCGCAGGTCCGAGGAGCTGGGCGAGGCCAGCGTCGTACCGCTCGGTACGACCGCGCCGACCGTCCTGAAGCCGAAGCGTTCGGCGAGGTAGCCGAAGACGTGGTGGTTGGTCACCAGCGCGCGCCGCTGCTCGGGTATGCGGTCGAAGGAGCGTTCCATCCAGGCGGTCAGGTCGGCGAGTCGTCCGTCGTAGCGGTCGGCGTTGGCGCGGATCGCCTCCTCGTCCACTCCCTCCACGTGCTCGACGACCCGGTCGGCGATCAGGCCGGCGGCCGTGCGCACCCGGTCGGGGTCGGTCCAGAAGTGCGGGTCGGGCTGCCCGGCGTCCGCCTGGGGGCCGCCGTCGGCCGGCGCCCGGAAGACGAGCGGGTCCACCGCCCTGCCGGCCTCGAGCGTGGCGGTTCCCGCCTCCCGGGCGGCCTCCACGTGCCGCAGTACGTTCTCCTCCAGGCCCAGCCCGTTGAAGACCACGAGGTCGGCCCGCTCCAGCTCGGCGGCCTGCACGGCCGACAGCCCGAAGGAGTGCGGGTCGGCGTTCGGTTTCATCAGCACCGTGACGTCGGCCTCGTCGCCGACGATCTCCCGGGTGATGTCGCCGAGGATGTTCGTCGTCACCACGACCCGGGGCCGGTCGTCGCCGGTCGCGCACGCGGTGGCCGTGCCGGCGAGGGCGAGCAGGGTGAGGAGCAGGCGGCGCAGCCGCAGGACGGCGCGCTTCGGTGTCGTCGTCATCGGCCGGTCTCCACCATCAGGGCCGGTTCGATGTCGAGGTCGAAGGTGCGCGCGATGCGCAGGTCGTCGTTGTAGTCGATCTCGTACACGCGCTTGCCCGCCGGGTCGTTGAGGTAGGCGCGGCTGCGGTCGACCTCGATGACGGGCCGGGGCGTCGTCGCGTCCGGTCCGGTGCCGGGTACGTCCTTCAGCAGCGGCTTCGTCCGGGACACCTGCTCGCCGGTGGCGATGTCGTAGCCGTACAGGACCCCGTCGGTGCGAAGGACGAGCAGGGGTGAGCCCTCGCCCGCGGTGTTGGCGGCGACGGCGGGGCCGGTCTCCACCCGGGTCCAGGTGCGCTCCGTGACGTCCAGGACCCATACGGCCCGGTCTCCGGCCGGCGCCGTGAGCGTGTCGCTGCCGGCCCGGTGGCGGAAGTCCGTGGCCCGTTCCCGCTCGGGAACGCCCGCACCGTACGGGATCCTCTCCGCGGTGAACGTGCCGTCGTCCGCGCGGACCAGCAGGGCTCCGTCGACGCAGCCGAGGACGGCTCCCCGCCGGGTGACGGCGTCGCCCCGCGGTTCTTCGCACGTGGCGTCCGGTGCCGCGACGCGCTCGCCCTCGCGGTCGTACACCGCGACCTTCGGGGTGCCCTCCGTGTCGTCGGTGAGGGTCAGCAGGTGTTCCTCGTACGGCACGACGGCGCCGGTGTGCGTCCCGGGCAGCGGGCGGGGGGTGCCGAGGGTCCCCGCCTCCAGGTCGGCCCTGCGGTGGATCTCGGCCCGGCCGTCGCCGTGGGTCACGACGGTCACGGCGGCGTCGCTGCGGACGCGGGTGCGGGGGCCGTCGGAGAGGCGGCCCACGCCGCGTATCGCCGTGCGGTAGTAGTGCACGTGGTCGCCGTGGTCCACCGTCCAGGCACCGGTGTCCAGGACGCGCGTGCCGTCCGCGCCGTGGAGGTGGCCGAACCGGCCGTCCGTGGTGAGGGCCGAGGTGTCCGGCGCCCGGGAGACCTCGTGCGACTCTCCGGTGATCAGGTCGAGGACGCGGGTGTCACCGCCGCTCGGGTCGTTGAGGAGCAGCCTGGTCTGCTGCTCGGCCTTCTCCTGCGCCCCTTCGACGTATCCGTGCGGGGTGGTGGCCGACGGGCTCGCCGGCGGGGCGGAGGCGGCGCCGTCCCGGCCGTCCGAGCAGCCTGTGGCGAGCAGCGCGAGGGCCAGGAGCGCGGACACCCCGGCAGTGACGTTTCCTCGGAGGGGCAAGGGGATCGACTCCATCGGGTTTCTGGATCGGGTCTTGGATTCGGGCCGGGGCTTCGGGTCAGGTCTGCGGCTCGGGGCGGCGGCGTTGCCGCCGGTGGCGGAGGCCCGATGCGAGGTGGGAGAGGAAGAACAGGCCCACCGCGAGGGCCGAGACGGTCGCGCCGGCCGCGGTGCTCAGGTGCCAGGAGAGCAGCAGGCCGAAGAAGGTGGCGGCCGCGCCGAGCAGTGCCGCGATCGCCATCACCGCCCGCACACTGCGCCCCCACGGCAGTGCCGCCGCCGGCGGGGCGATGAGCAGGCCCAGGACCAGCAGCGTCCCCACGATGTGGAAGGAGGCGACGATGGCCAGCGCCAGCAGGCCCAGCAGCACGGCGTGGGCGACGCGCGGACGCAGACCGAGGGTGCGGGCCTTGCGCGGGTCGAACGCCAGGACGAGGAAGGCGCGGTGGCCGAGAGCCGAGACCGTCAGCGCCAGCAGCAGTGCCCCTCCCAGCAGGACCAGGTCCTGTTCCCGGACGGCGAGGACGTCGCCGAAGAGGAACCCGGTCAGGTCCACAGCGAAGGACTGCGAGCGCGAGACGATGATGACGCCGAGCGACAGCATCCCGACGAAGAGCAGGCCGATCCCGGTGTCCTGGGACAGTCGTGGGGTACGCCCGAGGGCCGTGACGCCGGCCGTCATCACGGCCGCGCTCAGCAGCGCCCCCACCAGCAGGTTGCCGCCCAGGAGCGCGGCGAGCGCGACTCCGGGCAGCAGTCCGTGCGACATGGCGTCGCCGAGGAAGGCCATGCCTCTGAGCACCACCCAGGTGCCCGCCAGGGCGCAGATCGCCGACACCAGCATCCCGCCCCACAGGGCCCTTTGCACGAAGGTCACCTCGAAAGGGCCTGTCAACCACTCCATGGCGAGCACACTACAATGACAACCATGTTCAATAAAGCCGTCTCCCCCGTCGCCGAGGGCCGGACACCGCCCCGCGTCCGCTTCACCGGACTCTCCGCGGGCTACCCCGGCCACCCCGTGCTCGACCAACTCGACGGCGCGATACCAGCGTTGGCTGTCACCGCACTGATCGGCCCGAACGGCAGCGGGAAGTCCACACTGCTCGGAGTGCTGGCCGGAGTGATCCGCCCCACAGCGGGAGAGGTCCGGCACGCCGGGACCCGGCCCCCGGCGTTCGTCCCGCAGCGCGGGGCCGTCGGTGACACGCTTCCGCTGACGGTCCGGCAGACCGTGGAGATGGGCCGCTGGGGCGAGCGGGGACCGTGGCGCCGGCTCACGCGGCGCGACCGGACTGTGGTGGACGAGGCGATGGAGCGGCTCGGCATCACGGCGCTCGCTGCCCGCCAGCTCGGCGAGCTCTCCGGCGGGCAGCGGCAGCGCACGCTCATGGCGCAGGGCCTGGCCCAGGAGTCGGACCTGCTCCTGCTGGACGAGCCGACCACCGGCCTCGACCCCGAGGCCAGGGAGCGCACGGCGGCCCTGCTGACGGAGCTGGTGGCCGACGGAGTGACCCTCGTCCACGCCACCCACGACCTGGACGCGGCGCGCTCGGCGGACACCTGCCTGCTGCTCCGCGACGGCCGCCTGGCCGGCCAGGGACCGCCGGACCGGCTCCTCACCCCGACGGCACTCGCCCGCATGTGGCAGCCGGCCTGAGGTCCGCGACGGCCGCGCGGGCCTCGTCCCGTCCGGGCCCGGTGCGGCTCGGGCGGGCGGATTCCGCCGTGGCGCGGGCGGGCGGATTCCGCGCCACGCCCGCACCCCTTCGGACAAACGGCCGGAGAAACGAACTGAACTGCGCAACAACACCGTTGGGACGTAAGTTGTGGTGTGACACACCTGCCGGCTGACCACGCCTGCCTCGGCTGAGAGACGGACCGTACCCATGAGCGACCCCGAGACGACACCCGGAACCGCCGCACACCAGAAGATCGACTCCTCGGTGCCGCATTCGGCCCGGATCTGGAACTACTGGCTGGGCGGCAAGGACAACTATCCCGTCGACGAGGAGGCCGGCGACGCGTACACCGCCGTCTTCCCCGGCATCGTGACCATCGCCCGCAGCAGCCGGGCCTTCCTGCGGCGCACCATCACGTACCTGGTCACCGAGGCCGGCATCCGGCAGTTCCTGGACATCGGGACGGGTCTGCCGACCGCCGACAACACACACGAGGTCGCCCAGCGCCTCGCCCCGGAGAGCAGGATCGTCTACGTCGACAACGACCCGATGGTCCTGGCGCACGCCCGCGCCCTGCTCTACTCCACCCCCGAGGGGGCGACCGCCTACGTCGACTCCAACGTGCTGACCCCGGAGCGCGTCCTGGAAGCCGCCGCCCGGACGCTGGACTTCTCCCGCCCCACCGCCCTCATCCTCAGCAACATCCTGGGCCACATCGCCGACCACGACGAGGCGCGCTCCGTCGTCACGCGGCTGATGGACGCGCTGCCGTCCGGCAGCCACCTGTCCGTCAACGACGGCTCACGGGGCATCGACCCGGGCTTCGAGCAGGCCCAGGACGGCTACAACGAGAGCGGCGCCGTGCCGTACAACCTGCGCACCGTCGACGAGATCACCTCGTTCTTCGACGGCCTGGAGCTCCTGGAGCCCGGCGTCGTCCCGGTCACCCGGTGGCGTCCGGACGCCGACGCGGCCGACGCGCCGGTCATCGCCGAGCACGGCGGCCTCGCCCGCAAGCCGTGACCCTCCGACGGGCCGCGGGCCCTCGTGGCCCGCGGTCTCCGGCTCCCACCCGACGACCGACGACAGGGCGCCGCACAACACCCGAATCCAGGGGAAGTACGGCAAAGCGCCACCCGTGGTGGTGCTCCCCGTCACCCCGCACCTACGGAGCGAGTTCGCGCTTCCGCCCCACAGGGAAGCATGTGAGACTGGCGTCCCGTCCGCAGTGCGGGCCCTCTTCCGCACCGACCCCCACGAGAAGTGCGACGTGCGTTCCATTCCTCTGCCGATAGCCCTGACCGCGCGCCTGTCCCCGGTGGTCGTCCTCGCCGCGGCGGGCTGGGCCCTGTCGTCCGGCCCGTCGTCCGAACCGGAGGCCGCCGAGAAGAAGCCGACCGGGGCGACGGGATCGCAGTCCGCCTCCGCCCCGCCGACGACGACCGCGCCGAAGACGTACACCGCCGCCCCCGCGCCCTGCGACAGCATCGCCGAGAAGACCGTCAAGTCCCTTGTGCCGAAGGCGAAGGCGGCCGGCAAGGAGATCAGGTCCACCGACTCCGAGCTGCGCCGCACCTGTTCGTGGAACGCGCTCGACGGCTACGAGTACCGCTGGCTCGACGTCTCCTTCGAGGTCCTCCCGTCGGACGACGCGGCCGAGGAGTCGTACCGGGGGCGGCTGAAGGACCGGAGCGGCGGAGGCGAGGTCCCCGGGCTCGGTGACGCCGGGTACTCGGTCGTGGACCTCACCACCGAGGACGAGCAGCAGACCCGTGAGGGCGTGGTGGTGGCCCGCGCCTCCAACGCGCTGGTGGTCGTGACGTACAACGGCAGCGACTTCGAGTCGAAGAAGGCGCCCTCCACGGACGAGATCAACAAGGGCGCCATCAAGGCCGCCAAGGAGGCGGTGGCGGCACTGCTCGACGGCAGGGCCTGACCCGGCCCGCGCGGGCCGGGTCGGGTCGGGCGGGCCCGGGTCAGGCGTTGACCGCCGGGATCACGTGGGTCCCGTACACGTCGATCACGGTTTCCGGGGCATCGTGCATGTCGTAGACGGCGAACTGGTCGACCCCCAGGGCGCGGAGCGCCTTCAGCTTCCCGACGTGCTGCTCCACCGTGCCGATCAGGCAGAACCGGTCCACGATCCGGTCGGGCACGAACGCGGTGTCGGGGTTGCCGCTGCGGCCGTGGTGGGCGTAGTCGTACTCCTGGCG
This sequence comes from Streptomyces sp. NBRC 110035, assembly GCF_000829695.1. Taxonomy (GTDB): domain Bacteria; phylum Actinomycetota; class Actinomycetes; order Streptomycetales; family Streptomycetaceae; genus Streptomyces. The sequence continues at coordinate 296,601 of NZ_BBNN01000016.1, read as the reverse complement.
GGAGGCGATGTAGTCGGTCAGCTCGTGCGGGACGACGCCGCTGTCGGCACCGTACCGGGTGACCAGGTCGGCGACGTGGTTGCCGACCATCCCGCCGAACCAGCGGCACTGTTCACGCGCGTGGGCGAGGGCCTCGGAGGAGTCGTCCTCGGTGACGTAGGCCGGTGCGGCGACGCAGACGGTCACTTCGGCGGGGTCGCGCCCGGCGGCGACGGCGGCGTCCTTGACGGCCTTGACCATGGTCTCGGTGAGGTAGGGGTCGGCGAGCTGGAGGATGAACCCGTCGGCCTCCTCCCCGGCCGTCCTCAGCGCCTTCGGCCCGTACGCGGCCATCCACACGGGGAGGCGGGAGCCCTCCCCGATCCAGGGGAAGCGGACGACGGTGCCGCCGCCGAGGTCGGCCTCCCCGCCCTCGGCGAGGGTGCGGATGACCTTCATGGCCTCGCTCACGCGGGCCAGGGTGTTGGGTGCGCGGCCGGCGACCCGCATCGCGGAGTCGCCCCGGCCGATGCCGCAGACGGTGCGGTTGCCGAACATGTCGTTGAGGGTGGCGAAGGTGGAGGCGGTGACCTCCCAGGCACGGGTGCCCGGGTTGGTGACCATCGGGCCGACGGTGAGCGTCGTCGTGTGGGCGAGGATCTGGCTGTGGATGACAAAGGGCTCCTGCCAGAGCACGGCGGAGTCGAAGGTCCAGCCGTGGGTGAAGCCGGCCTGTTCGGCGCGCTTCATCAGGTCGACGACCCGCGAGGCCGGCGGGTCGGTCTGCAGAACGAGTCCGAAGTCCATTCGCACTGCTCCTAGGTGAGGTACTGACAGGTGGACCGCGGGGTGTAGACGCCGTGGCCCGCGCGGCCGGTGTACTCCCGCTCGGTGATGACGGGTTCACCTCGCGAGAGGACGGTCTCGACGCGGCCGGTGACGCGCCTGCCCTCGTAGGCCGAGTAGTCGACGTTCATGTGGTGGGTCCCGGCGGAGATGACCTGCTCGGCGTGCGGGTCGTAGATCACGACGTCGGCGTCGGCGCCGGGTGCGATGGTGCCCTTCTTCGGGTACAGGCCGAACATGCGGGCCGGGGTGGCGCAGGCGATCTCGATCCAGCGACGGCGGGTGAGGTGCCCGTCGACAACTGCCTGGTGGAGCAGGTCCATTCGGTTCTCGACGCCCGGCAGACCGTTGGGGATCCTGGAGAAGTCGCCGCGGCCGAGGTCCTTCTGGCCGGTGAAGCAGAACGGGCAGTGGTCGGTGGAGACCACCTGGAGGTCGTTGGTGCGCAGGCCCCGCCACAGCGCGGCCTGGTGCTCCTTCGGCCGCAGGGGCGTGCTGCACACGTACTTGGCGCCCTCGAAGTCCGGCTCGGCGAGGTTGTCGGCGGACAGGAACAGGTACTGCGGGCAGGTCTCGCCGAAGACGTTCAGGCCCTCGTCGCGGGCGCGTGCCAGTTCGGCGACCGCCTCCGTCGCGGAGACGTGGACGACGTACAGCGGGGCACCGGCGACCTGGGCGAGGCGGATGGCGCGATGGGTGGCCTCGGCCTCCAGCAGGGCCTTGCGGACCTCGCCGTGGTGGCGGGGGTCCGTCTCGCCGCGGGCCAGGGCCTGCTCGACGAGGACGTCGATCGCGATGCCGTTCTCGGCGTGCATCATGATCAGACCGCCGTTCTCCGCGGAGCGCTGCATGGCGCGCAGGATCTGTCCGTCGTCGCTGTAGAAGACGCCGGGGTAGGCCATGAACTGCTTGAAGGAGGTGACGCCCTCCTCGACCAGCCGGTCCATCTCCCCGAGGGTGCCCGGGTTCACGTCGGAGACGATCATGTGGAAGCCGTAGTCGACGGCGCAGTTGCCCTCGGCCTTGGCGTGCCAGGTGTCCAGTCCCTCGCGCAGGGAGTGGCCGACGCTCTGCACGGCGAAGTCGACGACGGTCGTCGTACCGCCCCAGGCGGCGGCCCGGGTACCGGTCTCGAAGGTGTCGGAGGCGAAGGTGCCGCCGAACGGCAGCTCCATGTGGGTGTGGGCGTCGACGCCGCCCGGCAGGACGTACTTCCCGGTGGCGTCGAGGGTCCGGTCCGCGGTGAACGTCGGGGCGGTGAAGGCCTCGGCGGCCGGGGTGCCCGAGGCGGCGAGGGCCGTGATGCGGCCGTCCTCGATCAGGATGTCGGCGTGGAGTTCGTCGGAGGCGGTGATGACGAGGCCACCACGGATGACGGTACGGCTCATGCGTGCACGCTCCGCTGGGTCGTGGTCGAAAGGTGCGGGTCGTCGGTGGCTGGTCGCGCCCGTGCGGCGGTGGCCGCACGTCGATCCCGGCCCCGCGCCCCTCGAGGGCTTCGCCCCCGCGGGGACGCGGGCGGCCGGGGCGGGCGTCGGCCGCTACCGCAGGCTCCGCAGAGCCTGTTCGAGGATGGCGGCGCCCTCCTCGGCCTCCGCGACGGTGAGGGACAGGGGCGGGGCGATGCGCAGGACGCTGGTGTTGTGGCCGCCGCCCTTGCCGAGGAGCAGTCCGCCCCGGCGGGCGGCCTCCAGCACGGCGGAGGCGGTCCGGGGGTCGGCCTCGTCGGTGCCCGGTACGGTCAGCTCGACGCCGATCATCAGCCCGCGCCCGCGGACCTCGCGGACGGCGGGCACCTGGGCGGCGACGGCCCGCAGGCGTTCGATGAGCAGGCCGCCGACCCGCCGGGCGTTGCCCTGGAGGTCGTGTTCGAGGAGGTAGGTGAGGTTGGCCAGGCCGGCGGCCATGGTGACCTGGGTGCCGCCGAACGTCGAAATACTCTGGGAGTCCAGGCAGTTCATGATCTCGGCGCGGGCGACGACGCCGCCGATGGACATGCCGTTGCCGATGCCCTTGGCGAAGGTCACGATGTCGGGCGGGCCGCTTCGGGCGTGCGCCTGCCAGCCCCAGAAGTGTTCGCCGGTGCGGCCCCAGCCGGTCTGCACCTCGTCGGAGATCCACAGCACCCCGTGCGCGTGCAGGACTTCGCGGAACGCCGCGTACAGTCCGTCGGGCGGTGAGGTGAAGCCGCCGACGCCCTGGATCGGCTCGGCGATCAGGGCCGCGGGCGGACGCGTGTGGCCGAGCAGGTCCTTGAGGTCGTCGACGCAGGCCGCGACGAACTCGTCGTCGCCGAGCGTGGCGTACGGGCCGCGGGTGCGCACGCCTCCGTGCACGTACAGGGTCTGCAGCGGGGACAGTCCGGTCGGGGACCATCCGCGGTTGCCGGTGACGCCGACGGCGCCGAAGGAGCGGCCGTGGTAGCTGTTGCGCATCGCCAGGACGGTGTTGCTGCGCCGGTGGGCGGTGGCGAGCAGCAGGGCGGTGTCGTTGGCCTCGGTGCCGGAGGTGGTGAAGAAGACGCGGGCGTCCGGGATGCCGCTCAACCGGGCGACGCGTTCCGCGAGTTCCACCATGTGCCGGTTGAGGTAGAGGGTGGAGGAGTGGATGATCCGCCCGGCCTGCTCGGCGACCGCCTTCGTCACCTCGGGCAGGGCGTGGGCGGTCATGGTGGTGAGGATGCCGCCGAAGAAGTCGAGGTACCGGTTGCCCTCGGAGTCCCAGACGTGGCGGCCCTCGCCGTGGGTGATCTCGATCGGCTCCTCGTAGTAGAGGGCGAGCCAGTCGGGGAGCACGGAGCGGTGGCGGCCCAGGAGGTCGTCGGTCACGGCCGCACCAGCCCTTCGTAGGCGTCGGGCCGGCGGTCGCGGTAGAAGGCCCACTGCTGCCGCACCTCCTCGACGAGGCCGAGGTCGAGGTCGCGGACCACGAGTTCCTCCTCGCTGTCGCTGGCGACGTCGCCGACGAACTGTCCACGGGGGTCGACGAAGTACGAGGTGCCGTAGAAGTCGTTGTCCCCGTACTCCTCCCGGCCCACGCGGTTGATCGCGGCGACGAAGTACTCGTTGGCGACGGCCGCGGCCGGCTGTTCCAGCTGCCACAGGTGGGACGAGAGTCCGCGGTGCGTGGCGGACGGGTTGTAGACCAACTGGGCTCCGTTGAGGCCGAGTTGGCGCCACCCTTCCGGGAAGTGACGGTCGTAGCAGATGGAGACGCCGACCTTGCCGACGGCGGTGTCGAAGACGGGCCAGCCGAGGTTGCCGGGCTTGAAGTAGAACTTCTCCCAGAACCCCTTGACCTGCGGGATGTGGTGCTTGCGGTACTTGCCGAGGACGGTGCCGTCGGCGTCGATCACGGCGGCGGTGTTGTAGTAGAACCCCGACTGCTCGACCTCGAACACCGGCGCGACGACCACCATGCCGGTCTCACGGGCCAGTTCCCGCATCCGGGTGACGGTCGGCCCGTCGGGCACGCGCTCGGCCCAGCGGTAGTGCTCGGCGTCCTGGACCTGGCAGAAGTAGGGGGAGTTGAAGACCTCCTGGAACCCGATGATCCTCGCGCCCCGCCGGGCCGCCTCGCGGGCGTGCTCCTCGTGTTTCGCCAGCATGGACTCGGTGTCGCCGGTCCAGGTGGCCTGGACCAGGGCGGCACGTACGACGTTGGCCATGAGCTGCTCCTTCGACGCGACGTCAGCGCCTCTACGCCCGTAGAAGCGGTCGTAGAGGGACGAACGTAAGCCCCTCGGAGGGCCTTGCCAAGAGCATCGTCGTGAAGCCGCGGAGTCGATCGTGTTTCGCACTCCGGTGGGTGAGTCCCCGCGGCGGCCGGCCGGGGCCTGTCCGGCGGGGCCCGGTCAGGTGGTGAATCCGGCGACGCGCAGGGCGTGCAGCAGGTCCCAGTACCGCTCGTCGGAGACGCCCCGGGCGGCACCGAGGAGCAGAGGGACGAGCCGCTCGGGCCCGGGGGCGGCGCTGCGGGCCGCCTCCGCGGGAGTGCGCATCCTGACGTGGGCGTCGAGGAGCGTGCGCACCTCGCGGTGGCGGTGCTCGGCGTCCAGCGCGAGGACCGCCCGGCCGGTTTCCTCGGCGGGCCGTACGACGCCCTGGCGCAGGATCTGCTCGCCGTCGTCCGCGTGCCCCGCCGCGGTCAGCGCGTCGGCCGCGGCGACCAGCCGGTCGGCGGGCAGGGAGGCGGCCTCCCACAGCAGCGTCGTCCAGTCGGCGCCCAGTCCCGCGCTCCGCATCCCCTCCGCGAGCAGCGGGAGGCGGTCGGCGGGCCACGACGCGGCCTCGGCGAGCAGGGCGTGCGCCTCGCCGCTGCGCCCGTCGCGGCGCAGCCGCGCGAGGGTGCCGACGAGGCGGTCGGCCTCCTGCCGCTGGGCTTCGTCGACGGGATCCCCGGCCGCCCACGACGCACCGCGCGCGCCGGGACGCGCCCGCTCCTCCCCCGCGTCGTCGGCGACCCCCGCGAAGCGTGCGCCGCGCGGGGTGCGGGCGGCACGGGCGACGGGGGCGGGCTCCGGGGCGGGGGCGGGTCCCGGCCGGGGCACGGGCTCGGGCGGGGCGGCGGAGGCCGGTACGACGACGGGGGCCGCCTCCTCGTCCGCCGCACCGGCGAAGCGGGCGCTGCCGCGACGCCGTTTGCGCTGCCCGGGCACGGGGGCGGGCCGGTCGGCGGGGGCGTCGCGACGGGCGGTCTCCCGGTCGGGGCCCGCGCCGGGTGCGGGCGCCGGACCCGGTACAGGTGCGAGTGCCGGACCCGGTACGGATACCGGGCCGGGGGGCGTCTGCCGTAGCCGTCGGTCCAGGGCGGCCGCGCGGTCCCGGAGTTCCGCGCACCGCGCGGTGGCCCGGTCGTGGTCGTCGCGGGCCCAGGCGAGGTCGACGCCGAGCGCGTCGGCCTCCGCCCGGGTGGCGGCCCGGGTGAGGGCAGCGCTCAGGTGCGCGTGCCGCTCCGCCGCGTACTTCTGCTCGCGGAGCATCACGTCGATCCGGTCACCGAGCGCCTCCCGGGCGCCGGGCCGGGCGTCGCACGCGGCGAGGGCGGCGGCGTGCAGGCCGCGGGCCTTCGGCTCCTCGGACTCGGCGGCACCTGCGCCGTGGACGGTGCGCAGGTCCTGGAGCAGCGCCTCCACCACGTCCCAGGGCGGCACCTCACGCCCGTCGAGACACGCCCGCATGCCGTCGGGGTCCCGGTGCCAGAACACCGCGCACCAGCCGTCGGACGGGTCCAGCCGGGCCAGCAGCCCGTGCAGGTAGTCCGCGAACTCCCGGATCCGGACCGGGAGCTTCTCCACTGCCATAGCCAACTCCCGCTGTAACCGGAGGACTTCGCCCCGTAGGCAACACCCCTCGTGTTACGGGTGCGCTACAGGGAGTTTTCCGGGAGTGGGCAAGGTGCGCCTGCGGGGCCCGGCAGGGGCCCGCAGGGGCCCGCAGGCGCCCGGCAGGCGCCCGGCAGGCGCCCGCCCGGGGCCTTCGGCTCAGGGGGCGGCCGCCGGTGGCGCGACCGGCGCGCACCGGCCCACCGGCGCGACCGTCGACAGGCCGGGGGTGCGGGTGCGGGCGGTCACCGTGAAGAAGGCCGGAGCGGGAGCCCGCCCGGTCCCGATCCTCCGGAGGGTCTCCGGGGAGATGCCGGCGCTCGCGGCGACCTGCGTCGTGCCGCGGTCGCCGCGCACCTCACGCCTCACGCCTCGCGCAGCAGCCGGCCGAGCCGCTCGCCGCGTTCGGGTTCCCGTTCTCCGGGGGTGAGAGGCACGCACCATGCCCCCCTCGCGCCGGTATATCAATTGGCGCGGTGGAGTTGAGGCCGAGCCCTCCCGCACGGGCCCTCCCGCGCAAGCCCTCCGGAGCGTGCCCCACCCGGTGACGTGGTTCCGAGGTGCTGCCCCCGAGCGATCGTGCGAGGGTGTTCTACGAGCGCGCCGCGCCCACCACACGTCAGGCAGCACGTCGAAGGCGGCACTCGCACCGCGGGGTCACTCATGTGTGCGACCGGGAGGCGGCCGGGCACCCGCGTCCGGACCGTACGTCGAGCAGTGAGCGCGCCCCGGGCCTCCTTCAGGTTCCCGGGTCCGCCCGGCCCTGGGGGATCCCGCAGGGGCGGGCGGAACGGATGTCCATGAGCAGCGGGTTCACGGGTCCGGAGGGCTACGGCTCGGACCCCTTCGGAGAGTTCCTCGCACGTTTCTTCGGCGGGCCGCGCCCCCGGCAGGTCGACATCGGCCGGCTGCTGAGCCAACCGGCCAGGGACCTGGTGCGCGGTGCCGCGCAGTACGCCGCCGAGCACGGCAGCCGCGACCTGGACACCCAGCACCTGCTGCGCGCCGCGCTGGCCACCGAGCCGACCCGCGGCCTGCTCAGCCGGGCGGGCGCGGACCCCGACTCGATGGCGTCGCAGATCGACGAACGGTCCGGGCCCGTCCAGTACGGCCCGGACGACGCCCCGCCGCCGACGTCGCTCTCGCTCACCCCCGCCGTCAAGCGGGCCCTGCTGGACGCGCACGAGATGGCCCGGTCGACCGGGGCCGGGTACATCGGCCCCGAGCATGTGCTCAGCGCCCTGGCGGCCAACCCCGACTCTGCCGCCGGGCACATCCTGGACGCGGCCCGGTACGCCGCCGCCGGAGGGCCGCCCGACGCACCGGACCCCGCGCCGCCCCGCCCCGAGCGGCCCCGCACCGCCACGGGCACGCCGACGCTGGACCAGTACGGCCGTGACCTCACCGAGCTGGCCCGTGAGGGCCGCATCGACCCGGTGATCGGGCGGGAGGAGGAGATCGAGCAGACCATCGAGGTGCTCTCCCGGCGCGGCAAGAACAACCCGGTGCTGATCGGTGACGCGGGCGTCGGCAAGACCGCCGTGGTGGAGGGGCTGGCGCAGCGGATCGCGGACGGGGACGTGCCCGACCTGCTGATGACCCGGCGGGTGGTCGCGCTGGACCTGACGGCCGTGGTCGCCGGGACCCGGTACCGGGGCGACTTCGAGGAGCGGATGACCACCATCGTCGACGAGATCCGTACCCACTCCGACCGGCTGATCGTCTTCATCGACGAGCTGCACACCGTCGTGGGCGCCGGAGGCGGCGGCGAGGGCGGTTCGATGGACGCCGGCAACATCCTCAAGCCGGCGCTGGCCCGCGGCGAGCTGCACGTCGTGGGCGCGACCACGCTGGAGGAGTACCGCCGGATCGAGAAGGACGCGGCGCTGGCCCGCCGCTTCCAGCCGATCATGGTGCCGGAGCCCACACCGTCCGACGCGATCGCCGTCCTGCGCGGTCTGCGGGACCGGTACGAGGCCCACCACCAGGTCCGTTACACCGACGAGGCGCTGGTGGCGGCCGTCGAGCTGTCCGACCGCTATCTCAGCGACCGCCGTCTGCCGGACAAGGCGATCGACCTGATCGACCAGGCCGGCGCCCGGGTGCGGCTGCGGTCCCGGACCAAGGGCACGGACGTGCGCGCCCTGGAGCAGGAGCTGGAGCAGCTGACCTGCGACAAGGACCAGGCGGTCGCCGACGAGCGGTACGAGCAGGCGACACAGCTGCGGGACCGCATCGGCGAGCTGAGGGAACGGATCACCGAGGTCGGTGGCGAGGGCCGGGTCGACGAGGGCCAGAGTCTGGTGGTGGACGCCGAGGCGATCGCGGAGGTGGTGTCCCGGCAGACCGGCATTCCGGTCAGCCGTCTCACCGAGGAGGAGAAGGACCGGCTGCTGGGTCTCGAGGAGCACCTGCACCAGCGGGTCGTCGGCCAGGACGAGGCGGTGCGGGTGGTCGCGGACGCGGTGCTGCGCTCGCGGGCCGGGCTCGCCAGCCCCGACCGGCCGATCGGCGGTTTCCTGTTCCTCGGGCCGACCGGCGTCGGCAAGACGGAACTGGCACGGGCGCTGGCCGAGGCCCTGTTCGGCAGCGAGGACCGCATGGTCCGCCTCGACATGAGCGAGTACCAGGAGCGGCACACCGTCAGCCGGCTGGTGGGCGCCCCGCCCGGGTACGTCGGCCACGAGGAGGCTGGTCAGCTGACCGAGGTGGTGCGCAGGCATCCGTACTCGCTGCTGCTGCTCGACGAGATGGAGAAGGCGCATCCGGACGTCTTCAACATCCTGCTCCAGGTTCTCGACGACGGCCGGCTGACCGACTCCCAGGGCAGGACGGTGGACTTCGGCAACACCGTGATCGTGATGACGAGCAACCTCGGTTCCGAGGCCATCACGCGGCGCGGCGGGGCGCCGGGCTTCTCCGCCGGCGGCGCGGACGCGGACGAGGAGGCGCGGCGGGAGCAGGTCCTGCGGCCGCTGCGGGAGCACTTCCGGCCCGAGTTCCTCAACCGGATCGACGAGGTGGTGGTGTTCCGTGAGCTGACCGCCACGGAGCTGCGGCGGATCACGGACCTGCTGCTGGAGGCGACGCGGCGCGGGCTGCGGGGGCAGGGTGTCGCGGTCGAGTTCACCGAGGCGGCCGTGGACTGGCTGGCGCGGCGCGGCCACCAGCCCGAGTACGGGGCGCGGCCGCTGCGCCGCACCATCCAGCGGGAGGTCGACAACCAGCTCTCCCGGCTGCTGCTGGACGGCACGGTCAGCGGCGGCGACCGGGTGACGGTGGACGCGGCGGACGGAAATCTCACGTTCCGGACGCAGGCGGGGACCGGCACCGCGGCCGGCGGCGGGTCGACGGCCGGCACCGGCACCGGCACCGGCACCGGCCGTGAGGAGCCTCCAGCACCCGCGCCGCCCGAACGGTGAGCGCGCGGGCGCCCCTTCCCACCGGGGGCGCGGGCGCCTTCGCCTTCCCGCCGACCGGGCCTGCGGCCTACCGCGCCGGGCGCACCACCATCGCCGAGCCGCCTCCCCGGCGGGTCTTCTCCGCCGCGGCGACCCACCGGCCGTCCGGCAGCCGCTGCACCGCGGTGGTCGCGCCGATCTCCGGGTTGGGCTGGAAGGAGTGTCCGACGGCCTCCAGCTTCTGTCGTACGGCGCTGTCGTACAGGCCGGGTTCGAGGTCGGTGCGGGCCGTGTTGCGCTGGCTGGCGCGCGGCGCGGCGATCGCGTCGACCAGCGGCAGACCGCGGTCGAGGAAACCGGTGAGGGTCTGCAGCACGGTGGTGATGATGGTCGAGCCGCCGGGCGAACCGAGCGCCACGACCGGCCGGCCGTGGCCGTCGAGCACGATCGTCGGGGCCATCGAGGACCGGGGCCGCTTGCCGGGACCCGGCAGGTTCGGGTCGTGGACGGCCGGGTTCGCCGGGGCGAAGGAGAAGTCGGTCAGCTCGTTGTTGAGCAGGAACCCGCGGCCGGGCACGGTGATGCCGCTGCCGCCGGTCTGCTCGATGGTGAGGGTGTAGGAGACGACGTTGCCCCAGCGGTCGGCGGTGGTGAGGTGCGTGGTGCTCTCACCCTCGTACGTCGTCGGGGCCGCGGGGCCGCCGGTCGCGCAGGGCGCGGGGTCTCGCGGGTCGCCGGGGGCGAGCGGGCTGGTGAGGACGGCGTCGTCCTGGATGAGGCACGCGCGGGAGTCGGCGTACCGCTGGGAGAGCAGTTCCTTCGTCGGTACGTCCTCGAAGGCGGGGTCGCCGACCCAGCGGCCCCGGTCGGCGAACGCGATGCGGCTGGCTTCGATGAGGCGGTGCAGGTAGCGGGCGTCGTCGGCCCGGGAGAGGTCGGTGCGCTCCAGGATGTTGAGGGCCTCGCCGACGGTGGTGCCGCCGGAGGAGGAGGGCGCCATGGCGTAGACGTCCAGGCCGCGGTACGACGTCCTGGTGGGCGGCTGGGTCGTGGCCCGGTACGCCGCGAGGTCCCGGGCCGAGAGGTCGCCGGGGCGGGCGTTCCAGCCGGAGTCGGGGTCCACGGGCGGCTCGTTGACCGTGTCCACGATGTCCCGGCCGATGGCGCCCCGGTACAGCGCGTCGACGCCCTTCCGGCTCAGCTCCGCGTAGGTGCGGGCGAGGTCGGGGTTCTTGAAGGTGGTGCCGACGACCGGGAGTCCGCCACCGGGAAGGAACAGCTCGGCGGTGTCGGGGAAGTGGCGGAAGCGGGCCTCGTTGGCGGCGGTCTGGGCGCGGAAGGTGCTGTCGACGGTGAACCCGTCGCGGGCCAGCTTCTCGGCGGGTCTCAGGACCGTCCGCAGGGGTTTGCTCCCCCACTTCTCGAGCGCCCGCTGCCAGGTGGCCGGGGTGCCCGGGGTGCCGACGCCGAGGCCGCTGCTGACGGCTTCGGCGAAGGGGACGGGAGTGCCGTTCTCCAGGAAGAGGCCGGAGTCGGCGGTCAGCGGTGCGGTCTCGCGTCCGTCGATCGTCCGCACGGTGCGGGAGCCGGCGTCGTAGTGGACGAAGTAGCCGCCTCCGCCGATACCGGCCGAGTAGGGCTCGGTGACGCCGAGGGCGGCGGCGGTGGCGACGGCCGCGTCGACGGCGTTCCCGCCCCTTCTGAGGATCTCGATGCCGGCCGCGGAGGCGTCGGCATCGACGCTGGAGACCGCTCCGCCGTGGCCGACGGCCACCGGGGTCTTGGCAGGCGGCGGGGCAGGGGTCCGGCCGGGCCCGCCCTGCGTGCCGGTCGTCGGGGGCGCTGCCGCTCCCGCCGAGACCACCACGGCGGTGACCGCCAGAACCGTCAGCTTCCGTCCGACACGATGACGCATCCGCACCTCCGTTGAAGGGCCGTTCCCGCAGCCTAATTCATCGCCATGCCCACATCAGGTACGTCGTGGGACACACCGTGGGGCGTGCCGTCGCGGTTTCCCCGGACGCCCTTCCCCCGGACGTCTCGAACACGGGTTTGCCCAAGCCCGCTAGCATGCGCGCCCATGAGTGACGACGTACGCAACATTGTTCTGGGTGTGGTCGCCTCCGGCCTCTTCGCCGCGCTGGGCTGGATCGCCCGTACCTACCTGTGGAAGCGCAGGCTCCGGCGCAAGCAGGCCTTCTTCGGACTGCCGGACCACTCCGAGTCGCTCCTCGTCGTCAACCGTGATCCGGCCACGGCGGAACCGGCCGTGCACCGCTTCGACGTGTTCTCGCTGCTGGAGCTCTCGGCGCTGATCAAGGACTGCGGGGCGCACGTCCAGGTGGTCACGCAGGACATGGTCCATCAGGGTTTCGGCGAGCGCACGGAGTTCTGCGTGGGGGGTCCCGCGTCGAACCGGCGGATGGTGGCCCACATGGCGGCGATGCTGCCGGGGGTGCGCGTCAACATAGACCCCGAACCGGGCCCGGACCGGGCCGCCTTCCGGATCGGCACCGAGCTCTACCGGATGGAGCCGGGGGTCAGGGAGTACGTCCTGCTCGCCCGGCTCACCGCCGGTGAACGGCCCGACACCCGGCCCGTGTTCCTGTTCTGCGGCCAGCGCGCGATCACCAACCAGGCCGCCACCCGCTACCTCGCCCGCCATCACGAACGGCTGGCACGCAAGCACGGTTCCCATTCCTTCGTCCTGCTGCTGAGGGTCGTCAACTCGCAGGCGTACGGTCCTGATGTCGTCGAGGTGGTCGGGGACGTGACCCGCGCCGCGCAGACCCCGCTGCCGGTCCCCGCCGAGTCCTCCGCCGACCCGGCACCCGCTCCCGCGCCCGCCTCGCGGAGGAAGCAGCAGAAGCCCTGAGCCTCCCGCAGGGCGCGCGGGCGGGTGACGACCGGGCGCCACCCGTCCGGCGCGCAGCTGACCTTCTGCCCGCCGGCGAACGACCCGTGGCACGGGCCGTCTTCGCCACGCGGGCAGTGATCTCCGGCTGCCGCCGGGCGGGACTGGCCGTTGTGAACCGCCGCCCCTCGGATGTGGGACGGTGGGCCCCTCCCGGCGGCGGTGTCCCCGCTTTGACCGCGAAGTCACCTTCCTCACCGGGACGGAGAAAACATCGTAGTCGAGGCCGGGGGCGGACGTCCCCGCGAGCCCCCCGCCCACTGCTCGAGAATCCTGGAGCGGACCTGGAGAGGAGGTGCCCGGCCCGGCCGCTGTCCGGTGCGCGCCGGCGGAGTGCGGGAGCGGTCGGGGGCGGTCGGGACCGGAGTGCCGGCCGGTGTCTCAGGCCTCCGCGACCTCGGCGTACAGCTGGGACAGTTCGGGCACCCCGCCGGCGGCCCAGGCGTGCCCAAATTCCACGACGTCGAACTCCCGCCCGGAGGCGAGCCGTACGACGGGCTGACCGTCGGGGCGGATCTCCCAGACGGCTCCTGGAACAGTGCGCACGACGACCGTGCCCAGATACAGCCCCACGTCGTTGCCCAGCCAGGTCAGGGTGTCCTCGTCGTCCCGCCAGCTTCCCGGGACCATCTGGTCCAGCGCCTCCAGCGAGGCCGGGGAGTCGTCCAGCCGGACACCGGCCCGCGCCACCTGGGAACGCAGCAGTTCGCACTCGGCGAGGAGTTCCGCGAGGCCTTCGGGGTCGCGGACTTGGAGATTCCGGCGCCGGTTGCCCAGGAAGGGGATGTTCATCCCTCCAGGGTGACATTCGTACCGCCGTCCGCACCACAGGGCGCGCGGGCAACTGCCGCCGGGGGCGGGTGATCACACGTCCAGGTCGACCACGACCGGCGCGTGGTCCGAGGCGCCCTTGCCCTTGCGCTCCTCACGGTCGACGTAGGCGTCGGAAACGGCCTTGGCGAACGGCTCGTTGCCGTACACCAGGTCGATGCGCATGCCGCGGTTCTTGGGGAAGCCGAGCTGGCGGTAGTCCCAGTACGTGAAGGGGTGGTCGTACTTCAGCGGGCGCGGGACGACGTCGGTCAGGCCGGTCTCGCGCAGGGCCGCGAGGGCGGCGCGCTCGGCCGGGGTGACATGGGTGGAGCCCTCGAAGGCGGCGCGGTCGTACACGTCGTCGTCGGTCGGCGCCACGTTGTAGTCGCCGAGTACCGCGAAGGGGCGGCTGCCCGCCGCGTCACCGGCCACGGCGGCCTTCAGCGCCTCGAACCACCGGAGCTTGTACGCGTAGTGCGCGTGGTCGACCTCACGGCCGTTGGGCACGTACACCGACCAGACGCGGACCGGGCCGCAGGTCGCACGGACGGCACGGGGCTCCGACGAGCCGTCGTAGCCCGGGTCGCCGGGCAGGCCCTTGACGACGTCCTCGAGGCCCACGCGGGAGAGCACCGCCACGCCGTTCCACCGGCCGGTGGCGTGCACCGCCGACTCGTAACCCAGCTCGCGCAGTTGCTCCACCGGGAACTGCTCCTCGGCGACCTTGGCCTCCTGGAGGCACAGCACGTCCGTGCCGCTGCTCTCCAGCCAGGCCAGGAGCCTCGGCAGACGGGCGGTGATCGAGTTCACGTTCCAGGTCGCGATGCGCATGTCCCACAACCTACCGGGCACCTCGGACGATGTCCGGCCGGCGGCCACCGGCCGCGGCCCGGCTCACAGCTCGGCCGTCGCCCCCGGGGCCAGCCGCAGGTGCGGAGCACCGCCGAGGGCGCCGATCTGGCGGTCGTAGATCGGCCGGGCCAGGTCGGTGAGCAGGGCGTCGTGGATGTCGTAGGCGCGCTCCGGCCGGACCTCGCGGACGTAGTCGATGACCTCCGAGATCTTGTTCCAGGGGGCCATGACGGGGAGCATCAGCGTCCGGACCGGGTGGTCGGGGACGGTGAGGGCGTCGCCGGGGTGGAAGAGGGCACCGCCGTCGACGAGGTAACCGACGTTGGTGACCCGCAGGATGTCCGGGTGGATCACGGCGTGCAGTTCGCCGTGCACCTGCACCTCGAAGCCCGCGGCGGTGAACGTGTCGCCGTGGCCGACGGTGTGCACCCGGCCGGGGAACGCGGCCGAGAGCTGGTCCGCGACAGACTTCAGGGTCCAGACCCCGGCGGCCGGGTCGGCCTCCAGGGCGGCCCTGAGCCTGCCCTCGTCGAAGTGGTCGGGGTGCTCGTGAGTGACGAGGAGGGCGTCCGCGCCGAGCGCGGCGTCCTCCTCGCTGAACCCTCCGGGGTCGACGACGAGGGTACGGCCGTCCTTCTCCAGGCGGACGCAGGAGTGCGACTTCTTCGTGAGCCTCATACGTCCATCCTGCCTCCACCGGCCCCCTCCGGCACGAGGCACCCGGGTCTCACTCCTGGGGTGTGGTCTCCTCACGGACGACCTGCTGGGCCACGCGGAACGCGCTGTTCGCCGCGGGGACACCGCAGTAGACGGCCGTCTGGAGCAGGACCTCCTTGATCTCCGCGGGGGTGAGGCCGTTGCGCAGGGCCGCCCGGGTGTGGACGGCGAGGTCCTCCAGGTGGCCGCCGGCGACCAGGGCGGTGAGGGTGACGCAGCTGCGGGTGCGCCGGTCCAGGCCGGGCCGGTCCCAGACCTCGCCCCAGACGGAGCGGGTGACGTACCCCTGGAAGTCGCCCGAGAAGTCGTCGCTGTGGGCCAGCACCTGGTCGACGTGCGCGTCGCCCAGCACCTCCCGGCGGGCCTTCATCCCCGCTTCGTACGCGTCGGTCCCGCCGTCCTGGGCCTGCTGCGGGACGGCGGCGGCGATCTCCGCGACGGGCCCGGCCTGCTGCGGCACGACCACCTGCCCCGCCCTGACCTGGACGGCGGGCAGGGCGACGTGTCCGGTGACGGACTCGAAGGCGGGCTGCCAGGCCGTGGAGAAGTGCCGGACCAACAGGTCGGTGACGGCTGCGGGCTGCTCCACCGGCACGAGATGGGAGGCACCGGGCACGACGGCCAGCCGGGCGTCCGGCACCCCGGCGACCAGCGTACGGGCCTCGGCGGGGCCGGTGACCTGGTCGTCCGAGCCGACCAGCACCAGGGTCGGCACGCCGACGCTGGCGAGTTCGGCCCGTACGTCGAACGAGGCGAGGGCCTCGCAGGCGGCGATGTAGCAGCCCGGGTCCGTGGTGCGCACCATCTGCACGGCCCACTCGGTGATCGCCGGCTGCGCGGCCGCGAAACCGCTGGTGAACCAGCGGTCGGGCGAGGTACGGGCGATCGGGTCGAGCCCGTTCGTCCGGACGACCACCCCGCGCTGGCGGAACTCGTCGGCGGTGCCGAACCGCGGCGAGGCGGCGATCAGGGCGAGGGAGGCGAGGCGTCCGGGATGCCGCAGGGCCAGTTCGAGGCCGATCGCGCCGCCGAGCGCGCAGCCCGCGTAGCCGAAGCGCTGCACGCCGAGGCCGTCGAGGGTGGCGAGCAGCCGTGCGGTGAGATCGCCGACCGATCCCCCTGGGTGGGCGGGGGCGCCTCCGTGTCCGGGCAGATCGAACCGGAACACACGCCACTGCTTGGTCAGTTCGGGGATCTGCCGGTCCCACATGTGCCATGTGGTACCCAGTGAGGGCCCCAGGATCAGAACCGGAGCGTCTTCCGGCCCGTCAAAGCGGTATTGCAGGGTGTTCGGTGGTGTCTCGCTCACGCCCCAGACCCTCTCACGTCTCACGAAATCTCACACAGCCCGAGGAAGCCGGCGGCCCGATGCCCCCGCGGCTCGACTCGTCGGGCACTGCCGACGGCCTCGTCGATCGAGTCCTAGCCTTTCGGCGTGTACGCGCGCCCCTGACGCAGCGCGGCCTGCCGACCGCACTCTCGCCCGGTCCCCCGTCGACGCACTGCTTCCTCCATCAGCACAGCTGCCAGCTGTTCCGAGTTTGCAGCAAAGCATGTGGCGCCGCCCCGATGAATGGGACGACGTAGCGGGAAACCTTTCGAGCCACTCCGGCCAGCACCCGATGACCACCCTCTACGCCCACGTCCGACCCCGCCTCCAGCGAGACGTCATCGACACCCTCAGCACCGCCCTCGACAGCCCGGTGACCGCCGAGACAGTCGGTGCCGACGGCGGCGAACCGCCGCCCTGCACCACAGTCGTCCGTCAGCGTTGCCGCTGAGGTTGAAAGGGTGGGGTGACAGCGGGCGTTGGCGGTGCTGCATCCTCATCGTGCGGTATGCGGATGGCGGTGTTCTGACCGCCGCGGGGCGGGTGAAGCGTGAAGCAGTGCGTTTCGAGGCCGCGGAGATGTTCGGGCAAGGGGTGCGGCCGCCGGGGGTGGCCCGCAGGTTACGGGTGTCGCGGAAGTCGGCGTACGCCTGGCACGCCGTCTGGCGCGACGGCGACAGGTCGGCCCTGGTCTCCGAGGGGCCTGGCGGCTTTCCCTGTCAGCTCAACGATGCCCGGGCGGCGCGGCTGCAGGCCGCCCCGGCGGCGCACGGCTGGAGGGAGGACCAGCGGTGGAACTTGGCGAGGGTCGCGGAGCTGATCCATCGGCTGTTCGGGCACCGGTACACGCCACGAGGGGTGTCGCATCTGCTGCACCGGCTGGGCTGGTCGCCGCAGGTCCCCGCACATCGGGTGGTCGGGCGGAACGAGCAGGCCGTTGAGTTGTGGCGGATTGAACCGTTCCGGGTTCGGTAGAGATCTCAGACGTTGGGTGTGACCTGGGGTTTCGTAGTTGCGAGGTAGTGGTTGTTCTCGTATTCGACCGGTGGGACGTGGCCTATCTCACCGTGGAGTCACCGGTGGTTGTACCAGTCGACGTACTCGGCGGTGGCGAGCTCGACGTCGGACAGCGTCCTCCACGGCCGCCTGGGCTTGATCAGTTCGGTCTTGAACAGGCCGATCGTGCTCTCCATCAGTCGTAGGCGTCGCCCACCGATCCGATGGAAGCGGCAATGCCGGCGGTCTCCAGATGGTCGACGAGCCGGAAACTCGCGTACCTGCGACCCGGCATCCGAGCGGTGTATCAACTCGCCCGGCCGAAGGGGGTGCTGGTCGCGGTCGCGTTGCCGCAGCGCCATCTCCGGGGCGTCCAGCACGAAGACCGTTTCCTTCACGGTGGCCGCGGACCAGCCGACGACCCGGCGGGAGAAGGTGTCCACGACGAAGGCGACGCAGACGACACCTGCCCAGGTCCTCACGTGGGTGAAGTCCGCGACCCGGCACCGGTTCGGGGCACCGGTGCCGGGTCGCGGTCAACGAGGTCCGGGGCCCGGTCGGCCTGACCGCCGGGCAGCGTGGTGATCACGCGCCGGCCGCCCGAACCCGGAACGGTTCAGCTGTTGCATCAGCGCGGCTGGAGGACGGCGTTCACGGTCGCTGAAAAGGTGAACGCGTGGGCCGCCCTGGTGAGCGCCATCGAGCGCGGCTACGGCGACGACATCCACGAGTACACCAACGACCTCTACTGCCGGAACTGGCTGCACGAGGCGTGGCTCCTGCCGGACGAACACGTCGTCCAGCTCTGGACCCCGCGGATCAAAGCCTTGGACGCGCGGTGCAAGGCCGCGACCATCGGCGACGACGGCCAAGCACTCGATCAGTTCCACAGGCTGCCCGGCCCCGACCTGTGGTGGTGGCGGCGCCACCCCCGCATCCTCACCGGAGACCTTGGGCGTTCGCTTCGCTCGGCCGGTGCCATCGGCGCCGCCCCGGACACGGCATGACCCTCAGCCTCGTGGGGTTACGGGACAGCGCTTACGATCGGGTGAGCCGAAGAACCACGGCGACGATGCGGCCGATGTCGCGTACTGCGATGAACTGCATGGCCTGGTCCGGGCGCATCAGGAAGGACAGGTGTCCTCGGTCGGGGCCCGTTTCGGGGATCACCGGGAGCTCCATGAACGCGGCCGGCCGAATGATGGCGCCGGCGACGTCCAGATTCCGGACATGGGCTTCGATGTCGACGGCGGGGGTGGTGCGGTCGAGCCGGCGGGGCGGGTGCCGGGCGCGACGGCCGAGCAGCGCCATGGCGGCCGGTACCGGGGTCATGCGGACCACGAACGCATCGATGACGCCGGGCTGCTCGCCGGCAGCGACGCCTTCCTGTACGTGGCGCACGGGAAAACCACCGTCGGCGCGGCCCGCTCCTGTCCCTCCCGGACGGCAAGCCGGCCTCCGCGTCGACAGCCGAGGCCGGGTCACGGCCGTCAGGCGCTGGAGCGGACGACCAGGCGGGTCGGAAGGATCAGCGGGGTGGGGTCCCGCCCGTTGACGAGCGCGACGAGCATGCGCGCCATCTCCCGTCCGAAGGCCTCTATGGGCTGGTGGACGGTGGTGAGCGGTGGATCGGCGATCCGGGCGACCGTCAGGTCGTCGAAGCCGACCACGGCGACGTCGGCGGGGACCCGTCGGCCGGCTTCCCGCAACGTGCGCAGCGCTCCCGCCGCCATGTTGTCGTTGGCGGCGAACACCCCGTCCACCTCGGGACGGCTCGCCAGCAGTGCGGCCATGGCGGCGGCTCCGCTGGGTTCGGTGAAGTCGCCCTCCCGCGGAGGGAACGGATCGAGGCCGGCGCCCAGCATGGCGTCCCGGTAGCCGCGGTACCGGGCGCGCCCGGCCTCGGTGTCCAGACGCCCGCAGATCGCGGCCACGCGCCGGCGGCCGCGCGAGACCAGGTGCTCGGTCGCCTCGCGCGCTCCGCCGACGTTGTCGACGTCCACGTACCACCGGGGAGTCGAACCGACCGGGCAACCACCGAACACGACGGGCATCTGCGCCTCGTCGGCCATACGGGCCAGCGGATCGTCCTCGCGCAGCGCCATCAGCATGACCCCGTCCGCGCCCCTGGACCGAAGGAGTTCCTCGACCCGTTTGCGGCCCCGGTCGGAGGCGGCCAGACAGAGCATCAGATGCAGGTCGGCCTCCTCCAGGGCGGCCGACGCCCCCACGATCACCTGGGCGAAGAACGGATCGGCGAAGATCGACGGGTCCTCTCCCGAGACGACCAGGGCGGCCGCTCCCGTCCGGCGCGTGGCCAGAGCGCGGGCGGTCGGATTGGGTACGTACCCGAGTTGCCGGGCGGCCCGTTCCACCGCCTCGCGCTTGGCGCGGCTGACGTGCGGAGCGTTGTTGAGGGCGCGGGAGGCCACGGAGCGGGAGACACCGGCGCGTTCGGCCACCTCGTCGAGCGTCGGCTGCCGACGCGGCGCATCCTCTGCCATGAAGCACGAGCCCTTCCCCCTCGACCGGACGGGCAGCGTCTCACCTCGGCCCATGCCACTGCCACCCGCCCGGTGGACGACAGGGGACCAGCGAGGATCCTCAGCGGCCGGCCAACTGGAAGCGCTTCCAGTTTCAGCCCCGCCAGACCTCCGGGCATGCACGTCGGTGAAGATGCTTGCGCATTGACCCTTGACAGCTCAGCTGCCCCGTCCCACCATACCGACCACACCCCAACGGTTTCGCCGCGCTATTGGGAGCGCTTCCAGTGGGAGCGCTCCCAGAAATGATCGTGCCACCGCACTTCTTCAGCGCGTCGCAGGCTCGGGACGAGAGCGTGCGACGCATCCCTGCCAGGAGAACGAGGTTCAGTCATGCGCCGTAGACTCCGCGCCTTGGCCGCAGCGCTCTTCGCTCTGCCGCTGGCGTTCACCGCCGCACCGTCCGCCCACGCGGCCGACCCGACCACCATGACCAGTGGGTTCTACGTGGACCCCGACTCCAGTGCGAAGAGGTGGGCGGCCTCCCACCCCGGCGACGGCCGGGCCGCCGCGATCAACGCGTCCATCGCCAACACGCCGATGGCCCGTTGGTTCGGTTCCTGGAGCGGCGCCATCGGCACCGTCACGGGTGCCTACGTCGGAGCGGCGGACCACCAGGACAAGCTGCCCGTCCTCGTCGCGTACAACATCTACCACCGCGACCACTGCGGCGGGCACTCCGCCGGCGGAGCCGCTTCGCCGTCCGCCTACGCCGACTGGATCGCCCAGTTCGCCGGCGGGATCGGCAACCGCCCGGCCCTCGTCGTCCTCGAACCGGATTCCCTCGGGGACTACGGCTGCATGACCCAGGCTCAGATCGACGAACGCGAGGGCATGCTCACCGGCGCCCTCGCCCAGTTCAACCGCCAGGCTCCCAACACCTGGGTCTACATGGACGCCGGCAACCCGCGCTGGGCCGACGCGGCGACCATGGCCCGGCGCCTCCACGAAGCCGGCCTCCGCCAGGCCCACGGCTTCTCGCTCAACGTCTCCAACTACATCACCACCGCGGAGAACACCTCCTACGGCAACGCCGTCAACAGCGAACTCAGCGCCCGCTTCGGCTACACCAAGCCGTTCGTCGTGGACACCAGCCGCAACGGCAACGGCTCCGACGGACAGTGGTGCAACCCCTCGGGCCGCCGCATCGGCACGCCCACCCGGACGGGCGGAGGAGCCGAGATGCTCCTGTGGATCAAAACCCCGGGCGAGTCGGACGGCAACTGCGGCGTCGGAGCCGGCTCCGCGGCCGGACAGTTCCTCCCCGAGGTCGCCTACAAGATGATCTACGGCTACTGATCGAGGGCTCCCGCCGCCTGCCCCTGCGATCGGCAGTCCGCCGGGGTGGCGGGCGGGCGGCGGGCAGCGCCTCGGCGTGGAGCTTTTCCGCTGCGGGTCAGCGGCAGTTCGGTCCGGTGCACGAGAGCGGCGGGCCGCATGCACTCCGGCAGCAGGGCGGCCAGGTGGGCGCGGAGCGCGTGCGGTGGTGCCGGGCTGCGGCTCGGCGGTCGGCAGGGCGGGCGGGGGCGCGGAGCGCGTCCTCGTCGGGAGTCCGGTCCGCGCCGTGGTGGCCGGGGAGGCTGGACAGCGCTCCACCGGGAGACGCCGTCCTTCGGGGGCGGACCGAACGATCCGCCCCCGGGCGCGTGTTCTTACGGGCCTCAGTTCGCGCGCTGCTCCTTCACCAGCCGCTTCGCGCGGTCGCGACGGGACGGGGCCAGCACGTCCACCGTCACGCCGGCGCCCTCACCGGGCGTGGCCTCGGCCAGACGCAGCCGGTCGGCGAGCCCTCGGACCGACGCGTCGTCCGGGCCGCGGTCGATGTAGAACAGCGACTCGTCGACCGGGTCGTCGTCGCCGCCCCAGCGCACGACGCCCTCGCAGTCGGCGAGGATGTCGCGCACCGTCAGCACCTGGAGCGGGAAGAGGCTGCCGCTCGCGCCGGCGCCCGGGCGGATCCGCACCGCGGTGCCCGAGGCGAGGTTGGACACCGGCTTGTCCTTCTGCAGGCCGTCGATCCGCTGCCAGCCCGCCAGGTCCACGCGGGGCAGCCGCTCGACCTCGTAGTGGAATCGGCGGACGACATGAAGCAGGATCGCCTCCACGTCGCCGATCCTGATGTCGACCTCCAGGCCGGTGCCCGGGACGGAGCGCGTCCAGACGGTGGAGACGTGGTTGGCCTCCTTCTCCAAGGTCCAGCCGTTGGCTGAGGTGAGGGCCTTCTTCGGCGCGTTCACGGGGGCGGCCGCGGGGGCGGCCGTCGCGGTGACGGGGGCGAGGGAGCCGGTCGCCGCGGCGGCCGTGATCACGCCGGCGGTCCTCACCAGGGTTCGTCTCGATATCCCGTTCACGCTGCCGCGCCTGTCGGTGTGCACGTCTTGGTTCCCTTCTTAGGGTGAGTAGATGATCAGCGCCGTGGTCGGCAGGAAGGTGGCCAGGGCGCTGAGCCACCAGTAGGTGCGCGGGGTGAGCGAATTCCGGCGCGCGAGGGAGCGGTTCACGGACAGCCAGAGCATGGCGTAGGGGACGACGACAATGGCCGCGATCGGCAGCCAGAGCACCATGGGGTCGTTGTCCGTCGGCTCGGGGCCGCTGATCCAGCTCGCTGCGAGGAACCACAGGATCCAGATCGGTATCACGCCCGGGACACCGAGAAGCACGTTCGCCCCCAGGGCCGCCTGCCACCGTCCGGTCATTGGTCCCGTCTTCCTTCGTTCGCAGGTGTCACTGGGCGCGCGACAACGCGTTGTACTGCTCCAGGACGTTGTACAGGCCCATCAGCTCTCGTCCGTACTGCTCGGCGTCCGAGTTGGTGCCGTTGTACCGGCCGAGGACCGCCTCCGTGACATGGACGTCGCCGCTCAGGTCCGGCCGGTCGATACCGAGCAGCTCCGAGTTCCAGAGCAGCACGTACGCGACGGTGCGGACGTTGTACTCCTCGTCGTGGTGGAGCTTGTCCCAGACGTCCCGGAGGTCGGTCGTGGAATCGTGGTCCAGTGGCTCGCCGTTGATGATCCCTTCGCCGATGCAGTAGTTGCGGGCCTTGATGGCGGTCTTGGCGAAGATCTGTCCCCACCCGGTGCTGCAGTCGTCCAGCTGACCCGCCTTGACCGCTGTGTCGGAGGCGAAGTCGAGCGGGTTGAGCTTACGCAGCTCCCACAGGACCGGGGCCTGGATGAGAGCCTTGCGCATCCGCAGCGTTCGGGCCAGTGAGGTGAAGAGCCAGTCCGCGTCCACCACCGCGTTGAACGCCTCCGTGTTGGAGATGCCCCCGAGGCTGGCCCAGTCCTTGTCGGTCCAGCCGTCGCCGCCGGTCTCGGGGACGCCGATCGACTCCAGGTAGGTCTTCACGTCCTGGAGCATCAGGTTCCGGTACGCGGTCTCGTCCAGTCGCGTGTCCAGTCCACCGAGGTCGGCGCCGGCGTTGAAGTCGCTCTGGCCGTAGTCGCGTCCGGAGACGATGTTGTTGTCGATCTCGATCAACCCGGCGCCGGAGCCGACCTTGATGGTCGAGATCTGGTCGAACGCCCAGTTGGTCGGCAGTGGGTAGCCGAGGTTGCCGGAGAAGCCGCTGGACATGTCGGACACGAAGCTCGCCGCGGCGTACCCGGCGTCCGCGACGCGCTGGCAGACGTTGCGGGGGCCGTAGACGCCCACGCCGTAGCCGGAGTTCTCGCCGATCGTGCGCATGACCCCGCGGAAGTGCGGGAGGACGTAGTCCGTGACCTCGCCGTCCATGGCGTCGTAGTCGACGGCGAAGTAGATGATGGTGCCGGGCTTGAAGCCGTGGTACTTGGCCCACTCGATCGCGCGGAACGCGTCGGCGGCGCCCTGACTCGGGCTGAAGTAGTCGGCGGACCGGCTCCACGTCTGGAAGATCGGGAAGCAGCTGAGCCCGTACTCCTTGATGGTGGCCAGCTCGCCGGGCTGGATCTGCTTCTCCGGCAGGTCCGTGGAGGAGGGGTTGAAGAGGTAGCGGCCGATGTACCTGTAGCCGGCGTCCTTCAGGGCCTGCGCCCGCGCAGGGGTGATCATGGTGACGCCGTCGCAGGCCGTTCCCTTGCGGGACTGGTCGCCGTAGGAGACGAGCAGCGAGGCCCAGGTCTGGAAGTCGCCCTTGCCGGTGACCGGGAGCTTGCTGAAGGACTGGAAGGTCTCCACGCCGGACTGCACCGTGGCGGTGAAGGTGCCGAAGGGGACGTTTCGCTTGTTGAGGATCATGGCCGCGGTGAAGAGCTGGGCCCAGACCCCGGTGCTGCCGGTCGAGACGGTGTGGCTCCTGAGGCCGGACTGGGTGCCAGGTCCGAACACGCCGTTGGCGACGCCGTCCGCCATGCCCAGCTCGTACTGGATCGCGAACAGCATCGACTTGGCGACGTCGCGGGAGTGGTGGCCGTCGCAGGGGATGATGTAGAAGTCCTTGCGCAGGACGTACTTGCCGTTCAGCCACTGCTGGATGGAACGAATGCTGTCCGAGCCGTTGTTGACGGTGACATAGGCGTCCATGGTGAACAGGCCCTTGACCACCTTCGGCCACAAGGAACTGCCCGGGTAGGTGCCGGAGACGCCCATGTTCTGGTTGAGCTTCACGACCGCGTCCTTGACCCGGTCGTTGTACTGACCGTCGATCTCGCCGCCGTCGTAGCCCTTGCAGTACAGGGCGGACTGGATGATGCGGCAGAAGTCGGCCGACGGGACGGTCGTCTCGTCGAGCTTTCCGTACAGCTCGCCCAGCTTCCCGAGGGTGGTCGGGCCGAAGGAGTTGGACAGGGCGGTGATGCCCATCTCGTACTGGAGCGCGCGGGTCAGCGCGTACATCACGGGCCAGCCGGTCCGACCGTTCTCCTCCAGCTTGGATATGCCCAGCGTCGCGCCGTTGCCGTAGGTCGTGTTGATGAATCTCTGGGCGCGCTGCACCATCTCGTCTGCCATGGGCTTCCTCCTGCTCGTCCGGAAAATGAGGCGGGGAGGAAAACGCTGTCGTCGCGGCGCGTTTGAGGGTCGCGCCGACGTCTCCGCGCATGGGACGGCACCCCCCGTCGGGGGCCATGCCGAAAAACCCCCCTCGTCGCGTACTGCGGGCGCATGGGTCACGGTGTGCAAAGCGACGTGGCGTGATCTTCCGTCGTGTCGCGGGAGACGTCAAGTTCTTTCTGTGGAGAGGGTGTTGATCTGTCGATGGCCAACTCGGCCTTGTGACGCATCCGTGATGCACGCGGCGGGGAAATCGCGCACAGCCTTCGGGCGGGTTCGTCAGTCCGGGCACCCGCCCCTGCGCGCCGCCGCACTCCGGTGACCGGAGGGGGCGCCCGGCCGGTGGGCCGGGTGCCCGTGGCCCGGGGCGTCGAGGAGCGTCAAGCCGGTCTGCGTGCCCGGGGTGGGCGGCCCGTGCGTGATCCGTCCGGTGCCGAGGCCGAGGTGCTGACCGGTCATACCGGGCCCGACCCGCCGAAGGTCTCCGAGAAGGTCGGGGCGGGAGGGCCGTTCGCCGGCCCCGGCCAGGGCACGAAGCCCGCCCGGGCAAAGTACGACGGGAGGAAGCCGGAGACGGGCGGCTGTACCGGCCGGTCCGAGGAGCAGCTCGGCGTGCAGGAAGCCGGCCCGATCGTCGTGGCGGCGCACCGCGCATCCACCCTTGTCCGCGTCCTCGGGTCACAGCCCTGTACAGGTCGTCCCGCGGGTCAGCACGGGTCCCGCCACACCCCCAGGTCCGGCTTCTTGCGCATGGACGACAGCTTCAGCTCGCGGGACTCGGCACAGAACTCACCGGTCGGCTCGGCGTACTCCACGTGGAAGACCGCCTTGCCCGCCTCGATGAACGGAGTGAGCTCGGCGCATTCGCCGTACTGCGCGCACTCCTCGTTGACGGCGAAGTCGAAGTCGTCCACGAGCTGCGGGATCTGCGGCAGGTCGTTCTTGAGGCCCACCGACAGGCCGCGTTCGTGCGCGATGTCCGCGATCATGCGGTTGTAGCGGAGCTGGTCGGCGGCGGTGAGCGGGAACCCGGTGTCGTGGTCGTAGCCCTCCACCAGGTCCGGTTCCACCGCGTCGAAGCCCTTGTCCCGGCACATGTCGAACCGCCGCTCCATGATCGGCTTCAGTACGGTGATCCGGCGGATGTCCAGCCAGCGTTCGCCCTGCCAGCCGTTGGTGCTGCCGAGGACGGAGGGCGGGAACGCGTCCCGGTCGGGCCGGAAGTCCTCCCAGGCTCCGACGTTGATGTAGCAGATCGCCTTGCGGCCGTCGCGGTGGAGGCGGGCCACGTCCGCGGCGGTGTTCTCGAAGCCGTCGATGTCGTAGACGGGCACCTCGGCCGACGGGTCGGCCCTGCCGTCGAGCTGCCACTGCCAGGCGAGCCCGGGGCGTGGGCGCCAGGGCGCCCGGTCGGGGGTGCGGGAGGGGCCGGGCGGGGCCGGGGAGGTGCGGGACGGCGGTGCGGACCGGGTGTCCGCGTCCCCGGCGCCGTCCGGGCCGGAGCACCCGGTCAGGGCCGCGGCGGCCAGCAGGGCCAGCACGGCCGGCACCGTCGGCGCGGGCGCGAAGAACGGAGGCTTCCTGCTCATGTCCGTCCCTCGGTTTCGGTCACGGTCAGGGCAGGGGTCAACGCGGCCCAGGGGTTGGGAAGTTCACCCGTCACCGGGCCGCAGATCCCGGCGCCGCGGTCCTGCGCGGTGCGTACGGCCAGGGGCACGAGTGCTTCGGGCACACCGTAGACGAGGTGGCAGAGCCGTTCCGGCGGGTGCGGCTTCGCCCGGGCGGAGCGGCTGAACGCGGCGACGTAGGTGGACCAGTGCCCCTCGAAGGTGACGGTCAGGTCGGCGAGGCGGACGTAACCGGGCGCCGGGTCCACGCCGGGGTTGAGCACGACGGTCCGCGCCCCGGTCCGGCGCAGGGACCGGACCAGCCTGCGGCAGCCCGGCAGGCCGTCCGGCCCCGCGGTCACCCGGTCCAGGAAGCAGCCGTCGACCGCGTACCACTCCCGGTGCCGGCGCGCCTCGGCGGTGACCGCGGACGGGTCCCGCGCGCCGTAGTCGGTGTCGACGTAGCCGAGGAGCCGGGCACCGGCCGCCCGCAGCGCGTCCGCGACCGCCGTGAACGCCTGGTCCGGTCCGGCCCCGGGGCCGTTCGCGGGGTTGAGCACGACGGCGTAGGTACGGTCGGCGGCCGTGATCAGCCGGTGCCAGGCGCCCGGGTCCTCGGCCGGGTGGACGTACAGGGGGATCAGCAGGCTCACGGCGCGCGGCCGCCTTCCGTACCGGTGCTCCCCGTCTCGTCGGCGCCCGTGCCGCCGGCCGCCCACAGCGCGGCCAGCGACTCCTCGAGGGTGTACGCGGGATGCCAGCCGAGTGCCCCGCCCGCCGCCGTGATGTCGGAGCACTGCCACGACACCGCCGCCGAGCGGGCCGAGCCTCCCGCGGCTCCCCTGT
Organism: Streptomyces sp. NBRC 110035; assembly: GCF_000829695.1. GTDB lineage: Bacteria > Actinomycetota > Actinomycetes > Streptomycetales > Streptomycetaceae > Streptomyces. The sequence continues at coordinate 269,460 of NZ_BBNN01000016.1, read as the reverse complement.
CCTCCTCGATCCGGCCCCCGAAACCGGCCCGGCGGGCCAGCAGGTGCACCAGGTCGCGCACCCGGACCGCCTCGCCGCCGCCGATGTTGAGGACGGGCGGGAGCGGCCCGGCCGCCGTGACGGCGAGCACCGCCGCGCGCGCGACGTCGCGTACGTCGACGAAGTCGCGGTACGCGGACAGGTCACCGAGCCGCAGCACCGCCCCGGCGCCTGCCTCCGCCCCGGTCCCTGTTCCCGCCTCCGTTCCCGTCGGCGCGCCGGCCTCGCGCAGAAGGGCGGCGACCCTGCCGGGCAGCCCGGTGGGCGGGGCACCCGGTCCCACCGGATTGCCCACCCGCAGCACCACCGCGTCCAGGCCGGAGGCCGTCACCGCCGCCGTGCCCGCGAGTTTGGTCGCGCCGTACGGTCCGAGCGGGCGGGTCGCCGCCGTCTCCGCCACCTTGGTGCCGGGTTCCCCCGGGCCGTATTCGGCGGCCGAGCCCAGGTGGACCAGGCGTGCCCGGGGGGCGGCCTGCCCCAGCGCGGCGCACAGGGCGGCGGGGCCGCGGGCATTGACCTCGGCCAGGGTGACCGGGTCGCCGCCGGTCGCGCCCGCGCAGTTGATCACGGCGTCGGGTGCCGCCTCCGCCAAGGTCTTGGCGAGCCGGTCCGGGGAGTCGGCGGCCAGGTCGACGCGCAGGCCTGCGCCGGCCCCCGCGGACGAGCGGCCGGCCTCGGACAGCTGGGTGTCCGGCAGACCGCGCAGGTGGGCGACGACATGACGGCCCAGGTAGCCGGTGCGGCCCAGGACGAGAACGCGCATGGGTGCTCAGGCTCCCTTGAGCAGCAGGGACTTGCGGGTGGTGAACTCCGCGTTGGCCCGGTCGTAGTCGTCCGGGCGTCCGATGTCCAGCCAGTATCCGTCGAACTCGTAGGCGTGCGGCGGGCGCTGGGCGGCGAGGAGGTCCAGGACGAGTTCGTCGAAGCCCAGTGGGAGACCGGGCGTGTAGTTCTCGAGCGTCGAGCGGGACAGCCCGTAGACGCCCATGGAGACGCGGTAGTCCATGCTGGGCTTCTCGGTGAAGGCGACGACCCGGCTCGCCTGTGTGGTCAGCACGCCGAAGTCGATGTGGACCTTGCGGGCGTAGGTCGCGATGGTCAGCGGGGCACCGGACTCCCGGTGCCGGTTCAGGACGTCGGCGTAGTCGAGGTCGGTCAGGACGTCGCCGTTCATCACCAGGAAGGTCTCGGGCAGCCGCTCGCGCAGCGTGAGCAGGGGACCCATGGTGCCCAGCGGGCTCTCCTCGGTGGCGTAGTCGATGTCCATGCCCCACTGGGAGCCGTCGCCGACGTAGGCGCGGATGATCTCGCCGAGGTGGCCGATGGCGATGGTGCAGTGGGTGAAGCCGGACGTGGCGAGCTGGCGCAGCACGATCTCCAGGATGGCGTGCTGGTCGCCGATGGGAACGAGCGGCTTGGGGAGGGCTGTGGTGTAGGGCCGCAGCCGGACGCCCTTGCCTCCTGCCAGTATCACTGCGTGCATGGGGCTTCTCCTTCGGATTCTTCGTGTTCCCCGGGGACGTGCCGGACGCAGATCGGGTGGTGCGGATCGGATGGTGCGAGTCGGGTGGTGCGGGCCGGTGGTGCGGGCCGGACGGGGCGGGTCAGACGTTGTAGATGCCGGTCTTGTAGCGGGCCAGGTTGGCCGGGTCGCGGAAGAACTCCACGGTCCGGGCGAGTCCTTGCTCCAGCGTGTGGGCGGGCTTCCAGCCGGTGGCGTCGGCGAGCCGGGTGGCGTCGGCGACCAGCCGCATCACCTCCGAGTTGGCGGGCCGCAGCCGTGCCGTGTCCTCCCGTACGTCGAGGGCGCTGTCCATGACCTTGCCGATCAGCGCGACGAGGTCGCCGACCGAGATCTCGCCGCCGGTGCCGGCGTTGAAGGTGCGGCCCACGACCTGCTCGGCGGGTGCGGTGCCGACGGCGAGGAAGGCCTGCGCGGTGTCCTCGACGTAGGTGAAGTCCCGCGTGGGCCGCAGGTCGCCGAGGGTGATGGTGCGCTCACCCGCCGCGACCTGGCCGATGACGGTGGGGATCACCGCACGCATCGACTGGCGCGGCCCGAAGGTGTTGAACGGCCGCAGCGTCACCACCGGCGTGTCGAAACTCGCGTGGTAGCTGTCGGCCAGCCGGTCCCCGCCCGCCTTCGAAGCGGCGTACGGGGACTGGGTGTTGATGGGGTGGTCCTCGGTGATCGGCACGGTCCGCGCGGTGCCGTAGGTCTCGCTCGTGGAGGTGTGCACCAGCCTCGGCGTACCCAACTGGCGCACGGCTTCGAGCACGTTGAGGGTACCGGTGACGTTGGTGTCCACGTAACTGTGCGGCGCCCGGTACGAGTACGGGATCGCGATGAGCGCGGCCAGGTGGTAGGCGCGGTCGGCCCCTTCGAGCAGGCCGCGTACGGATCCGGGGTCCCGGACGTCGCCGAGGACGATCTCCACCTGGTCCAGGACGTCCGGGGACAGGGTCTCCAGCCATCCGTAGGAGGAGAAGGAGTTGTACTGGGCCATGGCCCGGACGCGATGGCCGGCAGCGACCAGCGCTTCGGTGAGGTGCGAGCCGATGAAGCCTTCGGCCCCGGTGACGGCGGCGAGCGGTGCGGAGGTCAACTCGGTTGTCCTTCCAGTGGTGTGAACGGGTGGGGTGCGACGGCGGCGCCGTAGGGGCGCGGGTGGTGGTGACGTGCGCGCACGGGGGTCAGGCGTGCACCGCCGGCCGGCCGAGCAGCCGCAGCACGCACACCGACAGGCACAGGGCCGCGGCGCCGCAGCACAGCGGCAGGACGGCCGGCCCCGGTGGCAGGCGCAGCAGGGTGACCGCGGCGGCGCAGCCCGCGGCGGTCAGGCAGATCAGGGCGGAGGGCCAGGCGACGCCGAACGCCTGGAGCAGCAGGGCCGTCCACAGTGTCGCGGCGAGGAGCAGCAGGGCGGCCGGGTCGGCTCCGGTCAGGAGTGCCGCGGGCGTCAACGGGAGGAGATAGACCAGCAGGCAGAGGCCGAGGAGGCCGGCCGACCTCAGGAGGAAGGCGGCGGGCGTGGCGGTCGCCCGCAGCGCCGCGACCGACCAGCCGCGGTAGCGGTACAGCAGCCACTCGGCCGGTCCCATGCTCACGGTCAGCACGATCATGGCGTACGGATGCTGTCGGCCCTCCAGCAGGACCAGCGACGCCGCGGCGAGGCCGAAGAGTCCGTAGGGCAGGGAGACCGGCAGCGGTGGCCGGCGCGCGCCGGGGACGGGCGGGACGCCGAGCACGCCGCGCAGCGACCAGCCGGCGGCGGCGAGCGTGGCCGCCAGCGCCAGCAGGGGCAGACCGAGCCTGAGGACGGGGCCGGGCTCCCACCACGGCAGCAGTACGGCGCCGGCGACCAGGGGGGTCAGGGCTGCCAGCAGCAGCCGTTCCCGGGCGAGGACCAGCAGCGTCGAGGCGGCGGCCAGGTACAGCGACTGTGCGGCGGCGGCCAGGGTGACCGGTCCGCCGCCGGCGGCCGCCGCCGCGGTGGCCGTGGCCAGGGCCGCGCCGAGGGCGGCCCCGGTCAGCAGGGTGCGGCCCGCCTCGTGGCGCCCCGTCGCCAGGCGCAGGTGGGCGCGGTGCCCCAGTGCCTGGCCCCAGGCCCAGGAGACGACACCGGCCGCGATGAGGGCGGGGGCGTACCGCGCGGACTGCCCCAGCGGTGCGGCGAGCAGGTAGGCGAGGCCCGGCAGGGCGAACAGCACGCCGCGCAGCAGGCAGCGCGCGGTGTCGGGACGCCAGGGGTCGGGGGCGGGTGGAAGCTCGGGGAACGTTCTGGGGACGCGCTCGTACAGCGCGGAAGCCAGGGAGAACAGGTTCGGATGGCCGTACTGCCGCCGGACGGCGTCCGCGGACAGGCCTTCCGCCTCCAGCAGCGCGGCCACCTCGTAGGGGTGGACGGCGGGGCCGATGCGGTCGGCCAGGCCGGCGGCCAGCCGGTCCACCTCCTCCTGGTCCGGAACGGGCCGCGGTAATCGCACGACGAGGGTGGGCTCGTCGGCCGGGAGGGGCCGCGGCAGCCGCGGGACGGCTGTGACCGGCCGGAGGGCGAGGGTGTCCTGTTCGCCTCCGCCCGGCTCCAGTGCCATGGGGCCGCTCATACGGCCACGCTCCTTGTCGCCATGGGTGAGGGGACCTGTGTGCGCGCGTCCGGGGGCGGTGCGGCAGGGCCGGCCGGCCGCTGTGCGTACGTCCCCGTGCCGTCCCGTGTCTGCGCGCCGTCCCGTGTTCCCGCCTCGGCCGGCTGCCGCCGGGTGCCGGACAGCTCCAGGTAGATGGCGCGGAAGGTGTCGACGGTCCGGCGCAGGGTGAACTGTTCGATCACCCGGAGCCGGGCCGCCTCCCCCATGGCCGCGCGCCGCGCGGGATCGCCGAGCAGCTCCAGCGCGGCGGCGGCCATCGCTGCGGGGTCCCGGGGCGGTACGACGAGACCCGTGTCCCCCACGGCCTCGCGGACTCCGCCGACATCGGTGGACACGGTCGCCCGCCCGCAGGACATGGCCTCGATCAGCGTGAAGGGGAAGCCCTCGCTGATGCTGGAGAGCATCACGACGTTGCCGGCGGCGTACGCGTCCTTGATGTCGTCGACGCGGCCCTCGAAGGTGACGGCGTCGCCGTGACCGAGTTCGGCGGCGAGGGCCTCGCACCGTTCCCGGTAGGCCTCCCCGCCCCGGGGAGTCCCGCCGAACAGCCGCAGCCGGGCGTCGGGGCGTTCCGCCCTGACCAGGGCGGTGGCCCGGATGAGGGTCTCCAGATCCTTGATCGGGTCGACGCGGCCGGCCCAGCTGAGCGTCGGCGTGTCCGGTTCGGGTCCGGCCGGCGGGAAGGCTTCCGGGTCCACCCCGTTGTAGACCGTGCGGATCGACGCCGGGTCGGCCCCGCCCTCCTCCTCCCACAGCCGGTTGTAGCGGTTGCCCGGCGTGATCAGGGCGGCCCTGCGGTAGCTCTCCTCGGCCAGCAGCCGGAAGAAGCCCAGGACGAGCGCCTTGACCGGCCAGCGGTAGGGGCCGGTGCGGTAGCCGAGGTAGCGCTCGCGGAGGTAGACGCCGTGCTCGGTGAGGAGCAGGGGGACACCGTGCTGCTCCAGGGCGGCCAGTCCGGGCAGGACGGCGACACCCCCGCTGACCGCGTGGGCGACCCCGTCCTCGGGCAGCGGCGCGGCCAGCGGGCGCAGGGCGTGCTCGAGCAGTCCGGTGGCGGTGACCGCGTCGTGCAGGGTGGGGCGGGCCTCACGGACCACCAGGCCCCGGCGGTTCCACACGGCGGTCAGTACGGCGATCGCCCGGTCGCCGCGCAGGAACGGGCCGAGTGTTCCGTCGGCGGCGGCCCGCGCCATGGTGTGCAGGGCCGGGGCGAACCCTCTCTCCGCGCACGGGTCGAGCAGTGCCGTCAGGAACTGCTCGTAGGCACCGGCCAGGACTTCGCGCGGACGCCGCCCGGGCGGGCGGCCCCCGGGCGGGGTCCCCCACATCGGGACGGTCAGGACGTTCGAGACGTGCGCGGGCAGGTCCCACACGACGGGTTCACGGCCGGTGCCGGTGACGGCGAGGACGTCGAAGTCGATGTCGGGCATGCCGCGGACGAGTTGGTCGCACCAGACGCTCACACCGCCGTGACTGTGCGGATAGGTGCCTTCGGTGAGCAGGGTGACGCGCGTCGCGCGGGGGCGGCGCGCGCCGTGGTGAACGTACATCGGTGGGCTCCCGGCCGGGTGCGGGGTGGGGTGCGGGGAGGGGCGTGCAGGGCCGGGTCCCGGCACCCGGTCACGCGTCGGTGACCGGGTCCGGTACCTCGGGTCGTTCGGTGCGCCGTTCAGCTCCGCGGGGTGTACGGGACGTGGTCCCGCACGCCGGCGGGGATCCGGGTCTCCGGGGCCGGCTCGGCGGCCGGGGCCTTCGCGTCCGGGGCCGGCCCGTTGCCGTCGGTGGCGGCACCGTCCGTGGCGGACGCCGGCAGGGTGAAGGAGAGGGCGCTCTGGCCCGCCGTCTGCGTCCAGCCGGACACCCGGCCCGCGTAGCCTTCGCCGAACGTATCGCCCGCGAGGGTGGTTCCGGTGGGCAGGGTGACGGTGGCGGCCGTGCCGTCCGGTGCCTCGACGGTCACCGTGCCGCCGGTGCGGTGGGCGGTGACCTGGCCGTCCCGCAGGGCGTCGGCCCAGGCGGCGCGGCGCTGGAGTTCGACGCCGATGTCCTTCATCCGCAGGTTCACCACGGGGGTGTTGTCGGCGAACAGGGCGTCGTAACCGTCGAGTACGCCGTCCAGGACCGGGTAGGCGATGCGGTCCTCGGCCAGGTTGGACTGGTGGATGAAGTGCGGCTTGGGATCGTTGGCGAGGACGTGGCCGAGCGCGATCCGGGTCTCCAGGGGGACGATGTGGTCGGTGTATCCCGTCGCGGTGTCCAGCGGAGCCGGCAGGCACGTCGTGGTGGCCGGGTTGTCCTCGCAGATGCCGCTTCCGCCCTGGGCGCGGCTGGTGTAGATCCAGTTGTACTCGTCGACCTGCTCGGCGGCCCGCCCGGCGTTGTAGAAGACGTTCATCGGGTAACGGGACACGGTCGTGGCCGGGCCGACCCGACGCTGCGCGGGGTCACGGGAGTTGTCCGAGGCGAGCCAGGCGATGTCGTTGTCGGCGAGGGCGGGGGCGAGGTTCGGGTTGTCGTCGGGCTGCTGCGGCAGCACCTTGAGTCCGGAGTGCTCGCCGGTCACCAGCTCGTCGTCGTGCAGGGGGAGTCCGGCGGTCTGTCCCCAGACGCGGTTGGTGGCGATCTCGTCGGAGATGGTGTCGCGTTCGACCCACCTGGTGCTGCCGTCGGCGTTGGTGGCGCACCGCCAGGGAACCACCGTGGTGTCCTGCTCGCAGCCGAGGAAGGCGTGCGTGTAGGTGTGGTTGATCCAGCGGAACCGGTCGCGCTCGGCGATCAGCCTGTCCGCCAGCGCGTCGGCTCCGCCGTTGTCCTCGCGGTGATCGACGCTGCCGGCGGCGTTGTAGGCGAAGTCGAGGGTGAAGTCCTGCCCGCTCTGCCAGGAGGTGGCGTGGTCCACGTCGGCGGGGAGCATGCGGATCGGGTCGGGGGTGCCTTCGCCCTCGGGGCAGTCGACGTCGCCGGGGGTGCAGTTCAGCTCCGTGTCCCAGCGGTCGTCGGCGGCGAGGACGTCGTCGACGTGCACGGCGAAGTAGTTCCTGGAGGCGCCCAGGTGCACGCCGCCGGTCATCCAGTCCACGATGCCGCGGGCCAGGAGTCTGAACTGCTGCTGGTACTGGTTGTAGACGAAGGTGACGACGAGTTGCCGCCGCCCGTCGTGCCGGTACTCCCCCACCAGCGAGCCCCGCTCGGCCCGGCCCGGGATCGCGGCCTCGACGTACGGGGTGAAGTCCGCGCCGGCCACGGGTGTCGACAGATAGGCGTAGCTCTCGCCCACAGTGGGCGAGTTGTCCTCGAAGGGGACCTGGCCGTCCAGGTAGCCGAAGGGGCCCGCCCGGCCCGCGGCGGTCACCTCGGCCCGCACCCCGTCGATGCTGCCGGCGTAGCCGCCGTCGAGCGGGTACTCCAGGCCCGTCTCCGGACGCGCGTAGGTGTAGGCGTCGACCTGCGGGATGTCGTAGGTCCGCTCGTAGTCGGCGAGTGCCGCCATTTCGGGCGAGTTCGCGGGGAACGGGTTGTCGTCGGGCAGGACCACCGCCTGGTACTTGGCGCGTGGTCGCCCGTCCACGGTGTCGGCGAGGAAGCCCGCGTCGATGGCGGGGCGGTCGGACCGGGTGAGGTCCACTTCGGTGTACGGCGTGCCGGCGGTCTCCAGTTCGGCCGCGATCGCGTCCACGGCCGGACCTCCGTCGCTGACGACCAGGACGCGCAGGTCGACGCGGGGTAAGTCGTCGGCGGCGTGTGCGGTCGCGCTCGGCACGCCGAGGGCAGCGATGAGTGCGCCCACCGTGAGCACGGCGGTGCGTGTGATCCGCTTCATGCGGTGCAGTCCCCTCCCACGGGCAGGGGTGGACACCGCTCCGCCGGAGCCGACGCACCCCCTTGCGTGACGCCGGCATCCCCCTCAGAGGCCAGTCGTCGACGCATCCGTCCTGTCACATGGTGATGCCTTTGTGTGGTTCTTGTGGGCCGGTCGTGAAACCTGACGGAAAAGCGCGGGTGACCATCAGGGCACCCGCGGTCCGAAGCGACGGGTGCGGCACCCCGGCACGCGGGAGGCCGCAGCGGGCGCGTGGAACACCTGAGCAGGTCAAAGAGCGAACGAAGCACCGGCGGGCCGCAGCGGCCCGCCGGTGGCACTGCCGGAGCTCCGGACCTCTCGGCCGGTGCGGCGCCGGACCGGATTCGGTCAATGACGCCGGGGACCGGCCGGACCGTCGGGGACCTGGCAGGTCCGCGGAGCCCGTCAGGCGCAGAGCACCCGCGTCTCGGGCGTGTACACCGGGCCGCCGCCGGCGTTCTGGGTGTCGCTGAACTCGGCGTAGTAGTACGAGTAGAAGCCGATGTCGCCGTTGCAGCCGGAGTCGGGCGCGACCTGCAGGGTCAGCGTGACGGTCCGGCTCTGCCCGGGCGGGACGGTGGTGCCGTAGTTGGCGCCGAGATCGGCGGGCCCGGTCCCCGCGCAGGGGGTGCTGCCGGCCGCGGTGGCCAGGGCGCACCCGGTGAAGCTGTACTTCAGGTCGGGGCGCTGGGTGGTGAGCCACGTGGGGTCGATCGTCTGGTACACGAACCAGATGTCGTACGTCCTGTTGTTGGTGAGGGTCATCGACAGCTGGACCGTGCCGCCGGGCGTGGTGGTGGCGGTGTCGGTGGTGAACGTCAGCTCGGCGGGGCCGGGTTCGGCCGCGGCGGCCTGGGGGGCCATACCGAACAGGGCGAGGACGAAGGCGAGGACGGCGGCGGGTCCGAGGCGTCTCAGTGGTGATCTCATGGGCCGGGAGGCTAGGCACGCACCCCGGCGACCGTCTCCCCCACGAACGGCCTTGCGCCCGCCCGTCGACCGAAAGTGCACCTGCCGTGAAGGAGTTGTGCGCGCTTCGTGACGCCGGGCGGTCGGCGGCATCGCCGCACCCCACGGGCGGTCCCGACGGAGCGGCCGGGACGACGGACGGGACGCGGCGTCGGCACTGCCGCGCCCGGGAGCATTGGCGCGTACCGTTCGGGTGACAACCGGTGGCCCACGGTGACGACCGGTGGTGGTCGGCGTGGGCGCCCTCGCTCCGCTGTGCCGGGGCGGGCGCGCCCGGCGGCCGCCGGCCGGGAACCGCCCCGGCACCTCGCATCAGCGGGTGCCCGGGGCGTCCAGGCCGGTGAGGGCGCCCACCGGGTCCGGGTCGGGGGTGCCCCGGGGCCACCAGTCGTCGTGGCCGGGCTCGGACTCGTACGCGTACCAGAGGTGGTCGCGGCCGAGGCGGAGCTGGAGGTGTCCCCGGGGGTGGGTGAGGTGGTTGTGCCAGGGGCGGAAGGCGGGCAGGTCGGCGGCGAGGAGGAGGGGGCGGGCGCGGTCGAAGCGGCCGGCCGGCGGGTCCCAGGGATCCTCCAGGACCTCGAGCCCGGCCGGGCCTCCCTGGCGCCAGGCGGCGACCGCGCGGGCCAGCTCGGCCGGGGTGCGCCCGACCGCGCGGGCGAGGGAGGAGTACAGCCCGCGGGTGGCGGCGGTGAGTCCGGAGCCGGGGCGGGCGGCGGCGAGCCGCACGGCGTCCTGCCACAGTGTGAGCCGGCCGACGGGGTCGCGGCCGGTGGTGAGCAGGGCGTGGGCGCGGGCTGCGGCGTCGGTGGCGAGCTGGTCGAGCGCGAACGGGTCCGGGCCGCCCGGGGCCGCCGGGTAGACGGGCGGCTGCTCCGGGTGCGGGGGTGGTGACAGCGGTGCCGGAAGGGGCGGGAGGGCGCGCGGGGCGATGGCCTCACGTGCCCGCACCCCGGGGAGGGGTTCCGGCTCCCTGTCCCGGGTGGCGCGGGCCGTGCGGGCGGCGCTGAGCCGGGACAGGTTGTCGATCACGTCGCGCTCGCCCCGGCCGCGCAGCAGGAGCAGCACGAACGGGTCGGCGTCGAGCAGCCGGGCGGTCTGGTAGCAGAGGGCCGCGGCGTGCTTGCAGGGGTGGCCGGAATCGGGGCAGCTGCACCGCGGGTCGAGGTCACCGGGGCGGGGCAGCAGCGGGACCCCGCAGTCGGCGAGGGACTGGGGCATCTCCTTGTCCAGCAGGGCCGCGATGTGGCCGGGCCGGTCGGCGGCCGCCTCCAGGAACCGCTCCCATTCGGCATCCTCGAAGGTGCGCAGCCGTACCTGCACGCGGTACGGGCGGGGACGGCTTCCCTGGACGTACGCGAGGACGAGACCGGGGGTGACGGTGACGGCGTCGACGCGCCCCCGCTCGGCGTACCGGCGTCCACGGACCAGCCGCGCGGCATCGAGCGCGCCCTCCTCCAGCGCCGTGACCCATGCGTCACCCCACCAGGTGTCGGCGAACCCCGTGCCGTCCGGGGTGCGGGACGGGAACGCGGGGAAGGTGCGGCGCAACTCGCCGTCCCGGGTGGGGGCGGCCATGGAGCGGGGCGTTCGGGGGGTGGCGGGGGACGGATGGGGAGACGGGTGTACCGGGGGCGCCGGGGGCGCCGGGGGTTCGTGGGCGGTCGGCGGCCTGTGAGGCCGGCCGTCGGGTTCCGGGGGCGGCTCGGCCGCGTCGGGGGGCGGGGGCGGGAGCGGGGGGACGACGTCGGTGAGCAGGTTCCGTACCGCGGGTACTCCCACCTCCTCGGCCGGCGTCCCGGCCGTCCGGACACCGGCGGCGCGGTCGCCCCGGGTGGTACGGGGGACGCGCGGAACACGGGGAGCGGTGCCCGACGGAGCTCGGCCGGTGTGGGGGCCGGTGACGGTCGCTCGCCCGTCGCTCCCCCGGTCGTCGGTCGCACGGTCGTCGGAGACCCGCTCGTTGGAGAACCTGCCGCCGGAAGTCCGGTCGCCAGAGGACCGGTCGCCGGTCGCACGGTCGCCGGAAGTCCGGTCGTCGGTCTCCGTTCGCGCGCGCAGTGCTTCCTGACGGGCCGAACGCAGTGCCTCCCGCGCGATGTCGGCGGGGCGCCGGGCGGACCGCGGCGCCGGATGGTCCAGACCGTCCGGACGGCTCCGGGTGCCGTCGGCAACGGACGGCAGGGCAACGGCAGCCGGCTCCCCTGCGGGCCCTTCCCCTTGCGCGCCGGTGTCGGTGGCGGCGTCCCCGGTCACCACCGGCCCCCCGTGTCCCGTCTCTGCCTCCGCTTCCGCGCCCGGGTCGTCCTTCGCGTCACCGGCCCCGTACCCGTCTCCGTCTCCGTCCCTGTTTCCGTCCGCCACCGTCTCCGGGCTTCCCGCGTCCGCCGCACGGCGAGCCCGTACCGCTCTGCGGAGGGCCTCACGGGCCACGTCACCGGGACGTTGGCCCGGGGTGCCCGCGGGATTCCCGGGTTCCCCCGCGTCCGGCGCCGGATCGGCGTCCGCGCGCCTGCGGGCCTCCCTCAGGGCCTCCCGGGCCTCGTCGGACGGACGGGGCGTCATGACGTCCTCCGCAGGGAGACCAGGTCGGACAGCTCGCGGTCGGTCAGTTCCGTGAGGGCGGACTCGCCGGAGCCGAGGATCGCGTCGGCGAGGGCCCGCTTGGCCTCGAGCATCTCGGCGATGCGGTCCTCGATCGTGCCCTCGGTGATCAGGCGGTGGACCTGGACCGGCTGGGTCTGGCCGATGCGGTAGGCGCGGTCGGTGGCCTGTTCCTCGACCGCCGGGTTCCACCAGCGGTCGAAGTGGACGACATGCCCCGCGCGGGTGAGGTTCAGGCCGGTGCCGGCCGCCTTCAGGGAGAGGACCAGGACGGGCGTCGCACCGCTCTGGAAGCGGTCCACCATGCGCTCCCGCTCCGGGACCGGCGTACCGCCGTGCAGGAGGTCGACCGGCACCGCGCGCTCGGTCAGGTGTGCGGTGATCAGCCGGGCCATGCCGACGTACTGCGTGAAGACCAGGGCCGACCCGTCCTCGGCGAGCACGGTGTCGAGGAGTTCGTCCAGCAGGGCGAGCTTGCCGGAGCGGGCCGCGAGGCGGTCGCCGCCGGCCCGTGCGTGCCCGGACCGGGCGGGCTCGTCCTTGAGGTAGAGCGCCGGGTGGTCACAGATCTGTTTGAGCGCGGTCAGCAGTTTCAGCACCAGGCCCCGGCGGCCCATGCCCTGGGCCGTCTCGATGGCGAGCATCGACTCGCGCACCACCGCCTCGTAGAGCGCGGCCTGTTCGCGGGTGAGCGGGACGGGGTGGTCCGTCTCCGTCTTGGGGGGCAGCTCCGGGACGATGCCGGGGTCGGACTTCTTGCGCCGCAGGAGGAAGGGCCGCACCAGGCGGGAGAGGCGCTCGACGGCCTCGTCGTCCTCGCCGGCCTCCACCGCGCGGGCGTGCCGGGCGCGGAAGGACGTGAGAGGGCCGAGGAGTCCGGGGGTCGTCCAGTCGAGGAGGGCCCACAGCTCGGAGAGGTTGTTCTCGACGGGGGTGCCGGTGAGAGCCACGCGCGCGGGCGTCGGGATGGTGCGCAGGGCCTTCGCCGTGGCCGAATGCGGGTTCTTGACGTGCTGCGCCTCGTCGGCGACGACCATGCCCCACCGCTGTGCGGCCAGTGTCGGGGCGGCCGAGCGCATGGTGCCGTAGGTGGTGAGGACGAAGCCGCCGGTCAGGTCGTCCAGGGTCCGGTCCGGGCCGTGGAAGCGGCGCACGGGGACGCCGGGGGCGAACCGGGCGATCTCCCGCTGCCAGTTGCCGAGCAGCGAGGCGGGGCAGACGACCAGGGTCGGTTCGGCGCGGTTCCGTTTCAGATGCAGCGCGATGAGGGTGATCGTCTTGCCGAGGCCCATGTCGTCGGCGAGGCAGCCGCCCAGGCCGAGGGAGGTCATCAGGTCGAGCCAGGCCAGGCCCCGCAGCTGGTAGTCGCGCAGGGTGGCGTCGAGTCCGGGGGGCGGGTCGGCCGGCCGGACGCCGGTGGTGAGGCGGTCGCGGAGGACGGCGAGAGCGCCGACGGGGACGGCCTCGACGGTCTCGCCGTCGGCCTCCGCGGTGCCGGTGAGGGCGACGGACAGCGCGTCGACGGGATCGAGCAGGCCCAGCTCCCGTTTGCGGGCCTTGCGGACGAGGGCGGGGTCGACCAGCACCCACTGGTCGCGCAGCCGGACGACGGGACGGTGGGCCTCGGCCAGGGCGTCCATCTCGGTGTCGGTGAGCGGGTCGCCGCCGAGCGCGATCTGCCAGCCGAACCGCAACAGGTCCTCGCTCTCGAAGAAGCCGCTCCCGTCGGTCGCCGATCCGGGGGCCGGCCGGACCACCGCCGTCGCGGTCAGGTCCTGGGCCAGGTCCCGCGGCCAGTGCACGGCGACGCCGGCCGCGGCGAGGCGGGTGGCGGCGACGCCGAGCAGGTCGTTCAGCTCGTCCTCGGACAGGGGCAGTACGTCGGGGACGTCCTGGACGGAGAGCCGGTCCAGCGGGGGCCAGACGCGGGCGGCCCGGCGGACGGCGAGGGCGGCGTCCACGCGCGCGCGGGGGCCGAACGCGCTGTCCGCCGTCCCCGCCCACAGGGCTGCCGCGTCGGCGACGAGGGTGGGGTCGGCGAGGCTGTGCACCTGGACGACCGCCGCGCCCGCACCGCGCGCGCCGGTGCCCCCCGCGCCTTCTTCGGAGCCGTCGAACAGGTCGTACGCACAGAGGTCGAGGCGGAGCGAGACGCGCACACCGGCATCCATGCCGGCGGCGACCTCGGCGGCCCAGTCGTGGGCGCCGGGCAGCCGCTGGGCCGTGCGGGCGGCGAACGGCAGCCCCGAGGCGTACGGCGCGGCCGGGGTGCGGGGAAGGGTGTCCGCGACCGCGTCCAGGAAGGCGCGGACCAGGGCTTCCGGCTGCGGCAGCCGGAGCGGGCCGGGGCCGGGCAGCGCGACGGCGTGACCCTCGAAGGGCATGGCCGCGGCCACCGCGCGCAGGTGTGCCACGTCGTCCGGTTCGAGAGGGCCGGCCCGCCAGGCGTCGTGGCCGGTGGCCGTCAGGCCGGGCAGCAGCCGGCCGCGTGCCGTGAGCCGCAGGGCGTGCAGGGCGGCGGCGCCCCAGCAGGCGGTGGCGGGGTGCGCCGCGGGGGCGTGCCGGGCGCGGACCAGCAGGGGCAGGGCCTCGTCGAGGGGGAGGGAGAGCGCGCCGACCGTCCGCCGCCGGATCCCGTCGCCGTGCGGGCGGATGACGGTGAGCCGCGTACCCGGAGCATGCGCCGACGGCGCGGGTACGGAGTCGGCGGACCGGGGACCACCGGCGCCGCCCACGACCGGCCGGGCGGGTTCGGGCCCGGCGGGTTCCGGCGTGGCTTCGGGCGCGGCTTCGGCGGGGCCGCTCGCCGGGTCGTAGAAGGCGACGCGTCCGTCGCGCGGCAGGGCCGACGGCAGGAAGACGGCGGCGAGCCCGACGGAGAACTCGGGAATCCCGGAGATCCCGGAGGTCTCTCCGGCGGCGACGTCCGCGGGCGCCGCGTCCCCCACGCCCGTGCGCGTCCCTGCCGTGTACCGGTCGGCCGTCGCGGTCGCCTCGTTCATGCGCCCTGTCACCGCCCGCCCGTCCCCGTTGCCGTCCATGCCCACCCGTGTCGTCCGCCTCTTCGCCCTCGACTCTACGGGCGGGCACTGACAGTCGGTGACGGCGGCCGGGCCCGGCCGGAGCGGACACCCCCGGTCACGGGACGGGAGCGGCGGTGCGGATCAGGGAACCGTCCGGGAGACGACGTACACCCTGGGGAAGCCCGGCTTGCCCTCGTTGACGACGACATCGTGCGTGGGCGCGGGATTCTTCTGTTCGTTGACGAGACCGGACCAGATGCCGGGGCGGTCGAACTTCCAGCCGGTGACCTCCCGGTCGCGTTCGCCGATGGTGATGCTGTCCGGTTCCAGGTCGTCCTGCTGGACGCCCATGCCGGTGAGGAAGGCGCTCAGGCCGGCGTCGGTGGTCTCGAACTCGACGTACAGGCGGCTGGTCTTCCAGTTGTTCGTCTCGTAGGTGGCCACCCACCAGGCGGGGTGCGGGACCGGCACCTGGTAGAGGCGGCGCTGCACCTTCGACGGCCAGCCCTGGGTCAGGCCGTTCGCCGAGTACCTGGCCTCCTTGTCCTTGCCGCTGGCCCGGCTCTGGTTCGCGGAGATCATCAGGTATCCGGCGGGGACGCCGATGAGCAGCACGATGATCAGGAGGGTGAGCGCCCTGCGCCGGACCATGTGCCCGCGGCCCTCGGGCGGCCGGGGCCCGCCGGAACGGGCGGACCGGTGGGGATCCCCGCTCGTCACGGCGCCTCCTGGGCGGCTCGGCCGACCTCCGCGTACCGCTCGTACCGCTCGACCCTGCGGCGCTTGGCGCGGCGGAAGCGGCGGGCGACCAGGCGGGCGAGGTCGGCGGCGCCGACCATGCCGGCCTCGGGGCCGAGCTGGGCGCGGACGATGCGGGCCTCGGGGCGGTAGCCGCGGCCGGTGAGCTGCCGCTTGAACGCGTCCCGCGCGGGTCCGATCAGCAGGTCGTCGGCGGCCGAGACCCCGCCGCCGATGACGAAGCAGGAGGGGTCGAGGGCGGCGGCGAGGTTGGCGATGCCGACGCCGAGCCACTGGCCGATGTCCTGGAGGAGCTCGATGCACATGGCGTCGCCCTCGCGGGCCAGCTCGGTGATCATCGGTCCGCTGATCTCGGCGATGTTGCCCTTGACGTGCTCGATGATCCCGTAGGCGACCGGCGAGTCGGCGGCGGCCAGCTCGCGCGCCTCGCGGACCAGTGCGTTGCCGGAGCTGTACTGCTCCCAGCAGCCGCGGTTGCCGCAGGGGCAGCGGTGGCCGCCGGGGACGACCTGCATGTGGCCGAACTCGCCGGCGACGCCGTACTTGCCGCGCTGGACCTGGCCGTCCTGGAGGATCGCGCCGCCGATGCCGGTGCCCAGCGTGATCATGACGAGGTGGTCCTCGCCGCGTCCGGCGCCGAAGCGCCATTCGGCCCAGGCGGCGGAGTTGGCGTCGTTGTCGACCAGGACGGGGACGGCGAGGCGGCCGGCGAGCCGGTCGCGCAGCGGCTCGTTGCGCCACGAGAGGTGGGGGGCGAACAGCACGCGGTTGCGGTCGGCGTCGACCCAGCCGGCGGCGCCGATGCCGACCGCGTGCACGTCGTGCCGGTCGGACAGGTCAAGCACCAGTTCGACGATGGTGTCCTCGACGACTTTCGGGCTCTTGGACTTGTCCGGGGTCTCCGTGCGGAGCCGCTCCAGGATGTTGCCGTCGGCGTCGACGACGCCCGCCATCACCTTCGTGCCGCCGATGTCGATGCCGACGGTCGGCACGCGCGGTGCCGTCAGGTGCGAGCGGCGTTCCCGGGTGCCGACCGTGCGGAGCACGGGAGCACGGCGGGAACCGATCGGGGCGGCGCCCGCCCGGGCGGAACTCAGCGCCCTGGGGAGTGTGAGGTCGCGGTAGGTGCTCATCGTCGCCGATTCTGCCTCACGGTGCCCCCGGGTGGCGTACCCGGGAGGAGAGGGACCGCGTGACGCGCGTCGCCCGCGGGACGCTCCCGGCGGCTTTCCGACGGCCCTCGAACAGCCTCCCGAGAGCTTCCCGGTGCGTTACGGCGGGCGCGCCCGCCGGGACGACCCTCGCATTTCGACACCTCGCTCCACGATCCGGTCACATTGTCCGGACAATGCGACGAAGATCAGTCCAAGTCGCCCGCGCCACCTGGACTTCACCGGAACTTCAGGTCCCGTGCGCGGGCTCCGGGTCCAGGACCGTCACGACCGTACGAGCAGCTGGAACTCGAACGAGTAGCGGTCGGGCCGGTAGGTGTGGGTGCCGAACTCCACGGCGCGGCCGGTGTCGTCGAAGGTTACGCGCTGCATGGTGAGGAGCGGGGCACCCAGCTCCTCACCGAGCCGCTCGGCCTCGGTGGCCCCGGCGGCGCGGGCGCCGATGGTCTGGCGGGCGCTGTGCAGGGTGATCCCGGCCGCCCGCATCAGCCGGTACAGACCGGTGGCCTCCAGCTGCCGGGTGTCCAGGTCGAGCAGCCCGGGGGGCAGGTAGTTGCACAGGTACGCCATCGGCTCCCCGTGCGCGAGCCGCAGCCGCTCGATGCGGTGCACCTCGCCCGCCTCGGCCACCCCGAGGACCGCGGCGACCTCGGGAGGCGCCGGGACGACCGTGTTGACCAGGACTTTCGTGGCGGGTCGATGGCCGGCCGCCTCAAGGTCGTCGTAGAGGCTGCTGAGCTCCAGGGGCCGCTTGACCTGGCTGTGCACCACCTGGGTGCCGACTCCGCGCCGCCGTACGAGCAGGCCCTTGTCGACGAGGGACTGGATGGCCTGGCGGACGGTGGGCCGGGACAGGCCGAGGCGCCCGGCCAGCTCGATCTCATTGCCCAGCAGGCTCCCGGGGGTCAGCCTGCCGTGCTCGATGGCGGCCTCCAGTTGCTGGGACAGCTGGAAGTACAGCGGCACGGGGGAGCCGCGGTCCACGCTCAGTTCCAGCTGCACGGTCGGGTCCACTCCTGGTTTGGGCACGGCCCGAGCGTAGTCCCGTGCGTGGTGGACGGGAAGTGGCGTGGTTCGATTGTCCGGACATACGGATTGACAGGGAGGGACGCGGGCCGCAGGTTGTTCCCATGCGCATCGGGGTCATCGGTACGGGCCGTATCGGCACCATTCACGCCCACACACTCAGCAGGCATCGCGACGTGGGATCCCTGATCCTCACGGACGCCGACCCGGCTCGGGCACAGGCTCTCGCACACCGGCTGGGTGAGACGGCGGCGCCCGGGGTGGACGAGATCTACACCTGGGGGGTGGACGCCCTGGTGATCACCACGGCCACGTCCGCCCACGCCGAACTCATCGGCCGGGCAGCCCGCTCCGGGCTGCCGGTGTTCTGCGAGAAGCCCATCGCCCTCGACCTCGCGGGCACGTTGCAGGCGGTCGCGGAGGTGGAGGCGGCCGGGACGGTCCTGCAGATGGGCTTCCAGCGCCGGTTCGACCCCGGCCACAGGGGCGCGCGTGAGGCGGTGCGTTCGGGCCGGCTCGGCCGGCTGCACACCTTACGGGCGATGAGCAGTGACCCGGAGCCGCCGCCGGCCGGGTATCTGCCGCAGTCCGGCGGGCTGTACCGGGACACGCTGATCCACGACTTCGACATCGTGCGCTGGGTGACCGGCCGGGAGATCGTGGACGTCTATGCCGCCGGGTCCGACGCGGGTCCCGCGATGTTCCGGGAGGCGGACGACGTGGACACCGGCGCGGCGCTCCTCACCCTCGAGGGCGGCACGCTCGCCGTCCTCACCGCGACGCGGATGAACGGCGCGGGTTACGACGTGCGCATGGAGCTCGCCGGGGAGCGGGACCAGATCGTGGTCGGCCTGGACGACCGTACGCCGATCGCGTCCACCGAGCCGACCGGGCCGCCGGCCGCGGACAGGCCGTGGACGGGCTTCCTGGAGCGTTTCGGGCCCGCGTACGAGGCGGAACTGAACGGGTTCGTCGAGGTGGTGCGGGGCGAGCGGGCCAATCCCTGCGACGGACGCGAGGCCCTCCAGGCACTGCGCGTCGCGGAGGCGTGCGAGCTGTCCCGGCGGGAGCGCAGACCGGTGCGGCTGATGGAGATCGCGGGCGGGGCGGCCTCGGTCCACGCCTGAGCGGCGCCCTGCGGAGGACGGGGACGCTCGGACGTCGAGGCCGCTCTGGCGACGGGCGACGGGCGGCAGTGGCTCAGGGCGCAAAGACCGGCAGGACCGCGCTCCGGGCGACGGCGCACCGGGCCGCGGTGCCGTCGTCGAGGGTTGGCAACTGCTGGGGCTTGGCTGAGCACGAGTGTGTCGGGGCGTGCGCAGGTGAGCGCCAGGTGGTGGTCGTGGGGTGGGTTCCATCATGTTCGGGGTATCGGGATGGCGCAGTACCGGGGCACCGGGATGCTGGGACGCATCGGGAGGCCCGCTGCCGGCCCTGTGCGGGTCAGGCCTCCTGGGTGTCCTCCAGGAGGCCTGCGTCGTGGACGAGCAGGGCGATCTGCACACGGTTGTCGAGGTCCAGTTTGGCCAGGACACGGGAGACATGGGTCTTGACGGTGGCCACGCTCATGTGAAGCTCGGCGGCGATCGCTGCGTTGGCGTGCCCCCGGCCGACCTCGACGGCGACCTCGCGCTCGCGGTCGTTGAGGGCAGCGAGCCGTGCACGCGCGCGTGCGTGCCGGGTGCGGGCAGCGCTGCCGGCCGTGGTGCCGGCCGCATGCGCCATGAGCTGCCTGGTGACCGTCGGCGACAGGACGGGGTCGCCGGCCGCGACCCGGCGGACCGCGTCGACGATCTCGGCGGGCGCGGTGTCCTTGAGGACGAAGCCCGCGGCGCCCGCGCGCAGGGCCCGCAGCACCTGCTCGTCGGCGTGGAAGGTGGTGAGCAGCACGATGTGCGGGGTGTTGTCGCGCCGGCGCAGCAGTTCGGTGGCGGCGAGGCCGTCCACCGACGGCATCCGGATGTCCATGAGGACGACGTCCGGGCGGGTGCGGTCGACGAGTTCCTCGACCTCGTCGCCGTCGGCGGCCTCGCCGACGATCTCGATATCGTCGGCGCCGCCCAGCATCAGGGACAGTCCGGCCCGCACCAGCGGATCGTCGTCGACGAGGAGCAGTCTGATCGCAGTCATGGGCCTTCGGGCGTCGGGACGGGCGGTGGCGACGACGGGACGGCGGTCGTGATGAGGCTTCGCCTGTCTCCGTTCAGCCCCATGGCAACCGGGCCCGGACCTCGAACCCGCCGTCGGGCGTGGGGCCGTGCTCCAGGGTGCCGCCCGCCAGGGTGGCCCGTTCGGTCAGGCCGATCAGTCCTTGTCCGGCGCCGGGTACGGGCCGTGCCTCCCCGGCCGGACCGGGGTTGCGTACGGACACGGCGAGGTCCTCCCCAGGGCCGCCCGTGACGGCGACGGCGACCTCGACCCCGGGGGCGTGCTTGCGGGCGTTCGTGAGCGCCTCCTGGACGATCCGGTAGGCGGCGCGGCCCACGGAGGCGGGGACGGCGGCGCCGGAGTCGGTGACCCGGTGATCGAGGACGACCTTCGTCCCGGCCTCCCTCGACTCGGCGACCAGCCGACCCAGTGCCGCGAGCGTCTGCTGCGGCCGCCCCGCGTCGTCGGACTCGCCGGTCCGCAGCACGCCGATGATCTCCCGCAGATCCTGCAGTGCCTCGTGCGCGCTCTCCCTGATCACCCCGGCTGCCCGCGTGATCTCCTCGCGGGGCGCGTCGGGGCGGAACTCCAGTGCGCCCGCGTGCACGCTGAGCAGCGTCAGCCGGTGCGCCAGCACGTCGTGCATCTCCCGTGCGATGGCCTCGCGGGCGAGCCGCTGCGCCTGCTCGGCCCGCAGCCGTGCCTCCGTCTCGGCCCGGCGGGCCCGGTCCCTCAGGCTCAGCAGCAACTGCCGCTTGGACCGGACGAACATGCCCCAGCCGACGCACACGCCCGTCAGCAGCACGGTGAGGGCAACCGCCGCGGCATAGGGCAGTTCGGGGTCGGGGCGCCACCAGTAGTAGAGCGGGGCCGCCACGAGATGGGCGCAGGCGACCCCGATCATGTACCTGAAGGGACGGTGCACCGCGAGGCCGAACAGGGCGATCAGGGCCACGCCGCCGGACGTCTCCGAGATCTGGCTGACGGGCACCATCACCGCGGCCAGGCCGACCGGCCAGCGGCGGCGCAGCCAGAGCGCGGCGCAGGACAGCGCGCCGAGCACCTGGTCCCCGCGAACCAGCGCGCGCGGAACGTCGGGATTCGCCACCAGGGACTCGAGGCCCGCCAGGCCCACGAGCACGGCCAGCAGGAAGCAGGCGAAGTCGACCACCCAGTCCCGCGCGGTGCGCCGGGGACGTCGGGGGCGCCGCGCGGAACGGGCGGGCTCGGAAGCGACGTCGAGGTCGGGGACTCGGTCTGCGTCGGGGTCCCGGTCGAGTTCGTGGAGGAGGGCTGATGGACGGAGCCA
The DNA here is from genome assembly GCF_000829695.1 of Streptomyces sp. NBRC 110035. GTDB lineage: Bacteria > Actinomycetota > Actinomycetes > Streptomycetales > Streptomycetaceae > Streptomyces. The sequence goes on along the minus strand of NZ_BBNN01000016.1, from coordinate 248,424 downwards.
TCGTGCTCCCGTGAACACCGAGGCCGTCCGCACCGTCTTGTCGGCTCTGATCACGGTCGTCAAACCTATGCAGAGGCCGCCCGGTCCGTCCTGCTCCGGCCCGGATCGGCTACCGAAGTCGTACGGCCGCAGACCTTCGGCGTGTTCCGCGTACGAAAACACAGACCTTCGCCACCGGGCTCGCACCCGGTGGCCGATGCACACGCGTGCGGTGCTCGGCGATCGTCGGCCCCATGAAGAGACTGCTGGAGATTCTTGGATTCATCGCCCTGCTGCAGGGCGCCGCGAGCCTGGTGAACGAGTTCACCGGCTGGAACCCGGGTGTGGTGAGGCGGCTGGACTTCCTGGAGGGTTTCGAGCTCTACGCCGGCATCACCCTCCTGGTCCTGGGCATCGCCCTGCTCTCCGCGGCGGAGAGCGGGAAATCCGGCTGAGGACGACCCGTGAACGTTCCGGTACCGGCATGAAACCGGCGGACGGTCCCCACGCCTCCGCTCGGGCGGCGACGACCGCCGTCGGCCGCTTCGGCACGGCCGACGAGGTGGCCGCCACGATCGTCCACCTGGCCGGTGCCGCGTACGTCACCGGCGCGGAAGTTCGCGGTGGACGGCGGCCCCGCGCCCTGACCGGCGTGACCCACCGCCTGCCCGCTGCCGGGCGGCCCCGGCGGGTCAGCCGCCCAGTTCCCGGTGGCGGGCGGCCAGGGTGGCCGAGCCCTGCTCGGTCAGTGATCCGAACAGGCGCAGCCGGGAGATGCCCCCGTCGGGGAAGACGTCCACCCGCGCATGCGTGCCGATCACCGGGGCGGAAAGGACGAAGCGGTGGTTGGTGTCGGGCTGGAGACGGGTCCGGGGCAGGATCTCCCGCCAGCCGCCGCCCCCACCCTGTCCTTCGGCTCTGCCGTGCTCCGTGTCCCGTACCGAGACCGACGCCCAGCCGGCGCTGTTGCCCTTCAGGTACGCGGTGTCGATCTCGAGGGCGCGGATCTGCGCCTGGCCCGCGAGCCGGTAGCGGATCCAGTCGTGTCCCTGGTCGCGGCGGCGCCGGGTCTCCCAGCCGTGGTCCATCCGGTGGGAGCGGCCGGGCCCGATGGTGTTCGCGGGCGGTGAGTAGAAGCGGTCGGACGCGTCCTCGACCCGGCCGCCGTTCTCCAGGGCGACGACGTCGAAGGTGCCCAGGGCCTCCAGCCACACCGGGTCCGGGGCGACCTCGCCGTACACGCGCAGGCGCGCGATGCCTCCGTCGGGGTGCTGGGACAGGCGCAGGTGGGTGAAGCGCCGGCCGGCCGGTACGGCGAAGCCGTTGGCCGCGTGGCCGCCCACCGGGGTGCGCGGCAGCAGCGTCGTCCACGCCACCTCGTCCGACAGCAGTTCTTCCGGTGCCGGGGAGCCGGGCACCGAGGCACCCTCGACCGACACGGCCCGGGGGTGGTTGCCGCGGAAGTGGGCGGTGTCGACGACGATGCCATGGACGACTCCGGGCACGCCGAGGCGGATCAGCGCCCAGTCGTGGTCCTCCGCCGCCGGCCAGGGGTGCCCGGCGCGGGAGCCGCGGCGGCGCCGGGTCTCCCAGCCGTCCATGATCTTGCCCTTGTGTCCGAAGAGTTCGGGGTCGAACACGGCACGACCGGGCAGCAGCAGGTTCTCGCGCTCGGCGAAGAACTCGTCGTTGGCGGCGACGACACCGGCGCCGAGCCGGCGGTCGGCGAGGTCGGTGAGCTGCGTGAAGGGGAAGTCGGCGGTGCGGTAGTCCGCGTACGGGTCACCGCCGCCGTAGGGGCGCGCGTCGCCGGTGAAGCGGGCCGCGGGGGATGCGTGCTGCGCGGTCACGGTGATCCGGTCCTTCCTTTCGGGGATCGGGGTCGGGGATCGGAAGCCGAGGGCCAGGGGTCGGGGGTCGGTAGCCGGTAGTCGGTAGCCGGAGGCCAGAGGCCGGGAATCGGAGGCCGGGGGGTCGGAGGCCGGAGGCCGGTAGCCGGAGGCCAGAGGCCGGGAATCGGAGGCCGGGGGACGGAGGCCGGGGGACACCCGGGTCAGGGGACGCGGGTCAGCAGCCGGCCCTGCGGTGCGGTGAACTCGCCGTCGGCCATGATGCGCCGGCCGCGCAGCCAGGTGGACTTCACGACACCGTGCAGGGTCCTGCCCGCGTACGCCGTCACGCGGTTGCGGTGCTGGAGCCCCGCCGGGTCGACGGTGAAGGTGTCGTCGGGGGCCAGGACGGCGAAGTCGGCGTCGCGGCCGGGCGCGATGGCGCCCTTGCGGTCGTCGAGGCCGGCGAGTCCCGCCGTACGCGCCGACATCCAGCGCACGACGTCCTCCAGGCCGTGTCCCCGTTCGCGGGCCTCGGTCCAGACGGCGGGCAGGCTGAGCTGGAGGCCGGAGATGCCGCCCCATGCGGTGGCGAAGTCGGCCGTCTTGAGGTCGGCGGTGGACGGGGAGTGGTCGGTGACCACGCAGTCGATGACGCCGTCCGCCAGCGCCTGCCAGAGCGGCCCCTGGTTGGCGGCTTCGCGGATGGGCGGGCAGCACTTGAACTCGCTGGCGCCGTCCGGGACCTCCTCGGCGGTGAGGGTCAGGTAGTGGGGGCAGGTCTCGACGGTGACGCGCACCCCGTCGGACTTGGCCTCCGCGATCAGCGGCAGCGCGTCGCTGGAGGACAGGTGCAGGATGTGCACGCGCGCGTCGAGGCGTTTCGCCTGCGCCAGGAGCCGGGCGATGGCGGTGTCCTCGGCCTGGCTCGGGCGGGAGGCGAGGAAGTCGGCGTATTTCGGGCCGCCGTGCCGGGGGGCCGCGTCGAGGCGGCCGGGGTCCTCGGCGTGCACGATCAGCAGCCCGTCGAAGGCGGCGGTCTCCGCCAGGGTGCGGGCCAGCTGGTCCTGTCCGAGGTGCGGGAACTCGTCGACGCCGGACGGCGACAGGAACGCCTTGAAGCCGAGGACGCCGGCCTCGTGCAGCGGGCGCAGGTCCTCGACGTTGCCGGGCAGGGCGCCGCCCCAGAAGCCGACGTCGACATGGGTCCGGCCGGCGGCGGCCTGCCGCTTGGTACGCAGATGGCCGGTTGTCGTCGTCGGCGGGAGGGAGTTGAGCGGCATGTCGACGAGCGTGGTGACGCCCCCGGCCGCCGCCGCGCGGGTGGCGGTCCAGAAGCCCTCCCACTCGCTGCGGCCCGGGTCGTTGACGTGCACGTGGGTGTCGACCAGGCCGGGCAGCAGGACGTCGTCGCCGAGGTCCGTCAGGCGGGCCGCCCCGGGGACGGGTGCCTCGTACGGCAGGACGGCCGCGATCGTGCCGCCGGCCACGGCGACCGACGCGGCGCGCGTCCCCTCGGGAGTGATGACGCGCGTCGAGCGCAGTACCAGTTCGACGTCGGACACCCGCACCCTCCCGAGCCTCCGTGGCTGAGTCTCCGCGGCCACTGTTTCAACGTTCTGTTGAAGGAGTGTTCACTCCCGCTTCGACGCCGTCAAGGGCACACCGCCCGCACGGGTACCGACGGTCGACCTCTGGACTGTCCCATGAAGCGGAATTAACGTTTTGTTGACCGGAATGCGTGAATGCGGGGGATGCGTGAACGCGCAGACAGGCAGTCGGTCGACCGCCGGGTAGGCTTCGGCCCTTCCCGCCAGCCCGAAAGGAACGCGCCGTGCCGACGTCCAGCGCCCGCACCCACGACTCCGCCCGGTCCGCCCCGGGCGGCGGCGTGCAGTCCCTCGAGCGCGCCTTCGACCTTCTCGAGCGGATGGCGGACGCGGGCGGCGAGGTCGGCCTCAGCGAACTGTCGTCGAGCAGCGGGCTGCCCCTGCCGACCATCCACCGCCTGATGCGCACCCTGGTCACGTGCGGTTACGTACGCCAGCAGCCCAACCGCCGGTACGCGCTCGGCCCGCGCCTGATCCGGCTCGGCGAGTCCTCCTCCCGGCTGCTGGGCACCTGGGCGCGCCCGCACCTGGCCCGCCTGGTGGAGGAGACCGGCGAGACGGCCAACATGGCACTGCTCGACGGGGACGAGGTCGTGTACGTCGCGCAGGTGCCGTCCAAGCACTCCATGCGGATGTTCACCGAGGTCGGCCGCCGCGTCCTGCCGCACTCCACCGGCGTCGGCAAGGCCCTGCTGGCCGGCTTCCCGCCCCAGGACGTGCGGGCCCTGCTCGCCCGTACCGGGATGCCCGCGGCGACGGACAGGACCATCACCACACCGGAGGGCTTCCTGGCCGCGCTCGAGGAGGTGCGCCGCCAGGGCTACGCCGTCGACGACAACGAGCAGGAGATCGGCGTGCGCTGCCTCGCCGTCTCCGTGCCCGACTCCCCCACCCCGGCCGCCCTCTCGATCTCCGGTCCCGCGGGACGGGTCACGGAGGCGGCGACGGAGCGGATCGTGCCGGTGCTCCAGCAGGTGGCGACGGAACTCTCCGAGGTGCTCACCACCCCGGGCGGCGGCCCGGCGGTCTGACCCGGCCCGGCTCGAACCGGTCGCCCACCGCGACCACGGCGCCCGCGCACGCCCCCTTCCGAGAGGCGTGCGCACAGGCGTGCGTCAAGCCCGGGGTGGCGGCCCGAACAGATCCACCGCGTCCCGCACTTCGCCGAGCCCCCGCCCCAGCGCGCTCACCGAGCCGATCGCGCCGGCGATCAGCAGCAGGGAACGGCGTAACCGGGGAATCTCGGGACGGCCGCCGGCCGCGAGGGCGTCCAGTGCGGCGAGTTCGTCCTCCGCGATGCCCCGGTCGGGGAACTCCGCCGGATGGGCTGCCAGTTGACGGCGCAGCCGGGCCACGGCGGAGCGCAGCTCCGTCACCCGTGGATCGTCCTCTCGACTGCCGGCCGCATGCCGCTGCTCTACGCTCCGCACCCCAGCCCTCCCCCTCGCACGCGGTGGTGCGCCTCCCCGTCGGCCCCACCGCCCCGTCGCCCGGTGCGCGCCAGTAAACGCCACCCCACCCCCTCCGCGCCAGTCCGCTACGTCATCGTCCTGCTCCACAGCGTGACACCGCCGGCCGGATGCGCCCCCTCCCCGCTCCCCGCATCCGTCCCGTTTCCACCCCCTTCTTCCCTCTTCCTCCCTGCCGTCCACCCCGCCCCCTCCCCTGCACCCGTCGCGCCGCCCCGCGCCACCCACCGTGTCCCTCCGGTGTCCGGCGGTGGTCCGCGGGGCGTTGAGGTATGCAGAAACCATGACGACACGTCGGACGAGCCCGGACTCGGGACGGGCCACGGGACAGGTGGCGGGGCTGCTGCTCGCGGCGGGGGGCGGCCGGCGGCTGGGCGGCCGCCCCAAGGCGCTGCTGACGCACCGGGGACGGCCACTGGTGGAACACGCGGTACGGGCGTTGCGCGCGGGCGGCTGCGAGCGCGTGCACGTGGTGCTCGGCGCACGGGCGGACGAGGTACGCGCACGCGCCGAGCTGGCGGACTGCGTGCTCGTCGACAACCCGGACTGGGAGCAGGGCATGGGCTCGTCCCTGCGGGCCGGGCTCGCCTCGCTGGCCGGTACGCAGGTGCGGGCCGCCCTGGTCCTGCTGGTCGACCAGCCCGGCATCGGTCCGCAGGCGGTCGCGCGGGTACTCGCCGCGCACGCGGCACGGGAGGCACGCGACGCTCCCCTCCAGGACGCCGCCCTGCTCTCGGCGGCCTATGCCGGCGTGCGCGGCCACCCCGTCCTGTTCGGGGCCGCGCACTGGGCCGGCGTGGCCGCGGCCGCGACCGGCGACCGGGGGGCACGCGCCTACCTGAAGGAGCACGCGGACGCGATCTCCCTCGTCGAGTGCGGGGACGTGGCCGAGGCCTACGACATCGACACGGAGGGGGATCTGGGTCACCTCGAGTGAGCGGCTGCCACCTGCCCGGCCCGGGGCGCCCCGGCATCGGCAAACCATTGAAGTTCCACGATAAGGAAACTAATATCCATCACCCTGTCCGCACGTCGGAGCGCCCTTCGGCCCCGCCCCTCCCCCGGGCGCTCCCCGCCGCACCCGGGCCGACCGGCGCCCGGTGCCTGCCCGCCGAAGGAAGTGACAGCTGATGTCCGCACCAGCGCCGCACCCGCCGGCCGTCGTCGACGCCGAGCCCCTGCCCCGGCAGGAGGAGGTCCTCACCGAGGCGGCCCTCGCCTTCGTGGCCGAGCTGCACCGGCGGTTCACGCCTCGGCGGGACGAACTCCTCGCCCGCCGCACGGAGCGCCGTGCCGAGATCGCCCGTACGGGCACGCTCGACTTCCTCCCCGGGACGGCCGCCGTCCGCGCGGACGACTCCTGGAAGGTGGCTCCGGCCCCCGAGGCCCTGAACGACCGCCGGGTCGAGATCACCGGCCCCACCGACCGCAGGATGACCGTCAACGCCCTCAACTCGGGCGCGAAGGTGTGGCTCGCGGACTTCGAGGACGCCTCCGCGCCCACCTGGGAGAACGTGGTCCTCGGCCAGCTCAACCTGATCGACGCCTACGCCCGGACCATCGACTTCACCGACGCGTCGTCCGGCAGGTCCTACGCCCTGCGCCCGGACGGGGAACTGGCGACGGTCGTCATGCGCCCGCGCGGCTGGCACCTGGACGAGCGCCACCTCACCGACATCGACGGCACCCGGGTGCCCGGTGCCCTGGTCGACTTCGGGCTGTACTTCTTCCACAACGCCCGGCGTCTGATCGACCTCGGCAAGGGCCCGTACTTCTACCTCCCGAAGACGGAGTCCCACCTCGAAGCCCGCCTGTGGAACGACGTGTTCGTCTTCGCACAGGACTGTGCGGGCATCCCCCGGGGCACCGTGCGCGCCACCGTCCTCATCGAGACGATCACGGCCGCGTACGAGATGGAGGAGATCCTCTACGAACTGCGCGACCACGCCTCCGGGCTGAACGCCGGGCGCTGGGACTACCTGTTCTCCATCGTCAAGAACTTCCGTGACGGCGGCGCGAGGTTCGTCCTGCCGGACCGCAACGCGGTCACCATGACGGCACCGTTCATGCGGGCGTACACCGAACTCCTCGTGCGCACCTGCCACAGGCGGGGCGCACACGCGATCGGCGGCATGGCGGCCTTCATCCCGTCCCGCCGGGATCCGGAGGTCAACAAGGTCGCGTTCGAGAAGGTGCGCGCCGACAAGGACCGTGAGGCGAACGACGGGTTCGACGGCTCCTGGGTCGCCCACCCGGACCTGGTCCCGATCGCCCTGGAGTCCTTCGACCGGGTGCTCGGCGACCGGCCGAACCAGAAGGACCGGCTGCGCGAGGACGTCGACGTCAGGGCCGCCGACCTGATCGCGATCGATTCCCTGGAGGCGACGCCGACGTACGCGGGTCTGGTCAACGCCGTGCAGGTGGGCGTCCGTTACATCGAGGCATGGCTGCGCGGCCTCGGCGCGGTGGCCATCTTCAACCTGATGGAGGACGCGGCCACCGCCGAGATCTCCCGGTCGCAGATCTGGCAGTGGATCAACGCCGGTGTCGTCCTCGACAACGGCGAGCCGGTCACCGCGGAGCTGGTCCGCGGGGTCGCGGCCGCAGAGCTGTCGGACATCCGCGCAGAGCTGGGCGAGGAGGCCTTCGCGGCGGGCCACTGGCAGCAGGCCCACGACCTGCTGCTGACGGTCGCCCTGGACGAGGACTACGCCGACTTCCTCACCCTGCCGGCCTACGAGCACCTCAAGGGCTGACACGTACGGCACCCGCCCGGTGACCGAGGGCCCGGGGCACGCCCCGCCGCAGCGGGGCGTGCCCCGGGCCCTCGGTCACCCCAGGTGCGCCGACCGGTCCTGCTCCGCCGCGGGCCTGCCGTGCAGATCGGGAACGTTCTTGAGCCAGGCCGGGCGTCCCTGCCGGGAGCGGGCGGCACGGCGGGCGTTCTCCGCGGCCAGTTCCTCCGCACCGGGAAAGTCGGTCGGCAGCCAGGCCGCCGAGGCCCGTACCCGCGCCCCCAGATACCTCACGTACGCCTCGCGGGCCGCGCCGGGCGTCGCGAAGTCGGGGTCACCGGCGAGCCAGGCGTCAGGGACCCCGGCCGTGAGGGAACGCAGCAGTTCCTCGGTCACCCGGGGTGCGAGCTCGGCGTCGGCGGCGCGGACGTCGGGCCCGTGGCCGCCGAGGGCATGGTGGCGGAAGTCGTACGCCTTCGCCGGGTCGGAGGCGTCCCAGCGGTGATGGAAGACGAGCGCGGCCCCGTGGTCGATGAGCCACAGCCGGGGCTCCGCGACGCCGAGCGTCGGCCAGACCATCAGGTTGGAGGAGTGCACGGTCCGGTCCACGTTCACCGTGAGGGCGTCGAGCCAGACGATCCGCCCGGCCTCCACCGGGTCGACGGGAAACGCCTCGGCGACCTCGGGGGTGAAGTCCCGCGCCCCCGGCAGGTAGTCCATGCCGAGGTTGGTCCCGGCACTGGCCTCGTGCAGCTCCCGCACCTCCTGGTGCGGCTCGCTGCCGGCGATCACCGGATCGAAGTCCACCAGCACCAGCTCCGGGAACCGCAGTCCCAGCGCACGTGCCAGCTCCCCGACGATCACCTCGGCCACCAGCGCCTTGCGCCCCTGCGCGGACCCCGTGAACTTCACGACGTACGTCCCGCAGTCGTCGGCCTCGACGATGCCGGGGACGGAGCCGCCGGAGTGCAGGGGGGCGATGTAGCGGGTCGCGGTCACCTTCCTCATCGTGTTCCCGGGCCGCTCGACCCGACAGCCTCATGATCCATGGAAAACTCCCGGCGCTCGGCCAGCATCGGTCCTGGTGCCTTCGGTAGGAAGTGAGCATGGTAACCGAGCGTCACGTCCGGCGACCGGGCCGGGGCGGGGCGGGGTCACGGGGCGGCCGGAGCCGCCGGTCCGACCAGCTCCGACAGGACGTCCTCCATCGTGACGACGCCGATCACCTTGTCGCCCTCGCCGAGGACGGCGGCGAGGTGACTGCCGTCGGCGCGCAGGGCGGTGAGGGTGTCGTCCAGCGGTGTGTCGATGCGGACCCGGGTGACCGGGTGGAACGCACCGCGCGGGAAGGGCCGGTCGCGGTCGGTGGGGCCGAGGGTGTCCTTGATGTGCAGGTACCCCAGGAGACCGCCGTCCTGGCCCGTGACCGGGAACCGGGAGTAGCCCGCCTCCGCCGCCACCCGCTCCAGCCGCGCCGGGGTGATGGTGTGCTCGACGGTGTGCATCCGCCGGGCCGGGACGAGGATCTCGCCCACCGGCCGGGTGCCCAGCTCCAGCGCGTCGCGCAGCCGTTCGCCGTCGGCGGGTGAGAGCAGGCCGGCCTCGCTGGAGTCGACGACCATGCGGGCCAGCTGGTCGTCGGTGAAGACGGACGCGACCTCGTCCTTCGGTTCGACGCGCAGCAGTTTCAGCAGGACGTTGGCGAAGGCGTTGATGCCGAAGACGACCGGCTTGAGCGCCCGGGTGAGGGCCACCAGCGGCGGCCCCAGCAGCAGCGCGGTGGCGGCCGGGGCGGCCAGCGCGATGTTCTTCGGGACCATCTCGCCGATCAGCATGTGCAGGTACGTCGCCAGGCCGAGCGCGATGACGAACGCGATCGGGTGCACCAGGCCGTCCGGTATGCGGGCCGCCTCGAAGCCGGGCTCGAGCAGGTGCGCGATGGCCGGTTCGGCGACCGCGCCCAGTACCAGCGAGGACGCGGTGATGCCGAGCTGGGCGGTGGCCATCATCGGGGACAGGTGTTCCAGACCCCACAGGGTCATCCGCGCCCGTTTGTTGCCCGCGTGGGCGCGGGGCTCGATCTGACTGCGGCGCACCGAGATCAGGGCGAACTCGGCGCCGACGAAGAAGGCGTTGACCAGCACCATCAGGACGCCGATGGCGAGCTGGAGGGCGGTCATCGGGACTCCTCCCGCGGCCGCGCCGGGACGCGGACCGGTTGGGTGATGCGGACCCGGTCGGCGCGGTGGTGCTCCAGCTCCAGGACGTCCAGCCGCCAGCCGTCGAGGTCGAGGGCGTCGCCCTCGGCGGGGATACGGGCCAGGCGGGTGGCGATCAGCCCGGCCACGGTCTCGTAGGGACCCTCGGGCGGGGTGAGCCCTATGCCGGCCAGCTGGTCGATGCGTACGCTGCCGTCCGCCTCCCACACCGCACGGCCGTCCCCGGTGGCGGGCGCGGGCACCAGGTCGGGTGTCTCGAAGGGGTCGTGCTCGTCGCGTACCTCGCCCACGACCTCCTCGACGATGTCCTCGACCGTCGCCACGCCCGCCGTACCGCCGTACTCGTCGATGACCACGGCCATGGTGCGGGTCACCCGGAGCCGTTCCAGCAGCCGGTCGGCCGTGAGGCTGTCGGGCACCAGCAGGGGCGCGGTGGCCAGCTCGGTGACCGGCGTGACGGCGCGCCGCTCCGGTTCCAGGGCGAGGACGTCGCGGATGTGGACGGTGCCGACGACCTCGTCCAGGCTGTTGCGGTAGACGGGGAAGCGGGAGAGACCGGTGGCGTGGGTGAGGTTGGCGGCGTCCGCGGCCGTGGCGTGCACCTCCAGTGCCTTGACGTCGACGCGCGGTGTCATCACGTTCTCCGCGGTCAGCTCACTCAGGTGGAGCGTACGGACGAACAGCTCGGCCGCGTCCTCCTCCAGTGCCCCCTCGGCGGCCGAATGCCGGGCGAGCGCGACCAGTTCCTCGGAGCTGCGGGCGGAGGCCAGCTCCTCGGTGGGCTCCATCCCGATGCGGCGTACGACACGGTTCGCGGTGCTGTTCAGGTGCCGGATGAACGGACCGAACGCGGCGGTGAAGCCGCGCTGCGGTCCGGCCACCACCTTGGCGACCGCCAGCGGCCGGGAGATCGCCCAGTTCTTGGGCACCAGCTCGCCGACGACCATCAGCACGACGGTGGACACCCCCACGCCGAGCACGGTCGCCACCGGCGAGGCGGCGGCGCCCAGACCGATCTCCCGGAGCGGACCGCGCAGCAGCGCCGCGAGCGAAGGCTCGGCGAGCATGCCGATCACCAGGGAGGTCACGGTGATGCCGAGCTGGGCGCCCGACAGCTGGAGGGTCAGGCTGCGTACGGCCTTCAGCGCGCCCTCCGCGCCGCGCTCGCCGGCCTCACCGGCGCGTTCCAGATCGCTCCGCTCGACTGTGGTCAGGGAGAACTCGGCCGCGACGAACACCGCGCAGGCCAGGGTCAGCAGGAGGGCCAGCAGAAGCAACAGGACCTCGGTCATCGCGCCTCCCCCGGTGCCGCGCTCACGGACGGCGGACGGGGCAGGGCACGGGCGGTGCCAGGGGGCTCACCCATCAGGGGAACGCCGCTCCTTCTCACAGCGCGCGGACCACCCGTGACGACGGTGGCCGGAAGCAGGCTTGTCCGCCTCTCACTCCACTGTAAAGGAGGTGCAAAAAAGCCGCCCGGCGCCTTCCCCGGCCCGCGGGCGGGACACCGAGCGGCGCCGAGGGACGACGGCAGGCGGCCGGGGCACGAAGTCGGCCAGCCCAAGAGCCCGGTTTCGGCCTTTCTTGGCACGCCCGCCCGGAGCAGGCCCTTTCCCGCACAGACCCGCCCTATGGTTCTACATGTTTGTAGAAGTTCCGCGCGTACAGCGGATCCCACGTTCTGGAGGATGTCACACATGGCTTCGATCGACCTGGACAAGGTGCTGGACAAGGCATGGGCGGACAAGAGCCTGCCCGAGATCATGACCGCCCCGGTGGCCGCGCTGAAGGGGGTCTCCGACCGTGACGGCGAGCTGCTCCAGGAGGCGTTCGGGGTGAAGACCGTGGCGGACCTCGCCGAGCTGAAGTACGTCCGCTGGGCGCAGGCGCTCGCCGCCCTCGACGGGGCCAGGTAACCGGCCCCGAACCGCCGTGGTGCCGCCTGCCCCCCGCAGGGGCGACGGCACCCCCTCGGCGAGGCACGCGCCCCGCGCCGGCTCGTCCACGGCGTCACCGGAGCGAGGTGCGTCCGCCCCGGGGGTCCCGGCTCCCGGCCCGGGGCAGTGACTGCTGCCCCGCGTCCCGCGGTGCGGCAGCCTGCGCCTCCCGGGCCGCCCGGTCGGAGTGCCTGCGCTGCCAGTAGGGGTTGTCGTGGGACAGCTTGCTGGAGACCCGGCCGTACATGCCGAACGTCGCGATGAGCAGCCCCATGACGTAGCTGAAGATCACGTTGCTCATGCCGAAGTCCAGGATGTTGGCGGGGCGGCCCAGCACGAAGGTGTGGGCGAAGCCGCTCAGCACGAACAGCCCGCCCACCGTCATGTTGAGGGTGGAGGCGAAGTTGCCGCCGATGGCGGCGCCGACGAGCAGCGCCAGCCCCACCACGGTGGAGATGACACTGAGCGCGACGTTGCTGGTCATGCCGGCGATCGTGTTTCCCGACGTGCTGAAGGGACTGAGCGCGTCGGCGAAGCCGAGCCCGGCGAAGGCGAGCAGGACGAGGCCGCAGAAGGCGGCACCGTAGCGGTAGACGGTCGCCAGGTGGTGGTCGACTGGAAGTTCGTCTTGCAGCTTCATGTCCGCTTTTCGACGGTAACCGTCCTGCTGGATGCAGATCGTTCAGATTTTCCGCTTTTGGTCTCGGAGCCCTCGGCCCGGAACAGCTCGGGGACGGCCTGCTCGTCGGCCGTACCGCCGACGCGGCGCGAGGGCCGGTTTCCCCGGCCCGTCCGCCTGTCCGGTGATGTCGAGCGCCGTCCCGTACAGCCGCTCCGCCTTCAGGCGGACGACCACCCGGCGTTCGGCGGCCAGTTGCTCCAGGAACGCGGCCTCGTCCTGTGGCTTCGCGGCATGCGCGTCCGGTCGGGCGCAGGGAAAGGACCCCTTGCGCCGGCGTACGAACCGCCGGCGCCTACGGCTCCGCCAGGGGGTTGGGGACCGGCACGTAGCGGGCCGAGGCTCCGTCGGCGTGGGTCCAGCGCAGCAGGAGGTTGGTTTTGGCGGGGAGGGTGGGGGCGGTGAGGAGGGCCCGGGTCTCCGGGAGTAGGTGGCGGGAGAGTTCCCGGCGGGCCGCGGGCCACGGGGCGAGGCCCGGGTGGTGTTCGGTCAGGGCGGACGCGATGTCCGTCAGGTGGTTGACGATCAGGCAGTAGACGAGGCGCTCCCAGCCCGCTTCCCTCGTCACCTCCGGGAGCAGTTTCACGCCTTCCGCGTCCCGGTACAGGGCCTGTACGGGCATGCCGTCGGTGCCGACGGCGATCAGGGTGTTCTGCAGGTGGGCCTCGACCACGACGCCGTGCCGGGCGAAGGCCCGCAGCACCGGGGGGACGACCTGGGCCAGGTAGGCCTTCCACCAGGCGGCGGGGGTGGGGGTGGTGGCCAGCGGGTTGCCCGCGTAGTCCTCCGGCAGGGCTGCGGCCAGGTGCGGGGTCGTGCCGGGGAGCAGGTGGGCGTGCAGACCGTCGCGGACCAGTACGGCCAGTTCCTCGAAGGCGAAGTCCGCGGTGCGGTAGCCGCGGTCGCTGAGCCAGGCCGCGGGGGCGTCGGCCGTGGCCGAGGCGGCGAAGGCCTCGCTCGTGGCCCGGTCGGTCCTGCTCAGCCTCAGCAGGTCGTGGCGCCACAGACGGCGGACGTCGTTGGTGATGCGCACGTCCAGGCTGAACTTCAGGAACAGGTCCCGCGCGGGCGCGTACACGGTGCGGATCGCGGCGGTGGGCCATACCGGGAACGCGGTCGTGCCCAGCCGGATCAGGCGGCCGTCGGCGAACGCGGGGGCCAGGCTCCCGGCCGTCAGCTCCAGTTGCCAGGGGTGGGCGGGCAGGAGGCGGTAGCCGGGCGGGGCGGTGCCCAGGTGGTCCAGGGACGTCGTGTCGCCCTCCTCCACGACCGTGTCCTCACGCACGCCGAGCAGCGTCAGCGGGAAACGCGCGTACGCCTCCGGTGCGTACGGCAGCCAGCTCGCCGCGGGGCCCGCGCCGCGGGCCTTGGGGGCGGGGTGGTGGGTGTGGCCGGTGAGCAGGGACTGCTCGGAGCGCAGGTAGGGGTCGGCGGGCGGGACGGCGCCTGCCCGTGCGGTGAGCAGCGCGGCCACCGTGTCGCGGCTGTCGGTCATCTCGGCCGCCAGTTCCCGGTTGGGCACGCCGGTGTGCCGGCGCAGCTCCTCGGCGACCAGGTCGACCAGTTCCGGATGGCCGAGGCGGTGCCAGGTGCCGTCCTGCGCGCGGACCTCGGGGGCGGTGGGGCTGCGGCGGGTGCCGTGGACGCGCAGCAGGCGGTGGGTGCCCGGCAGACGGTACGTCCGGGGGGTGCCCGGCAGGCGGTGTGTCCGGGGGGCGCCCGGCTCTCGGCCCCGGCCCCGGTCCGTGTCCTCGTCCCTGTCCTCGTCCTCGCCGTCCGGCAGCGGTTGTGCGACCTCGCGCAGGAGGCAGTTCAGGAGCGGGGCGGCGGCGTACGCGTCGGCGCGGGCGGCCGGCCGGCCGGTTTCGTGGGCGCGGGGTGCCGCGTCGTCGTCTGCGGGTGGGGGCATGAGGTCCACGCGTTCCACTGTTTCCCTACGGTCGGTCCGGACGGAGGCGATCAGTATCTCCGCACGTCCGTCACGGACCGGCCGGTTCGTTCCGCAACGCCTTTCGTACCCGAGGAGCCCGCCTGTGCACCGTCCCTTCGCCGTCGAGACCGAAACCGCCGACGAGTTGGCCGTCGTACGGCCCGCGCTGGTACCCCGGTACGCGGCGGCGCTGCCAGGGGCCCGCGCGGCCGTGCTGACCCGGTTGTGGCGCGGCCTCGCGCACGACCCGCTGCCGTGGGTCGTGCGCCGGGAGCCGGACGGTGACGGGCTCACCCTGCGGCTGGCGGACGGCCGTCGGCTGCGCGGCCCGCGCCCGGACCCGTATGCGACCGCCGCGTACGTCACCGTCGTACGGCTGGACGGGGTGGCGTACGACGATCCCGCGCGGTTGACGGGGGAGCTCGCCGTGCCGCGTTCGGCCGCCTTCGCCGCCGAACTCGCTCACAGTGTGGCTTCGTTGGCGCTGTCCCGGGCGGGGTCTTCGGAGGAGGACGGGGAGGGCGTGGGTGCCTGGGGCGGGAGGTCCGACTGGGAGTGGGAGCAGCGGGTGGTCGACGGTCATCCGTTTCATCCCAACTGCCGTTCCCGCCCAGGTTTTTCGGTGGCCGAGCAGCTGGCGTACGGGCCCGAGCACCGGCCTCTCGTGGAGTTGGGGCTGGTTGCGGTGCCGGCCGGGGACTGTCTGGTGACGGGGAGTTGGCCCCGGTGGCTGCGGGACGGAGGGCGGGTGGTGATCCCGGTGCATCCCTGGCAGGCGGCGCATGTGCTCGAGCGGGAGCCCGCGGAGCGGATGGCGGCGCGTCCGCTGATGGCGCTGCGCACGCTCGCACTGCCCGACGGGCCGCATGTGAAGACGGCGTTGAGCGCGCGGCTGACGTCGTCGGTGCGGGACATCTCGCTCGGTTCGGTCGCCGCGTCCGCGGTGCTGTCGGAGTTCGGGGAGTCGGTGGCGGCGCGGACCGGCGGGCTGTTGCACATCACCCGCACCCTGGGGGCCGCGGCGGCCGGTTCCCCCGATCTGGCGGCCGTGGTGCGCGAGTCGCCGCAGGAGTACGCGGCGGCCGGGGAGCGGGTGGTGCCGGTGGCGGCCCTGGCGGCGACCGGACTGCCCCGCTCCCCGGGCTGGACGGCCCGGTTCGCGCGGCTCGCCCTGACGGTCGGGCTGCAACTCCTCGATGTGGGCGTTGCGTTGGAGGCCCACGGCCAGAACCTGCTGGTGGTGCTGGCGTCGGACGGGGAGCCGGTGCGGCTGGTCTACCGCGATCTGGCCGATCTGCGGATCAGCCCCGCGCGACTCGCCCGCCACGGCGTCCGCGCGCCCGGGCTGCCCGCCCGCATGGTGACGGACGACGAACGGGCTCTGCGGCGCAAGCTGTTCGGTTCGCTGGTGGCGGGCGCGCTGGCCGGCACGACCGGCTCCGGCCCGGCGTTGCGCGCTGCGTTGGAGAGTGCCGTACGGGATCTGCCGCGCACCCCGGACCTCGCGGCACTGTGCGGCGAACCGCTGCCCGCCAAGGCGCTGACGCTGATGCGGCTTTCGCCGGGGACGACCGGGGACGACTGGGCACAACTGCCCAGTCCACTGCTCGATCCCCTTCAGGGCGAGGCCGTGCAGGGCCGGCCCCGGAGCCCCGCTTTGAAACACGGCGTCCCTGATCAATAGGATCCGCCGATGATCAGAAGAAAATGGCCGGCCGCAGGCGTCGGTGTCCTGCTCGCCGCTCTGTCGGCGGGGCTCGCCTTCCCGTCCACGGCGGCCGCCGGTGAACCCACGGGCCGGGACGCTCCCCAGGTCGACCTCGTTCTCGACGTGAGCGGCTCGATGCGGACCCGGGACATCGACGGGCAGTCCCGGATGGCCGCGGCGAAGCAGGCGTTCAACGAGGTGCTGGACGCGACGCCGGAGGAGGTCGAGCTGGGGATCCGCACCCTCGGTGCCGACTACCCCGGCGACGACAGGAAGGAGGGCTGCAAGGACACCGCGCAGCTCTATCCGGTCGGCCCGCTGGACCGCACCGAGGCCAAGACGGCGGTGGCCACGCTGAGCCCGACCGGCTGGACCCCGATCGGCCCCGCCCTGCTGGAGGCGGCCGGCGACTTCAAGGGCGGCGACGGTTCCCGGCGCATCGTGCTGATCAGCGACGGTGAGGACACCTGCGCCCCGCTCGACCCGTGCGAGGTCGCCCGGGAGATCGCGGCCAAGGGGATCGGCCTGACCATCGACACGCTGGGCCTGGTGCCGAACGCCGAACTGAGCCGGCAGCTCAGCTGCATCGCCGAGGCGACCGGCGGCACCTACACCTCGGTCGAGCACCAGGACGAACTCGCCGACCGTGTGAACGAGCTGGTGGACCGCGCGGCCGAGCCGGTGGTGACACCGGTCGCGACCGAGGGCGGCGCCTCGTGCGCGAAGGCGCCGACGCTGGAGTCCGGGCTGTTCACGGACCGTGAGGAGTTCGGGCAGCAGCGCTGGTACCGCGTGGACGTACTGCCGGGCCAGGAACTGCGCGCCTCGGTGAGCGTGGCGGCCGACCGGGCGGTGAACCCCGACTACGGCGTGCTGCTGCGGGCCGTCACGGTGCACAGCCGGGAGATCGTCCGCGGCGAGGCCACGGGCAACGGCCGCACGGACGTCCTGTCCGCCGGCCTGCGCTACCCGAAGCCCGAACGGGACGACGACGGTGGTGACGACGAGGGCAAACCCGCCGCCGAGACGGTGTGCCTGGCGGTGACCCACTCGTTCTCGCCGGGCTCCGGCGTGAAGACCACGCCCGGCCTGCCGCTGGAACTGACCATCGACGTCGTCGACGGCCCGAGCGGGTCGAGCGACGTGGCCTCCTTCGGCCTGGGCCGGGGCTGGTGGCTGCTCGGCGCACTGGTCCTCACGGGCTTCCTCGCCGGTCTCGTCTGGGGCCGGCTGTCACGCTGGCGGCTCGCGGTCTGGAGGACCAGCTGATGCGCATCACCCGCTTCACCCGCTTGTTGGGCGCCGCTCTGCTGGCGTCCGGACTCGCCGCCGCTGCCGTGGCCCCCGCGGCAGCCGACTCCACCCCCTCACCCAGCGCGTCCGAGGACGCCGCCGGGCCGACCCGTGCGGGCACCTCGTTCCGTACCGCGACGGAGTTCGAGCAGGGGCAGACCGCCACGGCGCGTGCCTCCGTCGGCGACTACCTGTACTGGTCGTTCCCGGCGGACGCGGGGCAACGTCCCACCGTCGACGCGACGGTGAAGCTGCCCGAGACGCACGCCGCCGGGACCTGGCGGGTCGACGTGTACGACGGCCTGCGCCGCCGGCAGGCCTGCCAGTACGGCGCCCAGACCCGCACCGCGGCGGCCGACGCGGCCTCCGTGGAGCTGAAGTGCGTGCTGCGCACGGTCCGCGCCTGGGCGGAGCCGTGGGCCGACGACCCGCTGCCGGGCACGTACTACGTCCGGCTCACGGCGGTGAACCTCGCGGCGTCCGACCTGGGCCAGCCGGTGGACGCCGAAGTCCGTGCCGGCTCCAAGGAGATGGGTGGCGCGGCGGCGGTCGACGGCTCGCTCGCGGAGCCGCTGGTGCCGGGTGTCGCACTGCGGAACGAGACCGACGACGGCGAGGAGGGCGACGGGGACGACTCGCCGACCGCCGTGCTGGCCGACCTCGAGCCCGAGGACGGCTGGACCTCCGGCTGGTGGTCCGACCGGTGGGTATGGACCGCGGTGGGCGGTGCGCTGGCCGCCCTGGCCGGAGTCGCCGGCCACCGGCTGACCCGGGGTACGGGACGGCCGTCCCGGGTACCGCCGGGCGCGTGAAACCACGCGGGTGATGTGCCCTCAGGAGGCCCGCCCCGTGCGGGCCTCCTCCCCTTCGACGGCCGTTCTCGCCGTCCCGCTTCCCGTCACGCCTCCCTGAGCGCCTTGGCCAGCGTGCCGTCGCCGCTCACCGCCACCCGTCCGTCCCGTACGGCCTCGGCGACGGTCGACTCGCCGCGGCTGATCGCCGTACAGGTGCCGGTGTCGAGGACCAGGGTGACGTCCGGCACGCCGGGAGCGGGTCCGTCACCGTAGACCGACCCGTTCCCGTGGACCGGTCCGCTCCCGTGAACCGCCTCGTTCCCGGCGCCGACCCGCAGGTGGAACCGCCCTTCCTCCAGGCGGACTTCGACCAGGCCGCCCTCCCCCTCGCCCGTGCCCTCACCGGCGCCCACTCCTTCCAGGGCACGCAGCAGGGGCAGCGCGAACCAGTGCGCCCGTACCGCGTCGGTGGGCCGCCGCTCCCCCAGCGCCGCCTGCCCCCACGCGCCGAGCGCGTGCAGCACGGGCAGCAACCCGCTTCCACGGCTCGTGAGTTCGTACACGTAGGCCGCACCGGGCGGGGGCAGCCGCCGCCGGGTGGCCAGCCCGTCGCGCTCCATGTCCTTCAGTCGCGAGGCCAGTACGTCCGTGCTGACGCCGGGAAGGTCCGCGTGCAGGTCGGTGTAGCGCCGCGGGCCGGCGAGGAGCTCGCGGACGATCAGCAGGGTCCAGCGGTCGCCGACGGCGTCGAGCGCGCGGGCGGCGGAACAGTACTGGTCGTAGCTTCGGCGAGGTGACATGCGACGCAGTGTAGACAAGTTGTTGGACTTTCCAAGCGGTCACTTGGTAAAACCAAGCAGGAAGCACGGGATACCCGAGGGGAAGCGGCGCATGGAGTTCCGGCAGTCGAGCAAGCTCAGCGAGGTCTGTTACGAGATCCGCGGCCCGGTCATCGAACACGCGAACGCGCTGGAGGAGGCGGGGCACAGCGTGCTGCGCCTGAACACCGGGAATCCGGCCCTGTTCGGCTTCGAGGCGCCGGAGGAGATCCTCCAGGACATGATCAGGATGCTGCCGCAGGCGCACGGCTACACCGACTCGCGGGGCGTCCTCTCCGCCCGCCGCGCGGTGGTCCAGCGCTACCAGACCCTGGGCGTGGAGGTCGACGTCGACGACGTCTTCCTCGGCAACGGCGTCTCCGAGCTGGTGTCGATGGCCGTCACGGCGCTGCTGGAGGACGGCGACGAAGTCCTCATCCCCGCGCCCGACTTCCCCCTCTGGACGGCGGTGACCACCCTCGCGGGCGGCAAGGCCGTCCACTACCTGTGCGACGAGCAGGCCGACTGGTACCCGGACCTGGACGACATGGCGTCGAAGATCACGAACCGTACGAAGGCCGTGGTCATCATCAACCCCAACAACCCGACGGGCGCGGTCTATCCGAAGGAGATCGTCGAGGGCATCCTCGATCTGGCCCGCCGGCACGGCCTGATGGTGCTCGCCGACGAGATCTACGACCAGATCCTCTACGACGACGCCGTGCACCACTCGGCCGCCGCCCTCGCCCCCGACCTGGTCGTCCTGACCTTCTGCGGGCTGTCGAAGACGTACCGCGTGGCGGGCTTCCGCTCCGGCTGGCTGGTGGTCACCGGCCCGAAGCAGCACGCGAGGAACTACCTGGAGGGCCTGACGATGCTGGCCTCCATGCGCCTGTGCGCCAACACGCCCGCCCAGTACGCCATCCAGGCCGCGCTCGGCGGCCGCCAGTCCATCAGCGGGCTGACCGCCCCGGGGGGCCGCCTGCACGAACAGCGGGAGGTGGCCTGGCGCATGCTCAACGACATCCCCGGCGTGAGCTGCGTCAAGCCCAAGGGCGCCCTGTACGCCTTCCCGCGCGTCGACCCGGCGGTGCACAGGATCCACGACGACGAGAAGTTCGTCCTCGACCTGCTCCTGCGGGAGAAGATCCAGGTGGTCCAGGGCACCGGCTTCAACTGGCCCACCCCCGACCACTTCCGCATCCTGACCCTCCCCCACGCGGACGACCTGGAGGCCGCGATCGGCCGCATCGGCCGCTTCCTGAGCGGCTACCGGCAGTAGGGCACCGGGAACCACCGACGGGACGACCGCGTCGGATCAAGGTACGAGCGAAGAGGGACAGGGGAGACAGGGCTGTGCGGGCATCCTCCTGGCGGCCGTCGGTGCCGTCGCAGCGGTGCTCGCCTGGTCGCCGAAGGCGCGGGTCAGCATCGACGGCGGCTTCGAGGGCATGCACCGGGACCTGAGCGTCCTCTACGTCGACCTCCCCTCATCGCCGCCGGCGGGGCGCTCGTCCCGCTCCTCGCCTGGCTGCTCACCCTGCGCACGGTGCGCCGCCCATGGCTCGCGGCCGTGATCGCGGCGGGCGCGCTCTCACTCGGCATCTGGGCTCTGCTGAGCTGGTGGACGCCGTATCAGCGGCCGGAGTTCATGGGGCAGCCGCACCGGTCGGCCCGGGACCGGGCCGGGGCAGGCCCGGGAGCAGCCGTCGGATGGGATGGGGCCCGGCCGGCACGCCTTGCCGGCCCTCCCCCGGACCGCGAAGCCGCGGCCGCACGGAGTGGAAGGCAGACGGTGGACCGTGAACCGGACACACCCGGTTCGTCGGCGGTCCCGCTCCACCGCATGTGCCCCTGTTCCCGGAGCAGGAGGGACGGCCGGGTGGAGGCGTTCTCCACGGTTTCCGGGCCCCGCGCGGACCCGACGCCCGCGCTCCGCGGTTCCGGCCGAGGGCTGCGGTGCACGAGCGAGGGCTGCGGTGCACGAGCCGGGTTCTGCACGGCGGATTCCCTCCGGCCGGCCCACTTCCACGGAATGTCAGTGCTCGGCCGTAGGCTTCGAAGCCGCCGGAAAGGCCTGCACCGAGCCGGCCGGGGATCGGGGGTGGGTGGGATGACGGGAGCGTTGGGCGCGGGGCTGCGTCGGGTGGTGGAGGCGGCCGATCCGGTCAGTGGGCGGGTCAAGGGGACGGGGACCCAGCTTGCGGGGCTGGTGAAGCGAGGACTGGCGTTCCGGCACCCCCGTGCGCCGCACGATCACTTCCTGACGCCTGCGGGGCATCGGATCCGGGAGGGGGAGGCGGTACCGGCACCGGTGGAGGCGGCGCCGGTGAAGGCGGAGGCACCGGCCACGACCGGGGTGTTCGCGGCTCGTGTCGGTGGTGAGGGCGCGGCGCACCAGCCCGGCCCCGCCCGGCGGCGGGAGGTGCACAGTGCCTGGCAGGGCATGCTGGAGCTGCGTCGGATGACCAACCCCGACGGCGCCACGGACCGGCCCTGTGGCTGGGAGCGCTCGCATCTCGTGCAGGCTGCCGCACTCGCGCTGGAGGCCGCCGGGCGTCCCCCGGCCGGGCAGGACCCCGAGGGCGGTTACCGGGTGCGGGAGACGCCGCAGCCTGAGGCCGTCGCCGTGTACGAGGGGGACGGCGAGGCGCTGCGGGCCTGCGCGGCCGCCCTGGAGGGGGCCGGCTGGCAGGTCGGCGCGTACACGGAACCGAGGACGCGGACCCGGTACCTGCTGGCCTCCCCGCGCCGCGTATGAGGGCGCGTGCCAGGATCGGTGGCGAGTACAGCGAGTCGAGCAGGTGCGAAGGGGACGCAGTGAGCGAGCCGTTTTCCGTCCGGGTGACCGTGCGCGGATACGAGACCGACGTGCAGGGCCACCTCAACCAGGCCGTGTACCTCAACTACGCGGAGCACGCGCGCTGGGCGCTGCTCCATGAAGCGGGGATCACGCAGTCCGTGCTCGCGGCGCGGGGCGTGGGACCGGTCGCCCTGGAGACGACCATCCGCTACAGGCGCGAGCTGCTCGCCGGCGACGAGGTCGACGTGAGCTGCGTCTTCGTCTGGAGCACCGGCAGGACGTTCCGTATCGAGCAGGTCGTCACCAGGGCGGACGGCACGGTCTCGGCCGAGATCACGGCGGTCGGCGGGGTGCTGGACCTGGGGCTGCGCAAGCTGCTGCCGAGCCCGCAGGACGTCTTCCGGGAGCTGGCCGAGAACCCGGGTGCGCTCGGCCTGTAGGACCGGCCGCGGCGGCGGAGGGGAGACCCGGCAGGGAGACCGGTGGACGGCTCGGGGCGGAGGTCGCTTCGTTTCCGCTTCCAGCCGGTGAACGTTCCGCCGCCGGAACGGCAACGCCCCGGGCCGTCCGGGCCGCCACGGCCCTCGGAGCCCTCGGCGCGGTATGCGCCCGGCCGGTGGCCACCTGGCCGGCCCCACCGGGCACCCGCTCAGCCCTGCGCCGCGAGGGCGGCCAGCCGCCGGGCCTGTGCGCGGGTGGCGCGGGCGATCCCGTCCTCGTCTGCCGTGCGCAGCCGTCCCTCCTCCACGATCTGGCGGCCGTTCACGAACGACGCGGTGACCGGCGCCGCCGCGCCCAGGACCAGTGCGGCCACCGGGTCGGCGATGGAGGCGTGGGCGAGGGTGTCCATCCGCCACAGCACCAGGTCGGCGAGCTTGCCCGGCTCCAGCGAGCCGATCTCCGCCGCCCGGCCCAGGACCCGGGCGCCCCCGTGGGTGCCCAGGCGCAGTGCCTGACGCGCCGTCAGTGCGGCTTCGCGGTGCGGGCCGAGGCGGTTCACGAGGAGGGCGTTGCGCAGTTCGGTGTGCAGTTCGCCGGACTCGTTGGAGGCGGTGCCGTCCACGCCGAGGCCGACCGGGACTCCGGCCGCCAGCAGGTCGGCGACGCGGGCGATCCCGGCGGCGAGACGGGCGTTGGAGGAGGGGCAGTGGGCGACGCCCGTGCCCGTACGGGCGAAGGCGGCGATGTCGGAGTCGTTCATGTGGACGCAGTGCGCCATCCACACGTCCTCGCCGAGCCAGCCGGTGGACTCGAAGTAGTCGGTCGGGCCCATGCCGAACAGCTCGTGGCAGAACGCCTCCTCCTCCACCGTCTCCGACCCGTGCGTGTGCAGCCGTATGCCGAGGCCACGCGCCAGCTCCGCACTCTGCCGCATCAGTTCGGTGGAGACGGAGAACGGGGAGCAGGGGGCCACGGCGATCCGGGTCATGGCGTCGCAGGAGGTGTCGTGGTGCTCGCGGACGGTCTCCTCGGTCGCGGTGAGGGCGTCGTCGAGCGTCTCGACGGCGAAGTCCGGGGGCAGCCCGCCGTCCTTCTCGCCGCGGTCCATCGAACCGCGGGCGAGCGTGAAGCGCACGCCCATGTCGCGGGCGGCGCGGACGACGGCGCCGGAGAGGTCGCCGGAGCCGCGGGGGAACACGTAGTGGTGGTCCATGGCGGTGGTGACACCGCCGCGGGCCATCATCGCGAGGGAGCCCTGGGCGGCGGCGTGCACCATCGGCTCGTCGATGCGCGCCCAGGTCGGGTAGAGGGCGACGAGCCAGTCGAACAGGTTGTGGTCGGTGGCCAGGCCCCGGGTGATCCACTGGTAGAAGTGGTGGTGGGTGTTGACCAGACCGGGCGTCGCCAGGTGCCCGGTGGCGTCGATGCGGCGGACGACGTTCTCCAGGCCCTCGGGGGCCCGGCCCGCGCCGAGCGACTCGATGCGGTGGCCGGCGAGGACGAGGTACCCGGAGGCGTACTCGGTGTCCTTCGCGTCGACGGTCGCGATCGCGCAGTTCTCGATGACGGTGCGCCGGACTGCTTCCATGGGTTCGTCCCTCTGACGTGTTCCGGTTCTTGCTCTCGGGTCCCTGCGTCGTTCTCGTTCTCAGAGGCTGGTGAGGTCCGGCGGTATGAGCGCCTCGCAGCCCTCGCGCAGGATCGTGGCCTCGATCAGGCCGTAGGGACGGTCGGCGGCGAAGTACACGGCGCCGTCCGCGGTGTCGTTGTCGAGGCCGAAGGGTTCCAGGTCCACCTGGAAGTGGTGGCTGTTGGGCAGGGAGAGGCGCACCTCGTCCACCTCGTCGCGCTGCTCGATGATCCGGGTGCCCATCCGGTACAGCGTCTGCTGCAGGGACAGGGAGTACGTCTCCGCGAAGGCCTGGAGCAGGTGCTGCTTCGTCCGCTCGTACGACGTGTCCCAGTCGGGCACCGGACGCTCGTCGTCGGTCCAGTTGAACCGCCAGCGGGCGGCGACCGAGGTGGCGAGGATGCGGTCCCGGGTCTCCTTCAGCGTCGTGTACCGGTCCTTGACGAAGCCGTGGAACTCGGAGTCGGTGGAGTTCAGCACCGTCAGGTCCTTCAGGCCCGAGACGATCTCCCAGCGCTCGCCGTCGTAGGTGACCTGCGTCAGCCGGGTCTCCTGGCCCTTGCGGACGAAGGAGTGCTCCCCGCGCTCGCCGGCGTGGGCCTCGGAGGTCGCGATCCGCTCCCAGGCGTACTCCTCGACGCGGATGCGGGCCCGGTGGAGGGGTTCCTGGGAGGTGACGAAGTGCCGGGCGAGGTGGATGCCGAACTGCTCGGCGGACTCGATGCCGTACTCCTTGGCGAAGGCGAACACGGTGTTCTTGGTGGTGTCCGTCGGCAGGACGTTGGCGTTGGAGCCGGAGTAGTGGACCTCCTCCATGTCGCCGGACAGGGCGACGGAGACGTTGAGGTCCTTGATGTGGTGGGTGGCACCGTCCCGCGTGACCCTGACGACGCGGTTCTCCGCTTTGCCGTACTGGTGGTGGCCGAGAATCGTGGGCATGTCTGCTAGCTCCCTCGGTATACGGAGTAGCCGAACGGGTTGAGCAGCAGCGGTACGTGGTAGTGCTCGCCCGGCACGACGGCGAACGTGATCGCCACCTCCGGGAAGAACGCTCCGGTGCCGCCGCCCCGGTGCGCGGGGGCGTCCTGCCGTGCCTCGGCTCGCCCGTCGGTGGGGTGGGGCCCGGGCCTCCGTTCGAAGTACGGCTCGACGTCGAAGTGCAGCCGTACGTGGGTGGTGCCCTCCGGCAGCGCGGGGAGGTCCTCGCACCGCCCGTCCGCGTCGGTCGCGAAGCCGCCGAGGGCCTGCCAGTGCGCCGTCCGGCCCGGGCGGGCGGAGAGCTGGACGGCGACGCCCCGGGCGGGGCGGCCGACACTGGTGTCCAGGATGTGCGTGGAGACGGAAGCGGTGGTCTCGGTACTCATGCGGGCGCTGCTCCCGGGGATGCAGAGACGTCAGGGCTGTCGGTCCGCTTCGACGAGCCGGGCCAGGCGGACGCGGTTGATCCTCCCCAGCTCGGCGCGGACGGTCTCGCGTTCCTGCTCAGGCGTGTTGCCGATGCGCTCCCTGGCCGCGTCGCGCATCTGCTCGCCGGTCCGGCCGGTGGCGCAGATGAGGAACACATGGCCGAACTTCTCCTGGTGGGCGAGGTTCAGCTCGAGCATCTCCGCCTTGAGCCGGTCCGGCGCGGAGGTCATGCCGCTCTGCTCCCGCGCGGAGGCCGGGTCGCCGGGCCGGGGTCCGCCGATCGGCGGGTGTCCGGCCATCGCCTCGTCGAGGTCCGCCGCGGTCAGCCCGATCATGGCGGTGTCGGCGGCGGCGTACAGGTCGTCGGCGGTCGCGTAGGGGCGGGCGGCGAGCAGCCTGTGGGCCCACGCCGTGGAGGCGCACACCTCGTGGAGTACGGCAAGGGCCGCACTCTCCTCCAGGGCGTTGAAGCGGGCCAGGCCCTGCGGCGTGGAAGCGGACGTCACGGAAGCCTCCCCCGGCCGGGAACGGCCATCCTGTGGAACGGGCGTGCGAACAGCTAACGCCGCCCCGGGCCACCACGTCAACAGTTTGTTGAAAAACGCGACAGCCGGGCCGTCCCCCGAGAACCCGCCGAAACCCTTCAGGGACCTTCAAAAGACCCTCAGGAGCCCTTCTCCCGGTTGAGGTAGTTGTAGACGGTGAAGCGGCTGACGCCGAGCGCGCCCGCCACCGTCTCGACGCCGTGCCGGACGGCGAAGGCGCCGCGCGCCTCCAGACTCCGGACGATCTCCTGTTTGGTCCTGCGGTCCAGGTCGGCGAGGGGCCGGCCGTGCCGGCGTTCCAGCGCGGCGAGGAGGTGATCGAGGGAGTCGGCCAGCTGGGGCAGGCGCACGGCGACGGCATCGGCGCCCTCCCAGGCGAGGACGACGTCGTCGGGACCGGCCTCGTCGGGCGGGAGCAGCCGCCCGCCCATGGCGTCGACGAGCGGCTTGACTGCGGCGACGAACGGCTCGTCCGCCACGCCGCTCATCCCTCGCCCTCCGCGATCACGTTGACCTGGAGCGAGACCCGGGTCGCGCCGGCCTCCAGGCTGCGGCGCAGCAACGCGTCCACAGCGGCGAGGACCACGTCGGCGCCGCCTTCCGCGGTGTTCCCGAACGGCCCGACGTCCACCGAGTCCAGCGCGGCCCCCTCCACGACCTCCCGGGCCACCACCGCATGCGCGGGCGCCTCCTCCAGATCGAAGGGCTCGGTCGTGAACTCCACTCTCAATCGCATTTCGCCCTCAGAACGCACCCCTGACCTGCACTTTCCCCCGGATCACCCCTCGCGAGGGCACACCGGGGACGTACCAGTCGACCGCTTCACAGCCGGGAGGCACCCCGGGCCGATCGATTTCCCCGGGACGGAGCCGCTTCGTCCGCCACGACGCGACCCTAACCGACCGACGCCCCCTCCGCCCCGCACGTGGGCGGACCGCCCGCGCGGCGCCATGGCCCCACAGCCGGCCGCCCCGCCTCCGGCCGCCCCGCCGAGCGTGCACCGGCCCGCCGGCTCCGAGCGCCCCGAGGCGGGCGTTCCGCCCGCCGGAAGGGCCCTCGCGTGACCGGTGGGAGTCGGAGCGCCTGAGTCGGAGCGCCTGCCCCTCGGCACGAGCGGAACCCCGGACCGGACACGGCACCCGGTGGGGGACGCCGTCGGCAGCCGGTTCAGACGTCCACAGGCCCCCTCCTCCTGGCCCTCGGAACCCGCGGCACGATCATCGGCGGCCTCCTCGGGGCGTCACCGGCAGGTCGGTCCGGAGCCGAACCCCCGTTCCGGGGGCGGGAGGTGCCGGGCCGTGTCGCCGGCCGAGTGCTCGCCCCCTCCCGAACGGCCGGATCGTCCCATGACCACGCCCGGGCCAGGGCACTTCGACAGAGTCGCGTGACGAGCTGCACGGTGCCCCGAGTCGCTCCGTACGTGTCGGGGAGCGGCGTTCCCACGGCTTCGGAAGGCACTCCGGCGGCGGGTGCCGGGCCGCCGGGTAAGCGCTCCGCCGCCTGCGTCGCCGCCGGTGTCCCGGTGGCCGAGGACAGAAGCGCCGGCTACGGGCCGGTGGTGGGCGGCGCTGTCCCTCCTCGTGAACAACAGAATGAGACAGCGGCCTCGTCGGAGCGGCTGTCGGTTTCCCGTCCTTGCCGCTCCCGCCTGCCGTGCGGCGTTCACCCCGACCGTTCGAATCCAGCAGTGCGCTGCCAGACCGTTGCGCCGCGTGTGCGACATGTGGGTGACGCTCGGTCAGCTGGTTCGAGCAGCGCCGTCCACCCGTTCGAGATCTTCCAGATAGGCTCTGACCTGGCTGAACGACCGGTTCGCCCCGCTGTGGAGCAGCCGCCGGCTGCCTACGCTGAGTTTCAGGGGCGCCAGCTCCTGTGAAGAACTCTCGAGGCTGAGGAGCACCGACTTGACGGACCTCGTACTGCTCGCGGGCGGATCGGTGACGATGACCCACCACGTCACCGGCACCTATTTCATGTGCAACGACTGGCACGACGGCGTCGGCAACCACACCCAGACCTGGGCACAGGACCCGTTCGCCAAGGACAACTCCTCGCACCGGTGGTTCCTGCGGCAGAACGCCGACGGCACCGTGCGCATCGAGTCGTACGCCAACCACCGCTGTCTCACCGCGGGGGCCAACCCGCCCGACACCGTGACCCTCCGAGAACGCACGGACAGCCTCAGCCAGCACTGGCGGCTGGTCTCCCACGCGGAGCGGGGCAATGACTTCTACATGGTCTCGGTCGTGCACCCGCGCTACGCCCTGGCCATCGCGGACCACCTTCAGGGCAACGACCGGCTGGTGGGCCTGACCCGCATGTGGGGCGGGCCGAACCTCTCCCAGCTGTGGCGGATCTATCCCTCGTCGGAGGACCGGGGATGACTCCGGACGAGCACGCGCGCCGCCCCGTCGCGGGGAGTGCCACCTGAAGCGTGCCGGTCAGTCAGCGGGTGTCCGCCGAGCGCCGGCCACGGCGGCGCAACGGCGGTCACCCGCGGCCGGACGTCACCGGCGGCCTTCCCCGAAACACCTCACGAACGGCGGAACCGTCCTGCTGGTCACGCTCGCGGAC
Organism: Streptomyces sp. NBRC 110035; assembly: GCF_000829695.1. GTDB lineage: Bacteria > Actinomycetota > Actinomycetes > Streptomycetales > Streptomycetaceae > Streptomyces. The sequence goes on along the minus strand of NZ_BBNN01000016.1, from coordinate 220,024 downwards.
GACTGGCGGGCGCAGGCTGCCTCGACGCGTGCGGCCGGGCTCCCCGGGATCTTCACCGAGACCGTCGGGACCGTCTGGTGGACCACCTGCCTGGAGGTCCTGCCGCCGCGTGAACGTTCCCGGCCCGGCTGCCCCACCGGACCCGAACTCGCGACCCGCCTGCTCGGCCCGCTCGCCGCGCTGCCCGCCCTCGAAGGCCGGATCCGACTGCGTACCCGCGTCGCGGCAACGGGACAGCGGGCGCGGCGGCGACCGGCAGGGCGGCGGGGGCCGGGCCGTAGGTCCCGGTGAGGTCGTGGCCGGGGGCGCCGGCGGCGCTCGTGACGGTGTGGGCGCCCCCGGCCCGCTGGTCAGTCGTGGGCCGCGACGAGGTGCTCCAGCAGTGCGTCGGGGAACTCCCGCTGGAAGGAGTTGGCCTGCCAGCGGTCGGGGAAGAGGGCGAGCTGGGCCTTGTCCCTGATGCGGGTGAGGGCTTCGCCCTTGACGATGCGGGAGCGGTTGAGCGCCTCGGCGCCGGCGGCGTCGGTGGCCCGGGCCAGGTGGTACGGCAGCATCTCCAGTCTCACGGCGGCGGAGAACTCGCCGGCCATGCGTGTGGTGACGACGTCGAACTGCATGGGTCCCACGGCCGCGAGCACGGGCGCCTGGTCTCCGCGCAGGTCGGAGGCCAGGACCTGGACCACACCCTCCTCGTCCAGCTGGGCGATGCCGCGCCGGAACTGCTTGGAGCGGGACAGGTCGACCGGCCGGACCACCGCGAAGTGCTCGGGCGCGAAGGTCGGCATCGGCGGGAACACGGCCGGCCGGCCGGTGTGGAGGGTGTCGCCGACGCGCAGGACGGCGGCGTTGCCCAGGCCGACCACGTCGCCGGGGTAGGCGACGTCGACCACGGAGCGGTCCTGTCCGAAGACGCTGTGCGCGTACTTGGTGGCGAACGGCTTGCCGGAGGCGGCACGGGTGACGGTCATGCCCCGCTCGAAGACGCCCGAGCAGACCCGCATGAACGCGATCCGGTCACGGTGAGCGGGGTCCATGTTGGCCTGCACCTTGAACACCAGCCCCGAGAACGGCGCGTCCACCGGCCGGGTCCCCCCGCCCTCCAGCTCGCGCGGGCCGGGCGGCGGGGCGAGGTCGACGACGGCGTCCAGCAGCAGCCGCACCCCGATGTTGGAGACCGCCGCGCCGAAGAACACCGGCGTGGTCCGGCCCGCCAGGAACTCCTCCTGGTCGTGGACGGCGCCGTCGGCCTGCAGCAGGTCCAGTTCCTCGAGCGCCTCGCCCCAGTCCGCGCCCTCTTCCAGCGCGGCCTGGCGGGCCGGGACGGCTTCCTCGGTCGCCTCGTGCGCGCCGCCGGGCGTACGGGTGTAGCGCAGCATCCGCCCCGGCTCGCGTACGTCGATCAGCCCGCGCAGGTGTCCGGCCTCCCCGACCGGCCAGGTGACGGGGGTGGGCCGGAGGCGGAACTCCCGCTCGATCTCGTCGAGAAGCTCCAGGGCGTCGCGTCCGGGACGGTCCCACTTGTTGATGAACGTGATCACCGGAATGCCGCGGTGCCGGCAGACGTCGAACAGCTTGCGGGTCTGCTCCTCCAGGCCCTTGGCCGCGTCCACGAGCATCACCGCGCAGTCCACCGCCGCCAGCACCCGGTAGGTGTCCTCGGAGAAGTCCGCGTGACCGGGAGTGTCCAGCAGGTTCAGCACACACCCGCGGTGCGCGAACTGCAGCACCGCCGAGGTCACCGAGATCCCGCGGGCCTTCTCGATCTCCATCCAGTCCGACGCCACCCCGCGCCGCCCGGCCTTGCCGTGCACCGCGCCCGCCTCGGTGATGGCCTGCGCGTGCAGGGCGAGGGCCTCGGTCAGCGTGGACTTGCCCGCGTCCGGGTGACTGATCACCGCGAACGTCCGCCGCCGGGCCGCCTCGGGGGCCGCCAGGTCCTGGGGGGAACTCATCGCACCGCCTCCGCGTCCGCCGCGGCCTCCGCAGGCCGGGCCGGGGACCCGTGCGGGAAACGGGCGGACTCCTCCGCCTGCCCCGACTGCCGACGCGGGTCCTCACACCGCGCATCGGCTTCGACCCAGTACGTGCGCAACCGTGTCACCAGTTTCTCGTGTGCTTCGCTGTCACTGCCCGGCAAGGGCGAACCGTCGGCGGGAAACCCTCCGGCAGTTCCAGAACAGTCCGTACGTCCTCCAGGCAGAGGTCCGGCGGCCGCATACGCCGCGCCGCCTCGCCTCGCGTACCCACTCTCTCACCGAACCGGTAACCTACCCTAACGTCAGGTCAGGTTACCGATCGCTGCCCGAGGGCAGCCCCGAGGGACGACGCCGTACACTTCGGACCAGGCGCGGACGACACCCCCGGTCCCCGCCCTTCCCGGGCGTGCTCCGCGCGCCTGGTTTCGCGCTCCACGGGGCAGGCGGGGAACCGTCCCGGCAGACGCTCGGCTAACGTCGGAATATGAGCCATCCGCACCCCGAACTCAAAGCCGCCCCTCCCCTGCCCGAAGGAGGGCTGAGGGTCACCGCCTTGGGCGGCCTGGGCGAAATCGGCCGCAACATGACCGTATTCGAGCACGCCGGCAAGCTGTTGATCGTGGACTGCGGTGTGCTGTTCCCGGAGGAGACGCAGCCCGGGGTGGACGTGATCCTTCCCGACTTCACCTCGATCAGGGACCGCCTCGACGACATCGTGGCCGTCGTGCTGACCCACGGCCACGAGGACCACATCGGCGGCGTGCCCTATCTGCTGCGCGAACGGAGGGACATCCCGGTCGTCGGCTCGAAGCTCACCCTCGCCTTCATCGAGGCCAAACTCAAGGAGCACGGCATCCGGCCGCGGACGGTACGGGTCAAGGAGGGCGACCGGCGCGGCTTCGGCCCCTTCGACTGCGAGTTCGTCGCGGTCAACCACTCCATCCCGGACGGGCTCGCCGTGGCGATCCGTACCGGAGCCGGCATGGTGCTGCACACCGGCGACTTCAAGATGGACCAGTTCCCCCTCGACGACCGCATCACCGACCTGCGCGCCTTCGCCCGCCTGGGCGAGGAGGGCGTGGATCTGTTCCTCACCGACTCGACCAACGCCGAAGTGCCCGGCTTCACCACATCCGAGCGGGAACTGAACCCCGCGATCGAGCAGGTGATGCGTACCGCGCCCCGGCGGGTCATCGTCTCCAGCTTCGCCAGCCATGTGCACCGCATCCAGCAGGTCCTGGACGCCGCCCACCAGCACGGCCGCAAGGTGGCGTTCGTGGGCCGCTCCATGGTCCGCAACATGGGCATCGCCCGCGAGCTGGGCTATCTGAAGGTCCCCTCCGGCCTGGTCGTGAGCACCAAGGAACTGGAGAAACTCCCCGACCACCGGATCACCCTGGTGTGCACGGGATCGCAGGGCGAGCCGATGGCCGCGCTGTCGCGGATGGCCAACCGCGACCACCAGATCCGCGTCGGCGAGGGCGACACCGTCCTGCTCGCCAGTTCCCTGATCCCCGGCAACGAGAACGCCATCTACCGGGTGATCAACGGGCTGACCCGGTGGGGCGCCCGCGTCGTCCACAAGGGCAACGCCAAGGTGCACGTCTCCGGGCACGCCAGCGCCGGCGAACTCGTCTACTGCTACAACATCGTCAAACCCCGCAACGTCATGCCCGTGCACGGCGAGTTCCGCCACCTGCGGGCCAACGCCGACCTCGCCGTCCGCACCGGAGTCGCCCCCGACCGGGTCGTCATCGCCGAGGACGGCGTCGTCGTCGACCTCGTCGACGGGCGCGCGTCCATCACCGGCAAGGTGCCCGCGGGCAACGTCTACGTGGACGGCATGGAGGTCGGCGGCGCCACCGAGGCATCCCTCAAGGACCGCCTCACCCTGGCCGAGGAGGGCGTCGTCACCGTCGTGGCCATCGTCGACGCCGACACCGGCGCGCTGGCCGAGGCGCCCGACTTCCTGGCCCGCGGCTTCGTCCACGACGACACCACGTTCGAACCCGTGATCCCCGTCATCGAGAAGACGCTGGCCACCGCCGCCCAGGAAGGCGTCGGCGACGCCCACCAGCTCGAACAGCTCGTCGCCCGCGCCGTGGCCAACTGGGCCTTCCGGACCTACCGCCGCAGGCCGCTGATCATTCCCGTCATCATCGACGCCTGACCAGGCCGCGCCCCCGCCCGGCCACCGGCGGGGGCCACCAGGCACCCTCGCGGCAGCAGCACCGCACCCTGTGCCCGACGGACATCGGAAAGGTGGACGGATGAGTCCGCGCTTCGAGGAGCTCGACTGGCAGGAGACACCGATCGGTGAGGTCAGCCTGCGACGGCGCCGCCATCCGGTCTCGGGCGAGGACGTGTACGAGGTCAAGCTCGGCGACGAGTTCTTGATGTCCAGCCTCTTCACCGCCGGCGAGATCGCGCTGGCGGAGCTGGGGCTGGCCGAGCTGCCGGACACCGCACTGGACGTCGCCGTCGGCGGACTGGGACTCGGACACACCGCCCGGGCGGCATTGGACGACCCCCGCGTCCGCAGGCTCACGGTGATCGACGCGCTCGCGGAAGTCATCGGCTGGCACCAGCGGGGCCTGGTCCCCCTCGGGGCCGGGCTGGCGTCGGATTCCCGCTGCCGCCTGGTCCACGGCGACTTCTTCGCGATGGCCGCCGGCGCCGGCGGACTGGACCCGGCGGAACCGGACCTCCGGTTCCACGCCATCCTGCTGGACGTGGACCACTCGCCGCGCGAGGTGCTCCACCCGCGCCACGCCGCGCTCTACCGTCCGCCCGGGCTCCGCGCTCTCGCCGGACACCTCCGTCCCGGCGGTGTGTTCGCCCTGTGGTCGAACGATCCGCCCGACGAGCAGTTCGTCTCCGCGCTCACCGAGGTCTTCGCGGAGTCGGCGGCCCACGTCGTCGAGTTCACCCATCCCCTGCAGGGCGGTACGTCGGCCAACACCGTCTATGTGGCCGGCACGAGAACAGGCACGCGGTGACGGGCACGTAGTGACGGGCACGCGGTAAGAGGGTCCACGGGCCGCCCGGGGCGCCTCCCCCGTCGGGCGGCCCTTCCGTCCGCGGACGGCGGGCCGCCCGCGAGCTCGTCGGGCCGGTGCGGGCAGACGCCCCGGTCCGCACGCCGAGGGCCGCCTGCCCCGCCGCTCCGTGATCAGCGGCAGGCAGGACGGCCGCGCTGCCCGTCAGTGGCCGCCGGTGAGTTGTCCGGCGAGGCGCTGGTGCATGTCGGCGCTGGGTTCGTTGAGGCCGACGATGGTGACCTTCTTGCCGCGCTGGGCGTACTTGGTCTCGATGGCGTCCAGGGCCGCGACGGAGGAGGCGTCCCAGACGTGGGTGCCGGACAGGTCGATCACCACGTCGTCCGGGTCGTTCTTGTAGTCGAACTGGTAGACGAGGTCGTTGGAGGAGGCGAAGAACAGTTCACCGGTGACCGAGTAGACGACCTGCTTGCCGTCGGGGTCGACCACCCCGGAGACGTTGGCCAGGTGCGCCACCCGCTTGGCGAAGACGACCATCGCGGCGATGGTGCCGACGACGACGCCGATGGCGAGGTTGTGGGTGGTGACCACGACGACCACCGTGGTCGCCATGACGAGGGTCTCGCCCAGCGGCATGCGCTCGAGTGTCCTGGGCCGGATGGAGTGCCAGTCGAAGGTGGCGACCGACACCATGATCATGACGGCCACGAGGGCGGCCATGGGGATGTCGGAGACGACCGGACCGAAGACGATGCACAGCACCATCAGGAACGTGCCCGCGAGGAAGGTGGACAGGCGGGTGCGGGCGCCGGAGACCCGTACGTTGATCATCGTCTGGCCGATCATGGCGCAGCCGCCCATGCCGCCGAAGAAGCCGGTGACGATGTTGGCGACGCCCTGGCCGACGGACTCGCGGGTCTTGTTGGAGTGGGTGTCGGTGATGTCGTCGACCAGTTTGGCCGTCATCAGCGACTCCATCAGGCCCACCAGCGCCATGGCGAAGGCGTAGGGGGCGACGGTGGTGAGGGTGTCCATGGTGAGGGGGGCGTCCGGCAGGCCCGGCACGGGCAGGGAGGACGGCAGTTCGCCCTTGTCGCCGACCGAGGGGACCGCGATGCCGGCGGCCACCGTGATGACGGTCAGCACGACGATGGAGACCAGCGGCGCCGGAATCACCGTCGTGACCTTCGGGAAGAACACCATCAGGGCCAGACCCGCGACGACGAGCGGGTAGACCGCCCAGGGGACGTCGCGCATCTCCGGCACCTGGGCCATGAAGATCAGAACGGCGAGCGCGTTGACGAAGCCGACCATCACCGAGCGGGGCACGAAGCGCATCAGCTTCGCCACGCCGAGCGCGCCCAGGATGATCTGGAAGACACCGGCCAGGATGACGGCGGCGACCAGGTAGCCCAGCCCGTGCTCGCGGTTGAGAGGGGCGATGACCAGGGCGATCGCACCGGTGGCGGCGGAGATCATCGCCTTGCGGCCACCCACGACGGAGATGACGACGGCCATGGTGAACGAGGCGAACAGGCCGACGCCGGGATCGACACCGGCGATGATCGAGAAGGAGATGGCCTCCGGGATCAGGGCCAGGGCCACCACGAGCCCGGCCAGCACCTCGGTACGGAGGGTCTTCGGGGAGGCCAGCCAGTCGGGCTTGGACATGCGCGGCCTGAGGGCCGCGGACAGCGGTGAGGACATGCAACCGTTCCTGTTCGGGCGCACACGTCCATACCGCTGGACGCACACGCGCGTCGTACCGATCCCGCGAGGTGCGGACTCTTCGGCGGTCCGGCCGCCTCGGCGGGAGCCGTGCCGGACAGGGCGGCAACCCCACGGCTGCCGGTCGGGCATCATTGCCCGGAAGTCTTCGGGTGCCGTCCGGGCCCGGTCGGGGCCTCGCTACGGCGGTTGCGCCCCTGCCACGCGCTGGACGGCGGGGACGGGCACAGAGGAAACTGTACCCCGACGTAAGGGGAGGGTGCGGTTTGTCGACTTGTGAAAAGAAGGTAAACAGCCCCCAGGATCCTGTGATTGTTCTCACGTAGACTCAAGAACTTGACGATTCCTCAAACAGGCGGAGATGTGAAGGAGAAGGTGCGGCGATGAGCGAGCGGCACATGCAGATCGGCGAGGTGGCCGAGCGGACCGGTCTGTCGCTGCGCACCATCCGGCACTACGAGGAAGTGGGCCTGGTCATTCCCTCGGCGCGCAGCAAGGGCGGCTTCCGGCTGTACGCGGAGGCCGACGTGGCGCGGCTGATGGTGATCCGCCGGATGAAGCCGCTGGACTTCTCCCTGGAGGAGATGCGGGACCTGCTGGAGATCACCGACCGGCTCGCCGCCACCGACGACCCGCCCGCTGACAGAGAGCTCGAGCGCCTGCGGGAGCGGCTGGACTCCTACCGCAAGGTGGCCGACGCACGCTGCGAGAACCTGCGGGCCCGGCTGGAGATGGCCGAGGACTTCGCCTCCACCCTGCGCCGCCGCCTGCAGACGGACGCCCACTCGGGCGCCTGACCCGCTTCGGTCCTGGTCCGGGTCGGGGGGCGCGGTCCTCCATGGGCCGCGCCCCGACGTCGTCCCGCCCCTCGAGGTCGTCCCGCCGCACGACGGTGTTCGGCGTGGGGGGGGTCGGCAGAGTGCCGACGAGGTGCACGGCGGACGAACCACCCTCGCCCAGCGCGTCGACGAAGCCTTCCCTGCGCCGGGCGAGCGCCCCGCGTCACGTGCCCGGGGCCGGGAAGGGGTGGACAGGCGGGGACCGGTGGGGCATTCAGGGGCGTGGGCAGGTGGATTCTCCCGGGTCCTGGTAGGTGCGGTAGAGCGACGACCGGTCCCGGCGTTCTCCGGGGAAGGTCACCACGGGGACCGGCTTGCACACCGGCCACAGGCCGGACGCCGCCTTCTCCCGTTCCGCCCCCACGCTCTCGTCCGCGAACGTGAAGACGCCGCTCGCGCCCGGCACGCACCCGGCGGCGCAGTGTTCCAGAGGGCTGCCCCGGCGCAGTTCGTCATGGACGTCGTTGTGGTTCACGACGCTGATGTCGCTGTCGCGGGCCGCGGCCACGGCGGAGCCCACCGCGGTGAGGGCGTCGTGGTGCATCACGGCGTAGCCGTCGTTGAGGGCGTCGGGTCCCTCCTGGCCGAAGTACCGGTGGTAGGACTCGTCGAAGCGGGCGAAGGCCCTGGGGACCTGCTCGTCGCCGTCGGCGGCGGCGCGCCAGCGCGGTGCGTCCACGGCGGCGGCGGTCACGATCTCGATGTTGTTGCGCTCGGCGATCCGGCGTATCCCGGCCGTCTCGGTGACCGGGTCGCGGCCGGTGCTGACGCGCAGCACGCGCATCGGCTCGTCGTCGGGGCCCGGGATGCAGGAACTGGTGCGGTCGATGGTCTCCAGGAAGGGCGGCAGGTCCGCGTCCCGGCCGGCCAGGAACACCGTTCTGGCGCCGACCGCGCACATCGCGGACACCGCCCGCCGGAAGATCTGCGGGGTGCCCCGGACCGGCCCCTTGATGCCCTGGTAGGTCTCGGTGCGCCGCTGGACCTCGTCGGTGGTGATGCCGTACTCGGCTCCGAACTCCCGGCGGAAGACCCGGCGGAGGTTGGCGACGTAGTTGTCGTTGCGGTCGTCGGCGATCATGAACGTGTTCTTCCGGTCCACCTTGTTCGCGCTCACGTAGCGCTTGAGCGCGTCGACGAACTGGTCGGTGGAGGGCGAGGCCTTGAACAGGTGGGGGTGCTCCATGTCGCGGGAACTGAGCACGGCGCTGACCGACGGGATCCTGGCCGGTCCGAGTCCCTCACGCACGGCGGCGAGCGTGGCCGTGTCGCTGTTGGGGAAGCCGACGGCGGCGACGACCGGGGCCTCGCCGCCGCGCCGGGCGGTCAGGTCCTCGGTCACGGTCCGCCAGTGGCTCAGGTCCTCGCCGACGTTGGCGAAGAGCAGCTGGATGGCGGTGTCGCCGGTGGCGGGACCGTGGTTGTGGCTGCGCTGGGCCACGTAGGCGCCCTGGAGGGAGTGCCGGATCAGTTCCTTCGACATGGCGGCGCCGGGGGTCCTGGACGTGTACGGCATGACGACGGCGACGCTCACCAACGGCTTGCCCGACGTGCGGGCCGCCTTCCGCGCCGCCTCGTTCTCTTCCGCGATCCGGCCCAGTACGTCGGTGAGGTCCGGGGAGAAGGGGTAGGCCTCGGCCGTGACGCCGACGCACTCCCCTCCGGGGGCCGTCCGCCGCAGTTCCCGGTCCCCGGTGCAGAAGTCGCGGTGCTCCCGGTGGCTGTCCAGGCCCCACCACGCGCCGGCCCCCGTCAGGACGGCGACCAGCGTCCACAGCGCCACCACGTCGACCACCCCGAGGACGCGGAAGCGCAGCCGCCCCGGCAGCCAGCCCCAGGTCCTCCGGTCCCGCAGCCTCATCCCGCCCCTCCCCTGCCTGTCCGCCCCCTGCGGGGCTGGTCGTCCTGCCAGCGACGGTCCAGGGGCCAGTCCTCGCCGTCCCGCACCGCGCGCGGCCAGCGGACGGCGGCCTGGGCCAGCACCGCGCGCCCGGTCAGGTGCTGGGCGGACAGGAAGGACAGGTCCTGGCCGATCCGGTCGACCAGGGCCCTGTCCGCCTCGGCCAGTTCGTCCGCCGCGTACCACAGGGCGTGCAGGAGCCGGTTGACGGCCTGCTTCTCCAGTCCCGCGCCGGGGTCGGCGCGGAGCTGCAGCCGGTCCCGGCGCCCGCGGGCGACCTCCTGGCACTGCTCGAACCAGGCGTCGCCCGGCGGACGCGGCGCGTGGGCCACCGTGCGCAGGATGTACAGCCAGTCGCACGCGTCGCCGTCGGCCCGGAGGAACTCGGCGTGCAGCCGGTCGACGACCTCCTGCGCCTCGCCCGCGGCGAGCCGGTGCCACAGGGAGCGGGACCTCTCGTCGCGCTCCGCCCGCCCCGTGCGGCCCTCGGCCCGCTGCCGGTGGTGCCCGGCGAGCAGGGCGTGCGCGCCGAACCAGTCGACGCCCCGCCCACCGCGGCCGCTGCGCATCTGGTGCACCAGCAGCGCCCGCAGGAACCGGTCCGTGATGAACGGGCGGCTGCCCGGTCCCCGTGACCAGCGTTCCCGTTCCAGCTGGACGGCGGCACCGTCGGCCGCGGGCAGCCCGTCGATCCGGCGGGGCACCCACCGCTCGGCCAGCTGTTCGGCAGCCTCGCGGTCCCAGGCCAGCGAGAACAGGCACAGTTCGTCGTGGTTCTCGCTGCCGACCAGGGTGTCGAGCAGCCGCCAGATGACGGATTCGCCGGCACCGCCGGGATGGGTCAGGTCGAGGAGTTCCTCGGCCGCCACCCACTGCTCGGTGCCCGCCCGGTGCACCACGGCGTCGCACAGTCTGCGGACGCCCATGGGATGCCCCCGCGTCAGGTCGTGCACGGCGGTCGCGATGTACGGGTCGAAGGAGGCCCGGTCGTCGCGTCTGAGCATCCGCTCCAGGTGCTCGGTCTCGAGCGGGGGGAGGGGCAGAAGCAGCACGCCGGCCGAGGGGTCGGTGCCGGCGCGGGTCCACCGGGAGTCGGTGCCGACGTCGTGCAGGGCGCGGCGGACGGCCGCCGGGTAGGGGTCGTGTTCGCCGTCGGGGGTGTCGTCCCGGGTGGCGGGGCTGTCGTCGCCGCGCAGTTCGGTCGCGATCACGACGAGCTGGTCGTGGGAGCCCCGGCCGGGCCGCGCACGCTGTTCGAGGAGGAGCTCGAGGAAGTCCCGGCCGGCGTCGGTGTGGACGTTGTCGAGGAGGACCAGCGGGCGGGGGGCGCGGTTCGCACGGCGCAGGGGCCCGTAGCGTACGTCCGCGAGGAAGGCTGCCGTCAGCATGTGTTCGACCCCTCGCCGGAAGCCGCGGCCCTGGTGGAACTCCTGGCACATCCGGGCCACGGTCGGTGCGCGCAGCACGGCCGGCACCGGCCTCGGCGGTACGGCGGCGGCGCCGGGAGGCAGGCCGCGCAGCCGGTTGTCGGCCTCGCTGCGGTAACTCTCGTACCAGCGCACCAGGTGACGGGAGGCGAGCCGTCGCGAGCACCGGCGGCGCTGACCGGCGAGGAAGGTGCGCACGGCCGCCTCGGGAAAGGCCGCGGGGTCCGGGGAGCCCCCGTCGGGGGAAACGGGCAGCGCCGCGCGGAAGAGCGTGTCCCAGGTGGGGGGCGGGTCCCCCGCCGGCGGGTCGTTGTCCGGTGGGTCCGTCATCAGGGTGGCGGCGTGCCGGTCGGCCACCCGCAGTTCCTCGTCGTTGCCGGGGCGCCGCGCGGACACCACGGCGAGCAGACCCGCCGTGGTGCGGGGAAAGCACAAGCGGCCGAACCCGGCGACGGGCTTCGACAGTTGGGTGACGAGTTCGACCAGGACCTCCACCGCGCAGGAGCTGTTGGAGATCTCCGGGCCGACCCGGGCCCGCTCCTGGAGTTCCGTGCAGTTGATCCTCGCGAACGGCACACGCGGTCCCGGCCAGGGGCCCGTACCCGGCGCGTAGGCCTGCTGGAGGTCGTCCAGCAGGGCGCTCTTTCCGGTGCCGTGCCGGCCGCTGAGCAGGACCACGGGCAGGTCCTCGGCGAACTCGTGATGCGGTCGTCTGCGGTGGTGGTCGCGCTCGAGGCCGACCAGGCGCGGCACCAGCTGCCCGAGCAGGGGCTCGCGTGCGTACACCTCGGGGATCGGGGGGTCCGTCGCCGGTGCGGATGCCGGCGGAGCGCTGGAGCCGTTCATCCCAGCCTCAGCATCGAGTTGACGATGTCCGTCACGATGCCGGAGGCCAGGTCCCGGCCCATCGAGCCGACCGACCGGGAGCCGCTCTGCACGAGGTCCCGGCTGTGCCGCAGGAAGCGTTCCAGGGTGGTCGCGTCGGGTGCGGCGCCGGTGCGCGAGGCATCGGTCAGGGCACTCGCGAGTTCGCGCACCTGCCGCACCTCGCTGTCGCTCTCCGACAGGTCGGGGCGGGCCGCCTGCACCAGGGTGGCCAACTGCTCGAAGGACAGGAACACCCCGGTGCCCCGGTCGTCGACGCCTATGTGCACCGGGGCGGGCAGCTCCAGGTGGTCCTTGGCGTACTCAAGGTCCTCCAGGGCGAGTTGACGGCCGCAGTAGAAGGCTTCCGGCGCCCAGAGGAAGTCCTCGGCGGTGGCCCCGCCCAGGTGATGCTGCTGTCCGGCCCGGTCCCACCAGGCGAACAGGGCCGCCTTCGCGTACCGGCGCCGGGTGTCCCGGTCGTCGTACGCCTCGTCCCAGGCCCGCGCCTCGGCGAGGCCGGCGGCGGTCGGACCGACCACCGGGGGAACGGCGCCGGAGTCGTTGTGCACGGTGATCCAGCCGAGCGCGGCGAGGCGTTCCACGACCGCTTCGACGAGGTCCAGGGTGCAGCGCTCATGAGCTGCGTAGGCGGAACTGGCAACCCGGTTCCCGAGCGCGCCACCGCTCTCCTCCGTCAGCCACAGCAGGAATCTCGCGGACGCGGCACCGGTCTCGTCGTAGACCGGCGAGAGCCCGTTCGTGGGCACTGCCCGGGATCTGATCATCGTGTCCCCCACTCGCGTGACCAGTGATGGGCGTTCGCCTTCCCAGAACGGGGAAGTCAAACACGTCACATATGACGTTCATCGGACGCCGGTCCACTCGTCGGCCGCCCATCGGGGGCCCGGGCAGTGCGGCCGGACGGCGAGACACCGGGTGCCTTCGCGGGCCCCTCCCGCCCGCGCGCAGGGCAGGGGCGCCTCGGCGGCGTGCGAACCGGTGCGGGGGAGGGAAGGCCGTCGGCGCTCCTCCTTCGACCGGAGAGGAACCGCGCCCCGTGCCGTCGCACCCACCGCGGCCCCGGGGCCGGTCCGCCGGCCCCGTCCGGGGTGCGGATCCGCCCGGCGGGCAGCAGCCTGGAGGCATGGCAGATCCAGCACACGCGGCAGCTGCGGCGGCCCCGACGGAGCATCCGCACATCGTGGTCCACTCCCCTGCGCTGGACGGCTCGCGCCGGGTCACCTCGGGTGACGAGACGCTGGGCGTCGCCTCGCACCTCGACGACGTGAGCGAGATCCTGCGGCTCGCCGACCTCTATGTCACCGACGTCGAGGGAACCGACCTCATCGAGTGGCAGGGCGGCGGTCCCGAGGACTGGCCGGGCCTGTCCGAGGAGCACCACGAGGCCTGACCCCCACGGGTCTGCGGCAGCGGCCGCAGACCTCCTACGGCACCCTCACACCCCCCTCTGAACCGTGCCCCGGAGGGCTTCGAGCACCCCTGCGGCGTCGGCGGCCGTGCGGCGTGCCACGGGTCCGTATGACAGACGTCGTGGAAAGCCGTGACAGACCGCACCTCCGCTGCCCTCGGACCACAGGGAGTGTGGAGGGCGTGAACACCGTCATGGAGGACGCCGACCCGCGGCGGAGCTGCCGGGAATCCGCCGCCGTACACGCCGGGTGCAGCAGCGGTGCCGCCACGGGACCGCGAGGTTGAGTACAACGGAACCCGGGACGAGGGATCCGGGGGCCGGGACCATGACGATGACCATGAACATGGACGACTGGGTGGAACGGCTCGGCGGACCGGACGGCCCCGGTCGTTATCGCCGGTACGCGCTGCTCAGTCTCGGCCACTTCACCGTCTTCGAGGTCGGGCTGTGGGCACTCTGGGTGGCGCAGTCGGGTGCCGGCACGTCCACGGTGGTGTCCGTGGCCGCGTTGGCCTCGGTCCACGTCGTGCTCCAGACGCTGCTCTCCCGCGCCGCCCTCCGCCACTATCTCGGCACCGCTCCCCGGCCCGGCCCGCTGATCGCCCTGTACACAGCCGCGACCGTGACCCTGGCCACCCTGGGATGCGCGCTGTACGCCACCGGCCGCATCGACGAACGCGGCCTGGCGACCTGCCTGTTCTGGCTGTTGATGTTCCACTCCGGCCCCTCCGCGCTGGCGCTGCCCCGCCGGACGGGAGCGGTACTGGTGGCGGTGGTCTCCCTGTCCATGGCGGCGGGCGGCGTGGCCGTGGGACTCTCCGGGACGTGGCTGGCGGTCGTGCTCGGCGGCACCCTGATCATGGCGCCCTCCATGGCCGCGGCGATCCGGGCCACCGGCTGGGGCGTGCGCCTGGTCGAGGAACTGGCCGCGGCACGGCAGACGCAGGCACGGCTCGCCGTCGCCGAGGAACGGCTGCGGTTCGGCCGCGACCTGCACGACGTGCTGGGGCGCAACCTCGCGGTGGTGGCGCTGAAGAGCGAGCTCGCGGTCCAGCTGGCGCGCCGGGGGCGGCCGGAGGCGGTGGACCACATGGTGGAGGTGCAGCGCATCGCGCAGGAGTCGCAGCGGGAGATCCGCTCGGTGGTGCGCGGCTACCGGACCGCCGACCTGCACACCGAACTCGCCGGAGCCCGCTCCGTACTGGAGGCGGCCGACATCGCCTGCAGCATCGAGGACGGGCCGGCGCACCGGCTTCCCGCCGATGTCCAGGCCGCACTCGGCTGGGTGGTGCGCGAGGGAACGACGAACGTGCTCCGCCACGCGCCGGGCGCGTCACGCTGCACCGTGTCGCTGCGCACGGCGGGCCCGGACGCGGTACGGCTGACGATGGAGAACGACGGCGCGCCCACTGCCGAAGGCGGTGCGGGCACCGGCCTGTCGGGACTGCGGGAGCGTCTGTCGGGACTGCGGGGCACGCTGACCGCGGAACGGCGCCCCGGAGGCGTGTTCCGGCTGACGGCGCACGTCCCGTGGCAGGAGGGGGAGGCGGAGGAGGAAGGGACAGGACGCTCCGAAGCCCGGTGACCGGGGTCCCGCCGACGGCCCGGGGGTCCCGCTGTTCCTGCTCGGCCTCACCGGCACCCCGCAGCCGGCGAACGCCTCGCGCGGCGGGGTGGTTGCCGTAGGTTTGCGGTGTTCCCGCGGGATCGGCAATACCGGCGGGCCGGGGTTTTCGGCCGGTGTGCCGGGGCTTCGGATTTCATCCGCGCGTCCGCTGTTATTTCCCTCACGACGTCGTGCCTCGGGATTTAACCGACCCCTTGCCTAATATTGGCCAGGACACGACACAGGAGGGAGCGGTGACCGTGCGCCGGGACTTCAGGAATCCTGCCAGGTGCCGCTCCGACCTGGTCATCGGCAGGGAGGAACCGTTTGCCGAAGCGCGCGAGCAGCTGGCCCGCGGGGGCAGCGTGCTGCTGCACGGGCCCGCCGGAATAGGTAAATCGACCGTGCTGCGGGCACTTGCGGCGGAAAACGCGGGCGGGGCGCACACGGTGTTGCGCTGCTCCGCCACGGAGTCCGAATCCCACCTTCCGTTCCTGGCGCTGGCGGACCTGTTCGGTCTGGTCCTCGAGAGGGTGTCCGGTGCGCTGCCCGCCGCGCAGCGCACCGCGCTGGAGTCGGCGCTCACCGGCCGCGGCGAGTCCACGCTCCAGCGGGACGGGCTCGCGCTGCGCCTGGCGGTGCTGTCCACGCTGCGGGCGCTGGCCACCGAGGGGCCGGTCCTGGTCGTCGCGGACGATCTGCAGTGGCTGGACTCGGCCAGCACGGAGCTGCTGGGCTTCGCCGCCCGGCGCCTGGGCGACGCGCCCGTGCAGATGCTGTGCGCGGTGCGGGCCGAGGGCACCGGAGGGCAGGAGTACGACCGTCATCTGCGGGCCTGCCCGCCGGACACCCACGTGGTGCGGCTGGGCCCGTTCTCCCGTGCCCAGGTGTCCGCGCTGCTCGACCACCGCGGCTACACGGGCCTGTCCCGCACCACGGTCCGTGACATCCACCGCACCAGTGACGGCAACCCGCTGTTCGCCCTCGAACTGGGCCGTGCCCTGGCCGAGAGCCCGGCCCGGCCGCGCCCCGGCGAGCCGCTGCCGGTGCCGACCTCGCTGCGTGCCCTGGTCCTCAGCCGGCTGGAGATGCTGTCGGACGACGCGCGCCGCACCCTGCTGGTGGCCAGCGCCGGTGCCCGCCCCACGGCGACGCTGCTGCACGCGGCCGGCCGGGACCACGCCGAGGAGGAGACGGCCCAGGCCGCCGCGCTGGGGCTGCTGGCGACGGACCCGGAGGAGCCGGCGCTGCGGTTCGCGCATCCGCTGATCTCGGCCGCGCTGTACGCGGAGGCCCCCGCGCACGAGCGGCGGGCCGCTCACGCGGCGCTGTCCACGGCGGCGTCCGACCCCATCGAGCGGGCCCGGCATCTGGCGCTCGCCACGACCGGCACCGACCCGCAGGTGGCGGCCCGGCTCGCCGAGGCCGCCACGCTGGCCCGGGACCGCGGGGCGCCCTCGATCGCCGCCTCGCTGGGGCTGCTGGCCGCCCGCCGCACCCCGGCCGACACAGCCGACGGCACGCCGGGCCCGGACGAACGGCGGCTGCAGGCCGCCGAGGACGCCATCATCGCGGGAGAGGCGGATCTCGCCCGGGACATCGCGCGCGAGGTGCTGACCCGGGCCACGGCGCCCGCGGAGCGGGTGCGTGCGTGGATGGTGGTCATCGAGGCGGCCGGGCAGGCGCTCGGTGAGGTCGACGCGGTCTTCCCGCAGGTGCTGGCCGACGCGGGCGACGACCCGCGGCTGCTCGCCCTGGTCCACTACCAGCTGGCCTGGCGGGAACTGGTGGTCGACGGAGACTTCGACAAGGCCCGGCGGGAGGCCGCGCACGCGGCGGACCTGGCGGCGCGGGGCAAGGACCGGCGCACCGAGCTGATGGCGCTGTCCTTCCAGTCGTCCACCGAGACGCTGATGGGCCACCCCGACGCCCCGGCCACCATCAAGCGGGCCCTGAGGGAACCCCAGGACCCGTATGTGGCCTGCCACCACAACGGCGCGGGCATGGCCAGGTTCCGCTGGCTGCTCATGAGCGACCAGCTGCCCGAGGCCCGCAAGAGCATCACCGGGCTGCTGCGTGAGGCGCGGCGGCGCGGCATGGTCGAGAGCGAGGTGCACTTCCTGCGCTTCCTGGCCGACACGGAGCTGCGCTCCGGGCACTGCGGCCGCGCCCTGGACCTGGCCCGGGAGAGCCTGCGGCTGGCCCGGGACTCCGGGATCGGGGAGGGTGCCTCGGCGATGCTGGCCTCGCTCGCGGAGGCCTGTGGCGGGGACGTGGAGCGGGCGCTGGTGCTGGCGCGGGAGGCCGCGGACCACGCCGAGGTGGACGGCGACCAGATGTACCTCTCGCGCGCCCTGGCCGCCTTCGGCTACGCCCAGTTGGCCGCCGGGGACGCGGCGGGTTCCGTCCGCTCTCTGCGCCGGGTGCGGGAGCTGGAGCAGGGCATGGGCATCATCGACCCCGCGCGGGGCCGCTGGCACGGCGATCTCGCCGAGGCGCTGGTCCGGATCGGTGAGCCGGGCGAGGCGCAGGAACTCATCAACCTCACGCGGGTGCACGCGTTGCGGCTGGACCGTGCGGGCGTCCTCGCCGTACTGGACCGCGCGGAGGCGCTGGTGCGGGCGGCCCGCGGGGAACACGAGGCCGCGCAGGAGCAGTTGGCGTCGGCGCAGGATCGGCTGGGGCGGCTGGGGCACGGGCTGGAGGAGGCGCGGGCCGCGTTCGCGCTGGCCCGGCTGCGCGCCCGGCGCCCGGGGGCTGCCCCGGGTCATGTCCCGTACGACGAGGCCGCCCGGCTGTTCAGGCGCTGCCGCGCGCTGCCCTGGCTGCGGCAGGTGGACGCGGCCGTGGCCGCCGGCCCGGTGGAGCCGGAGGCGGTGCCCGCGGCCACCTCGGCGGCGCTGGACGGCCTCGCCTCGATGGAACGGCAGGTCGCCTCGCTGGTGATGGAGGGCGCCACCAACCGGGAGATCGCCGCCCGTCTGTTCGTCAGCGTCAAGACGGTCGAGGCGACGCTCACCCGGGTGTACCGGAAACTGGGCATCCGGTCGAGGGTGGACATCGTCCGCCTGGCGGCGGGGCGCCGCACGGAGTGACCCCGGGGACCGAGGGTTTTCCCTGTGCAACTCCCTTAGGGGGTTCCCTCATTGGGGGAGCGCGCTCCGGCTCGTAGCGTAGTGGTGTGCCGCTCGCCGGGCACACGGGGCCGGCAGTCCGGTCCTCGTGCGAACCCCCACCCCGCGCGATCCCCACCGGCGACCGATGAGGAGACCGATGTCCGGGCTCGTCCGCAGCACGAAGACCGCCGCGACCACTGATGTGATCGCCGCCACCTGATGTCCTGAGTACCCCTCAGGTGATTGCCAGGGGGCGTTGCGGGCTTCCACGAGCAGCCCGCAACGCCCCCTCTCCACTCCCCCGGCGTCCCGTCATCGGCGTACGGCTCCGAAGCGGTTGTCGTACGCCGTGTCCGGGTGCATGACCTGCGGCATCCGTTCCCCCTCCCTCGGCGGTGGTCCCGGCCCGCGCCGGCCCTCCGGTGAGCCCACGGGCCGACTGGGCCAGGCGGGTGGTGCGCTCCCTGTCGGCCCGCCGGCCCGCCCTGATTGCCTAGGATCCCCCTGTGGCCACCTTCCATCTCCAGCGCACGGCGCCCCTCCCGCTCGACGAGGCCTGGCGTCGGCTCACGGAGTGGTCCCGCCACGGGGCGGCGGTCCCGTTCACCCGGGTCACCGTGACCACTCCCCCGCCCACCGGTGAGGGCACGGTCTTCGTCGCCCGGTCGGGCCTCGGCCCGGTCGCCTTCGACGACCGGATGGAGGTGACCGTCTGGCGACCCCCCTCCGACGGTTCTCCCGGCCTGTGCCGGCTGGAGAAGCGGGGCCGCGTGGTCAGGGGCTGGGCGGAGATCGAGGTCCGTCCGGGACCGGGGGGCCGCACCCGGGTGCTGTGGCGGGAGGACCTGCGCGTCCGCTTCCTGCCCGGCTTCTGCGACCCGGCCCTGCGGGCCGTCTCCCGCCGGATGTTCGGCCGGGCGGTGAACACCCTGCTGCGGCAGCCGTGACGGCGGGCGGGGGCGTCCGCGCCGGCGGCGTCTCTCCGTCCGTCACACCGTCGGACCGGTCCCGGCGACGGACGCGGAGGCAGAGGCACGATCGGGGTCACCGCCGCTGTCGCGGTCGCAGTCACGATGGATCGGGGTGCGGGCACCCGTGAGGGGGCGGCCGGTGCCGCCTCGGCGGGCGGCGACGATCTCGGCGGCGATGGACACGGCCGTCTCCTCGGGGGTGCGGGCGCCGAGGTCGAGGCCGATCGGTGAGTGCAGGCGGGCCAGTTCCCGGTCGGTGACGCCGGCCTCGCGCAGGCGGGCGTCACGGTCCAGGTGGGTGCGGCGGGAGCCCATCGCACCCACGTAGGCGACCGGGAGGCGCAGCGCGAGCCGCAGGAGCGGTACGTCGAACTTGGCGTCGTGGGTCAGGACGCACAGGACCGTACGCGCGTCGACCTCGGTGCGCTCCAGGTACCGGTGCGGCCAGTCGACGACGATCTCGTCGGCCTCCGGGAAGCGTGCCCGGGTGGCGAACACGGGGCGCGCGTCGCACACGGTGACGTGGTGGCCGAGGAAGGCACCGGCCCGGACCAGCGCCGACGCGAAGTCGATCGCGCCGAAGACGATCATCCGGGGCGGTGGCACCGACGACTCGACCAGCACCGTCACCGGGGCACCGCAGCGCGAGCCCTCCGCGCCGATCTCCAGGGTGCCGGTGCGGCCCGCGTCCAGCAGCGCGCCTGCCTCCGCCACCGCCGTGCGGTCCAGTTCCGGGTGGGCGCCGAAGCCGCCCTCGTACGAGCCGTCCGGGCGGACCGTGAGCGCGCGGCCCATCAGGCCGGGCGGGCCGCTCACGATGCGCGCCACGGCGGCCGCCTCACCGCGCGCGGCGGCGGCGAGCGCGGACGCGAGCACCGGGCGGTCGGGGTCGGCCGTCCGTACCGGTGTGACGAGGACGTCGATGACGCCGCCGCAGGTCAGACCGGCGGCGAAGGCGTCCTCGTCGCTGTGGCGGAAGCGTTCGAGGACGGTTCCGCCGTCCCGGAGGGCCTGTCGGCACAGCTCGTACACCGCGCCCTCGACGCAGCCGCCGGAGACCGAGCCGACGGCCGTGCCGTCGGTGTCCACCGCCAGGGCGGCGCCGGGCCCGCGGGGTCCGCTGCCGGTGACCGCCACGACGGTGGCGACCGCGAAGTCACGGCCCTGCCCGGCCCACCGGTGCAGTTCCTCGGCGATGTCCAGCATCTCTCGGTCTCCTCGGCAGGGGCCTGCGGGCCCGCGGGCTTCGGGGGCGGTCGGGGCCGGCCGGTCCCGGGCGGCTGCCCCGCACCGGTGGGCGCGTCACACGGTTCGGACGAGGTGTTCCGGGCGGACCGGTGTGCGGTTCAGCTCAAGTCCGGTCGCGTCCCGGACGGCCGCGAGGACCGCCGGGGTGGAGGAGAGGGTGGGGGCCTCGCCGACGCCGCGCAGCCCGTACGGCGCGTGGTCGTCGGCGAGTTCGAGCACGTCGACGGGGATGACCGGCGTGTCGAGGATGGTGGGGATGAGGTAGTCGGTGAAGGAGGGGTTGCGCACCTTCGCCGTCCTCGGGTCGACGACGATCTCCTCCATGACCGCCACGCCCAGGCCCTGGGTGGTGCCGCCCTGGATCTGGCCGATGACGGACAGCGGGTTGAGCGCCTTGCCGACGTCCTGGGCGCAGGCCAGTTCGATCACCTTGACGAGACCGAGTTCGGTGTCGACCTCGACGACGGCGCGGTGTGCGGCGAAGGTGTACTGGACGTGGCCGTTGCCCTGGCCGGTGCGCAGGTCGAAGGGTTCGGTCGGCCGGGGCCGCCACTCCTCCTCCACCTCGACGGCCTCGTCCCCGAGGACGTCCACGAGATCGGCCAGCACCTCGCCCCCTTCGGTGACGACCTTGCCGCCCTCCAGCAGCAGTTCGGCCGTCGCCCACGCCGGGTGGTGCGGGCCGAACCTGCGCCGGCCGAGCTCCAGGACCTGCTCCCGGACGAGTGCGCAGGCGTTTTTGACCGCTCCCCCGGTGACGTACGTCTGCCGGGACGCGGAGGTCGAACCGGCCGAGCCCACCCGGGTGTCGGCGGGACGGATGGTCACCTGGCCGACACCCAGCTCGGTCCGGGCGATCTGGGCGTGGACGGTGACTCCGCCCTGGCCGACCTCCGCCATCGCGGTGTGCACGGTGGCCACGGGCCGGCCGCCGACCACCTCCATCCGCACGCGTGCGGTGGAGTAGTCGTCGAAGCCCTCGGAGAAACCGACGTTCTTGATGCCGACCGCGTAGCCGACGCCGCGTACGACGCCTTCACCGTGGGTCGTGTTGGACAGGCCGCCGGGCAGCTGGCGCACGTCGGCGCCCTCGCTGCTCTCCCACTGCCGCTCGGGCGGCATCGGCATCGCCTTGACGCGGCGCAGGAGTTCGGCGACCGGCGCCGGGGAGTCGACGACCTGCCCGGTGGGCATGACGGTGCCCCGCTCCATGGCGTTGAGCCGCCTGAACTCCACCGGGTCCAGGCCCAGTCGCCCGGCCAGCTTGTCCATCTGCGCCTCGTAGGCGAAGCACGCCTGGACCGCGCCGAAGCCGCGCATCGCGCCGCAGGGCGGGTTGTTGGTGTAGAGGGCGAGGGCTTCGATCTCGACGTCGTCCACGACGTACGGCCCGATGCCGAGGGAGGCGGCGTTGCCGACCACGGCCGGGGAGGCGGAGGCGTACGCGCCGCCGTCGAGGACGATGCGGCACGTGACGTGGGTCAGCCTGCCGTCGCGGGTGGCGCCGTGCTCGTAGAGGAGCTTGGCCGGGTGGCGGTGGACGTGTCCGAAGAAGGACTCGAAACGGTTGTAGACGATCTTGACGGGCTTGCCGGTGCGCAGGGCGAGCAGGCACGCGTGGATCTGCATGGACAGGTCCTCGCGGCCGCCGAACGCGCCACCGACACCGGCCAGGGTCATCCGTACCTTGTCCTCGGGCAGGCCGAGGACGGGCGCCATCTGGCGCCGGTCGGAGTGGAGCCACTGGGTGGCGATGTGGAGGTGGACGCCGCCGTCCTCCTCGGGGACGGCGAGTCCGGACTCGGGGCCGAGGAAGGCCTGGTCCTGCATGCCGAAGGTGTACTCGCCCTCGACGACGACGTCGGCGCGCCCGCGGGCCCGTGCCACGTCGCCGCGCACGACGGGCTGGCGGTGGACGATGTTGGGGTGGGCGACGTGGTGGCTGTGGTGGTCGTCGCGGTGCTCGTGGACGAGGGGCGCGTCGGGGGCGGTGGCGGAGGCCTCGTCGGTGACGACGGGAAGTTCGCGGTAGTCGACCTTGATCCTGGCGGCGGCGCGGCGGGCGGTCTCCGGGTGGTCGGCGGCGACGATCGCGACGGGCTCGCCGTGGTGGCGGACCTTGCCGTGCGCGAGGACCGGGGTGTCCTGGATCTCCAGGCCGTAGTTCTTCACGTCGGTCGGCAGGTCGTCGTACGTCATCACGGCGTAAACGCCCGGGGTGGCGAGCGCCTCGCTCGTGTCGATGGACACGATCTCGGCGTGCGCGACCGTGGAGCGCAGGATCTGGCCCCAGAGCATGTCCTCGTGCCACAGGTCGGAGGAGTACGCGAACTCGCCGGTGACCTTGAGGGTTCCGTCGGGGCGGAGGGTGGACTCTCCGATGCCGCCCTTGGTCGCGGAGCCCTGCGTGATCTTGGTGGGAACACCGTTCGTCGGCATGCTCAGCCCCTCTCGGACCGGCGGGCGGCCGCGAGGCGGACCGCGTCCAGGATCTTCTCGTAGCCCGTGCAGCGGCACAGGTTGCCCGAGAGCGCCTCGCGGATGTCGGCGTCGCCGGGGCTGGGGTTGTGCTCCAGCATCTCGTCGGCGGCGACCAGCAGGCCCGGGGTGCAGAAGCCGCACTGGACGGCACCGGCGTCGATGAACGCCTGCTGGATCGGGGCGAGTTCCGCGCCCTCGACGGCACCGCCGCCGGCACCGTCCCGCGCGCCGCGGGGGCGCTGGCGGGCGAGGTCGGCCAGTCCTTCGACCGTGACGATCTCACGCCCCTCGGCCTGGCCGGCGGCGACGAGGCAGGAGCACACCGGGACGCCGTCGAGGCGCACCGTGCAGGAGCCGCACTCGCCCTGTTCGCAGGCGTTCTTGGACCCGGGCAGGCCGAGCCGCTCGCGCAGCACGTACAGCAGGGACTCGCCCTCCCACACGTCGTCGGCCTCCTGGGGCCGTCCGTTGACCGTGAAGTGGACACGCATCACGCGGCTCCCTCGGTGAGACGGCGGGTGCCGCGGTACGACTCCCAGGTCCAGGTCAGTGTGCGGCGGGCCATGACGCCGACCGCGTGCCGGCGGTAGCCCGCGGTGCCGCGGACGTCGTCGACCGGGTTGCAGGCGGCGGAGCAGAGGTCGGCGAACTGCTGGGCCACCGACGGCGGGACGGTCCTCCCGTTGTCCCAGAGGCCGCCCTCGTCGAGCGCCGCCTTCAGGAAATCCTCGGCGGCGGTGGCCCGTACGGGGGTGGGCGCCGCCGAACCGATGCCGGTGCGGACCGTGCGGGTGCCGGGGTGCAGGGCCAGGCCGAACGCGCACACGGCGATGACCATCGCGTTGCGGGTGCCGACCTTCGAGAACTGCTGCGGTCCGTCGGCCTTCTTGATGTGGACGGCGCGGATCAGCTCGTCGGGTGCCAGCGCGTTGCGCTTCACGCCGGTGTAGAAGGCGTCGATCGGGATGCGGCGGGACCCGCGCACCGATGCGGCCTCGACCTCGGCGCCGGCGGCGAGCAGTGCCGGGTGGGCGTCGCCGGCCGGGGAGGCGGTGCCGAGGTTGCCGCCGACCCCGCCGCGGTTGCGGATCTGCGGGGAGGCGACGGTGCGGGCGGCGAGGGCGAGGCCCGGCAGTTCGGCCCGCAGGTGTTCCATGATCCTCGTGTACGGGACGGAGGCGCCGAGCCGTACGGTGTCCTCCCCGACCTCCCACTCGGTGAGGTCGCCGATGCGGTTGAGGTCCATGAGGTACTCGGGCCTGCGGTGGTCGAAGTTGATCTCGACCATCACGTCGGTGCCACCCGCGATCGGCACGGCGGTGGGGTGCTCGGCCTTCGCGGCGAGCGCCTCCTCCCAGCTGGCGGGGCGAAGGAAGTCCATGACCGGCTCTCTTCTTCGTCTCGTGGCTCGTACGGATCGAGCCAGTCCGGGTGCGGCGGGTCCGGCTCGTGCAGAGGGGATTCACGCGGAGTGGCCTCAGTACACCGCCCGCTGCTCCACCCGGGTCAGTCACGAAAGACATGAAGGAGTTGCCTGGCCAGCGGGGGCATCTTGTAGATTCGTATGAAAAGAGGACCTCAGTAACCTCCTTGTCTTCCTCCGGAAACAACGGACACGGAAGAGACGGAGTACACAGTCCGGGGGGGACGGGCGACCGTGCCGGATCGGCCACTCACCCGGGCGCTGCGGGGAAGCCCCCCGCGGACCGTCCACGGCCTGTGAGCGGGTCCCCACAGGCCCATCGTAGACATCGGTACACATCGAGACAGGGAACGGCGGCGACGAGAATGCGGCTGCGCGCACTGCTGGAGACCGACGCGCTGGGGCTCGCGCTGCTCGGCGGCGAGGACGAGCTGGACCGCACCGTGCACAGGGTGATGACCACCGACCTGCGGGACCCCAGCCGCTACCTCTCCGGCGGGGAACTCGTGCTCTCCGGTCTGGCCTGGCGCCGGGACGCCGCCGACTCCGAACCGTTCGTACGGCGTCTGGTGAAGGCGGGGGTCGTCGCCCTGGCGGCCGGCGAGGCGGAGCTGGGCACCGTCCCGGAGGACCTGGTCGTGGCCTGTGCGCGACACCGGCTGCCGCTGTTCGCGGTGCACGAGTCGGTGGCCTTCGCGACGGTCACCGAGCATGTCGTACGGCAGGTGTCCGGCGAACGGGCCGGGGACCTCGCGGCCGTGGTGGACCGGCACCGGCGGCTGATGACGTCGGGCCCGGCGGGCAGCGGCCCGGACGCGGTGCTCGACCTGCTCGGCACCGACCTGGACCTGCGGGCGTGGGTGCTCTCACCGACCGGGCGGCTGATCGCGGGTTCGGAGGCGGGGCCGCGGCTGCCCGACGACGTGTGCGTGCGGCTCGCGTCGGAGCAGCTGGCCGCCGCCCGCGGCGACCGCGGCGGCCCGCTCCGGGTGACCCTGGACGACCGGACGACGTACAGCCTCTTCCCGGTGCGCGGCGGTGGACTCACGGGCCGGACGGTGACGGCCGCTCCGCAGGCCGCACAAGCCCCGCAGCCCGCACAGCCCGGGCCGGGCGGGCCGGGCACACCGGCCTCGCCGGAGCTGCGGGACGGCAGGGACGGCAGGGAGACGGTGCTGTCGGACTGGCTGCTGGTGGTCGAGGCGGACGCCGGGGACTGGGCCGAGGAGCGACTGGACCTGCTGTACGGGGTCACCCAGCTGATCGCGGTCGAGCGGGACCGCCGGAACGCGGCGCGCACGGTACGGCGCCGGCTCGCGCAGGAGGTGCTGGAGCTGGTGCAGGCGGGCGCGGCGCCGGCCGAGGTCGCGGCCCGGCTCCGGGTGGCGGCGCCGGTGCTGGTGCCCGCTCCCGGGGCCGCGCCGCACTGGCAGGTGGTCGTCGCGCGGGTCGACTGGGACGGCGGCGGGTCCGGGGACGGGGCGGCGGCGCAGGCGCTGCTCGAGGAGATCCTGGTCGACCCCTCGTCGACGGGGCCCGAGCACTCCGACCGGATCGCGGTGGCGCACACCGGGGACGAGGCGGTCGCGCTCGTCCCGCTGCCCGCGGTGGCCGGCGAGCACGAGGGTGCCGAGGGGCGGGGACTTCTCGCCGACGTGCTGCTGGAGTCCGTACGGGAGCCGCTGACGGCAGGCCTGGACGGCGACGGGCGGCTCACCCTCGGGGTCAGCGCGGCCGTGCACTCGGCGGAGGGGCTGCGCGGGGCCCTGGAGGAGGCCCGGCACGCGCGGCGCGTGGCCGCGGCGCGGCCGGGCCGGGTCTGCGCGGCCGGCCACCACGAGCTGGCCTCGCACGTCCTGCTGCTCCCGTTCGTCCCCGACGACGTACGGCGGGCCTTCACCGCGCGTCTCCTGGGCCCGCTGCGGGACTACGACCGGCGCCACCGCGCCGAACTGATCCCCACGCTGGAGGCCTTCTTGGACTGCGACGGTTCCTGGACCCGCTGCGCCGCCCGGCTGCACCTGCACGTCAACACGCTGCGGTACCGGGTGGGGCGCATCGAGCAGCTGACGGGCCGTGACCTGTCCCGCCTGGAGGACAAGCTGGACTTCTTCCTGGCCCTGCGCATGAGCTGACGGCCGGACGGCCGGCCGGAGTTCGCGGGGCGGGGGTGGCGCGTGGTGAGGGCGTGCGCCGGTGGGGAGTCGCGGGCGCCGTCGGGCAGTCCACCGTTCGGGCCCGTTGATCCACGACTTTGTGAAATCCTTCACCCACCCTCTTGGCCCGGCCCCGTTGTTCGTGCTGAGATGCGGCCACCACTCAACAGCTCGATGGCGTGCTCGGGGAGGGCAACGTGGCGCACACCGCCATGTCTGGTAACGGAACGACCGCTGGTGACGATCCCCTCCAGACCGCGGTATGGCGGTTGCGCTCACGCGCCTGCTGGGCCGACGCCGCCGCCCTGCTCACCCCGAGCACCCCGGCCGCGGCGCTGCAGCGGTCGTCGCTCCTGGTGGAGCGGTGCCTGTACACGGAGGCGGGCTGGGGCGAGGCCGAGGACGCGCTGCGGACGGCCGAGGCGCTGGCCGACACCGATGACGAACGGGGTGCCGCGGCCTGTGAACGCGGGTACCTGGCCTACGCCGCCACCCTGCTCGCGGTGCGCGACCGGGCCGACGAGGCGCGGGCCGCGCTCGGGCGCGCGGCGGCGCTGATCCCTCCGGGAGCCCCGGCACGGGCACTGCTGGACTTCCGGCGCGGGCTGATCGCCGAGAACCTGGCCCGCTCCCCGCAGTCGGCGCGTGCCGCGTACCGCCGCGCCCACGCGGGCGCCACCACGCACGCCGATCCACTGCTGCTCTCCGGCACCTGGCGCCACCTCGCCGGACTCGCCCTGCGGGAGGGCGAGTTGGCGGAGGCGCGGCACGGCTTCGCCGAGTCGCTGCGGATCCGCGAGGAGTTGGGCTATCTGGTCGGCACAGCCCCGGCCCTGGTCTCCCTCGCCGACACGGAGACCGAGCCGGAGGCGTCCCGTCTGCGCGAGGAGGCCCGTCGGCTGCTGCGCCTGCTCGGCGGCGTCCCCACCTGGCTGTCCCGCCAGCTGGCACCGCAGAGCCCGGGCGCGGCAACGGCATGACGACCTCGGCCGCACCCGGCCCGTCCGGCGTTCGAGGACGAGGCCCGTTCGGATCTGAAGGGGGTCTGGGGGCGCTCCCCCAGGGAGGGAACGGGGCGGGTCGGAGGCGGGAGGGGACGGGGCGGCGGAGACAGGGCGGGACGGGGCGGCGGAGGCGGGAGGGGCATCACCGCCCGCCCCGTTGAAGCGCCCCCCCACCAGCGACCGGACCACGTCCAGATCGCCGACGGTCAACGCGTCGAGGTAATCCGGGGGCACGGCCCCCAGGGACGGAACGGGGCGGCGGCGGAGGCGGGAGGGGCACCACCGGCGCCGACCGCTCAGCCCGCCCCGTTGAAGTGCTCCCCCACCAGCGACCGGACCACGTCCAGATCGCCGACGGTCAACGCGTCGAGCAGAGCCGTGTGTTCGTGCGCGTCGGCGATCAGCTCCGCGCGGCCCCGCACCCCGGGGGCGCTGCCGGCCAGGGGCCACTGGGCGCGGCGGTGGAGGTCCTCGGCGATGCGGACCAGTTGTTCGTTGCCCGCGAGGGCGAGCACCGCGCGGTGGAAGGCCCGGTCGGACTCGGCGTACGTGGCCCGGCAGCCGGAGGAGGCGGCCCGGACGGTGGCCTCGGCGAGGGGGCGCAGTCCGGCCCAGCGTTCGGCGGGCACCGTAGCGGCCAGCCGCAGCATCACCGGGACCTCGATCAGCGCCCGGACCTCGGCCAGTTCGGCGAGCTCCCGGTCGCCCCGTTCGACGACCCTGAAGCCCCGGTTGGGCACGACCTCGACCGCGCCCTCGAGGGTGAGCTGCTGCATGGCCTCCCGGACGGGTGTCGCGGAGACCCCGAACCGCTCGGCCAGCACCGGCGCGGAGTACACCGCGCCGGGCCGCAGGTCGCCCGTCACCAGCGCGGTGCGCAGCGCGGCGAGGACCTGCCCGCGCACGGAGGACCGCTGGAGGGGTGTGCGGGGCCGGGGAAGGACGGCGGGCGGTTCGCCGCGGGTGTGCTCACCGCGTACGGCGTCGTCCCGGCCGGGTGCGGCGTCGGCTCCGCCGCTCCGTACGCCGGACCGGGCCGGTCCCCTGCCTCCGCCCGCGCCCGTGCCGTCCCGCCCGGTCCCGGTGCCACCCGCCCCTGCGAAGCCCTTCGCGCCCTGCCTCACGGGGTCCTCCTCGGGACGTTTCGGTACGTGGGGTCATTACGGCGGTTTGTCGTTTGCCCGTCACGCACCATACGGGCACGGGCCCCCGCTTCACATCTCGAAGATCTTGGGTAAGGTGAGCCTTACCTTTACCGGCCCGGCGTCGGGCCGGTTCGGCGACACGTGAAGGGGTGGTCCCATGGCAGCGACCGGTTCGGCCGTCGCGGACGCGTACGCCCGCCTGGCGGAGGCCTTCCCGGCATTCGCCGTCACGGAGCTCGCCGCCGACGAGGAAGTACCCCGGGAGGGCGCCTGGGTGTCCGCCGACGCGCTGGCCGAGGGGGACGGCGGCTCCGCGCTGGACGCCTTCCTGGCCTGGGACGACAGCCAGGTACTGCGGGACTACGGACAGCAGGCCCGCCCCGACGTGGTCGCCAGCTTCGGCCTGCACCGCTACGCCTGGCCCGCCTGTCTGCTGATCACCGTGCCGTGGTTCCTGCACCGCCGCGTGCCCCGTTACCCCGTGACCCACGTCTCCTTCGACCGTGTCGCCGCCGGACTCGCCGTGGGCCGCATGGCCGTACGCCCCCACACCTTCGCCTGCCTTCCGCACGACCCGGCGGCCGCGCTGCCCGGCGCCCGCGTGGTGGTGGACGAGGAGGCCCTGCGCGCCGAGGTGCGCGCCGCCGTCGCCGAACACCTCGGACCCGTCCTCACGGGCTTCGGCCCGAGGATGCGCCGTCGCGGCCGCGCCCTGTGGGGCATGGCGACCGACGAGGTCGTGGAGAGCCTGCGGTACATCGGGCAACTCCTCGGCGAGGAGGAGCGGGCCCTGCGGGAGCTGGAACTGCTGCTGCCGGGCGCCACCAAGCCGTACGTCGGCTCGGCGGGTTTCCGCCCGGCCACGGGGCCCGACGGCCAGGCCACGCACACCCGGGACCGGATCAGCTGCTGCATGTTCTACACCCTGCGCCCCGACGACGTCTGCGCCACCTGCCCGCGCACCTGCGGCACCGGAAGGGTGAGCGAGAAGGCGGCCACCGGCAAGGTCATCAGCATGCCCACCGAGGTCACCACCATGCCGGTGGCGAAGGCGAGCTGACGCCGCGCCACTCGGCGCGCCCCTCGCCGCCCCGCCCGTCCGCCCACTGGATCCGCCGGCTCCGCACCACCACGAAGGTCACAGGGTCTTCACGATTCCCTCGCCCGTTGCGAGGTGTACTCACGGAACCACCCGTACGGGTAGTCTCATTCGAACCCAACTCCCGCCCCTCGCGCGTCAGTTCCAACAGAACGCCGCCCTGGGCATCCCCTCGCACCTCTAATGGCGACCACTTGCCCCGAAATCCCCAGAGGAACGGCGGGATTGGGCCACTATGGCGGGCGTTACGCCCTATCCCAATGCAAGGGACCCCTAGATGAGACTGACCGACATATCGCTGAACTGGCTGCTTCCGGGCGCCGTGCTGCTCCTGGGCATGCTGGCGGCGGTGGCGGTGCTCGCGCGCGGCAAGCGCTCCTCGGTCAAGGACACGAGCGCGGACGACTCGTGGGAGCGCAGCGAGGAGCGCCGCAGGCGCAAGGAGGCTCTGTACGGCACCGTCTCCTACATCCTGCTGTTCTGCTGTGCCGCGGTGGCGGCAGCGCTCTCCTTCCACGGTCTGGTCGGCTTCGGCGAGCAGAACCTCGGCCTGTCCGGCGGCTGGCAGTACCTCGTGCCCTTCGGTCTGGACGGCGCGGCGATGTTCTGCTCGGTGCTCGCCGTGCGCGAGGCCAGCCACGGTGACGCGGCGCTCGGCTCCCGCATACTCGTGTGGACCTTCGCGTTCGCCGCGGCCTGGTTCAACTGGGTGCACGCTCCCCGGGGCGTGGGGCACGCGGGCGCTCCGCACTTCTTCGCGGGCATGTCCCTGTCGGCGGCCGTGCTGTTCGACCGCGCGCTGAAGCAGACCCGCCGGGCCGCCCTGCGCGAACAGGGCCTGGTGCCGCGTCCGTTGCCGCAGATCCGGATCGTCCGCTGGCTGCGGGCTCCCCGGGAGACGTACCGTGCCTGGTCGCTGATGCTGCTGGAGGGCGTACGCAGCCTCGACGAAGCGGTCGAGGAGGTCCGCGAGGACCAGCGCCAGAAGGACGAGACACGCCGGCGCCGGCGCGACCAGGAGCGGGTGGAGCGGGCGCGCTTGAAGGCCATCAGCCGGGGCCACCGCGCTCTCGTGGGCGGCGGTGGCCATCCCATGGAGGCCCCGACCGTGGAGCGGGCGGACGACATGGCGACCAAGGAGCCTGCCATAGCGGCGCCGGAGGCCGTCCTGCCCGTGCGCTCGCGTCCGTCCCTGCAGCCGGTACGCGGGCGTTCCGACCCGATGACCGTCGACCTCACCGCGGAGGACGACACCCAGGCGCTGCCGCGTCTGGACTCCCTCGAGCGCAAGCTCAAGGACCTGGAGCAGCAGTTCGGCTGACGCGGGCGGGACGGGGCACTCGACGGGACGGGGTACGGCCGCACGGGCCGTACCCCGTCCCGTCGGGTGCGTCGGTGCCGGTGCCGGTATCAGGCGGCGTCCGTCTCGAGTTCGAACCAGACCGCCTTGCCCACCCCGTGCGCCCTGATCCCCCACGCGTCGGCGAGGGACTCGACCAGGACCAGTCCACGGCCGTGCGTACCGTCGTCGGCGGCCGGTACCCGCGGCCGGGGTTCGTGGTCCACGAAGTCCCGTACCTCGACCCGTAATCCGCGAGGTCCGACGGTGGCCGTCAGGACCGCCGCCCGGTCGGTGTGGATCAGGGCGTTGGTGACGAGCTCGGTGGTGAGGAGCTCCGCCGTCTCCGACTGTCCTGGCCTCCCCCAGTGCCTGAGCATGTGTCGTAGGTCGTGGCGGGACTCGGGCACCGCCCGCAGGTCCGCGCGCCCCAGCCGACGTTGCAGCCGGGCCGCCTTCGGTGTCTGCGCCGCGTCCCCGTCGGCCGTCCCGTCCACGGTCGTCACCGAGCCGGTCCCGGCCGCGCCGGGACAACCCCCCTGTGCCTGCCTTCTCATGGCCCCCGCCCACGTTCCGGTGTCGATTCCCCCTGCGGCTCGAACATGTCCGGGAGAATCCATGCCCTGTCACCCACGCGGCAGTCATGCGGCGGTCACAAGGCGTCGTCAAAGCCGGATATTGGCCGAACTTCAACGGCCACACACGTGTGCGGGGCCGTCCTCCCGACCCCCGTGGCGAGAGGACGGCCCCGGGTCCGCGGTGGTCGTGCGGCCCGTTGCGGACCACGCTCTTCCGGACAGTTCCCCTCCGGACAGCTCACTTCCGGACAGTTCCCCTCCGGACGTCGGTGTCAGTACAGCCTGTTGACGGCCTTGGTCGTCGTCTTCTTGAAGGCGGCCACCGGGGCGTTGCCGAAGTCGCCCATCTGCCCCCAGCTCACGATGGTGACCGTCCTGCCGTCGCGTCCCACCGACAGCAGGTGGATGTCGGTGGCGCCCCAGGAGGCACGGGTGTGCAGCCCGTGGACCTGTGCGCCCTCCTCGACCGGCAGCGAGCCGTAGTACCGGCCCTCGGCCCCGGTCTCCGGGTCCGACTGCTCGATGCGGTCCGCGCAGGAACGGATCCTCTTGTTGATCAGGGCGGCCAGTGCCTTGCCCTGGGCGGCCGAGCCCGTCACGACCGTGGCCTGCACGGCGCCCGTGTCCGGTTCGGTGTGGAAGACCCGGTGCCGGTAGTCGTAGGCCGGAACGCCGTCCTCTCCCAGACAGGGGGCGAGCTCGATCGGGAAGCCGTCGGTGACGGGCCCGGCCGTCCACTCGGACGACGGGTGCGGCGGAAGCTGGGACGCCGCGAGGAACTTGGGTGGCACGGCCTTCGCCTGCCGTGCCTTCGCCTGCTGTGCCTTCGGCGCCACGTCCGTGGCAGGCGCGGCTCCGGCCGGCCCGGTGAGCGACGTGACGGCGGCGAGTGCGAGGAGGGTGATGACGGAGAGTGCGGCGGCCCGGGTGCGCATGGGCATGGGTGTCCCCCGTGAGGAGTGTGTGGTGGGATGCGGGTGCTGCCGGGATGGCCTGGACGGTCCGTCCGGTGGCCGTCGGGGCGACACCAGGAGCATCTGCCGTCCCGGGAGGCAGGCGCAAGCGTCGGCGGCCGTTCCCGGGGCATGGAACCATCCCAGCCCGTCTGACGTGCAGGTACATGAAGTGCCTGGGATGCCGTCCCGGGCCCGTCCGGCCCGACGAGTGCGCGCGGGGTGAAGGTGTCGGCACAGGACGACGTGGCCGAGTTCGCGGCACGGCTGCGGGAGCTCAAGGAACGTACGGGCCGCAGTTACGGCTCGCTGGCCCGCCGCCTGAACATGAACACCTCGACGCTGCACCGCTACTGCGCGGGCGAGGCGGTCCCCCTCGACTTCGCTCCGGTGGAACGCTTCGCCGCCCTGTGCGGGGCCTCGGGCGCGGAACGCCTGGACCTCCACCGCCGCTGGCTCCTGGCCGTCGAGATACGGCAACGACCGCGAGCGGGAGAGGCGCCGGCAGCGGCGGTCGTGGACACTCCACCTGCCACCACGGCTCCGGTCACCGGGCGCACGAACAGCCGTCCCGCAGAGACGACCAGTGGCGACGGGGCCGGGGCCCAGGATGACACCGCCATGGACACGGACACCGCTTCCGGGATCGTCCCCGGCACCGATCGACCGCGCCTGGACGCGGGCGTCGTCATCGGTCCTCACCCCCCGGCCGGCCGGCCCCTCCCCCGGCCGCGCCCCTGGTACCGGCGCCCGCGCGTCGCGGGTGTTCTGGCCGTCGCGTGCGCGTTGCTCGCCACCGTGGGCACGCTGGCCGCGCTGCGGGACGGCCACCGCTCCTCCCCCGACGACACCTCCCGGGCCACCGCCGACTCCGTACCGACCTCCTTCGTGGACCCCACGGCACCGGGTCTGCGTGTCCCGTCACCGCCCGCCTCGGCGTCCGCCTCGTCCGGACGCCCGGAGCGCTCACCGGACGGCTCCGGAACCGGGCGCGGGCCCTCCGGCCCGGCCGCTCCCGGCGGCACCTCCGGGAGTTCCGCGGGGGGCGGCTCCGACGGTTCCTCCAGCGGCTCGTCCGGGGGCTCCCCCGCACCCGCCGGTGCGCCTCTCGCCTGGACCGCGGATTCCCAGGCCTGGGCGTACGGCTGCGGTCACGACTACGTCGTCGCCAAGCCGCCCGCCCAGGTGCCCCCGCCCCCGGTCCCGCAGGATGCCGGTACCTGGGCGGCCACGCAGGCGGCGGTGCACGGGGGCGAGACGATCGTGAGACTGTCCGTACAGGGGACGTCGGACACTGCAGTCGTCCTCACGGCGCTGCGGGTCCGGGTGACCGGCCGCGCCGACCCCGCTCCGGGCAACGCGTACGCCATGGACCAGGGCTGCGGCGGCGCCCTCACCCCGCGGTACTTCGCGGTGGACCTGGACAAGGACCGGCCGATCGCCCGCGCGGTCGCGGGGAACGACGCCGGTACGCCGATCCCGGCGGTCCGCATGCCCTACCGGGTCTCCGCGAAGGATCCGGAGGTGCTGGAGGTGACCGCCAGGACCGCGGACTGCGACTGCCGCTGGTACCTGGAGCTGGACTGGTCCTCGGGCGGCCGCTCCGGCACCGTCCGGATCGACGACGGCGGCCGTCCCTTCCGCACCAGCGGCATCGCGGGGCTGCCCCGCTACGAGTACGACACCTCCAACCGCCGCTGGGCACCCCGCACAGACTGAACCCCTTCACGGGCGCGGCACGTTGCGCAGGTTGGAGCGCGCCATCTGGAGCATCCTGCCGACCCCGCCGTCCAGCACCATCTTCGACGCGGACAGCGCGAAGCCGGTCACCATCTCGGCCTTGATCTTCGGCGGGATGGACAGCGCGTTGGGGTCGGTGACGACGTCGACGAGGGCCGGGCCCTTGTGCTTGAACGCGGACCTGAGTGCCCCGGCGAGGTCCTTCGGCTTCTCCACCCGCACCCCGTACGCGCCGCACGCGCGGGCGACGGCGGCGAAGTCCGGGTTCTTGGTGGTGGTGCCGTGCGAGGGCAGCCCGGCGACCAGCATCTCCAACTCGACCATGCTCAGGGAGGAGTTGTTGAAGACGACGACCTTCACCGGCAGGTCGTACTGGACGAGGGTGAGGAAGTCCCCCATGAGCATGGTGAACCCGCCGTCGCCGGACATCGACACGACCTGCCGGCCCTGGTCCACGAACTGCGCCCCGATCGCCATCGGCAGCGCGTTCGCCATCGAACCGTGCGAGAACGAACCGATGACCCGGCGACGGCCGTTGGGCGAGAGGTAGCGGGCCGCCCAGACGTTGCACATCCCGGTGTCCACGGTGAACACCGCGTCGTCGTCGGCGATTTCGTCCAGGAGGGAGGCCGCGTACTCGGGGTGGATCGGCACGTGCTTCTCCACCTTGCGCGTGTACGCCTTCACCACCCCCTCCAGCGCGTCCGCGTGCTTCCTCAGCATCCGGTCGAGGAACCTGCGGTCGTCCTTGGCCTTGATCCTCGGGGTCAGGCAGCGCAGCGTCTCCCGCACGTCGCCCCACACCGCGAGGTCCAGCTTCGAGCGCCGGCCGAGGTGCTCGGGCCGCACGTCGACCTGGACGATCTTCACGTCGTCGGGGAGGAAGGCGTTGTACGGGAAGTCGGTGCCGAGCAGGATCAGCAGGTCGCACTCGTGGGTGGCCTCGTAGGCGGCGCCGTATCCGAGCAGCCCGCTCATGCCGACGTCGTACGGGTTGTCGTACTGGATCCATTCCTTGCCGCGCAGGGCGTGCCCGACCGGGGACTTGATCTTCTGGGCGAGTTCCATGACCTCGGCGTGCGCGCCCTGGGTGCCGCTGCCGCAGAAGAGGGTGACCTTTCCGGCGGAGTCGATCATGTCGATCAGGCGGTCGATCTCGGCGTCGCCGGGGCGGACCGAGGGGCGGGAGGTGACCAGGGCGGTCTCGGCGGCCTGGTCGGGGGCCTGCCGGTCGGCGATGTCACCGGGGAGGGTGACGACGCTGACGCCGGAGCGGCCGACCGCGTTCTGGATCGCGGTCTGGAGCAGCCGGGGCATCTGCTGGGGGTTGGAGATCATCTCGCTGTAGTGGCTGCACTCGCGGAACAGCTGGTCGGGATGGGTCTCCTGGAAGTAGCCGAGGCCGATCTCGCTGGAGGGGATGTGCGAGGCGAGGGCGAGGACCGGGGCCATGGACCGGTGGGCGTCGTACAGCCCGTTGATGAGGTGGAGGTTGCCGGGCCCGCAGGAGCCGGCGCAGGCGGCGAGGCTGCCGGTGATCTGCGCCTCCGCACTGGCGGCGAAGGCGGCGGTCTCCTCGTGCCGGACGTGGACCCAGTC
Organism: Streptomyces sp. NBRC 110035; assembly: GCF_000829695.1. Taxonomy (GTDB): domain Bacteria; phylum Actinomycetota; class Actinomycetes; order Streptomycetales; family Streptomycetaceae; genus Streptomyces. The sequence continues at coordinate 184,398 of NZ_BBNN01000016.1, read as the reverse complement.
GATGGCGGAGTTGCGGCGCACGGCGTCGACGACGGGGTTGAGGCTGTCGCCGACGACGCCGTAGAGGCGTTTGACTCCCGCGCGGGTCAGGATGTCGACGAACTGTTCCGCGACGTTCTGTTTGGCCATGGTTCCCAGGTGCCCCTTCGGTGTCCGTGAATCCCTGGATCCTCGTCCGGGTTCCATGGAGTCACACCCGGCGGGTTCACGCCTCCCAGACGGCGGCGGCCGTGCGGTCGTCCGCGTATCCCTTGACCCGTACCTGGGTGTCGGCGAGGAACGCGGCGAGGCCCGGCGGTCCGGGGCGGGACCACCGCACGGCGAGGTGGGCGCGGAGTTCCTCCTCGCCGCGCAGCGGGTCGGCCAGGCCAGGACTGCACAGCAGGAGGGTGTCACCCTCGCGGGCGACGGACGTACGGAAACGGAAGGGCTCGCGCGCAGGGCCGGGGGCGGGCTCGTACCGGCTCGGGGGTGTCGGTATGCCGAGGTCCATGGTGAGCCGGTCGCCCTCGGGGGTCTCGGAGGGCGGCGAGCCGAAGCCGAGCACGGCCCCGCCCCTGGCCTCGGCGGCCTCCGGTTCGATGTCCTGCCACGCCCCGCCCCGCAGCCGGAACAGTCCGCCGTCGCCGACCCCGAAGAAGACGCGGGTCCGGCAGCCGGGGTCGGCGGGCAGCAGCAGGCAGCGCAGGGTGGCCGCGTACGCCTCGGGTTCGAGGCCCTGCTCGGCGGCGCCCGCGCGGAGCCTGCCGAGGGTGCGGTCGGTGAGGCGGTGCAGCCCCGACTTGAGGTCACCGCGCCGGCCCGCCCTGATGTCCTCGGCCAGACGGGCGTGGCTGAGGCCCACCGCCTTGCCGATCCACCGGCAGGCCTCGGCGGCCGCACGATGCGCTCCGGGGGCGCCCCGTACGCCGGTGGCGACCGCCACCAGCACCAGGGCCCGGTCCCCGCTGCCGAACCGGGCGGTCAGCAGGGCGTCCCACCGCGGTTCGCCCCGGTACCGCGCGGAGTCACCGCGTACGGAGGCGGCCCGCAGGGTGCAGGAACCGTACCGGGCGCCGTCGAGCACGGTGTCCGGGACCAGGTCCTCCAGTGCGTGGGGGTCGGCGGCGGGCAGCGCGGTGGGCTCGGCGTCGTAGGTGGGCGGCCGGGAGCCCACGTGGCCGCGCGGCGAGGGCGGCGGTTCCACGGGCGGGACGAGGCGCGGGGCCCGGGGGCCGGGGGAGGCGCCGGTGGGGGTGGGGCCGGGGACGGCATCGGGTGGGGCGGGAAAGCCGGTCGCCGAAGTCGTGCGGCCCGGCGGGGGCCAGGCCGGCGGTGCTCCTTGCGGCGGGTGGGGCGTCCGGCCACCGGAGGACTGTGTGCCGGACGGCTGCGTGCCGGACGGGTTCCCCGTGGAAGGCCCTCCGTGCGCCGGCTCGCCCACCGGACCGTCCGCCCCCTCGTTCACCGTGCCGGCCACGGAGTCGAAGCGGTCCTCCAGGGAATCGGGCGCGGGCGCGGAGCCCGTGTCCGCGGTGGCACCGTCGTACAACTGCCCCCACCAGTCGTCCTCGTGGCCGGTGGACCTGCCCCCCTGCTCGCTCATACCTTGCATTGTCCACCGCGCGGGCCCGATGAGACCCGATGAGAACGGAGCAGGGGAAATCCGTTCCCGGCACCGCGCGGCCTACGGCACCACGGCCACTCGGGACACATGGGGCACATGAGGCACACGGGGCACGGTTGTTCGACGCGAGGGGCCGGTGGGAGCCCCACACCTGGTCTGCGCCTCCGGCCGCCCTCCGGCACCCTGGACAGATGGGAGCGTGGGATCTCCTGCTGACCGGACTGGTGATCCTGTTCGGCCTGTGCGGAGTACTGCTGCCCGGGGTGCCGGGGTCGTGGCTGGTGTGGGCCGCGATCCTGTGGTGGGCGCTGAAGGACCCGCGGCCCGTGACGTGGTGGGTACTGGTCGGCGCGACGGTCGCCCTGCTCCTGTCCCAGGTGGTCCGCTGGACCCTGCCGCCCCGCCGGCTCCGGGCCGGCGGCATCGACGGCCGGGTGCTGGCGTACGCGGGCGCGGGGGCGTTCCTGGGCTTCGTCCTGGTGCCCGTCCTGGGCGCGGTCCCGGGATTCGTGGCCGGGATCCACGCCTGCGAGCGGGTCCGCCTGGGCCGCCGCGGCGAAGCGGTGACGGCGACGCGTACGGCGATGCGCTCGGGCGGCTGGAGCGTGCTGACCGAACTGTTCACCTGCCTGCTGATCACGGCGGCATGGCTCGTCACGGTCGTCTGGCGATGACCGGCAGGCCGGCCGGCCTGCCGGTCCACCGGTCCGCGGCTACGGCCGCAGTGCTCCCTCGTGGGTGAGCAGGTGGATCTTGCGGTCCAGGCCGCCCGCGTATCCGGTCAGCCTCCCGTCGGCGCCGATCACCCGGTGGCAGGGGCGCACGATCAGCAGCGGGTTCGCGCCGATCGCCCCGCCGACGGCCCGTACGGCGGCCCTGGGGGCGCCGATCCGCGCGGCGATCTCCCCGTACGACACGGTCGCCCCGTAGGGGATGTCACCGAGCGCGGCCCAGACCTTCTCCCGGAAGGGGGTGCCGGCGGTGTGCAGCAGCAGCCGGAAGTCCTCGAGCTCACCGGCGAAGTACGCGGCGAGCTGCTCCTCGGCCGCACGGAACGGGCCCGGGTCCTGCCGCCAGGCCTCCCGCACACTGCGCCCGCCCTTCTGCCCGGGCACGGAGAGCGAGGTCAGCGCCCCGTCCGGGCCGGCGGTGAGAAGCAGTTTCCCGAGAGGGCTGTCGACACTGGTCCAGTACGTGTCCGTACCCGTGCCGGTACTCGTGCCTGTGCCTGTGCCGACCGTGCCGTCCGCCGTCGTGCTCGTGGTCGCGTTCGTGGTCGTGTTCATGAGTACTCCAACTCCCCTGCCGCGCGCAGGTGGTTCAGGGCGTATGAGCGCCAGGGGCGCCAGCTGTCGGGCAGGTCGGGGCCGGGCAGGGCCACGTCCGGGTCGCCGAGCGCGCGGGTGCGGATCTCGGCGATGGTACGGACGTCCAGGCCCGGAACGCCGGTCAGGGCGTCCGCGGACTCGTCCCGGTCGGCGCCGGGGTCGAGCCGTACGGCGCCGTCGGCGAGGGCGGCGGTGAGCGCACCCAGGGTGCCTCCGGGTTCGGCGTCGGCGAGGACGGACGGTTCGGGGAAGAGGTGGGTGAGGGTGCCGCAGGGGGCGTCGAGCGTCTTGCCGTACCGCTGGACCAGCCGTGTGGCCTCGCCACGCCCCACCAGGGCCCGTACGGCGAGTTCGGCGGGGTCGGTGGTGCCCGGCGAGCGCAGTCCCGGCCGGGCGGCGACCAGTGGGGCGAGCCGCGTGTCGGCGCCGAGCCGTTCGTCGACGGCGTAGGGGTCCGCGTCCAGGTCGAACAGGCGGCGCAGCCGCTGTACGGCGGTGGTCAGGTCGCGGAGGTCGGTGAGGTGGATGCGGGCGTCGAGCCAGCCGCCGGGGCGGGCGCCGGAGCCGGTGCGGGCGGCGCCGGGATGTTCGTCGACGGCGGTGGTGCCGGTGCCGTACGGAAGCCGGAGGGTGCGCCGGTAGGTGCGGGTGCCCGGGGTGCCGGTGACGTCCTCGACGCCCGGGACGGCCTCGCGTTCCAGCAGGTCGAAGACGGGTCCGGGCTGGTAGGGGCCGCGGTGGGCGAGGCGCAGGGGGACACCGGCGGGGGGAGTGGCCGTGCGGTGGCCGGCCCGGCCGCTCCGTGGCGCGGCGGCACGCAGTTCGCTGGGAGTGGCGGCGTACACGGCCCGGACGGTCTCGTTGAACTGCCGCACGCTGGCGAACCCGGCGGCGAAGGCGATCCCGGTGACCGGGAGCATGGTGGTCTGGAGGAGCACGCGCGCGGTGTGCGCCCGCTGCGCCCGGGCGAGTGCGACGGGTCCCGCGCCGAGTTCGCCGGTGAGCTGGCGCTGCACCTGGCGGGCGCTGTAGCCGAGCCGTGCGGCCAGTCCGGCGACCCCTTCGCGGTCGACGACGCCGTCGGCGATCAGTCGCACGGCCCGGCCCACGACGTCGGCGCGTACGTTCCACTCGGCGGAGCCGGGAACGGCGTCCGGACGGCACCGCCGGCAGGCCCGGAACCCGGCGCCCTGCGCGGCGGCGGCGGTCGGGAAGAACCGCACGTTGCGTCGCTTGGGCGTGACCGCGGGGCAGCTGGGACGGCAGTAGATCCCGGTGGTCGCGACGGCGAAGAAGAACGCCCCGTCGAACCGTCCGTCCCGGCTGCGCACCGCCTCGTACCTGCTGTCCTCGTCCGTCACGCCGTCCAGTCTCCACCGGCCGGCGGACCCCGGCTGGCGGAAATCGGACGTGAAGGACGGGAGGGCGGGCGGCCGCCCGGTACTCGGCGGACGGCCGCTGCCGGCGTTCGGACGGGCGACCGGTGTTACCGCCGGCGGCTGTCGCCGCCCCTCTTCGCCTCCATGGCGGCCCTGCCGATCGCCCCCTTCCGCTTCCAGTCCTTGCGGATCTCGGCGCGGAGGCGTGCGTCGGTCTTGGCGACGATGCGCCGGTTCTCGCGGAGCAGCTTGCGGTAGCTCTCGAGGCGGCGTTCCGGGAGGGCACCGGTCTCGATGGCCTCGGTCACGGCGCAGCCCGGCTCGCTCTCGTGGGCGCAGTCGTGGAAGCGGCAGCCCTCGGCGAGCTCCTCGATCTCGGAGAACACCTGGCCGACACCGCTGCCGGCGTCCCAGAGGCCGACGCCCCGCAGGCCCGGGGTGTCGATGAGGACGCCCCCGCCGGGCAGGGCGAGCAGGTTGCGGGTGGTGGTGGTGTGCCGGCCCTTGCCGTCGACGTCACGGGCGGCCCGTACGTCCATCACGTCCTCGCCGAGGAGGGCGTTGGCGAGGGTGGACTTGCCGGCGCCGGACTGGCCGATCAGGACGGAGGTACCCCCGGCGGCGACGGCGGTGAGAACGTCGAGCCCTTCCCCGTCCTGCGCGCTGACGGCGAGTACCGGCACGCCGGGCGCGCTGGTCTCCACGTCCTGGACCAGGTGCGCCAGCGTCACCGCGTCCGGCACGAGGTCGGCCTTGGTGAGCACGACCACCGGCCGGGCCCCGGACTCCCAGGCGAGTGCGAGGAACCGCTCGATCCGGGCCAGGTCGAGCTCGACGGCGAGCGGGACGGCGATGACGGCGTGGTCCACGTTGGCGGCGAGGATCTGCCCCTCGGACCGCTTGGACGAGGTGGACCGCACGAAGGCGGTGCGCCGCGGGAGGCGGGCACGCACATACCTCGGCGTGCCCCCGTCCGGGTCGACGGCGGCCCAGTCCCCGGTGCACACGACCCGCAGGGGGTCGTGCGGGGTGACGAACGCGGTGTCGGCCCGCACGGTCCCGTCACCGGTGACGACGTCGCACTGCCCGCGGTCGACCCGCACCACACGGCCGGGCAGCAGCCCCTGCGCGCCGTACGGGGAGAACGCGTCCTCCCAGGCCTCGTCCCAGCCGAAGGCGGCGAGAGGATGCGGGGAAGCGGAAGGAGAAGAGGAGAGGTTCAAGGGAAACCCTTCGAAGGGCGGCCCCGGCACCGCGCTTCACAGGCGCGGCAGAGGAAGAGGTGTCAGCCGAGGGCCACGGAGGTGGGATGAACGGACGTCCGGATGCGGGCAGCACCCCTCACGGAAACAGCCATCGGTCACACCTCCCTTTCACCACACGTACCAACGACAGCAGCAGCCAACGGCCCTGCTCACTTCCGCGCCCAGGGTAGAGTGCCGATCAGCCGGACGGCCACTCCTTTTCCGCACCCACCGCGCCCACCGCGTCCCGCCCCCGGTACGGGCCCGCCGGACCCCGTCACCCGCTCGCGCAGGAGCGGCCGTTGAGGGTGACGTCGGTGGGCGGGGAGTTCTCGCCGGTCCAGGAGGCGAGGAAGCCGAAGGCCAGTTTCCCGCCGGCGGGGACCCTCTTGTTGTAGTCGGCGGGGGTGGCGGTGACGCGGGAGCCCTGCTGGCTCGCTCGGGCGTCCCACATCTGGGTCACGCGCTGGCCGTCCCGGAAGGTGAAGGCGACGCGCCAGGATTCGAGGGGCTCTGCCGTGGTGACGGTCAGGGTGGCCTGGAAGCCGTCGGGCCACTGGTTGCCCAGGTCGTACGTGGCGTGGCAGACGGCCGGCTCGGCGGGCGCGGTGGTCCGGGGCGGGGAGGCCGTGGCGGAGGTGCTGCCCTGCGGTTCGGGGTCGGGGTCGGGGTCGGAGTGGGGGCCGGTGTCGGGGTCGGTGGCCGACCGGCCCGGGGCGCGTCCGTCGGCGGAAGGTTCGTGAGCGTCGGTGGATGCGGCGCCGGGGGCCGAGGCGGGTGGGGCGGCGCCGGGGCCCTCGGGCGGGTACGGATCCGGGTCGGCCACCGCCCGGCGGTCGGCGTCGGGGCGGGCGGCGCTGCCTTTCTCCGCGCCACCGAACTGCGTCAGGGAGACGGCGAGCGCGATTCCCGACACCAGGACGGCGGCGACCATCAGCCGGTTGCGGACGACGCGCGCCCGGTCCGATGCGCCGGCCGGGGCTCCGTCCGCGCCGGGTCCGTCGGGGCGGCCGGGGCCGAGGCGTGCCTCGGCCGCGCGGCGGCGGCGCTCCAGGTAGGCGAGGCCACCCCAGCCGATGATCCCGCCGGTGAGCGCGACGGGCAGTCCGCCGCCGTGCAGCCGCAGGCAGGAGGCGGCCTCGGCGCACTGCACGCAGACGGCGAGGTGCCGGGACAGGTCGTCGGGGGTGTCGGCTGCGGGCGAGCGGGTGACGGCGTCCAGCAGCCGGGCGTAGCTGCGGCACTCCGCGTCCATCGGCGAGTCGAGGTGGTTGCGGTGGCAGCGGTCCCGGAACAGGCGGCGGACCTGGGCGAGTTCGTCCGCGGCGGTGGCGGGGTCGAGGCCGAGCCTGCGGGCCACCAGGGGCAGGGGCAGGGACTCCGCCTCGGCCAGCCAGAGGAGTTCGGCGTCGGCCTGCTGCAGATCGCGCAGTCCGCGCAGGGCGATCGGGCGGCTCAGCGGCGGGCCGGTGTAGCGGGCGGCCTTGTCCGAGTGGAGCCACAGCCGCAGGTCGGGATCGAGCCGGTGCCCCTGTCCGATGTCCTCCCAGTCCGCGGCCGTGGTGCGAACGGCGGCCAGCAGCAGGGGTATTCGGGGCAGCCTGGAGGAGCGGCGGCCGGTGCCGCGCACCGTACTCGCCTCTGCCTCGCGCACCGCCCGTATGCCGTGTGCGAACGCCTCGCGCGCGAGTTGCGCGGCGGCGGTGGAACCGGCCGTGCAGAGATCGGCGTACGAGAGCACCGCGTCCCAGCACTCGGAGAACAGTGCTGCCTCGGTGGCGTCCTGAGGGGCCGGCAGGTCGGGCATGAGTCTCCTGCATCCACGAACGAGGTCAACTCGGCATTCTGAAAGCGCAGTTGGAGAAACCCTCGGGGAGGTGGACGAGCTTTTCACGATCTCGACACAACTGACAAGCTCGCTCTCCGCTTCGGGCGGCACGGCGAGAGGCGTACGCGCCCGCGCGCACGCCTCTCGGCGGAGCATACGCAGGGAAGGCCGGAACGTCTGCGTTCCGGCCTTCCCTGTTTTCCCGTTCTCCTGCTCAGGCGCTCCCGGCCCTCGCACGTCTCACACCTCGACGGGCTCCTGCGCCGGGAGGCTGTCCATGAAGGAGCTGACGGAGAACACCGCGCGCCCCGGTCCGGGCTCACCGTAGCCGGGGGGCGAGGACAGGCCGAAGTCGTCCATCGTGGCGCGGTAGGCCTCGAGCAGCCTGATGTGGTACTCCAGCGGCGCGCCCTGCGGGTTGGCCTTGCCGAGCGGGGTCGTCGGCTCGGGGCACCAGGTGGTGAAGCGGGGCGTGATGCCGTGCGACATGAAGAAGCGCAGGCCCTCGGTGGTGGAGGCGATGGCCTCGTCGACCGTGGTGAAGCCGAAGGGCTCGGCCATCTCCACGCCTGCCACGAAGTTCGGGATCACGTTGCGCGCGCCGAAGACGTCCGCGGAGTCCAGGATGCGCTTGTGCCACTCGTCGCGGCCGACGTAGCGCTCCTTGCCGGGGCAGTACAGCTCGAACAGACGGCGGTCCCACACCTCGTAGTTGGGGTGGTAGATCTGTACGCCGTAGTCCTTGAAGCGCTGCACGTCGTCCCTGGGCAGCGCCTGGGCGACGACCTTGCCGATCCAGCGGCCGGGGAAGCGCTCCTCGATGGCCTTGGCGTAGTGGCCGTAGAAGTCGGCCTCGTCACGGCCGGCGACCGTCCTGGTGATCGCGCCGCCGGTCAGCGTGTAGGCGGTGGACGCCTTCGCCGTGTCGTACCGGTCGATGATCTCCAGCGCCTCGAGGACCTCCTCGACATCCTTGACCCCGGTGTAGGGGCGGCCGGCCGCCTTGTGCTGGCGCCAGTTGTGGTTGATGTCGCAGTACTGGCACTCCTCCTTGGCGCCGAAGTACTGGCAGACCCGGAAGACGGTCAGGTAGATCAGGTAGCCCCACTGGATCGTGGGGGCGACCTCCATGACGGACTTCCCGTTGGAGAGGGTGTGCCGGTAGTACTCGGGCATCGGCGGCACGCCGACGTCCGAGATGCGCTTGCCGTCGAGGTAGAGGCCGAGGACCCCGTCCTCGTCCGCGGCGACCCGGTAGGGGGAGGCCGGGTTCACCCTCACGGAGACGACGGTACGGCGCAGGTCGTAGGGGCCGCCGGTGAGGATGATCTCCTCGGGCGGGCGCCGGAGCGCGGCCTCGCCCAGCTCGGGCAGCGTGCCGTGGTCGAAGGAGAAGATGAAGTACGACTTCGGTTTGACCTCGCCGCCCTCGTTGTCGCTGAGGGCGGACGGGTCGAAGGCGACCCCGCCCCGGAGCAGGTCCTCCTTGAGGACGGCCTCGCGCGGCACGTGCGGGAACCGCTCCATCAGATCCTCGACCAGCGCGGTACGGCTGCCGCTGCCCATCCCGTGTCTCCTTCCGATGCGGACGTACGACTCCCGGCTCGGACGTACGACTCCTCACGGTATGCCCCTGCCCGTCGGTCCGTGGTGCCGGGGCCCCCGACGTGACGCGGGGCACTCCCCGGGACCTGCGAGGACAGTGCTTCCTCCGGGGGCGCCCGGTGGGCCTCGGTGCCGTGCGGCGCCCCGTGCGCGCCCCCGCGGGAGGCGGTAAAGCGGGCCGGGCGGCGCATGCCCCGGGGCTCGCGATACATTCCGGCGGGGACCTTTTCGGTCCCGCACCTCGGGGAAGGACGACCGGTGACCGGGACCGTGACCAACTGGGCGGGCAACATCACGTACGCCGCCAAGGAGCTGCACCGCCCGCACACCCTGGACACGCTGCGCGCGCTGGTCGCCGGGAGCAGCCGGGTGCGGGCGCTGGGCAGCGGGCACTCCTTCAACGGGATCGCCGAGCCGGGCGGGGCCGGCGTCCTGCTCTCGCTCGAGGGCCTGCCCGCGCAGGTCGACGTGGACACGGCGGCCCGGACGGTACGGGTGGGGGGCGGCGTGCGGTACTCGGAGCTGGCCCGCCGCGTGCACGGACGAGGACTCGCGCTGCCGAACATGGCGTCGCTCCCGCACATCTCGGTGGCCGGTTCGGTCGCCACTGGCACACACGGCTCCGGGGTCGGCAACGGTCCGCTCTCCTCGGTGGTGCGCGAGGTGGAGCTGGTCACGGCGGACGGTTCGACGGTACGGATCGGCCGCGGGGACGAGGCCCGGTTCGGCGGTGCGGTCACCTCGCTCGGGGCACTGGGGGTCGTCACGGCGCTCACCCTGGACCTGGAGCCGGCGTTCGACGTCGAGCAGCACCTGTTCACCGGGCTGCCGCTGGCCGGGCTGGATTCCCACCTCTTCGAGACGGTGATGTCGGCCGCGTACAGCGTGAGCCTGTTCACCGACTGGAGGGCGCCGGGGTTCCGGCAGGTGTGGGTGAAGCGGCGTACGGACCAACCGCTGCCGGACTTCCCCTGGGCGCCGCCCGCGACCGAGAAGCTGCACCCCGTGCCGGGCATGCCGGCGGTCAACTGCACGGACCAGTTCGGCGTGCCGGGGCCCTGGCACGAGCGGCTGCCCCACTTCCGCGCGGAGTTCACCCCGAGCAGCGGCGAGGAGCTGCAGTCGGAGTACCTGCTGCCGCGCCGGTTCGCCGTCGACATGCTGCATACGATCGACGGCATCCGGGAGACGGTCTCCCCCGTGCTGCAGACCTGCGAAGTGCGGACCGTGGCCGCCGACGGCCAGTGGCTCAGCCCTTCCTACGGCCGGGACACCGTGGCCGCCCACTTCACCTGGGTCGCGGACACGCCCGCGGTGCTGCCCGTGGTCCGGCGTCTGGAGGAGGCGCTGGCCCCCTTCGACGCGCGGCCGCACTGGGGGAAGGTGTTCACCACCCCGGCGTCGGAGCTGCCCGCCCTCTATCCGCGGCTCGGCGACTTCCGGACCCTGGCCAGGTCACTGGACCCGGCGGGCAAGTTCAGCAACGCGTTCGTGCGGGACGTCCTGGGCGGCTGACCGTACCCCGGCCCAGCCCGCCCCCGCCTCGCCCGACTTCGTACAGCCCCTTTCCGAACCCCTTGTCGAACGCCGGCACCGGCCATAGCCTTGCCGCGCGCCGGTGGCGGTGCCGCCCGGTGCGGCAGGGCGGGCACGGCAGGGATGGGGGCACCTTCGGTGAAGCGCACCTCGCGGGACATCCGTACCGCCAACCGTTACGAGGTGCTGCGTCAGATCATCGCCGAGTCCCCCACCTCACGGCAGGAACTGGCGGCCGCCACCGGGCTCAGTCTCGCCACGGTCGCCACCCTCGTCGGCGAGCTGCTCGACCTCGGCATGATCGTCGAGGTCGGTTTCGAGGACTCGGCCGGCGGACGTCCGCGCGGTCTGGTGGCCGTCGACGCGGCGGGCGGCGTCCTGATCGGGGTCGACCTCGCCGAGACGTACGTCCGGGTCGAGCTGTTCGACCTCGCGCTGAACGTGCTGGCCCGCGCCGGCGAGGAGACGAGCCCCGGTGAGAACCGGCCCGAGCGGGTCGTGGACCGTGTGGCGTCGGCGGTCGGCTCGGTGGTGGAACGGGCCGGGATCGATGCCGCGCGGGTGCTGGGGGCCGGGGTGAGCGTGCCGGGCCAGGTGGACCGCGCCACGGGTGTCTCCGAGTACGCGCCCAACTGGGACTGGCACGACGTGCCGCTGCTCGACCTGCTCGCCGAGCGGATCCCCCACCCGCTGTACCTGGACAACCCGTTGCGTGCCTGCGCGGTGGCCGAGCTGTGGTTCGGGGCGGCGCGCGGGCGCGGTGACGCGGTGGTGGTCAACCTCGGGACCGGGGTGGGCGCCGGGCTCGTGCTGGGCGGCGGAGTGCACCGCGGGGTCAGCAACAGTGCCGGCGAGTGGGGGCACACCACGCTCGTCCTGGACGGACGCCCCTGCCACTGCGGCCATCACGGCTGCGTCGAGACGTACACCGGGGCACCGGGGATCATGCTGAACCTGCGGGAGGTGAGCCCGCACAGTCCGCTGCTGCGCCCCGACGACCAGACGGCCACCGTGGACGCCCTGGCACGGGGGGTGGCCTCGGGCGACCCGGTGGCGGTCGAGGTCCTCGAGGACACCGCCCGTTACCTCGGTGCCGGGATCGCCGGCCTGATCAACCTGTTCAACCCGGAGGTGGTCGTGCTCAGCAGCTGGGTCGCGGCCGCGTTCGGTGAGCCGCTGCTCGACGCGGTGCGCGAGGCCGTCACCCGCCACGCGCTGCGCCGCCCGCTGGCCGCCACCCGCATCGTGCTCTCCCCGATTCCCACCGATCCGGTCTGCCTGGGCGCGGCGACGTTCGCGCTGGAGGGTGCGTTGCAGGCGGCGCGGAGGGGAACCGGCACACGCGCCGACACGCCCACGCGAGCCCGCGGCTCCCGCGCCGGCACGCCGTGACGTCCCCCGCGCCCCCCGCGTCCCGGGGCCCAAGCCCTCGTCTCCGTCGGCCCGTTCACCGGTCCGTCCGTCACCTCGAACGGCGCACAACGCTTCGTACGGACTTTGTCCAACCCCTTGCCGAAGCCTTGGCCGAAGGTTAGCGTCCGGCACCGCAGGGCCTTTCCGCGCCGTCCGCCGCACCACCGCCGGAAGCCGTCCGCCGTTCACCGCAGCTCCCCCTGCTCCGCGCGCACCGCCCCGTACCGCCGGCACCGCCCGTACTTCCGCGCACCCGCCCGGGGCGCCTGCTCCACCCACCTGCCCTTCGAGCCGTACTCGAGACAAGGACGTCGACATGTCGGCATTGAGTACTCACCACTGGGACCGCCGTTCCGTACTGCGGGCGGCCATGGGGCTGGCCGCGGTCGGCGGGCTCGCCGCGTGCGGGGGCAACACCGGCCGGGACGGCGGGCCGGGGTCGGGCAGGCGCCTGGTCCAGTACTTCCACGCCTACGGCGAGGCCGGCACCGAACAGGCCATCAGGCGCTACGCCAAGGCCTACGGGGAGGCCGACGTGACCACGCAGTGGATCACGGGCTCCAACTTCGAGAGCAAGCTGTTCGCCTCCCTGCTCACCGACAGGGCCCCGGACGTCTTCGAGTTCCATCCGCAGATCCAGCTCGTCAGGAGCGGCCAGGTGGCGGACCTGACCGACCTGGTCGAGCCGGTGAAGGACGACTTCAACCCGGCCGACATCCGGTCGCACACCGTCGACGGGAAGATCTACGGGGTCCGGATGATCGACGACCCGCAGTTCTTCTTCTACCGCAAGTCGATGTTCGAGAAGGCGGGCGTCGGTGTCCCCACCACACTCGACGATCTCCTGGCGACAGCGGCCGAGTTGACCACGGACAAGGTCAAGGGCATCTATCTGGGCAACACCCTGCACCCGGTCGTCAACCCGATGATCTGGGCGTCCGGCGCCGACACCCTCGACGAGAGGAACGAGATCGCCTACCACACGGACGCGGTGGTCGGAGGCTTCCGCACCCTGCGCAAGCTCTTCACCAGCGGTGATCTGCTGCTCGACGCGCCGACCGACTTCTGGGACCCCTCCGCGCTCAACCAGGGGCTCACCGCCGTCCAGTGGTGCGGCATGTGGGCGATGCCGCAGATGCAGGAGGCACTCGGCGACGATCTCGGGATCTTCCCCTTCCCGAAGGTCACCGACGCGGGCGAACCGGCGGTCACCAACGGCGGTTGGTCGATGTTCGTCAACGCGAAGGGCAAGAACGTCGAGGCGGCCAAGGAGTACGTGAAGTGGCTGTGGATCGACCAGGAGGAGTACCAGGAGGACTGGGCGCTCTCCTACGGCTTCCACATCCCGCCGCGCACCTCGATCGCCCGGTCCGCCGACAAGCTCAGGACCGGCCTGCCGGCCGAGGGTGTCAGGCTGTTCAACGAGTTCGGGCACTTCGACAACATCGGCTGGACCCAGGCCATGATCACCGCCCTGGAGGACGTCCTCGCCGACTGCGTCCGCAAGGGCGGTGACCCGGAGAGTTCGCTCGACAAGGCCGACCGGACGGTCGACCGCGAGCTGCAGAAGCTGTTCGGATAGACCGGCGGACGGGCAGCGACGAGATGTCGACCACCACCGCGCGCGGTGCCGCCCGCCGCGCCCCGGCCGAGGGCTCCCCCCGGCCGCGGCGGCCGCTGCGGACCAGCAGCACCTTCAACTTCTGGCTGTTCGCCGGGCCCTTCCTGACCGGCCTGCTGATCTTCGTCTACGTGCCGATCCTGTGGAGCGCGTGGCTGTCCTTCTTCGAGGCCCGGTTCACCGTCACGCCCAGCGAGTTCACCGGCTTCGACAACTACCGGGTCATGCTCACGGACGACCGGTTCACGGGTTCCCTCGTCACCTTCACGGTGTTCGCGGCGCTCATCGTCCCGGCCACCTGGGCGCTGTCGCTGGCGCTCGCGCTCGCGGTGAACCGGCTGCGGTTCATGCGGGCCTTCTTCCGCTCGGTCTTCTTCCTGCCGACGGCGGTGAGTTATGTCGCCGCCTCGCTCGTCTGGAAGATGTCCATTTTCAACGGGGTCCGCTTCGGTCTGGCGAACACCGTGCTCGGTGTGTTCGGGGTGGACGACACCGCGTGGCTGGCGAACCCGAACCCGCCCTGGTACTGGCTGGTCATCGTGACCGTACGGCTGTGGCTCCAGGCGGGCTTCTACATGATCCTGTTCCTGGCCGCGCTGCAGAACATCCCGCGCGAACTGTACGAGGCTGCCGCCATCGACGGGGCCCGGCCCGGCTGGCAGACGTTCCGGTACATCACACTGCCGCAGGTGCGCGCGACCTCGACGGCCGTGATCCTTCTGCTGCTCGTGGCCGCGTACCAGGCCTTCGACGAGTTCTTCAACCTGCTGAGCAAGACCACGTGGGGGCGCCCGCCACTGGTCGAGCTGTATTACAAGGCCCTGGGCGACAACCAGGACTACGGTGCGGGCAGCGCGGGCGCGCTGATCCTCACGCTGCTGATCTGTCTGGTGACGCTGCTGCAGGGCCGGTTCATGGGCTTCGGCCGGGGGGAGGACGGCAGATGACCTCCGGTACGCCGAAGACGGCGGGCCCCGCACCGAACCGGTCGCGCCGGGGCGGCCCGCGCGCCGGGGTGCTCGGGTCCGCGGGCCTGTACGCCGCGACCGGCCTCGCCGCGGTCCTCTTCCTGGTCCCCTTCTACCTGATCGTCCGAGGCGCCCTGTCCACCGATCCCGAGATCACCGGCGAGGAGTGGGCGTTCTTCCCGTCGGACATCCAGTGGGGCAACATCACCGAGCCGTTCGAGGACCCGACGGTCGACTTCGCCCGCTCGCTGTGGAACTCGGCGGTCGTCGGAACACTGCACACGGTCGGTACCCTGCTGGTCTGTTCGCTCGCCGGGTACGGGCTGGCCCGCATCCCGTACCGGCACTCCACCAAGGTCTTCTACGCCGTCCTGGGGACCCTGATGGTGCCGACGGCGGTCACCTTCGTGCCCAGTTTCGTGCTCGTGTCGTCCCTCGGCTGGGTGGACAGCTACCGGGGTCTGATCATTCCGGGCCTCTTCAGCGGTTTCACGTGCTTCCTCTTCCGGCAGTACTTCCTGGGGTTCCCGAGAGAGCTGGAGGAGGCGGCGCGGGTGGACGGACTCGGCCACTGGGGCGCGTACTGGCGTGTCGTCGTCCCGAACTCGCTGAACTTCTTCGCCGCCCTCGCCACGATCACCTTCATCAGCGGCTGGAACTCCTTCCTGTGGCCGCTCGTCATCGGCCAGGACCCGAGCGCCTGGACCGTCCAGGTCGCCCTCTCCTCCTACATGACCAACCAGACCGTCAACTTCCATCTGATCTTCATGGTCACGGCCATTTCCATCCTGCCCCTGGTCTGCGTCTTCCTGTTCCTCCAGCGCTGGCTCGTCCAGGGCATCGCGCAGACCGGCATCAAGGGCTGACCCAGGAGACCCATGTCTTTGCACACGCGCACCACGGCGACCGACTACGTGGAGGACGTCTCCCCCGGCCGCGGGACCCTTCCCCCGCGTGCCCGGCACGCGTCCTCGGACGCGGCGTCCCTTTCCCTGAACGGCAGGTGGCGGCTGCGCCTGTCGGCGACCGCCGACGCCGAGGACGACGCGTTCGGCGTGCCCGGCTACGACGCCGGCGACTGGGCGGAGGTGACCGTCCCCGGCCACTGGGTGCTCCAGGGCGACGGCGCCTTCGGGGCCCCCGCCTACACGAACCACCTCTACCCGTTCCCCGTCGATCCGCCGTACGTCCCCACGGAGAACCCGACCGGCGACCATCTGCGCGTCTTCGACCTGCCGAAGGGCTGGCCCGCCCGGGCCGAGGGGGACGAGGCCGTGCTGCGCTTCGACGGGGTCGAGTCCTGTGCCCGGGTGTGGCTGAACGGCACGGGCATCGGGGAGTTCAAGGGTTCACGGCTGCCGCACGAGTTCGCGGTCGGGGCGTTGCTGAAGCCCGCCGGGAACGTGCTCGCGGTCCGCGTCCACCAGTGGTCGGCCGGCTCGTATCTGGAGGACCAGGACCAGTGGTGGCTGCCCGGCATCTTCCGTGACGTGACACTGCTGCACCGGCCGGCGGGCTGCGTCGGCGACTTCTTCGTGCACGCCTCCTACGACCACGTCACCGGCGAGGGCACCCTGCGCGTCGACGTCGACACCGACTCCGGTGCCGGCGGGCGGGTGACCGTGCCGGAGCTGGGCGTCGACATCGCGACCGGGGAGAGTGTGACGCTTCCGGTGGATCCCTGGTCGGCGGAGATCCCCCGGCTCTACGAAGGGGTGCTCGCCACGTCCGGTGAACGCGTCCCGCTGCGCGTGGGGTTCCGCACCGTCGCCCTGGAGGACGGCCTGCTCAAGGTCAACGGCAGGGCCGTCCTCTTCAAGGGCGTCAACCGGCACGAGTGGCATCCCGAGCGGGGCCGCGCACTCGACGTGGACACCATGCGCGAGGACGTGCTGCTGATGAAGCGGCACAACATCAACGCCGTCCGCACCTCCCACTACCCGCCGCACCCCGCCTTCCTCGACCTGTGCGACGAGTACGGCCTGTGGGTCGTCGACGAGTGCGACCTGGAGACCCACGGCTTCGTCGAGCAGGGCTGGCGCGACAACCCCACCGACGACGAACGCTGGACCCCCGCCCTGCTCGACCGCGCCGCCCGCATGGTCGAGCGGGACAAGAACCACCCGTCGGTCGTGATGTGGTCGCTCGGCAACGAGGCGGGCACCGGCCGCGGTCTGACCGCGATGGCCGACTGGATCCGCTCCCGGGACCCTGCCCGTCCGGTGCACTACGAGGGCGACGTCGACTGCCGTGACACGGACGTCTACTCACGGATGTACCCGCCGCACGCCGAGGTCGAGCGGATCGCCCGCGGGCTCGACGGCGGATCCCGCCGGCGCCGCCGGCTCCCGCTGATCCTCTGCGAGTACGCGCACGCCATGGGCAACGGCCCCGGCGGACTCGCCGACTACCAGTCCCTGTTCGAGCGGTACGACCGGCTCCAGGGCGGCTTCGTCTGGGAGTGGATCGACCACGGCGTCCGGCACCCCGAGCTCGGCTACGCGTACGGCGGCGACTTCGGCGAGGAGCTGCACGACGGCAACTTCGTGTGCGACGGGCTGCTGTTCCCGGACCGTACGCCCTCGCCGGGGCTGGTCGAGTACAAGAAGGTGATCGAGCCCGTCCGCATCGAGGCAGGTGAGGCGGACGGCACCGTGCGGGTGACCAACCGGTACGACTTCGCCGGCCTGTCCCATCTGGAGTTCGAGAGCTCCTACCTGGTCGACGGCCGGCCGGCCGGGGCGTGCCGCCTCACCGTGCCCGCGCTGGCCCCCGGCCGGTCGGCGGAGGTCGAGCTGCCCGGGGCGCCGGACGGAAAGGGCGAGGAGGTCCAGTGGACGGTACGCGCGCTGCTCGCCGACGACACCGCCTGGGCGGACCGGGGCCACGAAGTGGCGTGGGCGCAGCGGACGGTGGCCCCTCGCGCCCCCGCGGCCGCCGCGGCCGGCGTGCGGCCCGCCGTCGGGGGAGACGGGATCACGCTGGGCCCGGCGTCCTTCGACGCCCGCACCGGTGCGGTGCGCACGATCGCCGGTGTTCCGGTGAGCGGTCTGCGCCTGGACGTGTGGCGGGCGACGACCGACAACGACGACGGCGCGCCCTGGCAGCCGGACACCCGGTACGGCCCGCTCTGGCGTGAGCTGGGCCTGCACCGCATGCGGCACCGGACGGTCGCCGTCGGGACGGACGGCGACGCCCTGGTCGTACGGACCCGGGTGGCGTCCGCCGGCCGGGAGACGGGGCTGCGGGCGGCGTACCGCTGGACGTCCGACGGCAGGCACGTGCGGCTGACCGTCTCGGTCGTGCCGGAGGGCGACTGGCGGGTGCCGCTGCCCCGGCTCGGCATCCGCTTCGGGCTGGAGGGCTCACCGGAGGACGCCGTCTCCTGGTTCGGCGGCGGGGGCGAGGCGTATCCGGACACCAGGGCCGCGTCCAGGGACCTGCGGTGGGACGCGAGCGTCGAGGATCTGCAGACGCCCTACGTCCGCCCGCAGGAGAACGGCGCGCGGGCCGACGTGCGCTGGGTGGAGCTGGGCGGCCTGCGGATCGAGGGCGAGCCCGGGTTCTGGTTCACGGCCAGGCCCTGGACCACCGAACAGCTGGACGCGGCCCGGCATCTCACCGACCTCGTCCCCGGTGGCACGGTGTGGGTGAACCTCGACCACGCCCAGCACGGCATCGGCTCGCAGTCCTGTGGTCCGGGCCCGCTCCCGCGGTACGTACTGAGGGCCGAGCCCGCGGAGTTCTCGTTCGTCTTCTCCGCGCAGCCGGGTTCCGGCTGAGCCGGGCGGACCGCCTCCCGCCGGGCACGGGAACACCTGCGTCCGGCGGCGGGCAGCCGGCCAGGACGGCGGGGCGGGGCCCGTCGGTGGGAGCGCCCACGACAGGGTGCGCGGTGCGGGGGTGTCGTGGCGCACGCCGTCCGGGGCCGCCAGGTGCCCGAAGCCGTGGACGCCGACGGGTACGGCCGGCGGCTCGGGCGTCTCTCCTGCCCGGGTAACGGCCTGCACGCCCCCGTGGCGGCCCGGCGGTGCGGGACCGCCACGGGGGCGTGGGCGTGCGGGCCGGGGCGGGCCGGTCAGTGGTCCGCGCAGCAGGGCGTGGGGTCCGGGTACTCGAAGGGGACGAGGGTGCCGCCGGCGGCGGGCGCGGCGGCCAGGACGAGTAGGCCTTTCTGCCACTGCGGCCGGACGTGGTCCCTCGTCACCATCCGTGTCCCGGGGTCGGGTTCGCCCGGTGACCCGAGGACCGTCACGCGGTCGATGGCGGAGCCCGCGAGCAGATCGGCGACCGTCATCGTGCCGGTGAGCGCCGAGGCCCCCGGGTAGAGGACGGCACGGCCGGCTCCGTCGGGCGGGCCGGGCGACAGGTCGCCGTGTCCGGCCTCGGTGAGCCGCGCCCACGTGGTGCGCAGGTGCGCTTCCGACGGCAGGGTCAGGGAGACGGCCACACGCGGGCGGTCGTCGCGCACCAGGTGCGTACAACCGAACGTGCTCTCCGGCAGGTCCAGTCCGGCTGCCAGCCGCTGGAGCAGGTGGTCGGCGCCGCGCAGGTCCCCGGTGCCCGCGTCGACGGTGACGGTGTACGGCGTCACGAGGGCAGGACCCACACGGGGTTGGTGTAGAACCACAGGTCGCGCCACGGGTCGGCGTCACCGACGACGTCGATGGCGGGACCGGCCGGGTCGACCGCGGCGCCCATCGCTCCGACGGCGGTGCGGTTGCCGTCGGAGCCGCGCAGCCGGACGTACAGCGGACGGTCCACGCGGCCGAGGTCGTAGGTGACCCGGACCGTGCCGGCCGTCTTGCCGATGTCGTACGAGCGGGTGACCTTCGCGGTGGGCGCGGTGAAGGTGTCCTTGTCGGCGACGGGTCCGGTGACGTCGCCCCGGATGACGTCGACGCGGGCCAGCTTCGGCAGGAAGCCCGCCCAGTTGGTGCCGCCGGCGAGTGCGATGTCGGCCGTCAGGGTGACCCTGGTGCCCTTGCGCACGTGCAGCGCGCCACCGAGGGTGGCCCAGCGGCTCCCGCCGGAGACCCGGACGTCGAGGCCGCTGACGAGCTGGCCGTGGTCGACCCAGATGCGGCCGGCACGGATGCCGTCCATGACGGCGGCGTAGGTGAAGCCGTCGGCGCCCACGTGGGTGCGGCTGTACTGGCCGGGCCAGTAGTCGCCCTGGGTGACGTCGATCTGCCCGCCGTAGACGGGGTCCGGGTAGCGGCCGTCGGTGTGGAAGTCGCCGCCCGTGCCGCGGGCGCCGGTGTCGGCGTAGACCTGGTGGGAGTCGGAGTTGGCGGTGATCCACCAGGGGCGGCCCTCGGCGAGGAGGCTGTCCCACAGGCCGCCGACGGTGGCGGTCATCCAGTCGAAGCCGCCCCAGGTGCGGTAGCTCTCCAGCGGGTAGCCGGCGAAGGAGTTGGCGCCGGGGCTGCCGTCGTAGATGCCGCGGGCGCGGCCCATGCCGAGGGGCTTGGGCAGACCGGCCGCCTGGTGGCCGGGGGCGCCTTCGAAGCCGACGGCGATCCGGTGCTTCGCCGACGTGGCGTCGCGCCAGGCACGGATCTCGTGCGGGGAGTCGATGCCCTTGCGCGCCGGGTGGTTGGCGAGCATCAGGGCGTCCTGGACCTTGCGCCGCTTCACCTGCTCGGCGAGGAACTCCAGGCCCGCGACGGCAAGGGCCTCGTTGGCGGGGGTGGAGCTGGACGTGCCGTTGACGCTGCCGTCGTAGTCGGTCTCGAACTGCTTGAGGACGGCGACCTCGTTGCGGCCCGGGTGGACGAAGACGGTGCCGTGCTCGGCGGCCGGGATGTTCCATTCCAGGCCCTGGAAGACCAGCGTGTCCTTGTGGGTGGCGCGGGCCTCCTTGATGTCGGGGTTGACCTTCTCGACGCCGATCCTGGCGTGCGTGGTGTTGCCGTGGTCGGTGATGACCAGCCAGTCCATGCCGTGCTTGGCGCCCTGGCGGACCTGGTCGACGACGCGGTACTTGCCGTCGCTGCTGTACTGGGTGTGGATGTGGTGGTCACCGGCCAGCCACAGGAACCCCTTGCCCTTGCCCCGCCCGCTGCCGTGGCTGCTTCCACTTCCACCGGACTGGGCGGGGGCGGCGGCCGCGGTGCCCGTGGACAGCACGCTGCCGGCCGCGAGCCCGGCACCGAGCAGCCCGGCCCGGCGCAGGAGGGTACGGCGCGACTTCTGCTCCGGGGAGAGGGCCTCGTCGGGCACGGAGGTGTCGAAGGCGGCGGGCAGCGGCGCCGTCGCCTCGTGCCGGTGGTCGTCCCCGTGGTGATGGTGCGGCCCGTGACCGTGGCCGTGCGTGTGCCCGTGTCCCATAAGAGTGCCTCCTGGATGCCACCGGTGGGGGCGGCTGTCCTCCGCGGCGTGACCACGCCGTGTGTGGAGGATCGAGGCCCCGTGTGAACGTCGTACGACGTGGGGGTGAGCGCCGCATGCTCCCCGTGCGGCGGCTCACCGCATCCGCCCGTCCCGTGGCTCCGGGTCGCGGCGCGAACACCGTAGGTCGCGCACCACGGGCGTGTCGCTCCGCACCGGAGGTGCCCGCCCGGGCGTGCTCGCCCGCGCGGGGGCGTCCCGGGACGGGCGTCTGGCGCGCGAGGTGGACCTCTGCGGCGGCCTTCACCCGTGACGCCGACCGCGCGGGCCGCGGGTCGACCCACGTGAGGACGACGGTGCTGCGCGGGCTGCTGCGCGCCGCGCCCGGCTGCGAGGCCCTGCCGGTCCTGCGGGAGGCTCTCGTCGACGGGGCGGTGAGCGATCCGCACCGGGAGCACCTGCGCTGCCGGGGGTACCGGCTCGACCCGCCGTACGGCCCCCCCCCCGTCACCCGTGCACACCGCACAGGCGGTGCTCGCGCTCGGCCGTGCGGCACGCGTCCCGGGCGGGAGCCCGGCGGTGCGGGCCGCCCGTGAGGACGGCGTGCGCCGGCTGCTGTCCTGCCCCGACGCACCCCACCACGTCTGCCGTGACCTGGAGAACGGCCGCGAGGAGGCACGCCGTCCCCGCCCCGACGACCCGGCGCGCCACGAGGTGCTGAACGTGCGGCACTTCACCGCGTCCTGGGGGGTGCGCGCCCTGCTGTGCCGGGGCTCGCCGGAGGTGGCCCGGCAGGACGGCCCGGAGGAGTCCTGGCGGGAACTGCTGGACGGCGCGGCCGCCGGCCTGCGCCGGGCGGGGAGCAGGCGCGAGGCGGGCCTGCGGCACCCCGGTTCCGGTCGGGGTGCCGCAGGGGCTTCATCCCCTCCTGACCCGGCCCTCGGGCATCCCGCCGCCGAGACGGACGTGTACGTCGTAGGTGCCGGACGGGAGGTCGAAGTGGCAGGCGGTGGCGGTGCAGTTCTCCATGCCGAGGGCCGGCCGGTGGTCCCGCGTCCGGGCGGCGGCCGGGGCGGACGACAGCCCGAGCCCGCCGACGACCGTCGCGGCCGCCGCGGCTCCCGCGGCTCCCGCGGCTCCCGCGGCTCCCGCGGCTCCCGCGGCTCCCGCGACGACGGTCCGGGCCGTCCGTCTCCGGCGCGTCCTCATGTTCCGCGGGTCCACTGCTGGTTGTTCCCTCCGTTGCAGGTGTACGTGATGAGGGCGGCCGAGTTGGCGGTCGCGCCGCCGGACACGTCGAGGCATGCGCCGGTCGCACGGGACGTGAGGGTCACGTGGGAGCCGGTGGCGGCCACCGACCACTGCTGGGCGGTGGCCGCGGCGGAGGCGGAGCAGTTCTCCTGCGTGACGGTGCTCGCGTTCTCCTGGAGGCACAACGAGCTGTTGCGCACGACGAGTCGGTGGTAGCCGTTGCCGACCGGCTTGAACCAGAACCGCTGGTTGCCGCCGCCGTTGCAGTCGTACTGCTTGAGCTGGGCGCCCTGCCACAGCGACCGGCTCGTGATGTCGGCGCACTTCCCGCTGTGCCGGGCGGTGAGCGTGTGGTAGGTGGCGGAGGTGGCGCCGACCGTCCCGGCGGCGGTGTCGACGGTGATCTCGGGCGACCAGGACAGGGACATCGAGGTGGAGGACGGGAAGGTCAGCGGCAGCCACACGTACCGGGAGTCGTTGACCCTGCCGCCGAAGGAGTTGCCCCAGCGGTCCCCGAGATACAGGTAGGACGTGCCCGAGGACCCTTGTACCGGCAGGACGGACGCGGTCTGCGATCCGTAGGCGGTCGCGTCCCCCACGTCGCGCATCGCCGACCAGGGGCCGGCGATGCCGGTGGCGGTGGCGTACTGCTGCTGGTTGGGGTTCCAGCCGGTGGCGCCGGACGTCAGCATGAAGTACACGCCGTCCCGCTCGAACAGGGCGGGCGCCTCGCGGTGGCCGCCGGGCCACGGGTTGGCGACCAGGCCCGCGATGCCGGTGTGGTCGGCGGTGAGCCGGTAGATGTGCAGGTCGTAGTTCTCGCGGGCGGCCGAGACCAGGTAACCGGTGCCGTCGGTGTCGGTGAAGACGGTGAGGTCGCGGGACATGTGCTGCCCCAGCGGACGGAAGCTGCCCCGCCACTCGTAGTCGCCGTCCACGGTGTCGGAGACGGCGACGGCGGCGCGGGCCTCGCTGTAGTCGGAGCCGTTCTCCTTGTGCATCCACATCACGAACTTCCCGGTGGCCGCGTTGTACATGACCTTGGGCCGTTCGATGTTCGCGGTGGCCAGCTCCGGGTCGCTGGCCTCGGTGAGGACGTGGTTGCGGAACTCCCAGTTCTTCAGGTCGGTGGAGCGGTAGGCGTCGACGTACCGGAAGGTGTTGTCGTCGCCCCGGTGCTCGCCGAACCAGTAGTAGTACGCGCCGACCTTGATGATCCCGCCGCCGTGGGCGTGCACGGGGTTTCCGGTGACGTCGGTGAATTGGACGCCGTTGCCGATCGTCTGCGGTGCGGCCTGCGCGGGCCCGGCGGTGACGAGGGCGCCGGCGAGGGCGAGGCAGAAGGTGAGCACCACCGCGTACAGGCGTCTCATGTCACACCCCCGTGCCCCTGGCCGCTGCGGTCCCGTCGGCGACGGGGACGCCGAAGTCCGGGGTGCCGTCCGGCTTCCAGCCGAGGACCTGGGCGCGGGTGTGGCGGTTCGGGTCGTCGAGCGGGTCCCCGTCGATCTCCTTGTACTGGCGGGCGTGGTAGACGAGGACGTCGGTGCGGCCGTCCTCGGCGACGGTGAAGCAGCTGTGCCCGGGACCGTACTGCCGGGTCGTGTCGTTGCTGGTGAAGACGGGCACGGGCGACTTGGACCAGCTCGCGGTGTCCATGAGGTCGCTGTCGTCGGGGGCGGTGAGCAGGCCCATGCAGTAGTGGGCGTCGGTGGCGCTGGCGGAGTACGTCATGAAGACCCGGCCGTTGCGCTGGATCACGTACGGTCCCTCGTTGACCTTGTAGCCGATGCGTTCCCAGGCGTACTCCGGTGTGGACAACCGCACCTGGGGTCCCGTCAGGGTCCACGGGTCGGACATCTCGGAGAGCCAGATCGCGGTGTTGTTGTCCATGCCGGGCTCGTGCTGGGCCCAGGAGAGGTAGCGGGTGCCTCGGTGGGTGAAGGTGGTGGCGTCCAGGGAGAAGGTCTCCCACGCGGTCCTGATCCGCCCTTTCTCGACCCAGGTGCCCCGAAAGGGGTTGGGGCGGGCGCTCTCCAGTACCCAGATGCGGATGGCCCACACGTCCTCGGCGGGCGCGGCGGCGAAGTAGACGTACCACTTGCCGGCGACGCGGTGCATCTCCGGCGCCCAGATGTGGGCGCCCATGTCACCGGTGGGGTGGGCCCGCCAGATCACGGACTCGGCGGCGTTCCCGAGCCCGGCCAGCGTGCGGGAGCGGCGCAGGACGATCCGGTCGTACTCGGGGGCGGTGGCGGTGAAGTAGTAGAAGCCGTCGGTGTGACGGGTGATGTGCGGGTCGGCACGGTGGCGCACGAGGGGGTTCGCGTAGGGGGCCACCGCCTCCGGCCGGCCGGCGGGAGCCGAGGGGGCGGCGGCGTGGGCCACCGCGGGGGTGGCGGCCAGGGCGCCTGCCGCGAGGGCACTCTTCAGCAGCAGCCTGCGGGCGGGCGTGTGCGAGGGAGCGGACGACGGCTCGGAGAGGTGGGGGTGGGGGTGGGGGTGGGGGTGGGGCAGGTCGTCGGCGCGGCTCATGCGGTCTGCCTCTCGGGGAGGGGGTGGTCCGTGCACGGACTGTTCGGCTCGTTCCTTCCGTTCGGCATACCGAAAGTCATCTGACATGACGAACATCGGACGCCGAAAAGGTAAGCGCTTGTCATGATTGGGTCAACGGTTCGGACGAGCCGAAGCGGTACGTCCGCGGGAACGAAAAATTTTCGGGTGCCGTTGTCGAGAACCCGTGGCCGGCTCCGTCCCCACAGTGAACGCGACCAGAATGGGTCGCACAGCACCGAGGAGAAGCACCATGACCAAGTACCTGCTGCTGAAGCACTACCGCGGCGCCCCGGCCGCGGTCAACGACGTGCCCATGGACCAGTGGACGCCTGAGGAGATCTCGGCCCACATCCAGTACATGAACGACTTCGCCGCCCGGCTCGAGGGAACCGGCGAGTTCGTCGACGGTCAGGCCCTCTCCCCCGAGGGGACGTTCGTCCGGTACGACGGCGAGGGCCGCCCGCCGGTCACCGACGGCCCGTTCGCCGAGACCAAGGACCTCATCGCCGGCTGGATGGTGATCGACGTCGACAGCCACGAGCGCGCCGTCGAGCTGGCCGGGGAACTGTCGGCCGCCCCCGGGGCGGGCGGGAAGCCGATCCACGAGTGGCTCGAGGTGCGCCCGTTCCTGACCGCGCCGCCCACCATCACGGAATGACGACGGAAACGACGAGGCGATGACCTCCGAGGTGAACGATCTCCTCCTCCGGAGCCTCACACCGGGCGTGCTCGCGGTCCTCGTCCGCCGCGGAGCCGACTTCGCGGCGGCCGAGGACGCCGTCCAGGACGCGCTGGTCGAGGCGGTCCGGGTCTGGCCGGCCGACCCTCCGCGGGACGCCAAGGGCTGGCTGGTCACCGTGGCCTGGCGCCGGTTCCTCGACGCGACCCGCGCGGACACCGCCCGCCGCCGGCGTGAGGACCGCGTCGGCGAGGAACCGGCCCCCGGGCCCTCGCCCGCGGTGGACGACACGCTCCGGCTCTACTTCCTGTGCGCCCACCCGTCGCTGACGCCGTCGTCCGCGGTCGCGCTCACGCTGCGCGCCGTCGGCGGGCTCACCACCCGCCAGATCGCCCAGGCCTACCTGGTGCCCGAGGCGACCATGGCGCAGAGGATCAGCCGGGCCAAGCGCACCGTCTCCGGCGTGCGGTTCGAGCGGCCCGGCGACGTCGCCACCGTGCTGCGCGTCCTCTACCTGGTCTTCAACGAGGGCTACTCCGGCGACGTCGACCTCGCCGCCGAGGCCATCCGGCTCACCCGGCAGCTCGCGGCCGCGATCGACCACCCCGAGGTGGCGGGGCTGCTCGCCCTCATGCTGCTCCACCACGCCCGGCGCGCCGCCCGGACCACGCCCGACGGCAGCCTGGTGCCGCTCGCCGAGCAGGACCGCGGCCGATGGGACACCGCGACGATCGCCGAGGGGGTCGGGATCCTGCAGGCGGCCCTCGCCCGCGACCGGCTGGGCGAGTTCCAGGCCCAGGCCGCCATCGCGGCACTCCACGCCGACGCGCCCACCGCAGGGGAGACCGACTGGGTGCAGATCGTCGAGTGGTACGACGAGCTCACGCGCCTGACCGACAGCCCGGTCGTCCGGCTCAACCGCGCGGTGGCCGTCGGCGAGGCCGACGGGCCGCGCGCCGGCCTGGCGGCGCTCGCCGCACTGGACGACTCGCTGCCCCGCCACGCCGCGGTGGCGGCGTACCTCCACGAGCGCGACGGCGACCCGGTGACGGCGGCACGCCTGTACGCCGAGGCGGCCCGGAAGGCGTCCGACCTCGCCGAGCGCGACCACCTGACCCGCCGGGCCGCCCGGCTCAACGCCCGCCGGGAGCGCTGAGGGGCCGTGCCCGGGTTTTCGGAACCCCGCCCGGAGTGCGACGCGGTCCCCTGCCGGGGAGCCGCCCGGGACGCCCGCCCGTGCCCGGCCCACCGCTCTCGGTTCGACTACCGTCGACGGTATGCGCACCACCCCCGCCCCCGCCCTGGCCGGCCTTCTCGCCGCCGGCACAGCCGTTCTCGACGGCGGCATGTCCAACCAGCTGGCAGCGGCCGGGCACGACCTGAGCGACGAGCTGTGGTCGGCGCGCCTGCTCGCCGAGGACGCCGGGGCGATCACCGAGGCGCACCTCGCCTACTTCGAGGCGGGCGCGGACGTGGCGATCACCGCCAGCTACCAGGCGACGTTCGAGGGCTTCGCGCGACGCGGCATCGACCACGGCCGGACCACCGCCCTGCTCGCCCTGAGCGTCGGGTCGGCCCGCGAGGCGGCCCGGCGGGCGCGGGTCTCCCGCCCCCTGTGGGTGGCGGCCTCCGTCGGCCCGTACGGCGCGATGCTCGCCGACGGCTCCGAGTACCGGGGCCGGTACGGGCTGAGCGTGGCCGAGCTGGAGCGCTTCCACCGCCCGCGCATGGAGGCCCTGGCCGCCGCGGAGCCCGACGTCCTCGCCCTGGAGACGATCCCGGACACCGACGAGGCCGAGGCCCTCCTCCGCGTCCTGCCCGGCCTCGGCGTCCCGGCCTGGCTGTCGTACTCGGCGACGGGCGGCCGCACCCGCGCGGGCCAGCCCCTGGAGGACGCTTTCGCGCTCGCCGCCGAGGTGGACGAGGTCGTCGCGGTCGGCGTGAACTGCTGCACCCCCGAGGACGCCGACCACGCGGTCGCCCTCGCGGCCCGCGTCACCGGCAAACCGGTCGTGGTCTATCCCAACAGCGGCGAGACCTGGGACGCCGGGGCGCGCGCGTGGAGGGGTCACGCCACGTTCACCGCCGAGCGGGTCACGGGGTGGCGGGAGTCCGGGGCCCGGCTGATCGGAGGGTGCTGCCGGGTGGGCCCGAAGACGGTCTCGGCGATCGCCGCGACGCTACGGCGGCCGGCCTAGCGAACGCGCACCGGACGGCCTTCCCGGGGCCCCGCTCCCCCACCCCGCCCGCTGCCGCCCGCTGTCCTTCGCCCGCCCCGCGCCTCGTCTCCGTCTCCGCCGCGGCCGACTGATCGTCGTCCTGCCGGGAGCGGTTGTCAGGGGCAAGCGTTGTCCTCACCGAGCGCTTGCAACACATGTGTCGTACGACCACCGGGGGGTGTCCGTGCACGGCCGTGATCAGAATTTCCCTCAGGACTGTCCGGGTGGCCACCCGGACATGTCGACCGAGGCGGGAATCGACGTCCAACGCCAACTGGAGTCCCCGATCCAGGACTTCCGGGCGGGCGATCCGCCGATGCCGGTGATCGTGCTGCATGCCGAGGATCCCGCCGACAACGGCCGGGTCACCGACCTCATCGACGAACTGCGCGAGGGACAGCAGCAGCACGGCACGCGTCTGGCGGTCGCCTCGACCGAGCCGCAAACGGACGGGGGTGGGGACGGAGACGGGCACGGGCACGATGCCACGAGGCGGGCCACGCACCTCCTGCGCGATCTCGGCGACTCCGGGAAGTGGGGCGACCGGTCCGCCGCCTACCGGCCCTACTCCTTCCCCCGCCTCGGCCTGGTCCGTGCCCTCCAGGAGGTCACCGACGATCCGGAGATGAGCCCGCACTGGCCGACCTCCCCCGCCGGCACTCCGGAGGGGAACACCCAGCGGGGGCAGGCCCGGACCCAGCTGCTGCGCCTCCTGCCCGGCAGCACTGGCGCCCCCGCAAACCCCCGCGCCGGCAGATACTGCTCACCGACGTGCAGCAGTTCCTCCCCGTGGGCGTCCTGGGCGCCTTCACCTCGCTGCTCACCCGCCCCGAGTGGTACATCGCCGTCCTGGCGGGCATCGGGCTGATGGTCCTGCTCGCCGTCCTGAACCACGTCCCGGGCCGCGCCCCTCTCTTCCTGTGGTTACGCAGGGAGAGCCGGTGGTTCCTGACCACGACGTTCCTCCAGTCCGCCGCCCGCCACCAGTCGACCAGTGTGCGGCTGCCGCGGCCCGTCCGCTCCTGGGGGGCCATCGCGGCCCGCGCCTACGACGTGGCCGAGGCCCTGCGGGAGGGCGGCCGGTTCCCGCTCCAGCTGTACGTGCTGGCGCTCCTCGATGACCTGCGGAACAACCACCGGCGCGGCAGCTGGGACCTGCGGGGGTTCAAGCGGACGCGTCCGCCGGTGCTGTTCCTGCGCCGGACGGCACTGGAGAACGGCGGCATCGAACTGATCAGGGCGGTCAGCGACGTCCGCAGCCGGCGCAGCGAACTCGACCCGCTGCTGATCGTGGCGGGCGTGGCGGCGGACGACGCGCCGCTGCTCGACCGCGGCGCGGACGGAAGCCCGCAGGCACCCCCGCCGCCGTCCCGGTACCAGCCCTCCCGGCTCCAGCAGCGGCTGCGGAACTGGTACGACGAATGGGCCGGCAACCTCAGGGCCGGCCAGTCGCCGAGCAGGACGAACGCCCTGCCCTGGGTGCTCAGGATTCCGCTGCCCCGCGAGGAGCTGGTACAGGTGCGGGAGACGGACCGGCGCTGCGTCAGGGCCCGGCACCGCCTGCCGCTGGTCCGCGTGGTGTGGTCGGCGTACAGCCTCACTCTCGCCGTCGTCCTCGCCTGCACGGCGGGCGGTGTCCACTCCTACGAGCTGCACCGGACGTACTGCTCGGCGGACCTGCTGACCGCCAACCGCGACACCGAACGGCATTCCGCGCCCGGTGACGGCACGGAGTGCATCGGGCTGGCCACCGGGGACGTCCGGTTCGGTGCGTACCTCCGGGACACGGGCGACGAGGAGGCCGACGAGCAGGGCGGAAGACTGCACGACCTGGAGGACCGGATCCATGACGAGAACGCCAGGGTGCTGCGCGGCCACTCCGGCACCTACGTCACGGTGGTGTACGCCGGACCACTGAGCTCCTCCAGGCTGAACCCCTCACCGGTCAAGGGCGTCGAGGAGCTGACCGGCGTGTACCTCGCCCAGCGTGTCGTCAACGAGAACCACACGGTGAAGATGCGGGTGCTGCTCGCCAACGGCGGCGCGGACATGGGACACCAGAGTGAGACGGCCGAGGCGATCGCCGCGTACGCCGAACGCGACCCGACCTTCGTCGGCGTCGTCGGCTTCGGCCGTGACCTGCAGAGCAGCCCCGGTGTCACGGACCGGCTCCACAAGGCGGAAGTGCCCGTCGTCTCCGGCACCAACTCGGCGAGCTACCTTCCAAAGGAGTTCTCCAACTGGTTCAGTCTCGCGGCTCCCGACGAGCACCAGGCAGAGGCGCTCGGTCACGTCGCCCGGCAGCTGCGCACCCCCGGCAGGGCCACGTACGCCCTGGTGCTGGCCCGCGACCTCAAGGGCTCGCAGGACCGTTACACCAGCGAGCAGGCCGCCTACGGCGAGGAGATGCTGAAGCGGGAACGCTTCCGGATGCTGCCCACCCAGGAGTACCGGGTGGTGAACGGCGACCCCGAACTGCGGCTGCACGCGGAACGCACATGCCAGGGGGAGAACGTCCCCTCGGTGATCTACTTCGCCGGACGGGTCGAGGACGTCGGACCGTTGATGACCCAGCTGTGCACCCAGCCGGGCTGCGCGAACAAGGAGATCTCGATCCTCACGGGCGACGACCTGAGCAAGGCCAGGTTCTCCGGCACGGGCGGCAGCGACCGTGGCCCCGCGGATCACGCCGTACCACGCGGCCCTGACCGGGCTGGAGGACGCCGCGCCCGCCACCGCCTTCTACGAGGACGCCGCCCGCCACCTCCCCTGGATCGAGCAGGACCGGCTCCCGTACGCCACCCCCGACTTCGCCAGCGGTCAGACGGCCCTCTCCCACGACGCCGCGCGTGCGCTGTACTGGGCGGCCAGCCGCGAGGACGTGCCCCAGAGCCTCGCGGCGACCTGGGTCAACCTCAGGAGCGTCAAGCTCGACAGGACGGCCACCGGGACGATCGACTTCACCACCACGCCCCTGTACGGCGAACGGCACGGCCACAGCATCCTCGTCAAGCGGGTCCGCACCGTAGTGCAAGGCAGCGAGCGTGCTTCCTTCGGCCCGGGGCAGATTGCCCCGGGCGATGGCCTCGGCCTCCTCGTAGCGGGCTTGTCCGCACAGGGCACGGACCACGTCGCTCAGCACGCTCAACTCGATGCCCCTTACCGGTACCAGGTGTTTCAGGCGGGTCAGGTTGCGCAGTACCTCCAGCCCTTCAGCCTCCGCTTCCGCGTAGCGCTCCACACCGTTGAGGACCACCATGCGGTTGTTCCGGATCTCCAGCAGCAGCGTCCGCCCGGGCCCAGCCATCCCGCTCAACTCCGCTATGAGCGATTCCAGCTCGGCCAGCACCTGCACTCCGCGTCCGTGGACGCAGGGCGCCGCCGTGGCCAGGGCCCTGGCGTACCACGCCACAGCGATGCCCCGACCTCGTCTGCGCAGACGTCCCGCTTCCGCCTCGGGCGCCCTGGCCCCGGCTTCGGCCTCCTCGTATTTTCCCTCCTTCCACAGGTGGTGGAGGTGTTCCAAAGCGGCTGCTTCCCGCGATTGTCTCCGCAGCAACGATGCGATCTTCACAACCCGTGACTCCCGCGCACGAGGACGGTCGGCGGCCCCGTCCGGGCGCCCTGGGGTTGGCGGCTTTCGGCCTGACCGCCCGGGCCCGGGAGGCCCACAATGGCAGGCACATGCCAAAGGAGGCCGTCGTGAGTCCCACGCGTTCCGAGAGACCCCTGCGAACCGTCGTCCGGGCCGTCGTCGTACTGGCACTGCTCCTCGGCTGGTCCGCCGCCGCCGGATCGGCCGCCCATGCCGGGGATCGGGCGGGGCGGCAGGCGGCCGTCTCGGTGCGCGGGGGCGACACCCTCTACAGCACCGGCGCCCGCTGCACCGTGGGCTTCAACGCCCGCTCCAACTCCACGCTGTACGCGCTCGTTTCGGGCCGGTGCGCCCAGGGCGCCCGCACCTGGTACGCCGACGCCGCCCTGACCGTCGCCGTCGGCGTCACCGCGGGAGTGAGTTTCCCGGGCAACGACTACGCGAGCATCCGGTACACCAACACGGCGGTCGCCTACCCGGGCGAGGTCTCGCTGGGCGCCGGCGCCGGTACCCGCGACATCACCCACGCGGCGCATCCCGTCGTCGGGCAGTCGGTCTGCCACGTCGGGCGGACCACCGGATACCTCTGCGGGACCGTCCAGGCCGTGAACGTCACCATCAACTACGGCGGGGGAACCGTGTACGGACTGTTCCGGTCCACCATCTGCTCCGAGCCCGGCGACACCGGCGGTCCGGCTTTCTCGGGCGGCACGGCTGTCGGCATCATCGTCGCCGGCAGCGGTAACTGCAGCTCGGGAGGCTCCACCTACTACCAGCCGGTGACCGAATGGCTGTCGGCGTACGGCCTGAGCGTCTACTGAGGCGGCCGAGCCGGACCGACCGCGCACGCGAAGCCCCCGGCGGGCAGAGCCGGGTCGCCGGGGGCTCGTGCGCGGCCCACGGCGGGCCGGCACCGACGGTCTTCCGTCCACTCACCAAGGCCGCGCGGCACGGTGCGACCGAGGAGGCGGAGAAGTCGTCCGTGCTGCTCGCCGACCGTGCTCGCGCCCTCTGCCGGCGCTACGGACACTGGTGGGACAGGGGGATTCCGGGGGCCGGGACCAGGACCGTCAAGGGCTGACCGCCCCGGCCCCCGCGTCCCCTTCCCCGTCCCCGCCGTCCCGGAGACCAGGTCCCCGCGTGCCGCATGTCAGAGGAACCCGGTGCGGGGAGCCGTGACCTCGATGGTGTCCTTCACCAGGGCCAGCGCGGCGCCCAGAGGGCTCGAGCGTCCCCCGCTCACGATGACGTCGCCGGCCTCGGGGCAGCCGAACACCACGGCCTTCTCCGGCCCGGCCAGCGCGTACAGGGGGTCGCCGGGCTCCGTCTCCTCCAGTCGGACGCGGACGAGGTGGGGCTCGTCCAGGGAGGCGCTCGCCACGGCCCGCAGGCGGCGCGCCCGGGAGACCGCGTCCAGCGCCGCCCGGGAAGTTCCCTCGCCCACCGGCTCCGCCCGCACCTGTACGGACGCCGGGTCCCATCCCCAGGCCAGCGCGGACAGCAGCCGCACCTTGGTGGCGGCGTCCTCGCCGGACAGGTCGGACGACGGGTCCGCCTCCGCGGTCCCCCGGCGCCGGGCCTCGCGGACCGCCTCACCCAGCGAGTCGCCCTCGGCGAGGCGGTCGAGGACGAACGTGGCGGTGCCGTTCGGGCAGGCCCGAATCGTCGTGCAGCCCAGACCGCGCAACGAGGTCCCGGCCAGGTCCCCCGCCGGCAGAGCGGCCCCCGTCGCCCCGGAGATCCTGATCATGCTGCCGGCCGCGCGGGCCGCTTCGTCGAGGTCCCGCCAGTGGCTGAGCAGGTGGCTCTTGGTGGCCGTGACCACATGTACCCCTCTGCGCAGGGCGACGAGGGCCTCCTCCGCGGCGTGCCGCCGGAGTGGGGGCGAGGACGGGATCGCCTGGACGAACACGCGGGCAGCGGTTTGGTCGAGCGTCTCCTCCAGCGGGGCCGGCGGACTCCACTCCGAGCGGGGCGGCACGGGCTCCCCCTCACGGAGCCGGCACTGTGCGGAGCTCGCCCGGACGGCACCCACACCCACCCGTACGCCGTGCCGGCGGGCCAGCCCGTCCCCCTGCCGTGCCAGGTGCTCGACGAAGGCCTGGCCGACCGGACCGTATCCGGAGAGCACCACATCGGCCCGACTCACCTCACGCATGGTTCTCCGCTCCTCTTCGGCACCGTTCCTGGTCAGTGAACGGGAGCGGGTCCCGGATCGGTTCCTGCTCACTGCGGACGCCCCGATCGGTGGGGGTGTCCTGGTCGCCCGCGTCCGGCGGCACGGATCGTGTCCGTGGTCCGTGGTCCGTGGTCCGGGAACGCGGGGGCGGGGCGGGGTCCCTCGCGCCCGGGGGTATCCGGTCCGGCCCGGACGGCCCGATGCCCGTGCACACCGCTGCGGTGTGCACGGGGCGGCGCCGTCCGACGCCGGATGGGACACCCCTGGGCGCGTCGCCCGATCGCGATGCTCGCCGCGCCGCGTCGTGCCGGGTGATCCTACGGGGGTGCTGGTCGGGTGCTTCTGCCGGTGCCGGGCGCCCCACCGGGAGGTAGGTGCAGGCCGGGGCGTCGACGCGGTCGCCCGGCAGGTCGCCGAGCGCGGTCCGGCCGCCCGTCGCCGTCGTTCGGGACCTGTCCCCGTGGTCTCTCCGGGCTCACCACGTCACGTCAGTAGTGGGTCGTCGAGAGGGCTGCGCAGGTGGAGCACGAGGTGTCCGTGCCGGCGCCCGGTGCCTGGTCGTCCGGGAGCCCGGGGGTCCTGGGAGGACTCGGGTGGGGCCTCCCAGGACCCGCAGGGGGTCAGCGGTGTTCTTCCGCGGCGTCGTCCGTGCGGGCGTGCGCCGAGGGCCGATGGTGTTCTTCCTTCCGTCCGGTCCCGGTGCGCACCAGGCCGAGCAGCAGGGCGCGGTCGGGGACCGCGCCCGCCCACCGCGACAGCCGTTCCTCCCAGGCGAACTCCGCGTCCACTCCCCTCAGGGACGGCAGGGCGGAGGTGCCGTCGAACACCAGGAAGAGGACGCCGAGCAGGATGAACATCGTCCCGCCGGCCAGGGAGGTGGTGTGCAGCGGTACTTTCCCGACGTGGACCACCCGGCCGCGCAGCCACCGCCGGCGCCATGCTCCGGGGCCGCCGCGCTGCCGGTCCCGACCGGGCCCACCGGCAACTCCCGGTGGGACGGGTCCTGCTGGACGGCACTGCCGTCGGCCTGGCCACCGGTCTGGTCGGCGCGGGCGGCGGCTTCCTCGTCGTCCCCGCCCTGGCCCTGCTGGGCGGCCTGCCCATGCCGGTGGCCGTCGGCACCTCCCTGCTGGTCATCGCGATGAAGTCCGCCGCCGGCTTCGCCGGCTACCTCTCGACCGTGCAGATCGACTGGACCCCGCCCGACCCTGGCCGTCACCGGGTTCGCGGTCGTCGGCAGCCTGGTCGGGACCCGGCTGGCCGGACGCGTCCCCGCACACGTCCTCTCCCGGCTCTTCGCCTGGTTCGTGCTGGCCATGGGCACCTTCGTCCTGATCCAGCAGGCCCCCGCCCACATCGCCGTCCCGACCCTCGCGGCCCTCGCCTCGCTGGGCGCCGGAGCGGGCGTCCGCTACGGCTTCGTCGCCCGCTGCCCGCTGCCCGCTGCGCCGCGCCGTCCACAGGACCTGGCGTTCCCGCTGCGGCCCTGCTCGGGCCCGCTCCGGCGCGACGCCGCTGGAACCCGGCCGTGCGCGGAGCCGCCCTGTCGGCCGCCGGAGGTGCGCACGCCGCGCTGTCCAGGTGCCCGGTAGGGCAAACACCTCACCGCGGAGACCTCCGGACCCCGCCTGCGACGCACCTCCGCGACGGTCCTGCCGGCCGTGACCGCCTTCCTGCCCGCCGACGCCCCGGCATGACGCGGCCCACGGCTCAGGCCAGCGACAGGAACAGCTTCTCCAGGCGCGCGCGCATCCGGTCCCGGTCACCGTCCACCTGGCCCTCCTCGGCCATGCAGTGCTGCAGCCCCGTCGCGATGATCGCGAAACCGGCCCGGTCCAGTGCCCGGGAGACCGCCGCGAGCTGCGTGATCACCTCCTCGCAGTCCCGCCCCTCCTCGATCATCCTGATGATCCCCGCGATCTGCCCCTGTGCCCGCCGCAGCCGGTTGAGCACCCTCTTCAGCTCATCGGCCGCCATCTCCAGCTCCACACATCCTCCTCCATGAATATCCCTTGGGGTATCTTGGTCCATTCGGTGCCCCACGAACGGAAATCCGAGACCCGCTTCATGGACATGACCATAGGCAGGGCGCGGGCGACGACCGGCGAAGGCGGGTGCCGGAGCGTGGCGGGCGCCGAGGGTGAGGCAGGCGCCGGAGGTGAGGCAGCCGGAGGGCCGGGCGAACTCGGGGACGCAAGAGAGCGCTTCACACCCGCGCCTGTCGGCCGCGTACGGGTTCTTCCCGCCGGGTTGCACCGGATCTACAGTAGGAAGCGCTTTCTATGCGGTGGCCCTCGGCGGGGCCGGAGAGGTGGGGTCCCGATGGTCCGTACGGGAGGTGCGGGACGGGCGAGCATGGCGGCCGGACCGACGCTGGCGGTCGTGGCCCGCGAGGCGGGGGTGTCGGTACCGACCGCGTCCAAGGTCGTCAACGGGCGTGAGGACGTGGCCCCGGAGACCCGGCGCCGGGTCACGGAGGCGTTGGACCGGCTCGGCTATGTGCGCAGACCCCGGTTCGACGGGGCGAGGGCACCGCGCAGGGTGGACCTCGTGGTGGACTCGCTGGGGAGTTCGGGAACCGGCGCGGTCCTGCACGGCGCGGAGGAGGCGGCGCACGACGCGGGGCTGGAGATCGTGGTGTCGGCCGCGACGGCCCGCGGCCACTCCGGCCGCCCGGAGCGCGGCTGGCTGGACAAGCTGGTGGCCCGCGGATCGTCGGGGGTCCTGTTCAACCTGGCCGAACTGGGCATGTCCCAGTACGCCTGGCTGGAGCAGCAGCGCATCCCGTTCGTCATGATCGACCCGGTGCTCGAACCCCCGCCCGGCGTCGTGTCGGTGGGCGCGGCGAACTGGCAGGGCGGGGTCACGGCGACCGAGCATTTACTGTCCCTCGGACACGAGCGCGTCGCCGTCGTCGCGGGTCACCGGCACACCCTGTCCAGCGGCGCCCGCGTCGCCGGCTACCGCTCGGCCCTCGCCGCGGCGGGGGTCCGGCACCGCACGGAGTACGTGCGCCACGCCGGGTTCGACGAGGCCGCCGCCCGCTGCCGTACCCATGAACTCCTCGACCTGCCCGAGCCGCCCACGGCCGTCTTCGTCTGCTCGGACCGGATGGCGCTCGGCGCGTACGAGGCCCTGACCGAACGGGGCCTGCGCGTGCCGGACTACATGAGCGTGATCGGCTTCGACGACCTCCCCGAGGCCCGCTGGCTCGCCCCCGCGCTGACGACCGTCCGGCAGCCCCTGTCCGAGATGGCGGCGACGGCCCTGCACCTGCTGCTCCGCAGCATGGACGGCCACCACCCGGAAAGCACCCGCACCGAACTCTCCACCCGCCTGGTGGAACGCGCGAGCACGGCACCACCGCGCGGCCGGCCCACGCGCGGGCCTGTCCGATTCCTTCAAGACCGGGAAGCCGGGGCGCATCTACGGTGAACCCATGAGTGCACGATGTGATGCCGTCGGGCTGGTCGTCTCCGACATGGGCGCGTCGGTCGCCTTCTATCGGCGGCTCGGGTTCGCGTTTCCCGAGGGGTCCGAGGAGCAGGGGCACGCCGAGGCGGAACTGCCGGGCGGGCTGCGGTTGCTGATGGACACCGAGGAGGTCGTCCGGTCGTTCCACGCCGGGTGGGAGCCGCCCTCGGGCGGAGGGCGGGCATCGCTCGCCCTGCGGTGCGACAGTCCCGCCGAAGTCGACTCCCTGTACGAGGAGTTGGTGGCGAGCGGCTGCCGGAGCGCGCTCAAGCCCTGGGACGCGGTGTGGGGACAGCGGTACGCCACCGTCCTCGACCCCGACGGGAACGGGGTGGATCTGTTCGCACCGCTGGTCTTCTGAGCCGGCCATTCCGTTCAGACGTGCGGGCTTGCCGGGTGGCACGGGCCGGGCGGCCGGGCAAGCCCCTTCTTCGTTGCCTCCGGGCGTGAGCGCAGCCGCATCGTGGGCCGGTCCGCCCCGGCCGGTGCATCGAGATGCTTACGGGTGAACTCACCCTTGGTTCTCGGCACATGGTCAACTGCTCGTACTCGGACGGGTCAAGGTCCGTTCTCCGGAGTTCCGTTCATACCGGTCAGGCAGTATGGCGGCGCACCGCCCCACCGGTTGCGGGGCACCGCGAGCGTGCGGCTGCTACGCGGCAGACAGCCGTGAGACCCAAGAGGACCTGGTGTCACTCAAGGCCGGCGACAAGTGTGCCGACGTGTGGTGGGGCAAGGAGGCCAACGGCGCGCCGGTCAGGTTGTGGCCCTGCACCGGCACCGCCCACCAGACCTGGCGGCGCAGCTGACCCCGTCCCCGGCCCCGGAGGGCCCCCACGCCCCAGCCGTCCACGGCATGGGCGTATGACAGGTCCCGGGCGCCCCTGTGTATCGCGCGCGGGCGCCCGGGGCCCGTCCTCGTACGTGGCGTGTCAGAGACTCCGCCGATCCCGGAGCGGTTCACGCCGGGCCCGCTGTCCCTTCGTCGGATGACCACGCCCCACAGGGCGTGACCATCCACGACCGGGATCCGCTTTCACACCAGTCCCCCGTCGTCAGCCGCCAGGAGTCTGCTCAGCGGCAGGCCCGTCAAGTCCCGTACGTCGCGGGAGAGGTGGGCCTGGTCGGCGTAGCCGGTACGGGTGGCCGTCTCCGCGTACGGGGTGCCCCGGCGGGCCAGGGCGAGGGCTCGGGTCAGGCGGAGGATGCGGGCCAGCGTTTTGGGGCCGTAGCCGAAGGCCGTCAGGGAGCGGCGGTGCAACTGGCGTGCGCTCAGGCCGAGTTCGTCGGCTGTTTCGGCGACCGGGCGGCCCGCGTCCAGGGCGGCCACGACCTGTCGAAGCACCGGGTCGGGCAGGGTGGCGGCCTCGGCCGCCCGCCTCAGGGCCAGGTCCTCCAGGCCGCGCGCCGGGTCGGCCGCCGCGTTCACCAGGGTGGTCGCTCGGCGTGCCTCCGCTGTCGGCCACAGGTCCGCCAGGTCGGGTCGCTGATCCCGCACTTCGTGCGCGGGCACTCCCAACAGGGCGGGGAGGGTGCCGGGGTGGAAGCGGATGCCCGCCCAGGGGCCCGACGTGCCGGCCTCGATCAGGTGGGCGCGGGTGTCGGGGCCCGCGACCAGCAGGCGGCCGTCGTGCCAGAGCAGGTCCATGCAGCCGTCGGGGAGCACCCGGCCCGCTCCCGCGCCGGCCGGGGTGCTGGTCCACACGACCGCGTCCGGCAGCCGTGACGCCCGTTCGCTGTACACGTCGCCCAGGCTACGCGGCCCGCGTCCGCCACTCCTGCGGGCTGACGCCGTACGCCCGTTTGAAGGCCGTCGACAGGGCGAAGGCACTGCCGTAGCCGACGTGGCGGGCGATCGCGCCGAGGGTGTCGTCGGTGTCGCGGAGGCGGTCCGCGGCGAGGGCGAGGCGCCAGCCGGTGAGGTACGTCATCGGGGGCTCGCCGACCCGTTCCGCGAAGCGGCGGGCCAGCGCGGCGCGCGAGACGCCGGCCTTCGCAGCGAGCCCGGCGACCGTCCAGGGGTGGGCGGGGTCGTCCTGGAGGAGGCGCAGCACCGGGCCGACGACGGGATCGCCCAGCGCCCCGTACCAGGCGGGCGGTGCCGCCTCGGGACGGGCGAACCAGGTCCGCAGCGCGGCGATGACCAGCAGATCGAGCAGGCGGTCGAGGACGACCTCCTGGCCGGGTTCGTCCCGCACGATCTCCGCCGCGAGGATCGGGGTGAGCGGGCAGCCCCAGTCGTCGGCCGTGAGGAAGACCAGGGGCGGGAGCACGTCGAGCAGGCGGCCGCCGATCTCGCCCTGCACCCGGTAAGTGCCGATGAGCATGACCGCGGCGCCGTCGGGCCGGTCGCCCCAGGTGCGGACGCCGAGGTCCATGACACCGTTCAGGGGGCGTCCGTCGGGGTAGT
The DNA here is from genome assembly GCF_000829695.1 of Streptomyces sp. NBRC 110035. Taxonomy (GTDB): domain Bacteria; phylum Actinomycetota; class Actinomycetes; order Streptomycetales; family Streptomycetaceae; genus Streptomyces. The sequence goes on along the minus strand of NZ_BBNN01000016.1, from coordinate 145,174 downwards.
GGCACTCCCCGCCCGGCAGGATCAGCGCCTGCGGCGGGGTGCCGGGGTCGTCGGCGCAGGTGTACGGGTCGGGGCCGCGCGCGATGGCGAGGTCGCCGGGGCGCAGCAGCCGCCGGTCGCCACGGTCCGGCACCAACCAGGCCTCGCCGCGGACGAGGAGCATGACGGTCAGCGGGGCGCGGTCCTCGATCCGGACCGACCAGGGCGGGTCGAAACAGGCTCGGATCATGAACGCGCCACGGGCGCGGGGGCCTTCCAGCAGGCCGGTGAGAGCGTCCATGGGCTTCAGCGTAGACGCGGGCTTATGGGAACGAGCCGTTCGGCGATGGTCCGGGCGGGCTGGGGGCAGTTGACTCGTTCGCATGACACAGCGAACGGCAGACGCGAAGAACACGACGGGCACGACGAAGACGGGGGGCACGGGGGACACGACGGACGCGGGGAACCCGACCGTCGTCGTCACCGGGGCCCGGGGGCGTACCGGAAGCCGGGTGGCGCGGGCGGCCGAGGCGGCGGGGCTCGCGGTGCGGGCGGCGTCCCGGGCCACCGGGTTCGACTGGGAGGACCGTACGACCTGGGCGGACACCCTGCGGGGCGCCGACGCGGCCTACCTGGTACACCCCTCGGACGTGGGCGCGCCGGGGACCGCCGAGGCGGTCGGCGCGCTCGCCGAGCAGGCGCTCGGGCTGGGCGTACGGCGGCTGGTGCTGCTGTCCGCGCGGGGCGAGGACCAGGCGCTGCCCACGGAGGAGGCGCTGCGGGCGTCGGGCGCGGACTGGACCGTCGTACGGGCGGCGTGGTTCGCGCAGAACTTCAGCGAGGGACCGCTGGTGGAGGAGCTGCGCCGGACCGGGGAGCTGGTGTTCCCGGCCGGTGAGGTGCCGGAGCCGTTCGTGGACACGCGGGACATCGCGGAGGTCGTGGTCGCCGCGCTGACCGGCGGGGAGCGGTACACCGGGCGGAGCCTCACCGTGACGGGGCCGCGGCTGCTGACGTTCGGGGAGGCGGTCGCGGAGATCGCGCGGGCGACGGGACGGGGACTGACGTACCGCGCGGTGTCCGCCCGGGACTACGGGGAGGCGCTCACCGGGTTCGAGGTCGCGCCCGAGGAGGCCGGGTTCCTCACCGAGGTGTTCGGCACCCTCCTCGACGGCCGCAACGCGCAGGTGGAGGACGAGGTGGTGCGACAGGTGCTGGGCTGCCGGGAGCCGCGGGACTTCTCGGACTTCGTACGGGAGGAGGCGGCCGCGGGGACCTGGCGGGCGGTGTGAGTCCGGCCCCGGCGAGGTGTTCCGGGCCGTCGGTCCGCCCCCGGCGAGGTGTTCCGGGCCGTCGGTCCGCCCCCGGCGAGGTGTTCCGGGCCGTCGGTCCGCCCCCGGCGAGGTGTTCCGGGCCGTCGGTGCGCCCCCGGCGAGGTGTTCCGGGCCGTCGGTGCGCCCCGGCCCGCCCCGCTCTACTTGCCCTCGCCGGGCGGCGCCTCCTGGTCCCCCGCCCCCTCCCCGTTCCTCGGGCGGGGGTGGTGGCTGCTCTTCGCGTGGGTGCGCAGGCGGGCCGTGACCTCCTCCGGGGGCAGGAAGCGGGACCATCGTTCGGGGAACTCGGAGGGCATGTCGGGGTCGGCCTCGTCGCCGGCCGCCGCGGAGGTGCGGGCGACGTACTCGGCGACCTGCTCCTGCCGCAGCCGCTCGTTCGCCTCGCGGGCGGCGGCCGTCGCGGCGGCCGGCCAGACCCGGTCGATCGCGGCGTTGACCGCGGCCCCGACGAGCACGGCGAAGGCGGCCACGCCGATCCACAGGAGTACGGCGACGGGGGCGGCGAGGGAGCCGTAGATGGTGGGGCCCTCGATGGTGCTGGTCAGGTAGATCCGCAGCAGGAAGCTGCCGAACACCCACATGGCGAGGGCGACCAGCGCGCCGGGCACGTCCTCGATCCACGGGGAGCGCACGGGCACGGAGACGTGGTAGAGCGTGGTCAGGAAGGCCACGGACAGCAGGATCACCACGGGCCAGTAGAGGATCTGCACGAGCGTCGTCGACCAGGGGACGACGCTGACCACGGCGTCGGGGCCGGCCACCATGAGGGGCAGCGCGACCGAGCCGATCAGCAGGGCGACGATGAACAGCAGGAAGGCCAGCAGCCGGGTCTTGACGATGCCGCGCACACCGTCGAGGCCGTACATGACGGTGATGGTGTCGATGAAGACGTTCACCGCGCGGGAGCCCGACCAGACGGCGAGGAGGAAGCCGAGGGAGATGACGTCGGGCCGGCCGCCCTCCATCACGTCGTCCAGGATCGGCTCGGCGATCTGGCGCACGCCCCGGTCGGACAGCACCGCGCGGGAGGCCTCGATGATGTTGGTCCGCACGCTCTGGGTGGTCTCGGCGCCGGTCCAGGTGTCGACGTAGCCGAGCAGGCCGATCAGGCTGAGCAGCAGCGGGGGCACCGACAGCAGGGTGAAGAAGGCCGCCTCCGCGGCGAGGCCCAGGATCCGGTACTCCATGCAGGAGTTGACGGTGTCCTTGAGCAGCAGCCAGGCGGTCCTGCGTTTGGAGACATTGCGGTACAGGGCCCGGGCCCGGTGAAGTCGGCCGGAGGGCGCGTCGGGGGAATCGCTTGCTGGCTGCACGGACCAAAGGTATCCGTCGTGCCTGGTCGGCCTCACCCGAAGGGTCTCGGGGTGGACGCGGGGTGGACGCGGGGCGTCCGCCGGGTGGTGCCGAGGAGCGAGGTGAAGAGGTGACGCGGAGGAGTGATGCGCAGGGCGGTGCCGGGTAGGTTCGTGTTCATGGCAGGTACCACGCACACCGTGACCAACCAGACCCCGCCGCTGGCGCAGTACGACGTGTTCACCGCCGACCGGGCGCTGACGGAGGCCGTGGAACGGCATCTGGACCCGTCGCTACGGGACGAGGGCCTGTCCGAACTGTCGGCGCTCGGACACACCTCCGGCTCCGCCCAGGTGCAGGAATGGGGGGCGCAGGCCAACGAGAACCCGCCCCGGCTGCGCACCCACGACCGGTACGGGCACCGGATCGACGAGGTCGACTTCCATCCCGCCTGGCACCGGCTGCTCGGCAAGGGCGTCTCGGCGGGTCTGACGGGCGCGTGGGCGCGGCCGGGCGGGCATGTGCGGCGGGCCGCGGGGTTCGTGGTGTGGTCGCAGGTGGAGGCCGGGAACGGCTGCCCGCTGTCGATGACGCACGCGGCCGTGCCCGCCCTGCGCGCGGACCCGGCACTCGCCGCCGAGTGGGAGCCGCGGCTGACGTCGGCGGTGTACGACCGGGCGCTGCGGCCCGCCCACGAGAAGTCCGGCGTGCTCTTCGGGATGGGCATGACGGAGAAGCAGGGCGGCAGCGACGTACGGGCCAACACCACGTCCGCGCGGCCGCTGGCCGAGGACGGGACGTACGAGCTGACCGGACACAAGTGGTTCTGCTCGGCCCCGATGTCGGACGCGTTCCTGGTGCTGGCGCAGGCGCCCGGCGGGCTCACCTGCTTCCTGGTGCCGCGCGTGCTCGAGGACGGCTCGCGCAACGTGTTCCTGATCCAGCGGCTCAAGGACAAGCTGGGCAACCGGTCCAACGCGTCCTCGGAGGTCGAGTTCGCGGGGACGTGGGCGCGGCGGGTCGGGGACGAGGGGGGTGGGGTGCGCACCATCATCGGGATGGTGGCGGCGACCCGGCTGGACTGCGTGCTGGGCTCGGCGGGGCTGATGCGGCAGGCCGTGGCGCAGGCGGTGCACCACTGCACGTACCGGGAGGCGTTCGGCGGCAAACTGGTCGACAAGCCGCTGATGCGCAACGTCCTGGCCGATCTCGCCCTGGAGTCGGAGGCGGCCACCACGCTGGCGCTGCGGCTGGCCGCCGCCTGTGACGACGGGAGCGAGCGGGAGCGGGCGCTGCTGCGGATCGCGGTGCCGGCCGCCAAGTACTGGGTGACCAAGCGGTGTGCGCCCCTCGCGGTGGAGGCGGCGGAGTGCCTGGGCGGCAACGGGTACGTGGAGGAGTCGGGGATGCCCCGGCTGGTGCGCGAGTCCCCGCTGAACTCGGTGTGGGAGGGTGCGGGCAACGTCCAGGCGCTGGACGTGCTGCGCGCGCTGAGCCGGGACCCGCAGGTGCTGGACGCGTACCTCGGCGAGGTCGGGCGGGCACGCGGGGCCGATCACCGGCTGGACGGCGCGATCAAGGACCTGCTGACCGAACTGGCCGACCTGGAGGGTGCCGAGGGGCGTGCGCGGCGGCTCGTGGAACGGCTCGCGCTGGTGCTCCAGGGTTCGCTGCTGGTGCGGTACGCGCCACCGCAGGTCGCCGACGCGTTCTGCGCGGCACGGCTGGGCGGTGACGGGGGCGCGGCCTTCGGGACGCTGCCGCACACCCTCGACCTCGCGACGGTGGTGGAACGGGCCCGGCCGGAGGTGTGAGGGGGCGGGGGCCGACCCCGGTGTGAGCCGCCCCGGGGCGGGGCGGCAGCAGGTGCGAGACGACAGCGGGTGCGAGACGACAGCAGGTGTCCGTCGGCAGCTCTCCGGTGGCGGATCGGGCGGACGCCCGGGCCGGGACGCTCCTGCCCGGACAGCCCGGCTCGTACGGACCGGTTCTGACGCCCTCGCACGGCACCCCGGTGGTGACGCGGGGGTGGTGCTGCGCCGACACGGCACCACCCCCGCCGCACAGGCCCCTTGGAGCCGTGGACGCCGCTCGGGACGGCGTCGTTCAAGTTTCGAACAGCGCGGGCCGGTCCGCCAGGGTTGCAGGGGGTTGCAACGTGCCGCTGTCTGTGTCCGTGGTGAACGGTCCCGCCGGGGACGCACGGCACTACGGACCGACGACAGCCAGAACGGATCTCGGGGGCGCGGCCGGTGGGCCGTGTGCTGTCCCTCCGAGTCTTTCCCCGGGAGGACCAGTGCCGCTCTCGCCGATGGACGTGAGGCATCTGGCCGGCGTGGACACGACGCGCGCGGCCAGGCTGCTGAGCGAGGTCCGCTCCGCGACGCTCTCCGGGCAGCGCGCGCCCATGGCGCCCCGGCCGGTGATCGAGGAGTCCTGGGAGCGGGTGCTGCGCAGCGGCGTCGACCCGGACCACGACGCCCGGGCCGGGCTGCTGTCCCGCGCGGAGGTGCAGCGGCGGCGGGAGGGTTCGGCGCTGCGGCATGTGCTGCCGGTGTTACGGGAAGGGCTGCTGCCGTGCGCGGACGCCACCCGTCACATCATGGTGGTGGCCGACGCGGACGGCAGGGTGCTGTGGCGGGAGGGCAGCCCGGCGGTCCTGCGCAAGGCGGACGCCCTCGGTTTCACGGTGGGCGCGGACTGGCGCGAGGACGTCGTCGGCACCAACGGTGTGGGCACCCCGGCGGTGACCCGGCGGCCGGTGCAGGTGTTCGCCGCCGAGCACTTCGTACGGTCGCACGCCGCCTGGACCTGTGCGGGGGGCGCCCCTGACCGATCCGCGGGACGGGCGGCTGATCGGCGTGGTGGACGTGAGCGGGCCGCTGGAGACGATGCATCCGTCCACGCTGGCCTGGGTCGGCTCGGTGGCCAAGCTCGCCGAGGCCCGGCTCCGGGAACACCACCTGGAGTCGCTGGAACGGCTGCGGTCGGTGGCGGCGCCGGTGCTGGCCCGGGTCGGCGGACGGGCCCTTGTGGTGGACCGGCACGGGTGGACGGCCGCGGTGACCGGCATGCCGTACACGAGACGGCTGGCGCTGCCGGACGCGGTGTCGGCCGGGACGCGGTGGCTGCCGACGCTGGGCCGGTGCTCCCTGGAGCCGCTGGCCGGGGGCTGGCTGGTGCGGGCGGCGGACGGGCCGGTGTCCCGCGCGGCCAGCCGCGTCGTGCTGGATCTGCGGGAGCCGCGCGGCGCGTCGTTGCAGGTGTCCGGCGGCGCGGGTTCCTGGTCCCGGAGACTGAGCCCCCGCCATGCCGAACTGCTGTACCTGCTGGCCGTGCAGCGGGCCGGCCGCAGCGCCGCGGGCCTGGCCGAGGACGTGTTCGGGGACCCGGCCCGTACGGTGACGGTGCGCGCCGAGCCGTCCAGGGTGCGGCGCTATCTGGGCGGCTTGCTGGAGCACCGGCCGTACCGGTTCACGGAGGGCGCCGACATCGACGTCCTGCTCCCGGACGACCCGCGTGACCTGCTGCCGCACCCGACGGCCCCGGCGCTGGGCGACGGCCGCCGGCACCCGCCACCGGAAGAGGGCCGGCACCGCGGCCCGGAAAGTCCACCGGGCACCCGGCCCGGAAAGTCCGGGCCCTGACGGTCCGGCACGGCACATCACCGTGGCCGGGCCGCTCGTTCTGCGGATGTACGGGGTCTCCACCCCCTGCGACGACCCGCGTGACCTGCTGCCGCACCCGACGGCCCCGGCGCTGGGCGACGGCCGCCGGCACCCGCCACCGGAAGAGGGCCGGCACCGCGGCCCGGAAAGTCCACCGGGCACCCGGCCCGGAAAGTCCGGGCCCTGACGGTCCGGCACGGCACATCACCGTGGCCGGGCCGCTCGTTCTGCGGATGTACGGGGTCTCCACCCCCTGCGGGGCTGTCTGCCGTAACATCGCTCCACGGGCCACCCTCACCTGCTCCACGGTCGACGGTCATCGGTCGGAAGGTCAACGGTCGGATCGCCGGACGCAGTTGGCTCGCCTCGGGAGGACGTTATGAAGCATCGCGGCAGACACCGTCGGCGCAGGCGGGGCAAGGCGCTGCGGGCGACGCTGGCCGGAACCGCGCTCGCGCTCACCGCGGCGGCCACCATGATCAGCACGTCGCAGGCCACCGACGCCGACGACCCCGGGGCGCTGAAGCCGCTCACCGGGGCCGCCGAGACCTCACCGCTGCGGCTGTCCGAGACCCGTGTGCCACCGAAGTGGCTCGACCGGCTCTCCTCCGAGATGGGGCGGCCCGTCGGCGTCGGGGCCGTGCTCGACGACACCGACGGTTCCCTGCGCGACGCGGAATCCTGTACGGACGAGGACCGGCGCGGGCTGCCTCTGGAGCCCGCCGCCACCCGCGCGTACTGCTGGGACGGCGCCGACGTCGAGGGTTGGCGTCCCGGCGCCGTCACCACCTCCGGGGACGCGGACGACGACGGGCACTGGGGCCCGGACCGGGTGGTGCTCTCCGCCTGGAGCCAGGGCGGCACCGAGGCGGACGGCACCGCGGCGCAGGACCCGGCCGTGACGGGTGCCGGCGCGGGGCAGGGACTCGCGCGGGTCGCGTTCATCGACGCCGGTGACCCCGACGACCTCCGCTACACCTGGGCGCAGCTCGCCGTCCCGGTCTCCGGGGGCCAGGACTACCGCGGGCTGGTCTCCCCCGTGACGGGCATGGTCTGGTACCAGGACAAGCTGCTGGTCACCGCCGGGCGGGGGGACGGCAGCGCGCTGTACGTGTACGACGTGGACCGCGTCCAGCGGGCCACCGTGGGCGGTTCGACGGTCGGGCGGGTACCCGGCGGCTGGTCGGCGGCGGGGGCGCGGTACGTGCTGCCCGCCGTCGCCGCCTACCGGACGGCCGACGCGGCCGCCCCGCAGCCGGGCGGCATCTCCCTGGACCGCAGCACGGCGCCGGACAGCCTGGTCGCGCACGAGGCGGTCACCGAGGACCACGACGGGCCGACCCGGCTGTGGCGGTACGCGTTCGACGACGGCGAGGCCCGTGCGGGACTGCTGGCCACGGACCCGCTGCTGAAGGTGGACCCGGCCGCGGCGTACGAGACGGAGCTGACCCATGTGCGCAGTGTGCTGTCGCACGGGTCGGACTGGTACCTGGGCCGGGTGACCGGGACGTCGGACGAGCGCGGGACGCTGTGGCGGCAGGACACGGAGGGGGCCCGGCCCACCCGGTGCGGGGCGGACCAGACGCACCGCTGCTGGAGCGGCGCGTCGGCGTCCCTGTCCTACTGGCAGGAGACCGGCGAGGTGTGGTCCCAGTCCGGCCGCATGCTCTTCGCCCTGCCCCTGACCTCCGTCGACGGCTCGCTGGACTGATCCCGGCCGCTGAACCCGGCGGCTGTACCCGGCCAGGGGCCTGCCGCTGCCCGCACCGCACGGACCGGGCACTCGACAGGTGTCCGCGCCGGATGGTTCCCTTTCCGGCATGACGACCGTCGCCGTGACCACCTGGTCCCTGGAGCAGACCGCGCCCACCGATCTCCTGCCGGCCGCCGTGCCGGAGGGCGACGTACGGGTGGTGCGCGCCGAGGTGCCGTCCCCGGAGTTCAGCCGTTTCCTGTACGCGTCGGTCGGCGGTGACATCCGGTGGACCGACCGGCTGGGCTGGACGTACGCGCGGTGGCTGGAGCACCTGGAGCGGCCGGGCACGGAGACCTGGGTGGCGTACGAACGGGGGACCCCCGCAGGGTACGTGGAGCTCCAGGCGCAGGACGACGGGGTCGTGGAGATCGTCCACTTCGGGCTGCTCCCCGCCTTCCGGGGCCGGCGCATCGGCGGGCACCTGCTGTCCTACGGCGTCGCGCGGGCCTGGGATCTGGCGGAGCGTTGGCCGGGGCGCAAGCCGACCGCGCGGGTCTGGCTGCACACGTGCAGCAAGGACGGCGAGCACGCGATGGACAATTACCGGCGGCGGGGATTCCGGCTGTTCGACACCAGGGTCGAGGACGAGCCCGAGGTCGCCGCCCCGGGCCCGTGGCCGGGAGCGCACCCGGCCTGATCACCGTTCCCCGGCCACGTCCCGCGTCGCGGTGCGGGAGACGAAGCGTTGCGCGTTCCGGTGCGAGGCCCTCGGCGATCTCCGCGGAGGCGGCGGCCCGCAAGGCGCCCTGCCGGGAGGGCCGAACCCCCGGACCGCCGGCGCCACCGTCCCCGACCCGCCGTCCCCGACCCGCCGGTTCCGGCGCCCCGACCGGCCGCACCCGCACCACCCGGCGGGACGCCGTCCGTCACCTCCGCCGCCCCGTCCGTCGCTCCCCCGCCACGTCCCCGTTGCCCGCGCTCGTGCGCGTCCCCGGCACGTACCCCTCCTGAGCTGCACGGACAAGACCGCCCGCGCCGCCTGTGACCAAAACCACCCACGTCTCCCATGCCGAGACGAAGGCGTCCGCATCATGGACGAAGCTGGACTGTGTCCAGATCTCCGTGACACGCTTCCGTCATGCCTGGAACGGGAATCGCCTTGGTGAGTCGGCGGCACGTCGACCTCGGCCGCATGTCCAGCGCCATCTGTCCGGCGCACTGAGAGCACGTTCAGCAGCACCCGGCAGCTCTCCTTCGGTCCGCTCCGGTCCACCCCGACCGGTACCACACGGTTCCCTCCGGTTCCTCCCCGCTCCACCGAACTCCCGTGCAATGACGCGCCGCGCACCGTCATGCGCGGTTCAGAGCCGTATCCCCGTCTGTCCCGAAGGGCGTATCAACCATGGCCGCCAGCCCGCAGAACCCTGCCGCCGCGACCCCCCGCCGCAAGGTGAGCCGCCACCGCGGAGAGGGCCAGTGGGCCGCGGGGCACTTCACCCCGCTCAACGGCAACGAGCAGTTCAAGAAGGACGACGACGGTCTCAACGTACGGACACGTGTTGAGACGATCTACTCGAAGCGGGGCTTCGACTCGATCGACCCCAACGACCTGCGCGGCAGGCTGCGCTGGTGGGGCCTGTACACGCAGCGCCGCCCCGGGATCGACGGCGGCCGTACCGGTGTGCTGGAGCCCGAGGAGCTCGAGGACCAGTACTTCATGCTGCGGGTCCGCATCACCGGCGGACGGCTCACCACCGAGCAGCTGCGCGTGATCGGCGAGATCGCCGAGACGTACGCCCGCGGCACCGCCGACATCACCGACCGGCAGAACATCCAGTACCACTGGATCCGCATCGAGGACGTGCCCGCGATCTGGGAACGGCTCGAGGCGGTCGGCCTGTCCACCACGGAGGCCTGCGGCGACACCCCGCGCGGCATGCTCGGCTCCCCCGTCGCCGGGGTCGCCGAGGACGAGATCGTCGACGGCTCGGCGGCGCTGGAGGAGATCGCCCGCCGGTACATCGGCGACCCGCGCTTCTCCAACCTGCCGCGCAAGTTCAAGACGGCCGTCTCCGGCTCCCCGCTGATGGACGTCGCCCACGAGATCAACGACGTGTCCTTCGTCGGCGTGGTCCACCCCGAGCACGGCCCCGGCTTCGACCTGTGGGTCGGCGGCGGTCTGTCGACCAACCCCAAGTTCGGGGTGCGGCTGGGCGCCTGGGTGCCCGAGGCGGACGTGCCCGACGTGTGGGAGGGCGTCATCTCCATCTTCCGCGACCACGGATACCGGCGGCTGCGCACCCGGGCGCGGCTGAAGTTCCTGGTCGCCGACTGGGGGCCGGAGAAGTTCCGCCAGGTCCTGGAGGACGACTACCTGGGCCGCAGGCTGGCCGACGGCCCGGCGCCGGTGATGCCCGCGCAGCAGTGGCGCGACCACATCGGGGTGCACCGCCAGAAGGACGGCCGGTTCTACGTCGGTTTCGCGCCGCGGGTGGGCCGGATGGACGGCTCGCTGCTCACCAAGGTCGCCGCGCTGGCCGAGGACCACGGTTCGGGACGGGTGTCCACCACGGTCGAGCAGAAGATGATCGTCCTGGACGTGCGGCAGGACCGGGTGGACTCGCTCGTCGACGCCCTGGAGGCGCTGGACCTGCGGGTCAGGCCGTCGACCTTCCGGCGCGGCACGATGGCCTGCACGGGCATCGAGTTCTGCAAGCTCGCCATCGTGGAGACCAAGGAGCGCGGCAGCGACCTCATCGACGAACTGGAGCGCCGGCTGCCCGACTTCGGGGAGCCGCTCACCATCAACATCAACGGCTGCCCGAACGCCTGCGCCCGTATCCAGACCGCGGACATCGGCCTCAAGGGGCAGTTGGTCACCGACGCCGAGGGCCGGCAGGTCAGCGGCTACCAGGTGCACCTGGGCGGCGCGCTCGGCCTGGACCCGTCCTTCGGCCGCAAGGTGCGCGGCCTGAAGGTCACCTCGGACGAACTGCCGGACTACATCGAGCGGGTCCTGAAGCGTTTCGAGGCGGAGCGCGAGGACGGCGAGCGGTTCGCCACGTGGGCGGCCCGCGCGGACGCGGAGGCCCTGTCGTGAGCGAGCGCGCCGCGCCGTTCCACTGCCCGTACTGCGGCGACGAGGACCTGCGCCCCGGTGAGGAGGGGCACGGGGCCTGGGAGTGCGGGGCGTGCAACCGGGCCTTCCGCCTGAAGTTCCTCGGGCTGCTCGCCCAGGGGCTCGACCGGCCGGACCCGGGCACGGGCACAGGCACGGGCACGGGCACAGGAGGGGAACGGACATGACGGCGGTTCAGGAAGAGCGCACCACCGACGAGTTGAAGGCGCTGGCCGAGCAGGCGGGCCGCGACCTGGAGGACGCCTCCGCCCTGGAGATCCTCCGGTGGGCCGCCGGGGCCTTCGGCGGGCGCTTCTGCGTAACCTCCTCCATGGAGGACGCGGTGGTCGCCCATCTCGCCTCCCGCGCCCTGCCCGGCGTGGATGTGGTGTTCCTCGACACCGGGTACCACTTCGAGGAGACTATCGGGACCCGGGACGCCGTGGAGGCCGTGATGAACGTCAACGTCATCACACTCACCCCGCGACAGACCGTCGCCGAGCAGGACGCCGAGTACGGGCCGAGGCTGCACGACCGCGACCCCGACCTGTGCTGCGCCCTGCGCAAGGTGCGGCCGCTGGAGGAGGGCCTGCGGGGGTACCTGGCCTGGGCGACCGGGCTGCGCCGCGAGGAGTCCCCGACCCGGGCGGGCACCCCGGTCGTCGGCTGGGACGAGAAGCGGCGGAAGGTGAAGATCTCCCCCATCGCCCGCTGGACCCAGGACGACATGGACGCCTACGTCGCCGAGCACGGCGTGCTCACCAACCCGCTGCTGACGGACGGATACGCGTCGGTGGGCTGCGCCCCCTGCACCCGCCGGGTGCTGGAGGGCCAGGACGCCCGGGCCGGCCGCTGGGCGGGCCGCGGCAAGACCGAGTGCGGACTGCACGGCTGACATGACCGAGCCCTCCACGCCTTCGCGGCCCCGCACCGGGCCCGCCTCGCCCTCTACGAACCAGGAGACCGACGTGACGACCGGAGCCACCGTCTGGCTCACAGGTCTGCCGAGCGCAGGCAAGACCACCATCGCCCACGAACTGGCCGCCCGGCTGCGCGAGCAGGGCCGCCGGGTCGAACTCCTCGACGGCGACGAGATCCGCGAGTTCCTCTCCGCGGGCCTCGGCTTCAGCCGCGAGGACCGGCACACCAACGTGCAGCGCATCGGATTCGTCGCCGAACTGCTCGCCCGCAACGGCGTCACCGCGCTCGTCCCGGTCATCGCGCCGTACGCGGACAGCCGGGCCGCGGTCCGGGGGCGGCACGAGACGAACGGCACGTCGTACGTCGAGGTGCACGTGGCGACCCCCCTCGAGGTGTGCTCCGTACGCGACGTGAAGGGCCTGTACGCGAAGCAGGCCGCGGGCGAACTCACCGGGCTGACCGGCGTGGACGACCCGTACGAGGCTCCCGTCTCTCCCGATCTGCGCATCGAGTCGCAGCACCAGACCGTCCAGGAATCCGCCGCGGCGGTGCACGCCCTGCTGAGCGAAAGGGGACTGGTATGACAACCGTGGCCACGGTCACGACCGGCGACGAGGGCACCGGCGGTGCGGCCGGCCCGTACGCCCTCTCCCACCTCGACGCCCTCGAGTCGGAGGCGGTGCACATCTTCCGCGAGGTCGCCGGCGAGTTCGAGAACCCGGTGCTCCTGTTCTCCGGCGGCAAGGACTCCATCCTGATGCTGCACCTGGCGCTGAAGGCCTTCGCGCCGGCGCCGGTCCCGTTCTCGCTGCTGCACGTCGACACCGGGCACAACTTCCCCGAGGTCCTCGACTACCGCGACCGCACGGTCGCCCGGCACGGGCTGCGGCTGCACGTCGCCTCCGTGCAGGACTACATCGACCGCGGTGTGCTGCGCGAGCGCCCCGACGGCACCCGCAACCCGCTGCAGACGGTGCCGCTCACCGAGAAGATCGCCGCCGAGAAGTTCGACGCCGTGTTCGGCGGCGGCCGGCGGGACGAGGAGAAGGCGCGTGCGAAGGAGCGGGTGTTCTCGCTGCGCGACGAGTTCTCCCAGTGGGACCCGCGCCGCCAGCGGCCCGAGCTGTGGAACCTCTACAACGGCCGGCACGCGCCCGGTGAGCACGTCCGGGTCTTCCCGCTGTCCAACTGGACCGAGCTGGACGTGTGGCAGTACATCGCCCGCGAGAACATCGAACTGCCGGAGATCTACTACGCCCACCACCGCGAGGTGTTCCAGCGGGGCGGCATGTGGCTGACCGCCGGCGCGTGGGGCGGCCCGAAGGACGGCGAGAGTGTCGAGAAGCGGCAGGTGCGCTACCGGACGGTGGGCGACATGTCCTGCACCGGCGCGGTCGACTCCGACGCCGACACCATCGAGAAGGTGATCACCGAGATCGCCGCCTCCCGGCTGACCGAACGCGGGGCGACCCGCGCCGACGACAAGCTCTCCGAGGCCGCGATGGAAGACCGCAAGCGCGAGGGGTACTTCTAGACATGAGCACGATCACGAGCGAGGCGCTCGCGGAGACCACCCTGCTGCGGTTCGCCACCGCCGGTTCCGTCGACGACGGCAAGTCCACCCTGGTGGGCCGGCTGCTGCACGACTCCAAGTCGGTCCTCACCGACCAGTTGGAGGCCGTGGCGCGGGTGTCGGCGAGCCGCGGCCAGGAGGCTCCCGACCTGGCCCTGCTCACCGACGGGCTGCGGGCCGAGCGGGAGCAGGGCATCACCATCGACGTGGCGTACCGCTACTTCGCCACGCCGCGGCGCCGGTTCATCCTCGCCGACACGCCGGGCCATGTGCAGTACACCCGCAACATGGTCACCGGCGCCTCCACCGCGGAGCTGACCGTCATCCTCGTCGACGCCCGCAACGGCGTGGTCGAGCAGACCCGGCGGCACGCGGCCATCGCCGCCCTGCTGCGCGTGCCCCACGCCGTCCTCGCCGTCAACAAGATGGACCTGGTGGACTACGAGGAGGCCGTGTTCGCGCGGATCGCCGAGGAGTTCACGGCGTACGCGACCGAGCTGGGCGTCCCGGAGGTCACCGCGATCCCGATCTCGGCGCTCGTCGGCGACAACGTGGTGGAGCCGTCGGCGCACATGGACTGGTACGGCGGTCCGACGGTGCTGGAGCACCTGGAGACGGTGCCGGTCGGCCACGACCTGGCGCACTGCCACGCCCGGCTGCCCGTGCAGTACGTGATCCGGCCGCAGAGCGCCGAGCACCCGGACTACCGCGGGTACGCCGGCCAGATCGCCGCGGGCACGTTCCGCGTCGGCGACGAGGTGACCGTGCTTCCGTCCGGCCGGACCACGACGGTCACCGGGATCGACCTGCTGGGCACGCCCGTGGAGGCGGCCTGGACGCCGCAGTCGGTGACGCTGCTGCTGGCGGACGACATCGACATCTCCCGCGGGGACCTGCTCGTCCCGAGCAAGGACGCGCCGGCCACCACGCAGGACGTCGAGGCCACCGTCTGTCATGTCGCCGACCAGCCGCTGACGGTCGGTCACCGGGTGCTGCTCAAGCACGGCACCCGGACGGTCAAGGCGGTCGTGAAGGACATCCCGGCCCGGCTGACGCTGGACGACCTGTCGCTGCACCCGCACCCCGGCAGGCTCGTCGCCAACGACATAGGCCGGGTGAAGATCCGTACCGCCGAGCCGCTGCCGGCCGACTCGTACGCGGACTCGCGGCGCACCGGTTCGTTCATCCTGATCGACCCGAGCGACGGCACCACGCTCACCGCGGGCATGGCCGGCGAGTCCTTCGCCGCCCCGGCCCCGGTCAAGGACGCGGCCGAGGACGGCGGATGGGACTTCTGACGATGCGTCACCTCCGCGTCCCGGCCCGCGAACCGGCCGGTGCCCCCGCCACCGACGTCTTCGCCACCTTCGCCAAGGAGGGCGGCCGGATCGGCGGCGGGCAGCTCGGCAGCGGGCAGGGCGGGGTCGCGCGATGCGGGTGACGCTCCCGGCGCACCGGGAGCGCGCGCACCGTTCGCGTGCCGCCCTGGTCCACCGCCGCCACCGCCGAAAACCCGCCGATCCCCCGGACACGGCCGGCTGAGTACGACCAGCCGAGTACGTGAGAGCCGGGCCACCGAGAGGAACACCTCCCGTGTCTGCCTTCCCCGCCACCCCGCGCCGCGCGTTCGCCGCGACGACCGCGCTGGTCGTCCTGCTGGTCCTGGCCGGCTGCGGCTACGGCTCCCGGGCCAAGGAGGATCCCGGCGTCGAGATCGCCGCCGGGGCCCGGAAGACCGACGGTCTCGACACGGTGAGGATCGGCCACTTCGGCAATCTGACCCACGGGACCGCGCTGGTGGGCAAGCAGAAGGGCTTCTTCCAGGAGGAGCTCGGCGCGACCGAGGCACGGTACGCGGTGTTCAACGCGGGGCCGTCCGCGATCGAGGCGCTCAATTCCGGTTCCGTCGACATCGCCTGGATGGGGCCGTCCCCAGCCGTGAACGGCTGGGTGAAGTCGCGGGGCAGGAACCTGCGGATCATCGGCGGTTCGGCGTCCGGCGGGGTGAAACTGGTGGTGAACCCGGACCGGGTGAAGTCCCTGGAGGACGTCGGGGGCAAGCGGATCGCGACCCCGCAGTTCGGCAACACGCAGGACGTGGCGTTCCTCGACTGGGCGGCCGAGCAGGGCTGGACGGTCGACGCGCAGAGCGGCAAGGGCGATGTCACGGTCGTCCGCAGCGACAACAAGGTCACCCCGGACGCCTTCGCGGCCGGGTCGGTCGACGGCGCGTGGGTACCGGAGCCCACCGCGTCGAAGCTGGTCGCCGAGGGCGGGAAGGTCCTGCTGGACGAGGCCTCCCTGTGGCCGGACGAGAAGTTCGTCATCACGAACCTGGTCGTGCGCCAGGAGTTCCTGGAGAAGCACCCGAAGGCCGTGGAGGCGGTGCTCGAGGCGTCGGTCTCCACCAACCGGTGGATCAACGAGCACCCGGACGAGGCCAAGGCCGCCGCCAACGAACAGCTGGCGGCCGACTCCGGCAAGGCGCTGCCCGCCGACGTCCTGGACCCGGCGTGGGAGTCGATCCGGTTCACCGACGACCCGCTGGCCGCCACCCTCGGCACCCAGGCGGAGCACGCCGTGAACGCGGGCCTGCTCGAGCGGCCCGACCTGAAGGGCATCTACGACCTGGAACTCCTCAACAAGGTCCTCGCGGCCGAGGGCGCACCCGCCGTCGACGACGCCGGTCTCGGCACCAGCTGACCCCGGAACCCGAAGAAACGTCCCAGGAGGTGACGACCATGGCCACGACCCTCGCCAGGGCCGCCGACGACACCGAGGCGGTCACCCACGCCGCCCGGATCGAGCACGTCTCGAAGTCGTTCGCGGACCCGGCCGGGCAGCAGCTCGTGCTGGACGACATCACGCTCGATGTCGCGCCCGGTGAGTTCGTCACCCTGCTGGGGGCTTCGGGGTGCGGCAAGTCCACGCTGCTCAACCTGGTCGCGGGCCTCGACGCGCCCAGTGCCGGCGCGATCAGCACGGACGGCCGCCCGGCGCTGATGTTCCAGGAGCACGCGCTGTTCCCGTGGCTGACCGCGGGCAAGAACATCGAACTCGCCCTGAAACTGAGGGGCATGCCGAAGGCGGAGCGGCGCGGCCGGGCCGAGGAGCTGCTGGAGCTGGTCCGGTTGAAGGGCGCCCACGGCAAGCGGGTGCACGAGCTGTCCGGCGGCATGCGCCAGCGGGTCGCGCTGGCCCGTGCGCTCGCCCAGGAGAGCAGGCTGCTGCTGATGGACGAGCCGTTCGCGGCACTGGACGCCATCACCCGGGACGTGCTGCACGACGAGCTGACCCGGATCTGGCGCACTGCGAACACCAGCGGCTCCGCCGCGGGCCGGCTGTCCGTCCTGTTCGTCACGCACAACGTGCGCGAGGCCGTCCGGCTCGCGCAGCGGGTGGTCCTGCTGTCGTCCCGGCCGGGCCGGATCGCCCGCGAGTGGACGGTGGACATCGAGCACCCCCGCCGCATCGAGGACACCGCGGTCGCGGAACTGTCCGTCGAGATCACCGAGCAGCTCCGTGGGGAGATCCGCCGTCATGGCCAGCACTGAAACCACCGCGAAGGCCGCGAAGGACGAGACGGACACGCACGACCTCGCCGGTCTGGAAGCGGGCCTCGACGCGCTGGAGACGAGGCAGCAGACCCGCAGGCCGTGGCGTCAGACCTTCGTCCAGAAGATCCTGCCGCCCGTCATCGCCGTCACCATCGTGCTGGCCGTGTGGCAGGCGCTGGTCTCCTTCAGGATCGTCGACGACCCGACCAAGCTGCCCTCTCCGGGCGCCGTGTGGGACGTCGTCCGGGACGCGTGGCTCCAGGGCGAGCTGCTCGGCTACATCTGGACCAGCGTCTCGCGCGGTCTGCTCGGCTTCTTCTTCGCTCTGCTGATCGGTACGCCGCTGGGACTGCTGGTGGCGCGGGTGAGGTTCGTGCGCGCGGCGATCGGCCCGATCCTGTCCGGGCTGCAGTCCCTGCCGTCGGTGGCGTGGGTGCCGCCGGCGGTGATCTGGCTGGGCCTGAACAACCAGATGATGTACGCGGTGATCCTGCTCGGCGCGGTCCCCTCGATCGCCAACGGTCTGGTCTCCGGCGTCAGCCAGGTGCCGCCGCTGTTCCTGCGGGCCGGCCGCACGCTGGGCGCGACGGGGCTGAAGGGCACCTGGCACGTCGTGCTGCCGGCCGCGCTGCCCGGCTATGTGGCGGGCCTGAAGCAGGGCTGGGCGTTCTCCTGGCGTTCGCTGATGGCCGCGGAGATCATCGCGTCGTTCCCCGATCTCGGCATCGGCCTCGGGCAGCTGCTGGAGAACGGCCGCAACGCGAGCGACATGGCCATGGTGTTCGAGGCGATCCTGCTGATCCTGACCGTCGGTATCGCCATCGACCTGCTGATCTTCAGTCCGCTGGAGCGGTGGGTCCTGCGCGGCCGCGGCCTGCTGGGAAAGGACTGATCCGATCATGCGCCGTCCGGTTCTTCTCGTCATCGCCCACGGCAGCCGCGATCCGCGGCACGCGGCGACCGTGCACGCCCTGGTAGGGCGGGTCCGGTCGCTGCGGCCGGAGCTGCGGGTGGAGACCGGCTTCCTCGATTTCAACGTCCCCTCCGTACCGGGGGTGCTGGACTCCCTGGCGGCGGAGGGCGTGCGCGACGTGGTGGCCCTCCCGCTGCTGCTGACCCGCGCCTTCCACGCCAAGGCGGACATCCCGGCGGTCCTCGCGGACGCGGACGCGCGGCTGCGCGTCCGCCAGGCGGACGTCCTGGGGCCGTCCCCCCTGCTCCAGGCCGCGCTGGAACGCCGGCTGTACGAGGCGGGCCTGACGCCCGCCGACAAGTCCTCGACCGGGGTCGTCCTGGCCTCGGCGGGGTCCACCGACCCGGAGGCGATCGCAGTGATCGCAGAAATCGCGCGGGAGTGGCGGCACACCGGTTGGTGCGCCGTGCGGCCTGCGTTCGCCTCCGCATCCCTGCCCCGCACCGAGGACGCGGTACGCGAACTGCGGGCCCTCGGCTGCGAACGCGTCGCCGTGGCCCCGTACGTCCTGGCTCCGGGCTTCCTTCCGGACCGCATCGCACGGGGTGCGGCCCGGGCGGACGTCCTGGCGGACGTCCTCGGCCCGGCGCCGGAGGTGGCGCGGGTGCTGGTGCAGCGGTACGACGCGGCACGGACACCGGCGCCGGCGGAGGCGACCGGGGCAGTGGGGGCCTGAGGCCTCTGCGCCGACGGCGACGGCGACGGCGACGGCGTCCGGGTCGGTGGGGCGCTCAGCCGCCGGTCACCGCGTCCGGGTCGTACAGCGTCCCCTGGTGGAAGTGGAGCAGCCATTGCCGGCCGGTGCGGCGCCACAGGGAACTGCGGTGGGCGCACCGGCCGTTGTGGTCCGTGTCGAAGGTGAGATGAACGGTGTCGGGGGCCAGTCGCACGGCCCTCATCCGGGAGACGGTGCCGGCGGGGCCCCCGCGTCGCGTTCGCCGGCGAGCAGCGCGATGATCGCGTCGCGGTCCCAAACCCGTCCGGACGCGCCGATCTCCACGAACTCCGGATGAAGCAGTTCCCCGACGCGTTCGGGCGAGCGGCGCACCTCGGGGTCGAGGAGTTTCAGTTCGGCCTCGACGGCCGCTGCTGCGGCTGCTGCTGCGGCGGCGGTGCACGGGTCAGTCACGGGTGAGCTCCATGAGCTTGACGACGGTGTTCCAGTTGCGGGTGGTGGCGATGACGCCCCGGGTGGTCCGGGGCGCGGCCAGGCGCTCGGCGAGCCTGGAGCGGCCCAGGCCGTCCGGGGCGTACAGGTACAGGGCACGGTCGCCGAGGCGGAACTCCTCGGGCAGGTGGGCCGCCCGGTCGATGTGCGCGAAACGGTCGGCGTCGACGGCAGCGGAGAAGTAGGTGACGTGCACCTGCTTGGGCGCCGGCTCGGCGGCCGGGAAAGGACAGGCGTCGACGACCGCCCGCAGATAGGCGTGGTCGCGCACGATCACGTCGACGGCGAAGCCGAAGTGCCGCTCGACGGCGTCGGCGAGTCCGGCGGCCAGCACCTCCTCGGCCGGGTCCGCGCTCTCGTCCCCCGGCCCGTCGCTCCTGGTGGTGAACACGGCCTGGCCGCTTTGGAGATGGGTGCGGACCGCGTCGTGGCCGAGGCCCTCCATCAGGGTGCGCAGGTCGGCCATGGGGACCTTTCTGCTGCCGCCCACGTTGATGCCGCGCAGCAGTGCCGCGTATGTCGTCGCCATCCGCACACCCTAGGACGGCCGTCGTACCCCGTGGGGGCGGGCGCGACGTGCGGGCCGCGCCGGCCGGCTTCCGTGAGCAGGCGGTGAGCCCGGGCGCCTCGCGCGGCCCGGTCGGGACAGGGGGGACACGAGGGACGGAACGCCGCCTTCGTGTACGTGCCGCTGGTGGGCGGCTCCGGCCAGGACAGGGCGGCGGAGAGCCCGCACACGCCGCGCGACGGGGGACGGCCCGCCGTGCCGGGCACGCGGGCGCGCCGGTGGCGAAGGGGGTGTGGACCAGGATCCGGGTCGGGGAACGGGCACGGACCACGGCGCGGACGAGGGCGAGCGGGTGCGGGGCCGACCCCGTGGACGCGCCGAGAGGGCGGGAAGGGGCACGGCGTTCCGGCCGTGCCCCTTCCCGCTCCGGGCCCTAGCCGCGCTGCGGCAGCTCCGCCTCGATGAGGTCGGCCGCCCTGCGGGTGCCGCCCTCCTCGGCCGTCCCGGCCCGGATCTCGTTCAGCCGGCGGGCGACTTCCGGGTCGCCGACGAGATCGAGGGCCGCCGCGCCGAGGGCCTCGGCGGTGGCCTCCTCCATGGGGAGATGCCGGGCGACACCGAGGCCCTGGAGCATGTCCGCGTTGCCGAACTGGTCCACGGCCTGCGGCACGGCGATCATCGGCGTGGCCGTGGCCAGCCCTTCCTGGCTGCCGCCGGCGCCCGCGTGGGTGACGAACAGGTCGGCCTGCCTCAGGACCGCGAGCTGCGGCACCCAGGACCGCACCTCGACGCCGGCCGGCACGTCGCCCAGCTCGGCGGGGTCGACGTGCTTGCCGATCTGGAGCACCAGGTGCCACCCGGGCAGGTCGCCGAACGCCCTGACGCACTCCCGGTAGAAGCCGGGCTGCTTGGTGAACGACGATCCGAGCGACACCAGGACGACCTTCTGCGCACCGGCCGGCCGCTGCCACTCCCCCTCCGCGTCGCGGTCGCCCTGGCAGGCGCCGACGAACGTGTGCGTGCTCTCGTCGACCCGGTCGGCGTTCGGCTGCAGTACCTTGGGGATCAGGACGAGGGAGCGCGCCGGCCGGCCCACGAACGGGTCGGGGTGCGTGCTGATCCCGTTCTCCTCCAGCCAGGCGTGGAAGCGGGCGTAGTAGGCCCGGCCGCGCTCGGTCCTGAGCGGCTCCTCCCACATCGGCTCGCCGACCTCCTTCTCGTACCCCTCCCAGGCGACGAGGTTCGGTGAGAGGGAGACCACGGGCACACCCCAGCGGTGGCCGAGCACGCGTGCCGGGTACGAGGTGATGTCGTGCAGCACCAGGTCGGGGGTGTCCCCCTCGTACGCCTTCGTCAGCTGCGGGAGGGCCTGGACGGCGTCGTCGAGGAACGGTTCGACGTTGTCCAGCAGGGTGGTGCCCCAGTCCCCCGGGTCGTCGTCCGGCCCGGGGAGGACGGAGTTCCAGGGCTTCACCTCGGCGCCGGTCCCGGCGACCTTGTCCGCGAAGACCGGGGGGATCGCGTACGTCACCCGGTGGCCGCGCGCCACGAGCTCGCGGATCACCTCGAGGCTCGGGTTCACGTGGCCGTGGGCGGCGATGGAGAACATGGCGATGTGAGCGGGACTGGTCATGCCCCGAACCCTAGACGAGACGATACGTATCGTGCAATCGGTTGGGGGTGCGCGACGGCCCCCCGCGGCGGCCGTCCCACCCGCAGCCCACCACCGACGGACACCGCGCACGTCGCCGACCTGTGCGAATGGGACACTGACCGAGGGCGCACACGAGCGCGGGACCAGGCACAGGCACGGAGGCGGGCGGATGGACGAGGCACGGGCGCGGGACGTCCTGGCGGCGGCGGACGTGCTGCCGGGACGCGCGGCCGGGGAGGCGCGACTGCTCGCCCTGGGCGAGAACGCGGTGTTCGCCTCCGGCGACCTGGTCGTCAAGGTGGGCCGCGACAGCGGCCTGCTGGAGCGCGCCCGCCGGGAGATGGCGATCGCGCTGTGGCTCGCCGAGGAGAAGGTGCCGGCGGTGCGGGCGGCGCGGCCGCAGGCACTGCTGGTCGAGGGCCACCCGGTGACGGTCTGGCACCGGCTGCCCGCGCCGGTGCGGCCCGCCGAACCCCGGGATCTGGCCGCACTGCTGCGGGTGGTCCACGCCCTTCCCCCTCCCGCCTTCGGGCTGCCGCCCCGCGAGCTGCTGGGCGGCGTGGAACGCTGGCTGCGGCTCGCGGGCGAGGCGATCGCCCCCGAGGACGCGGCATATCTGCGCGAGCGGCGCGACGGTTTCGCGGCGGCCGCCGCGGCCCTGACACCCCGTCTGCCGCCGGGGCCGATCCACGGGGACGCGCTGCCGCGGAACGTGCACGTCGGGCCGGACGGGCCGGTCCTGGTCGACCTGGAGACCTTCTCCGCGGATCTGCGCGAGCACGACCTGGTGGTCATGGCCCTCTCCCACGACCGCTACGGGCTGCCGGCGCAGGCGTACGCGTCCTTCACCGGGACCTACGGCTGGGACGTGCGCGAGTGGGAGGGCTGCGCGGTGCTGCGCGGCGCGCGCGAGACGGCCAGCTGCGCCTGGGTCGCCCAGCACGCCCCGAGCAATCCGAAGGCCCTGGCCGAGTTCGAACGCCGGGTGGCGTCCCTGCGCGACGGCGACCCGACGGTCCGCTGGCACCCCTTCTGACTCGGCCCTTCTCCGACCCGGCCCTTGGCCCCGGCCCCGATCCGGGCCCCGGTCAGATGCGCGAGCCCGCGGGCTCGCGCAGGGGCCAGGTGCCGTCGATCGTCGCGGTGGCGTCGCCCTTGCGGCGCAGGAAGCTCTGGAAGTCCGCCGCCCATGCGGCGTACCACTCGATCTGGCGGCGGTGCAGCTCCGCCGGGCCGAGCGCCGCGACCCCCGGGTGGCGGTCGGCTATCGCGCGGGCCAGCCGGGCGGCGGCGAGGGCGTCGGCCGCCGCGTCGTGCGCGGAGTCGAGAGCGACGCCGTACTCCGCGCAGACTGCCTCCAGGTTGCGCTTGCCTCGGCGGTAGCGGTCGACGCTGCGGTCGATCGTGTACGGATCGACGACCGGGGCGGGCTCCCTGCCGCCCAGCCGGTCACTCAGCGACGGCAGCCCGTACCGCCGCAGTTCGGCGGAGAGCAGGGACAAATCGAACGTGGCGTTGTAGGCGACGACCGGGACGCCCGCGCTCCAGTGGCCGGCGAGGACGTCGGCGACCTGGTCGGCGACCTGGTCGGCGGGGCTCCCCTCGGCCGCGGCCCGCTCGCCGCTGATGCCGTGGACCGCCACCGCGTCCGCCGGGATGGGCACGCCGGGGTCGGCCAGCCACTCCCTGCACCCCTGCGGCACTCCGTCCCTGACCTCGATCACGGCTCCCGTGACGATGCGCGCCTCGTGCGGGTCGGTGCCCGTCGTCTCGAGGTCGAAGCCGATCAGCAGCTCCCGGTGCCAGCCCATGGGCGGCCCCCCTTCCGTGTGGTGCGTTCCCCCGGTGCTTCTTACCTTCGCACGCACCACTGACAACCCGAGGGTCGCATTCCGCTTACCGTCACGAACGGTTCACGACACCGGGCGGGAATCCACCCACATCTGCTCGAACTCCTCACGGTACGTGGGGAACAGCCCACCTTCTTCCGCCTCGCCCGGTTTGACCACCTTGCTGCCGTTGCGCAGCACCAGCACCGGTGCCTCCATCCCCCGGGCCCGGCGCAGATGGCTCTGCACCACGCCGACGCCGTCGGCGCCGTCCCCGTCGACGAGGTACGCCGTACAGCGGGGCGTCTCGTCGTAGACGTGGATCTCGAACGCGCCCGGATCGCGCAGCCGGGAGCGCACCCGGCGCATGTGCAGGATGTTCATCTCGACCGCGCGGCCCAGCTCCCCTCGCTTGAGGCCGAGTTCACGCTCGCGGCGCTTGACCGCGCTGGAGGCCGGGTTCAGGAACAGCAGCCGCACCCGGCAGCCGGACCCGGCGAGCCGCACCAGGCGGCGCCCGGAGAAGTTCTGCACCAGCAGGTTGAGGCCGATGCCGATGGCGTCCAGGCGGCGGGCGCCGCCGAAGATGTCCTCGGCCGGGAACTGGCGCAGCAGCCGCACGCGGTCGGGGTGGACGGCGACCACGTCCGCGTACCGGTCGCCGACCAGGTCCTCCACCGCGTCGACGGGCAGCCGGCGCGCGGACGGCACGTCCCCGTCCGCGCCGAGCATCTCCAGCAGCCGCGCGGAGGCCCGCTCGGCCTGGTTCAGCACCGCCTCGGACAGCGCCCGGTTGCGGGAGACGACGTTGCGGGTCACCTCGAGCTCGTCCAGGGCGAGTTCGACGTCCCGGCGGTCGTCGAAGTACGGCTCGAAACAGGGCCAGTGCTGGACCATCAGCTCCCGCAGCTGCGGGAGCGTGAGGAAGGAGACGACGTTGTCGTCGGCCGGGTCGAGCAGATAGCCCTTGCGACGGCTGACCTCGCGCACCGCGACCGCCCGCTGCACCCACTCCTGCCCGGCGGGTCCGGCGGCGGCGACCACCCAGTCGTCGCCGTGGACGGGCTCGTAGACGGGCCGCAGCACCGCGGCCACCACCGAGCGCAGCCGCTGCTCCACGAGGTTCAGCCATATGTAGGCACGGCCGGCCCGCTGGGC
The DNA here is from genome assembly GCF_000829695.1 of Streptomyces sp. NBRC 110035. Lineage (GTDB taxonomy): Bacteria > Actinomycetota > Actinomycetes > Streptomycetales > Streptomycetaceae > Streptomyces. Next base: position 120,745 of record NZ_BBNN01000016.1, on the reverse strand, counting down.
ACGGGTCCGCACCTCGCGCCAGGCGTCGACGCCCCAGTCCAGGTCCGGCCCGATCGAGCCCGCGTCCATCGGCCGCGCCAGGGACACCGCACCGGGCGGGACCTCCGTGGAGTTCCCCTCGTGACCCTCGTCACCAGGGGGCAGCTCCAACCCTCCCGAGCCCACCCGCGCACCGCCTTCCGCTCCCCCGAGCACTCCCAGCCCCAACGATCAAGGAGAGTACTCCGCTTGCGGTGCACGGTGCAGCCCGATGGCACGGTCGTTTCTCAACTTCCGCTTTCCGCAACCCTCTTCTACCGCGTCCGTGCACGGCGAGTGCACGAAGTCACAACGCGCATACAGAGGTTGCGGCCGGGGCAGATGCCTGGAGATCCGCGAGGCCACGGAGGGATCACGCCGCGCCGGCCCGCCGGGAACCCCGGCAGTCCGTACGACGGTCGGTAGGACGACAGCACGGCAACGGACGACACGGCAACACTCCGGGCCAAGGCTCCCCATCGGCGCCGTACACCTGAAAGAGTCGTGTCCATGCAGGTCTGGCCTGGCGAGGCGTATCCCCTCGGTGCCACGTACGACGGCGCCGGCACGAATTTCGCGGTCTTCACGGAGGCCGCGGACCGAGTGGAGCTGTGTCTGTTGCACGACGACGGCTCCGAGACGGCGGTCGAACTGCGCGAGAGCGACGCGTTCGTACGGCACGCGTACCTGCCCGGCGTCATGCCGGGACAGCGGTACGGCTTCCGTGTCCACGGGCCGTACGCCCCCGAACGGGGGCTGCGCTGCAACTCGGCGAAACTGCTGCTCGACCCGTACGCGCGTGCGATCAGCGGGGCGGTCCAGTGGGGCGAGGAGGTGTACGGCTACCACTTCGACGCGCCCGACGAGCGCAACGACCTGGACTCCGCGCCGCACACGATGACGTCGGTGGTGGTCAACCCGTACTTCGACTGGGGCGACGACCGGCCGCCCCGGACGGAGTACCACCACACGGTGATCTACGAGGCGCACGTCAAGGGGCTCACCATGCGCCATCCGGGGCTGCCGGAGGAGCTGCGCGGCACCTACGCGGGCCTCGCGCACCCGGCGGCGATCGAACACCTGACCGAACTCGGCGTGACGGCACTGGAGCTGATGCCGGTCCACCAGTTCGTGAACGACCACCGCCTGGTGGACATGGGCCTGAACAACTACTGGGGTTACAACACCATCGGTTTCTTCGCCCCGCACAACGCGTACGCGTCCTGGGGCGACCGCGGTCAGCAGGTGCTGGAGTTCAAGTCGGCGGTGAAGGCGCTGCACGAGGCCGGGATCGAGGTCATCCTCGACGTCGTCTACAACCACACCGCCGAGGGCAACCACCTGGGCCCGACGCTGTCCTTCAAGGGCATCGACAACCCCTCCTACTACCGGCTGGCCGACGACCCCCGCTACTACATGGACACGACGGGGACCGGGAACTCCCTGCTCATGCGGTCCCCGCACGTCCTCCAGATGATCATGGACTCACTGCGGTACTGGGTCACCGAGATGCACGTCGACGGGTTCCGTTTCGACCTCGCGGCGACCCTGGCGCGGCAGTTCCACGAGGTGGACCGGCTGTCGTCGTTCTTCGACCTGGTGCAGCAGGATCCGGTGGTCTCCCAGGTGAAGCTGATCGCCGAGCCGTGGGACGTGGGCGAGGGCGGCTACCAGGTGGGCAACTTCCCGCCGTTGTGGACCGAGTGGAACGGCAAGTACCGGGACACCGTGCGGGACCTGTGGCGGGGTGAGCCGCGCGCGCTCGCGGAGTTCGCCTCCCGGCTGACCGGCTCGTCCGACCTGTACCAGGACGACGGGCGGCGCCCGCTGGCCTCGATCAACTTCGTGACCTGCCACGACGGCTTCACCCTGCACGACCTGGTCTCGTACAACGACAAGCACAACGCCGCCAACGGCGAGGACAACCGGGACGGCGAGAGCCACAACCGCTCCTGGAACAGCGGTGCCGAGGGCGAGACCGACGATCCGGACGTGCTGCGGCTGCGGGCCCGCCAGATGCGGAACTTCATCGCGACGCTGATGCTGTCCCAGGGCGTGCCGATGATCAGTCACGGCGACGAGGTCGCCCGCACCCAGCACGGCAACAACAACGCCTACTGCCAGGACAACGAGGTGGCCTGGCTCGCCTGGCCTGCGGAGCGGGGTCCCGGCGGCGGCCGCGGGCGCGAGGAGGAGGACGGCGAGGGCGCGGGCGACGCCCGCCTGCGGATGCTGGAGTTCACCCGCGCGATGGTGTGGCTGCGCAAGAACCATCCGGTGTTCCGCAGGCGCCGCTTCTTCCACGGCCGGCCGGTCGAGGGCACCCACGACGACCTGTCCGACATCGCCTGGTTCACTCCCGAGGGGGCGGAGATGGCCCAGCGGGACTGGGACCAGGCGCGGGCCTCGGCGCTGACGGTGTTCCTCAACGGCAATGCGATCTCGGAGCCGGGCCAGCGCGGGGAACGCATCACGGACGACTCGTTCCTGCTCCTGTTCAACGCGTCTCCCGGCCCGCTGGAGTTCGTGGTGCCCGTCGGCCACGGCCGGCAGTGGCAGGTGGTCGTCGACACCGCCCGCGAGGACGGAGTCCCGCCGGGTGCCGGCCCGAAGGTGCGGGCCGGCACCCGGCTGACCCTGACCGGCCGGAGCCTGACGGTGCTCCAGCGGCCGGCGTGACGGACGACGGCGCGGACAGCGCGGCGCGGACGAGGCGGCGCGGCGCGGCGCGGACGAGGCAGGGCGGACAGGGCGGGGCAGCGCGGCGCGAACGAGGCAGGGCGGGGCGCGGCCCGTGGCACGGCAGCGGAGGGACTCGTGACAGGAAGGGCGGCAGGGCGGGTACGTACGTCTGCATGACCTCTGAGCGATCCGAGCGATCCCGGCGCCCCGGGCCCCCGGTGCCCACCGCCACGTACCGGCTGCAGCTGCAGCCCGACCTCCCGTTCGCCGCCGCGACGGCCGCTGTGCCGTATCTGGCCTCGCTCGGAGTCTCCCATCTGCACCTGTCGCCGGTCCTGGAGGCGGTTGCGGGCTCCCGGCACGGCTACGACGTGACGGACCCCGCGCGGGTGCGCGAGGAGCTGGGCGGCGAGCCGGCGCTGCGGGACCTGTCGCGCACCGCGCGCGAGCACGGTCTCGGCCTGGTCGTGGACATCGTCCCGAACCACATGGCGATGTCCCCGCGCCACAACCGGGTCCTGTGGGAGGTGCTGCGCGAGGGGCCCTCGTCGCGCCGTGCGCGGTGGTTCGACATCGACTGGGAGGCGCAGGGCGGCCGGATTCTGCTGCCGGTGCTGGGCGGGCCGCTCGGCGCGGAGCTCGGCCGGCTGAAGGTGGACGGCGACGTGCTGCGCTACCACGACCACGCGTTCCCGCTGCGCGAGGGCACCGCCCGTCTGCCGCTGCCGCAGCTCCTGGACGCCCAGTGGTACCGCCTGGCGTGGTGGCGGCTGGCCCGCACCGAGCTGAACTACCGCCGCTTCTTCAGCATCTCCGAGCTGATCGGGGTACGCGTGGAGGACCCCGAGGTGTTCGAGGCCACCCACGCCAAGATCCTCCAGCTGCTGCGCGAGGGCGTCGTCGACGGGCTGCGGGTCGATCACCCGGACGGGCTCGCCGACCCGGACGAATACCTGCGCCGGCTGCACGCGGCGACCGGGGGCCGCTGGACCGTGGTGGAGAAGATCCTCGCCGACGGCGAGCCGCTGCCCGCCTCCTGGCCGGTCGCGGGCACCACCGGTTACGACGCCCTGCGGCACGTGGACGGTCTGTTCACGGACCCGGCCGGGGCCGGGGAACTGCTCGGCCGGTACCGCCGGTTCGCGGCGCCGCAGCCGGACCGGGGCGGCGAGTGGGAGGCGACGGTGCGGCGGGCCGGGTACGAGGTGCTCACGCACGAGCTGGCCACCGAGGTCGCCCGGCTGACCCGGGTCGCCGACCGCGTGTGCGCGGCGTCGCCCGAGCCCGCGCTGCGCGACCGCGCGCCCTGGGCCCTGCGCACCGCGCTCGAGGAGCTCCTGGTCCGGCTCGAGGTCTACCGGCCCTACGCCTCCGTGGACCCGGCCGGCGTGGTCACCGGGGAGGCCGCGGCCGGCGCGCGGCGCGCCTTCGCCGTCCCCGAGGAGGCCGGGGCGGTGGACGTCGTACGGGATCTGGTGCTCGGGCGGTACGGCGACGGGCCGGGGCAGGTGGAGTTCCGTACGCGGTTCGCGCAGACCGCGTCGGCGCTGCGGGCCAAGTCGGTGGAGGACACGGCGTTCTACCGCTACGTGCCGCTGCTGTCGGCGACGGAGGTGGGCCACGACCCCGGCTCCCCGGCGCTGTCCCCGGAGCGGTTCCACGCGTACTGCGCGCGCGTGCAGCGCGACTGGCCGGCGACCGGCACCGTCGTCACCACGCACGACACCAAGCGCAGCGCCGACGTGCGGGCCGCGCTCCACGTGCTCACCGAGTGCCCCGGCCGCTGGGCGGACGTCCTGGCGGAGGTGACCCACGTCGGCGAGGGCGTGCCGGACCCGCAGCTGGCGTGGGCCGCCTGGCAGACGGTGTTCGGACTGGGCCCGGCGGACCCGGAGCGGGTGACGGGCGCGCTGCTCAAGCATGTGCGCGAGGCGGGCCTGTACACGAACTGGACGGAGCGGGAACCGGCGTACGAGGAGGCGGTGGCCCGGTTCGTGGCGGCGGGGCCGTGCGGGGCCACGGGCGAACGGGTCGTACGGTTCCGTGCCTCGCTGGAGTCGTACATCCACGCGAACGTGCTGGGCGCCGCCCTGGTCCATCTGACGATGCCGGGCGTGCCCGACGTCTACCAGGGCACCGAGTCCGAGTACCGGGTCCTGGTGGACCCGGACAACCGGCGTGCGGTGGACTTCCCGGCCGGGGCGGACGACGGCGACGGCGCGGACGCGGCCGGCTGCGGCAAGGCGGCGGTGACGCGGGCCGCGTTGCGGTTGCGGGCACGGCGGCCCGGGGTGTTCGGCGACACGGCGTCGTACGAACCGCTGACCGCCGAGGGGCCGGGGGCCGGGCACTGCGTGGCGTTCGTGCGGTCCGGCGCGGTGCTGACCGCCGTGACCCGGCTGTCGCTGCGGCTGGCGGAGGCGGGCGGCTGGCGGGAGACCCGGCTGGCGCTGCCGCCGGGCCGCTGGACCGACGTGCTGGTGCCCGGCCGGGAGTTCACGGGGCACGTGCGCGTGGCGGAGCTGTTCGAGCGGTCGCCGGTGGCCCTGCTGGAGCGCGCCGGGGAGCCGGGCGGGGCGTAGGACCTGTCGTCGGACCCGCGTCGCGTCGTCCGCCCGGGGTGGCGGTTCGCGGCGTCGGACGGGTCCCGGTGCGGCGGGTGGGGGCCTCCTGTCCGGCGGGCCGGGGGAAGAGCGGACGTGGCGCCGCGCGGCACGGGCCGGGCACGGGCGGGTCCGGCGACAGGGCGTGGAGGAACCTGCCCGGGTCGCCCGGGTGGGAGACGAGACGGGGTGGAGGCGCCGGTCGTGCACGCCGTGTGCGCCCCCTCCGGGGTCTCCCCCGTCGCGCCCTTGACACCGGTCCGCGGCCGTGGGGTACTGCGGTGTGCGACGACGGGTGGTGGACGGGGGGTGGGTCTCCTGCCGGAGCTGCGCTACCCGACGGTGGCCGAACTCGTCTCCGCCGCCCGCGTGCTGACGGCCCGACGGCCCGGCCTGTGCGTCCTGCGGCAGGTGGGGCTCTCCCGCGCGGAGCGACCGCTGCACCTGTTGTCCGTGGGGCACGCCCGGCGGGCCGTGCTGGTGGTCGCGGGCGCCCACGCCAACGAGCCGGCCGGCGGGGCCACGCTGCTCGCGCTGGCCCGGCGGGCGGTGGCGGAGCGGGAGCTGCGGGACGGTACGTCCTGGCACTTCCTGCTGTGCGCGGACCCCGACGGGGCGAGCCTCCATACGGCGACGAGGCCGGACAGCCTGTACGACTACCACCTGGGTTTCTTCCGTCCCGTCGGCCGGGAACAGCCGGAGTGGGCCCCGTCGGCCCTGCCGCCCGACCGGCTGCCGCCCGAGACCCTGGCCCTGACCGGGGTCATCGACGAGCTGCGTCCCTACCTCCAGGTGTCGCTGCACGGAACCGATCTGGGCGGCAGCTGGGTCCAGCTGACGAGGGACGTGCCGGGGCTCGCCGAGCCGTTCGCGAAGTCCGCCGCGGAAATGCACATCCCGGTGGAGACGGGCGCCTCGGACGCGGCGGGCTGGCCGGCGTCCGGCCCCGGGGTACGGGTGATGCCCGCGGCGGGGTCCGGTCCGGCGTATCCGAGCCTGCCGGACGACGCGCGGCACAGCACCTGGTACCACGCGCACCGCTACGGCGGTCTGACGGCGGTCGTCGAGGTCCCGATGTGGGCCGGCGCCCTGGTGGACGATCCGGAGCCGCATCCGGCTCCGGCCGAGACGCTGCGGCATCTCGCGGGCCGGCTGCTGCGGGACGCGCGCGAGGTGCGGCAGGTGCTGGAGGAGGCCCGGCCCGGGGCCATGGAGGGTGCCGGCGTCGCCGGCGGTCCGCTGCTGCGGGCGGCCACCTGGGGGCTGGATCTGGTCCCGGGGCTGGCCGCGGACCTGGTCCGCGCCCCGCCGCCCGACGGCACCAGGGCGTACGTGGCCAGCGTGGACGCGTTCACGCGCCGGGTGCCGCTGCGGGCGGCGGCGATGCTGCTGCGGGAGGTGCGGGAGACCGACGCGCAGGCGGCGGCGCGGCTCGAGCGCCTGGTCGCCCTGTGGAGCGACGCGTTCGCCGTGCACTTCCGGGCCCGCTGGGTGCCCGTGGCGCACCAGGTGGAGCATCAGGTCCGCACGGTCGTGGCGGCGGCGCTGCACGCCCGCGCGGGTGCGGGGGCAGGGCCGGGAGCGGGCTGACCCCGCCCGCTCCCGGCCCTGCCCCCGTGGGTCTTCTAGAACCCGTCCAGAGCGAACACGGAGCCGGTCCGGGCCTCCATCGCGCACCGGTTCGGGAAGGTCTCCGTGTACTCGACCGGCTGCCCCCGCCACTGGCCGCGCGCGTGGGCGGTCACCGGGGCGTGGACCATCGGACAGTAGGTGTCCCGGGCCGGGATGCCGGTGATGCGCCCGTCCGCCGCGGCGAGTTCCGCGCAGGCTTCGGCCGCGCGCGGGTGGCCCTGGGGCGGGTCACAGAGGAGCAGGCGGCCGGGTGTCGTGCCGGTCCGGGTCTCGCCCCGGTCCACACCGAGGAGGAGCCAGCTGTCGGAGGCGGCTGCGCCTCGGGGGGCCGGTTCGGCCTGCGCGGGGGTGGGGACGAGGAAGGCGAGGAGGGCGGTCGCCGCCAGCAGCGCGCCCCGTACCGCTGTGGGTGAGGTGTACGTCATTCCAGATGCATCGGCACGGCGCCGCCGGCACCCCAGCCCTGCTCACCCGAACGGGAGAGTGTGCGGGGGTGCCGTGGGTCCGGTTCGAACGCGGCGACCACCGGCCGCGCCTGCTGCTCGGCCTGACGCGCGACCGGGATCCGGCGTGTCGCGCAGGTGCCGCGGTAGTCGGTGCACCGCGCGTCGATGAGCCGGTCCAACTCCGGCGGCGCCCCGGCCGGGTCGTGGCCGGTGGTGGTGGCCGGCCGGTGCAGCAGCCCCACGGTGCGCAGCGCCGGCCTGCGGCCCGCGAGGGTGAGCGCGGTCAGCCGGGCGGTGTTCGTGGGCGGGAGCGGGCGCAGGCCGCCGCTGCCGTCACCCGTGTCCGTTCCTGTGCCCGTGCCGAGGTTTTGGGCGTCGGCCGGTCCGGGGCAGACCAGTGAGGGGTGCGTCCGCACCGTGGAAGGCGAAGGGGGTCGACGACCGCCTCCGGACGGCCGGTCAGTTCGCCGCAAGCCGGTACGTCATCCGTCCGAAACCGATCTGGTCGCCCTCGCGGACGACGGCCGCACCGACCACCCGACGCCCGTTGACCGTCGTGCCGTTGGTGGAACCGAGGTCCCGCAGCACCCACAGGCCGCCCTGCCGGCGGAGTTCGGCATGCATGCGGGAGACCGTCTCGTGGTGGAGCCGCAGCCCGTTGACGGGATCACGCCCTATGCGCAAGGGGTGGGCGGTCATCGGATGGGGCAGCAGCAGCTTCGGCAGCCGCTCGGCCCGCCATGCCCCGCGCAGCCGTACCGTGAACCCGGAGACCGCCTCCACGGAGCCGAACACCAGGCGCGAGAAGCGGCCCTCGGTGGGCAGGTCGGCGGTGAGCGGGACGAGTTCGTCGGGGCACCGGGCCGCGAGCGCGAGCTCCATGCGCCGGATGAACGTGTCGTGGGACAGCCGCCCCACGGCGGCGCCGTCCCGCAGCACCTTCAGCGCCTTGTCGCGCTCCACGTCGGAGAGCCGCGCGGGGTACGTGTTGAACTCGAATGACGACGTCACACCGCTGATTGTCGGTCAGCACCGGCCGGACAGTCCAGGAGACGGCACAGGCGCCGCGCGGGCCCCCTCCGCTCCCGCGGCAGCGACACCCGCCGCAAAGGGAACATTCACCGGCGGATCGATCCCCGATGTACGACCATGGTCTGGCTACATCACGGTGAGCAGACGAAGGGGAACCGTCCGTGCAGTTCGAGGTGTGGGCACCGCAGGCCGGCGACGTGACGCTCCAGTGCGACGGCGTCACGAGCGTGTTGACGCGCGATCCGCGACGGGAGGGATGGTGGCGGGGCGAGGCGGACGCGCGGGACGGCTCCCGGTACGGCTTCGCACTGGACGGCGGACCGGTCCTGCCCGATCCGCGCTCGCGCCGGCAGCCGGACGGGCCCGACGGGGAAAGCGCCGTCGTCGACCACGACGCGTTCGTCTGGCGCGCGGTGTGGCACGGGCGTCCGCTGCCCGGTGCCGTCCTGTACGAGCTGCACGTGGGCACGTACACGCGCGAGGGCACGTTCGACGCCGCCGCGAAGCGGCTGGAGCATCTCGCCGGGCTGGGCGTCACCCACGTGGAGCTGATGCCGGTGTGTCCCTTCCCCGGCCGGCACGGCTGGGGGTACGAGGGGGTCTCGCTGTGGGCGGTGCACGAACCGTACGGGGGGCCCGAGGCGCTGAAACGGTTCGTGGACCGGGCGCACGCCCTGGGTCTGGGCGTCGTCCTCGACGTGGTGCACAACCACCTGGGGCCGTCCGGGAACCATCTTCCGCGATTCGGCCCGTACTTCACCGACACCCACCACACCCCGTGGGGTGCCGCCGTCAACCTGGACGCCCCCGGCTCGGACGAGGTGCGGACGTATCTCGTCGAGAGCGCGCTGGCGTGGCTGCGCGACTACCGGATCGACGGGCTGCGCCTGGACGCGGTGCACGCGCTGGCGGACACGCGCGCCCGCCACTTCCTGGAGGAGCTGTCGGCGGCCGTGGACGCCCTGTCGGCCGACACCGGCCGGCCGCTGTTCCTGATCGCCGAGTCGGACCGGAACGACCCCCGGGAGGTCACACCCCGCGCGGACGGCGGCCACGGGCTGCACGCACAGTGGAACGACGACTTCCACCACGCCCTGCACGCCGCGCTGACCGGGGAGTCGCAGGGCTACTACGCCGACTTCGCGCGTGCCCCGCTCACGGCACTCGCCAAGACGCTCTGCGGCGGCTTCTTCCACGACGGCACGTACTCCTCCTTCCGCGGCCGGCGGCACGGGCGGCCCCTGGACCGTACGCGGATCGCCGGGCACCGGCTCCTGTGCTACAGCCAGACCCACGACCAGATCGGCAACCGGGCCCGGGGCGACCGGCTGGCCGCGCTGGTCTCCCCCGGCCTGCTGGCCTGCGCGGCGACCCTCACGCTGACCGCGCCGTTCACGCCGATGCTGTTCATGGGCGAGGAGTGGGCGGCGGGCACGCCCTGGCAGTTCTTCACGGACCACACCGACGCCGAACTCGCCGAGGCGGTACGCGACGGCAGGCGGCGGGAGTTCACGGCGCACGGCTGGGCCGAGGCGGACGTGCCCGACCCGCAGGACCCCGCCACCCGCGACCGCTCCTGCCTGGACTGGTCGGAGCCGGAGCGCGAACCCCATGCACACGTGCTGGCCTGGTACCGGCGGCTCGTCGCGCTGCGTCACGCGCAGCCGGACCTCACCGACCCCGACCTCGCCGACACCAAGGTGGTCTTCGACGAGGAGCGGCGCTGGCTCGCCTTCCGGCGCGGGGACGTACTGGTGGCCGTGAACCTGGCCGGTGAACCGGCCGCGATCCCCCTGGGCGTCCCGCATGCACGCGTACTCGCCGCCTGGGAGCCCGCCGGCGTGCCGGGCGCGGACGGGGTCCTGCACCTGCCCGGCGAGTCAGCGGTGGTGCTGCTGCAGGAGTGACCCGACGGGGGTGACCCGGCGGGGGTGACCCGACGGGGGGTGACCCGGCGGGGCGCGCCTACGGCATGTCCTCGGCGCTGCGGAGGTCCGTCACGCGCTCCAGCAGGATCGCCTCCCAGGCCCGGCGCAGCCGGACGCGCAGCAGCGGCAGCGGCATGGGCTCCGCCAGTGGGCCGGCGCCTCCTCCGCCGCCGAGGGCGTCGGCGAGGGCGTCGGCGAGGTGGAGGACGGCGTCGCAGCGGGCCAGCCACAGGCCGCGCAGACAGGGGCGGGCGCCGTAGCCGGCGAGGGTGGCGGCACGTACGGCGGCCGGGGAGCCCACGGCGAGCGCCAGGCCCGCGATGTCCTCGGCGGGATCGCCGACCACCGCCCCGGCCCAGCCGAGGACCCCGCGCACCCGGCCGTCGGTGCTGACCACGAGATGCGCGCCGGTGAGGCCGTGGTGGACGAGGACCGGCGAACCGGCCTGGGCGGCGAGCCGGTCGGCGGCGGACGGCGTGAGCTGCCGCAGGCGGGCGGGCGCGAACTCGTCGGCGGCGGCCAGCCGTTCGGCGGCCTGTCCGGCGGCCCGGCGCAGTGCCTCCAGGGAGCGCGGGGAGACACGCGGCACACCGAGCGTCTCCGCCTGCGGCAGCGGTACCTCGCGCAGCCCGGTGAACAGCCCGGCCAGATCGGTCTCACCGACGGCGGACACCCGGTGCTCCTCCGCCGACCCGCCGGACAGCCTGGTGTCCAGGGTGTAGGCCAGGCCCGGCGCCCATTCGCCGTGCGCCGTGCTCGACGGCACCGCGACCGGGATGTGGGGGCGGACGAGTTCCCGCAGCCGCAGCTCACGGCGCCGGCGCGTGCTCGTCTCCCGGTCGAGTGCGAGGCGCAGCACGTGCCGGGTGCCGACCCACCAGGTGGCGGGAGCGGCGTTCTCGTCGACGGGCAGCACGTCCGGTCCGTCGGCGGTCTCACCGTCCCCTTCGTCCCGGAGGAGGGTACGGACCAGTCGGCGGACGGTGTCCGCGGTGGGTGTCGGTGCCTGGGTCATGGTCGCGCCGCTGTCGTTCGGTGGGCGGGGAGAGGACGTCGGGGCCGTTCAGTCCACTACGACTATGACGGCCTGCCCCGCGGCACGCTCCGTACGGGTACGGAACACGTCGTCGGCGACGGTGCGGGACGAGGGCGTACTGCCGGTCATCGGGGCCTCCGGGGCAGGTGCGGACGCGGGGCTACGAGCAGCATCCTGCCCGGCGGGCGGGGGCGGCGCGAGCCGGTTCGCCGCGTCGGTCCGGCATGTCGCCCCGCCGGGTCCGCCGGGGAGCGGCCCCGCGCGCACCGGCCACCCGCGTCGCACTGATGTGCCCGCACGGGCGCGGCGTTCCGGGTCGCGGCGGCCCGGACCTCGTCACCGCTTCCCGATGCCCGGGGGCGAGGCCGGGGACGGCCGTGGGCTGCTGGAAGCCGCCGCCGCGGTGGCGCACCGTGAGCGCCGCCCCGGCGCCCGGCCCCGCCCGGGCGACCGCGCGGGCCAGGTCGGCTCCCGTTCCGGTCCGCGGCCTCGCCCTCGCCCGTGCCTCCGGCACCGGCCGTCTCTCGGCCGGGCATCGGTTCGGGTCGCAACGCGGTCTGTTCCATGGATCGCCTCCGGTTGGAGTGCTACCCGGATCCGCGGAGGCCGACGAGCCACGAAGGAGTGAGACCGCCTCCCCCTCAGATGCGGGTGGCCATGGGCGCCGCGGGTGTGCGGTCCGGCAGGAAGCCGTGGGCCCGGCCGGAGAGCCACGCGTCCTTGTAGCGGTCCACGCTGCGGTGCCAGTGCAGGATGCCGGCCATCCAGTTCCGCAGGTCCAGCACGTAGTCCCGCATGATCGCGCGCGCCTCCCGGGACAGCGCGAAGTCCTCGTACAGCAGCGGTAGTTCATGTGCCACGACGTGCTCGAACTGGTCCAGGCGGCGGCTCATCAGGTCGTGGACGATGCCCAGCGCCGTCGGGTAGTCGCAGCCGAAGAAGGTCTGCACGACGAGGATCGCGTTGTGGATCTCGCCCTCGAACTCGATCTCCTTCTGGTACGAGAAGACGTCGTTGAGGAGGCAGGCGTAGTCGACGGCCGCGTTCTCCAGCGAGCGGACCGGGCCGCTGCGGTACACCTCGGGCGGGACGGCCGGGCCGTGGCCCGTCCGGCACAGGCCGAGGGTGAGGTCGGAGCCGAAGGTCTGCCGGCGCATCTCCAGGTAGTCGACCGGGTCGGGCACGCGGTGCACGATCTGGTTGCCCAGCTCCCACAGCCAGCTCTCGGTCATGACGTTCACGGCGCTCTTCAGAGGCCTCCTCTCCTCGGGGGTCATGCCCGCCGTGGTGCGGGCCCACAGGTCGGTCAGGCCCCGCTCCATGGCGTTGGCCGCCGGGGAAACGGGTTCGCCGGCGAGGGGCATGCAGTCGGACAGGCGGGCGGTGGTCAGCCGGGCGGTGGCCAGGTCACGGCGGTGCCCGTAGACGAGCGGGTAGTAGTCGTCGCCGTAGGTGCCCCAGGCGAGCCACTGCGCGCTGAGGTCGAGGGCCTCGGGGGTGGCGTCCGGGTCGATTCCGGCAGAGCACAGCGCGAGGTCGTAGGCGTCGAGCTTGTCCTCGTCCCAGACGCCTTCGCTCAGGATGCCGGTCCGCCGGCACCAGTCGACGAGGGTGCCGCGGGAGGCGTCGAGGTGCGGGCTGAGCTCCAGGGGGAACGGCATGCGGATCTCGGGGATCAGGGACGGGCCGACCTTCTGGTACGGCACGTGGGTGTGCGCCCGCAGCCTGGCCGCGCCCGCGGCGGCGAGCAGTCCGCGCACGTCGGCCGCCGAGGCGCCCGCCCCGGTGGGCACCGCCCACGGGGAGGTCTCCCGCACGCCCCCGTTCATGTACCGGCTGGAGCGCATGTGCCATTCGTGGCCGCCGGACTGCCAGTCCTGCAGGCCCTTCGCGTACGCCGCGACGGCCGCGACCTCGTGCGGGGCGAGGCCCTTTTCCAGTGCGAGGGCGGGCACTTCGGTGAACGCGGTGTGCTCGAACTGGTGCAGCCGCGAGGTGAGGATGTCGTTGACGGTGTCGGCGGCCTGCTGGGTGGTGCAGCCGAAGAAGGTCTCCAGGACGAGGACGCCGTTGCTGTTCTCGCCCTCGTCCTCGACCTCGCGCTGGTAGGAGAACAGGTCGTTGCGCAGGTGCACGGCGTCGGAGAACGTCTCCATCAGCACCCGGAGCGGCCTGGTTCCGGCGACGGCGGCGGGCACTTCGGCGGTCGCGTACTCGACGAGCCCCGCCGACCACGGGGCGCCGCCGACCTTGCGGCGCATCTCGATGTACTCGACGGGGTTGGCGATCCGCCCCTCGTTGATGTTGGACAGTTCCCACAACGACTCGTTGAGAAGGTGTTCCGTGGCGACGGCGAACCGGGCGCGCCAGTCCTCGGACATCGCGGGCACGGTGCGCGCCCACAGGTCGGCGAGGCCCGCCTCGACCGGGTTGCGCGGCTCGGGCACGGGGGCCGACGGGTCCAGCGGCATGAAGAGCGGCAGCCGGTCCAGGTGGGCCTTTCCGCCCTCGCGGTCCTGGCCGCGCTTGAACAGTTCCAGGAAGTGGTCGTCGAAGAAGAAGACCCACACGTACCAGTCGGTGATCAGGGAGAGGGCGGGCCCGTCGCAGTCGGGATGGGTGTAGGCGCAGAGCAGGCCGTAGTCGTGCGCGTCGAGATCGGCCTGTTCCCAGACTCCGGATCCCTCCAGCATGCCCATCTCGCGCGCCCACGCCGACGAGTGGGCCCGGGCCTGGTCGAGATGCGGGTTCAGCCGCGCGGGGTGCGGCAGGTAGAAGTGCGGAAGTTCGAACGGCTGGGTCATGGCCCGGCACTACCCGTGGCTCCGTGGCGGCATCCACCGGCCCGGACATGATCACACCATCGCGTGAACCCTCGCCGAAATGCCGACATGCCGAAATTCCGGTGCCGGGTGCCGGAGGCGCGCCTCCGGCACCCGGCACGGGGTGCGGACCGCTACGCCCGTACCTGGATCAGCGCGTGGGTGCCGCCGGTGCGCCAGCGCTGCCCCTCGGCCGCGACCAGTGCCTCCTCCGTCGCGGGAGCCAGTCCGGTGACGACATCGGACTTCAGGGTGCGCAGGGCGGCGACCGGTCCGGGGAAGTGGCCGGTGACGTCGGTGAAGGGTGTGGTGGGCGGCCAGGCCCGGTCGCCCACCAGGCGGCGGTAGTTGAGGTCGCCCTTGACGAGGGTGAGCGCGGCCGGGGCGAAGTCGGCGCGGAGGTCGTCGGGCATCTCCTCGTACGGCAGCGGGGAGCAGGAGAACGGGTGGGCGCGCAGGGTGAGTCGGCCGTCGGAGAGGGCTCCCCACAGCAGGCGGCCGTGACCGGCCGCCGTCCCCCGGGCGTCGACCAGCCGGCGCAACGCGTCCACGACGTCGGCGGTCGTGGCGTCGGAGACGTAGTACGGGTACGGCTTGACGTGCAGCACCGCCCGGCCGATGGTTCCGTGGGCCAGCAGGTGCGCGACGAGCAGGAGATCGGGGACGAGTTCGCGTCCGGCGTTGTCCGCGACCAGGACGAGGGTGCCCGGGCGGGAGGCGTCCAGCAGCGACCACAGCCTCTCGGCGTCGTCGGCGACCAGCGCGGGGACGGCCGCCGCGAGGTCGGCTCCCTCGGCGGAGAGCCGGAAGCCGAGGTCGGCGCGGTTTCCCCACAGCGAGCCGTGCAGCAGGGCCTGCCCCTGTTCGTCCGCGGACCGGCCGGCCAGGTCCTCGAGCGCGGCGAGTTCCTCGTCCGTCGCGGGCGAGTCGAGTTCGGCGCGTTTGGAGGGGCGGAAGGGGTCGATGCCCTGCCAGGGGCCAGGGTCGAAGTAGCCCACCGCTTGCAGTAGTTGGCGGTAGAACCAGCTCTCGGACCACAGCCAGGGTACGTCGTACCAGGTCTGCCCGGCGTACGCGTCCATCCCCCAGGCCGCCCAGCGCTCCCGGTCGTGGGCGTCGGCGGGGAGGGGCTCGACGGTGCCCCCGGTGCAGTTGGCCAGCAGGGCGTCGAGTGCGTGCTGCTGCCAGGGTTCGTACGGGAAGGCCTCGCGCACCTGCCGGATGATCGCGGGGTGCCGCTCGGCGAGCACGCCGTGCGGGAACGAGCCGGGCCGGTTGCCGAGGATCACGGGAGCGGTGGGGGTGTCGGGCATGCGGCTCACCGTAACGTGCGGCGCCGGGCGGCGGGGCCGGCCGCCACAGCGGTGCGGGACGGGCCGCCGGGGCCGGCCTGCGCGGGTCCCACGGCCTCGTGTCAGACGGGGGCGATCTCCCGCTCCAGCCGTGCGGCCAGGCTGAGATAGCGGGCCCTGCGGGTGACCGGGACCAGGCCCCGGATGAGCAGCTGCCACATCTCCGCGGTGCGGCGGGGCTGCCGGGCGACGGGTTCCCGGGTGCGGCCCACGACGCGGGTGCCGATGAAGAAGCAGACGAGGGAGTGGGCCACGACGTCGATGTCGACCTCGGGGTGGACGTCGGACTCCTTGACCGCGCCGACGAGTCGGGCGGTGACGATGTCCATCCACTCGGTGAACGGGTGGGAGAGCGGCGGACGGGGCCGGGCGCCCCCGGTGGCGAGGCGGAGTCCGGCCCGCAGGACGGGATCCTCGGCCGACTGGCGGGCTATGCCGAAGGTGAGGCGCATCAGCGCCTCCAGGGAGGTGTGGCCCCGGATCTCGGTGTCCCTGGCCAGCCTGCGGCAGGTGGCGGACTGGAGCTCCAGGATCGCGTGCGCCAGGTCCTCCTTCGCCGCGAAGTGGAAGTACAGGGCTCCCTTGGTGACGTGGGCGTGCTCGACGATGTCGCTGAGACTGGTCGATTCATAGCCCTGTCGGTCGAACAGATCGGCGGCGGCCGTGATGATCGTCGCGCGGGTCTGCTCGGCGCGTACCTGCCTCGCCATCGACTGAACTCCTGAGCCGGAAAGGAACGGGTCATGCCGTTTGTTTTAACCCCGCGTACACGATAACTCACCCTGAGGCCGCACTCGCCACCCCGGATCCCTCCAGGACGCGGTACACATCCGGCAATTCGGGTGCGGGCGCCGAAAGAAAACAGCGCGTCCGGTATCCGAGTGTGGCAGTCGCGCAGAGGAAAGGGAACGGTGGGCGGCCACGAGGGGAACGCGTCCCCACCGGAGAGGGCGCCGGGGGCGTCCGGCCGGGCGGGCGGCGAGTGGCGAGCGGCAGGTACGGAACCGCCCGGAATCCCGGGGCGCCGGGCCCCGGCCGCCCGCGCCCCGGTCACGGAATCCCGGGGCACGGGCCCGTATTCCGCCCGCGCGCGCCGGTGAACGGCCGAGACCACGAAGGACGTTGGCCGGCGCCGGTTCGTCCGTGCGTCGTGGAGCCGTTTCCGTACCGTCCGCGCGGTTCGGTGCGCGGGGGTGCCGTCCGCCCCCGCCGCCACGGAACCCACCGTTCATCACAATGCGGCAGCGGCGTCTCACTTCCCGTGGCTGATCACTTGACTACCGGCAGGAGGACGCGATTGGCTCCGGTCCCAGCGGGAGTCATCACCCGGTCGGCGTACACATCACGGTTCCGCCCCTGTTCTCGTCCCCTGCTTCCTCCTTCCTCCCCAGCTCGGCGTACAGCGAGGTCCGCTCCCTCATGAACACTCGTCCCCAGGTCCACCGTTTCCCGAGGCGGCCCGTCCCTCTCTCGGCCCTGACGGCGGCCGTCGTCCTGGTGGTGACCGGCTGTTCCGCCTTCGGCACGGCCGACGACTCCTCGGACGCGGAGGACCCGGGCGCGGCCGGCGACGGGACGAGCGTCGTGATGGTCACCCACAGCGGTGAGGGGGACGCCTTCTGGGACCGGGTGAAGAAGGGCGCCGAGGCCGCCGCCGCGAAGGACGGCATCAGCCTCACGTACGTGAGCGACCCGGACCCGGACGGCCAGGCCGAACTCGTGCGCAACGCCGTCCGCGACAAGGTGGACGGCATCGCCCTGACGCTGGCCAAGCCGCAGGCGATGAAGGGGCCGGTGGACGAGGCGCGCAAGGCGGGGATCCCCGTGGTCGGGCTCAACTCCGGCATCGACGCCTGGAAGTCGGCGGGGCTGCTGGAGTACTTCGGTCAGGACGAGGGCGTCGCGGGGCAGGCCGTCGGCAACAAGCTCAACGAGCTGAAGGCCGAGAACGCCCTCTGCGTGGTCCACGAGCGGGGCAACGTCGCACTGGAGGCGCGGTGCGCCGGCGTGCGGAAGACGTTCGACGGAAAGATCGAGAACCTCTACGTGGACGGCTCCGACCAGCGCGCCGTCTCCGGCATCGTCACCGCCACGCTGCGGCAGGACCCGACCATCGACGAGGTCGTCGCCAACGGCGCCCAGTACGCCCTCGCCATGGCCGACGCCGCCGAGGAGGCCGACACCGGGGCGCACGTCGCCACCTTCGACCTCAACGAGGAGCTGGTGGGGGCCGTCCGCAGCGGTGACATCCAGTTCGCCGTGGACCAGCAGCCCTACCTCCAGGGCTATCTCTCCGTGGACGCGCTGTGGTTGTACCGGACCAACGGCAACACCAGCGGCGGCGGGGTGTCGCCGGTTCTCACCGGGCCCGCCTTCGTCACGAAGACCAACGCCGCCTCGGTCGCCGAGTTCGCCGCCAACGGCACCCGGTGACCGGGACATCCCGTGAGGACGTACCCAAGGATTCGGTTACGAACGGGCTGTACGGTCACGTGTGCGGATAACATCCTGCACATCACCTGTGCCGTACCGGACTCACACCCTGCTGACGCGTCCACAGCCCGTTCCCCCCGCCTCCTTCCGCCCGCTTTTCCGATGATCCGACCGCTCTAGGACGACGATGTCTCCACGGACAGGTGCCCGGCGCCGTCTCGGCTCCATACGTCTCTCGCTGGTCCTCCTGGCACTGGTGCCCACCGTCACCCTCACCGCCATGTGGGGTGTGACCACGATCCAGATGTTCTCGGAGGGGCTGCGGCTCCGTTCCCAGACGGAACTGAGCCGGTCGACCGGCGCGATGGGCACCGACGCGACCCTCGCCCTGCAGCAGGAGCGGCGGCTGACCGCCGCCTGGCTGGCCTCGCCGAAAAACTCCCGGGCCGCCCTCGACGCACAGCGCGAGAAGACCGACAGGACGGTGGCCCGGCTGGTCGGACAGGCCGACGCGATCGCCGAGGCACCGGACCGCGTGTCGGACCCGCTGTACTCGGTGCTCGGTTCGGTGGGCAGCCTGGAGTACTACCGGAACCAGGTGGACGCGCCGAGCGACATCACCGCCGAGCAGGCACTCGACCAGTACTCCTCGATCATCCAGGACCAGATCCACGCCTTCCAGGAGCTGTCGCAGGTCGACGACGGCGACCTGACCTCGCAGGCCGGGCCGCTGGTCTCGCTCGAGCAGGCCGCGGAGATGCTCTCCCGGGAGGACGCGCATCTCACCCTGGCCTGGCCGTCCGGGGAGCTCGACGACGAGTCCTGGGCGGGCTTCGCCGAGCTGGTCACCACCCAGCGCTGGCTGGTGGAGGACCAGATCGTGCCGTCCCTGCGCGGCAGCACCAAGACGCAGGCCGAGAAGATCCTGCAGAGCCCCGAGTGGCGGACCCTGCAGAAGGTCGAGGACGCGGTACGCGACTCCCGTCCCACCGCCGAGGGCGGGAGGATCAGCCTGCCGGACGCCCGGAAGCAGTGGGACGCCGCGCTGGACAAGGTCACCCCGCAGTACGCCGCCCTGATCGAGGAGCAGACCGACGCACTGCTCGGCCGCAGTGCCGACGAGGCCCGCGGTCTGCTGCTGACCGCGGCCTCCCTCAGCGCCGGCGGTCTGGTCGCCCTGCTGCTGTGCGTCGGCATGTCGTGGCGGATCACCCGCTCGCTGTCCCGCAGGCTGCGCGGCCTGCGGGAGGCCACCCTCAGCCTGGCCGAGAAGCGGCTGCCCGAGGTCGTGGCCCGGCTGGAGCGGGGCGAGAAGGTCGACGCCGAGTCGGCGACCCCGCCCCTGGACTACGGCCACGACGAACTCGGCCAGGTCGCCCAGGCGTTCAACACGGCGCAGCGCACCGCGGTGCACACGGCGGTCGAACTCGCCGACACCCGGCTCGGTTTCCAGAAGGTCATCCTGGGCATCGCCCGGCAGAGCCAGAACCTGGTCAACCTCCAGCTCAGCAAGCTCGACCTGCTGGAACGCACGCACACCGACCCCGAGGTCCTCAAGGGCCTGTACGAACTGGACTCCACGGCCAGCCAGCTGCGCCGCTACGAGGAGAACCTCGTCATCATCAGCGGCGAGCGGCCCGGCCGTTCGTGGAGCGAGCCGGTCGCGCTGATCGACATCCTGCGCAGCGCCGTCGGTGAAGTCGCCGAGTACCAGAGGGTGGACGTGCACACCGACGAGGAGGTCGCGCTGGCTCCGCCCGCGGTGGCCGACGTCATCCACCTGCTGGCCGAGCTGATCGACAACGCCACGGTCTACTCGCCGTCGCCGAGCCCCGTCGGGGTGCGCGCCGCTCTGGTGGCCAAGGGCCTCGCCGTCGAGATCGAGGACCGGGGCCTCGGCATGTCCGAGGAGGACTACGCCTCGATCAACACCCAGTTGGCCAGTCCTCCGCAGTTCGACGTGGTGGCGCTCGCCGACGACCTCCGGCTCGGCATGTTCGTGGTCTCCCAGCTGGCCCACCGGCACGGCATCACCGTCACCCTGCGCCCGTCGCCGTACGGCGGGACGACGGCGATCGTGCTGGTCCCGCACGCGATCGTGGTGCGGGAGGGCGCACGTGCCCCCCAGGAGGCCGCGTTCGCCGTCGGCGGCGCGGTGAACGGACGCCGCCCGGCGGACGCCGCGGACGGCACGGCCGCTCCGGCGGCCCTCGACGGCCGGGCCACGGGCCCGGCAGGCCCGGCGGACACGGAGCACGCCACGACCGGGGCCGGCACCACCGGCAGGACGTCCGCCACGGACGGCCCGGACGCCCCGGAGACCGGGAGCACCCCGAACACACAGGCGCCCTGGAGCGGGCCGCCGTTGCCGTCCCGCTCCGCGGCCCCCGCACGGACCGCCGCCCGCCCGGCCGGCACCGCTCCCGCACCCCGGCCGAACGGGCTCACCCCGCTCCCCCGCCGGGTGCCGCAGACCAGCCTGGCCGCCGAACTCCGTGAGGAGGCCTCGGCACAGGCCGTCGAGGACGACGCGGCGGACTTCACGGCGGAACACGCCGCCTCCTCCCTCGCCGGCTTCCAGCGCGGCACGTTCGAGGCACGCGACGACGACGCCGGTTCCGACGACGGTTGTGTGCGGCCGGCCGCCGATGACGCCATGACAGCATCCCCAGGGGTGCCCACGGAGGTGCCCGCCGCTTCCCGAGACCTCTCGACACCGCCCGACGACCGCTGAACGCCGACTGCCGAACGCCGAAGAAGGAACACCGTCATGACACGCCCCATACCCGCCACTCACACCCAGCTCGATCAGCTGCTGACCGGACTCGTGGAGCGGGTCGCCGACGTGAACCAGGCCGTGGTCCTGTCCGAGGACGGGCTGGTGGTCAGCAAGTCCACCGGGTTCCTGCGCGACGACGCGGAACGTCTGGCGGCCACCGCGTCCGGACTGATGAGCCTCAGCAAGGGCGTCAGCATGGACTTCCGCGGCGGCCCGGTGCGCCAGGCCCTCATCGAGATGGCCAACAGCTATCTGATCCTGACCTCGGCCGGGCCCGGCGCCCACCTCGTGGTGCTCACCGGCCCGGGCGCGGACGTGGGTGTGGTCGCGTACCAGATGAACATGCTGGTGAAGAAGATCGGCGAGCACCTCAGCGCGGCGCCCCGGGGCACGGCAGGTCCCTCCGACTCCGGCGTGTGAGGTGGGCGGAGGCGATTTCCCGGGCCGGCTCGTCCGACCGTTCACGCTGACCGGTGGCCGGACGCGGCCCAGCCGCGCCGACTTCACGCTCATCACGACGGTGACGACGGTCGAGCCCCAGCCCGAGGCGGCCACCCGGCTGCAGCCCGAGCACACGCGCATTCTGCGGCTGTGCGCGGAGTCCCTCGCGGTGGCGGAACTCGCGGCGCGCCTCGACCTCCCGATGAGCGTGGTCGTGATCATGCTCTGCGACCTGCTGGAGGCGGGCCGGATCACCGTCCGCCCCCCGCACCACGTCACCCGCACCTCCCCGGACCTGGATCTGCTGCAGAAAGTGAGGGACGGCCTTGGCCGGCTCTGACATCACCGCTACGGCGCCCACCGAGCGTCCGGCACCCGACACGGTCAAGATTCTGATCGCCGGGGGCTTCGGCGTGGGCAAGACCACCATGGTCGGCTCGGTCAGCGAGATCGCCCCGCTGCGCACCGAGGAACCGCTGACCATGGCGGGCCTGGGCGTCGACGACCTCGACGGCATCGAGGAGAAACGTGCCACCACCGTGGCGCTGGACTTCGGCCGGATCACCGTCTCCGACGACCTCGTGCTGTACCTGTTCGGCACACCGGGCCAGCAGCGCTTCTGGTTCATGTGGAACGACCTGTCCCTCGGCGCGCTGGGCGCGGTGGTCCTGGTCGATGTGCGCCGGCCCGAGTCCAGCTTCGCGGCGATCGACTTCTTCGAGCGCCGGGGCATCCCGTTCGTCATCGCCGTGAACGGCTTCCACGGGGAGCACCCCTACCCGGTCGAGGACATCCGGGAGTCGCTGGCCCTCCCGGAGGGCGTGCCGGTACTGCTGTGCGACGCGCGGGACCGGACGTCGTCCAGGGACGTGCTGATCGCCCTGCTGGACCGGCTGATCGCCGTCGCCACGCCGTCGGGGTGAGGTGCGGGTCAGGTGCGGGCCAGGTGCGGTGGGGCGCGCCGGGAACGCAGGGGGCGCGGCCCTTTGCGGACCGCGCCCCCCCCGGAGGGAAGAATCGTTGCTCCGGGGACCTCGGCCGGCGAAGCGCCCGGGACGGCCGCCCGTCCCCCGTCAGACCAGTCCGGCCGACTCCAGCCAGGCCTTCGCCACGTCCAGCGGGTCCTTCTTGTCCAGCTGGACCTGGGCGTCGAGGTCGAGCAGGGTCTCGGTGTCCAGCTTGGCGGAGACCTCGTTGAGCGCGTCGACACCCTCCTGGGGGAGGGCGTCCTTGTGGACCAGCGGGGTCACGTTGGCGAATCCGAAGAGGTTCTCCGGGTCTTTCAGGACGACGAACTCCTCCTTCACGATCGTCGGGTCCGTGGTGAAGATGTCCGCCGCCTGCACCTCGTTCCGGGTGAGCGCCGCCTGGGTCAGCGGGCCACCCGCGTCCAGCGCCTTGAACGACTTGAACTCCAGCCCGTAGACGGACTTCAGGCCCTCCAGGCCCTGGCGCCGGGTCTGGAACTCGGGCGAACCGCCGATCACCAGCTCCGGCGCGATGTCCTCGAGGTCGGCGAGCGTCGACGACTCGGTGAGGCCGTACTTCTTGGCGGTCCGGGCGTTGACACCGACCGAGTCCTTGTCCTCGGCCGGCGACGGGTCCAGCAGCGTCAGCTTCTTGTCGAGCTTGGCCTTGACGGCGGTGTTGACGGCCTCCGTGGACTCCTGCTCGGCCTCGGGGTCGAGGTAGGCGAGCAGGGAACCGTTGTACTCGGGCAGAACGGTGATGGAGCCGTTCTTCATCAGACCGTAGGTCGTCTCCCGGCTGCCGATGTTGTGTTTGTAGGTGACCTTGAGGCCCTTGGCCCTGAGTGCCTCGCCGTAGATGTCGGCGAGCAGGGTGCTCTCGGCGAAGTTGTTGGAGCCGACGACGACGGTGCCGGCCTCCGCCTTCTCCTCCTCGAGGGGGTTGTCGGAGGTGTCGCCGGACGAACAGCCCGCGAGCAGCGCCGTCGCGGCGGTGAGCGCGACGGCCGCCGCACCGGTGTGCCTCGTCCTGGACCAGCTGCTCTTGGCGGTATGAGTCATCCACCGATCCAATCCAGCCGCTTCACTCTCCGTCAAGCGCGGCCGGATCACGGTTGGCACTCGTACGCGTCGGACCGTGTGACGAGGCGCCCCGGTGCCCGCTCCTACCGCCTGCGCACCCCGGGTGACACCACGAAGCGTCCCGCCGCCCAGAACAGCGTGAGCGTGACGAGCGCCAGGGCCGCCACCAGGGCGGCACCGCCGACCACCTTCTCGTAGTCGCGCTGGTAGAGCCCGTCGATGATGTACCGGCCGAGGCCGCCGAGGCTGACGTACGCGGCGATGGTGGCCGTGGAGACGATCTGGATGGCCGCCGAGCGCAGTCCGCTGAGGATGAGCGGCAGCGCCACCGGCACCTCGACCTGGAAGAGGATCCGCGACTCGGGCATGCCCATGCCGCGGGCGGCGTCCACCGGGGAGGGGTCCACGGTGCGGACGGCCTCGTAGGTGGTCACCAGGATCGGCGGGACGGCCAGGACGACCAGGGGGATCATCACGGGCAGCAGGCCGAAGCCGATCAGCAGGACCACCAGCACCAGCAGGCCGAAACTGGGCAGGGCGCGGGCGGCGTTGGCGACGAAGGCGAGCGCGTTCCCGCCGCGGCCGGTGTGCCCGGTCAGCAGGCCGACGGGCAGGCCGATCGCGGCGGCGACGGCGAGCGCCAGCAGCGAGTACTGGACGTGCTCGAGGAAGCGCTGCGGAATGCCGTCGTAGCCCTGCCAGTTGGCGCTGTCGGCGAAGAACGCGTGGGCGAAGTCGATGATGTTCACGGGGTCTCGACCTCGGCTTCTTCGCACCATCCCGGACCCACGGCGGACCCGGCCCCGGAGGCGGACCGCGCGCCACGGGGCATCCAGGGCGTGAGCAGGACCCTGAGCAGGACCAGGAGGGCGTCGCACAGGATCGCCAGGACGGCCATGGTGAGCACGGCGTTCACCGCGAGCTCGGGCCGGTCGTACTTCTGCGCGGCCGCGAGCAGGTTGCCGAGGGCTCCCTGGTTGCCGATCAGGGCGCCGACGCTGACCAGGGAGATGCTGGACGCGGTGGCGACCCGCAGGCCGGCGATGATGGCGGGCGCGGCGATCGGCAGCTGCACCTGGGTGTAGCGCCGTACGGGGCCGAAGCCCATGGCGGTGGCGGCGGCCAGGGTCTCGTCCGGTACCGAGCGCACGCCGTCGACGATCGCCGGGATCAGCACCACCAGGCTGTACAGGGCCAGCGGGATCATCACGGTGAGTTCGGTCTGGCCGGTGTAGTCGATCAGGACGACGAAGAACGCCAGGGACGGGACGGCGTACAGCACGGTCGTCAGGCCGAGCACCGGCGGGTACAGCCAGCGGAAGCGGCCGCACAGCTGGGCGACGGGCAGCGCGAGCAGCAGTCCGGCGGCGACCGGGATCAGCGCCTCCCGCAGGTGCACTCCGATCAGGCCGGTCCAGGTGTGCTGGAGGTCGCTGGGGATGTCGAAGAAGCCGTTCATCCGGCGACCTTCTCGTCGCCGGCGCGGCCGTCCTGGTGCGCGGTGCGGATGGCGTCGCCGATGGTCTGCTGGGAGACGACACCCCGCACCCGGCCGGCGTCGTCCACGGCGACGGCCCAGCCGGTCGGGGAGAGCACGGCGCAGTCGAGCGCGACCCGCAGCGAGTCCACGCCGGGCACGAACGGCCGCCCGTAGGGCAGGAGCTGGTCGGTGCGGATGTCCCCGGCGGTCAGCCGGCGCGGCTCGGACCAGCCGAGCGGGCGCCCCTCGTCGTCGGTCACCAGGAGGTGGGCGGCGTCGGCGGCGCCGATCCGCTCGGCGGTGGCGTCCGGCCGGATCACGGTGTCGGTGGCCAGTTCCAGCGCGGCGGTGGTGAGGAAGGAGAGCCGGCGGATGCCCCGGTCGGCGCCGAGGAAGTCCTCGACGAACGCGTCGGCGGGGTCGGACAGCAGTTCGGCGGGCGGCGCGTACTGGGCGAGCCGGCCGCCTTCCCGCAGGACGGCGACCATCGTGCCGAGTGTGACCGCCTCGTCGATGTCGTGGGTGACGAAGACGATGGTCTTGCCCAGCTCCTCCTGGATCCGCAGGAGTTCGTCCTGGAGGCCCTTGCGGACCACCGGGTCGACGGCCGAGAACGGCTCGTCCATCAGCAGCACCGGCGGGTCCGCGGCGAGCGCCCGCGCCACCCCGACGCGCTGCTGCTGGCCACCGGAGAGCTGGTACGGGTACCGCTTGGCCATGGCGGTGTCGAGGCCCACCCGCTCCATCAGCTCCGCCGCCCGCTCCCGGGCCCGCTGCTTGCCCCAGCCGAGCATGCGGGGCACGGTGGCGATGTTGTCGACGATCGTGCGGTGCTGGAACAGTCCGGCGTTCTGGATGACGTACCCCATGGACCGGCGCAGGGTGGTGACCGGCCGGCGCTGGATGTCCTCGCCGTCGAGCAGGATCGTTCCCTCGGTGGGTTCGACCATGCGGTTGATCATGCGCAGGGTGGTCGTCTTGCCGCACCCCGACGGTCCGACGAGGACGGTGACGGAGCGGTCGGGAATCTCCAGGGAGAGCCGGTCGACCGCCACCGTGCCGTCCGGATAGCGCTTCGTGACTGATTCGATCCGTATCAAGACGCCGGATGCCCTTCGGGTGGCTGGAAATTCTGGCCGAGACGGCCGCGCGGTCTGCCGCCGGTCGAGTGTAGACGGCACCTGTGGCACCGCCCGGGGAACGTGCTGTCCGTGTCCCCGGGCCCGTGCGCCCCGCGTCCGTGGCACGACCCGCCCGCCGGACGGGCTGCCCCACGCAGCCACCTGCCCCGCGCCCACCGAGGGAAACGCCCCTGAACCCCGCTGTCCGGAACACCTCCGGGACCGGGTGCCGCAGGAGGAGCGGGGGAGGGCGTACGACTGCCCGTCGCGGACGGCGATCCGCGCGCGCCACCCGGACCGCGCCCTGACGGTGACGCTGCCGGGCGGCGCGGAGTACGGCCACGAGGAGACGACGGCGGGAGGCGGGCGGCGGGCGGCGGGCGGCGGGCGGCGGCAGCCGAGGCCGCGGGTGGACCCACGACGCGTCCGGCCGCTGCTGGACAACCCGTCGGCCAACGCCGCCGTGCACACCCCGCCCGGCGCCCGGGTCGACGTGTCCGTGGCCGTGTCCGGCCCTGACACGGGTCGCCGACGACGGGCCGGGCATCCCGGCCGAGGGCCGGGAGCGGGTGCTCGACCGGTTCCACCGGGTCCGCAGGGCCCGCAGCCGCGGCCGGGCGTCAGCGGACCGGGCCTCGCGGTCGCCAGGTCCCGGCCCGGGCGCACGGCGGCGGGATCGGGCTGGGCACCGGCGGGCGGTGGCAGGCGGCCCCCACCGTACGGCTCCCCCCTCGACGGGCCGGGCCCCGCCGACGGCTGACGCCCTGCCGGACTCCGGGTCTTACGGACCGGTGACGTGCGGGGCGTGGAGCGGCCTTCGGGCGGGGGCGCGGGCCTAGCGTGGCCGTATGCGTGTACTGGTCACCGGCGGTGCCGGGTTCATCGGGTCCCATGTCGTGGAGGTGCTGCGGGCGCGCGGGCACGAGCCCGTGGTGTACGACGTCCGCACCGATCCGGCGGCGGACGTGCGCGACGCCGGCGCCGTGCGCGACGCCCTGTCCGGTGTCGACGCCGTCTGCCACCAGGCGGCGAGGGTCGGCCTCGGCACCGGCTTCGCCGACGCCCCCGCGTACGTCTCCCACAACGACCTGGGCACGGCGGTGCTGCTGGCCGCGATGGAGGCGGCCGGGGTGGGGCGCCTCGTCCTGGCGGGGTCGATGGTGGTGTACGGCGAGGGCCGCTACTCCTGTACCCGGCACGGGGTGGTGCGTCCCGGCCCACGCGCCGTCACCGACCTCGAGGCCGGGCGCTTCGAACCCGCCTGCCCCGCCTGCGGGTCGGCCCTCTCCCCCGGCCCGGTCGGCGAGGACGCTCCCGTCGACCCGCGCAACGTGTACGCGACGACCAAGCTGGCGCAGGAGCACCTGGCCGCCGCCTGGGCCCGGTCGACGGGCGGGACGGCGGTGTCGCTGCGCTACCACAACGTCTACGGCCCCGGGATGCCCCGCGACACCCCGTACGCGGGCGTGGCCTCCTTCTTCCGCTCGGCGCTGGCCCGCGGCGAGGCGCCCCGCGTCTTCGAGGACGGCCGTCAGCGCCGGGACTTCGTGCACGTACGGGACGTGGCGGCGGCCAATGCCGCGGCGCTGGAGGCCGATACGGCGCGGGGCGCGCTCACCGCGTACAACACGGGCAGCGGCACACCCCACACGGTCGGCGAGATGGCCCACGCCCTGGCCTCGGCGTACGGCGGCCCGGAACCGGTGGTCACGGGCGAGTACCGGCTGGGCGACGTCCGCCACATCACGGCCGACTCCACCCGCCTGCGCACCGGTCTGTCCTGGAAACCGGAGACCACCTTCGAGGACGGGATGCGCGAGTTCGCGGCGGCGGGGCTGCGGGGGGACTGAAGTTCCCCCCGGACGGGGGCGGGCAGGCCGGCGGGGGTCAGTTCCCCGGTGTGGGGAGGGTGACCTCGAAGCGGCAGCCGCCGGTGACGTTGCGGACCGCGGCGGTGCCCCGGTGGGCCTCCACGAGGCCGCGGACGATGGCGAGGCCGAGGCCCGCGCCGGCGGGCGGGGTGCGGGCGTGGGTGCCCCGCCAGCCGGTGTCGAAGACGCGGGGCAGGTCCTCGTCGGGGATGCCGCCGCAGCCGTCCGTCACGGAGAGGACCACACCGTCGGCGAAGCGTTCGGCCGCGACGGCGACGGTGCCGTCGGCCGGTGTCCGGCGGATCGCGTTGACCAGCAGGTTGCCCAGGACGCGGCTCATCTCCCGGCCGTCCACCTCCACGGGCACCGGTTCGACCCGGCCGCCGACGAGCCGTACGCCGTGCTGGCGGGCGAGCGGGTCCGCGCCGGCGAGGGCGTCGCCGACCAGGTCGTACAGGGACATCCGGGAGAGGGACAGGGTGAGGGCGCCCGCGTGGATGCGGGAGAGCTCGAAGAGGTCGCCGACCATGCCGTTGAGGCGTTCCACCTCGGTGCGGATCTGGCGGAGATAGCGGTCGGGTTCGGCGGCGACGCCGTCCTCCAGGGCCTCGGCCATCGCGCGGAGCCCGGCGAGCGGGGTGCGCAGGTCGTGGGAGATCCAGGCGACGAGTTCCCTGCGGGAGGACTCCAGGGCGCGCTCGCGGTTCCGGGACTCGGCGAGCTTGTCGCTGGTGGCCTGCAGTTCCCTGCTGACCGCGGCGAGTTCGGCGGTGACCGGACCGTCGGGGGCGGCGAAGTCCCCGCCGTCGCCGAAGGAACGGGCGGCGAGCGCCAGGTCCCGGCTGCGGGCGACGACCCAGCGGCCGAGCAGCAGCGCGGTCGCCATGGAGACCACGGCGGCCATCGCGACGACGGTCGTCACCACGGTCAGGTCGTGCGCCGAGAGGAACATCGCCTGTGCGACGGCCAGCGTGCCCGCGAGCATCGCGGTGACCGCGACGGCCACGACGACCGCGAGATGCGCGGTGAGCGTCCGCCGCCGGATCAGCAGCAGGACGCACGCGCCGAGCGCCCCGGCCGCGGCGGCGCCGAGGAAGGCGAACAGGGCGATGAGCAGCATGTCGCGCACGCTCAGTCCTCCCCGCTCGCAGGGTCGAAGCGGTAGCCGACGCCCCACACCGTCCGGATGAGGCGGGGCCGTGCCGGATCGTCCTCGACCTTGCCGCGCAGCCGCCGTACGTGCACGGTGACGGTGGACAGGTCTCCGAAGTCCCAGCCCCACACCTCGCGCATCAGCTCCTCCCGCGCGTAGGCCCGCCCGGGGTGGCGCAGGAGGAACGCGAGGAGGTCGAACTCGCGGATGGTCAGAGCCAGTCCGGTGCCGTGCTTGGTGGCGCGGCGGGCGGCGGGGTCGACCCGGAGCCCGGCGGCGCGCAGGACGCCGGGCGCGGGGGAGGCGGCGGGGCGGGTGCGGCGCAGTACGGACTCGACGCGCAGTACCAGCTCGCGGGGGCTGAAGGGCTTGGTCACGTAGTCGTCGGCACCGACCTCGAGGCCGAGGATGCGGTCGTCCTCGTCGCCTCGCGCGGTGAGCATGATGACCGGCACGGGCCCTTGACCGCGCATCCGGCGGCACACCTCCAGGCCGTCCATGCCGGGCAGCATCAGGTCGAGCACGACGAGGTCCGGCCAGTGGTCCGCCGCCCTGGCGAGCGCGTCGGGGCCGTCGCCGGCCCGGTCGACGACGTATCCGGCGCGGTCCAGGTAGCCCGTGACGATCTCGGCGACGGTGGGGTCGTCGTCGACGACGAGGACCCGGGCGCCGGCCTCCGCGGGTGACTGCTGCTGCTCCATGCGGCCAGCCTCGCACCCCGCGCGCGTGTCCGGGGCGGCCGGCCGCCGACGTCCGCGTTTCGTAAGGAACCGATGTCCGGTATGCCGGGTTCGCGTTCGTAGGGTGAAAGCTGTGACCACCTCCTCCTTCTCTTCCTCCTCCGCTCCGCCGTCGGCGGGTGTGGACGTCGTCCTCCCCTGTCTGGACGAGGCCGAGGCCCTGCCGTGGGTGCTGGAGCGCGTCCCGCCCGGCTGGCGCGCGCTCGTCGTGGACAACGGTTCGACGGACGGCTCGGACCGGATCGCCCGCGAGCTCGGCGCGACCGTCGTCCGCGAGGAGCGGCGGGGCTTCGGGGCCGCCTGCCACGCGGGGCTGACCGCGGCCACCGCCGACATCGTGTGCTTCTGCGACTGCGACGCCTCCCTGCATCCGGCCGACCTGGTGCCGTTCGTGCAGGAGATCCGGGCGGGGAAGGCCGGCCTGGTGCTCGGCAGGCGCCGACCACAGGCCCGCGGCGCCTGGCCGGCCCACGCCCGGGCGGGCAATCTCGCCCTCGCCCGGCTGCTGCGCCGCCGCACCGGACTGCGGCTGCGCGACCTCGGTCCGCTGCGCGCGGCCCGGCGCACGGACCTGCTCGCCCTCGGTCTGACCGACCGGCGCAGCGGCTATCCGCTCGAGATGGTGGTGCGGGCCGCCGACGCGGGCTGGAGGGTCACCGAGCACGACGTTCCGTACCTGCCCCGCTCCGGCACGTCCAAGGTGACCGGCACCTGGCGCGGCACGTTCCAGGCGGTACGGGACATGAACCGGGTCCTGCGCGGGGCACCGGACCGTACGGGGGCGGCCTCATGAACGCGGCTCCTCCGGCGCACGGCCCCGTGACCCTGCTCGTCATCGCGAAGGAACCCCGTCCCGGCCGGGTCAAGACCCGGCTGACGCCGCCGTTCACGCCCGAGGAGGCGGCGGGGCTCGCCGAGGCCGCGCTGGCGGACACCCTGGACGTGGTGGCGCGCACCCCCGCGCGGCGGCGGGTCCTGGTGCTGGACGGCGCCCCGGGCCCGTGGCTGCCGGCCGGCGTCGAGGTCGTGCCGCAGTGCGCGGGCGGCCTCGACGAACGGCTGGCCGCCGCCTTCGCGCAGTGCGACGGACCCGCCCTCCTCATCGGCATGGACACGCCCCAGGTGACGCCGGAGCTGCTGACGGTGGACTTCGCCGACTGCGACGCGTACTTCGGTCCCGCCGAGGACGGCGGCTTCTGGGCGCTGGGTCTGGCCGTGCCCGACCCCGGGCTGCTGCGCGGGGTCCCCATGTCGGCCCCGGACACGGGTGCCGCGCAGCGGCGGCGGCTCGCGCGTCTGCGGGTGCGGGAGTTGCCGCGGCTGCGGGACGTGGACACGGCGTACGACGCCGGGGTGGTGGCCCGCGCGGCACCGGGCGGACGGTTCGCCGCCCGGCTGGCACGGCTGACAGCGACGCACCGGTGAGCCCGGTACGGGTGACGGCCGCCGCACGCACGGCGCCTCGGCGGACGCCCGACCGGCGGATGTCCTCCCCGGAACACTCCTGGTCCGCCGATCCCTACTCCGACGCCCTGCGCACCGGCCGGGGGCCGCTGTTCCTGCGCCGTACGGACGGGTGGCTGCTGCCGCTGGACGTCGAGCGGTGGTGCGCGGCGGCCGACGCCGCCGACCTGGACGTGCTCGCGCGCTGCGAGGGCACGGTGCTGGACGTGGGCTGCGGCCCCGGACGCCTGGTCGCGGCACTGTGCGCCCGGGGCAGGCGGGGCCTGGGCATCGATGTCAGCGGGGCCGCGGTGGAGCGGACCGTCCGCTGCGGCGGGCAGGCGCTGCGCCGTTCCGTCTTCGACCCGCTGCCCGGCACCGGCCGCTGGGGCACCGCCCTGCTCATGGACGGCAACATAGGCATCGGCGGCGATCCGCCCGCCCTGCTCGCCCGGATGGCTCAACTACTGCTTCCAGGCGGCCTGTTGCTCGTCGAGACGGCATCACACCCGGACGTCGACGAACGCGCCCTGGTGCAGGTCACCGACGCGCACGGCAGCCCCGGCCCGGCCTTCCCCTGGGCCCGCCTCGGCACTCCGGCCCTCCTGCGGCACGCGGACCACGGGGGCTGGCGCACCGACGCCCGGTGGTCGACGGGCGAGCGCTGCTTCGTCGCGCTGCGCACCGGCCGACCGGACCGGCCCGTACGCTGATCCCCGTAAGGAGAAGCGCGTACGGACAAGCCCGTACGGACGAGGGCGGGCGGCCGGGGTCCGGCACCTCGCCACCCGCCCTCGTCCGGCCCGGCCCCGCCCGTCAGCCGTCGGCGGACGGCGGTGGGGTCCCGTCCGCCACCGGCCCACGCCGCCGGCGCCGTACCGGCCCGTGTCCCCGCCTCCGCGCCCGTACCGCGAACAGGACCGCCGAGCCGCCGAACAGGACGGCCGTGAGAATCAGCCAGCGGGTCGCGTAGCCGTCGGCGGACAGCCCCGTGGCACCGGCGTAGCGCTCCGAGACCCTGCCGGTGATCAGCGGGAACCACACGAGCAGCAGCAGGCCCGACAGGGCGGCCGGCACCCGTACGTGGTTCACCCCCTCCCGGTGCCGGCCGGCGCTCCTCACCAGCAGGCGGTCGGCCGTCGCGTACAGCGGCAGCAGCACCAGGTCGTGGAGCACGGCCGCGCCCACGAACCACAGGGCGATCAGGAACCAGTCGCCGTCGAGCAGCCGCACCCCCGCGTACCCGCACAGGGCGAACGAGCAGAGCAGCAGGAGGAGGCGGAGAGGACTGCCGAGCACCGGCCGGAGCCGTGCCGTTGCTCGCGTGGACCGCGTGGACCGCGTGGACGGTGTCATCGGGCAGCGCTCCTCACAGGTCGCCGAAGGTCAGCCGGGCGACCCACTTGGTGGTGAGCACGCCGGGCGCGCCGGGGACGATGACGCGCGCCGGGTGGCCGTGGTCGGGGGACAGTTCCCCGCCGTTGACGGACAGAGCCAGCAGGGAGCGCGGGTCGGCAACCTGGTTGGCGCGCAGCGCGGCGCGGCGGAAGGCGCCACGGCGCTGCAGCGACTCCACGAACACGTCGACCGGGTCGTCGTGGCCGACGAGCGCGGCGAGGTCCCGCAGCCGTACGCCCCGCCACCACTGGTCCGAGGTGGACCAGCCCTCCACGCAGGCGATGGGCAGCGCCGCGCTGTGCTGCGGCAGGGCGAGCAGACCGGCGCGGTCCAGCCGGACGACGGTGCCGGTGGGTCCGGCGACCTCCAGCCGCCAGGCCTCCTCGCTCGTCTCGGCCGGGCGGATACCGGCGTACGCGGCCGTCTTGTTGATCTGGAAGGCGTTCGGTCCGGTGCCGGGCTCGGGACCGCCGTGCGGGGTGAGGACGGCGGTCCGGCGCAGCGGCCCGTCGAAGCTGCGTCCGGCGGAGGTGGCGAACAGCAGCAGCGAACCGCCGCCGACCAGCCCCAGCGCCCCGCGCCGCGAGACGGTCGGTGGATCCGGCTCGGGAGCCGCCAGGTCGTCGGTACGGTCGGTGCGGTCCTCCTCGCCCTTCCGTTCCTCCCGCATCTGCCTCAGATTGCGCAGTGCCGGCGGTGTCTTCAGCACCGCGTGGACGACGAACGCGCCGAAGAACACCCAGGCACCGTAGAAGTGCAGCGCGTAGAAGGAACCGGGGAAGAGGTAGTCGAGCTGGACGTTGAGGATGCCCGTGACGAACTCGAACAGCGCGCCGCCGACGAGGAGGAGCAGCGAGGTCCGCTCCAGGGCGTGGGTGACCGAGCGGGCCGGCGGGAGGGTGAACAGTCCGGGCACCACCGACCACAGCTTGGCCAGCAGCACCGGGACGAGGGCGAGCCCGAGCGTGACGTGGAGGCCCTGGGTGAGCCGGTAGAGCCAGGGCGGGTCGGTCGGCCAGGAGAAGAGGTAGAAGCCGAGGATCCCCTTGCCGGGGGTCTTGTCGTTCACCGGTGACAGGTTCGGGTTGTACGCGGCGTACGACAGGAGTCCCGTCAGGAACAGGACCGTGAGGCCCACGAGGAGTACCAGCCCGAGCACCGAGGTGAACCGGGCGCCGCGCACCGGACTGCGCCAGAAGCCCGGCGAGAACGGACCACGCGGGATGCCGCCGCGCCGCGGAGCGGCGGGGCGGCCGGCGGGGAGGGAGGACCGTGATGACCGTGCCATGCCCCGACCGTAGGTCCGGAGCGCCCCCGGAAAGGGTCCGCGAACGATGACGAAACCCTGACGTCCGCGCTCGTCAGCCGCCCGGCGGAGGGCGTCCGGCCTAGCGTGACGGCGTGACCCGCGACCTTCCCCCCGTCCGCCCCGCCCCTCCCGCCGGCCGGCACGGCCCCGCCCGTGATCTCGCCGCGGTCGCGGCGGCCGCGCTGCTCGTCCTGGCCGCCGTACTGGTCGGCGACGTTCTCCAGCGCCGCGACGGCACGCTGCGCGTCGGTCTGCCGCCGCTGCTGGCGCAGTGGGCGCCGCACGTCGGTCCGGGCACGCCGGCCGCGCTGCTCGTGGCGGCGGCCGTGGTGGCGTACGGCCCGTCCCTGGCGGCCCGCCTGTCCTGGCGGCCGCTGCTGCTCACGGTGTGGGGGGCGTCGCTGGCCTGGACGTGGTCGCTCGCCCTCGTCGACGGCTGGTTCCGGGGCGTCGCCGAGCAGTTGACGACACAGCACGAGTACCTGCGGGCCGTCGACCGCTTCCAGGACGTCCCCGCCGCCCTGCGCGGCTTCAGCGGGCACATCCTGCTCGACGCCCCGGACAACTGGCCCGCCCATGTCGCCGGGCATCCCCCGGGCGCGACTCTCACCTTCGTCCTGCTCGACCGGATCGGCCTGGGCGGCGGAGGCTGGGCCGGTGCCTTCTGCATCACCGTCGGCACCACGGCGGCGGTGGCGGTCCTGGTCGCCGTGCGCGCGCTCACCGAGGAGTCACTGGCCCGGCGTGCCGCACCGTTCCTGGTGCTCGCCCCGGCCGCGGTGTGGGTGGGCACGTCCGCCGACGGCTACTTCACCGCCGTCGCCGCCTGGGCCGTCGCCCTGCTCGCCCTCTCCGTGACGGGGCACCGGCCGGTCCGCACGGGTCTGGGATCGGGGCTGCTGTTCGGAGTGACCGTGTACCTGTCGTACGGGCTGACGCTGTTCGCGGTGATCGGCTCGGCGGTCCTGCTGCTGGGCGGGTGGGAGTGGCGTCGGCTGCCCCGGCTGCTGCTCCCGCTGGCCGCCGGGTTCCTGGTCGTACCGGTGGTGTTCACCGTGCTGGGCTTCGACTGGTGGGAGGCGTACCGGCTGCTGGTGACCCGCTACCACCAGGGGTCGGGCGGGGTACGGCCCTATGCGTACTGGGTCTGGGCGAACCTCGCCTGCACGGTGCTGGTCGCCGGCCCCGCCACGGTGGCCGGACTGCGCCGGTGCGGGAGTGGACTGCCGGTCCGGCGGCGGCCCGCCCCGCTCACCGGGTCCCTGGCCCTGCTGGTGCTGTCGGCGCTGCTCGCGCTGTTGATCGCCGACCTGTCCGGGATGAGCAAGGCGGAGACGGAGCGCATCTGGCTGCCGTTCGTGTTCTGGCTGCTCCCCGCCGGTGCCCTGCTGCCCGCCCCGCGCGCCTGGCTCGCCGGTCAGGCGGTCCTCGCCCTGCTCCTCAACCATCTGCTGCGCACCGGATGGTAGGGCGGGACGCCGGGAACCGCGGAGGGGCCGCCGGGGCTTCCCGGCGGCCCCTCCGCGTCGGCGCGATGCGCCGTGTGGGGATCAGCTCTCGGTGGGCTGCAGCTTCAGCGAGACGCTGTTGATGCAGTACCGCTGGTCCGTGGGTGTCGCATACCCCTCACCCTCGAACACGTGCCCGAGGTGGGAGCCGCAGCGGGAGCAGCGCACCTCGGTGCGCACCATGCCGTGCGACCGGTCCTCGACCAGTTCGACCGCGTCGGAGTCCCGCGGGTCGTAGAACGAGGGCCAGCCGCAGTGCGACTCGAACTTGGTCCCCGAGGTGAACAGTTCGGCACCGCAGGCACGGCACGAGTAGACACCCTCGGTCTTGGTGTCGGTGTACTCGCCGGTGAAGGCCGGCTCCGTGGCCGCCTGGCGCAGAACGGCGTACTCGGACGGCGACAGCTCCGCGCGCCACTGTTCGTCCGGCTTCTCCACGTCGTACGACATGAGCCTCCAGCCCTTCCATTCCCACGTCGGCGTCCTGCTCCGACGCTGCTTACTTCGACAGACGGTCCAGGATCAACGGGCCGAGGTCGGTGACGTCGCCCGCTCCCATGGTGAGAACCAGATCACCGGGCTCCGCCATTCCCGCGAGGACCTCCGGGATCTTCGCCCTGTCGTGCACCGGCGTCACGTCCGCGCCCGCCGCCCGCGCCGCGTCGATGATCAGCTCGCTCGTGACGCCGGGGATCGGGTCCTCGCGGGCCGGGTAGATGTCCAGGACGACCGAGGAGTCGGCCAGTGCCAGGGCCCGGCCCATCTCCTTGCCCAGCTCCCGGGTGCGGGAGAAGAGGTGCGGCTGGAAGACGACCAGGATGCGGGCGTCGCCCGCGGCGGCGCGCATCGCCTCCAGGTCGGCGGTCATCTCGGTCGGGTGGTGCGCGTAGGAGTCGACGACCTGGACGCCCGCCGCCTCGCCCTTGAGCTGCAGGCGCCGGTTCACCCCGGTGTACGCGGCCAGTGCCGGGGCCAGTTCGTCGGCCGGGATGCCGAGCGCGACGCCCGCGGCGAGCGCGGCCACCGCGTTGTGCGCGTAGTGGCGGCCCGGGACGGACACCGTGAAGGTGAGCGGGGCGCCCCCGAACTCGACGGTCACCTCGCTCTTGAGCCCCTGCGGCACGACCGACGTCACCCGCACGTCGGCGTCCGCCGCCTCGCCGTACGTCACGGTCCGGACCGAGCCGTCCAGCCGCCGGGTCAGTTCCCGCGCGCCCTCGTGGTCCGACGAGATCACCAGCGTGCCGCCGGGTACGATCCGGCCGACGAACGTCTCGAAGGACTCGTGGATCTCCTCCATGGACGCGTAGTTGGCGTGGTGGTCCAGCTCCACGTTGAGGATGATCGCGACCTCGGGCGCGTACGTGTGGAAGCTGCGGTCGGACTCGTCCGCCTCGGCGACGAAGATCTCGCCGTCGCCGTGCAGCGCGTTGGAGCCGGGCACGTCCAGGTCGCCGCCGATGGCGTACGACGGCCGGCGGCCCAGCTCGGTCAGGGAGACGGCCAGCATCGAGGTGGTCGTGGTCTTGCCGTGGGTGCCGGCCACCGCGATCGGACGCAGGCCGTCCATGAGGGCGGCCAGCGCGTCGGAGCGGTGGACCACGGGTACGCCCAGTTCGGCCGCGCGGACCAGCTCCGGGTTGTCCTCGCGGATCGCCGACGAGACGACCACGCAGCTCGCGTCGTCGGCCAGGTGCCCGGCCGCGTGCCCGATGTGCACGGTGGCGCCCAGCGCGCGCAGCGCCTCGGCGGTGGCGGACTCCTTGGCGTCGCTGCCGGCCACCTCGGCGCCGCGCTGCGCGAGGATCTTCGCGATGCCCGACATCCCGGCGCCGCCGATGCCGATGAAGTGCGGTCGGTCCATGGCGGTAGGAAGGCCGGGTGCCATGCGTGTCTCTCCCCAGTGGTGACGAGTTGTCTTCGCGCCCTCGCGGGAAGGCGCCGCCCCACCCTATGCCTTGCTGTGCGAGAACAGTTTCAGGACCGGCACCCCCACCTTGTGCCGGGCCCGGGAGGCCCAGTCGCGGTGGAAGAACTCCTCCACGTAGTGCGGGTCGGTGAGCACGATCACCTCGTCCGCCTCCGCCTCCTGGACCATCGTTCTCAGCGCGTCCAGGGGGTGGTCCTCGATCAGCCGGCCCTCGGCCCGGTGACCGGCGGCGCGCAGGGCCTGCAGGGACACCTCCAGGGCCCGCTCCCCCATGGTCATGGCCTCCTCGCCCTCGGGGGTCTCCCCCTCGCGGACGGCGTCGTCGAGCTCGCCGAGGGCCACGTCGTCGATGGCCCGGAGCAGCCGGTCCGCCTGCTCTCCGCGCGGCTGGAGCAGCACCTGGAAGGTGACCGCGTCGTCGCCGTGCAAGGTGGTGACGAACTCCACGTCGGCGGACGTCAGGGCCTTCTCGATCATCAGTACGCTTGTGAACACCAGGCGCCCCTTCTCGTCGGAGGGCCGTGGGCCCTCTCTCCCCGTGGGCCGAGCCGGGCCCTGCGGAAACCATCCTGCCCCGTGTTCGCACGGGCACTGCCGGAGTCAGTCTGCCCACCGCGACACCAAGCGGAACAGAACATTCCGCCGATGACCGGACCAGCGGTCATCCTCGAACGCACTTCCGGACTCCCCTGGGCGCTCCCGGACACCGCCGGAGAGTCCGGGTCCGCCCGGTCCCCTCAGGACCGCGTGTACCGCGTGAACAGGAAACCGTCCTCCTCCAACATCGCCTTCAGCGTGAAACGCCGCGGAAGTGTCACAGAGGGGCCACCGGCAATGCGCTGAGCGTCACCCGCGGTGAGCATCGGGGCGACGGTCAGACAGAGCTCGTCCAGCACACCGGCCGCCACCAGCTGCCCCAGCAGCCGCGGGCCGCCCTCGGTCAGCAGCCGGGTGTGCCCCAGCCGCGCGAGTTCCCGGACCGCCCGCGCCGGATCCACGCCGGCGCCCTCCCCGGCGGTCACGACCCGGGCCCCGGCCGCCTCGGCGGCGGCGGCCCGGGCCGGGGGCGCGGCGGCGCCGGCGAGGATCAGGGTGGGCACCAGCGGGGAGGTGAACAGCGGCAGGGAGAAGTCCAGGTCCAGGCTCGCGGAGACGACCGCGATCGCCGCCGCCGGCCCCTGCCCGGCGGCTTCCCGCGCCGCCGCGAACCCGGCACGCGCGCGTGCCGGACGGTAGCCCTCCTGGCGAACCGTTTCCGCACCGACGAGCACGACGTCCGCGAGGGCCCGCAGCGTGCCGAAGACCCGCATGTCGGCCGGGCTGGAGATGGGTTGCGAGCGGCCCTCGTGCTGGGCGGCGCCGTCGAGCGTCGACACCATGTTGGCCCGCAGCCACGGCCGCCGGCCCCCACCGGGCTCCGGCTCCGGGTAGGCGTACGCGGCCGCCAGTTCGGCCAGGCTCCACTCCCGGCCACCGTCCTGCGCGGCTCCCGCGCCGTCGCCGGCCGCACCGGCACTCGCCGAGGGAACTGCTGTTTCGTCGATCACGGGGAACAGGCGTCGCATGAACTGCAGTGTTCCACGCCCCGTAGTATGAGGAAGCGTGTCCTCCTCCCCCGCATCCCGGCCCGCCGTCACAGCCGAAGCGGCCCCGCTGTCCCTGTGCGCCCGTGAGCCGCACGTCCCCGCGGACCGGCTGGTCGCCGAGATGGTGCCGCCGCCGCGGTTCGACGCGGTCCGCTTCGACACGTACATACCGGACCCGGGCCGGCCCGGCCAGACCGAGGCCGTGCGCGTCCTCGAGGGCTTCGCGGCGGGTCTCGGCACAGCCCCCGCCGGCGGTTCCGGCAGGCGCGGGCTGTTCGGCTTCAGGAAGACGGCGAAGCCCGTCCCGGCCGGCCCCCGCGGCGTCTACCTCGACGGCGGGTACGGCGTCGGCAAGACCCACCTGCTGGCCTCCCTCTGGCACGCCACCCCGGCCGAGCCCGCGCTGAAGGCGTTCGGCACCTTCGTGGAGCTGACCAACCTGGTCGGCGCCCTCGGCTTCCAGCAGACGGTGAAGACCCTCTCCGGTCACCGGCTCCTGTGCATCGACGAGTTCGAGCTGGACGACCCCGGCGACACCGTCCTCGTCTCCACCCTGCTCGGCAGGCTGGTCGAGGCGGGCGTCGCGCTCGCCGCCACCTCCAACACGCTGCCGGGCAGGCTCGGCGAGGGCCGGTTCGCCTCGGCCGACTTCCTGCGGGAGATCCAGGGCCTGTCGGCCCACTTCCGCGCCCTGCGCATCGACGGCGAGGACTACCGCCACCGCGGTCTGCCGAAGGCGCCGCCGCCGTACACCGACGAGCTGGTGACCAGGACGGCGTACGCCACCGAGGGCGCCTCGCTGGACGGCTTCGCGGACCTGCTGGACCACCTCGCGAAGGTGCACCCCAGCCGGTACGGTGCCCTGACCGACTCGCTCGGCGCCGTGTGCCTCACCGGTGTGGGGCCGGTACCGGACCAGTCGACGGCGCTGCGCCTGGTCGTCCTCGCCGACCGGCTCTACGACCGCGAGGTGCCCGTACTCGCCTCGGGACTGCCGTTCGACGAGTTGTTCAGCGAGGAGATGCTGAAGGGCGGCTACCGCAAGAAGTACTTCCGGGCCATCTCCCGCCTCACCGCCCTGGCCCGGGACGCCGGCCGGCTCACGGGAACCCGGTGACCCCGTGACCCGGTGCCCCCGTGACCCGCGGAGCCCGACGCCCGGTCGCCCCTCCGGGTGAGAGCCTTTTCAGGCCATCCCACCTCTTTTTTTCAGGCACCTTCCCGCGCCGAACATCGATTTAACCCTGCAAAGGCCTTTGCAGGGTTAACGTGTTTCTTGACCAATCATTGACCGACCATTGGCGCACCCAAGAGGCGCAAACCGTCTCGAGGAACACATGTTCCAAGGTCCGGCGACCGCGGCCACATCCTCGGCACTCACCGCCCCTTTACCCGCGCTTCACCCCGGCGCCCTTCACGAACACATATACGGCCCGTGAATCAAGGGCCGGGAATTCTCCCGAAAACGCATTCCCCACCTGTCATGCCCGTCCGACGCGCCCCCCACTGCGCGCCAGGAGGAATCACCACATGCAGCCCCTCATCGACAACGCCCGCACATTCGGTCAGCGCCCTGAGGAGTTCGCCCGCCTCGCCGAGGGTCAGTCCCCCGACGTCCTGTTCATCACCTGTTCCGACTCCCGGGTCGTACCGGCCCTGATCACGGGCGCCCGGCCCGGCGAGCTCTTCGAGCTGCGTACCGCGGGCAACATCGTCCCGCCGTACGCCTCCGGGCACCCCACCGCCGAGGCCGCCACCGTCGAGTACGCCGTGCAGGTCCTGGGAGTGAGCGACATCGTGGTCTGCGGCCACTCCCACTGCGGGGCCATCGGCGCGCTGGTGCGCGGCGACGACCTGGGCGCCGTACCTGCCGTGCGCGACTGGCTGGCGCACGCCGCCGACGAACCAGCGGTCTCCGACGCGGCGGACCCGGCCTGCGCCGACGCCGTGCAGCACCACGTCCTGGCGCAGCTGCTGCGGCTGCGCTCCTACCCGTGCGTCGAACAGCGGCTGGCGTCCGGGCGGCTGAGGCTGCACGGCTGGTACTACGAGGTGCACACCGGCGCGGTGCGCGAACACCGCGCCGCGACCGACGCGTTCGAGGCCCTGTGAGCACGGCCGTGTCCAGGTTCCCTCATC
The DNA here is from genome assembly GCF_000829695.1 of Streptomyces sp. NBRC 110035. Taxonomy (GTDB): domain Bacteria; phylum Actinomycetota; class Actinomycetes; order Streptomycetales; family Streptomycetaceae; genus Streptomyces. The sequence goes on along the minus strand of NZ_BBNN01000016.1, from coordinate 79,812 downwards.
TGCGGCAGGACTTCGCCGCCTCGCTCGTCGTGTTCCTCGTCGCCCTTCCGCTGTGCGTGGGCGTCGCCGTCGCCTCCGGTGTCCCGGCCGAACTGGGACTGGTCACCGGCATCGTGGGCGGTCTGGTCACCGGTCTGCTGCCGGGCAGCAGCCTCCAGGTGTCCGGGCCGGCCGCCGGGCTGACCGTGCTGGTCTTCGAGGCGGTCGACACCTACGGGCTGCCCGCACTCGGTGTGATCGTGCTGGCCGCCGGGGTGCTCCAGCTGGTCATGGGCGCCCTGCGGCTCGGACGCTGGTTCCGCGCCATATCGGTCTCGGTGGTCGAGGGCATGCTGGCCGGTATCGGCCTGGTGCTCATCGCGGGCCAGTTGTACGCGGCGGCCGGGCTGGAGGCGCCCGCCGCCGGTGTCGACAAGATCCTCGGGCTGCCCGGCGCCGTTGTGGCCGCGCTGGGCAGCCCGGAGGCGCTCACCCCGCTCGCCGTGGGCGCGGGCACCGTGGCCCTGATGGTGCTGTGGCGGCGGATGCCGGGACCGGCCGGGGCCGTACCCGGCGCGCTCGCGGCGGTCCTGCTGGCGACCGCGGTCACCCTCGCGTTCGGGCTGCCCGTCGCGACGGTCGAAGTGCAGGGTCTGCTCGGCGCCGTCCAGCCGCCCGGCGCCGACGCCTTCGGCGAACTGGCGAGCGTCGGCCTCATCGGCACGATCGTCGCTTTCACCCTGATCGCCTCCGCCGAGAGCCTGTTCAGCGCCGCGGCAGTGGACCGGCTGCACGACGGCCCGCGCACCCGGTACGACAAGGAGCTCATGGCGCAGGGCGCGGGCAACACGGTGTGCGGGGTCCTCGGTGCGCTGCCCATGACCGCGGTCATCGTGCGCAGCTCGACCAACGTCCGGGCGGGCGCCCGGACCAAGGCGTCCCGGGTGATGCACGGCGTGTGGCTCCTGCTGTTCGCCGCACTGCTGCCGTCCGCGCTGGCGCTGATCCCGCTGCCCGCGCTGGCCGGGATCCTGGTCCACGCGGGCTGGAAGCTGATCCCGTTCCGCCCGGTCGTCGCGCTGTGGCGGGGGCAACGGGGAGAAGCGCTGATCCTGGCCGTCACCGCCGTGTCGATCGTCGTGGTGAACATGTTCGAGGGCGTGCTGATCGGTCTGGCGCTGTCGGTCGTCAAGACCGCCTGGGAGGCCTCGCATGCGAAGCTGAAGGTCATAGACAAGGGGGCGGGACCGATCCAGGTGTATCTGTCGGGCAACGCGACCTTCCTGCGGCTGCCACGGATCCTCGACACCCTGGAGTCGCTGCCCGAGGACCGCCCGGTCGAGCTGAACCTGACCGGCCTCCACCACCTGGACCACGCCTGCCGTACGGCACTGGGGGACTGGGCGGAGCAGCACGGCGCGGCCGGCACGGTGCCCGTGAGGATCACAAAGGGTCCGAAGACGAGATCGACGGACCACGACACGCGGGTCGCCGCGGTTCAGGCTCCGCCCGGCGGATCAGATCCGAGGTGACCGGCCGCGTCTTTCCCGCCGGATGAGCGGGTGCCGGTGCGTGCGGCCGCAGGGCAAGGGCGTGCCGGGCCCCGCGTCTTCGGCGTGATCAGCCGGACAGCCCCTTGTGCGCCGATGGCGTCCGGTCCGGGGCCGAGGGATGGCCCCGGACCGGGTCCGAGCATATCCTTGCAGAAGTGGAGGAAAATGTACGCGGCGGACCTCTGACGGGAGGTCGTCATGGTCGAGGAGCTGCTCACCGCGGCCGCCGCCACCGGTGCCGCGGGCGTCGCCTGTCTCACCGCGGCGGCGCGGGTCGTCAAGCAGTACGAGCGGGGCGTGGTCTTCCGCCTCGGCCGGCTGCACGGTGAGGCGCGCCGGCCGGGATTCACACTGATCGTCCCCTTCGTGGACCGGCTGCACAAGGTGAACCTGCAGATCGTCACGATGCCGGTGCCCGCGCAGGAGGGCATCACCCGGGACAACGTGACCGTGCGGGTCGACGCGGTCGTCTACTTCAAGGTCGTGAACGCGCCCGCGGCACTCGTGAACGTGGAGGACTACCGGTTCGCGGTGTCCCAGATGGCGCAGACGTCGCTGCGTTCGATCATCGGCAAGAGCGATCTCGACGACCTGCTCTCCAACCGCGAGAAGCTGAACCAGGGCCTGGAACTGATGATCGACAGCCCCGCGGTCGGCTGGGGTGTGCAGATCGACCGGGTCGAGATCAAGGACGTCTCCCTGCCCGACACCATGAAGCGGTCCATGGCCCGCCAGGCGGAGGCCGACCGCGAGCGGCGGGCCCGGGTCATCAACGCCGACGCCGAACTCCAGGCGTCCAGGAAGCTCGCCGAAGCGGCCCAGCAGATGGCGGACACGCCCTCCGCACTGCAACTGCGGCTGCTCCAGACCATCGTGGCGGTCGCGGCCGAGAAGAACTCCACGCTGGTGCTGCCCTTCCCGGTGGAACTGCTGCGCTTCCTGGAGCGGGCGGCCCAGAATCCGGTGCCCCAGGAACGCGCCTTCCAGGAGCCCGGACCGCCGGCCGGCCGGCGGGGGCACGGCGACGGGGAGGGAGCGACGGAGGAGGAGAGGGACAGGGGCGAGGACGCAGGCAGGGGCCTGGCCCCGGACTTCGGGCGCCTGGCCCCGGACACCGGCCGCCAGGCCGCCCCCTCCTCCGCCCCCGACCCCACCAGTGCTCACCCCGGCCCCGGTCCCGGACAGGTGACGCGCGAGCGTCCCCGGACCGACGCGTGACACGTGCTCCGCGCGTGGTTCCCGTGACCCACGGCAGGTGATAGACACGGCGGAACCACAGTTCCTGTCCGCCAACAGGAAGGTTCCTCCATGTCAGAAACAGGCACGCCGGAAACAGGGTCCGACACCGGATTCCTGCCCTCGACACGGCGTCGGCTGCTCGCCCGTTCCGGCGCTCTGGGCATCGGCATCGCGTTCTCCGGCGCCCTCTCCGAGCTCTTCACCCCCGCTGCCGCCGCCGCGCGGCACCTCGGTCATCACGGCTACGGCCCCCTCGTCCCCGACCCCGACGGGCTGCTCGACCTGCCGAAAGGTTTCCGCTACCGGGTGCTGTCCCGCGAGGGCGACCCCCTGCGCTCCGGCGAGGGGCCGGTTCCCTCCCACCATGACGGCATGGCCGCCTTCGCGGGCGGGCACGGCCGGATCCACCTGGTCCACAACCACGAGAACCGCGCCGACGGCAGGATCCCGGTCCCGGCGGTCGAGGGCCTGACCTACGACCCCCGGGGCAAGGGCGGCTGCACGTCGCTGACCCTGGACTCCCGCGGCCGGGTGCTCTCGGAGCGGGTCGCGCTCGCCGGTACGGCCGTCAACTGCGCGGGCGGGCCGACACCCTGGGGCACCTGGCTGACCTGTGAGGAGACCGAGGACAGGGCGGGCACCAACGGCTACGCCAAGGACCACGGCTATGTCTTCGAGGTCGACGGCGCCGACCCGCACCGCACCGCACGGGCGCCGTACCGCTGACCGCGATGGGCCGCTTCCAGCACGAGGCGATCGCGGTCGACCCGGAGCGGGGCGTCGTCTACGAGACGGAGGACGCCTTCGAACGGCCTTTCGGCCTCTTCTGCCGGTTCCTGCCCGACAAGCCGCTGGGCGGCACCGGCTCGCTGCGCGCGGGCGGCCGGCTCCAGGCGATGCGGGTGCCGGGCGTGCCGGACCTGTCCTCGGCCCAGGAGACGGGCGCCCGGTTCGACGGCGTCGAGTGGGTGGACGTACCGGATCCGCCGGCCGCCGAAACGCCCATCCGTCTCCAGGACTTCGGCACCGGCGGCGTCACGCACGCACAGAAGCTGGAGGGCTGTTACTGGGGCGGTCGGTCGGTGTACTTCGTGTCGTCCTTCGCCCGCAGCGCGGAAGGATCGGCCGGCGACCACCACGGGCAGATCTGGCGCTACGACCCGGACCGGCGCCGCCTGACGCTGGTGATCGTCTTCGGGCCGGACACCGACGTGCAGCTCCCCGGCGAGTCACCGGACAACATCTGCCTCGCCCCCGGCGGCGGCCTGATGGTCTGCGAGGACGGCGGCGGCGCGCAGCACGTCTACGGCGTGACCCGGCGCGGCGAGGTGTACGCACTGGCCCGCAACCGGCAGAACAGGGGCACTTCGCAGGACCCGGACTGGGGCGAGTTCGCCGGGGTCGCCTTCTCTCCGGACGGCCGGACGATGTACGTCAACTGCTACGACCCCGGGACGACGTTCGCGGTCACGGGCCCCTGGCGGCGGTGACGGCGCGGGGCCGGCCGGGACAGTCCGCCCCGGCCGGCCCCCACGGGTCCGTACGCGGCTCAGGCAGCCGCCAGCAGGCCGTCCATCTGCCCGATCGACTCGCGCAGCCCGTCGACCATGCCCATCTCGGCCAGCTGCTCCATCTGCTCGCGGGTGTCGAAGACCGAGCGCAGTTCCATCCTGGTCCCGCCCTCGCGCTCGCTGAGCGTCATCCGTACCGCCGTGGTCGGCATCCCTGCGTCCGGCCTGCCGTCCTGGTCGGAGAAGCCGTCGGTGAACTCCAGGGACGTGGGCGGCGTCACCGTCGCGATCCGCCACCAGCCGCCGAACTTCTCACCCTCCGGGCCGGTCATGAAGTACGTGACCTCCCCGCCCGGGGTGAGGTCGTGCTCCTCCACCGTCGCCGGGTAGGCCGACGGCCCCCACCAGCGCTCCAGCTGCCGCGGGTCGGCCCACAGCTGCCACACCCTCTCGACCGGTGCGGTGAAGTCCGCGACCACGGTGAGGGTCAGCCGGTCGACATCCTTGTCCACGCTCGTGACGGTCATCGGTCCTGTCCTTCCGTCGTTTCCCTGCCGTCGCCCGAGCCCGCCGCGGTTCCGGCACCGCTCGGGGCCTCGGTCCCGGATCCGGTCCGGGCTTCGTCCACCAGCAGACCGGACATCCGGTCCACGCGCGCCCGCCAGGCCGTCTCCAGTTCGTCGAGGGCCTGCCGTGCCCCGTCCACCGCGTCGGGGTCGGTCCGTACCAGCCGCTCCCGGCCGCTGCGCTGCTTGGTGACCAGACCGGCCCGCTCCAGCACCGTGACGTGTTTCTGCACCGCGGCGAAGCTCATCGGGTACGCCTCGGCCAGACGTGACACGGACAACCCGGCCCGTACGCAACGACGGAGTATGTCGCGACGCGTCGCGTCGGCCAGGGCGTGGAACAGCCGGTCCACGCTGTCGTCGGTCAAGCCATCTACAACCATTTGGTTGTACGTTAGTCCGGTGCACCCCGCACCGCAAGCGGGGGCGGAGAACGTCCCCGGACTCGACCACCCGAGTGACACCCCACCACACCCGTCGACGAAAGAGGGCGAATCGCTCGATACACCCCATACGTTCATGCGGTGATCACACCGGTACGCCGAGCGGCAGCCTTCTGCGCCCTCACCACCGCGCTCGCCGCCCTCGCCGCCTGCGGCGCCCCCCACCCCGCGCAGCTGCCACGCGGCGCCCCCTCCGCCACCACCGCGCCCTCCCGCACGCACCCGCCCACCCTGGCCCCGGGACCGGCGGGCCTGACCCCGGTCTTCGAGAACGCCCCCCGGACCGCGGGGAAGACCGTCGCCCTCACCTTCGACGCCGACATGACCGCCGACCAGGGCCCGCGTGCGGCGGCGGGCGAGCGCTTCGACCATCCGCGGCTGATCGCCACCCTGCGCGCGCTGAGGGTGCCGTCCACCGTGTTCATGACGGGACGCTGGGCCGAGGAGTACCCGGACCAGGCCCGTTCCATCGGCCGGGACCCGCTCTTCGAGGTCGCCAACCACTCGTACAGCCACTACGCGTTCACGGACGACTGCTACGGCCTGCCGACCGTCGGCCGGGACCGGATGCGGGCGGACGTGGAGCGGGCGTACACGGCGTTCCGCGAGGTGGGGGTGGAGGACCCGATGCCGTACTTCCGCTTCCCCGGCGGCTGCTACGACCGCGAGGCGCTGAAGGCGCTCACTCCGGCCGGTGTCACCGCCGTGCAGTGGGACGTGGTCGGCGGCGACGCCTTCGCCACGGATGCCGCCGCGGTGGCCCGGCAGGTCCTGGACGGAGTGCGCCCGGGCTCCGTGGTCGTCCTGCACTGCACCCGCAGCGCGGCCCCGGCGACCGAGCGGGCGGTACGGACGATCGTCCCGGAGCTGCGCCGCCAGGGCTACCGCTTCGTCAAGGTCTCCGACCTGCTCGCGACCGCGGGCGAACGAGACTGACCCGGCCGGGAACACACCGTCCCGCGCTGGAGGCATGACCACCGACAGCAACGACTGCCGCCCGATCGACGCGGCCCGGCCCCCCAAGGCCGGCGGGTCTCCGTACGCGGAGCGCGTGCTGTGCCGGGAACCGACGGAGTACCCGGAGTCGTACAAGGGCATCACGATGTGCCCGGTGTGCATGGAGGTCCCCCCTGTTCGAGCGAAGTCGAGAACCTGGGGGAGGCAGGAGGCCCAGCGCACAGCCTGCTCCGGCTGACGGGACGGGACCGCGGCGCGGCTTGGCAGACTGGCCCTGTGAACAGTGACCAGACCCACGACGGGCCCCGTGACCGGAATCCGGCTGCCGCGAGCCCTTTCCGCTCCGGCCCGGGCTCCCGCGACGAGGCCCCCCAGTTCGCGCTGCCCCTGGTGGCACGCATCGAGCGGTCGGCACCCCCGGCCCGTACGGACGCGCTGGAGACGGCGGCCCGCGCGGTGCTGACGATGCTGGCGGACGAGCGGTCGGTGGGCGAGGGCGAGTGGGCGCAGGCGATGCGCGACTGGCAGGACGCCCGTATCCGCAAGGTGGTCCGCAGGGCCCGCGGCGCGGAGTGGCGCCGCGCGGAGTCCCTGCCCGGCATCACGGTCACCGGCAAGTCGGCGGAGGTCCGCGTCTTCCCGCCCGTGCCGCTGGACGGCTGGCCCAAGGACCTGGCCCGCCTCCAGGTCTCCGGCACCGACCTGGACGACCCGGAGCCCCCGCCCCCGGCGGACCCCGCGGCCCCGGTCCTCTGGCTGAACCCCGACCTCGGCATGTCGGCCGGCAAGGCCATGGCCCAGGCGGGCCACGCGGCCCAGCTGGCCTGGTGGGAACTGCCCGGTGAGGACCGCACCGCCTGGCGCGACGCCGGCTTCCCCCTCTCCGTCCGGCCCGCCGCCCCGTCCCACTGGACCACCCTGACCACCAGCGGACTCCCCCTGGTCCGCGACGCGGGCTTCACGGAAGTCGCCCCGGGCTCCAGCACGGTGGTGGCGGACCACCCGTCCCTCCGCTGAGACCTCCGCCCGGTGTCAGTGACGGCTGCGATGCTGGCCGCATGACCCCGTGGAACCTGCTCGACCTCGACAGCGCCCTGCGGGCCGCCTGGGCCGCCGACACCTGTTCGCCCGACGACCTGGCCGACTGGCAGCCGGACAACCCCGCCCGGGGGCACTGCGACATCACGGCCCTGATCGTCAACGACGTCTTCGGCGGCGATCTCGTGGTCGGCGAGGTGCACGCCGACGGGGCCCAGCACGGCTTCCACTGGTGGAACCGGCTGTCCAGCGGTGTGGAACTCGACCTGACCCGCGAGCAGTTCCAGCGCGGACAGACCGTCGTGGCCCCCCGTGTCGTCGTACGTCCTCCGGGCCCCCTGCCCCGCCGTTGGGGGGAGTACCTCCTGCTGCGCGAGCGCGTCACCCAGCAGCTCGGCCGGCTCCCGGAGCCGGCCGAGCGGGCCGGTGCCGGCGAACAGCCGGCCGTCGGAGGCAAAGCTGCCGTTCCCATCGCCTCGACGTCATGAGCGCCGCCACCGTCATCGCCCCGTCGGCCCCTCTCCCCCCGGGAGACTGGAGCTGCCATGATTCGGCCATGGCCGATACCACCTCGCCCGTATACCAGGCTCGCTACGGCTGGGACCTCAGGACCACGGGAGTCGTGGCCGTCTGCGCCGTCTTCACCGCGCTTCTGCTGTTCCCCGACATGCCGCTGTACGCGCGCGTTCTGGGTCTGCCGCTCTTCGGTTCGGGCGGGCTGTTCATGGCGTACGTGGCGCTCAGCGGCAAGGTCGCGTTCCGGGTGGACGGGACGGGTGTACTGCTCGGCGGGAGCCCCGCCCGGTACAGGGCCACCACCGCCCATGTGCCGTGGGTCGAGATCACCGGTGTGGTGCTCTGGCAGCAGGCCGCGGGCCACTCCTCCGTTCCCTGTGTCGGGGTCACCCGGCGGGAGGGCGCTCCGGCCCTGTCCGGTGACGGCCCGAAGGCCCGTGCCGTCCTGGAGCATCTCGTGCCGGTTCCGGCCGATGTCGCGATGGCCTCCCGGGCGGTGACCGGGTGGCGCCTCGACCGGGAACGGCTGAGGGCCGCCGTGACCCACTTCGCGCCCGGCCTCCCCGTGCACGACCACCGCTAGTACACCTGCGTCCGGGGGCGGGCCGAAACGGTGGGCCTGCCGCGCGTACTTCCCGGCACCCGCCCGGCGGCCCCTTCCCGAAGCTCAAATGTTGCTCTGAAGATGGCCGTGACGCGGTTCGGGTGCGGGCTTCGGGGCCATACCCCCGTCACGTCCGAACGGACGGACGTCCGGCGGGGGCCGACAAGGTGGCCGGTGGAGGAGGGGGAGAGCGCATGGAGCGACTGGGGACGGGGATCGGGTGGCGGCCGGAGATCGCCGGGGACGTCGAGCGGATGCCGGGGATCGACTGGGTCGAGGTGGTGGCCGAGAACGTGTGTCCCGGGCATCTCCCCGAGTCACTGCTGCGGCTGCGCGAGCGCGGGGTGACCGTCGTACCGCACGGGGTCGCGCTCGGGCTCGGCGGGGCCGAGCGGCCGGACGCGGGACGGCTGGAGGCGCTGGCCGAGCGGGCCACGGCGCTCCGGTCGCCGCTGGTCACCGAGCACATCGCGTTCGTGCGGGCGGGCGGTCCGCTCAGCGTCTCCCCTCGGCTCGAGGCCGGTCACCTGCTGCCGGTGCCGCGCACCCGGGACGCGCTCGACGTGCTGTGCGAGAACGTCCGGATCGCCCAGGACGCCCTGCCCGTACCGCTCGCCGTGGAGAACATCGCGGCGCTGTTCTCCTGGCCCGGTGAGGAGATGTCCGAGGGCCAGTTCCTGTACGACCTGGCCGACCGCACCGGCGTACGGCTGCTCATCGACGTGGCCAATCTGCACACCAACCACGTCAACCGCGGCGAGGACCCCGCGAAGGCACTCGCCGAACTGCCCCTGGAGGCCATCGCGTACGTCCATGTCGCGGGCGGCGTCGAGCGGGACGGCGTCTGGCACGACAGCCACGCCCACCCCGTGCCCCGGCCGGTACTGGACATCCTCACCGACCTCGCCTCCCGGGTCTCCCCTCCCGGTGTGCTCCTGGAACGGGACGAGGACTTCCCCGAGCCGGGTGAGCTGGAGCGTGAGCTGACCGCCGTTCGGGAGGCGGTGGAGAAGGGCGCGATCACGCGGAGCACAGCACAGGCGAAGAGCTCCGGCTCCGTGAGGGAAGCCGGTTCCTGCGAACCCGCGCGGCAGCGGGTCGCGCTCGCCCAGACGGCGGTGCTGTCCTCGCTGGTCGCCGGGACGCCCGTGCCCGAGGGGTTCGACCGGGTGCGAATGGCCGTGCAGGCACGGGCGCTCGCCGCGAAGCGGGCGGACGTAGTCGCCAAGGTCGCTCCCGAGCTACCGGTGATGCTCGGCGAGCGGTACCGGGCTGTCTTCCTCGCCCATGCCCGGAAGCGGCCGATGACCGGGGGCTACCGGCAGGACGCGCTGGACTTCGTCGAGCAGTTGCTGCTCGTCTCCGGGCAACGGGGGCGGCAGCACGGGCAGTTGCCCCTGCGGGAGTTGCGGGAGTGGTGGCTGGAACGGTCCGGGCCCGGGCCGCGGTCCCGTCGGCCCGCGGTGCGGCTGGCGCGCGCCACGCGGCGGGCGCTGCTGCGGCGTTGAGGCCGGGGCCACTCGAGCGGAACGTCACAGGCGGACAACACTCCGTCCGGATGGCGAACAGGGCATGGTGCTTTCAGGACCGTGTCGTTTACAAACAAGTCATGCTCTGGGTAATCCTGCTGCTCGTCTCCTGGGCCGTCGCCGGCGCCGCGTGCACACGGTTGTGCCTGGCCGCCGTACGCGCGGCGGCCGTCCACGACGTGGGGACGGCCGGTTGCGAGGGGCGTGATCTGACCCTGTACGAGACGGCGTTCCTGTCCGGCGGCCCGCGGCGGGTCGCCGATGTCACCCTGGTCTCCATGGCGCGTCAGCGTCGGCTGCTGCTGGCCCACACCGGCTGGGCGACCGTGGTCGATCCGCTCGGGCGGGACGACATGGAACGGTCGGTGATAGGGGCCATCGGGCCGCGGGGGCAGTCCCCCATCACGCCGGTGCGGGCCGCCGCGGCGATGGCGGACGCGGTGCGCGGCCTCGCCGACCGGCTGGAGCGGGCCGGGCTGGCCGTGCCCGACGGCGCGGCCACGACGATCGCCGACGGCATACGACAGGTACGGCTCGCCGCGTCGGCCGTGACCGGACTGGCCGCCGCCGCGCTGCTGTTGCCGGGCGCGTCGTACCTGCCGCGCCTTCTGGTCGCCCTGTGGTTCGCGCTGCCGCTGACGCTGACCCTGAGCTGCCTGGTCATCGCGCGGATCGAGATCCCTCCGTACGCGCACTGGGCCTCCCCGGCCGGCCGGCGACTGCTGGGGGCCCTGCCCCCGGCCGGAGCGCGCACCGCCGACGACGACCGTACGTATCTCACGTCGGTCGCCGTGCACGGCGACCGCGCGGTGGGCGAACCGGATCTGCGTGCGGCCTTCGCGCACCGCGAGCACCACCTGGAGCACGGTCAGGGCGACGTCTCCGGCCGTCACCGCACGAAGGACGACCCCGGTTCCGGGGGCGCACGGGAGCACTGACGGCGACACCCGCCGACGGTGCTTGCCCCGCCCCGCCACTGGACGAAGCATCCCTGGTGTCGACCGCCGTCCAATCGGCGTGCACCGAAGGGAACGCGATGAGAACTGCCGTCGTCCACGCGGCCGCCGGGTCCTTGCTGCTCACCACTCTGGCCGTCGCGCCGGCCGGTGGCGCCACCGCCGCCCCGGGCGCGGCCGAGCTGCGCGGCACCGCGGTGGCCGCCGCGCGCGCCGCGGCCGGGGGCATCGCGTTCGGCCCGTGTCCCGACGCGCGGGACCTGCCGGGCACCGTCAAGTGCGGCACGGTCGCCGTCCCGCTCGACTACGCCCGCCCGGACGGCAAGCAGATCGAACTCACCGTCAGCCGCGTCCGCGCCACGCAGCAGGACGGCGGGCGCGCCGTGCCCCGGCAGGGCGCGCTGGTGCACAACCCGGGCGGGCCGGGCTCCGACGGGACGTACTTCCCGCTCATCGGCCTGCTCCCGGAATGGAAGCGCATCGCGGCGGCGTACGACCTGGTGGGCTACGCCCCACGCGGGGTGGGCCGCTCCGCGCCGCTGTCCTGCCAGGACCCGAAGACGTTCGCCCAGGGCCCCACGCAGGCGCCGACGCACCCCTCTCCGGCGTACAAGCGGGAGCGTGTCGCGCGGGCGAAGGCGTACGCGCGCGGCTGCGCGGAGCGGGCCGGCGACTCGCTGCGGCACTACCACTCCCTGAACAACGCCCGTGACCTGGACGTGCTGCGCGCCGCGCTCGGGGAGCCGCGGCTGACCTTCATGGGAGCGTCGTACGGGACGTACTTCGGGGCGCTGTACGCCACGATGTTCCCGGCGCACGTGAGGCGGATGGTGTTCGACTCGGCGGTGAACCCGGACCCGGCGCAGGTCTGGTACCGCAACAACCTCGACCAGTCCGCGGCGTTCGAGGACCGCTGGGCGGACTTCCGGACGTGGGTCGCCCGGCACGACGACGTGTACGGGCTGGGCGACACACCGCGCGAGGTGCAGCGCAGCTACGAGGCGGTGAAGGCGCGGCTGGCGAAGGAACCGGCGGGCGGGACGGTGGGGCCGGGCCAGTTGCAGGGGGCGTTCCTGCAGGCCGGGTACTACGACGACCACTGGCCGCATCGCGCGCACGCCCTGTCGGCCTATCTGAGGGGCGATCCCGGGCCGCTGGTCGAACAGGCGCAGGCGCATCCGGAGGCGGCCGTGGAGACGGAGAACGCGCGCGCGGTGTATGTCGCCGTGGAGTGCAACGACGCGCCCTGGCCGACGGACTGGGCGGTGTGGGACCGGGACAACACCCGGCTCGCCCGCCGGGCCCCGTTCGAGACCTGGGACAACGTGTGGGCGAATCTGCCCTGCGCGTTCTGGCCGGCGCCCCGGCAGCAGCCGCTGGACGTACGCGCCGGCACGGGCGCGCTGCCGCCGACGCTGGTCCTGGCGGCCGAGCGGGACGCGGCCACCCCGTACGAGGGGGCCCTGGAGCTGCACCGGCGGCTCACGGGTTCGGCGCTGGTGACCGAGCGGGACACCGGTACGCACGGCATCGCGGGCGGGCCCAACGCCTGCGTGAACGGCCACCTGGAGGAGTACCTGCTCACCGGCCGGGTCCCGGGGCGGCGCGCGTCCTGCGCACCGCGCCCGGAACCGGCACCACGGGCGGAGCCGGAGCGGCGTGCGGAGCCCCGGCCCGCGGCCTGATCAGGCGAGGCCCGCGACGAGTTCCGCGATGTCCTTGCGGCGGCCCGTGTAGAACGGAACCTCCTCACGGACGTGCATCCGGGCCTCGGAGCCGCGCAGGTGCCGCATGAGGTCGACGATGCGGTACAGCTCGTCGGCCTCGAAGGCGAGGAGCCACTCGTAGTCGCCGAGGGAGAACGAGGGGACCGTGTTGGCGCGCACGTCGGGGAAGCCGCGGGCCATCTTGCCGTGGTCGGCGAGCATGCGGCGGCGGTCCTCGTCGGGCAGCAGGTACCAGTCGTAGGAGCGCACGAAGGGGTACACGCTCACGTAGGCGCGGGGCTCCTCGTCGGCGAGGAACGCCGGGATGTGCGAGCGGTTGAACTCGGCGGGCCGGTGCAGCGCCATGTTCGACCACACCGGCTCGAGGGCGCGGCCCAGCCTGGTGCGGCGGAAGAGGTTGTACGCCTCCTGGAGCTGGTCGCTGCTCTCGGCGTGCCACCAGATCATCAGGTCGGCGTCGGCGCGCAGACCGGACACGTCGTAGGTGCCGCGGACCGTGACGTCCTTGGCGGCGAGCTGGTCGAACAGCTCCTGGACCTCGTCGGCGTACCCGGCGCGGTCCTCGGGCAGCACGTCCTTCAGCTTGAAGACGGACCACAGGGTGTAGCGGATGACCTCGTTCAGGTCCTTGGCCAGCTTGCCCTTGTTCGGGATCCGGTCGGGTGCGGGGGTGGTGGCGTCGTCGCTCATGTCCCTTATTCTCCTGCTCCTCCGTGGAGGGTTTTTCACCGGGTGGCGGTGACGTCCCGCACGTCGTGCGGGGCCTCACCGTGGATCTGGTCGGCGGCCTCGTACGCGCTCGCGATGCACGCGGGGATGCCGACGCCGTCGTAGGCCGCGCCGCACACGGTCAGCCCCGGGAGGGCGGCGAGGTGCTCGCGGACGCGGGCCACGCGCGCGTGGTGACCGACGGGGTACTGGGGCAGGCCGTCCTGCCAGCGGGTGACCCGGGTGGCGACCGGGGTGGCGTCCAGGCCGGTCGCGGCCAGCAGGTCGTGCCGGGAGACCTCCACGAGGCCGGCGTCGTCACGGCCCAGGATCTCCGTCTCGCCGTGCCGGCCGACGGAGGTGCGCAGGACCATGAGGTCCGGGTTCTCCTGGTCGATCCAGCCCCATTTGCGCGAGGCGAAGGTGGACGCCTTGATGGTGCGGCCGTCGACCGGCGGCACCAGGAATCCGCTGCCCGCGGGCAGGTCGGTCTCCGCGCGGCGGTAGGCGAGCGTGACCAGCGCCATGGAGGCGTACTCGACGCCGGCCAGCTCGGCGGCGGCGCCGGGCGCCTCGGCGCGCAGCAGCCGGGCGGCGGCCGGGGCGGGGACGGCGACGACGACGGCGTCGGCACGCAGCTCCCGTTCCCCGGTGACGACCCGCCAGCCGCCGGCCGGCTCCCGGCGCAGTTCGGTGACCGGGGTGCCGGTACGGATCTCCCCGCCGCGGGCCCGTACCGACGCGGCGACGGCGGGCGGGAGGGTGCCCACGCCGCCCTCGATGCCCATGAACACCGGTCCGGTCTGCCGGTCGGCGGTGGCGGCGGCCTTGGCCTGGATGTCGCGGACGCCCTCGGTCAGGGAGGTGTGCGTCCGCGCGGCCCAAAACAGCTGGGGGACGGCGGAACGCATCGAGATCCGGTACGCGTCACCCGCGTACACCCCGCCCAGCAGCGGCTCGACCAGCCGGTCGACGACCTCGCGGCCGAGGCGGGCGGCCACGTACTCGCCCACGGCGACGTCGTCGCCGACCTCGGTGCGGGGCAGCTCGGCGTCCTGGCCGATCCGGGCGAGGCCCTCGTCGGAGAGCACGCCGGCCAGGGCGTCGGCGGAGGAGGGGACGCCCATGACGTGCCCCTTGGGCATGGGGCGCAGGGCACCGCGGGTCCACAGCGACGCGGTCGCGGTGGCCGGCGGCTGGAGCCGGTCGGAAAGGCCCACCTCGCGGGCGAGGGTCACCGCCTCCGGGCGGCGGGCCAGCATCGACTCGGCGCCGAGGTCCACGCGCGCGCCCGCGATCTCGCCGGGCAGCAGCTTGCCGCCGACCCGTTCCGAGGCCTCCAGCACGGTCACCCGTGCCCCGCGCCCGAGCAGCCGGTGCGCGGCGGCCAGTCCGGCGATGCCGGCTCCCACGACGACGACCCGCTGCTCCGCACCCGTGTGTGATCCGCTCATGGCTCCACCCTCTCAGACGCCACCGGAGGTCCCACCAGGGCCGTCCGGCCCTCCGTCGTTCGGCCCCGAGTCCCCGCCGTGACCGCTTCGGGACCGTTTCGCGCCGTCGTTCCGCCGCCCTGCGGCGTCGTAGGAACGTCATCGGTCACGAACCCCGGGGGGAACCCGCATGCGCACACGACGATCCGCACGGCCGGCACACGCCGTGCCGGGCCTGCTGCTGGCAGCCGCCCTCGCCCTGGCCGGATGCAGCGGCGCGGGCTCGAGCAGCGACTCCAGTGCCTCCGACGACAAGGCCGCCGTCGCGCCGGCCGACGCCCAGGGGGGCGCCGAGGAGGGGGCGAAGGGAGGGGCGGCGCGGGACGGGGCCGCCGGCAGCTCGGCGGACGGCTCGCGGGCGACGGCGCCGCCCGTGGACAGGAACACCGCCACGAGCCACGTCATCCGCACCGCCGAGCTGACCGTGCGGGTGCAGGACGCGCCGACGGCGCTGGCCGACGCGCGCACCACCACCGAGAACGCGGGCGGCTACGTCGGCGACGAGAACACCCGGCAGGACACGGAGGGCCACGAGCTCACGCGTGTGGTGCTGCGCGTCCCCGCCGAGAAGTACGACGAGGTCCTCGCGGACCTCGAGGGCTCCGGCGAACTCGTCGAACGCAGCGCGAAGGCGGAGGACGTCACCGACCAGGTCGTCGACGTCGAGAGCCGGATCAGGACGCAGCGCGCCAGCGCGGCCCGGATCCGCGAGCTGATGGACCGGGCCACCCGGCTCAGCGACGTGGTCACCCTGGAGGGCGAACTCAGCACCCGCCAGGCCGACCTGGAGGCCCTGCTCGCCCGGCAGGCGTCCCTGGAGGACCGCGCGAGCCTGGCCACCATCACCCTGACCCTGTCCGAGACGCGGGTGGAGCAGAACGCACAGGACGACGACCCCGGGTTCCTGGACGCGCTCGCCGGCGGCTGGGACGCGTTCATGACCATGCTGCGCTGGCTCGCGGTGGCGATCGGCGCGGCGCTGCCGTTCGCGGTGGTGGCGGCCCTGCTCGCGCTGCTGTGGCGGAGGGCCGTACGCCCCGGGCTGCGCCGCCGTACACGGCCGGCCCCCGCCTCCCCGCCCGTTCCCGCGTCCCGGCCCGCGTCCCGGCCCTCGTCCGCGGGCACGACGGCCCGGACCCCGGAGGAGGTCCCCGGGGAGGCCCCGGAGGAGGCCCCGGAGGAGGCCCCTGAGCCCGGTACGAAGTGACCGGCCCCCGTAGCGTGGCCGTATGACCACGACTACGAGCACGGGCACGAACACGGGTACGGGTACGGGCGACGGCGCGGTCCCGGCCGCGGAGGGACCGGAACGCCTGGTGGTGATCGGCGGCGACGCCGCGGGAATGTCCGCGGCGTCGCAGGCGCGCCGGCTGAAGGGACCCGACGAGCTGGAGATCGTGGCCTTCGAGCGCGGGCGCTTCACGTCCTTCTCCGCCTGCGGCATCCCCTACTGGGTGGCCGGCGACGTCGCCGGACGCGACGAGCTGGTCGCCCGCACGCCCGAGGAGCACCGCGCGCGCCACATCGACCTGCGGATGGGCACCGAGGTCACGGAGATCGACCCCGGCCGCAACCGGGTGCGCGCGCGGGACCTCGGTTCCGGCACCGAGTCCTGGACGTCGTACGACAAGCTCGTGATCGCGACCGGCGCACGGCCGATCCGCCCGGAGCTGCCCGGCATGGACGCCCCCGGTGTGCACGGGGTGCAGACCCTGGACGACGGCCAGGCCCTGATCGACGCGCTGGAGCGCACGGCCGGCCGCCGCGCGGTGGTCGTCGGCGCGGGGTACATCGGCGTGGAGATGGCCGAGGCGCTGATCAACCGCGGCTATGAGGTGACCGTCGTCGACCGCGGCCGGGAGCCCATGGCGACCCTCGACCCCGACATGGGGCGCCTGGTGCACGAGGCGATGGAGGGGCTGGGCATCACCATGGTGAACGACGCCGAGGTCACCGGGCTGCTCACCGGGGACGACGGCAGGGTGCGGGCCGTGGCGACCGCGGACGCCGAGTACCCGGCGGACGTGGTGGTGCTCGGCATCGGGGTGCGGCCGGAGACGGGTCTGGCGCGGGCGGCGGGGATGCCCCTGGGCCGGCACGGCGGGCTGCTCACCGACCGGTCGATGCGGGTCCGCGGGTACCGGAACGTCTGGGCCGGCGGCGACTGCGTGGAGGTGCTCGACCTGGTCTCCGGGCAGGAGCGGCACATCGCGCTCGGCACGCACGCCAACAAGCACGGCCAGATCATCGGCTCGAACGTCGGCGGCGACTACGCCACCTTCCCGGGCGTGGTCGCCACCGCGGTCAGCAAGGTCTGCGACCTGGAGATCGCGCGCACCGGGCTGCGGGAGAAGGACGCCCACCGCGCGGGGCTGCGGTTCGAGACGGTCACCATCGAGTCGACCAGCCGTGCGGGCTACTACCCGAACGCCTCCCCCATGACGGTGAAGATGCTCGCCGAGCTGCGCACGGGCCGCCTGCTCGGGGTCCAGATCGTCGGCCGGGAGGGCGCGGGCAAGCGCGTCGACATCGCGGCGGTCGCCCTCACCGCCGGGATGACGGTGGAGCAGATGACC
Organism: Streptomyces sp. NBRC 110035; assembly: GCF_000829695.1. GTDB lineage: Bacteria > Actinomycetota > Actinomycetes > Streptomycetales > Streptomycetaceae > Streptomyces. The sequence goes on along the minus strand of NZ_BBNN01000016.1, from coordinate 62,417 downwards.
ATGCTGGACCTGGGGTACGCCCCGCCGTTCTCCCCCGTCTGGGACCCGGTCCTGGTGGCGGCCCGCAAGGCCACCGCGAAGATCCGCGCCACGGCGGGACGGCCGTCGCCGCGCACACCCTGACCGCCGTCCTGCCGCGCGCTCCCGCCCGGGGCCGGTGGCGGAAGTGGCGTCGCGCGGCAGGCGCCGCTTTCGCCCCAGGCCCCGAGGGGTCCTTTCCCCACGGGCGTCCGGTCGGGTCGCGCGGTCCGGTGCCGCGCGCCGCAAGGCGCCGGAGAGCCCTCGCAGCGGAGCCACCAGGGCTTTTCGACAACGCGGCGAGGCGCGGTGCCGGGCCGCGCGACCCGGGCGGGCACGGGGAAAGGCCCCCTAAGCGGTCCCGTTGATCCGTTCGATCGCCTGACGCGCCTGCTCCGCCGGAGGCCGCGCAGGGTCCGCCGCGGGCCGGGACGACAGGGCCGACACGGAGGCGCCGGCGCCGCCGGTACCGGTGAGGCCGGCCGTACCGGTGGCCCCCGCGCTCACGGCGGCCGGCGGCTGCTCCCCCGCCGGCTTCGCGTGCGCGGCGGTGGCCCGCGCCGAGCGCAGACGGTGGCCCACCGCCTCGTCCAGCGTCACCGGCCGCTGCATCCGGGAGGCGAGCCGCCCCGCCTCCTGGCCGAGCCGGGCGATGTCCTCCCAGGAGAGGCGCACCACGAGCGTGAGTTCCGCCTCCCCGTCGGGCAGCGCCTGCATCGCAGCGTTCACTCGGTCGTTCATGGTCCGTTCCTCACGTCGGCCCCACGGCCCCTTCCCCGCGCCGCAGGCAGTTGGGAAGGGATACGCAGCACCGGACGGCGGTGTTCAGCGGGCGGCGGGTCCACCGGCGGCCGCTCGGGCAGGCGGCGGACGTGGTCGTCCCCGTTCATGACGTGAATCCGGCACGGCGCACCCCGTGGGCCACCTACGCCCCGATCGCCGCGAACTTCGTCACCGGAACACCCCCGCGTCGGCGGGGGTGTTCCGTCCGACCAGGACCCCGCCGAGTGGCTGCCCCCGTCCGCCCCGCCGACGCGGGGGTGTTCCGAAACGCGGCAGCGTGTGGGGAGGCCGGGCCAAGAGGGTGTCCACGTGGTGTGAGGTGGAGGCGGCATGATGCCGTGCCATGAGTGTCGGTTTGTCGCAGCGGTTGGTTCCTGACGAGCTCCGGTCGCTCTTCGCGCCGTTACCGCCTTCGTTTGCTTCCCGTCCGCTGGGTGGAGGCACGGTCCCCCGGACGAGGTTCAACCGACGCTCCCCCGCAGACCATCCGTGCGGCGAAGGCGTTCGCCGAGGACGTCGTCGGCGGAGTGTTCCCCCAGGAGGAGCGCTCCGTCCACTGAGCCAGTGCGGTACGACGGGACGGCCCCGCCGGTCTTCCCCGCCGGCGGGGCCGTCCCGTGCCACCACCCGGTGCGGTGCGGTACACCATTCGGGTGCATGTGCCGCTCGTTCGCGGTGCGGCTCCGTCTCCGGTGTTACGTTCCTCGCCCGTGGGCTCGGGTGATTCTCACCCGTGGCCGTCCCGGCAACGGACGGCGGTGCCAAAACCGGCTTTCCGCCGCCGTCGGACACCGGGACCACCACGCCCCCCAGTCGGACACGAGGGTGGATCCCGTGCTCAAAGTCAGCGTCGTCGTCCCCGTCCACAACGCGGGCTCCTACATCGACACGTGCGCGCGGAGCCTGCTCGGGCAGAGCATCGGCCGCGACGCCTACGAGGTCGTGTACGTCGACGACGGCTCGACCGACGACTCGGCCGAACGCCTGGACCGGCTCGCGGCCCTGCACCCCCACGTGCGGGTGCACCGCCAGGAGAACTCCGGCTGGCCGGGGAAGCCGAGAAACGTCGGGGTGCGGCTGAGCCGGGGCGAGTACGTCCAGTTCGTCGACCAGGACGACGAACTGGGCCACGAGGCGCTGGAACGGCTCTACGACCTGGGCAGGCGCAACGGATCGGACATCGTTCTCGGCAAACCGGCGGGCACCATGGCAGGGCCCAGCAATGTCTTCGCCCGCACGGTCGACCGCTGCACCGTGGGCGACCACCCGCTGTTCGAGAGCCTGACGCCCCACAAGATGTTCCACCGCGCTTTCCTCCTGGACAACGGCATCAGGTTCCCGGAGGGCCGGTGCCGGCTCGAGGACCAGGTGTTCATGGCGCACGCGTACGCGGTGGCGCGGTGCGTCTCGGTCCTGGGCGACTACCCCTGCTACTACTGGATGCGCCGGGAGGACGGCGGGAACACCAGCAGCAGGCAGCTCGTCGTCGACGAGTACTTCGGCTGGCTGCGCACGGTCGTGCGGACCGTCAAGGCGCACACCCCGCCCGGTCCGGTGCAGGACGCGATGCTCCGCCGGACCTACCGGGTGGAGATCCTCCGCCACATGAGCGAGCCCTACGTGCTGAGCGGCCACGGTCAGGTCCGGGAGCGGTTCGAGGCGGTACGGCGGCTGGTGCTCGAGGAGTTCCCGCCGTCCGTCCGGGAAGGGTTTCCGGCGGTGACGCGGCTGCGGGCCCGTCTGCTGGAGGAGGGCCGCCTCGACGCCCTGTCGCTGCTGGCCCGCCGCATCCGCCAGGTGAGGCCCCTCGCGGAACTCGGCCGGCCCCGCTGGCACGACGGCGCGCTCACCGCCCCGGTGCGGATGCACCTGGCCCACCAGGACGGCAGGGCGGTGACCCTCCTGGAGCACGGGGGGCGCCTGGTGCTCGATCCGGCGCTGACCGAGGGGATCGCCGGAGCCGGGGAGTGGGCGGTCGGCGATCACCTGACCGCCGCCTACGGGGAGATCCGGCTCTCCCACCGCAGACAGCACGTCGGCTGGTTCCCCACGTCGGATCTCGCCGTGCGGCTCGAGAACGGCAGGGGCGGCCGGCGGCGGCCCGTGGTGTCCGGGACGATGCGGATCGACCCGCTCACCGCGGCCGGCGGCGGTCCCCTGGACCGTGGCGTCCACGACGTGTCCGCGTACTTCCAGGTCCTCGGTGTCGGCCGCAGCGTCGCGCTGCGGGGGGACATGAGAAGCCGGCCCCTGGGCGGGCAGGCCGTGTGGCTCGGGACGCCCTCGCGCGCGGTCATCCCGTACTGGACCGCCGGCCGCCAGCTGGCGCTCGACGTCGGCGAGTTCTACCACCGTCTGGACGCGGTTCCGCGACGGGCGGGGCTGCGGGAGCTGATCCGCGTCCCGGCACACGTGCGGGGACGGTCACGCACACGCTCGTAGCGTTCGTCGACGGGCACAGGGGCCGCTCGGAACTCGCCTTCCCTGCGGTGCTTCAGCTTCGCCAACCGGTGCGTGCCGGAGTGCGCCTGCTCGGTCGCCCGGCCGCTGCGCCCCGGTGCCCCCGCTCCCGGAGCCGCGCGGCCCGCTGTTCGGCAGGCGGGCACGGCCCCGCGTCCCCGTGGTGAACGGCCCGCGCGGTGAACGGGCCGCGCGGTCAGCGGGCGGTGACGGTGTGGACGTGGTCGACGAGGCGGGTCAGAGCGTCCGGGTCGGTGGTCGGCATGACCCCGTGGCCGAGGTTGAAGACGTGGCCCTCGAGGCCCTCGGCCGCGGCCAGCACCTCGCGGGTCTTCGCCTCCACCGCCTCCGTGCCGGCGAACAGCACGGTCGGGTCGAGGTTGCCCTGGAGCGTCTTGCCGGGGCCGACGCGGCGGGCGGCCTCGTCCAGCGGGACGCGCCAGTCGACGCCGACGACATCCGCGCCGGCCTCGCCCATCAGGCCGAGGAGTTCGCCGGTGCCGACACCGAAGTGGATGCGGGGGACGCCGTGGCCGGACACCGCGTCGAGGACCTTGGCCGAGGCGGGCAGCACCGAGCGCCGGTAGTCGGCCGGGGCGAGCGCGCCGGCCCAGGAGTCGAACAGCTGGACCGCGGAGGCTCCGGCCTCGATCTGCACGGTGAGGAAGGCGGCGGTGATGTCCGCGAGGCGGTCGAGGAGGTCGGCCCAGAGTTCCGGGTCGCCGTACATCATCGCCTTGGCGTTCTCGTAGGTGCGGGACGGGCCGCCCTCGACGAGGTAGCTGGCGAGGGTGAACGGGGCGCCCGCGAAGCCGATCAGCGGGGTGGCGCCGAGCTCGGCGGTCAGCAGGCCGATCGCCTCGGTGACGTAGGAGACGTCCTCCGGGGTGAGGTCGCGCAGCCGGGCCAGGTCGGCGCGGGTGCGGAAGGGCTCCTCGACGACGGGGCCGATGCCGGGCTTGATGTCGAGGTCGACGCCGATCGCCTTGAGCGGGACGACGATGTCACTGAAGTAGATCGCCGCGTCGACGTGGTGGCGGCGCACCGGCTGGAGCGTGATCTCGGCGACGAGGTCGGGGCGCATGCAGGAGTCGAGCATCGCGATGCCCTCGCGCACCTTGCGGTACTCCGGCAGTGAGCGGCCCGCCTGCCGCATGAACCACACCGGAGTGTGCGGCACCGGCTCACGCCGGCACGCCTTGAGGAAGGCACTGTCGTACGTCTGGGTCGGCTGCTTGCCCCGCGGGCTGACATTGGCGCTCACCCGGCCAGTCTCCCACGGCCCGCCGGCACTCCCGCACCGCAGGCCGCCCGAGCGCCGCGCCCCGCGCCGGGCCGTTTCCCGCGGCTCACGCCAGGCCGTGTCCCGCGTCCTGCTCCACCCCCGCGCCACGCCGTGTCCCACCCCCGCGCCACGCCGGGCACCGCGTTCGCGCCACGCCCGTACGACACGATCCGGACACCGTTGCCCGCCACGGGTGTCCCTCCCCGCGCCGGAGCCCGCTTCCGCTTAACCTTCCCCGCATGGCTGCGGCTCAGGGACGACTGTCGGACGGCACGGGCGGAATGGACGAAGCGAAGGACACCGATGCGGATCTCGGGCTCGGGGGAACGGCGCCCCCGTTGCCCTTCCGGACCGCCGTCGACGCGTTGCGGGGCGCGCGGCTGCGCCCGCAGATCGAAGTGGAGACCACCCCGGCGCCCAAACGGCTCGCCCCGTACGCGTACGCGCTGGAGGCGGCGGTCGTGGACGGCGAGGAGGACGTGGCCGACGGCCGGCTGGTGCTGCTGCACGAGCCGGCCGGGCACGACGCCTGGCGGGGCACCTTCCGCCTGGTGACGCTGGTGCGCGCGGAGCTGGAGCCGGAGATGGCGGCGGATCCGCTGCTTCCGGAGGTGTGCTGGTCCTGGCTGACCGGCGCGCTCGCGGCGCGCGGTCTGACGTACGACGAGCCGAGCGGCACGGTCACGCGGGCGAGTTCGCACTACTTCGGCGGGCTGTCCGAGCGCCCCGCCGCCTCGCAGATCGAGATCCGTGCCTCGTGGACACCGCGGGAGGGCCAGGGCGGGGTGCCGGACACGGCCACGCATCTGGTGGCGTGGTGCGATCTGCTGGCGCAGGTCGCCGGGCTGCCGCCGGCCGCTCCGGGGGACGCGTCGGTGGTGACGCTGCCTCAGCGGCGGGGCCCGCAGTCGCGCTGAGCCCACCGCGCCACCGGGTCCCCCGCGGACGCTGATCCCGCAGCCCGTACCCGCGGCCCCTGCGACGTGCCGTGCCGAGCCCCGCGTGGGGCTCCCGGCGATTCTGGAGACCGGTCTTCGGACCGGTCTCCTCGTCGTTCCCGGGCGGGTCACCGAAACGGCCCCGGGCAGGCCGTCGGACCGGCCACCGGGCAGGAGACCGGCCCGGCCACCGGCCCGGCCACCGGCCCGGCCACCGGACCGGTCGCCGGGCCGGTCTCCTTGTCGACTCACCCACCTCCGTTCCGCCGATCTCCTCGGCAATCCCTTTGGCGACCTTTTTGGGGATCTCTTTGTCGATACGGCCACTTTCGGAAGGGTTGCGACGTGGACCGAAACCGTTCGGTCTTCGAATGATCGACCGCGTGTCCGAATTGCACGGATTGTTACTCACTGGATCGTGATCATTCTCTAAAGGAGACCGGGTTTGCTGCCGAAGACGACTGTGACCTTGAAAGCACGGTTGAGCCCGGCCTCACCCCCACGAGCCGGCCCCGTCCCGCCGCCACCCCAGGAGGCCTGGTGTCCGTTCTCCTCGAGCAGCCCGCAAGCCTGGTCGCCTACCGCCCGAACAAGCCGACCGCCATGGTGGTCGTGGCCGACCCCCGCGTCCGTTCCACCGTCACCCGCCATCTGTGGGCGCTCGGTGTGCGCGACGTGATCGAGGCCTCGTCCGTCGCGGAGGCTCGTCCCCGCATCGGCAACCCCCGCGACATCTGCGTCGCCGACGTCCACCTGCCGGACGGTTCCGGCCTCACCCTCCTCTCGGAGACCCGGGCCGCGGGCTGGCCCAACGGCCTCGCCCTGTCCGCCGCCGACGACATCGGCGCCGTGCGCAACGCCCTCGCCGGCGGTGTGAAGGGCTACGTCGTCACCGGCACCCGCACCAATCTCGGACTCCCCTCCCGCCCCGGCGCCGCCCCCATCGGCGGAGCCCGCCTGCACCGCCGCCCCCCGGGCGCCCCGAGCCACCCGGGCGGCTACCGCGAACTGTCCGGCCGTGAGGTGGAGGTGCTGCGGCTGGTGGCGGAGGGGCAGTCGAACAAGGCCATCGGCGTCTCGATGGGCCTGTCCGCGCTGACCGTCAAGAGCCACCTCGCCCGCATCGCCCGCAAGCTCGGCACGGGCGACCGCGCCGGGATGGTCGCGGTGGCCCTGCGCACCGGCATCATCCACTGACCCTCCCGACCGGGCACGCACCGGACTGACTTGTTTACGACCCCCTGGGGTCCGCCGCCGGAACGTTCCGTCGGCGGACCCCTTCGTGGCACGGATACTCTTGACAGGTGACCGACGCCCACGACACCGCAGCAGACAGCGCCCTGCGAACCACCGGAGGCGCCCCTCCGGACGACGACGGATCTTCTGCTACGGAGGCGCCGATCCCCTTGCTCGAACCGCGCGAGGGCATTCCGCCCGTGATCACGGACGACGCCGCCCTCGCCGAAGTGGTCGCCGCCTTCGCCGCGGGCACCGGCCCTGTCGCCGTCGACGCCGAGCGTGCCTCCGGCTACCGCTACGGCCAGCGCGCCTACCTCGTCCAGCTGCGCCGCCAGGGCGCCGGGTCCGCGCTGATCGACCCCGTCGCCTGCCCCGACCTGTCGGGCCTGGGCGAGGCGCTGTCCGGCGTCGAGTGGGTGCTGCACGCCGCCACGCAGGACCTGCCCTGCCTGCGCGAGATAGGGATGCTGCCCACCCGTCTCTTCGACACCGAGCTGGCCGGCCGCCTCGCCGGTTTCCCCCGCGTCGGACTCGGCGCCATGGTCGAGAACGTGCTCGGCTTCGTCCTGGAGAAGGGCCACTCCGCCGTCGACTGGTCCACCCGCCCGCTGCCCGAGCCCTGGCTGCGCTACGCCGCCCTCGACGTCGAGCTCCTGGTCGACCTGCGGGACGCGCTGGAGAAGGAGCTGGACCGGCAGGGCAAACTGGAGTGGGCGTGGCAGGAGTTCGACGCGATCGCGTCCGCGCCGCCGCCGGAACCCCGCAAGGATCCCTGGCGGCGCACCTCCGGCATGCACAAGGTGCGCAGACGCCGGCAGATGGCCGTCGTGCGGGAGCTGTGGCAGACCCGGGACCGGATCGCCCAGCGCCGGGACGTCTCGCCGGGGAAGGTCCTCTCGGACGCGGCCATCGTCGAAGCCGCGCTCGCCGTGCCGGCCACCGTGCACGCCCTGGCCGCGCTGAACGGGTTCGGGTCGCGCGTGGGGCGGCGTCAGCTGGAGCAGTGGCAGGCGGCCGTGGACCGGGCGCGGGCGCTGAGCGAGGCGCAGCTGCCGCAGCCCGGCCAGCCGGTGACCGGTCCCCCGCCGCCGCGCGCCTGGGCGGACAAGGACCCGGTGGCCGCGGCCCGGCTGTCCGCGGCCCGCGCGGGGGTGAGCGCGCTCGCCGAGCGGCTGAACATGCCGCAGGAGAACCTGATCACTCCGGACACCGTGCGGAGGGTGTGCTGGGAGCCGCCGCAGCCCGCCGGCCCGGAGTCCGTCGCGGCCGCGCTGGCGGGGTACGGGGCGCGGCAGTGGCAGGTCGAGCAGGTGACGCCGGTACTCGTCGCCGCACTTGACTCCGGCGGTTCGACAGAGACCTGAGCGCCGTCGCCGGTACGGGCCCGGGACTCGGAGCAGGTGCGGGGCGCGGAGCGGATGCGGAGCGCGATGCGGATGCGGGGCGCGGCAGTGGCAGTGGCAGGTGACGCCGGTACTCGTCGCCGCACTTGACTCCGGCGGTTCGACAGAGACCTGAGCGCCGTCGCCGGTACGGGCCCGGGACTCGGAGCAGGTGCGGGGCGCGATGCGGGGCGCGGAGCAGGTGCGGGGCGCGGAGCAGGTGCGGGTGGACTGCGGCCGGTCGTGCCCACGCGGCGGAGCCGCAGGCCGACACGGCCCCGTGCCCCTTGGGCGCGCCCCTCGTGCGGCCGCCCGCGGCGGAGCCGCACGTCGATACGGCTCCGTTCCCGTGAGAGGCGCCCCCGGCCCGGCCTCCGGCCACAGACCACCCCTGGTTCGCCGCTCCCTCATGAGGCCCTTGAAACGGAACAGGGGCGTCGAGATCACGCCAAGATCCCTGAGGGCTGTGAAGCGTGCGCCCCGGCCACGGCCCTCGCCCGGCGTGCTGCGACGGACTCCGCCGACGGTGTGACCTTCACCGCTCGGACCCGCAGGACTGGGCAGCTACATTACCCACAAGTAGCATAGGCTCTGAGCGCGCGCTCAGCGCAACGCAGCAGTGCCATCCCGCACCCTGGAGGAGAGCCATCGTGCCTCGTACCGTCAGGGACGTCGTCTTCGTCGACGGCGTCCGCACCCCGTTCGGCAAGGCGGGCCCGAAGGGCATCTACCACGAGACCCGTGCCGACGACCTCGTCGTGAAGGCGATCCGGGAGCTGCTGCGCCGCAACCCCGGACTCGACCCGAAGAAGATCGACGAGGTCGCGGTCGCCGCGACCACGCAGATCGGTGACCAGGGCCTGACCATCGGCCGCACCGCCGGCATCCTGGCGGGCCTGCCGACCTCGGTCCCGGGCTACTCCATCGACCGCATGTGCGCGGGCGCCCTGACCGCCGTGACCACGGTGGCCGGCTCAGTCGCCTTCGGCGCGTACGACGTCGCCATCGCGGGCGGTGTCGAGCACATGGGCCGCCACCCGATGGGCGAGGGCGTCGACCCGAACCCGCGGTTCGTCTCCGAGAAGCTGGTCGACGAGTCGGCCCTGTTCATGGGCATGACCGCGGAGAACCTGCACGACCGCTACCCGACGATCACCAAGCAGCGCGCCGACGAGTACGCGGTCCGCTCGCAGGAGAAGGCCGCCAAGGCGTACGCCAACGGCAGGATCCAGGCCGACCTGGTACCGGTGTCGGTGCGCCGCACCAACGCGGAGGCCGGTGAGACGGGCTGGGGCCTGGTCACCGCCGACGAGCCGATGCGTCCCGGCACCACCCTGGAGAACCTGGCCGGTCTCAAGACGCCGTTCCGCGTCCACGGCCGGGTCACCGCCGGCAACGCGGCCGGTCTGAACGACGGCGCCACCGCCTCGGTCATCGCCTCCGAGGACTTCGCCCGCGAGAACGGGCTGCCGGTCAAGATGCGCCTGGTCTCCTACTCCTTCGCGGGGGTGGAGCCCGAGGTCATGGGCTACGGCCCGATCCCGGCGACGGAGAAGGCCCTCGCCCAGGCGGGGCTGTCCATCTCCGACATCGGCCTGTTCGAGATCAACGAGGCCTTCGCCGTCCAGGTGCTGGCCTTCCTGGAGCACTACGGCATCGCCGACGACGACGCGCGCGTCAACCAGTACGGCGGTGCCATCGCCTTCGGCCACCCGCTGGCCTCCTCCGGCGTCCGCCTGATGACGCAACTGGCCCGCCAGTTCGAGGAGCAGCCGCACGTCCGCTACGGCCTGACCACCATGTGCGTCGGCTTCGGCATGGGCGCGACGGTCATCTGGGAGAACCCGCACTTCGAGGGGGACAAGTGAGCACCACCGCCGAACTGTTGAAGGGCGCGGCCGCGCTCTTCCCGGACGAGGTCGTCACGACGGCCCACGTACGCCACTTCGAACTGCCCCTGGACGCAGGGCGCTTCGCGCTGATCACGCTGGACAACGGCCTGGACCACACCAAGCCGACCACCTTCGGCCCACAGTCGCTGGCGAACCTGGACGCCGCCCTCGACCAGGTCGAGAAGGAGGCCGCGGACGGCAGGATCGTCGGTGTCGGCATCACCGGCAAGCCGTTCATCTTCGCCGTCGGCGCCGACCTCAAGGGCGTCGAGCAGCTGAAGGAGTGGGACCACGCCCACGCCATCGGCAAGGGCGGCCACGACGTCTTCAAGCGGCTGTCGACGCTCGCCGTGCCCACCTTCGCGTACTACAACGGCGCGGCGATGGGCGGCGGCGTCGAGGTCGGCCTGCACTGCGCCTACCGCACGGTGTCCTCGGCCATCCCGGCGTTCTCCCTGCCCGAGGTCTTCCTCGGCCTGGTCCCCGGCTGGGGCGGCTGCGCCCTGCTGCCGAACCTGATCGGTGCCGAGAAGGCCGTCTCGGTGATCATCGAGAACAGCCTCAACCAGAACAAGCAGCTCAAGGGTGAGCAGGTCTACGAACTCGGCATCGCGGACGCGATCTTCGAGGGCGCGGACTTCCTGGAGCAGTCGCTGATCTGGACGGCGGCCGTCCTCAAGGGCGAGATCGTCGTCGACCGCCCGGTGATCGACCGCGGCGAGGCCTGGGACCAGGCCGTCGCCAAGGGCCGGTTCGTCGCCGACTCCAAGGTGCACGGCGCCGCCCCGGCCGCCTACCGCGCCCTGGACATCATCGCCGCCGCCAAGGACGGCGACCTCCAGCAGGGCTACGACGCCGAGGACAAGGCGCTCGCCGACCTGATCATGGGCGGTGAACTGCGCTCCGGTCTCTACGCGTTCAACCTGGTGCAGAAGCGCGCCAAGCGCCCGGCCGGCGCCCCGGACAAGAACCTGGCCCGCCCGGTCACCAAGGTCGGTGTCGTCGGCGCCGGTCTGATGGCCTCGCAGCTCGCGCTGCTGTTCCTGCGCCGCCTCGAGGTGCCGGTCGTGCTGACCGACATCGACCAGGAACGCATCGACAGGGGTGTGGGCTACGTCCACACCGAGATCGACAAGCTGCTCGGCAAGGGCCGTGTCAACCAGGACAAGGCCAACCGCCTCAAGGCGCTGGTCACCGGTGTGCTGGACAAGGCCGAGGGCTTCGCGGACGCCGACTTCGTCATCGAAGCGGTCTTCGAGGAGATGGGCGTCAAGCAGCAGGTGTTCGCCGAGGTCGAGGCGGTCGCCCCGGCGCACGCGATCCTCGCCACCAACACCTCCTCGCTGTCGGTGTCCGAGATGGCATCCAAGCTGAAGAACCCGGAGCGGGTCGTCGGCTTCCACTTCTTCAACCCGGTCGCGGTGCTGCCGCTGCTCGAGATCGTCCGCGGCGAGCGGACCGACGACGCCTCGCTGGCGACGGCGTTCGGTGTGGCCCGGAAGCTGAAGAAGACGGCGGTGCTGGTCAAGGACGCCCCGGCGTTCGTCGTGAACCGCATCCTGACCCGCTTCATGGGCGAGGTCCAGAACGTCATCGACGAGGGCACCCCGGTCCAGACCGCGGAGAAGGCCGTCGAGCCGCTCGGTCTGCCGATGTCCCCGCTGGTCCTCCTGGAGCTGGTCGGCCCGGCGATCGGGCTGCACGTCTCCGAGACGCTCAACCGGTCCTTCCCGGACCGCTTCACCGTCTCGCCGAACCTGAAGGCGGTCGTCGAGGCCGGCAAGCGCGGCTTCTACGTCCACGACAGCGGCAGGCCGGAGCTGGACCCCGAGGTCGCCGCGCTGCTCGAGCAGGGCGACACCGTCCTCACCGAGGAGCAGGTGCGGGCCCGGGTGCTCGACGCGGTGGCGCAGGAGATCGGGCTGATGCTCGACGAGGGTGTCGTCGCCGAGGCCCAGGACATCGACCTGTGCCTGATCACCGGCGCCGGCTGGCCCTTCCACCTGGGCGGCATCACGCCGTACCTGGACCGTGAGGGCGTCTCCGAGCGCGTGAACGGGAAGCGGTTCCTGGCCCCGGGCGTGGCGAGCGTCCCCGCCTGATCCGCCCCGGAGCACGGCAGGGGGCGGTCCGTACGGAGTCGATCCGTACGGGCCGCCCTCTTCGTCTCATACCGGACCCCACCGGCCCCACCAGACCGCGCCGGCCCCCACCCAACCGCGCTGGGCCCCACCGGACCACGCCGGGCCACGCCAGGCCCCACCGGACCCACCGGACCCCACCAAGCCACGCCAGGCCCCACCAGACCCCACCGAGCCACCGGACCCCACCGAGCCACGCCAGGCCCCACCAGACCCCACCGAGCCACCGGACCCCACCGAGCCACGCCAGGCCCCACCAGACCCCACCGGACCACCGGACCCACCGGACCCCACCAAGCCACGCCAGGCCCCGGCGGGCCCCGGCGGGCCGTGGTTTCGCGCGGGGCGGGGGCAGGCGGAGGAACCCCCCGCGGGTGCCCGGCGAGCACCTGCGGAACCGCATTGCGTGGGAGCCTGGCCGCATGGAGAACAGCGCCGCTCTGCTCGTGATCGTCGACTCCGCGAACGTCGTCGGGTCGGTGCCCGACGGGTGGTGGCGGGACCGCCGGGGCGCCGCGGAGCGGCTGCGGGACCGGCTGGCAGGGCAGGGGCTCCCGGGCCGTACGGACCCGGCGGAGCCGGTGGAGCTCGTCCTGGTGGTGGAGGGGGCCGCGCGGGGCGTGGAGTCGGTGCCGGGGGTGCGGGTGGAGTCGGCGCCGGGCAGCGGCGACGACCACATGGTCGGCCTGGTGGCCGGCGCGGGTGGGCGGCCGGTCCTGGTCGTCACCGCCGACCGCGAGCTGCGGCGCCGTGTGACGGCCCTCGGCGCGACGGTGGCCGGCCCGCGCACGGTCCGCCCCTGACGACACGGCCCGTCCGGCGGATGACGCCGAGGGCGCCGAAGCGGGCGCCCCCTTCACCGAGCTCTTCGGGCGGGACCCCGGCGGCGGCGTGGATCGTCGGCTCCGGGAGGAGCCTTCCCCGTGCGCGGGGAGGGACCCCGTCGCATCGGCGCCCTGCTCCGCCTCCCGGCCGCACGCACCGGCCCGCACCCGGCCCACCGGGCGGGGACCGCCGGTTGTCTGCGCCTTCATCCGGCCGGCCAGGCCCTGACCCGCCGGGCGAAGCCCCGGTCCCGTGCTCCGCGCCGGAGGCTGTCGGCGCATTCCGTGACGGGCCACGACGGGCGCGTTCGTCCCGCCGGAACGCCGCTCGGGCGGCGTGCCGCCGGGACGGGCGTCCCCGTCATGGGCTTGGGGCCGGCCGACGTCGGTCGGCCGATTCGCCCACAGCGTCCGCGCCGGGGGGGGCGCGGCGCCCGGGCCGGCAACAGGGGCCGGCAGCGCTACCGCGGCGCCGGGCCCGACGGTTCCGCGGGCTCGACGGGGCCGGTCCCCTCGCCGCGGCCCAGGCGGCTGTGGCTGCGGCTGTAGAGGAAGTAGACGACGACGCCGAGCGCCATCCAGACGCCGAACCGCACCCAGGTCTCGGCGGGCAGGTTCAGCATCAGCCACAGCGAGGCGGCGACCGACAGGACCGGCAGGAACGGCACCCACGGGGTGCGGAAGGCCCGTGGCAGGTCGGGGCGGGTCCGGCGCAGGATGATCACGCTGAGCGCGACGATGACGAAGGCGAACAGCGTGCCGATGTTGACGAGTTCGGCGAGTTCCGTCAGCGGGGTGAAGCCCGCGAGGACCGCGATGACGACGCCGAGCAGGACGGTCGGCCGGTGCGGGGTCCTGAACCGGGGGTGGACGCGGGAGAAGAAGCGGGGCAGCAGTCCGTCCCGGCTCATCGCGAAGAACACCCGGGTCTGTCCGAGCAGCAGGATCATGCAGACCGTGGTCAGGCCGACGGCGGCGCCGAAGCTGATGAAGCCCGCGTACCAGGGGTGCCCGGTGGCCTTGAACGCGTCCGCGAGCGGGGCGTCCACGGACAGCTCGCTGTAGTGCTGCATGCCGGTGACCACGATCGACACGGCCACGTACAGCACGGTGCAGATGAACAGCGAGCCGAGGATGCCGCGGGGCATGTCCCGCTGCGGGTTCCTGGTCTCCTCGGCGGCCGTGGCGACGATGTCGAAGCCGATGAAGGCGAAGAAGACCACCGAGGCCGCGGTGAAGATGCCCAGCACGCCGAAGTTGGACGGCGCCCACCCGAAGATCAGCTGGATGAGCGGTGAGTCGAGGCCGGCGCCGGCCTCGACGGGCTGCGCCTCGGGGATGAACGGGTCGTAGTTGTCGGCGGTGACGAAGAAGGCGCCGGCGATGATGACGACGAGGACGACGATCACCTTGATGGCGACGACGATCGAGGTGACCCGGGCGGACAGCTTCATGCCGAGGACGAGGATGCCGGTGAGGACCAGCACCAGGGCGGCGGCGAGGATGTCGAAGCCGAAGCCCTCGGCGCCGTCCCGGACCCCGAGCGAGGCGGGCATCTGCCAGCCCGCGTTGTCCAGCAGCGAGTGGACGTACCCGGACCAGCCGACGGCCACCACCGCCGTGCCGAGCGCGAACTCCAGGACCAGGTCCCAGCCGATGATCCACGCGGGCAGTTCGCCCAGGGACGCGTACGAGAAGGTGTAGGCGGAGCCCGCCACCGGGACGGTGGAGGCGAACTCGGCGTAGCAGAGCGCGGCGAGCGCGCAGACGACGCCGGCCACCACGAAGGCCAGGGCCACCGACGGCCCGGCGTTGTTCTTGGCGACCGTACCGGTGAGGACGAAGATGCCGGTACCGATGATGACGCCGACGCCGAAGACGGTCAGGTCCAGCGCGGACAAGGACTTCTTGAGCGCGTGTTCCGGTTCCTCGGTGTCACGGATGGACTGCTCGACCTTCTTCGTCCGGAAGAGGGTGTTGCTCACGGATGCCTCCCACGCTGCGTCGTCCCCGGCATGGTCGAGAGGGGGACCTGAAACGTGTGCCCGGGCACGGGCGCGCTCACGCGGAAGGGCCGCCCGTACCACTCTTCACAGTGGTACGGGCGGCCCGTTCGGGCGTATCGGCGGGAGGAGCCGGGTCAGCCGCGCGTCAGTCGCGGGCCGGTTCGACCGAGTCGGCGGCGGAGCGCGCGTAGCCGCCGTCCAGCTTCGAGACCAGGCCGGTGACCTGGCGGGCGATGTCCGGGGCGGTCAGGCCGATCTCCGCCATGACCTCGGCGCGCGAGGCGTGGTCGAGGAAGCGCGGCGGGATGCCGAAGTCGCGCAGCGGCACGTCGACGCCGGCGTCGCGCAGGGCCTGCGCGGTCGTCGAGCCGACCCCGCCGACGCGGGAGTTGTCCTCGACGGTGACGACGACGCGGTGCTTCTCGGCGAGCGGGGCCATGGCCTCGTCGACGGGCTTGACCCAGCGCGGGTCGACGACGGTGGTGGAGATGCCCTGCCGGTCGAGCAGGCCGGCGATCTCCAGGCACATCGGCGCGAGGGCGCCCACGGAGACCAGCAGCACGTCCGGGGTGTCGGTGCCGGGCTCGCGCAGGACGTCCATGCCGCCGACGCGGCCCACGGCCGGTACCGCGGGCCCGACGGCGCCCTTGGAGAAGCGGACCACGGTCGGTGCGTCGGTGACCTCGACGGCCTCGCGGAGCTGGGCGCGGACCTGGTCGGCGTCGCGCGGGGCGGCCAGCCGCAGTCCGGGGACGACCTGGAGGATCGACATGTCCCACATGCCGTTGTGGGAGGCGCCGTCGGTGCCGGTGATGCCGGCCCGGTCCAGGACGAAGGTGACGCCGCACTTGTGCAGGGCCACGTCCATCAGCACCTGGTCGAAGGCGCGGTTGAGGAAGGTGGCGTACACGGCGAACACGGGGTGGACCCCGCCGTGGGCCAGGCCCGCGGCGGAGACGGCGCCGTGCTGCTCGGCGATGCCGACGTCGTAGACCCGGTCCGGGAACCGTTTGGCGAACCTGTCGAGGCCGACGGGCTGGAGCATGGCCGCGGTGATGGCGACGACGTCCTCGCGCTCCTCGCCGAGTCTGACCATCTCCTCGCCGAAGACGGACGTCCAGTCGGCGCCGGAGGAGGCGATCGGCAGGCCCGTGTCGGGGTGGATCTTGCCGACGGCGTGGAAGCGGTCCGCCTCGTCCGCGAGCGCGGGCTGGTAGCCGCGGCCCTTCTCGGTGAGGCAGTGCACGATCACCGGGCCGCCGAAGCCCTTGGCGCGGGTGAGGGCGGACTCCAGTGCCTCGATGTCGTGGCCGTCGATGGGGCCGACGTACTTCAGGCCCAGGTCCTCGAACATGCCCTGCGGGGCGATGAAGTCCTTGAGGCCCTTCTTGGCGCCGTGCAGGGTGTCGTAGAGGGGCCGGCCGACGACCGGGGTGCGCTCCAGGAGCTCCTTGGTGCGGGCCAGGAAGCGCTCGTAGCCGTCGGTGGTGCGCAGGGTCGCGAGATGGCTGGCGAGGCCGCCGATGGTGGGCGCGTAGGAGCGCTCGTTGTCGTTGACGACGATGACCAGCGGGCGGTCCCCGGCGTCGGCGATGTTGTTCAGCGCCTCCCAGGCCATGCCGCCGGTGAGCGCGCCGTCGCCGATGACGGCGACGACGTGGTCGCCGGTCTTCCTCAGCTGGTTGGCCTTGGCGAGGCCGTCGGCCCAGCCGAGGACGGTGGAGGCGTGACTGTTCTCGATGACGTCGTGCTCGGACTCGGCCTGCGAGGGGTAGCCGGAGAGGCCGCCCTTCATCTTCAGCCGGGAGAAGTCCTGCCTGCCGGTCAGCAGTTTGTGCACGTAGGACTGGTGTCCGGTGTCCCAGAGCACTTTGTCCCTGGGCGACTCGAAGACGCGGTGCAGGGCGAGGGTGAGCTCCACCACGCCCAGGTTGGGGCCGAGGTGGCCACCGGTCTTGGAGACCGCGTCGACGAGGAAGGTCCGGATCTCCTCGGCCAGCTGGTCCAGCTCCTCCAGGGTGAGCCGGTCCAGATCGCGCGGTCCCCTGATGCGGGTCAGCAGCGGCACCCGTGCCTCCTTGCTGTAGAGCTGATCGAGCTGTTGCCGGGCTCGTCGAGTCTAATGTTCCGGCCCGGCGCCCTGCGTCCGGGCGGTGCGTCGTACGTCACGCCCTCGGTCCTGCCCACGGTCGGACCGCGCTACGACACGTGCCACGACATGCCTGTGCCCGGTACCGCACGGGTACCGGGCACAGAGGACGTGCTTCGCGGACGGTGCCGCCGCGGGAGCGGCAGGCCGGAGCGGCTAGGCGCGGCCCGCCGTCTTCTGGGTCTTGCGGGTGACGGCGTCGATGACGACGGTCGCCAGCAGCACGCCACCGGTGATCATGTACTGGACCGGCGAGGCGATGCCCTCGAGGGCGAGGCCGTACTGGATCGAGACGATCACCAGGACACCGAGGAGCGCGTTCCAGGTGCGGCCACGGCCGCCGAAGAGGGACGTACCGCCGATCACGGCCGCGGCGATGACGTTCATCAGGAACTCGCCGGTGCCCGCGCCCTGGTTGGCGGAGGCGATCTTCGAGGCGACGAAGAGGCCGCCGATCGCGGCGAAGGTGCCGGCGATCGCGAAGACCGAGATCCGGACCATCTCCACGTTGATACCGGCACGGCGGGACGCCTCGACGCTGCCGCCGAGCGCGAAGACCTTGCGGCCGTAGGTGGTGCGGCGGAGCACGAAGTCGGTGAGCACGAGCACCGCGAGGAAGATCACCACGGCGAGCGGGAGGCCCTTGTGCTGGTTGTAGACGATCGCCACCACGAAGGCGACGACGGCCAGCAGCACGGTGCGCACGATGATGTCGTTCAGCGGGCGCGAGGGGATCCCGGCGGCCTCACGGCGGCGGTTGCCCAGGAACGCGGCGAGGAAGTACGCGACGACGGCCACGACGGCGAGGCCGTAGGCGGCCGCGACATCGGTGAAGTAGTAGCTGGTGAACTTCCCGACAATGCCGTCGCTGTCCAGGTTGATCGTGCCGTTGCTGCCCAGTATCTGCAGCATGAAGCCCTGCCAGAACAGCAGGCCGGCCAGGGTCACGGCGAAGGCGGGGACGCCGATGCGGGCGAAGAAGAAGCCGTGGATGATGCCGGCGACCGTGCCGGTGAGGATGGCCAGCACCAGGGCCAGCACCTCGTTCATCCCGTTCGAGACGTTCAGCACCGCGAAGGCCGCGCCCGCGACGCCGCTGACCGAGCCGACCGACAGGTCGATCTCGCCGAGCAGCAGCACGAAGACGACGCCGACGGCGATCATGCCGGTGCCGACCATGGCGACGGACATGTCGGAGAAGTTGCCGGCGGTGAGGAAGTTGGAGTTCAGACCGGTGAAGATGGCCCAGATGACCACCAGGCCGATGACGACGGGGACGGACCCGAGGTCGCCGGCCTTCATCTTGCGCTTGAACTCGGCGAGGTAGCCGGCGAAGCCCTGCTCGCGCACCAGCAGCCGGGGGTCGACGGCGGCGACCGCCTCGGGGGCCGCCTCGGTGTTCTCGACCGTGTGGTCCGCGGGCGTCGAGGTCTTTTCGGTGCTCACTTGCTGACCTCCCCATTGGTACGCGCCGCACGACGGGTCACGGCGTTCTCCGTGGCGCCCGTGATGGCGGAGATGATCTCTTCCTGCGAGGTCGACTTGACCTCGAAGATGCCGTTGTTGCGCCCGAGGCGCAGGACGGCGACCTTGTCCGCCACGGCCTTGACGTCGGCCATGTTGTGGCTGATGAGGATGACCGCGTGGCCGCGCTCGCGCAGCCGCTCGACCAGGTCGAGGACCTGCGCGGTCTGCTCGACGCCGAGGGCGGCGGTGGGCTCGTCGAGGATCACCAGCTTGGGCTCGCCGAGCATGGACCGGGCGATCGCCACGACCTGGCGCTGACCGCCGGAGAGCGAGGCGATCGGGATGCGGACGCTGGGGATGCGGATCGACAGCGTGTCGAGCAGCTCACGGGAGCGGCGCTCCATCTCCACCTCGTCCAGGACACCGCGCTTGCGGATCTCCCGGCCCAGGTAGAGGTTGCCGACGACGTCGATGTTGTCGCACAGTGCGAGGTCCTGGTAGACCGTCGCGATGCCCAGGTTCTGGGCGTCGTGCGGCCTGTTGATCTGGACGGCCCTGCCGTCCCACTCGATGACGCCCTCATCGATGGGGTGCACGCCGGCGATCGTCTTGACCAGCGTGGACTTTCCGGCGCCGTTGTCGCCCACCAGGGCGACCACCTCGCCGGCACGGACCTCAAGCTCTACGTCGGTGAGCGCCTGGACGGCACCGAAACGCTTGGAGACCCCGCGCAACGCCAGCACGGGCGTAGCGGACACGTGAACCATCTCCTTCGCCGCCTGACCCGGCGGGAGGTTGTGCAGAAGTTTGGGGGTGTTCCGACCGGCGCCCCGCGTAGCTTGCGGGGCTGGTGTGTGCGGGGCGCCGGCGGAGCTCATGGCAGTCGGTCCCCCGCGGGAGTCCGGTGCGGACTCCCGTACGGCTCGGGGGGCTCGGGGACTGCTGGGGTCAACCGGTCTACTCGAGACCGATCTTGTCGCAGGCGGCCTTGTACTTGGCCGTGCAGATCTCCTCGACGGTGTAGACACCGTCCTTGATCACGGTGTCGTTGATGTTCTCCTGGGTCAGCGACACGACCGGGACGAGCACCGAGGGCACGCCCTTGGTGGTGGGGCTGTCGACCGAGTCCTTGGCGACGGAGTCCAGCGACTTGCCCTGGGCGAGCGCGACGGCCATCTCGGCGGCGGCCTCGGCCTCGGGGGCGTACGGCTTGTAGACGCTCATGTACTGCTCACCGGTGACGATGCGCTGCACACCCGCGAGTTCGGCGTCCTGGCCGGTGACCGGGACGTCGATGCCGGCGGCCTTCAGCGCGGTGATGATGCCGCCCGCCATGCCGTCGTTGGCGGAGTAGACGCCGACGATCTTGTCCTTGCCGATGGCGGAGATGGCGCCTTCCATGTTGGCGTTGGCGTTCTCCGGCTTCCACTCCTTGGTGTCGTACTCGCGGCCGACCTTGACCTTGCCGTCGAGGACGGAGTGCGCGCCCTCCTTGAACAGGGCGGCGTTCGGGTCGGTGGAGGAGCCGTTCATCATGACGATCTGGCCGTCCTCGGCCTTGTCGCCCAGCGCCTCGAGCAGGGCCTCGCCCTGCGTCTTGCCGACGGTCACGTTGTCGAACGAGGTGTAGGCGTCGATCGGGCCCTCGGCCAGGCGGTCGTAGGCCACGACCGGGATGCCGGCGTCCTTGGCCTTCTTGACCGAGCCGGCGATGGCCTTGGCGTCCACCGCGTCCAGGATCAGCACGTCGACCTTGTTGGTCACCATCGTGTCGACCTGCTGGTTCTGCTGGCTGGCGTCCTGCTTGGCGTTGGCGTAGACGACCTCGGCCTTGTTGTTCGTCAGCTCCTTGATCTTCTTCTCGATCAGGGGCTTGTCGAACTTCTCGTACCGCGCGGTCTGGTTCTCCGGCAGGAGCAGACCGACCTTGATGTCGTCGCCCTTGGCGGCGGAGTCGCCCGAGTCGCTGCTGTTGTCACCGGACTCGGCGGCACTGCCGCAGGCGGCGAGAGAGACGGCCAGTGCTCCGGCGGCCACGGCAATGGCGGTACGACGCATACGCGTGTTCACTTCAGAAACCTCCCTGACGAGGCCGCGACGTTGCGGCCGAGGTGGCTGGAAGTCAACTCGGCCACACGTGCGACGTCAAGAAGTAAATCCTTAACGAGATGGCAACGGTGCCAATCGTTCTCTAAGTGAAGGTGGGAGAGGCCGCGGCGAGGGTGTCGTTCGCGGTGCCGCCCAACAAGGTCGAATCGCCCATTTCGCTCAGGGCGAGGGCGAGCGCGCCGAGTACCTCCGCACGGCCCCCAAGTGCCCCGGGGAGCACGGACAGTTGGCGTGCGGCGCTGGGGATCGCGTAGCGGCCGACGGATTCCCTTATGGGTCCGAGGACCAGTTCACCGGCCTCGGCGAGGTCACCGCCGAGGACCACCCTGGTCGGGTTCAGCACGTTGCAGAGGTTGGCGACCCCGCTGCCGATGTGACGGCCCACGTCGGCGATCACCCTGCGGCAGCCCGGATCGCCCTCCCGCGCCAACCGTACGACGCCTTCCATGGTCAGGTCCGTGCCGTGGCTGGGCTGGAGCAGGGGCAGCACGTAGCGGGCCGCCGTGAAGGTCTCCAGGCAGCCGCGGTTGCCGCAGCGGCAGACGGGGCCGGACTCGTCGAGTGTGATGTGCCCGATCTCACCCGCGGTGCCGCCCGGTCCCCGGTAGATCTTCCCGTTGATCACCAGGCCGGCGCCGACACCGCTGGCCACCTTGATGTACGCCAGGTCGCGCACGCCCCGGCCGCTGCCCCAGACCATCTCGCCGAGGGCGCCCAGGTTCGCGTCGTTGTCCACGTGCACGGGCACGCCGAGCCGCCCCCGCAGCTCCTCGGCGGGCCTGGTGCCGGTCCAGCCGGGCAGGATCGCGGTCGAGCCCAGGGTGCCGGACTCCACGTCGATCGGCCCGGGCACGCCGAGGCCGACCCCGGCGATCTTGGCACGGTCCACGCCGGTCGCCTCGATCAGCCGGTTGACCAGTTGTTCCGCCCGGTCCAGGCCCTGGGGGGCGGAGGCGTCCACGTCCAGCGGCTCGGACTCCTCGGCGAGCACCTGGTGGGCCAGGTTCCCGACCGCGACCCGCAGGTGGGTGTGCCCGAAGTCCACGCCCACCACGATTCCGGCGTCCCCGCTGAGCGAGACGCTGCGGGCCCGGCGGCCGCCCGAGGAGGTGGGCGTGACCTCGACGGTCCCGCCCTCCTTCAGTTCCCGGACGATGTTGGACACCGTCGCCGCCGAAAGGCCCGTGGTCCTCGCGATCTCGGCCTGGGTGAGCGAGCCGGCCAGACGTACGGCCCGGACGACCCGCTCGAGATTGGCTCGGTGCAGCGACGACTGCGACCCCGGAGTCTCCACGACGACCTCCTGCGCGCGGGGCCGCTTCGGCGAGGCCCCGCTCCGTGTCCAACTAGTGAACTCTAAGATGAGCTGTTCGGGTCGCCTCCCGTCAAGAGGTTGAACCGTTTCCAGGTCCTTGGACACACCTGCGCCCGCCACTGCCCGGAGCGGGAGCGGCGGGTGCGCGAGGGGATGCGGAGGGTGACCGCCGGAGGTCACTTCAGGGCGCCCGCGGTGAGCCCCTGCACGACCTGGCGCTGGAAGACGAGGTACGCGGCGAGCACCGGAAGCATCGCCATCACGAGGCCGGCGAAGAGGCCGGACCAGTCCCCCTTGTAGCCCTGGCTGACGGCCAGCTGCACCAGTCCCTGGGTGAGCACGTGCTTGTCCTCGTCGGTGTTGAGCACGGTGGGCAGCATGTACTGGTTCCACTGGCCCAGGAAGTTGAAGATCCCCACACTGATCAGGCCCGGCCTGGCCATCGGGAGCATGATCTGGAAGAACGTCCTGCTGTGCGAGGCGCCGTCCACGAACGCGGCCTCCGCCACGCTGCTGGGCAGCGTCCGGAAGAACGCGGTCAGGAAGAACACCGTGAACGGCAGCGAGTACGCGATGTAGACCAGGATCAGTCCGTGGACCGTGTTCAGCAGGCCCATGTTGTCGACGACGTAGAACAGCGGGACCAGGGCGAGCATGATCGGGAAGCTCATGCCGCCGACGAACAGGTAGTAGACGAACCGGTTGCCGGGGAACTCGAAGCGGGCCAGCACGTAGGCGGCCATCGAACCCAGCACCAGGGTGCCGATCAGGGAACCGCCGACCACGAGGACGGTGTTGAGGAAGTAGTCGCCCATGTCGGCCTGGGTCCAGGCCCGCGACCAGTTGTCGAAGCGCGGCGGGTCCGGCAGCGACCAGGGCGAGCCGAAGATGGAGGCGTCGTCCTTGAAGGACGTCATCACGGCCCACAGCAGGGGCAGCACCACCATGACCGCCCAGATCACCAGGACACCGTGCGAGAAGACGTTGAGGACGCCGCCCTCCCGCTTCCCCTTCGGCTCCTTCGCGGGCGTGCCGGACGGCGGGCCGCCCTCGGCGAGGGGGGCACCGGACTCGGCCGGTACGGGAGCGGGGGGCTCGGTCGTCTTCATCGGATCAGTACTCCAGCCGCTCGCGCCGCCCCAGCTTCATCACGAGGGCGGCGAACGCCAGCGTGACGAGGAGGAGGGCGACACCGATGGTGGTGGCGTAGGCGGCCTGACCGTCGCGGAACGCCTTCTGGTACACGTACAGGACCATGACGGTGGTCGAGTAGTCGGGGCCGCCGGGACCGGTCGTCATGATCTGTACGACCGCGAACGATTCGGCGCCCAGCGCGAGGATGCCCAGGTAGACCCAGCCGGACTGCACGGTGCCCCACAGCAGCGGCAGGGTGATGCGGAAGAAGGTCGTGGGGCGGCCGGCGCCGTCCAGCAGCGCCGCCTCGTAGAGGTCCAGCGGGATGGACGCCATGCCGGCGGAGAAGAGGACCACGAAGAAACCGACCGTGGACCAGACGAGGACCGCCATGACGGCCCACAGGGCGAGGTCCGGATCGCCCAGCCAGAGCGGCTGGGGGTCGTCGAGTCCGACCCCCCGCAGGAACGAGTTGATCGCACCGCTGTCCGGGTTGTACGCGAACGCGAACAGCAGGGCGACGATCGCGATCGAGAGCACCTGCGGGAAGA
Source organism: Streptomyces sp. NBRC 110035 (assembly GCF_000829695.1). Classification (GTDB taxonomy): domain Bacteria; phylum Actinomycetota; class Actinomycetes; order Streptomycetales; family Streptomycetaceae; genus Streptomyces. Next base: position 38,724 of record NZ_BBNN01000016.1, on the reverse strand, counting down.
AGTAGACGATCCTGTAGAAGGCGGACCCCCGGACCCCCGAGATCACCGGTCCGCCGCGCCGTCGCCGGCCACCCGCATTGATCATGAAGGAGAGGAACAGCGCCAGACCGATCGTCACCACCGGTACCAGCAGGGCGAACAGCAGGCTGTGCCGCAACGACTTCCAGAAGATGCCGTCGTCCAGCATGCGTGTGTAGTTGGCGAACCCGACCACCTCGAAGTCGGGGCTCAGGCCGGTCCAGTCCGTGAACGAGTAGGAGATCGACTGGACGAACGGCCAGACGACGAAGAGCGCGTACAGCCCCAGGGGAACCGCCAGGAACCCCACGATGAAACGGTACTTGCCGTGCTGCATGTGCTGCGACCCCGATCTGCGCGCGGGCTGTCACCGGGGCCTGCCCGGCAACGGTCTGCCGGGCAGGCCCCGGTGACGGGGACTCACCGGTGGCTCACTGGTGCCTGTAGTGCTTGATCGACGAGTCCTTGGCCGTCTCGTCGGCGAAGGCCTGGATCTTCTTGACGGTCTCGGCCGGGGTCGCGCGGCCGGCCATCATCTCGCCGAGCCCGGAGGCGCCGATCTTCTCCTTCTGGAGCTGCACGTACCAGTCCTGCAGGCGCGGGTTCACCACGTTCTCCCCGGCCGCCTCCAGCACGGCGACACCGGACCTGAGGCCCGGGGTCAGCTCGATGCCGTCGGTGCCGCCGTTGTACGCGGTCAGTGACTTCACCTTGCCCGTGAAGTTCCTCGAGGACGCCTCGCCCAGCATGATGCGCAGCTGCTCCATGCCGCCGGCCGCGTTCGCCGCCTTGGCGGGGACGACGAAGGGCTCGCCGCCGGAGGCCCAGATGGTGCCGAAGGGCAGCTTGTCCGAGGAGTCCAGGCCGGTGGGTGCGGAGACGGCGAGGTCGAAGTCGTCGGGCATGACGTTGGCCGCCTCGTTCTCCACCCAGGAGCCGTTCGGGATGAACAGCGCGTCCCCCTCGGCCCAGGCGGTCTGGGACTGGATGTGGTCCAGGCCCGGGGTGCCCCTGAGGACGTAGCCCTTCTGCTGGAGTTCGTAGTAGGCCTCGAAGCAGGCCTTGACGGCGGGGTGCTTCCAGGCGTTCGGCTCCAGGTTGTCGATGGCGTCGAGCACCTCGCGCCCGCCGACCTTGCCGATCATCGGGTACAGCGAGAAGGGGATGTAGTACGGGTACTTGCCGGCGTAGGTCCAGCCGGCCATGCCCTTCTTCCTGGCCTTCGCGCAGACCGCGAGCATCTGGTCCCAGGTCTCGGGGTACTGCTCGTCGAGCGAGTCCAGCGCCTTCTGCGAGTACCAGACGCCGTAGACCGTGTAGGCGTAGTAGAGGATCCAGACCTGCTCGCCGTCGAACCGGCCCATCTCGACGATGCCGGGGCGCAGCGTGTCGCGGACCTTGGTGCCCGGGTCGTCGTAGGAGGGGGCGTCCAGCAGCGGGGTGAGGTCGGTGAGCTGCTTCTTGCCGACCAGGGTGCCCATGTCCATCTGCTCGGCGCCCGAGTTGTCGATGAGGTCGGGCGGGGTGCCCTGGTGGAAACGCGGCTGCAGGGTGGACTGGATCTTCTGGGTGGCGGAGAACTTCACCGGAGCGCCGGGAAATGCCTTTTCGTACACCTTCACGGCGTCCTCGGCGTATTCCTTGCCGAAGCCGCCGTCGAACAGGACGAATTCCATCTGCGCCGTGTCATTGACGCCGAGCGGGTTCTTCGCGGTCTTCCTGCCCGCCTCGGCCTTCTCCTGGTCGCCCCCGCCGCCGCTGGCGCACGCGGACAGGAAGCCCGTCGTGGGGACGGAGATCAGGCCGAGCGCCGCGGACCGCTTGATCAGGTCGCGGCGGCCCACTCCCGCGGCCGGGCGGGCAGGGGTGGGCCGGCCCGGAGCACCTCGCTCGCGGGTGCCGTCGTACTCGGCGGAGTTGGATCCCATGCTCAGGTCCTCGCCTTCTCCAGGACTCAGGCGGTGAACCGGATCCTCCCCGGCACCGCGTTCGGGTCGTACTGGGTCGTGCAGGAAGTGCGGGCAGTGCAGGACGGGGTGGTGCTTGCTGTTCGGGAGCTGTGAAGAAGCCCGGAGTGCCGACAGGTATAGTCCACTTTCCGCCGACGGATCAAGATCGAACACGGGGTTCGCCGGTGGTCTTTTCCGAGTTGGGACCTGGCGGAAATACGAGCGGGCGCCGCGTTCCGAAACGGAAGAATCCCTGCCACCGGGCCCGAAGGCCTCATTCAACACCCTTGACACCACACGCCCCTTGGCCCACTACTGGTGCTTGCGCAGCGATTCTGACAACGTTGTCCAGCCCAGGGAGGGTGCTCGCGCATGCAGCACGGAGTTCGGCACAGAATGCGGCACAGATGGGGCCCGGCGGTCGTCGCGACGACCGCCTTCGCCGTGGCGGGGGCCTCCCCGGGCGTCGCGGTCGCCCTGCCCGGGGCGCCCGCGAAGGCGGACCGGGAGTTCGCTTCGTCGTTCGAGGCCGGTGAACCCGCCCCCGACTGGTTGAACACCGTCGACACCACACCGGGCGGAAAGAAACGCGCCTCGGGTGTCGACGGCGGTTACAGCAGCGGCATACCGGGCAGCGTCACCGACCATGTCACGGACGTGCGCGCCAGTTCGGAGAACGCGGGCGCCGGGGAGGTGAAGGAGAACCTCGTCGACGGCGAGCCCGGCAGCAAATGGCTGGCCTTCACGTCCACCGGCTGGGCCGAGTTCGACCTGGACGCCCCGGTCGAGGTGGTCCGGTACGCGCTCACCTCGGCCAACGACTTCGCCGCGCGCGACCCGCGGGACTGGACCCTGAAGGGCTCGGCCGACGGCGAGAACTGGACGACCCTCGACACCCGTTCGGGCGAGACGTTCGCCGAGCGGTTCCAGACGAAGACCTACGACCTGGACGCGTCGGCCGTCGCCGGGTACCGGCACTTCCGGCTGGAGATCACCAGGAACGGCGGGGCGGACGCCCTCCAGCTCGCCGACGTCCAGTTCTCCACCGGTGACACCGAGGAGCCCGTCCCGCAGGACATGCTCTCGCTGGTCGACCGCGGCCCGAGCGGCTCCCCGACCGCGAAGTCGGGCGCCGGATTCACCGGAAAGCGTGCCCTGCGTTACGCCGGCCGGCACACGGCCGACGGGCGCGCCCACTCGTACAACAAGGTCTTCGACGTCCATGTGAAGGTCGACCGTCGTACGGAGCTGTCGTACAAGATCTTCCCGTCGATGGCGGACGGCGACCTCGACTACGACGCCACGAACGTCTCCGTCGACCTGGCCTTCACCGACGGCACCTATCTGAGCGACCTGCGCGCCACCGACCAGCACGGCTTCCCGCTGACGCCGCGGGGCCAGGGTGACGCCAAGGTGCTGTACGTCAACCAGTGGAACAGCGTCGCGTCAAGGATCGGCTCGGTCGCGTCCGGCAGGACCGTCGACCGGATCCTGGTCGCCTACGACTCCCCCGAGGGCCCGGCGAAGTTCCGGGGCTGGCTGGACGACGTGTCCCTGAAGCCGGTGAAACCCGAGCGGCCGAAGGCCCACCTGTCCGACTACGCGGTGACCACCCGGGGCACCCACTCCAGCGGCGGCTTCTCGCGCGGCAACAACTTCCCGGCGACCGCCGTGCCGCACGGCTTCAACTTCTGGACGCCGGTGACCAACGCCGGTTCCCTGAGCTGGCTGTACGACTACGCGCGCGGCAACAACGCGGACAACCTGCCGACGATCCAGGCGTTCAGCGCGAGCCACGAGCCGAGCCCCTGGATGGGCGACCGGCAGACCTTCCAGGTGCTGCCGTCCGCCGCCTCCGGCACCCCGGAACCGGGCCGTGAGGAACGGGAGCTGGCCTTCCGGCACGAGAACGAGACCGCGCGGCCGTACTACTACGGGGTGCGGTTCGAGAACGGCCAGAAGGCGGAGATCGCGCCGACGGACCACGCCGCGGTCATGCGCTTCACCTATCCCGGCGACGACGCGAGCGTCCTGTTCGACAACGTCACCGACCAGGCCGGCCTGACCCTCGACGAGGAGAACGGCACCTTCAGCGGCTACTCGGACGTGAAGTCCGGTCTGTCCACGGGCGCCACCCGGCTGTTCGTGCACGGCGCGTTCGACAAGCCGGTGACGGACGGCTCCGCCGAGGGCGTCAAGGGCCATCTGCGGTTCGACGCGGGCGAGGACCGGACGGTCACCCTGCGCCTGGCCACCTCGCTCATCAGCGTCGACCAGGCGAAGGACAACCTGCGCCAGGAGATCCCCGAGGGCCGGTCCTTCGACTCGGTCAAGCGGAGCGCCCAGCGGCAGTGGGACAAGCTGCTCGGCAAGGTCGAGGTCGAGGGTGCCACCCCGGACCAGCTGACCACGCTCTACTCGAGCCTCTACCGGCTGTACCTGTACCCGAACTCGGGCTTCGAGAAGGTCGACGGCACGTACAAGTACGCCTCCCCCTTCTCGAAGATGACCCGGCCGGACACGCCGACGCACACCGGCGCGAAGATCGTGGACGGGAAGGTGTACGTCAACAACGGCTTCTGGGACACCTACCGGACCACCTGGCCGGCGTACTCCTTCCTGACCCCCTCCAAGGCGGGCGAGCTGGTCGACGGGTTCGTGCAGCACTACAAGGACGGCGGCTGGACCTCCCGCTGGTCCTCCCCCGGCTACGCCGACCTGATGACCGGCACCTCCTCGGACGTCGCGTTCGCCGACGCGTACGTCAAGGGCGTGGACTTCGACGCGGAGGCGGCGTACGACGCGGCCGTGAAGAACGCCACCGTCGTGCCCCCGTCGTCGGGCGTCGGCCGCAAGGGCATGGCGACCTCGCCCTTCCTCGGCTACACCGGCACCGAGACGCACGAGGGCCTGTCGTGGGCCCTGGAGGGCTACCTCAACGACTACGGCATCGCCCGGATGGGCGAGGCCCTGTACGAGAAGACCGGCGACAGGCGCTACGCGGAGGAGTCCGCCTACTTCCTCGACCGGGCCCAGGAGTACGTCAACCTGTTCGACTCCGAGGCCGGGTTCTTCCAGGGGAGGAACACGAAGGGCGACTGGCGCGTCGAGTCCTCGACGTACGACCCGCGGGTGTGGGGCCACGACTACACCGAGACGAACGGCTGGGGCTACGCCTTCACCGCCCCGCAGGACAGCCGGGGTCTGGCCAACCTGTACGGCGGGCGCGACGGTCTCGCGGACAAGCTCGACGAGTACCTCGCCACCCCGGAGACGGCCTCCCCGGAGTTCAAGGGCTCCTACGGCGGGGTCATCCACGAGATGACCGAGGCGCGGGACGTCCGGATGGGCATGTACGGGCACTCCAACCAGGTGGCCCACCACGCCCTGTACATGTACGACGCGGCCGGGCAGCCCTGGAAGACGCAGAAGAACGTCCGTGAGGTGCTGTCGCGGCTCTACACCGGCAGCGAGATCGGGCAGGGCTACCACGGGGACGAGGACAACGGCGAGCAGTCGGCCTGGTTCCTGTTCTCCTCCCTCGGCTTCTACCCGCTGGTGATGGGCAGCGGCGAGTACGCCGTCGGCTCCCCGCTGTTCAAGAAGACGACCGTGCACCTGGAGAACGGCCGCGAGCTGGTCGTCAAGGCGCCGAGGAACAGTGCGAAGAACGTGTACGTCCAGGGTCTGAAGGTCAACGGCAAGAGGTGGGACAAGACCTCGCTGCCGCACTCGGTGCTCGCCAGGGGCGGGGTCCTGGAGTTCGACATGGGCCCGCGGCCGTCGTCGTGGGGCACCGGCAAGAAGGCGGCGCCCGTGTCGATCACCCGGGACGACGAGGTGCCCACGCCCCGCGAGGACGTGCTGAAGGGCGGGGGCGCCCTGTTCGACGACTCCTCGGCGACCGGCGCCACGGTGTCCACCGTCGATCTGCCCGTGAGCGGGAGGGCGAAGGCGGTCCAGTACACGCTGACGTCCTCGAAGCAGGCCGAGGCGCCCACGGGCTGGGTCCTGCAGGGGTCGTCGGACGGCACGACGTGGAAGACCCTCGACAAGCGCGACAGGCGGGCGGACGACCCGGACGCCTTCCGCTGGGACCGGCAGACACGGGCCTTCTCGGTGGAGGAGCCGGGGACGTACGGCCACTACCGGCTGGTTCTCAGCGGTGAGGCGGCGCTGACGGAGGTCGAACTTCTGAGCTGAGCCGACCGTGCGTCGCGGGCGGGTCCGGGCCGTGGTGGCCCGGACCCGCTTCGTCGTGGCGCGGCGTCAGCCGACCCGGCAGGGCAGGCTCGTCGTACCGTCACCGCCGGGGCCGGAGACGACATAGCCGAAGGTGGCGCTCTGTCCCGGACTCAGCGAGCCGTTGTGGCCGGTGTTGTGGACCATGACGTCCTGGCCCTGGTAGGTGGCGTCGCCGTTCCACAGGCTGTCGACCCGCTGGCCGTCCGGCAGGGTCCAGTCGACCATCCAGCCGAGCATGGGGACGTCACCGCTGTTGGTGACGGTCACCTGGGACTGGTGGCCGCCGTTCCAGCTGCCCGTGGTGCTGCGGGTGGCGGTGCACTGGCCGGGGACGGGCTCGGTCGGCGGGTTGCCGGGCTCCTTGATGCCGGTCACCTCGCCGTTGCCGCCGTCGAAGACGACGTCGGAGCAGGAGTAGAAGGTCTCCGCGCTGTCCGAACGCTGCCAGACCATGTAGACGACGTGGCGGCCGGACTTGCCCTCCGGAAGCTGCCCGGTCCAGGAGTAGTTGGCGTCGACGGTGCCCGGGGACCCGTTGAGCGGCGGGTGGTCGACGGAGAGGAACGGCTGTTCCTCCATGTCGTCCCAGGTGAGGGTCCGTGTCGGGTCGAAGCCGTCCTTGGTGATGTACACGTAGAACCAACCCGGGTGCGCGGCCCAGGCGTTGTAGGAGAAGTCGACGGTGGCGCCCGAGGTGAGGTGGGTGAGGGGCCAGTCGTCACGCGGCTGGTCGAAGCCGGTGAAGCTGGTGTTGCCGCCGCTGCACAGCTGCCCGTCCGGCACGAAGCCTTCGGTACGGCCGGCGCCGTCGGAGCGCAGTACGGAGAACCAGTTGTAGAACGGCGTGGTGCCGCTGACCTGTGCGGCGGCCTTGCACGCCGGGTTGACCGGTTTGATCTCGCCGGTGTCGGTCAGCCCGTCCTGCCAGCACAGGAAGGTGCGGCTGGCGGGCTTCATCGGCGTCCCGTGCGCCTCCGCCTCGCCGCCCGTGGTCATGACCAGGCCGACGGCGGGGAGGGTGGCGAGGAGGGAGACGAGGACCAGGAAGAGGGCTCTGGCGCGGGTGGGGAGCGGGGGCCGGGGAGCGGTGCCGCCCCTCGTTTTTGTCGTGATCATGACATACCTGTCCGTCGCTGCGGGTGCTGCGGGTCACGGGTCGCGCCCATATGTGCTGCGTGCGTGTGCGTTGCGCGCGCACGGTCGCGCGGGTACGCGTGGGGCCGAGCGAGATGGGAGCATCCTGCGGCGGGTTCCGGTCCGACGAAGGATGGGAGCGCTCCCATCTCACTCGTACGGGGAAGGTAGCGCCGCGGGCTCCGGTTGTAAACGGATCGCGCAACGCGGGCCTGCGCGAGGGGCGGTTACGAGCCGTTCCACTGCGGGGACGGCACCGGGCCGACGTCGGGGGCCGCACCCCGTCGGACGGGGTGCGGCCCTCGACTGTTCCGCGCTGCCGCTTACGTGCTGATCAGGCTGCGCAGCACGTACTGCTACATGCTCCCGCTGCAAAGTAGTTCTGCAGGATCTCGAGGTTGATGGCGTCCTGACAGTGATCCTCGCATCAGATCGCCACAATGATCATGGTTTCTGGGCGTGGAGAGCACATCTGGCCGAGTTTTCCTACCGCTAACGCAGCACCTCGACACGCGCGGCACGGCGAGTCAACGTGCTTCGTTGGCGGTTGCCCCGTGTTCCGTGTCGGTGTGAGGTCTCAGGAGATGCTTAACCGTTTGTGCTCCGGACATGGCTGACACGTTCGGCTGAACGTCCGCTATCCCCCAACCGCCGGTGCGGCAGGGGTGCTTCCGACGGAGTCGTGGATGCACAGCAGTTGGCCGAGTACCGCTACCGGGCTGTCCGCGAAGTGCTCGGCGGGTCTCCGATCGGTGAGGTCGCGGCCCGGTACGGCACCTCGCGCCAGACCCTGCACAGCTGGCGGCGGCGGTTCGAGCAGGAGGGCATGCCCGGTCTGCTGGATCGCTCCCGCCGGCCGGGGAACAGTCCCACGCGCCTGTCCGCCGAGGTTGAGGCCGAGACCTGCGAGCTGCGCCGCCGGCATCCCCGGTGGGGTGCCCGCCGGATCTCCCACGAGCTGTCCGGCCGCGGGCTGGAGTCGACGCCGTCGCGGGCCACGGTCCACCGGGTGCTGTCCCGCAATGGCCTGGTCCGCGCCCAGGAACAGCAGCATCCGGCAAGTGCCCCCGATGGCAGCGTGAGGTGCCGATGCACCTGTGGCGGATGGACCTGGCCGGAAAAAGGCAACTGTTGGGCCCATCGCCTACAACAGGCGACGCAGCCGAGAACAGCAGCGATGTACCACAGTCAGTTCAACGCTCGGCACGCACGATCACGAGCGTAGAGCACGCCGACAATCAGAGCGCCTCGCGAACACGATGGCCGCACCACCCGGCCTCTCCGGCCGTACTCGAGGACCTCCGAAAGGCGGGAGCCGCCAAGGCCGAGGGCGCGCCTCCTCTGTCACAGGCGCAAGTCGACCGGATCGTCGCCATCCTGCGCCAGCCAGGCTCTCAGACCAGTGCACGTCGTGGACGCGGAGCGCCACACCGGACAGCTGGAGGGCCGCAGGAGCGGTACTCGGCACCGGCGGCACGGGGTGCGGTCACGCTCCTCTCGCATTCGCGCTCACCCAATGCTGCAGCGTGAGCTGTGGTCTGGTCCTCCCTGATCGTGACCGAGACGGACTACTGGACCGGGATGGCACCGGCGATGCTGGTGATCGCCCTCGGCTTCGGGACCGGCATCATCGCCCGGACCAGGCCGCAGTCCATGGAGTGGACCACGGCAACCGGAGATCGCCTCGGCGCTGCTCACCTCCGCCCAGCACCTCGGCGTCGCCCCGGCCTCGCGATCCTGGCGAGCGTCGCCGCTGCAGTCAACGACGAAGCTGCTTCACGCAGAGACTTCCCCTCCTCACTGTGATCGGGGAGATCGAGTCGCTCTTTCCCAAAGCCGCGCCGCCCTCGAGTGAAGTCAAAGTCCCCCGTCGCGGCAGCCACACGGCGATCATCCTCATCGGATGCGCGCTCACCGACGATGTAGGACGCTGCGAAGCCCGCCTACTTCGTCTCGTTCGGGTGGCTCGTGTGCACCTGCTCCAGGAAGACCGTGCGCTCGTGGACGTAGAACCAGACGCGCGCGGTGCCCTTCGCAGTCGGTTTGTGTTGCCACCGCTCATGGGTCAGCCGCCACGCTCGATGACGCCGAGCTCACCCTTGAGCCGATCATTCGTCGGCGTCGTGGACAGTGGCGTCCGCGCGAGGAAGTCCCAGGTCTCCGTCATGGAGTTGCGGATCGTCGCGACGAGGTCGCGCCAACCCTTCTGCGCGTCGGCTGTGGCGAAGCGGATCTCGTACTCGATCTTCTTCGGAGGGCGAGGAACCAGCTCGCCCTTCCTGGCGGCCGCCACGGCTACGGACGCTCCACGGTCTCATCGTCGTCGAACCACTCCAGACCGGCGCTGCCGCTGCTGAGTCCGGCCGCAATGGCGGTGGCCGTTTCCTTCCAGGAGGTCAGCTCTGCGATCGCGAGGTGCGACTGGCCGGTGGCGAACGACGCGCGCGCCGCATCGACGAGGTGCTGTGCGCAGGACTCCCGGTCGGCCGGCGACAGCGCAAGCATCCAGGGGAAGGCCTTGGACATGCGCTCGGCGAGCGAGCCGCGGTCGTCGAGGGTGACGGTGATGAGCTGCGCGGCAAGGTTCAGCAAGCGGGCACGCCCCTCTGCCTCGCGCTGCGACATCAGGACCAGAGCCTCGCCGTCCCGCCGGGTCACCGTCACGGGGTGGTCCTCGGCCTCGGCGAAGACCTCGGCGGAGTGCTTGCTCAGGTCCGAGGAGCGCCGAGTCGCCACGGGGAGGTCTGCTGCGATGGTCATGGATCCATAGTATTCGGAACGTATTCGGAAGTCCATTGGAGGCCGCTGAGCGCGTGCGCCAGACTCGACCTCCGGATGCGGTCCGGCGCAGCAGCGCGGCGGCCTGCGGCCAGTCGCCGTGCCGGCCGCCCGGGCGGACGCGGCGACGAGCGTGCCGCCGGTGGCGCCCAGCAGCCGGCGCACGACGCCGTACGGGGTCCCGGACTCCTCAGCCGCGCATCGCGCGTAGCCGACCCGTACACCCCGGGCGCGGGCCACGTCGGCGACGGCCCGCAGCAGGGCGCCGCGCCCCATACCGATGGCGCCACGGACGAGGAGCACTGCACCGCGACCAACACCGGCAAGCCCTGCCGGGTCCCTTTCGGAGAGCCTCGGGTCACCTTCGGGGCGTTGCGGCCAACCCGCTCGGCCTCATGGGCGATCAGCCGCCCCCGAATACCTGGATCCGGAGACGATGCGCTTCCGGCTCCACCACCTGCCCGCCCGACTCGCGGCGCACGCCCGGCACCGGCGCCTCCGGCCGCCGTCCGGACGGTGCGGGCGCCGCCCTCCGTCAGGTGAGGGTGAGACCGCCGTCGACGGGGACGATCGCCCCGGTCATGTAGGAGCCGCCCGGCTCGCCCAGCGTGGTGATCCACCACGCCACCTCCTCGGGCGTCGCCACCCGCCCGGCTGGGATGCGCTGCGAGATCTGGTCGAGGAAGCCCTGGTACTGGCCCTCGGACATGCCGATGCGCTGCCCGATGCCGGTGTCGGTGACGCCCGGCGCCACCGACACCACGCGGATGCCGCGCGGCGCCAGCTCGACCGCCCAGGCGCGCGTGAACTGGTTCAGGCCCGCCTTCGCCGCCATGTAGACCGCGTTGTCCGGGAAGCCCTGGGTGGTCAGCGAGGCCGCCGTGCTGACGTTGACGATGGTGCCGCCCGTCTCCTCCAGCGCGTCCAGCGCCGCCTGGGCGAGGAACGCGGGCGCCACCAGGTCAGTGGTGAACTGCCGCTCAACGGCCGTCCGGTCGAGCTTCGCCAGCGGCGCGAAGGAACCGGTCGCAGCGTTGTTCACGAGGACGTCCAGGCGGCCGAAGGCGCGCAGCGCCGCCTCCACCACCCGCTCGCCGGCGCCGGAATCGGTCACGTCCGCCACCAGGGACCGGATGTTCTCGTGCCCGGCGACGGTCTCCTCCAGCGTGGCCGCCGTACGGCCCACCACGAGGACCCGGTCGCCGCGCTCCGCGAACCGGAGGGCCGCCGCGCGGCCGATCCCGGTCCCACCACCCGTGATGATCACTACCCGTGTCGTCATGGCGGCGACGGTACGGACCCGCGCTCGAGACGGAGTCGATCCTCAGCCGCGTGGCCGGTCGTCGCGGGTGATGACGCGCTCCGCCACGAGCAGCGCCCCGTCCCGGCGCACCAGCCGGTCCCGCATCACGCAGGACAGCTCGATCCGCGGCGCCCCGCCGCGCGGGGTCGCGAGGATCTCCACGTGCGACACCGCGTCGACTCCGTCGGCGGCCGGCCGGACCGCTGTCATCGTCACCCAGTGCCGGTGGACCTCCCCGGCGGCCGCCCGGCCCGCCACCGCCGCGCGGGCGCCCGACTCGATGCCGTCCCGGCCGCGCACCGGCTCCGTCATGGACGGGGCGGCGAAGGACGCGTCGTCGGTGAAGGTGCGGGCCCAGGCCGCGGCGGCGCCGCCGTCCAGCAGCTGCATGTGCCGGGCGTAGAAGCGTTCGATCGCGATGGCGTCGAAGTCTGTGGCGGTGCCGTCGCCGTGTGTGCGGGGCGTGGTGGTCACGGTGCCTCCCGGTGCAGGGGTCGTCGTCGGGAGGCCGAGTCTGGCCGAGCACCGTCGAGACCGGCTCGACTCCGGGGCTCCGGCCGACCGTGTCGAGCGGTCTTCCAATGCCTTTTGAGCGGGGGCCGCGAGGCTGGACGCTGTCGCTCAGGAGGTGACCGTGCGGATCATTGACCTGTCCTCGCCGGTAGACGTCGGCTCGTTCGAACCGGACCCCGTGGTCCACGAGGTGATGACCCCGCGCGAGGGCGCGCTGCACATGCGCGACGAGATGCGGGCCCACTTCGGCCTGGAGTTCGACCCGGACGACCTGCCGGACGGCGAGTTCCTCTCGCTGGACCGCCTGAGTCTGACCACCCACACCGGCACCCACGTCGACGCGCCCTCGCACTACGGCTCCCGGACCACGTACGGCACCGGCGTACCCCGGCACATCGACGCGATGCCGCTGGAGTGGTTCCTCGGCCCCGGGGTCGTCCTCGACGTGCGGGGCCGCGAGGCCGGCATCGTCGACGCGGCCGACCTGCGCAAGGAGCTCGACCGGATCGGGCACGTCCTCGCCCCGCGCGACATCGTGCTGCTGAACACCGGCGCGGACGCCTGGGCGGGGACGCAGCGGTACTTCACCGACTTCGTGGGCCTCGACGCGGGCGCGATCGCCTTCCTGCTCGACTCGGGCGTGAAGGTGGTCGGCACCGACGCCTTCAGCCTGGACGCGCCGTTCGGCACCATCATCGACACCTACCGGCGCACCTGCGACAAGCGCGTGCTGTGGCCCGCCCACTTCGCCGGCCGGCACCGGGAGTACTGCCAGGTCGAGCGGCTCTCCGGACTCGACCTGCTGCCCACCCCGACCGGCTTCCAGATCGCCTGTTTCCCGGTGAAGGTGGCCGGCGCCGGCGCCGGCTGGGCCCGTGCCGTCGCCCTCGTCGACGACACCCCCTGACCCGCACGGACACCCCCGCACCTTCCCGCACCCCCGCTCCAGCGGCGTGCCGACCGGCGCCGTGCACTGCAGCCGACCCGAGGAGAATCGCATGTACAGCACGGACCTCGCCGAGGTTTACGAGATGGTGTACCGCAGCCGCGGCAAGGACTGGGCCGCGGAGGCCGAGGCCGTCGCGGACCTAGCCCGCAGCCACGCCCCGGACGCCGACTCGCTACTCGACGTGGCCTGCGGCACCGCCGCCCACCTGGGCCCCTTCGGCAAGCTCTTCACGACCGCGGAGGGGCTGGAGATCGCCGCCCCGATGCGGGACCTCGCGCTGCGCCGCAGGCCCGGACTGGCCATCCACGAGGGCGACATGCGCGAGTTCGACCTGGGACGCACGTACTCCGTCGTCACCTGCATGTTCTGCGCGATCGGCTATCTCGGCAGCGTCGAGGAGATGCGTTCGGCGATCGCGTCGATGGGTCGCCACCTCGAACCGGGCGGCGTGCTCGTCGTCGAACCCTGGTGGTTCCCCGAGCAGTTCTCCGAGGGCTTCGTCGCCGGCGACCTGGCGAGCGAGGGCGACCGGACCGTGGCGCGGATCTCCCACTCCACGCTCCAGGGCCGGGCGACCCGGATGGAGGTGCAGTTCCTCGTCGGCGATCCCGACGGCATCCGCACCTTCACCGAGATCGACGTCCTGACCCTCTTCACGCGCGAGGAGTACGAGTCGGCCTTCCGCGCCGTCGGCTGCTCCGTCGAGTACCGGCCGGGTGCCCCGACCGGCCGCGGCCTGTTCGTCGGCGTCAAGGAGGGCGGGCGATGACCGCGTACGTCTGGGACTACCTGCGGGAGTACGCGGCGGAGCGCGAGGAGGTCCTCGACGCCGTCGACCACGTCTTCCAGTCCGGGCGGCTCGTCCTCGGCGCCTCCGTCGCTGGCTTCGAGCAGGAGTTTGCGGCCTACCACGGCGTGGAGCACTGCGTGGGCGTGGACAACGGCACCAACGCCATCGTCCTTGGCCTCCAGGCCCTCGGCGTGAAGCCCGGCGACGAAGTCGTCACCGTCGCCAACACGGCCGCCCCGACCGTGCTCGGCATCGACGCAGTTGGCGCCACCCCGGTCTTCGTGGACGTGCACGAGGAGGACTACCTCATGCGCACCGACCAGCTCGCCGGCGCGATCACCGAGAAGACGACCGCGATCGTCCCCGTCCACCTCTACGGGCAGTGCGTCGACATGGCGCCAGTCACCGAACTCTCCGCCCGTCACGGCCTCAAGGTCCTGGAGGACTGCGCCCAGGCCCATGGCGCCCGGCATCACGGCCGGCTCGCCGGCACCATGGGTGACGCCGCCGCCTTCTCCTTCTATCCGACGAAGGTGCTGGGCGCGTACGGCGACGGCGGCGCCGTCCTGACCCGCGACGCGGACGTGGCGGCGGCCCTGCGCCGGCTGCGCTACTACGGCATGGAGGAGCAGTACTACGTTGTCAGCACTCCCGGACACAACAGCCGTCTCGACGAGGTCCAGGCGGAGATCCTCCGCCGCAAGCTCCGGCGCCTCGGCGCCTACGTCGAGGGCCGCCGTGCCGTGGCGCGCCGCTACGAGGAGGGGCTGGCCGGCACCGGCCTGGTCCTCCCCTCGAACGCGGTGGGAAATGACCACGTCCACTATGTCCACGTGGTCCGTCACCCCGAGCGGGACCGGATTATCGAGCGGCTCAAGGACTACGACATCGAACTGAACATCAGCTACCCGTGGCCCGTGCACCGCATGACCGGCTTCGCCCACCTCGGCTACGAGGAGGGCAGCCTGCCGGTGACCGAGCGGCTCGCGAAGGAGATCTTCTCGCTCCCGATGTACCCGTCCCTGCCGCCGCACACCCAGGAGAAGGTCATCGAGGCGATCCGCGAGGTCGTCGTCGGCCTCTGAGCCGGCGCCCCGGCCGGTCTCCCGGTCCGGTCCCGGTGCGCGCGTGTCCCGGTGGGCTCCCCGCCCACCGGGACACGCGTGTGTGGCCGCTGGGCTCAGCCGGCGTGGTACAGGCTGTGCAGACAGGCGATCAGGCTACGGGCCTGCACGTTGACGTAGTGGCTGTGGCGCAGCAGGTCCGACAGCTGGTGCAGGGTCACCCATCGGTGAGCGGGCGACGCGGTGTCCAGGCCGTCCGGGGCCTCGACGACCAGGTACCGGTTGAGCGCTCGGTGGAACCGACCGCCCTCCTCCGAGAGGACCGTGTCGTACCGCGTCGCCCCGGAGGCCGCGCCTAGTACCGCGTCGAGGAACGGCGGCAGGGCGCTGTCCGGGAGGCCCGTGTAGCTCTCAGGCACGCACTGCACGGTCGGGCCCAGCTCCACCACGTCCGTGAACCCGGGCTCCACGCGCGCGTGGACCAGGACGTGCAGCACCCCGTCGATCCGCCGGACCAGGAACGCGATCACGCCCTGGCCCACCGGCTCGATCATCGGCTGGTTCCACTGCCGCACCTCGCGCCCGCCGGCGTCCACCCGGACCCCGATGACCTCGAAGAAGGCGCCGTCGTCGTGGCGTATCCGGTCCTTGCCGCGGGTCCAGCCGGTGAGGTCGTCCAGCGGGATCCGACGAACCGTCAGGTCGTCTCCGGCCCGCCGGTCGGTGATCCAGCCGAGGATCTCCTCCATGGTGTGGAGACTGCCCGCCGCGGGGTCGCCGGAGCGCCGGAGCACCCGCCGAAAGGGATCCGGATCGTCGTCCGCCTCCTCCCCGGAGCCGGTGAACGGCAGGCAGGACAGCACGGTCCGGATGTCCATGTTGACGGTGTCCTCGCGCCCCAGCAGCTCGTGGATCTGGCCGACCGTCAGCCAGCGGTAGCCGTCCCGGGCCTCGACCGGCTCCGGCAGCTCGACCACCATGTTGCGGTTGCGCTTGCGGTAGAACCAGGAGCCCTGCTCCGACTGTCGCACGTCGGCCAGCACACCCGGCCGCCGGTGCGCGTCGAGGAAGTGCTCCACGTACGGCACGGCCAGCCCCTGGTGCACCCGCGTGTAGTTGCTGCGGGTGGCCTGCACGGTGGGGGACACTTGGAGCCCGTTGGCGTTGCCGGGTTCGACCTTGGCCTGCACGAGGGCGTGCAGCACCCCGTCGATCCGGCTCACCAGCAGGCCGAGGATGCCGATCTCGGGCTGGAGGATGATCGGCTGCGTCCACCGGGGCACCGCCGCGCCCGGGTGCTCCACCGCCAGTCCGTGCACGGTGAAGAAGCGGCCGGTGTGGTGCCTGAGGTCGCCGGTGGCCGGGTCGACGACCCAGCCGTCCAATTCGTCGAGCCCGACCCGCTCGATCCGGGTGTAGGCCCGGCGGGCGTGGCCGGCGAACCAGTCGGGGAAGTCCGCCAGGTCGCCGAGCGGCCCGGCGCCGCGCAGCCGGGCCGAGGCGTCGATCCGCCGTGCGGTGTCCGCCCGCGACGCCGGCGCGCCGGCGTGTGGGACGGGAAGGGGGGCGTTCATCGGTGCCTCCTCGGGCTTGTCCGTCCGGTCTCTCCGCGTGTATGCGTCCGGTTCATCCGGTCCCTCCCGGCGGCTCGGCGTCCCCGGCCGCGTCCCACATCGCCCGCAGTGACGCGTCGAGGGGGATCAGCGGCCGCCAGCCGAGGAGGTCGGCGGCCAGGCCGATGTCGGCGCAGGTCCAGCTGCCGCCCTTGCTGGCGATCGCCGCCGGGCGCAGCCGCACGGCGGCGGGGTCGACGCCCGACACCTTGACGAGGACGTCGACGAGGTCGGCCATCGGTACCGCCTCACCGCGCCCGATGTTGACCACCCGGCCCGGGCCGGGCGCGGCCACCGCCGCGACCGCCGCCCTGGCCAGGTCCCGCACGTCGACGAAGTCGCGGCGGGCGTCGGCCACGTCGAGGGTGAGCGTCTTGCCCGGGGCGAGGGCGCGCAGCCTATCCGCGACGATGCCGAGGAAGCTCGAGGTGGTGGTATGCGGCCCGCAGACGTTGACGGCCCGCAGGACGAGCGCGTCGATCCGGCCGGCGCTCGACTCGCCGAGCAGATGCTCGGAGCCGGCGCGCTTGGTGGCGCCGTACGAGGTCAGCGCGCCGGGGGCGCGGTCCTCGCCGATGAGGACGCCGTCCTCGACGGGGCCGTACTCGTGGATCGAACCGAGCTGGACGACGCGCAGCCGCCGGCCGGTCGCGGCACAGCCGGCGGCGAGCCGTTCCGGCAGGTCGACGTGGGCGCTGCGCATCGTCTCGGCGGTGGTCCCCCAGCCGCCGGTGGCGTTGACGACCGCCGCCACCCCGTGTCCGTCGAGGAGCGCGGCGAGCCGGCCGGGCGCGGCGGCGACGACGTCGAGGGGGACGAAGGCGTGGGCGCGGGTGTGCGGGGCGGGGCGGCGGGCCACGGCGAGGACCCGGTGCCCGGTCCGGAGGAGTTCGGCGCAGACCGCGCGCCCGACGGATCCGGTGGCACCGAGCACCGCGACCGTGCCGGCGGGCCCGCCCTTCGGGTCGGCGTCCATCGGCGCGCTCAGCGCGGGCCGCCGGAGCCGGGGGACCAGAGCCGCTCCTCGACCGCCCGGGAGGTGGCGTAGTCGGGGAGGATGCCCTTGTCGCGGGCCTCCGCGAAGGAGAGGGCCTCCCTGTCGCGGTCCGACTGCACGACGTCAAGGCCGGACGGGAGGGTGATGCCCAGGCCCTCGTCGAAGATGTCGAGGGCGAGTTCGTGCTCGGCGACGTAGGCGCTGGTGAGCATGTACGACATCACGGTGTCGTTCTCCAGAGCCACGAAGGCGTGCCCGACGCCGACCGGGAAGTACGAGGCACGGAAGTGGAGCTGGTCCATCTCGACCGCGTCCCACCGGCCGAAGGTGGGCGAGCCGACCCGCAGGTCGACCACGATGTCGACGGCCCGGCCGCTCGCGCAGTACACGTACTTGGCGGTGCCGGGCGGGGTCGCCGTGAAGTGGATGCCGCGGATGGTGCCGCGGCGAGAGACGCTGTGGTTGGTCTGGGCGACCGGGAAGCCGGGCCGTCCCAGGGCCTGGGCGAACGCCTCCTGCTGAAAGGGGGAGACGAAGAGGCCGCGCTGGTCGGCGAATTGGCGGGGGGTGAACTCGTACGCCCCCTCGACCTTGAGACTTCGGACCTGCATTGTTCGGTTCACCGTCCGGGGGGTAGTCGGATATGTCGGGGTTTCCGGGGGCGCCGCCGGGTCCGCGGTCTGGCCGGTCATCGGCGGCGGTGCTCGACGGCGAGCCGCTCCAGCGTGGGAACGACCTGCGCCGGCGCTGGGGCGGCGAGCGCCTCGTGCCGGAGCGCCATGGCGTTGCGCTTGAACTCCGGCTCCTCCAGGAGTCGGACGAGTAGCTCGCGCAGGCCCTTGGCGCTGAGCTTGCCCGGCACGTAGAGGCCGGTACCGTGGGCTTCGAGGTAACGGGCCTTGTTGATGGTGTCCCAGACGCCGTCGACGACGATGAGCTGCGGGACACCGTGGATCATCGCGGTGCCGAAGCTGCCGGCGCCGCCGTGGTGGATGACCGCGTCGCAGCTCGGCACGAGCGCGTCGAGCGGCACGAAGTCGACGGCCCGGACGTTGTCCGGGACGGTGTCGAGGTCCTTGAGCTGGTTCTCGTTGAGGGTGGCGACGACCTCGACGTCGTCGAGCCCGGCGACCGCCTCCAGCAGGTCACCGATGGAGGCCCGGTCGCTGCCGAGCACCTCGCGGTGGGCGACTCCGAGGGTGAGGCAGATCCGGCGGCCGCGCTTCGGCGGTTCCTGGAGCCACTGCGGCACCGTCGACTGGCCGTTGTACGGCACGTACCGCATCGGCACGTAGTCGAGGTCGACGGGGAGACGCATCGACTGGGGCATCGGGCAGACGGTGAAGTCGCCGGTGACCGCGGCCTCCTCGAAGGAGGCGCCGTGCCGCTCCAGGCTCCAGGTGAGCCACTCACGGAGCGGGTCGTCGCGCAGCTCCGGCGGCCGGGAGGCGAGCTGCTCCAGGAAGGTCTGGCGCATGTTGCCCGCCAGGTCCATGCCGAAGAGGACCCGGCCGTGGGCGGCGCCGGTGGCGATCGCGGCGACGGCACCCGCGAAGGTCATGGTGTCCCAGAGGACGAGGTCGGGCTTCCAGGAGCGACAGTGCTCGACCAGCTCGTCGACCATCCGGTCGGAGCAGCAGTTCTGGAAGACCACGGAGGTCATGGCGGTGAACACGCCCAGCGTGTAGTCCCAGGTGAGGCGCTCCGGGCGGGTCTCGCTCATGTCGAGGCCAACCTGTGCCTGGCTCTCCAGCTGGTCGACGTCCTGCCCGATGTTCTCCTGGGTCTCCTGCATCTGCTCGTCGAGGTGGAGCTCCTCGCCGACACCGACGGCGGTCAGTCCCGTCTTGGTGATCTCCTCGACGAGATCGGGATGGCTCGCGATCCGGACGTCGTGTCCCGCGGCCCGCAGGGCCCAGGCCAGCGACACCTGCGCGTGCATGTGCGACTTGGCGGCGAAGGTGGTGAAGAGTACCCGCATCCCTACCCCTGTTTCCAGCGAAGACCTGTCTGTGTCCAACGTCCGCACCACCCTCGGCCCGCTTCCTCGTACGGCGGTCGAAAGTCGTTGCAGGGGCGCTCGACCGGGGGCCCTCGGACCGCCCTGACCGGTACCTGCTGCCTGGAGAACAGCAGGTCATGCACTACCGTGGAATCCGGTCGGCGAACTCCGGCCACGAGCGGAGTGCCGGTTCCGGTCCCGCCCCGGAATCACGTCGGACATGTAGCAGGGAGACCATGTCAGCCACACGATTGCTGGTACTCGGGGTCGTACGGATGCACGGCAAGGCACACGGCTACCTGGTACGTTCCGAGCTGCTCTCCTGGGGCGCGGACGAGTGGGCCCACATCAAGTTCGGCTCGATCTACCACGCGCTGCGTCAGCTCGCCAAGGAAGGGCTGCTGACCTTCACCGACATCGCCGGCTGGCCTGGCCGGGTGGACTACGAGATCTCGCCGACGGGTGAGGAGGAGTTCCTCCGCCTGCTCCGCGACGCGCTCCGGCAGGGCAACAACCGCCCGGACATGCTCGGGGCAGCGATCGTCCTGCTGCCCTCGCTGCGTCGCGAGGAGGCGATCGGTCTGCTGAAGGAGCGGATCGCGTCACTCGCGGCCGAGCACGGCGGGGTGGCCGACCGGGTCGACGAGACGGCGGGCGAGCAGCCGGACCGCGCCCACGTGCGGGAGCTGCTCGGGCTCTGGGATCACAGCGCCGCCAGCCAGGCCGCGTGGGCCCAGGGCCTGATCGAGCGTCTGGAAGCGGGCGCGTACGTGATGTACGGGGAGAATCCGGCCTCCTGAGTCCCCGGGGGACGACCCCACCGGCAGAACGGCCGGACGCCAGGTGATACTCAAGTTTGTGCATCCATGGTGCCGGCCCCAGGAGGACATCGCCGTGCCGATCATGCTGAGCCCGCAGGACGTGGACGACGTCTTCGACGACGAGAGCTTCCTCGAGGAACGCTTCGCCGACGTCCAGCGACTGCTCCTCGAATCCCGCCACCCGCCCGGCGCCGACACCCTCGTCAGCGTCCCTTCCAGCCGCTTACGGCTCACCGTCCGGCCCGACGTCCCCGGACCCCTCGGCCGCTGCTCCACCATCCGGATCGACCCCTCGCCGCCCGCCCCCGCGGCCCCCGCCACCGGCCGCGTCGAACTCGTCCTCGCCGACGACGGCTCGCTCCTCGGCCTCGCCGACGCCGGGGCCCTCGACGACTGGCGCGCCGCCGTCCCCTCGGGCCTCGCCGCCCGCTACCTCGCACCCCCCGGCCCGCAGGCCCTCGGCCTCTTCGGCGCCGGCGCACAGGCGTGGGCCTGTCTCCTCGTCCTGCGCCGCGCCCTCCCCTCGCTCGCCGTCGTCCGCGTCGTCGGCCGCGACCGGGCCGGCGCCAAGGACTTCGCCCTCGCCGCCGGCCGGCACACCGGCCTCAAGGTCGTCGCCGACGACGACCCCCGCACCGGGGCCCGGCACGCCGACGTCGTCGTCGCCACCGGCGGCCACCCGCCGGTCCGCGCCGACTGGCTCACCGCCGGCGCCCTCCTCATCGACCAGACCGACACCACCCGCCAGGCCTTCCCACCCCGGCCCGCTCGCCCGACCATCCGCAGCGTCCGCCTCGCCCCCGCCGGCCGCGCCTCCGCCGTCCCCGACGCCGGCACGCCCGACTGCCTCGCCCTCGGCGAGATCGTCGCCGGCCGCGCCCTGCCCCGCCGCGCCGGCGCCGACGTCCTCCACTACCGCTCCGACGACCTCGCCGGCTGGGACACCACGGCCGCCGCCGCCGGGCTGCGCCAGGCATGGCGCCGCGACCTCGGCACCGCCCTCCCCGTGGGCCGCACCTACCGCTGACGCAAGGGCTTCATCCAGCCGTCTTCTAGGCCTCCGCTAGGGCCCCGCGAGCCACGTCGCCGAGGGTGGCAGCTCCTCCCCCGGCACAGTCGCCGCCGGAGTCCCGGACGATGAGGAGAGCGCTGCCATGTCAGCTGAGCAGCCCGGCCCCACCACGAGCGGCCCGGCCACTTTCGTCAACAGCTTCACCCTCCACACCACCCCCGAGAAGTTCGAGGAGGTCTTCGCCCGCACCGCCCGGTTCCTGGAGGACCGGCCCGGCTTCCTCGGCTACACCCTCGTCCGCCACGTGGACGAGCCCGACCGGTACGTCAACATCGCCCGCTGGGCCGACCCGTCCGCCTTCCGCGCCGCCGTCACCGACGCCGGATTCGTCCCGCACGCCCAGGCCCTGCGGGCGATCAGCACCAGCAGCTCGAACCTCTACGTCGAGCGCCGCAGCGTCACCGCGGAGACCCGATGACGCGGCGCGTCGCCATCACCGGCATCGGCGTGATCGCCCCCGGCGGCATCGGTACCAAACAGTTCTGGGACACCGTCACCGCCGGCCGCACCGCCACCCGGACCATCAGCCTCTTCGACCCAGCCCCCTTCCGCTCCCGGATCGCGGCCGAGTGCGACTTCGACCCGGTCGAGCACGGCCTCGTCGGCGAGCATGTCGAACAGCTCGACCGCGCCGCCCAGTTCGCCCTCGCCGCGCTGCGGGAGGCGGTCGCCGACAGCGGCCTCGCCACCGACCCCGACCAGGCCCACCGCACCGGCGTCAGCCTCGGCAGCGCCGTCGGCTGCACCCAGAAGCTGGAGCAGGAGTACCTCGCCCTCAGCGGCGGCGGCCAGGAGTGGCTGGTCGACCACGCCGCCGCCGGCAGCCGCCTCTACGACCAGTTCGTGCCCAGCTCCATGGCGGCCGAACTCGCCTGGGCCGCCGGCGCCGAAGGCCCCTGCACCGTCGTCTCGGCCGGCTGCACGTCCGGCCTCGACTCGGTCGGCCACGCCGCCGCCCTCATCCGCGAGGGCGCCGTCGACGTGATGATCGCCGGAGCGACCGACGCCCCGATCTCCCCGATCACCGTCGCCTGTTTCGACGCCATCCGCGCCACCTCGCCCCGCAACGACGACCCGGCGACCGCACTCCGCCCCTTCGACCGGACCCGCAACGGCTTCGTCCTCGGGGAGGGCGCCGCCGTCCTCGTCCTGGAGGAGCTGACCGCCGCCCGCCGCCGGGGCGCCCGCGTCTACGCCGAGATCGCCGGCTACGCCTCCCACGGCAACGCCTACCACATGACCGGACTCCGCCCCGACGGACGGGAACTGGCCGCCGCCGTCACCGACGCCCTCGCCGAGGCCCGGCTCCCCGCCGACGCCCTTGGCTACGTCAACGCCCACGGCACCGCCACCAAGCAGAACGACGTGCACGAGACCGCCGCCCTCAAGCGTGCCCTCGGCACCCACGCCGCCCGCGTCCCGGTCAGCTCCATCAAGTCGATGATCGGCCACTCCCTGGGCGCCATCGGCTCGATCGAGATCGCCGCCACCGCCCTCGGCCTCGCCCACGGCGTCATCCCGCCCACCGCCAATCTCCACGACCCCGACCCCGAGCTCGACCTGGACTACGTGCCGCTGCACGCCCGGGAGACCCGCATGGACACCGCCCTCACGGTGGGCAGCGGCTTCGGGGGCTTCCAGAGCGCCATGGTCCTGCGCCTCCCCGAGGGGAGGGCCGCATGAGCGTCGTCGTCACCGGCATGGGCGTCGTCGCCCCCACCGGCCTCGGACTCGACCGCTACTGGGCGGCCACCCTCCGCGGCGAGTCCGGCATCCGCCGCATCCGCGCCTTCGACCCCGACTGCTACCCCACCCGGCACGCCGGCGAGGTCACCGGCTTCGACCCGGCCGACCACCTGCCCAGCCGGCTCGTCCCGCAGACCGACCGCATGACCCAGTTCGCCCTCACCGCCGCCGACTGGGCCGTCGCCGACGCGGCCGTCGACCTGGACACCATCCCCCCGCTGGACCGCGGGGTCGTCACCGCCAGCGCCTCCGGCGGCTTCGGTTTCGGACAGCGCGAACTCCAGCACCTGTGGGGGGAGTCCCCCAAGAAGGTCAGCGCCTACATGTCCTTCGCCTGGTTCTACGCCGTCAACACCGGCCAGATCTCCATCCGGCACGGACTCAGCGGCCCCACCGGCGTCTACGTCGGCGAACAGGCCGGCGGCCTCGACGCGATCGCCCACGCCCGCCGCCAGATCCGCTCCGGTACCCGGTTGATGCTCTCCGGCGGCATGGACTGCTCGCTCTGCCCGTACGGCATGGCAGCCCAGCTCGCCGGCGGCCGGCTCAGCCCCGGCGCGTACCGCCCCTTCGACGGCCGCGCCACCGGGCACCTCCCCGGCGAGGGCGGCGCCATGCTAGTCCTGGAGAGCGCCGAGCACGCGAGGGAACGCGGCCGTCACCCGTACGGCGAGATCGCCGGCTTCGGCTCCACCTTCGACCCGCGCCCCGGGTCCGGCCGCCCGCCGACCCTGCGGCGCGCCGTCGAACAGGCCCTCGCCGACGCCGGCACGGACCCCGGGGAGATCGCCCTCGTCCTCGCCGACGGCGCCGGTCTGCCCGAACCGGACGCCGCCGAGGCCGCCGTGCTCACCGAGGTCTTCGGCCCCCGCGGCGTCCCCGTCACCGTGCCCAAGACGGGCACCGGCCGCCTCTACTCCGGCGCCGGACCGCTCGACGTCGTCACCGCCCTGCTCGCCCTGCGCGACGGACTCGCCCCGCCCACGGTCAACGTCGACCGGGTGCCCGACGCGTACGGCCTCGACCTGGTCACGGACCGGCCGCGCCCCGTCACGGGCACCGCCGCCCTGGTCCTCGCCCGCGGCCACCACGGCTTCAACAGCGCCCTGGTCGTCCGCTCCGCGGGCCACGCAGTCTCCGCCGGAGCCGCCGCGTGAACACCGGGGAGCTGTACATCCAGGGCACCGGCACCTGGCTGCCGCCCGCCGAACGGATCTCCGACGCCGTCGCCAACGGCCGCTGCGACCCGGCCGTCGCCCGCGCCACCCGTATGGAGTCGGTCACCGTCTCCGCCGGCGACGCCGGCCCCGAGATGGCCGCCCGGGCCGCCCGCACCGCGCTCGCCCGGGCCGACGCCGGCCCCGCCGACATCGACCTGGTGCTGCACGCCAGCTTCTACCACCAGGGCTTCGACATCTGGGCGCCCGCCTCGTACGTCCAGCACCACTCCGTCGGGAACCACTGCCCGGCGATAGAGATCCGCCAGGTCTCCAACGGCGGCATGGCCGCCCTCGACCTGGCCTGGGCCTACCTCGCCGCCGCCCCCGGACGGTCCGGCGCCCTCCTCACCACCGGCGACCGCTTCTGCCCGCCCGGCTTCGACCGCTGGCGCAGCGACCCCGGCACCGTCTACGCCGACGGCGGCACCGCCCTCGTCGTCTCCCGGCACCCCGGCTTCGCCCGGGTCCGCTCCGTCGCCACCGTCTCCGCCCCCGACCTGGAGGGCATGCACCGCGGCGACGACCCCTTCGCGGCCGCCCCGCTCGGCCACCGGCCCGTCGTCGACCTGGAGGCGCACAAGCGGGACTTCCTCGCCCGGTACGGCACTTCCCCGGCCGTCGCCCGGGTCTCCGCGGGCCAGGAGACGGTGGTCAAGCAGGCGCTCGCCGAGGCCGGACTCGGGCTCGCCGACATCGACCGCTTCGTCCTGCCCCATCTCGGCCACCGCCGGCTCCACGTCGCCTACCTCGCCAAGTTCGGCATCGACCCCGAACGCACCACCTGGTCGTGGAGCCGCACCGTCGGCCACCTCGGCGCCGGCGACCCATTCGCCGGCCTCGACCATCTCGTCTCCGGAGGCGCCCTCCGGCCCGGCGACACCTGCCTCCTCTTCGGCGTCGGCGCCGGCTTCAGCTGGTCCTGCGCCGTCGTCGAGATCCTCACCCGGCCGACCTGGAGGGACCGATGACCGACCACACGGCGGAGACCGCCGGACCGTCAGGCGACCGCCCCGTCGCCCTGCTGCTGCCCGGCCAGGGCTCCCAGCACGTCCGCATGGCCGCCGGACTCCACGGAGTCGAACCCGTTTTCACCGACGCCATGGACGAGGCCCTCGCCGCGCTCGCCGCCCCCGGCCCACTCGGCCTCCGGACAGCCGGCCTGCGCGAGGACTGGCTCGACTGCCGCGACAGCGCGGTCACCGGCCACGTCACCCGCTCCCAGCCGCTGCTCTTCGCCGTCGACTACGCCCTCGGCCGGCTCGTCCTCGACTGGAGCATCCGCCCCGTCGCGCTGCTCGGCCACAGCATCGGCGAGGTCGCCGCCGCCGTCCTCACCGGGATCTTCACCCTGCGGGACGCCGCCGCCCTCGTCCACGACCGGGTCACCCGGCTCGCGGACGCCCCGCCCGGCGGCATGGTCGCGGTCGCCGCCTCCCCGGAGGAACTCGCCCCGCTGCTCGGCGGCGAGGTCGTCGTCGCGGCCGTCAACGCCGTGCGCCAGACCGTCCTCGCCGGACTCGCCGGACCGCTGCGCGCCACCACCGAGGAGCTGCGGGCCGCCGGCTTCGTGGTGCGGCCGGTGGCCTCCTTTACCGCCTTCCACAGCCCGGCGCTCGCCCCCGCCATGGAGGGCGCCGACGACCTGATCGCCGCCCTGCCGGTGGGCGACCCCGCCATCCCCGTCATGTCCGGCTACACCGCCCGCTACCTGACGCCCGCCGAGGCGAAGGAGCCCGGCTTCTGGTCCCGGCAGCCCCTCGACCCGGTCCTCTTCTGGCCCGCCCTCGACGCCCTCCTCGACGGACGGGACCTCGTCCTCGTCGAGGCCGGACCCGGCCAGGGCCTCTCCCAGCTGGCGCGCCGCCACCCCGCCGTCCGCTCCGGCCGGTCCGCCGCCGTCCCGCTGCTGCCGCCCGCGGCCGGCCCGCCCGAGGCCGACCTCGCCGCCGTGCGCGCCGCGGCCGAACGGCTCCGGCCCGGACGGACGGCCGGGCCCGGCGGGGTGTAGCTCGCGTCGAGTGCCCCTGGAGGCGGCGCGGTTAGCGTCGGAAGCGACCTTCCCGCCATCTCCACGCATACGCCGTGGATCGCATCCAACCAGAGTATGAACCGCAGAGCGCACCAGACCTGTGTGCCACGTAACAGACCTGCCCACCCACGGACCCGAGGGTCCTTTCCCAGGACGGTGTCATGCTGACCAAGCAGACCAACAGCGAGCTGGGCCGCCACCTGCTGACCATCCGAGGTGTCCAGTTCATCTTCGGCGCCCAGGGCGACCCCTTCGCCCTGATCCTCCGCGCCGGCGACGACGACCCGCTCAGCCACGGCGCGCGCGCCCGCGAGCAGGGCCTGCACGAGAGTGCGGCCGGCGCGTGGGTCACCGCGAGCCACGCGCTCGGCGCGCGGATCCTCGGCGACCCCCGCTTCTCCGCGCGCCACGCGGAGGAGGGCCCGCAGCACCACCCGGGCGTCGACGTCTGGGAGGACCCGCTGCTCTGCCACGTCGTCCCCGTCGACGACGCCCGCCTCAACCTCGAACCCGCCGCGTACGAACGGCTCGCGCGGATCGCCGCCCCGCTCCTCGGCGCGGGCGCGCTGGCCGGCCGGACCGCCGACGTGGAGCGCGCCTACCGGGAGGCGGTCGCGAGCGCCGGTGCTCGCTTCGACCTGTACCGGGACGTCGCCGTCCCAGCCGCGCTCACCGTGGTCGCGGAACTGCTCGGGCTGCCGGCCGGCGGCCGTGGGCGGCTGGCCGAGCTGCACGCCGGGCTGGCCACCGCCTTCGACGCCGGCCACTGCCCGCAGCAGCTCCCCGCCGCCCGCGCCTTCCTGGAGGCCGAGACCGCGCTCTCCGAGGAGCTGGCCTCCCTGGTCGCCTCCGGCCGCGCCACCGGCCTCGCCGGGCTGGCCGGAGCGGACCCGGAGGACGCCGTCGCGATCGGAGTGCTCGCCGTCGTCATCGGTGTCGAGACCACCGCGACCGCCGTGTGCAACGCGGTGGAGACCCTCCTCGCCCACCCCGGTCAGTGGGAGCGCCTGACCCGCGACCCGTCCTTCGCGGCCGGGGCCGTCCGGGAGGCGCTGCGGCTCGCGCCGCCGCTCCGCTTCGAGAGCCGGATCGCCCGCGAGGCCGTCGAACTCGACGGGGGGACCGTCGAGGAGGGCCGGCGGATCGTCGTCCTCGTCGACGCGGCCAACCGCGACCCGGAGGTGTTCCAGGACCCCGACGCCTTCGACCCGGAGCGCCCCGGGGGCCTCTCGCTGACCCGTACCGGCGGCCCGGCCGACGCCGTCACCGCCGACCTGGTGCGGATCCAGACCGAGGCGGCCGTCCGCGTCCTCGCCGAGCAGCGGCCGGCCCTGCGGATCGGCGCCGCGGTGCTGCGCCGGGCCCGTTCCGCCGTCCTGCGCGGCGTGCTGCGCTTCCCTGTCGTCGCATGATCCGCCCGTCGGCCACCACGGAAGGAGACGCCCGGTGCGCGTACTGCTGACCGCGTTCGCCCAGGACGCCCATCTCAACGGCATCGTGCCGCTGGCCTGGGCGCTGCGCACCGCCGGCCACGAGGTGCGGGTCGCCAGCCAGCCCGGCGCGATCGAGTCCATCACCCGGGCCGGGCTGACCGCCGTGCCAGTGGGCGACGACCACCGCATGGATGACGTCATCCGCACCGTCGGGTACGGGATGCTCCTGCACCACCTGGACCGCGACTACCTGGAGAACCGGCCCGAGCGGCTGAGCACCGACTACCTGCGGGCCTCCAACGCGATCCTGACGTCGACCTTCTACCCGCAGATCAACAACGAGTCGATGATCGACGGGCTGGTGGAGTTCGCCCGGTACTGGCGGCCCGACCTGGTCCTCTGGGAGCCGTTCACCTTCGCCGGGGCCGTCGCGGCCAAGGCCACGGGGGCGGCCCACGCCCGGCTGCTGGCCTTCCCCGACCTGTTCGCCCGCACGCACCTGGAGCTGCGCCGCCGTGAGGCGGAGCTGCCGCCGGAGCTGCGCGACGACCCGATGGAGGAGTGGCTCACGTACACCCTCGACCGGCACGGGGCCGCCTTCGACCCCGACGTCGTCACCGGGCAGTGGTCGGTCGACCAGATGCCCGCCGGGGTGCGGATGGAGCTGGGCCTGCCCCGGCTGCCCATGCGGTACGTCCCGTACAACGGGCCCGGTCCGGCCGTCGTCCCGGAGTGGCTCCGCGAGCCGCCGGAGCGGCGCCGGGTCTGTCTCACCCTGGGGCTGACGATCCGTGACACGGAGTTCCCGAACGCCATCGACCTCGACGAGGTGCTGGCCTCGGTCGGCGACCTGGACGTGGAGGTCGTCGCCACCCTGAGCGAGACCGAAGTGGCCGGCGTCTCCAAGGTCCCGGACAACGTCAGGGTGGTCGACCACGTCGCCATGCTGGCGCTGCTGCCGACCTGTTCGGCGATCGTCCACCACGGCGGCGCCGGCACCTGGGCGACGGCAGCCGCCTACGGCGTGCCGCAGGTGGCGCTCGGCTGGATGTGGGACGCCATCTACCGGGCCCAACGCCTGGAGGACCTGGGCGCCGGCCTGCACCTGCACTCGGAAGGGCTGACGGTGGACGTGCTCCGCGACAAGCTCGTCCGGGTGCTGGACGACCCGTTCTACCGGGACGGGGCGCGGCGGCTGCGCCGGTCGATGATGATGGCGCCGACCCCCAACGAAGTGGTGCCGGCCATCGAGAAACTGACAGCACGGCATCGCCCGGCGACCGCCGGGCACTGACGGACCACACGGCGGTGCGGGTGTGGTGGACGGGATCTCCCGCCCGCCCGCCGTACGACAGGAGGGAACGGGCGTGAACATCCTGGTGACCGGAGCGGCCGGCTTCATCGGCTCGCACTTCGCGCGCTCGCTGCTGGACGGCGGCTGGCCGGAGCGCGAGGACGACCGGGTGACCGCGCTGGACCGGCTGACCTACGCGGGCACCCTGAACAACCTGCCCCTCGGCCACCCGCGGCTGGACTTCGTCCGCGGCGACATCTGTGACACGGCGCTGCTGGACAAGATCATGCCGGGTCACGACGCCGTGGTGCACTTCGCCGCGGAATCGCACGTGGACCGCTCGGTGGAGGGCGCCGAGGCGTTCGTCCGCACCAATGTGCTCGGCACCCAGGCGCTGCTGGACGCCGCCCTGCGGCACGGCACCCGGGTCTTCGTCCAGGTCTCCACGGACGAGGTGTACGGGTCGATCGCCGAGGGGCGCTGGACCGAGGAGGAGCCGCTGCTCCCCAACTCGCCGTACGCGGCGTCGAAGGCGTCCGCGGACCTCTTCGCCCGCGCGTACGCCCGTACCCACGGGCTCGACGTGCGGATCACCCGGTGCGCCAACAACTACGGTCCTGGGCAGCACCCGGAGAAGCTGATCCCGCGCTTCACCACCCGGCTCCTCGACGGGCTGCCGGTGCCGCTGTACGGGGACGGGTCGAACCTGCGGGAGTGGCTGCACGTCGACGACCACTGCCAGGCGGTACGGCTGGTGCTGGACCGGGGCCGGGCGGGGGAGATCTACAACGTGGGCGGCGGCACCACGCTCACCAACCGGGAGATGACCACCCGGCTGCTCGACTTGTGCGGGCGGGACTGGGACCTGGTGGAGCGGGTCGCGGACCGGCAGGGCCACGACTTCCGGTACGCGGTGGACGACGCCAAGATCCGACGCGAGCTGGGGTACGCGCCCCGCCGGTCGCTCGACACCGAGCTCGCCGCGACGGTGGCCTGGTACACCTCCCACCGCGCTCACTGGGAGGCCGGCGGAGCCCTTCCGTCCGAGCCTTGCTAAAACTTGAATATCCGGAGCGCCTTCCCCTATGCTCGCGGGGTACCCAAATTTGAGCACCCGAAGGCAAGCGCCTTGAAAGAAGGGGTGGGCATGGCTGACGCCGATCTGGCGATCCAGACCGAGGCTCTCATGAAGAGATACGACGACAAGGAGGCCCTCTCCGGGTTCGATCTAGAGGTACCGCGGGGCATGGTCTACGGACTGCTCGGCCCCAACGGGGCCGGCAAGACCACCGCGGTCCGCGTGCTGTCCACCCTGCTGAAGGCCGACGGGGGAACGGCCCGCGTCGCCGGCTACGACGTCTCCACCCAGGCCTCCCAGGTCCGGCAGCGGATCGGCCTTCTGGGCCAGCACGCCGCCGTCGACGAGGGCCTGAGCGGCCGTCAGAACCTGGTGATGTTCGGCCGCCTGTACCACATCGGCAAGCGCAACGCGCAGCTCCGCGCCGACGAGCTGCTGGAGCGCTTCAGCCTCACGGAGGCCGGTGACAAGCCGGCCAAGCAGTACTCCGGAGGCATGCGGCGCCGCCTCGACCTCGCCGCCAGCCTCATCCTCGCCCCCGGCGTCCTCTTCCTCGACGAGCCCACCACCGGACTCGACCCCCGGGGACGCAACGACGTCTGGGAGTCCGTCCGCGGCCTCGTCGCCGACGGGCGCACCGTACTGCTCACCACGCAGTACCTCGAAGAGGCCGACCAGCTCGCCGACATGATCTCCCTGATGGACGGCGGCCGAATCGTCCAGACCGGCACCCCCGACCAGCTCAAGAACAAGCTCGGCGGCGACCGCATCGAGGTCGTGCTCCGCAGACCGCACGACCTCGACGCCGCCGGCCGGATCATCGGCTCGCTCCTCGGCGCCGCCCCCGACGTGGACGCGGACAGCCGCCGCGTCGGCGCCGTCGTCAGAGACCGGGTCGCCGCCCTCACCGCGGTCGCCCGCGCCCTCGACGAGAACGGCATCGAGGCGGAGGACATCGCCCTGCGCCGGCCGACCCTCGACGAGGTCTTCCTCAGCCTGACCGGCAACGGGGCTGCCGTCTCCGCCGAGCAGCGCAACAAGGAGGTCATCTCCTCATGACCGCGATCATCGCCCCCGAGGTGCCGACCAATCCGGTCGTCAAGCTGGGCTGGGTCCTCGCCGACTCCTGGACGCTCACCCTCCGCGGACTCTCCCACTGGGCCCGCAACCCCACCCAGATCCTCGCCGGGCTCGCCTTCCCGATCCTGATGGTGCTGCTCTTCGGCGGCATCTTCGGCAGCGGGATGCAGGTCGAGGGTGGCGGGAACTACATGGAGTACCTGATGCCCGGCATGTTCGTCATGTCGATGGCCTTCGGCATCGGCGAGACGATGGCCGGCGTCACCGCCGACGCCTCCAAGGGCGTCACGGACCGCTTCCGCTCCATGCCCATGTCCGCCGGATCGGTCGTCCTCGGCCAGTCCATCGTGAACATGCTGTACAGCACCGTGGTCCTCGTCATCCTCATGGGATGCGGCGCCATCGTCGGCTGGTCCTGGCACGACGGCTTCGCCCCGGCGCTCGGCGGCTTCGCCCTGCTCCTCCTGCTCCGGTTCGCGCTGCTCTGGGTCGGCATCTACCTCGGCCTCGTCATCAGCTCCCCGGAGGCGACCTCCGCCGTCTACACGCTGCTGTTCCCGCTCGGCATCGTCGCCAACACCTTCGCCTCCCCGGAGATGATGCCGGGCTGGCTCGGCACGATCGCCGAATGGAACCCGCTCTCCTCCACCGCCCACGCCACCCGTGAACTCTTCGGCAACCCGGGCGTCGGGGGCACCTCCTGGATCGCCGAGAACGCCATGCTCATGTCGTTCGTCTGGCCGCTCCTGATCTCCCTGGTGTTCTTCCCGCTCGCCGTCCGCAAGTACCGCTCCCTGAGCCGGTAACGGACCCCGACCAGGGTGCGGGCCGGTATCCCCCGAACCAGCCCGCACCCCGCCCCGCCTCCCGGGCCCCCGACACGGGGCCCGGGAGGACCACCCCGTCGAGCGGGTGCCGAGAGCCCCGCGAGGCGGAGTCGACCGGCCCCGGACCGACCCGTCCTAGCGTGCGGACATGACCTTCTTCGACATCGCCATCGCCGGACTCGACGGGACCCCCGACCTGCTCTCCCGCCACCGGGGCAACCCCCTTCTCATCGTCAACGTCGCCTCCGGGTGCGCGCTCGCCGCCGACCAGTACCCCGCCCTGGAGGCGCTCGCGCACAACCACCGGGCGGACGGCCTGGTCGTCGTCGGCGTGCCCTGCAACCAGTTCGGCGAGCAGGAACCGGGCACTGCCGAGGAGATCGCCGCCCAGTGCTCCGTACGCCGGATCACCTTTCCCCACACGGAGAAGACCGAGGTCAACGGAGCCGGCCGGCACCCGCTCTACACGGCCCTCACGCCGCTCGCCGACGCGGAGGGCCAGACCGGCGACGTGCGCTGGAACTTCGAGAAGTTCCTCGTCTCCGCCGCCGGCCACCCCGTGGGCCGCTTCGCGCCCACGGTCGACCCCCAGGACCCCGCCCTGCTGAAGGCCGTCCGCGCCCAGCTGCGGTGAGTCCGAAGGGGCGACGACGCCGCACCACAGGGCGTCCGTCCCACGACGCCACGTCATACGCCGCAGAGAGGACCATTCGTGAACCAGACGCCGCCCACCTCACCGGACGAGGGCATCCAGGTCGTCGGTGCCCGGGAGAACAACCTCAAGAACGTCTCCCTCGTCATCCCCAAGAACCGGATCACGGTCTTCGTCGGCGTCTCCGGATCCGGTAAGTCCTCCCTGGTCTTCGACACCGTCGCCGTGGAGGCCCAGCGGCAGCTCAACGCCACCTTCCCGTGGAACATCCGGCACGACCTCCCCAAATTCGAGCGCCCGGATGTCGACGCCGTCACGAAGATCACCACCCCGGTCGTCGTCGACCAGCGCCCCCTCGGCGGCAACGCCCGCTCGACCGTGGGCACCGTCACCGACGTCTACACCGTGATGCGCGTCCTCTTCGCCAACCACGGCGGCGACGGCCTCGGCCAGACCTGGCTGTACTCCTTCAACGACCCCAAGGGCATGTGCCCCGAGTGCGAGGGGCTCGGCCGCGCCCGCCGCCCCAACCCCGAGCTGATGATCGACCGCTCGCGGTCCATCGCGGAGGGCGCCATCCGGGTGCCCGGGCACACTGTCGGCAGCTCCAGCTGGCAGTTCTACGCCCACTACGAGCGTCTCGACGCCGACAAGAAGATCGCCGACTACACCGAGGAGGAGCTGCACACCCTCCTCTACGGCAGCGGCGGCACCGTCGAGATCAGCTATCCCAACGGCAACGTCCTGGCCCTCAAGTACGAGGGGCTCGTCGACAGCTTCGTCCGCCGTCACCTCAAGCGCGACTCGGCCGGCATGAGCAAGGCGGCCCGCGACGCGGCGGCCGAGTTCTTCTCCGAGGGTCGCTGCCCCACCTGCGACGGCGCCCGCCTCAACCAGAAGGCCCTGGCCACCCGGATCGACGGCCGGAACATCTCCGACTGGTCCCAGATGCAGGTCAGCGACCTCATCGCCGTCGTTTCCGCGCTCCAGGAACGGCTGGACACGCCGCTCGTCACCACCATCCGCGAAACGCTGGAGCAGATCGAGTCGATCGGCCTGGGCTACCTCACCCTCGACCGCTCCACCTCCAGCCTCTCCGGCGGCGAGGGCCAGCGCCTCAAGCTCGTCAACCACCTCGGAAGCGAACTCACCGGCCTCACCTACATCTTCGACGAGCCCAGCGTCGGTCTGCACCCACGCGACGTCAGCCGGCTCAACGAACTGATCCGGGCGCTGCGTGACAAGGGCAACACCGTCCTCGTCGTCGAGCACGACCCCGACGTGATGGCCGTCGCCGACCACGTCGTCGAGATCGGCCCGCGGGCCGGCGTGCACGGCGGCACGGTCGTCTTCGAGGGAAGCCACGCCGAGCTGAAGGACACCGACACCCTCACCGGGCAGGGGCTGCGGCGCATCGGCGGGCTCAAGGAGACCCCGCGCCCCTTCGGCCGGACCCTGCCGGTCCGCGATGCCACCGTGCACAACCTGAAGAACGTCTCCACCGAGATCCCGGCCGGCGTCCTCACCGCCGTCACCGGCGTCGCCGGCGCCGGCAAGAGCTCGCTGATCGCCCACGCCTTCCGCGCGCAGTACCCGAACGCGGTCTTCGTCGACCAGTCGTCCATCGCGCGCTCCTCCCGCTCCACCCCGGCCAGCTACCTCAAGCTGATGGACCCGATCCGGAAACTCTTCGCCAAGGCGAGCGGCGAGGACGCCGGCCTCTTCAGCTTCAACTCCAAGGGCGCCTGTGAGGAGTGCGAGGGCCGCGGCGTCCTCATCACCGAGGTCGCCTACATGGACCCGGTCACCACCCACTGCGAGAGCTGCGAGGGCCGCCGCTTCAAGGAGTCGGTGCTCCGCCACCGGGTGCGCAGCAAGAGCATCGCCGATGTGCTGGAGATGTCGGCGGAGGAGGCCACCGAGTTCTTCCCGTCAGGCCCGCTGCGCACCCGGGTCGGCTCCCTGATGGAGACCGGCATCGGCTACCTCGGCATCGGGCAGTCGCTCGCGACCCTCTCCGGCGGCGAGCGCCAGCGGCTCAAGCTCGCCGACCGGCTCTCCGGCTCGGGCACCGTCTACATCCTCGACGAGCCGACCACCGGCCTGCACCTGTCGGACATCGACAGGCTGCTCGGCCTGCTCAACCGGATCGTCGACCGGGGCAACACGGTCGTCGTCATCGAGCACGACCTCGCCGTTGTCTCCCAGGCGGACTGGGTCATCGACCTCGGCCCCGAGGGTGGCAACACCGGCGGCGAGATCGTCTTCACGGGCACGCCCGCCGAACTCCTCCGCGCGCCGCACTCGCACACGGCGGAGCACCTGCGGCTGTACTTGGACCGCCACCTCCCGTCGGCCTGACGGACCCCGCGGGCGGTTACTCCCCCAGGGGGGCCGCCTGCGGCCGTTCCTAGTGCCGTGACCGGCAATGTTTGCCCCATAGGGAGCGTCGTCCGGTGCGTGCGATCGCACGGCGGCCGGAAGTCCTTGTAGCGGAGCTACCAGGGCTTTTGGCCAACGCGGCGAGCGTGTGTGCTGGGCGGCGCGACGGGGCAAACATTGCCGGGAGGGGCACTAGGTGACTGGTGTTAATCGTGTGAGCTCGCGTCGGGTCTTCGACCTGTGCCAGGCTGCCGGGTGTTGGTCGCCGGGTGTGGGGAGAGGTTGAGCGATGGCAGTGGGCCGGACTCCGATGCAGCCGGGGTTGCTCTCCTCCACGGCGGGTTTCTGCGAGGGTCGGCTGGCGTCGAACTCGATCTACGCGGTGCTGCACCGCGAGTGCCGGGCGTTGTTCCCCGATGAGATGTTCGCGGATCTGTTCGCCGAGGACGGCCGCAGGTCGGTGCCGCCGATGATCGTGGCAGTCGTGATGGTCCTGCAGCGTCTGGAGGGCCTGTCCGATCGTGAAGCGGTCGAACGGTTCGCCTTTGACGTGCGCTGGAAGTACGCCGCCGGCGGGCTGGATTTCGATCATCCGGGGTTCGTGCACACGGTGTTGGTGGACATGCGTGCGCGGCTGGCCGCTTCCGCCCGCCCGGACCGGATCTTCGAGCGGACGGTGGAAGTGGCCGCTCAGGCGGGGCTGGTCGGCCGCAGGCGGGTGCTGGACTCGGCGCCGATCTATGACGCGGTGGCCACGCAGGACACCATCACGCTGATCCGTTCGGCTGTACGAGGCCTGCTGCGGGCTGCCGATCATGTGCTGCGGGCCCAGCTGCGGGCGGTGATCTCCAGCGGGGACGCCTACACCAGCACGGCCAAGCCGGCCATCGACTGGACGGATGCGGCCGAGCGGGAAGCCATGATCGATTCACGGGCGCGCGATGGGTATGCGCTGCTGGCCGTGCTGGAGGGCCGGGTGCTGGAGCAGCAGGTGGACCAGGCCGCGCGCCTGCTGGCCACCGTGCTGGGCCAGGACCTGGAGCAGGACCAGGACCGGGGCGTCTTCCGGATCGCCCGCAAGGTGGCCAGGGACCGGGTCATCTCCACGGTCGATCCCGAGGCCCGGCACGGGCACAAGACCGTGAGCCGGTCCTTCGACGGCTACAAGGGCCACGTGGCCGAGGACCCCGACAGCGAGGTCATCACCGCGACCGCGGTCAGTGCGGGCAACGTCGGTGACGCCGAGCCCGCCGCCGGGCTTATGGCCGACATCCTCCCCTCGCCCGCCCCGGACGAGCAGGTCGAGGAGGAGCAGGTCGAGGTCTACGGTGATGCCGCTTACGGGACCGGGCCGCTGCTGGCCGAACTGGCCGATGCCGGCGTCGACGTCATGGTCAAGGTGCAGGCGGCCAACGCACCGGGCGGACGGTTGTCCAAGGACGCCTTCACCATCGACCTGGAAGCGGGGCAGGGCACCTGCCCGATAGGTGAGCGCCGCGATCCGCCCGCAGCGTGACGGCGGCGGGGTGGCCCGCTTCGGGGCCGCCTGCGCCGCCTGCCCGCTGTCGGCCCAGTGCACTACGGCCAGGGACGGCCGCGTGATCAGCATCGGCCCGCACGAGGAGCACCTGGCCCGGGGCCGGGCACGCAGTTCCGACCCCGCCTGGCTGGCCGCCTACCGAGCCACCCGGCCCAAGGTCGAACGCAAGATCGCCCACCTTATGCGGCGACGACACGGCGGACGCCGGGCTCGAGTACGCGGCCGGGCCAAAGTCGGCGCCGACTTCTCCCTGCTGGCCGCCGCCGTCAACATCGCTCGGCTCGGCGTGCTCGGAATCATGTCCACAGGACGTGGAAACTGGGCGATCTCCACCGGCTGACCGCTCCGAGGGGGGCTCAGGGACACACGAGCAGCTCGTCACCGCCGCACAGCGCCCTGAACGGGCTTCAGGACGGGCACGGGC
This sequence comes from Streptomyces sp. NBRC 110035, assembly GCF_000829695.1. Classification (GTDB taxonomy): domain Bacteria; phylum Actinomycetota; class Actinomycetes; order Streptomycetales; family Streptomycetaceae; genus Streptomyces. The sequence continues at coordinate 1,771 of NZ_BBNN01000016.1, read as the reverse complement.
CACTTGCCGAACGGCCACACCTCCAGCGGGCGACAACGCTCTGACGCCTCCACTGCGAACCGGTACACCCCGGGACGCGTCACTTAACACCAGTCACCTAGTACTGCAACCGCAGCTGCCGTGACAGGTGCTCGATTGGCTCGTTGTACCGACTGTGCGATGAATCGTTGACGGTGGAGCAGATTGAGTCGTGGTCCGAGGGGATAGCCGGGTTCCACGCCCGGTTCGCCCACCGTTTCGGCAGGTCGGAGCCCCGCGAGCGGGCGTCGGACTACCTGAACGGGTTGCTCGCGCCGCTTGAGAAGAAGAACGGGTGGACGCTGTCGGAGCAGGTCGGGCAATTGCGCCCCGACGGCGTCCAGCGCCTGCTCAACCACTCCGACTGGGATGAGAACGCGGTCCGTGACGATGTGCGGGACTTCGTCGTGGAGACCATCGGTGCCAAGGACGCGGTGCTGATCGGTGACGACACCGGCTTCCTGAAGAAGGGCACCAAGTCCGCCGGTGTCCAGCGTCAGTACACCGGCACAGCCGGCCGCACGGAGAACAGCCAGATAGGAACATTCCTGGCCTACGCCTCTGCCAGGGGGCGGGCGTTGATCGACCGCGAGCTCTACATCCCCGTCTCCTGGACGGATGACCGTGACCGCTGCCGCGCGGCCGGGATCGACGACGAGGTCCCCTTCGCGACCAAGAACGAGCACTTCAAGTGGATGCTGCAACGCGCCATCGATGCGGGTGTCCCGTTCGCGTGGGTCACCGCTGACGAGGCATACGGGCAGGTCAAGCACCTGCGAGTGTGGCTGGAGGAACGTCGGGTCGCGCACGTGCTGGCCACGAAGGTCAACGACACCGTGATCACTGCGCACGGCGCGGACGCGCGGGTGGACCAGCTGGTCGCCGCGTTGTCCCGCCAGCGGTGGAAACGGATCTCCGGCGGGGCCGGCGCGCATGGTGAGCGGATGTACGACTGGGCGCGTGTCGCGATCCGCCCGTCCTGGGAGAACGGCTTCGGGCACTGGGTGCTGGCCCGACGCAGCGTCAGCGACCCGAGTGAGATCGCCTACTACGTCTGCTACGGCCCGGTCGCCTCCCGACTGAAAGACGACTCTGGTGCGCAATTCCTGACTGTGCGTCTGGTGGTTGCGGCATGATCGTTCCTGCGGGGCGTTTCCTCCGTCCACGGCCGCAGGGGTGAGAGATGTCGATGCGTCCCAAGGACCTGCCGCCGGTCCCCGAGCAGACCGCGGCCGTGGCCCGTAAGGCGTTGCCCAAGGGGAGCTTGGCGATACGCGTGCGCGACCACCTCGGCGGGGTCTTCACCGATCAGCCGTTCGCCGGGGCGTTCGGTACGCGCGGCGCCCCGGGGCTGTCGCCGGGTGTGTTGTCGCTGGTGACGGTGCTGCAGTTCGCCGAGAACCTGACCGACCGGCAGGCCGCGGCCATGGCGGTGCGGGCCATCGACTGGAAGTACGCCCTCGGGATGGAGCTCGCCGACACCGGCTTCGACCACACAGTGCTGCCCCGCTTCCGCGCCCGCCTTGCCGAACACGGCTTGGAGCGCGCCGTGTTCGACCGGCTGCTGGAGCACTGCAAGGAGGCCGACCTGGTGGCCGCCGGCGGCAAGCAGCGCACCGACGCCACCCATGTCATCAGCGCGGTACGGGACCTGAACCGCACGGAGCTGGCCGGGGAGAGCGTCCGCGCGGCTCTGGAGGCCCTCGCGTCCGCGGCCCCGTCCTGGCTGGCCGACACGATCGACGTGGCGGAG
>NZ_BBNN01000017.1:325174-402659 GCF_000829695.1 Streptomyces sp. NBRC 110035 | reverse complement strand
ACCGGGCGCGTTGCGCCTGGTTACCCCCTATGACATCGAGGCCAGGGGCAGTGTCGAACGGGACACTCCGTGGGACGGGTACAAGGCCCACCTGACCGAGACCTGCGAGCCGGAGGTGCCGAACCTGATCACGAACGTGGTCACCACCCTTGCCACCGTCCACGACAGTGTGACGGTTCCCGAGATCCATGACGCGTTGGCCGTGCGGGACCGTCTGCCCGGTGAGCACTGGGCCGATGCCGGACATCCCACCGCCGGCCAGGTCGTCGCCGCCCGACGGGAGCACGGCGTCGTCCTGCACGGGCCGATGGCCGCCGACACCGCCGCGTCGGCCGACGGCTCCTTCGGACAGGACGCCTTCACCATCGACTGGGACCGCGAACGGGTGACCTGCCCGAACGGTGTCGTCAGTACGCAGTGGGCCGAGCGGCGTTCCCAGCAGAACCTGCCCGTCATCCGGGTCCGCTTCAGCCCGGCCGACTGCCGTCCCTGCCCTCACCTGCGTGACTGCGTCAACTCACCCTCGCCACGACGCCGCGAGCTCAACCTCCGGCAGAGCCGCGACGGACACGAAACCGTCCGCACGGCCCGGGCCGAGCAGCGAACCGATGCCCGGAAGGAGAGGTACAAGACCCGTGCCGGTGTCGAGGACACCATCCCACAGGCCGTCGGACACTGCGGCCTGCGCAGACCCCGCTACCAAGGCCTCGCGAAGACCAGCCTCCAGCACCAGCTCACCGGCGCCGCGACCAACCTCGCCCGCATCGACGCCCACCTCACCGACACACCCCGAGCCCGCACCCGCACCCGCACCCGCCACTTCGCAGCACTTCGCCCCGCCGATCAAACGATCGACGGGGCGAAGCAGGCAGGCCCCGGATCAACCAACAGCATCGCCGTTGTGCGGGGCCTCGCCGGTCTGTGGTGCCTTCACCGCGGCCGGCCGTGACGACGGTGCTGGTCAGGGCGCGATCGGAGCCGGCCGCGGCGTCTTGGGGGGTCCTCCGCGGCGGGAGGGCCGGCGGGCGGGATCAGCCCAGGCGCCGCACCAGGGCGTGGTACTGGTCCCACAGCTCCTTGGGCGTGTGGTCGCCGAAGGTGTTGAGGTGCTCGGGGACCAGCGCGGCCTCCTCGCGCCACACGTCCTTGTCGACGGTGAGGAGGAAGTCCAGGTCGGACTCGGACAGGTCGAGGCCGTCGGTGTCCAGCGCACCCTTGGCCGGCAGGACGCCGATCGGGGTCTCGACGCCGTCCGCCGTGCCCGCCAGGCGTTCCACGATCCACTTCAGGACGCGGCTGTTCTCGCCGAAGCCGGGCCAGACGAAGGTGCCCTCGTCGTTCTTGCGGAACCAGTTGACGTAGTAGATCTTCGGGAGCTCGGACGGGTCCTTGTCCTTCGCCACGTCGATCCAGTGGCCCATGTAGTCGCCCATGTTGTAGCCGCAGAACGGCAGCATGGCGAACGGGTCGCGGCGCAGTTCGCCAACCTTGCCCTCGGCGGCGGCGGTCTTCTCGGAGGCCACGTTGGCGCCGAGGAAGACGCCGTGGTTCCAGTCGAAGGACTCCGTCACCAGGGGGACGGCGGTGGCGCGGCGCCCGCCGAAGAGGATCGCGGAGATCGGCACGCCCCTGGGGTCCTCCCACTCGGGCGCGATGATCGGGCACTGGGCGGCGGGCGTGGTGAAGCGGGCGTTGGGGTGGGCGGCCGGGCGGTATCCGTCTTCCCGGGCCGACTCGGGCGTCCAGTCGTTGCCCCTCCAGTCGGTCAGGTGGGCCGGGGTCTCCTCGGTCATGCCCTCCCACCACACGTCGCCGTCGTCGGTGAGGGCGACGTTGGTGAAGATCGAGTTGCCCCACAGGGTCTTCATGGCGTTGGCGTTGGTGTGCTCGCCGGTGCCGGGCGCGACGCCGAAGAAGCCGGCCTCGGGGTTGATCGCGTAGAGGCGGCCGTCCTCGCCGAACCGCATCCAGGCGATGTCGTCTCCGATCGTCTCGACGGTCCAGCCGGAGATCGTGGGCTCCAGCATGGCGAGGTTGGTCTTGCCGCAGGCGCTCGGGAAGGCCGCGGCGACGTACCTGGGCTCCCCCTGCGGCGGGGTCAGCTTGAGGATCAGCATGTGCTCGGCGAGCCAGCCCTCGTCGCGGGCCATGACGGAGGCGATGCGCAGGGCGTAGCACTTCTTGCCGAGCAGGGCGTTGCCGCCGTAGCCGGAGCCGTAGGACCAGATCTCGCGGTCCTCGGGGAAGTGCGAGATGTACTTGGTCCGGTTGCAGGGCCAGGGCACGTCCTCCTGCCCGGGCTCCAGGGGGGCGCCGACGGAGTGCACGGCCCTGACGAAGAAGCCGTCGTCGCCGAGCTCGTCCAGGACGTCCTGACCCATGCGGGTCATGGTGCGCATGGAGACGGCGACGTACGCGGAGTCGGTGATCTCGACGCCGATCGCCGACAGCGGTGAGCCGAGGGGGCCCATGCAGAAGGGCACGACGTACATCGTGCGGCCCTTCATGGAGCCGCGGAAGACGCCCTTCTCACCGGTGAAGATCTCCCGCATCTCGCCGGGGGCCTTCCAGTGGTTGGTGGGCCCGGCGTCCTCCTCCTTCTCGGAGCAGATGAAGGTGCGGTCCTCGACGCGGGCGACGTCGCCGGGGTCGGAGGCCGCGTAGTAGGAGTTGGGGCGCTTGATCGGGTCGAGCCTGCGGAACGTGCCCCGGTCGACCAGTTCCTCGCTCAGCCCCTGGTACTCGGCCTCGGAACCGTCGCACCAGACCACGTGGTCCGGCTGGGTCAGCTCGGCGATCTCGTCGACCCAGGAGATGAGTCCCTGGTGGGTGGTGGGGACGCCGGGAGCCGCGATGTCGCGCGCCACGATTGCTCCTAAGTGAGGGTTCTTGGTCTGGAGGGCCCCGTGGGGGCTGCGGCCCGGATGCTTCACGGTGGAGCCTTGGGCGCTCATCCGGTGTCGACCGCACTCATTTGATCCTCCGACGCGAGCGCCCATCTGTCCAGGGGGTCTCACATGTGAGCAGAGTGACGAGGGCCACGGTTTCCGGGGAGGACATGCGCACACGCCGGGTTTCTTTACGCGCACGTTGCGTTCACCGGGTCTTCTTTTTACCGGTATGCACCTCGGGATGTACTGACGAGTAGGCCACGTGAGATCATGACCACTTCACGGGGGCCGACCCGCTGGACCGATTCGTAACTTACGGTTCCGTAGGTACGATTGCAGTCATGACAGCGTTCGTCCCCGACGCCTCCGACTCGCCCGACGCGCCCGCGGCCCGGCCGGCCGAAGGCCGCGGCCCGGTCCCGACGTCCCTCCCGCACCCGGTCAAACCCAAGCTCCGCGGCTGGCTGCACCTGGGCATGTTCCCCGCCGTCCTGGTCGCCGGGCTGGTGCTCGTCGCCCTCGCCGACTCGACCCGGGGCCGCGTCGCCTGCGCGGTCTTCGCGCTGACGGCCTGCCTGCTGTTCGGAGTGAGCGCCCTGTACCACCGGGGCGACTGGAGCCCGCGCATGGACGGCGTGCTCCGCCGTCTCGACCACGCGAACATCTTCCTGATCATCGCCGGCACCTACACGCCGCTCACCATGCTGCTCCTGCCGGAGGCGAAGGGGCGGTGGCTGCTGTGGGGCATCTGGGCGGCGGCCCTCGCCGGGATCGCCTTCCGGGTGTTCTGGGTGGGCGCCCCACGCTGGCTCTACACCCCGTGCTACATCGCGATGGGCTGGGCCGCCGTCTTCTACCTCCCCGACTTCATGCGCAGCGGCGGCGTCGCCGTCCTGGTCCTGGTGATCGTGGGCGGCGTGCTCTACAGCGCGGGCGGAGTGATCTACGGCCTCAAGAAGCCCAACCCGTCACCGCGCTGGTTCGGCTTCCACGAGGTCTTCCACTCCCTCACCCTGGCCGCCTTCATCGCCCACTACGTGGGCATCTCCCTGGTGGCCTACCAGCACGGATGAGCCGGGGCGCCCCGGAGTCCGTCCGGCGGACCGAGCCAAGGACACGGGATCCGGCACGCCCTACGGCGCCGTACCGCCCAGCGCACCGACCCCGCTCGCCCCAGCCGGACAGGCCCCGCCGGCCGCCTCCGGCCCGGTCCTCCGCCCCGGCACCAGGGCCCCGTGCCGGGGCGGCCGGAAATCCCGCGGCCCCGGGCCGCGCACATGACATCCTGGCCCGGTGAACGGTCCCGAGATCCATGTCGAGTTCGCCCCCGACCTGCTCGTCTTCGTCCCCCGGGCACGCACCACCGGCGCCCTGAAGGCCCCGTCCGACGGCGTCTCCGCCCTCGGCCACCTCGTCGAGTCCCTCGGCGTCCCGCTGACCGAGGTCGGCGCGCTGCTCGTGGACGGCCGCGAGGTGGCCGTCTCGCACCTCCCGGCCGCGGGCGAGTCGGTCACCGTCCGCCCCGTCGCCCACCCCCAGCGCGTACCCGGCGCCCCGCTCCGCTTCCTCCTCGACGTCCACCTCGGCACACTGGCCCGCCGGCTGCGGCTGCTGGGCGTGGACACGGCCTACGAGTCGACGGACATCGGCGATCCGGCCCTGGCCGCCCGGTCCGCGGCCGAGAAGCGGGTGATGCTCAGCCGCGACCGCGGGCTGCTGCGCCGCCGGGAACTGTGGGCCGGCGCGTTCGTCTACAGCACCGGGCCCGACGAGCAGCTGCCGTACGTCCTGGACCGGTTCCGGCCCGAGCTGCGCCCCTGGACCCGCTGCACCGCCTGCAACGGGCTGCTCCGCGCCGCCACCAAGGACGAGGTCGCCGACCAGCTGAAGAGCGGCACGCACCGCTCGTACGACGTGTTCGCCCAGTGCGGCGACTGCGGCCGCGCCTACTGGCGGGGCGCGCACCACGACCAGCTGGAGGCGATCGTGGAAAGCGCGCTGAGCCGGGTCGCCCGGGGAAACTGAGCGACCCGGCTCCGCCGCCTCAGCCGCCCAGGGCCGCGCCCAGCCGGGCGGGATCGGTCGTCGGCGCGTCACAGGTGAAGTTGCGGCAGACGTACGCCGCCGGTTCGCCGCCCACCAGGGGCCGGTCGGCCAGCAGCGGGAACTCGTCGCTCCCCGGCGTCCCGAGGGCGATCACCGCACCCGGGGCGGTGCCCAGAAGCGCCGTACGGTGCAGGGCCGTCGTGGCCGGGTCGTCGGGCGGACCGACCACCGCGACCTCCCGCGGCCCGTCCAGCGCCGCCTCGGCGACCGCGAGCCCCCAGCCGACGAACCGCGGCACCCGCGGACCGAGCGTCCTCACCACTCCCAACGCCCTTTCCGCGGCGGTGCGGTGGGGCTCGGAGCCGGTCTGCGCCGCGTACCCGAGCAGCGCGCCCGCGGCGGCCGTCCAGCCGGACGGAACGGCGTTGTCGGTCGGGTCCTGCGGGCGACGGATGAGCCGCTCGGCGTCGGACGCCGTGTCGTACAGGGTGCCCGACCCGGCGTCGGCGAAGCGGGCCAGCACGTGGTCGAGCAGCAGCCCGGCGAATTCCAGCCACACCCCCTCCCCGGTCACCGAGGCCAGCGCGAGGAAGCCCTCGGCGACGTCGGCGTAGTCCTCCAGGACGCCCGCGTTGCCGCCGACACGGCCGTCCTTGCTGGTCCGGGCGATCCGGGCGTGGTCGTCGAGGTGCACGCGGACCAGCAGGTCGGCGGCGCCGACCGCGGCCTCGGTCAGGTCCGGCCGGTCGAAGTAGGCGCCGGTCTCGGCGAGCGCGGCGATCGCCAGCCCGTTCCAGGCGGCGACGACCTTGTCGTCCCGGCCGGGGGCGGGACGCGCCCCGCGCGCCGCGAGCAGCCGCTCCCTGATCCCGTCGGGGCCGGCGATCCGGCCGGCGTCGAACACCTCGTCCTGCTGCGGAAGCCGGAGCACGGAGGCACCCTCCTCGAAGGTGCCCTCCTCGGTCACCCCGAAGTACCGCACGGCGAGTTCGGCATCCTCCGCCCCGAGCGCCTCACGCAACTGCGCGGGCGTCCAGACGTAGTACGCCCCCTCGACGTGCCGCCCCGTCCCGTCGTCGCTGTCGGCATCCAGCGCGGACGCGAACCCGCCCTCGGGCGTGCGCAGTTCGCGCACCATGAAGTCGGCGGTCTCCAGCGCGACCCGGCGCGCGAGCCCGGACCCGGTGGACCGCCAGAGATGGGCGTAGACGCGGCACAGCAGGGCGTTGTCATAGAGCATCTTCTCGAAGTGCGGCACCACCCAGTCCCGGTCGACGGAGTAGCGGGCGAAGCCACCGCCGAGCTGGTCGTAGATGCCGCCACGGGCCATCCGCTCGGCGGTGTCCCCCGCCATCTGGAGAGCGCCCTCGGCGCCGGTGCGGGCGTGGTGCCTGAGCAGGAACTCGAGCACCATGGACGGCGGGAACTTCGGCGCCCCGCCGAATCCGCCGCGCTGCGGGTCGTACTCCCTGGTCAGGCCGAGCAGCGCCTGCGCCTGCTGTTCCTCGCCGGGCAGCCGCGCGTCGCCGTAGGAGATCTCCCGCCCCGCCAGGTCCCGCACGATCTTCCCGGCGACCTCGGCGACCTCGTCCCGGCGCTCGGCCCAGGCCTGGTGCACACCCTGGAGCAGCTGCCGGAAGGACGGCATGCCCTGGCGGGGCTCGGGCGGGAAGTAGGTGCCGAAGTAGAAGGGCTCGGCGTCCGGAGTGAGGAACACCGTCATCGGCCAGCCGCCCTGCCCGGTCGCCGCCTGCACGGCCTCCATGTAGACCGCGTCCACGTCGGGCCGCTCCTCCCGGTCCACCTTGACGCTCACGAAGCGCGCGTTCAGATAGTCGGCGGTCGCCCGGTCCTCGAACGACTCGTGCGCCATGACGTGGCACCAGTGGCAGCTCGCGTACCCGACGCTCAGCAGGACGGGCACGTCGCGCTCACGTGCCTCGGCGAAGGCTTCGTCCGACCAGGGCCACCAGTCGACGGGGTTGTCGGCGTGCTGAAGGAGGTAGGGGGACGTCTCGTGGGCCAGTCGGTTCGGCATGGTTCCATCCTGCCCCAGTACCGGCACCGCACCGTCGTACCGATGCGCCCCGCCGCCGTCCGTGACCCGGATGTCGGCCGCGCGGGCGTCCGTCGCTCAGGCGTCCGTCGCTCGGGCGTCCGTCGCCCGGATGTCCGTCGCCCGGGCGGCGCCCTGTCTCCCTCTCCCCAAGGTAGGGCGTGCGCAGGACACCTGGGCCACGCATAACCGGCAGGGGTCTCGGGGAGGGGACGGGAGGGACCCGAGGACAGCCGGGCACACCGGGTGCGGACGAGGCCGCCGGAGGGGGACGTGGCATGCGGGACAGTCATCGTGCGGACGCCGAGCGGTTGCTGGCGCGGGCTGTGGAGGAAGAGGTGCGCCGCTCGGGCGGGCGCACCGACGGAAAGGTGCTGCTGTCCCGGGCGCGCGGCGCCATGGACGCGATGGCGGGGACGGCCGCCGAGGAGTACGAGGCGTACACCCGTGCCCTGGACGACGCGGCGGCCGGGCAGCTCACCTTCGGCCAGCGGTACGCCCGTGAGGGTGCCGGGACGCCGCTGCTCGTGGCCGGGGTGGCCGGGGCGGCGGCCGTGGTCGCCGACCTCCTCCTCGGCACCGGGACCGGGACGGCGCTCGGCGCGGGTGTGGCCGTCGGGGTGGCCGGGGCGGCGGCGACCGTGGTGAAGGTCGCGGGCGTGCATGTGCCCGCCGCCCACCACCGGGCCGGCGCGGTGAGCCAGCCGGGCGGGCCCGAGCAGCTGCGGCTGCAGTGGCTGACGGCGCTGGAGGTGCGCGGGGTCCGGCCGTTCCTGGACCAGCAACGGATGCTGGCCGCGTCCACGGGGCCCCAGCAGAAGGGGCCTCGGCTGCGCGGCACGGACAAGAGCGCGGCGGCCCGCGGCCGCAGCGTGCTCGAGCAGTCGTTCGGGCAGCTGCCCGAGCCGGTGGGGGCGTTCGCCGGGCGCCGGCGGGAGATGGCGCAGATCCGGCAGTGGGTGCGGGCCGCGCGCGCGGCCACCGAGACCGTGCCGACGGTGGTGGTGCTGCACGGGGCGCCCGGCAGCGGCCGGACCACGCTCGCGGTGCGCGCCACGCACGACCTGAAGGACTACTTCCGCGGTGCCTGCGTGGTCGATCTGCGCGCCGACAGCCCCGGCGAGACGCCGCTGTCGACCCGGGACGCGCTGCTGCACCTGCTGAACCGGCTGGGGGCGCCCCGCGAGCAGTTGCTGTTCCGTGAGCGGTCCTCGCCCGACCAGCAGGTCGGGCGGCTGAGCGAGCTGTACCACCAGCATGTGACGGGCATGCCGGTGACGGTCGTCCTCGACGACGCCGCGGACCCGCAGCAGGTCCGTACCCTGCTGCCGGAGCGTTCCGACAGCCTGGTCCTGGTGACCTCCCGCGCGCCGCTCGGCCTGCCCGACGACCTGCCGGCCCGGGTGTACCAGTTGCCGGTGGAGGCGCTGGACGCCGCGGGTTCGGAGGAGCTGCTGTCGTCCGCGGCGCAGGACTCCTCCGAGCCGTACGACGCCGAGTCGGCCGACCTCGTCCGGGAGCTGTGCGGCGGGCTGCCGCTGGCGCTGCGGATCGCCGGTTCGTCGCTGGGCGCGCGCTCGCCGCGTGCGCTGGCCTCGGACCTGAGCGCGTACGGCCCGGTCGACCCGGTCGAGCGTGCCCTGTGGCTGCGCTACACCGACCAGCCGGACACGCTGCGGCGGCTGCTGCGCCGGCTGGCGCTGGCGGGCCGGGTCTCGCTGGGTGCCGCCGCGGCGGCCGCGGTGCTCGGCACCGACGAGGCCGAGGCGCGGCGGCACCTGGAGGCGTTGTCCCGGGCCGGTCTGATCACCCCGGTGCGGCAGGGCCGCTACCGGCTGCACGACCTCGTGCGCGCCTTCGCGCTGGCCCGTCTCCTCGACGAGGAGGACCCGGCCGAGCGTGCGGCGGCGCAGGAGCGGCTGATCGTGAACTACGCCGAGCTGGCCGATTCGGTGCTGCGCCTGGTCGACGGGAACATGTCGACCCGCTCGGACCGCTTCGGCCCGTACGGCTTCACGTCGCTGGACGAGGCGCTGCGCTGGCTGGACGACGAGTCGAGCTTCATCACGGCGGCGCTGCGGCACGCGGAGGGTGTGGACCAGAGGGCGGTGCTGAACCTCCTCGGCGCGTTGTGCGACTACTGCCTGCTGCGCGGCGACCTGTACCGGCTCGGGGAGATCAGTGAGCTGGCGCAGGCCGTGGACGAGGGGCTGCTGGTGCGTTCGGTGCAGTGGCGTACCGGTATCGCGGCGCGTCAGCTCGGTGAGCTGGACACGGCGCGGACGACTCTGACCTCGGTGGTCGACCTGTACCGGGAGGCGCATCACGACGCGGGGGCCGCGCGGGCGCTGACCTCGCTGGGCATCACGCTGCACCACCAGGGCAACCTGACGGAGGCGTCGGCGCGGCTGCGGGAGGCGATGGACCTGCAGTCCGCGCCCCGGCTGGCCACCGACCGGGCGTGGACGATGCACGCGCTGGCGGCGGTGGAGCGCGACCGGGCCCGGCTGGCCGAGGCCCTGGAGCTGCTCACCGGGTCGCTGGTGCTGCACCGGGCGGGCGAGTCCGTGCACGGCCAGGCGTGGGCGCACTTCCAGCTCGGCCAGCTGCACCTGCGGACGGGCGACGTCCCGCGCGCCGAGACGGAGCTGCGCACCGCGCTCGAGCTGTACGGCCGTACCCGTGACGCCCGCGGGGAGGCCTGGGCGCTGACCCAGCTGGCGCGGGCCCTGCTGGTCGCCGGGGACGCCTCACCGGCGGTGGAGGACCTGCGGCGGGCCGCCGCCCGGCACCGGGACAACGAGGACGCCCGCGGGGAGGCGTGGACGCTGTACTACCTGGGCCAGGCGCTGGAGGAGACCGGGGACCTGGACCGGGCGGTGCGCGAGCTGGAGCGGTCCCGCACCATGTTCTCCCGGATGCGGGACGTGTACGGGCTGGCCTGTGCTCGGCACCACTCGGCCCGGGTGACCCGCGACCAGCGGGCCGCGCGGACCGGCTCGCTGCGCAACTCCGGCTTCGCCCGTCAGCTGCTGGTCGACGCCCGCGCGGACTTCCAGCGCATCGGGGTGGCCCACGGTGAGGCGTGGACCTGCCTGGAGCTGGCGGTCGTCGACGCCGGCAACGCCCGTACGCAGCAGGCGCTGGCCCTGTGCGACGAGGCGGCGGCGCTGTTCGCATCCTACGGGGACCGGCGCGGGGAGGACTGGGCCCGGTTCCTGCGCTGCACCCTGCTGCCGTACGCGGCCCCCGGCGGTACGGAGGTCGGTACGGCGGTGGCCCTGGAGGAGCTGGCCCAGCTCGGCCGGACCGCGCACGCCGCCCGCGACGGCAAGCTGGGCGACTACGTGGACGCCTACCGGCTGCTGCTGGAGCGGGGGGCGAGCCTGGAGGCGGGCTGGCAGGCCTGGCGCCTGGGCATGGTCCCCAGCCGTCACGCGCGCGAGGTGATGGGGGTGGCCGTGGGCTCGCAGACGCGGGGCGGCCCGGCGGGATGACGGTGGGCCCGGTGCGGTGACACGAACGCCTCTGCTCACCGGGCGCGGGGCGGGCCGGGCCGGCGGCGGACAGCGTGCCGAGACGGCCGCCCGAAACGGACCGGCGGAGCCCCCACCGGAAGGCCGCGCCAGCGGACGGCGGGAGAAGCCCGGACGGCGGGGCGGGCCGGACCGGCGGAGCCCCGGCCGGAAGACCGCGCCAGCGGACGGCGGGAGAAGCCCGGACGGCAGGGTGGGGCGGCGGCAGGAGGGGCCGGCGGCGGACAGCGTGCCGAGACGGCCGCCCGAAACGGACCGGCGGAGCCCCCACCGGAAGGCCGCGCCAGCGGACGGCGGGAGAAGCCCGGACGGCGGGGCGGGCGCCCGGGTGACGCGGGTCACCGTGTGACGCGCGCGGCCCTGCGGGGCGCAGCCGCCCGCGCGTGCTGCCGCGTAGCCCTCCGCCACCGGAGGGCTACGCGGATCAGCTCTGCTTCCTGCCCGCCGCGCCGGCGGCCGGCTGCCCGGTGTTCCCGGGTTCCGCCGCCCGGGGCCCCGACTCGGCGAAGTCGACCCGGTTCATGTGCCGGCTCATCGACTTCATCAGGCCCCAGACCGCCAGGGCCATCACCGCGAACACGATGAAGCCGAGGACACCGGGGGTGACCTTGTCCTCGTCGAGCTCGGCGAGGGTGACCAGGTGGCTCATTGCCAGGTGTGCGCTTGCGCTCATGTCAGGCATTGTCGCGGATGCCCGCGAAGAGGTCGTCCTCGGGGAGGGAGGTGTCGACGAGGGACTTCGCCAGCTCGTACTCCTCGGTGGGCCAGACCTCCTTCTGGATGTCCATCGGAACCCGGAACCAGCCGCCGTCGGGGTCGATCTGTGTGGCGTGCGCGACCAGGGCCTTGTCACGGATCTCGAAGAAGTCCGCGCACGGGACGTACGTGGTGAGGGTGCGCTCCTTGCGCTCGAACTCCGACCAGCGCTTGAGCCAGTCCCCGTACGGCGACTCCAGGCCGCGGTCCAGCAGCGCCTGGTGCAGCGTCTCGGTGCGGGGGCGGTTGAAACCCTGGTTGTAGTAGACCTTCAGCGGCTGGAAGGCCGGGCCGAACTCGTCCTCCGGGTACGCCTTGGTGTCCGCCGCGCCCTCGAAGGCCACCATCGTGATCTTGTGGGTCATGATGTGGTCGGGGTGCGGGTAGCCGCCGTTCTCGTCGTAGGTGGTGATCACCTGGGGACGGAACGCGCGGATCCTCCGCACCAGCTCCCCGGCCGCCGTGTCCACGTCCTGAAGGGCGAAGCAGCCCTCGGGCAGCGGGGGCAGCGGGTCGCCCTCGGGCAGGCCGGAGTCGACGAAGCCGAGCCATTCCTGCTTCACCCCGAGGATCTCCCGGGCCTCGTCCATCTCCTTCCTGCGCACCTCGTGGATGTTCTCCTCGATGTACGGGTCGCCCTGCAGTCTGGGGTTGAGGATGGAGCCGCGCTCCCCGCCCGTGCAGGTCACGACCAGCACGTCCACCCCCTCGGACACGTACTTCGCCATGGTGGCCGCGCCCTTGCTCGACTCGTCGTCGGGGTGGGCGTGCACGGCCATCAGTCGCAGCTGGTCAGTCAAGACTCATTCCTCAAGTCGGCAAGTCGTCAGGCGCCCCGCGCACCCGGCGCGCGATACCGCCGGCGGCCGTCCCGTGGAGGTAGGTGTTCCCCGGGCGTCCCGGTGGGGTGGCGGTCGGGCGGTGGGCGGAAGGCTTCTATAGTGACCGAAGCCGGGGACGAATAATTCCGGAGTCCGCCTCCGGGACTTCCCGAAAGTACGCGTCCCGTTCCTGCCGAGGAGACGACCATGAGTACGGCGAGCACGCGACCGCCCGAGAGCCGTTACGGCCGCTCCTCGGACGAACGCGCGGACCGCACTCTCCAGATCGTCGGTGCGGGTCTGGCCGCGGTCGTGCTCGCCCTGTTCGGCTGGTTCGGTTACCACTACGTCGTCCAGAACGAGATCAGCGGTGAGCTGATCTCCTTCGACGTCTCGAAGACCGAGGTGCGGGTGCGTCTGGAGGTCCACAAGGACGCCGGCGTCGAGGGCTACTGCACGGTGCGGTCGCAGGCCGGCGACGGTGCCGAGGTGGGTCGCGCCGACTTCCGCTTCGGCGGGGACGACACCCGCGTCGACAGGGTCGTCACGCTGCGCACGACGTCCCCGGGCACCTCGGCCGAGCTCCTCGGCTGCCACGCCGACTAGGACCTGTCCGGATGTTGTGGCAAATGCAGCGCCGCTGACCTGCGGGAACAGGATTCTGGTGGCTTATGTCCTCCCCCTTCCACCGCTGAATTGTTAGGCTCGTGGTTTCGCCCATCCGTGGAAGAACATCCTTCAGGGAGGGCGAGCTTTGCATCCCCACGTACCTACGAGGAGCACCAGTGACCCAGACCAGCGAGAACGTCACCTGGCTGACCCAGGAGGCGTACAACAAGCTCAAGGACGAGCTTGAGTACCTTACTGGTCCCGCGCGTACGGAGATCTCCGCCAAGATCGCCGCCGCGCGCGAGGAGGGCGACCTGCGGGAGAACGGCGGGTACCACGCGGCCAAGGAGGAGCAGGGCAAGCAGGAGCTCCGCGTGCGGCAGCTCACCCAGCTCCTCGAGAGCGCCAAGGTCGGTGAGGCGCCGGCGGCCGACGGTTCGGTGGCGCCCGGCATGGTCGTCACGATCGCCTTCGACGGCGACGAGGACGACACGCTGACCTTCCTCCTCGCCTCGCGGGAATACGCGAGCGGGGACATCGAGACGTACTCACCGCAGTCCCCGCTGGGTGCCGGGGTCAACGGCCACAAGGTCGGCGAGGAGGCGGAGTACGAGCTGCCGAACGGCAGGAAGGCCTCGGTGAAGATCCTCAAGGCCGAGCCGTACGACGGCTGACTCCAGCCGGCTCCGTCCTGCGCGTCCGCACGACCGGGACTCCGCACGACCAAAACTCCGTGTGCCGGGACCCCGCACGCCGGACTCCGTACGCGGCGCGCCCCCGACCGGCCCCCGGCGGCTCTCCCCGACAGGGAGACTGCCGGGGGTTTCGTCGTGCCGCCCGGCCGGGCCGGGGTCAGTCGATGACCGTGTAGCCCGCGTCGCGCAGGATCCGGTCGACCTCGGCGCGGTGCGCCGGGCCCTTCGTCTCGAGGTGCACCTCGACCTCCACCTCCGTGAGCCCGAGCCGGGGGTCGGTCCGTACGTGGCTCACGTCGAGGACGTTGGCGTCGGCCACCGACAGGGCCCCGAGAAGCGTCGCGAGGGCGCCCGGCCGGTCCGGCAGGCGCAGCCGTACGGCCAGGTAGCGGCCCTGCGCGGCCATGCCGTGCCGCAGCACCCGCTCCATCAGCACCGGGTCGACGTTGCCACCGGACAGCACGGCGACGACCGGCCCGTCGAAGGCATCGGGGCGGCTCAGCAGCGCCGCGACCGGGCTCGCCCCGGCCGGCTCCACGACCAGCTTGGCCCGCTCCAGGCACAGCAGCAGCGCGGCCGACAGTTCGCCCTCGGTGACGGTGCGGACCTCGTCGACCAGCTCGCCGACGATCCCGAACGGCACGTCGCCGGGCCGTCCCACCTTGATGCCGTCGGCCATCGTCGCCGGGGCGCGCACCGACACCGGGTGCCCGGCCGCCAGCGAGGGCGGATACGCGGCCGCGCCCTCCGCCTGCACCCCGATGATCCGTACGTCCGGCCGCAGCGCCTTCACCGCGACCGCGATCCCGGCGGCCAGCCCGCCGCCGCCGATACCGACGACGACCGTGCGCACCTCCGGGCACTGCTCCAGGATCTCCAGACCCACGGTGCCCTGGCCGGCGATGATGTCGGGGTGGTCGAAGGGGTGGATGAGCACGGCACCCGTGTCGGCCGCGTACTCCTCGGCGGCGGCCAGCACCTCGTCGACCACCTGGCCGTGCAGGCGCACCTCGGCTCCGTACTCCCGGGTGGCGCTGATCTTCGGCAGCGGGGCGCCCTTCGGCATGAACACCGTCGAATCCACCCCGAGCAGCGAGGACGCGAGCGCGACGCCCTGCGCGTGGTTTCCGGCACTCGCGGCGACGACGCCGGCGGCGCGCTGCTCCGGCAGCAACCCGGCGATCCGGACGTACGCGCCGCGCAACTTGAACGAACCCGTCCGCTGGAGGTTCTCGCACTTCAGGTGTACCGGGGTGCCCACCGTGCGGGACAGGTGCCTGCTGCTCTCCATCGCGGTCGTCCGGGCAACGCCCTGGAGCGTCTTCCGGGCACCGCGTACGTCATCGAGGGTGACGGTGCGCAAGGAGTCAGCCGTGCCGTAGCTCATGACTCCAGCATCGCAGTTCACGGGAGACGGGCGGACGCGGTGACCAACGGGCGGACGCGGCTTTGCGAAGCGTCGCTACGGCCCGCCTCCGGCCGCGTACCCTGTCCCCCAATTAGCAGCCCTTCACGAAGTGAGCCTCCGGCCATGCCCACAACACCTGACATGTCGATGGACATGACGACCGTCGGTGACCCCGGCCTCCTCGAAAAGCTGCAGCACGAGGTGGCGCTGTTCGCCCGCCGCGCCGAACAGACCCGGCTCGGCGGTGTCGGCCAGGTGCGCAACTCCATGGACCGCGCCGCCTATCTGCTGCTCAACCGCCTGGACAACGAAGGCCCGATGGGGGTCAAGGCGCTCGCCGCGAGCATGGGCATCGACTCGTCGACGGTCACCCGCCAGGTGGCCCCGCTGGTGGACACCGGTCTGGTGAAACGCACCTCGCACCCCGAGGACGGCCGGGCGGTGGTGCTCCAGCTGTCTCCGCGCGGGCAGTCGCGTCTGGAGGAGGTCCGTTCCTCACGACGTCGGTTGATGGCCGAACTGACGGAGGACTGGGAGCAGGAGGAGCGAGAGGCGTTCTGCGCGCTCCTCACGCGCTTCAACAGCGCGCTGTCCGCCCGGATGGCGGCACCGGCCCTGCCGGGGCAGGACGAACAGCCGGCCTCCTGAGCTCCCGGGCCGCGTCGTACGGCCGGCCGAGCGGTGCGCGGCGGGCCGGCCGAGCGGTGCGCGCCGCGTGCGGGCGCGGCTTCGGGGTGGAGCCGCCGCCGAGGGCGGCCCCACCCCGTCGACCCGGGCTCCGGCGGCGGCCCTCAGCGGCCGAGCGCCTGCTGGAGGTCCTCGAGCAGGTCGTCGATGTTCTCGATGCCGACGGAGAGGCGGACCAGGTCGGCGGGGACCTCGAGGGCGGAGCCCGCGACGGACGCGTGCGTCATGCGTCCGGGGTGCTCGATCAGTGACTCGACGCCGCCCAGGGACTCGCCGAGCGTGAACACCTCGGCCCGGTTGCAGACCTCGACGGCCGCCTCCTCGCCGCCCTCCACGCGGAAGGAGACCATGCCGCCGAAGGCTCGCATCTGCTTGGCGGCGACCTCGTGGCCGGGGTGCTCGGGCAGCCCCGGGTAGAGGACGCTCGTCACGCGCGCGTGCCTGCTGAGCATGTCGGCGACCTTGGTGGCGTTCTCGCTGTGCCGGTCCATGCGCACGGAGAGCGTCTTGGCGCCGCGCAGCACCAGCCAGGAGTCGAACGGCCCGGCGACCGCGCCCATCGCGTTCTGGTGGTAGGCGAGCTCCTCGCCGAGCTCCGCGTCGCCCGTGACCAGGGCACCGCCGACGACGTCCGAGTGGCCGCCCATGTACTTGGTCAGGGAGTGCACGACGACGTCCGCGCCGAGCGCGAGCGGCTGCTGGAGGTAGGGGGTGGCGAAGGTGTTGTCGACGACGAGGCGGGCGCCGGCGTCCCGGGCGACCTGGGCGACGGCGGCGATGTCGGTGATGCCGAGCAGCGGGTTGGAGGGAGTCTCCACCCATACCGCCCTGGTCTTCGGGGTGAGGGCGGCCCGGACCGCCGCCGGGTCGCTGGTGTCGGCCACCGACCACTCCACGCCCCAGCGGGCGACGACCTTGGCGAACAGGCGGAACGTGCCGCCGTACGCGTCGTTCGGGATCACCACGTGGTCGCCGGGGGCGAGCAGCGTACGCAGCAGGCAGTCCTCGGCCGCCAGCCCGGACGCGAACGCGAGGCCGCGGCGGCCGCCCTCCAGGGCCGCGAGGTTCTCCTCCAGCGCGGTCCTGGTCGGGTTGGCGCTGCGGCTGTACTCGTAGCCGCCGCGCAGGCCGCCGACACCGTCCTGCTTGTACGTGGAGACCTGGTAGATCGGCGGGACGACCGCGCCCGTCAGGGGGTCGGCCGTGTTGCCCGCGTGGATCGCGAGCGTCTCGAAGTGCTGGCTGATGTGCGTGTCGCTCATGTGCACCGAGGGTAGTGCGCCCGCGCCCCCGGCGCCGGAAGTCGGGTTGTCCACAGGTCCGGCGCCACGTTGGCCAAGTGACGGCGCGATCTGGTTCGCTTGGGACATGGAGATTCTCTTGGTCCTGCTCGCGGTGGTCATGATCGGCTTCGTGGTGCTGCCGTTCCTGAGGCGCGGGCGCGGCGGGATCACGCAGGTACCGGCCGGACACCCCGACGCGGCGGACCCGGCCGGGTACGGCTTCGCCCTCGAGGAGGAGCTGGACGTCCGCATGCCCGGACCCGACCAGGACCTGCTGGACGTCCTGGACCTGGTGCAGCGCACCCGGGACTACCGCGGGGCCCAGCAGTTGTTGGCCGGCACCGAGGCGACGAGCGAGCTGCGCTGGCAGCGCGTGCAGGCCTTCGCGGGCGCCGCCTCCCTGGAGCTCACCGCGCGGCCCGGCGGGGCGGCCGGTGAGTCCGCGGGCGGGCAGTGGCTTCGGGTGTGGCGCTCGGAGGCGCCCAAGGACGCGGGCGGCGCGGCGGTGCACGCCGAGTTCCTGGTGCAGCAGGCGTGGCGTACGGCGGCGCCCGGGACGGACGAGTTCCGGATCATCATGGAGGAGGCGAAGGCGGCGTGCGGCGAGGCGGCGCTGCTGGCCCCCGGTGACCCGGTCCCGTACATCGTGGAGCTGTCGGTGGCCCGCGGACTGGCTTACGAGCGGGCGGAGTTCGAGCAGGTCTGGCTGAAGATCCTGGACCGCGCGCCGGCCCACATGGGCGCCCACCTGGCCGCGCTGCACTACTGGTGCGAGAAGTGGCACGGCTCGCGGGAGCTGGCGAACTCGTTCGCGGAGGCCGCGGCGGCGCGGGCACCGCAGGGGTCGCTGCTGGCCGCGATGCCGCTGTTCGCGGTGTTCGAGCACCTTCCGGAGGTGAACCTGGTCAGTGGTTTCTACCAGAGCCAGGTGGTGACGAAGGCGGTCCACGGCGCGCTGCACGCGGTGCACGCGGCCCGCCCGGACGACCCGATGGCGGCCCACGTCCGGCATCTGCTGGTCTTCTTCCTGGTCCGCGGTGAGCGCTGGGCGGAGGCCATGGACCAGCTGGTACACATCGACGGCCACGTCGGCGCGCTTCCCTGGACCCTGTCCCCCGACCCGGCCGCGGAGTTCGCGGTCTACCGGGCCCTGGCGGTCGCGGGCTACGAGGCCAACGGCGGCAGCCCGGCGACCCTGCCGCAGTGACCGCGGCGGACGCCGACCGGCCCGGGCCCCGGCGCGCCGGGGCCCGGGTCACGGCTTCGTCCGTCAGGCCTGACCGGGCCTGACCGAGCCGGGCCGGGCCGAGCCGAGCCGGGCCGAGCCGGGCCGGGTGTCGGATCGTCGCCGTGTCGATCACGAAGCGGTAGCGGACGTCGCTGTTCAGCGCCGATGCCGTGCGCGGCGCAGAAGTCCAGCATCTCCTGGGTCTGCCGGATGCCGCCGATGCTCGAACCCGCGAGGGTCTTGCGTCCGGCGATCACCGAGAAGAGGTTGAGCGAGACGGGCTGCTCGGGGGCGCCCACGTTCACCAGCGCGCTGTCCGTCCGCAGCAGCGACAGGTACGCGTCGAGGTCGAGCGGCGCGGACACCGTGGTGGAAGTTCCCCCCGCGAACTGGACAGCGGGTGTTTACGCTGCCGGGACGAGGCTCTGCCTGAGCAAGGATCTCGTTTCGAGCGGGGTGACGTACCCGTAGTCGGGGTGCCGACGGAGCCGGCTGCGGTTGTACTCGACCTCGACGTAGCGGAAAACGTCGGCCCGGGCGGCCTCCCGGGTCTCCCACATGGTCGTCCCGATCTCCGCTTTCAGGATGGCGAACCAACTTTCTGCGGCGGCATTATCGTAACAAGAGCCGACGCGCCCCATCGACTGCCTCATGCCCAACTTGCGTATTTCGCTGCGGAATTCGTCACTCGTGCACTCGCTGCCGCGATCCGTATGCATGACGCAACCCGGCTCCAGGCCGCCACGCCCGGCCGCCATCCGCAAGGCGGCGACCGGCAGCTCGGCGCGGTGGTGGTCGGCCATCGCCCAGCCGACCACCTCCCGCGTCGCGAGATCGATACAGGTCGCCAGGTACAACTTCCCTTCCAGCATGCCGAGTTCAGTCATGTCGCCGACGAGCCGCATCCCGGGCCGGGGCGCGGTGAAGTCCCGGCCGATCAGGTCGAGCGCGAACACCGCCCGCTTCGCCTGCCGGGTCAGGCCCCGCCGCCGGCGGCGGGCGATCCCGACGATCCGGTGCTTGCGCATCAGCCGCTCGATCCTCTTGGAGTTCACCACCCGCCCGGCCCGCCGCAGGGCGGCGTGGATCCGCGGGGCCCCGTAGGCACCGCGAGATCCGGCGTGAAGCACCCGGATCTCGCCCACCAGCACCTCCTCGGCCCGCTCCCGCACCGACCGGGCCGGCCGTGACGCCCTGTGCGCGTAGTAGGTGGAACGGGGCACTCCCAGCACACGGCACAGAAAAGCAACACTGTGACCTGCGGGATTACCCTCCGATGCCTTCTCCGCATCGATGAAACGACACCGTGCCACGGTGTCTACCTCATCTTGTCCCGAGCGAAGAAGGCGGTCGCTTTCCCCAGAACCTCGATCGTGGCCTCCTGCTCGCGAACCCTCCGCCGCAGCCGGACCAACTCCTCACGCTCCGCACTGGTCAAAGCCCCGGCGGGTCCCTCACCGCGGTCGGCCTTCGCCTGCTTCACCCACCCCCGCAGCCCTTCCGGACTCACGCCCGGATCCCTCGCGACCTCGGTGACCGTCTTCTCCGAGGACAACGCCAAGGCGACCGCGTCCCGCTTGAACTCGGCCGTGTACCGCTTACTCATGTTGCTCTTGCTACTCACTACCTGTGACTGCTTCCTCCGGGACCATCCGTCCCAGTATCAAGCTGTCCGGCCAGCGGGGGGAACCTCACGCGGTCCGCCCCGGCCACGAAGTCACGGAGCCGTACGCGGGGCCGGGAGCAGGCCCGCCCTGCCGGCAACCCCGCCGGCCCCGGAAACAGCTTCGGAGCCCTTCCTCACCGGTACCCGACCGGCGGCGGGGACGCGCCGTGTCCGCGGGTCAGGCGCCCACGTTCTCCTCGACCGTGACGCGGCCCTTGCGGATGGTCGCCACGCGCGGGGCCTGCTTCGCCAGGGTGGAGTCGTGGGTGACCATGACGAAGGTGAGCCCGAGCTCCTTCCACATCCGGATCAGTACGTCCATGATCTCGTCGCGCATCGACTCGTCGAGGTTTCCGGTGGGTTCGTCGGCGAGCAGCACCTTCGGTTCCTTCACCAGCGCCCGGGCGATGGCCACCCGCTGCTGCTGGCCACCGGACATCTCGGCGGGCAGGTGTCCGAGCCGCTCGCCGAGCCCGACCGCGGCCAGCGCCTCGGCGGCCTTCTCGCGGCGTTCCTTCGTCCTCACCCCGAGCGGGACGAGCGCGGTCTCGACGTTCTCCTGCGCGGTGAGGGTCGGGATCAGGTTGAAGGACTGGAAGACGAAGCCGATGCTCTCGCTGCGC
This sequence comes from Streptomyces sp. NBRC 110035, assembly GCF_000829695.1. Classification (GTDB taxonomy): domain Bacteria; phylum Actinomycetota; class Actinomycetes; order Streptomycetales; family Streptomycetaceae; genus Streptomyces. The sequence continues at coordinate 382,354 of NZ_BBNN01000017.1, read as the reverse complement.
ACCCGGGTGAGCCGGGCCTCCGGCAGCTTGGCCAGGTCGGTGCCGTCGAGGAGGATCTCGCCGGAACTGGGGCGGTCGAGCGCGCCGAGCATCTGCAGCAGTGTGGACTTGCCGCCGCCGGTGGGGCCCTGGATGACGAGCCGGTCGCCGTCGGGGATCGTCAGGTCGATGCCGTCGAGGGCGTGGACGGTGTCCTTGCCCCGGGTGTAGCGCCGGGTGACGCCTTTGAGTGCGTACATGGGTCAACTCCTGGATTGCGGTGAGAGGGTGCGGGCCCGTCGGCAGCGGGGCGGGGCCCCGCGGTGCGGGTGCCGGCGCCGCCGGCGGTCCCGGGCGGCGCCGGGCGCAGCGGCGTTACGCGACGCGGCGCAGGGCATCCGCCGGCCGGAGGCGGGAGGCGCGCCAGCCGCCGAAGGCACCGGCGACGAGACCGCCGGCCACCGCGAGGCCCACCGCGAGGGCGACGGTCGTGAGGCTGACCGGCGCGGTGAGGGCGACCTCGAGGGTCTTGGCAGCCGCTTCCCGGCCGGGACCGCCGCCCGGGCCGCCCATGCCGCCGCGACCGCCCGCGCCGGCTCCGCCGCCGGCGAGTTCGGCCTGCAGGGTGGGGCTGATCGCGGTGACGGCGTAGGCGCCCGCCAGGCCGAGCGCGATACCGAGCGCGCCGCCGATCAGGCCGTGCACGAGCGCCTCGCCGACCACCTGTCCGGTCACCCGCCCCGACTTCCAGCCGAGCGCCTTCAGCGTGCCGAACTCGCGCACCCGGCGGGAGACCGCCGAGGAGGTGAGCAGCCCGGCGACGAGGAACGCGGCCACGAGCACCGCGGCCGACAGCCACGTGCCGACGCCGGTGGCGAGGGAGGACGCGGTGGACAGCGAGCCGGAGACGGTGTCCGCGAGGTCGGCGGAGGTGGTGACCGTCGTTCCCGAAACGTTCTTCCGGATCGCGGACTTGACACTGCCGAGCTGCTGCGAGTCGGTCGCCCGGACGTAGATCGTGGTGACCTCGTCCTCGGCGTCGGCGAGGGTCTGGGCCTGCTTCAGCGGGAGGTAGAGGTCGGCGGCGGCGTCTCCGCTCTCGGCGGTGGCGATACCGATGATCTTGAACTTGGTGCTCTTGACGGTGACGGTGTCACCGGTCTCGAGCTCCTTCTCCTTGGCGTGGGCGGAGTCGACGACGGCCACCTTCGCGTCGGTCTCGCTCGCTTTGAAGGTCCGGCCGTCGGTGATCCCGGAGGAGGTCAGCGGGCCGAGCTCCGACTCGGTGACGTCGGTGCCGTAGACGGAGTAGCTGTTGACCTCGAAGTCGGCGCCGCCGCCCTGCACCCGGCCGCCGCCCTCCGACGGCGCGGCCCCGCCGGGGGCGCCCTCCCGGCCGCTCCCGCCGCTCCCGCCGCTCCCGTCGTCCTGCTGGACCTGGCCGCGGGTGAACTCGCCGCTGACCTTGACGACCTGGAGGCTCAGCCCGCCCACGGCGTCGGCGACACCGCTCTGCTCGCCTACCTTGTCCACGGTGGAGCCGGCCAGGCTCTGGAAGCCCTGCACCATGACGCGGTCGGTGCTCTGCTCCTCGCCGGAGTCCTCGTCCTGGGCGTCGAAGCTGAAGCTCGGCCGCTCCGGGCGCTCCGGGCGCTCCGCGCCCTCTTCGGGCACCTCCACGGCCTTGGTGACCGTCATGTCCGTGCCCAGTCCGTACAGCGACTGCAGGACCTTCTCCTGCGCCTTGCCCATCCCGGAGGACACGGAGCTGACGACGATGACCAGCGCGATACCGAGCGCGAGGCCGGAGGCGACGACGAGGGCCGCTTTTCTGCGGCGGCGCAGTTCGCGCCTCAGATAGGTGAAGAACATAGAGGGCAAGCTAGGGACGGCCCGTGATGAAGTGTTGAGCCCGGGATAAGAGCCGCATGAGAAGACAGCCCGGCCACGCGAACGAAGCGATGCCGCCGCCCGCCCTTTCGGGCGGACGGCGGCATCGGTCGGGCATCGGGCGGGTCGGGCAGTGGGTGCCGGGTGGGGCCGGCGGCCGGGTCAGACCGCCGAGCCCGCCTTCCACTGGGCCCAGTCCATGTTCCAGCCGTTGAGGCCGTTGTCCGGGGCGATCGTCTTGTCACCGGTGTTCTGCACGACGACGACGTCACCGACGATCGAGTTGTCGTAGAACCAGGAGCCCGGGGTGTTCGGGTCGTCCGCGCCCTTGACGTCGGCCAGGCCGACGCAGCCGTGGCTGGTGTTGACGCTGCCGAAGATGGACTTGGCGCCCCAGTAGTTGCCGTGGATGAAGGTGCCCGACGTGCTCAGGCGCATGGCGTGCGGCACGTCCTTGATGTCGTACTCGCCCTCGCCGTCGTCGTCGGTGAAGCCGACGGTCGCGCCGTTCATCCGGGTCTCCTTGAACTTCTCGGAGATCACCATCTTGCCTTCGTACGTCTTGTTCTCGGGCGACCCGGCGGAGATCGGGATCGTCCGGACGGTCTTGCCGTTCTGCGTGACCTTCATCTGCTTGGTGTCGGCGTCGACGATCGAGACCTGGTTGCGGCCGATCTTGAAGTTCACCGTCTTCTGCTGGACGCCGTAGACGCCCTCGGCACCCTCGACGCCGTCGAGCGCCAGCTTCAGGGTGACGGTGGAGTTCTCCTGCCAGTAGTCCTCGGGACGGCAGTCCATGCGGTTGGCGTTGAACCAGTGGCAGGCGACCTCCTGACCGCTGGTGGTGGAGACGGTGATGCCCTTCTGGACCTCGGCCTTGTTGCTGATCGCCTTGTCGAAGTTGATCGACACCGGCATGCCGACGCCCACGGTCGAGCCGTCGTCCGGGGTGAAGGTGCCGATGAAGCTGTTGGTCGGCGAGACCGTGGTGAACGACGCGTTCTCGTGGGCGGCGCGGCCCTCGGAGTCCTCGGCGGTGGCAGCCAGCTTGTAGGTGGTGGCGCGCTCCAGCTGGCCGCTGGGCTTCCAGCTCTTCTTGTCCGCGGATATCTCACCCTCGACGACGGTGCCGTCGGTGGTCGTCATCTTGACCTCGGTGAGCGTGCCCTTGGTCACGGCGACCGCGGCGGAGTTGTTGATGGAGGCGTTGTTGGAGCCGTCCTTCGGCGTGATCTCGATCTGGGCCTCGGAGGTCTTCTTGGCCGCCGCCTCGTCGACCTGGGCCTGCGACGTGCCCTTGCCGCTGTCCCCACCGGAGCCCGTGTCCTCACCGCCGCCGCCGGAACACGCCGAGAGCACCATCACTCCGCCGAGCAGAGCGGACGCAGCCGTCAGACCCCTGCGCCGCTTACCGTCCGTCATCACACGCTTCTCCATCGTCGCCGCTTGCCCGAACCGCACGGGCCCCGCACCCGAAGCCGAGAGTCCCCGTCGAACACTTCAACGCTACGACCGGCAGGTCCCGTTCCACACGGGCCGCGAATGTGGGGCTCACCACGTCCGTCACGGCCGGGCGGGGATGATCGGCCCGTGCGTCACCAGAGACGTCGGCCCCCGGGCAACGGTTGCCGCCCGGGGTCACGATTTCCCCAAACCGGGCCGGCCAGTCACGCCGGCCGCGGCAATTCACTTCATTCGCGCCCTACTTATAACATTTAAGCCCCATTCAAAACTTTGCACCTTTTTACTGTTTCGCGGACCATGCTCACATTGAGCTATTTGTCGCGTTCGCCTGGACCGCCCCCCGCTGCGCCGGCGCCTGACGCCTCGTCGGTTCCGTCACCGTCGAATCCGTCACCGTCGAATCCGTCATCACCGAACCCGTCATCACCGAACCCGTCGCCGTCGAACCCGTCCCCGTCGAGGTCCCACTGGGGCGAGTCCGGGTCGTAGTCGATCTCCTCGCTGCTCCACGAGGCCTGCTGGAGTTCCACGCCCGGCACGTCACCGACCAGCCCGAACGGGTCGACGAGATGCGCGAGCGCCTCGGCCGTGTCCCCGGTCACCGCACCCCGGGCCGGCTCCTGCTCCTCGGCCGACAGGTCGCCGTCGTCCGCGATCCTGGCCAGCGCCGCCCTGGCCACGGCGTCCTCGTCGCCGACCTCGAGAACAAGGTCGACCCGAAGCCGTACAAACCGTGATGTCTCTGGAGTGCTCATGCCCGGAGCGTACGGCTCCGGCTCCCGTGACTTTCCTGTGACCCGAGACTTTCACTACCATCAGCCCACACGGCCAATTCGCCAGCGCCACAAGGGGATCGATATTCCGTGTCATCCGCGCTCCGTCCGTTGCTGACCGCCACCGCCGCGGGCACTCTGCTGTGCGCCCTGTGGTTCGTCCCGTCCGCCAACGCGACCTCCGACGCCCCGGCGAGAGGAACCGTCCCGGCAAGCCCGTCTCCGCAGGTCACAGAGCAGGCAAGGGTCGCTTCCAGCATCTCGGCCGACACCTCGACCGCGTCGTACGACGGCACCGTCGGGGAGGTCCGGCTCGCCGACACCGGCAGCTTCAACAGCACGCCCTACATCGCCGGCGGCACCGCCTGCCTCACCCTCGGCGCGGGCTTCGTCGTCTACTCGGTCCGCCGGGAACGGCTCGACTTTTGACCTGCTCGACCTTCCCTTGGGCCGACTTTGACCGCGGCCTTCCCTGCGCCGCGGTTGCCGTCACCGCAGCGGGCCGGTGACCTGTTCCACAGCCGCCAGCAGCCGCCCGTCGCGTACGAACGCCTCCGCCGCGGCGAGGTCGGGCGCGAGATGGCGGTCCGGGCCGGGACCGCCCACACCGGCCCGTCGCGCGGCCTCGACCGCGGCCCGGGTGGCGGGCGCCGGAGTGAGACCCTCGCGCAACTCCACCGCCCGCGCGGCGGCGTACAGTTCGACGGCGATGACCCTGGTGAGGTTGTCGACCGAGGTACGCAGCTTGCGGGCGGCCGACCAGCCCATCGAGACGTGGTCCTCCTGCATCGCGGAGGACGGGATCGAGTCCGCGGACGCCGGGACGGCCAGCCGCTTGAGCTCGCTCACGAGCGCGGCCTGCGTGTACTGAGCGATCATCAGACCGGAGTCGACGCCCGGGTCGTCGGCGAGGAACGGCGGCAGCCCGTGGCTGCGGTTCTTGTCCAGCAGCCGGTCGGTACGGCGCTCGGCGATGGAGCCGAGGTCGGCGACGGCGATGGCGAGGAAGTCCAGCACGTAGGCCACCGGGGCACCGTGGAAGTTGCCGTTGGACTCCACCCGCCCGCCTCCGGGCCCGAGCGCCCCCGGACCGGTGCCGCCGGGCAGGACCACCGGATTGTCGATGGCGGCGGCGAGTTCGCGCTCGGCGACCAGCCGGGCGTGCGCGATCGTGTCCCGCCCGGCACCCGCGACCTGCGGGGCGCAGCGCACCGAGTAGGCGTCCTGGACCCGCGGGGCGTCGTCCTGATGATGCCCCGTCAGGCCCGAACCGGCCAGCACGGCCAGCATGTTGGCGGCGCTGGCGGCCTGGCCGGGGTGCGGGCGGACGGCATGCAGTTCGGGGGCGAGGACCTTGTCGGTGCCGAGCAGCGCCTCCAGGCTCATCGCGGCCGTGACGTCCGCGGACCGGTACAGGGTGTCGAGGTCGGCGAGGGCCATGACCAGCATGCCCAGCATGCCGTCGGTGCCGTTGAGGAGGGCGAGCCCCTCCTTCTCCCGCAGTTCGACGGGCCGGATCCCGTGCTCGGCGAGCAGGTCGCCGGCGGGGCGCAGGGTCCCGTCGGGCCCTTCGGCCTCCCCTTCACCCATCAGGGCCAGGGCGCAGTGGGACAGCGGGGCCAGGTCGCCCGAGCAGCCGAGGGAACCGTACTCGTGCACCACGGGGGTGATCCCGGCGTTCAGCACGTCGGCGATCGCCTGCGCGACCTCGGGGCGTACGCCGGTGTGCCCGGAGCAGAGGGTCTTCAGCCGCAGGAACATCAGGGCGCGGACGACCTCGCGCTCGACGCGGGGCCCCATGCCGGCGGCGTGCGAGCGGACGATGTTGCGCTGCAGCCGGTCCCGCAGCTCGGGGCCGATGTGCCGGGTCGCCAGGGCGCCGAAGCCGGTGCTCACCCCGTACACGGGGTCCGGCTCGGCGGCCAGGGCGTCCACGATCTCGCGGGAGGCGGCGAGGGCGGCCAGTGCCTCGCCGGAGAGCTCGATGCGGGCACCGCCGCGCGCCACGGCGAGCACGTCGGACGCGGTCACGCCGAACGCCCGCCCGTCACCCACCACCACCCTTCCGAGGCCGCGCTTCGCGCCTTCCCCGTCCACCACAGTGTGCATATCCATATTCAGGAGCGTACGCAGTGAATTCGTTGGCGTCACCACCGGGACCGGTGGTCACCCCTTACCGTCGTGCGCCCGCCCTCCGCCCTACGGCGAGTGCCGCCCCCGGAACCTGCGCCGCTCGCCGTCCGGCTCCCGTACCGGCTCGTCCGCCAGGCGTACGACCGGGTCACCCGGGCCCTCGCGCCCGGCGACGACGGGACGGCGTGCCCGCTCGGCCTTCGCGCGGTACTGCGCCGCGTCGGCCAGCCGGAAGAGCCGCCGGGCGGAGTGCACGGGGCCGATGGCGTCCCCGGTGGAGGCCACCCCGCAGGCCACCCCGTCCCCGATCCCCAACTCCACGGCGCGACGGCACACTTCGTCGGCCACCTTGACCGCCTCGTCGGCGGGCGGCCCCACCGCCAGCAGGCAGAACTCGTCCCCGCCGAGCCGCGCCGCGAGGGCGCCGGGAAGCATGGCCCCGCACAGGGACAGCACGGTCCCGAACCGCTCGAGCAGCCGGTCGCCGACGGCATGCCCCAGGGTGTCGTTGACCCGCTTGAGCCCGTTCAGGTCGCACACGACGAGGCTGACGACGGCACCGTCCCGGCGGTGCCGTTCGACCGCCTCGTCGAGCCGCACGTCCACGGCCCGGCGGTTGGCCAGCCCGGTGAGCGCGTCCGTGTACGCCAGCCGCCGCGCCTCCTCCAGCCGCTCGGTCTGCGCGATCCCGGCGGCGACGACAGCGGCCAGCACCGTCGCGAAGTCGGCGTCGCCCCAGCCGAAGACGGGCGCGCCGACCGGCCGGGCCACGTACAGCTCACCCCACGCCCGCCCGTGCAGCACGATCGGGGCGACCACGCAGCAGCCGCGTCCGCGCCGACGCAGGGCCGCCACCCGCTGGTGGGTACAGCCGGGCCGCCCCTCCGTCGGCCCCCGAGCGGTCTCCACCCAGGCGTCCGGCTCACCGCCACCGGCCGCCCACCGCTCGTGCAGGAACTCGGTGATCTCGGCGAACTGGTGCACGGGATAGGCCTCGCCGTCCGGGAACTCCTCCTCGCCCTCGGCCAGCTCGCCGACGTTGACCAGGACCCGCAGCCGCCCCAGCTCGCGCTCCCACACCGACAGCGCGGCAAAACTCCCGCCGAGCGCGCGGCGGGCCCCGTGGGCCGCGGCCCGCCAGACCTCCCGCGAGCTGTGCGCGGCGGCCATGCCCTGTGCCAGCTCCACCACCGCCGCCAGCCGGCTGTCCTCACCCATCCCTCCAGGCTAGGGACGATCGGGACGAATGGGCATATTTAGGGAGCGAACGGGGAGTGCGGCCATGCTCCCCGGGCGGCCGGATCCGCGCTACTCCCCCGGCCAGTCCGGCGTGCGCTTCTCGTTGAAGGCGGCGACGCCCTCCGCGCGGTCGCCCGAGAACGCGACCGACCGCCAGGCGGCGTCCTCCACCTCGAGGCCGGCCGGCAGATCCAGTCCCTGCCCGAGCCTCAGCGCCCGCTTGGCCGCCCGCAGCCCCACCGGCGAGTTGGCGGCGATCCCGGCGGCCAGGGCCAGTGCCTCCTCCCGGTCCCGCCCCGCCTCCACGAGTACGTCGACGAGCCCCAGCTCCCGCGCCTCGGCGGCCTCCACCCGGCGCGCCGTGAAGATCAGTTCGGCGGCCCGCGCGGCGCCCACCCGCCGGGGCAGCAACTGCGTACCGCCACCGCCCGGGATCACCCCGACGGACACCTCGGGCAGCCCCACCACGGCCGTCCCGTCGGCGACGATCACATCGCAGGACAGGGCCAGTTCGAATCCGCCGCCCAGCGCGAACCCGTGCACCGCCGCCACCGTGGGCACCGGCAGCTCCAGCACACCGGTGTACGCGCCGCGCGCCACCGGCCGCTGGCGCACCAGATCGGCGTCGCTGAAGGAATTGCGTTCCTTCAGATCGGCCCCGACACAGAAGGCCCGCTCGTGCGACGAGGTCAGCACCACCACCCGTACGGCCGAGTCCTCCCCCAGCGCCGCGCAGGCCCCGGCGAGGGACCGGGCCATCTCGGTCGAGACGGCGTTCATGGCCTTGGGCCGGTCGAGGACGAGCTCCGCGACACGCCCCTGCCCGTGCCGCCGCACCAGCACGAACTCCCCGAACCGTTCCTCGCTCATGACACCCTCCGGTTAACGCGGGTTAACATCCGTCGTCCCGATCATCGCAGCCGGTCGCCCTCCGGCAAAAGGGCGCGCGTCCCGTTCCTTCCTCGCCCCCCGTCCACCCGTTCGAGTGACATCCCGCCCACTCGGGCCCCGCCCCGTACGGGAAGACCTGGCGTGCGAGGCCCCGCGACGCGTGGGGGCGCGTACGCAGGAGGGGAGGAATCATCATGCCGACGAACACGCCGACCGGATCGCCCGGACCGCCCGTCTCGGCGGAGCCCGGTCCGCCGGAACAAAGGCGGCCGGCGCTCACGGCCTCTGGGGATCGTCCCGGCGCGTGAGCAGCCACGGCTCGACCACACCCAGGCCACGTACCGGCCGCTGCCACATCGGCTGCAGCCCGAAGCGGTACGTCGGCGGTTGCTCGCCCGCCTTCTCCGCCTCGGCCGCCGCCTCGGACGCGGGCGCGTCACCGGTGCGGATCAGTTCCTCGGCGAAGGCGGTGTCGACGAGCACGGCGTCCCGAGGAGCTATCGAGGTGAGCCGGGAGGCGAGGTTCACCGTCGTACCGAAGACATCGCCCATCCGGGTGGTGACGGTGCCGAACGCCATGCCGACCCGCAGTTCCGGCATCGTCTCGTCGTTCGCCATGGTCTCGATCAGCCGCAGGGCGATCTCCGCGGCCGTTCCCGCGTCGTCGGCGGCGTAGAGCACCTCGTCGCCGAGGGTCTTGATGAGCCGCCCGCCGCGCGCGGCCACCAGGTCGGCGGCGGTCGTCTCGAAGGCCTCGACGAGTTCGCCGAGCTCCTCCTCCTCCATGCGCCGGGTCAGCCGCGTGAACCCGACGAGGTCGGCGAACGCGACGGCGAGCCGCCGGTCCACCATCTCCTCGTCGTCGGCGGCCTGGAGCACCCGCCCGGCCGAGGCGGCGAGCTGCCGCCGCCAGACGTAGACGAGGAACTCCTCCAGCTCGGGCAGGAGCAGCTCGATGATGGGGTACGTGACCTCGGTGCGCGTCATGCCCAGCTCGGGCGGCTCGGTCAGCCCTTCCAGGAAGGAGTCGATCTGCCACTCGGCCAGTCGCGCGGTGGTCTGTCCCGTGGACCGCGCCACCTGCACGGCCATGGCCTCGCTCAGCAGCCCCGCCTCGACCAGGCCGGCCAGCCGGCGCAGCGCCAGGACGTCGGCCTCCGTGAACGCCTTGGCCTGACCGACGTCGGCGAACCCCATGGCCCGCCAGAACCGTGTGGCCAGCTCCACCGTGACACTGGCGCTGCGGGCCGCCTGAAAGGGGGTGTAACGGCGCTCGGCACCCAGAATGAGCTGCTCGAGGCGCAGAGCGAGCGGGTCCTCGCCGTTGTCGGGAGGACGGGAGCCGTCCCCCCGCTCGCGCGAGGCCGAGGGTGGCGGAGGCTCCGCGCGGCCCTGCGCTTCCGTTCCGGAGCCCGAGTCGTCGACGGTCACGCGTTGCTGCCCTTCCGATCTGCCACGGCCATGTCTCGACCGGCCTCAACTCTACGGCAGGTGTGCGCCAGCTCACTCCGTCCGGTGGTGCCCGCAGGTGGCACGACCGGCGCACCCGGCATCGGAGTACCCACCGTACGCACCCGTACCCGCACCCGTGCCCGCGTGCGCCCCTCGCCCGTCCCCGCACCCGCACCCGCGTGCGCCCCTCACCCGCCCCCGGCCTGCGGGGCCGGCGGGACCTGCAGGACCGACGAAGCACTACGGGCCGCGGGACCTGCAGGACGACGTGTCCTACGGGACGACGGGGCGTACGTGCACGATGTCGCCCGCTCCCACCGGTTCCTGCACCCCCTCCTCCGTGGCCAGCACCAGGCGCCCGTCCCCGTCGACGGCGACCGCCTCGCCCAGCAGTACCCGGTCCCCCGGCAGCTCGGCACGCACCACCCGCCCGAGGGTCGCGCACCCCGCCGCGTACGTCTCCTGCAGGCCGCTCGCGGACGGGTCGCCCCCCGCCTCCCGCCAGCGCCCGTACCACTCCTCGAGCGACCGCAGCACGCCCCGCAGCAGCGGGTCCCGGTCCGTGGTCACCGCGCCGGCCAGCGCCAGCGACCCGGCGGTGGGCACCGGCAGCTCGTCGGTGCGCAGGCTGACGTTGATCCCGACGCCGATCACCACCCCGTCGTCCCCGGCCCGCTCCGCGAGGATCCCGGCGGCCTTGCGCTCCTCGCCGCCGACGGTGACGAGGAGGTCGTTGGGCCACTTCAGGGCCGTGTCGACGCCGGCGGTCCGGGACAGTCCGGTGGCCACCGCGACGCCGGTGAGCAGCGGCAGCCAGCCCCAGCGGGCCACCGGCACCTCGGTGGGCCGCAGCAGTACGGAGAAAAAAAGACCGGAGCGGGCCGGCGCCGTCCACTGCCGGTCCAGGCGGCCCCGTGCGGCGGTCTGCTCCTCGGCGACGAGCACGGACCCCTCGTCGGCCGTCCCCTCGCCGGCGCGGGCCACGAGGTCGGAGTTGGTGGAGCCGGTGCGCTGCACCACGTCGAGCTGCCGCCACAGCCCGCCGTCGCGCACCAGGCCTCTGCGCAGGCCGGCGGCGTTCAACGGCGGGCGGTCGAGATCGGACCAGCGTCCCGCCCCGCCTTTCGGCCCGGGCGGGAGGTCCGGGCCACTCGCGCCTTCGTCATCCGGTGACTTCGTCATGCGGCCACCCTAGGTACGACCTCCCGCGCACCGCAGCGGGGACGGGCCGGGAGACCGGATCACGGGACCCGGGTGACCGGGGCGGAACCAGGGGGCCGGAGCAGGGCGGATCCCAGCCCGTTCCCCACTCTGTGAAGGGGGAAGCAGTGTGGGAAAGACCGCACTGCCGATCCCGGGGGCCCCCACTACGCTACGGATGAGTAACCGTCCCCCCTTTTGAGCAGGCAGGGAGCCGTATCCCGATGTCCGAGCCGGAAGTGCAGCAGCCCGACATTCATACGACCGCGGGCAAGCTCGCGGATCTGCGGCGTCGCATTCACGAGGCGACGCACGCCGGTTCGGAACGTGCCGTGGAGAAGCAGCACGCCAAGGGCAAGCTGACGGCCCGGGAGCGGATCGGTCTGCTGCTCGACGAGGGGTCGTTCGTCGAACTGGACGAGTTCGCCCGGCACCGTTCCACCAGCTTCGGGCTGGACGCCAACCGCCCCTACGGCGACGGTGTGGTGACCGGGTACGGCACCGTCGACGGCCGCCCGGTCGCCGTGTTCTCGCAGGACTTCACGGTCTTCGGCGGGGCGCTGGGCGAGGTGTACGGGCAGAAGATCGTCAAGGTCATGGACTTCGCCCTGAAGACCGGCTGCCCGGTCGTCGGGATCAACGACTCCGGCGGCGCCCGGATCCAGGAGGGCGTGGCCTCGCTGGGCGCCTACGGCGAGATCTTCCGCCGCAACACCCACGCCTCCGGGGTGATCCCGCAGATCAGCCTGGTCGTCGGCCCGTGCGCGGGCGGCGCGGTCTACTCCCCGGCGATCACCGACTTCACGGTCATGGTCGACCGGACCTCGCACATGTTCATCACCGGCCCGGACGTCATCAAGACGGTCACCGGCGAGGACGTCGGCTTCGAGGAGCTGGGCGGCGCCCGCACCCACAACTCCGCCTCGGGCGTGGCCCACCACATGGCCGGGGACGAGAAGGACGCCATCGAGTACGTCAAGCAGCTGCTGTCGTACCTGCCGTCGAACAACCTCGCCGAGCCCCCGGCGTACCCGGAGGAGGCGGACCTCACCGTCACCGACGAGGACCGCGAGCTGGACACGGTCGTCCCGGACAGCGCGAACCAGCCGTACGACATGCACACGGTGCTCGAGCACGTCCTGGACGACGGGGAGTTCTTCGAGACGCAGGCGCTGTTCGCGCCGAACATCATCACCGGGTACGGGCGGGTGGAGGGCCGTCCGGTCGGCGTCGTCGCCAACCAGCCGATGCAGTTCGCCGGGTGCCTGGACATCACCGCCTCCGAGAAGGCGGCCCGTTTCGTGCGCACCTGCGACGCCTTCAACGTGCCGGTCCTGACCTTCGTCGACGTGCCCGGCTTCCTGCCCGGGGTCGACCAGGAGCACGACGGCATCATCCGGCGCGGCGCCAAGCTGATCTTCGCGTACGCGGAGGCGACCGTCCCACTGATCACCGTCATCACCCGCAAGGCCTTCGGCGGCGCCTACGACGTCATGGGCTCCAAGCACCTGGGCGCCGACCTCAACCTGGCGTGGCCCACCGCGCAGATCGCGGTGATGGGCGCGCAGGGCGCCGTCAACATCCTGCACCGCCGCGCCATCGCCGAATCGGAGTCCGCCGGGGAGGGAGAAGGAGCGGCCACCCGTGCCCGGCTGATGCAGGAGTACGAGGACGCGCTGCTCAACCCGTACGTGGCGGCCGAGCGCGGCTACGTCGACGCGGTGATCATGCCCTCGGACACCCGCCGGCACATCGTCCGCGGGCTGCGTCAACTGCGGACGAAGCGGAGCTCCCTGCCTCCGAAGAAGCACGGCAACATCCCTCTCTAGGCCTGTTGGAGCCACCATGACGATCAAGGTCGTACGGGGCAACCCGACCCCGGAGGAGCTGGCCGCCGCACTGGCGGTGGTCCGGGTGCGCGCCGCGGCGGCGTCCGCCGTGCCGTCCGGCGCGCCCGCCCCCCGTGACTCCTGGTCCGACCCGTCCCGCATCGCCGGCCGGCGCCTGCCCCAGCCGGGGCCTGCGGCCTGGGCGCGGACGTACTGGCCGGGCTGAGCCGCAGCCGGCCCCGGGGGGCGCGGGGCTGTCCCGATGTGCGGCTCCGCCGCACGGGCGCGCAGCACCGGCTCCCGGCTCCCGGCTCCCGGCTCCCGGCTCCCGGCTCCCGGACATGAGTACCCGTACTCAGGCGCCCTCCCCCGGCGCGGCCGCACGCTGGTGGCATGCTGTGGTCCGACCCCGAGAACGAGCCGCCGAAGGAACTGCGGGACACGCAGGAGATGGTGCGGCGGCTGGGCGTTCTCGTGGCGCTGGCCATGGTCCTCGCGATGATCGTGATCGGCGTGCGGTGAGACGCGCCGCGAGAGGTCCGGCAGGACTTCCGGGGCATCCGGACACGCCGGTGGGCGGATGCGCCGATACGCTGATCGCATGACAGATCAGCCCCGCCGTCGGCTCGTGCTCGCCTCCCAGTCCCCCGCCCGGCTCGGGCTGCTCCGCCAGGCCGGACTCACCCCCGAGGTGATCGTCAGCGGAGTCGACGAGGACGCCGTCACCGCGCCCACCCCGGCCGAACTGGCCCTCGCCCTCGCCGAGGCGAAGGCCTCCGTCGTCGCGGCGAAGCCGGAGGTCCTCGGCGCCCTGGTGATCGGCTGCGACTCGGTGCTCGAGCTGGACGGCCAGGCCCTCGGCAAGCCCGCGGACGCCGAGGAGGCCACCGCCCGCTGGAAGACGATGCGGGGCCGCGCGGGCGTCCTGCAGACCGGCCACTGCATCTACGACACCGCCACGGACGGCAGCCGGTACGCCTCCGCCACCGCGTCCACCGTCGTCCGCTTCGGGGAACCCTCGGACGAGGAGATCGCCGCCTACGTCGCCTCCGGCGAACCCCTCCATGTCGCGGGGGCCTTCACCCTGGACGGCCGCTCGGCCCCGTTCATCGAGGGCATCGACGGCGACCACGGGAACGTCATCGGCATCAGCCTGCCGCTGGTGCGGCGCCTGCTGGCCCGGCTGGACGTGGGCATCACCCAGCTGTGGGCGCCGCGGGAGAGGTGACCGGGGAGCTGCCGGCGCCGTCGGGGTCGTACGTCACCAGCAGCACGATGAGGGCGAACACCAGCCTCATGGAGAGGAAGACGGACGCGCCGACCGGCCCCCACGCGAAGGCGCCCGGCAGCGCGTGCACCACGGCGGCGCCGATCAGCAGGTCCCGGCCCGGCCCGAGGGGGCGCGGTCGTGCAGGGCGACCAGCAGCGCGACGCGACCGCACCCGGCGAAGTACCGCCCGAAGACGATGCCGCCGGCCTTCGAGGAGACCGGCACCGTGTGCGGGTCGGGGCCGGCCGGCGACATGGCCCGCCGGTCGACGACGGTCCCGGGGAACCGGTTCGGGGCACCGGTGCCGACTCCTTCGGCGAAGAGCACGAGTGCCACGGTTCACACCACCGGTCCGCGGACCACGGGTCCTCATCCACTGTCGAGCACGACTGCGGTTACCCCGAGTACGCGGTTGACCCGAGCGCACGGTTACCTCGAGTACGTTCGGGACGGCGCGAACGTTACCGACAAGTAAAGCCAGGGGCGAGGGTTCCGCGGACAGCAAAGAAGCATTGGGCCATTCGTAGGGACTCGACAAAAAAACGGAGTGGGCCGCAGCACGCTCTCACAGAGACCTTGACCACGTGGGAGGGCTAGGGTTTCCCGGAAGAGTCTTGCGTACCAAGGTGCGACATGGGATTTCGCGGGTCGAGCGAGCCTCGAATCACGCTCCGTGTGGGCAAGCTCACCATGGGGGACGGGTCGTGGTGCCGTGTCGGCAGTCCCTAAACTCGGCTTGTTTCAAGGAGGGAGCCTCAATCGTGCGCAAGGTGCTCATCGCCAACCGTGGCGAAATCGCTGTCCGCGTGGCCCGAGCCTGCCGGGATGCCGGTATCTCGAGCGTGGCCGTCTACGCGGACCCGGACCGGGACGCTCTGCATGTCCGCGCCGCGGACGAGGCGTTCGCCCTGGGCGGTGACACTCCCGCGACCAGCTACCTCGACATCGACAAAGTCCTGAAGGCCGCCCGCGAGTCGGGGGCCGACGCCATCCACCCCGGCTACGGTTTCCTCTCCGAGAACGCCGACTTCGCCCAGGCGGTCCTCGACGCCGGACTCGTGTGGATCGGCCCGCCGCCGCAGGCCATCCGCGACCTCGGCGACAAGGTCGCCGCCCGCCACATCGCCCAGCGCGCCGGCGCCCCCCTGGTGGCCGGTACGCCCGACCCGGTGTCCGGCGCCGACGAGGTCGTCGCCTTCGCGAAGGAGCACGGCCTGCCGATCGCGATCAAGGCCGCGTTCGGTGGTGGCGGCCGCGGCCTGAAGGTCGCCCGCACCCTCGAGGAGGTCCCGGAGCTGTACGAGTCCGCGGTCCGCGAGGCGGTGGCCGCCTTCGGCCGCGGCGAGTGCTTCGTCGAGCGCTACCTGGACAAGCCACGGCACGTGGAGACGCAGTGCCTGGCCGACCGGCACGGCAACGTGGTCGTCGTCTCCACCCGTGACTGCTCGCTGCAGCGCCGCCACCAGAAGCTGGTCGAGGAGGCTCCGGCGCCGTTCCTGTCCGACGAGCAGGTCGCCCAGCTGTACTCGTCCTCGAAGGCCATCCTGAAGGAGGCCGGCTACGTCGGTGCCGGGACGGTGGAGTTCCTGGTCGGCCTCGACGGCACGATCTCCTTCCTGGAGGTCAACACCCGTCTCCAGGTGGAGCACCCGGTCACCGAGGAGGTCGCCGGCATCGACCTGGTGCGCGAGATGTTCCGCATCGCCGACGGCGAGGTCCTCGGCTACGACGACCCGCCGCTGCGCGGCCACTCCTTCGAGTTCCGGATCAACGGCGAGGACCCGGGCCGCGGCTTCCTTCCCGCCCCCGGCACGGTCACCGCGTTCGCCCCGCCGTCCGGCCCGGGCGTGCGCCTGGACGCGGGCGTCGAGTCCGGATCGGTCATCGGACCGGCCTGGGACTCGCTGCTGGCCAAACTGATCGTCACCGGCCGCACCCGCGAGGAAGCGCTCCGGCGGGCCGCCCGCGCCCTGGACGAGTTCCAGGTCGAGGGCATGGCCACCGCCATCCCGTTCCACCGCGCCGTGGTCAGGGACCCCGCGTTCGCCCCCGAACTCACCGGCTCCGAAGACCCGTTCACGGTCCACACCCGCTGGATCGAGACCGAGTACGTCAACGAGACCAAGCCCTTCACCGCCGGCGCGGGCACCGAGGCCGATGAGGAGGCCGACCGGGAGACCGTCGTCGTCGAGGTCGGCGGCAAGCGTCTCGAGGTCTCCCTGCCCGCCTCGCTCGGCATGTCGCTGGCCCGCACGGGGCTCGCGGCCGGGGCCAAGCCCAAGCGCCGGGCGGCGAAGAAGTCCGGCCCCACGGCCTCGGGCGACGCCCTCGCCTCCCCGATGCAGGGCACCATCGTGAAGATCGCGGTGGAGGAGGGCCAGGAGGTCAAGGAGGGCGACCTCGTCGTCGTCCTGGAGGCCATGAAGATGGAGCAGCCCCTCAACGCCCACCGCTCCGGCACCGTCAAGGGCCTGAGCGCGGAGGTCGGCGCGTCCGTCACGTCCGGCGCGGTCATCTGCGAGATCAAGGACTGACCCGTACCACGCATCAGGCGCCCGGCGGACCTGCCTGGTCCGCCGGGCGCCTCGTGGTGACGGGCCTGCCCCCGCTCACCGCCTGCGCAGGTCCGCGACCCGTGCCCGCTCCGCGCTCTGGGCCTGTTCGGCCGCCCCCAGGCCCACCGCCGACCGCAGCCCCGGCCCCTGTCGGCGCGGCCCCGGCAGCGGCACGTCCCGGCGCTGCTGCTGCCGTGCCGGGGCCCCGTCACCCCCCGGGCCCGCGGTACCTCCCGGCGCTCCGGCCACGGCGATCTGGACGCCCTGGTCGGCGAGGGCCTGCAACTCGGTGCCCGCGCGGTCGTCGTGCGCGGGCGGCTCGTCCGTCACCAGGCGGGTGATGAGGTCCGTGGGCACGGTCTGGAACATGGTGTCCGTGCCGAGCTTGCCGTGGTCGGCGAGGACCACCACCTCCGCGGCGGCCTGCACCAGCGCCCGGTCGACGGAGGCCGACAGCATGTTGGACGTGGACAGCCCGCGCTCGGCGGTCAGCCCGCTCCCGGAGAGGAACGCCCTGGACACCCGCAGCCCCTGGAGGGACTGTTCGGCACCGCTGCCGACCAGGGCGTAGTTCGAACCGCGCAGCGTACCGCCGGTCATCACCACCTCGACCCGGTTGGCGTGCGCCAACGCCTGGGCCACGAGCAGGGAGTTGGTGACGACGGTCAGCCCGGACACCCGGGCCAGCCGGCGCGCCAGCTCCTGCGTGGTGGTGCCCGCACCGACCACGACGGCCTCGCCCTCCTCCACGAAGCTCGCGGCGAGGTCGGCGATGGCGGTCTTCTCGGCGGTCGCGAGATGGGACTTCTGCGGGAAGCCGGACTCCCGCGTGAAACCACCCGGCAGTACCGCACCGCCGTGCCGGCGGTCGAGGAGCCCTTCTGCCTCCAGCGCGCGCACGTCCCGCCGTACGGTCACTTCGGAGGTCTGGACGACGCGGGCGAGCTCACGGAGCGACACGGCCCCGTTCGCTCGCACCATTTCGAGGATCAATTGGCGACGTTCTGCAGCGAACACGAAACTGACAGTAACTCCAGCGACCGTCTGCTTTCAGCGCTTTGCGCTGAATAGCAGAAGTTGTTCGCACGCCCGACCGTCAAGTGGTATAAGCGCCACGTGATGGCCTGGTTGCATCGCCCGCACGCTCGGGTGCCCCGCAACTCCCTTTGAAGAAAAGGGAGTTGAGGTAGACCGGTGGAGCGTCGGCCGGTAGCCGGTGCCGCGCTGTTACGCCTCCCCGGTCACCTTCCGCGTGTGCAACTGCCGTGCCACCTCGGCGATCGATCCCGACAGCGAGGGGTACACGGTGAAGGCGTTCGCGATCTGCTCGACCGTCAGGTTGTTGTCGACCGCGAGCGAGATGGGGTGGATCAGTTCCGAGGCGCGCGGCGCGACCACGACGCCGCCCACCACGATCTCGGTGCCCGGCCTGCAGAAGATCTTGACGAATCCGTCGCGGATGCCCTGCATCTTCGCGCGGGGGTTGCGCAGCAGCGGCAGCTTCACGACCCGCGCGTCGATCTTGCCCGCCTCGACGTCGGCCTGGGTGTGGCCGACGGTGGCGATCTCGGGGTCGGTGAACACGTTCGACGAGACGGTCTTCAGGTTCAGCGGAGCGACCGCGTCGCCCAGGAAGTGGTACATGGCGATGCGCCCCTGCATCGCCGCCACCGACGCCAGCGCGAAGACCCCGGTGACGTCCCCGGCCGCGTACACGCCCGGGGCGCTGGTGCGGGAGACCCGGTCGGTCCGGATGTGCCCCGACTCGCGCAGCCTGACCCCGGCCTCCTCGAGTCCCATGCCCGCGGAGTTCGGGACGGCGCCGACGGCCATCAGGCAGTGCGACCCGGTGATGACCCGACCGTCCGCGAGAGTCACCTCCACCCGGTCCCCGACCCGCTTGGCGGACTGCGCGCGCGAGCGCGCCATGACGTTCATGCCGCGTCGGCGGAAGACGTCCTCCAGCACCACGGCGGCGTCCGGGTCCTCGCCCGGCAGCACCCGGTCGCGCGACGACACGAGCGTCACCTTCGAGCCCAGCGCCTGGTAGGCGCCGGCGAACTCGGCGCCGGTCACCCCGGATCCGACCACGATGAGCTCCTCGGGGAGCTCGTTCAGGTCGTACACCTGGGTCCAGTTCAGGATGCGCTCGCCGTCCGGCAGCGCGTCGGACAGCTCGCGCGGCTTGCCGCCGGTGGCGATGAGCACCGCGTCGGCGGTCAGCGTCTCCTCGGTCCCGTCGGCGGCCCGGACGACGACCTTGCGCGAGCCGTCCAGGGCCTGCATGCCCTCGAGCCGCCCGCGGCCGCGCAGCACCCGCGCGCCGGCCCGCGTCACGGACGCCGTGATGTCGTGCGACTGGGCCAGCGCCAGCCGCTTCACCCGGCGGTTCACCTTCCCCAGGTCCACGCCCACCACCCGGGCGGCCTGCTCCTCGGGCGGGGTGTCGTCGGCGACGATGATGCCCAGTTCCTCGTAGGAGGAGTCGAAGGTGGTCATCACCTCGGCCGTGGCGATCAGGGTCTTCGACGGCACGCAGTCGGTGAGGACCGACGCGCCGCCCAGGCCGTCGCTGTCGACGACGGTCACCTCCGCGCCGAGCTGAGCGGCGACCAGCGCCGCTTCGTATCCGCCGGGTCCGCCACCGATGATCACGATCCGAGTCACGTACTCCATTGTCCCGCACACCTCACCGGGCGACCGCCCCGGGGGTCCGGCCGTGGCCCCCCTGTTACCGGACCTGTTGCCCGAGTGACCCGCGGTGCGGCTGCCGTACGCTCTCCAGCATGTCGCTCTACGCCGCCTACGCCGGCAACCTCGACGCGCGGCTGATGTCCCGCCGCGCCCCGCACTCGCCGCTGCGCGCCACCGGCTGGCTGAACGGGTGGCGGCTGACCTTCGGGGGCGAGAACTGGGGACCGCCCTGGTCGGGCGGTCCCGGCGGCGGCCTCCCGGCCGGGGCCGCGAGCGGGGCCGGGGCCGACATCCCGCAGGGGGGCGGGAACGGGGCCCTCGCGACCATCGTCGAGGACCACTTCGCGCAGGTCTTCGTCGCGCTGTACGACATCACCCCCGTGGACGAGGAGTCCCTCGACCGCTGGGAGGGCACGGGCCTGGACATATACCGGCGCACCCGCGTCCGCGTGCACACCCTGGACGGTGAGGAATCCGCCTGGACGTACGTCCTGAACACCTACGAGGGCGGCCTGCCCTCGGCCCGTTACCTGGGCGAGGTCGCCGACGCGGCGGAATCCGCGGGCGCGCCCCACGACTACGTGATGGAACTGCGCAAGCGCCCCTGCTGAGTCCGGCCGCACACCCCCTCGCGGCCTCTCGCGCCCCCTCGTACGAACCCCCTCGTACGAACCCGCTCGCACGAAGCTGCGCGCCGGAGTCGCGCACGTTCCCGCCGGAAACGACAGGACAACGATCGCGCGCCCGTGAGCTTCGACATCTACGCGCGTAGGCGAACACCGGCTACTCTCGTCCGCGTGAACGCTTCTCTTCTTCCGGACGACATCCAGGGCGACCCCCACGCCGCGGCCGACGCGGCAGCCGCGCGCCTGCGCGAGCTCACGGGCGCCGAGACCCACGACGTCGCCCTCGTGATGGGCTCCGGCTGGGCACCGGCCGTGGACGCCCTCGGCACCCCCGAGGCCGAGTTCCCGGTCACCGAGCTGCCCGGTTTCCCGCCGCCCGCGGTGGAGGGCCACGGAGGCACGGTCCGGTCCTACCGCCTCGGCACCAAGCGCGCCCTGGTCTTCCTGGGCCGCACCCACTACTACGAGGGCCGCGGCGTGGCCTCCGTCGCGCACGGCGTCCGCACCGCCGTCGCCGCCGGCGCCAAGACGGTCGTCCTGACCAACGGCTGCGGCGGTCTGCGCGAGGGCATGCGCCCCGGCCAGCCGATCCTGATCAGCGACCACATCAACCTCACGGCCACGTCCCCCATCGTCGGTGCCCACTTCGTCGACCTCACCGACCTGTACTCGCCGCGTCTGCGGGCGCTGTGCAAGGAGATCGACGCGAGCCTGGAGGAGGGCGTCTACGCCCAGTTCCCCGGCCCGCACTACGAGACCCCGGCGGAGATCCGCATGGTACGGGTGATCGGGGCGGACCTGGTGGGCATGTCGACGGTGCTCGAGGCCATCGCGGCACGGGAGGCGGGCGCGGAGGTGCTCGGCATCTCCCTGGTCACCAACCTCGCCGCCGGCATGACCGGTGAGCCCCTCAACCACGAGGAGGTCCTCCAGGCGGGCCGCGACTCGGCCGCCCGGATGGGCACCCTCCTGACCCAGGTCCTGGGCCGCCTGTAAGGGGAAAACCCCTCCAGGGACCCTCCACGGGACCTGTGGGCCCCGTCCCGGGCCGCCTTCGCGGGGCGGGGCGACGACGCAACGAATTCTCCGAGAGGCTGACCGACACGTGCACGACGACCTGACCACTCGCGCCCGCACCTGGCTCGCCGAGGACCCCGATCCCGAGACCCGCGCGGAACTCGCGGCGCTCCTCGACGCCGGCGACGTCACCGGACTCACCGCCCGTTTCAGCGGCACCCTCCAGTTCGGCACCGCGGGCCTCCGCGGCGAGCTGGGGGCCGGCCCCCAGCGGATGAACCGGGCCGTCGTCATCCGCGCCGCCGCCGGCCTCGCCGCGTACCTGAAGCGGCACGGGCACGCCGGCGGCCTCGTCGTGATCGGCTACGACGCCCGTCACAAGTCGGCGGACTTCGCCCGCGACACCGCCGCCGTCATGACGGGCGCCGGCCTGCGGGCCGCCGTCCTGCCCCGGCCCCTGCCCACGCCGGTGCTCGCCTTCGCCGTACGGCACCTCGGCGCGGTCGCCGGGGTCGAGGTCACCGCCAGCCACAACCCGCCCCGCGACAACGGCTACAAGGTGTACCTCGGCGACGGCTCCCAGATCGTCCCCCCGGCGGACGCGGAGATCGCCGACCGGATCGCGGCCGTCGGCTCCCTGGACGACGTGCCCCGTCCCGACTCCGGCTGGGAGATCCTGGACGACTCCGTCCTGGACGCCTACCTCGCCCGCACGGACGCGGTCCTGGCCGAGGGTTCCCCCCGGACCGCCCGCACGGTCTACACGGCGATGCACGGCGTCGGCAAGGACGTCCTGCTCGCCGCCTTCGCGCGGGCCGGTTTCCCCGAGCCGGTCCTGGTCGCCGAGCAGGCCGAACCCGACCCGGACTTCCCCACCGTCGCGTTCCCCAACCCGGAGGAGCCCGGCGCGATGGACCTGGCCTTCGCGACGGCCCGCGCGGCCGGGCCCGACCTGGTCATCGCCAACGACCCGGACGCCGACCGCTGCGCCGCGGCCGTCAAGGACACCGCCGCCGGGGGCGGCGACGGGGAGTGGCGCATGCTGCGCGGCGACGAGGTGGGGGCGCTGCTCGCCGCCCATCTGGTCCGCCGCGGGGTGAGGGGCACGTTCGCCGAGTCGATCGTCTCGTCGTCCCTGCTCGCCCGCATCGCGGAGCAGGCGGGCCTGCCGCACGAGGAGACGCTGACCGGCTTCAAGTGGATCGCCAGGGTCGAGGGGCTGCGCTACGGCTACGAGGAGGCGCTGGGTTACTGCGTCGATCCGGACGGCGTACGCGACAAGGACGGCATCACGGCCGCCCTGCTCCTTGCCGAGCTGGCCTCCGAACTGAAGGAGGAGGGCCGCACCCTCCCGGACCTCCTCGACGACCTCGCCGTGGCCCACGGCCTGCACGCCACCGACCAGCTCTCCGCCCGCGTCGAGGACCTGTCCCTCATCGCGGACGCGATGCGCCGGCTGCGCGGGAACCCCCCGGCCGAACTGGCCGGCCTGCCGGTCACCGAGGCCGAGGACCTGACCCGGGGCACGGACACCCTGCCGCCCACCGACGGCCTGCGCTACACCCTCCGGGGCGCCCGCGTCATCGTCCGCCCGAGCGGTACGGAACCCAAGCTGAAGTGCTACCTGGAGGTCGTCGTCCCGGTCGCCGCGCGGGACGGCCTTCCCGCGGCCCGCACCGAGGCGGCGGCCCTGCTGACCGCGATCAAGCGGGACCTGAAGGCGGCGGCCGGCATCTGAGCGGCAGCCTCCGGCAGGCCTCGGGGACACACGCGGGAACGGGAAAGCGTCAGGAGGGGCCGCCGACACGGCGGCCCCTCCTTCGTGCCGCCCCGGGCCTGCCCGGCGGAGCGGGGTGCGGGGCGGCCGCCGGCACCCGCCCGGCCGGAGCGCGGGGGCCGGTGCGGCCGGCCACGGGGCGAGGCGGGTGACGGCAACGCGGCCCGGGTGACTCCGCCTCGAAGGGCCCGCCGGAGGGCGGGCCGCCCCGGCGACACCCGCACGCACTTCCCCGGGCTCTGCGAGCGGGAGGGGTCCGGCCGCGTCGCCGGAGCGCCATGCGCTCGCACGCACCGGACGGCCACGGACCCGCTCTTCGTACGAACGACGGAAACCGTCAGCCGGGCCCGAGCCGCTCGCGGTCCCTCAGTCGAGCGTCAGCAGGACCGCCAGCAGCACGGCGCCGGCCAGGGACGGGGCGATGATCTCGTAGGCCCACCGCACGCTCGCCTCGCCCTGGGCGTGCGCCTCGCCCGCGTTCCTCTCGTGCAGCTCGCGCAGCTCGTCCATCGAACCGTCGGTCCCCGCCCGCCCGCCTCCGCCGAGGGAGGCCCCGGCGCCCGGCGCGGCACGGTCCGAGGCCTGCGGGAGCCGTCGTGCCGCCCTCTTGCGGGCCCGCAGCGACACGGGCAGGGCCCACAGCTGGTACTTGGCGCCGGCCTCGGAGAAGACCTCGTTGGTGTAGCCGGAGCGCAGCGAGGAGACCTGCCCCCAGGGCAGCACGATCGTGCGGAACGGGTTGCGGACGCGCAGCCGGTCCTCGTTGGCGTACACCGCGGGGACCAGGGTGTAGGCCGCCACCAGGGGCACGACGAACAGCAGCGCGGCGAGCGCGAGCCACGGGGCGTCGCCCTCGCCGACGAGCAGGGCGTCGACGCCGAGCCAGCAGGCGAGGCCGAGGATCAGCGCACCGCCGACGAACCCCGAGGTCGACCGGTACACCCGGTCGGCGTACCTGGGCTCCGGGCCCGCCGCCGCCTCCGGGCCCGCCGGGCTTTCCGAGCCCGCCGAAGCCGTGGCCGGGGAGCCCGCGGCGGGTGCGGACTGCGACGCCGCCGAGGACTCCGGTCCCGCCGAGGACTCCGCGGAGTCGGAGGCAGCGGCGGACCCGGTGGAGGCGGTGCCGTCCTCCGTCCCGTCGGCGGGCTCGGTGGACGGGGCGGGCTCGGCGGGCTCCCGGTCGGACGGCTGAGGCTCGGGGGTCGTCATGCCCCCGATTCTGCCCGACGCCCGCAGCCGCACCGGCAGGCGGTGGGCGGGGGCGGGCGGAAGCCGGGCGGGGCCCGCTCCTGTCGCCGGACGGCCGGAGGGCTGTACAGCCGCTACGCGCGTAGATATGCTCGTCTGGTGACCATGTCCTCCACTGCACCCTCCTCCCCCCAGCCCTCGCCGGCGCCCGAGCGGGTCGGTGCCCCCGCCGCGCTGGGCGACGTCACCGCGTCCGACAGCACGCTGCGCCGCTTCCTGCACGGACTGCCCGGCGTCGACGCGGTCGGCCTGGAGGCGCGTGCCGCCTCGCTCGGCACCCGCTCGATCAAGACGACCGCGAAGGCGTACGCCATCGACCTCGCCCTCTCGATGGTCGACCTGACGACGCTGGAAGGCGCGGACACCCCGGGCAAGGTCCGGGCGCTCGGCGCGAAGGCGGTCCGCCCCGACCCCTCCGACCGCACGGCCCCCGCCGCGGCCGCGGTCTGCGTCTACCCCGACATGGTGGCGACGGCCAGGGAGGCCGTCGCCGGCTCCACGGTCAAGGTCGCCTCCGTCGCCACCGCCTTCCCGGCCGGCCGCGCCCCGCTCGCCGTCAAGCTGGCCGACGTCCGGGAGGCCGTCGCCGCCGGTGCCGACGAGATCGACATGGTCATCGACCGCGGCGCGTTCCTCGCGGGGAACTACCGGAAGGTGTTCGACGAGATCACCGCCGTGAAGGAGACCTGCGGGGCGAGCGCCCGGCTGAAGGTCATCTTCGAGACGGGCGAGCTGTCGACGTACGACAACATCCGCCGGGCGAGCTGGCTCGGCATGCTGGCCGGCGCGGACTTCATCAAGACCTCGACCGGCAAGGTGGCGGTGAACGCCACGCCCGCCAACACGCTCCTGATGCTGGAGGCGGTCCGCGACTTCCGTGCGCAGACCGGGGTCCAGGTCGGTGTGAAGCCGGCCGGCGGCATCCGCACCACCAAGGACGCGATCAAGTTCCTCGTGCTGGTCAACGAGACCGTCGGCGAGGACTGGCTGGACAACCACTGGTTCCGCTTCGGTGCCTCCTCGCTTCTGAACGATCTGCTGATGCAGCGCCAGAAGCTGGCCACCGGCCGCTACTCCGGCCCCGACTACGTGACGGTGGACTGATCACCATGACCAAGAAGAACAAGAAGGCCAAGAAGAGCAGGACCGCGGTCGCGCAGGCCGCCGGGGCCGGCGGGACCACCCCGGCGACCGCCCCGGCGGCCACCGTCCGGGCCACTGTCCGGACCGCCCCCGCCCAGGCCGCCCCCGCACGCTCGTCCGCGTTCGAGTACGCCCCGGCGCCGGAGTCCCGCGCGGTCGTCGACATCGCCCCGTCCTACGGCCTGTTCATCGACGGCGAGTTCGCCGAGGCCGCCGACGGCCGGGCCTTCAAGACCGTCAGCCCCGCCACCGAGGAGCTTCTCTCCGAGGTCGCGCAGGCCGGTGAGGCGGATGTGGACCGCGCGGTGAAGGCGGCCGGGAAGGCCTTCGCGACCTGGTCGGCGCTGCCCGGCGCGGAGCGGGCGAAGTACCTGTTCCGCATCGCCCGGATCATCCAGGAGCGCAGCCGCGAACTGGCCGTCCTGGAGACGCTGGACAACGGCAAGCCGATCAGGGAGACGCGCGACGCCGACCTGCCCCTGGTCGCCGCGCACTTCTTCTACTACGCGGGCTGGGCCGACAAGCTCGAGCACGCCGGCTACGGAGCGAACCCGCGCCCCCTGGGCGTCGCCGGCCAGGTCATCCCCTGGAACTTCCCGCTGCTGATGCTCGCGTGGAAGATCGCGCCGGCGCTCGCGACCGGCAACACGGTCGTGCTGAAGCCGGCCGAGACCACCCCCCTCTCCGCCCTGTTCTTCGCGGACGTCTGCCGCCAGGCGGGCCTGCCCCGGGGTGTCGTCAACATCCTTCCCGGATACGGCGACGCGGGCGCCGCGCTGGTCGCCCACCCGGACGTGCGCAAGGTCGCCTTCACCGGCTCCACGGCGGTCGGCAAGCAGATCGCGCGGACCGTCGCCGGGACCCGCAAGAAGCTCACGCTCGAACTCGGCGGCAAGGGCGCCAACATCGTCTTCGACGACGCCCCGGTCGACCAGGCCGTCGAGGGCATCGTGAACGGCATCTTCTTCAACCAGGGCCAGGTCTGCTGCGCGGGCTCCCGCCTGCTGGTCCAGGAGTCGATCCAGGACGAACTGCTGGACTCCCTCAAGCGCAGGCTCGCCACGCTGCGGCTGGGCGACCCGCTGGACAAGAACACCGACATCGGGGCGATCAACTCCTCCGAGCAGCTCGCGCGGATCACCTCGCTCGTCGAGCAGGGCGAGGCCGAGGGCGCCGAACGCTGGTCCCCTGCCTGCGAACTCCCGGAGAACGGCTACTGGTTCGCGCCGACGCTGTTCACCGGCGTCACCCAGGCACACACGGTCGCGCGGGACGAGATCTTCGGCCCGGTGCTGTCGGTGCTCAGCTTCCGGACCCCGGACGAGGCCGTCGCCAAGGCCAACAACACGCCGTACGGCCTGTCGGCGGGCATCTGGACGGAGAAGGGCTCCCGCATCCTGGCCGTCGCGAACAAGCTCCGCGCGGGTGTCGTCTGGTCCAACACGTTCAACAAGTTCGATCCCACCTCGCCGTTCGGCGGCTACAAGGAGTCGGGATTCGGCCGCGAGGGCGGCCGCCACGGCCTGGAGGCGTACCTCGATGTCCGATAAGACCGACAAGAACGTGCAGGCCGGCGGGGCCGGAACGGCCGAACAGCCGCGGCTGAGCGTCTTCAAGACCTACAAGCTGTACGTCGGCGGGAAGTTCCCGCGTTCGGAGAGCGGCCGGGTGTACGAGGTGACGGACCCCCAGGGCACATGGCTCGCCAACGCCCCGCTGGCGTCCCGCAAGGACGCCCGTGACGCGGTGGTCGCCGCCCGCAAGGCGTTCGGCGGCTGGTCGGGGGCGACCGCGTACAACCGCGGTCAGGTCCTCTACCGCGTCGCGGAGATGCTGGAGGGCCGCCGGGAGCAGTTCGTGCGGGAGGTCGCCGACGCGGAGGGCCTGTCGCGGGCGAAGGCCGCGGCACAGGTGGACGCGGCGGTGGACCGCTGGGTCTGGTACGCGGGCTGGACGGACAAGATCGCCCAGATCGTCGGCGGCGGGAACCCGGTCGCGGGCCCGTTCTTCAACCTGTCGTCCCCCGAACCGACCGGTGTGGTCGCCGTCCTGGCGCCCCGGGAGTCGTCGTTCCTGGGCCTGGTCTCGGTTCTCGCCCCGGTGATCGCGACCGGCAACACCGCGGTCGTCGTCGCCTCGGAGAAGGCCCCGCTCCCGGCGCTCTCGCTCGGCGAGGTCCTGGCCACCTCCGACGTGCCCGGCGGCGTGGTCAACCTCCTGTCCGGCCGTACGGCGGAGATCGCCGCGCCGCTGGCCGCGCACCAGGACGTCAACGCGATCGACCTCGCGGGCGCCGACGAGGCACTCGCGAAGGAACTGGAGACCGCCGCGGCCGACAACCTCAAGCGCGTCCTGCGTCCACAGCCTGTGGACGACTGGTCGGCCACGCCGGGGACGGACCGCATGACGGCGTTCCTGGAGACCAAGACGGTCTGGCACCCGACGGGTTCCCTGGGCGCCTCGGGCTCCGCGTACTGACCGAGGAGCCACCGCGGGCCGGAGAGCCGTGCCCCCGTCCGGACGGGGGCACGGCTCTCCGTACGTCCGGCGGGCACCCCGGCGGTCAGGCTCCCAGCAGACCCGTCGCCCGTCCGGCGACCGGAAGGGCGTCGACCGACTCCGCCTGGGCCACCGGGCCGGTCAGGTCCCGGGAGCCCACCGGCTTGAAGTCGGCGACCTGGGTGCCGACGCCGTTGTCGAGCGGGTCGACGCCCGTACCGGCCAGCGGATTGGGCTTCAGGCCGGAGACCGGGCCCGCGACCTGGCCGACCGTGCCGGTCAGGGGCCGCACACCGGCCTGCGGGTCGACGGCTCCGAGCGACGCGGACTGCGGGCCCGGGGGCACCTGGGAGTCCGCCGCTGCCGCCGTCGTCGCGCCCGCCCCCAGGGCCACTCCCGCGGTCGCCAGGGCGACCAGGGCGTGCCGGGCGGCCGGCTTCTTGGGTGCTGCGTGTCGGGCCATCACTGCTGCCACCTCTTGCCTCCACCGGCCACTCCCGTTGAGTGACCGGACCGACGCGCAGCGTAGTGGAGGTGTGGTGCGCGCCTCAAAGCGGACCCGCACGGTCGTGCGACACCCGGGGGATGCCGCACACTGGTGTCCCGTGAGTTCCCAGTCGCCCTTCTCCGCGCGTGTCGTGCTGCTCTGCGGCCCCTCCGGCTCCGGCAAGTCCCTCCTCTCGGCCCGCTCCGGCCTGCCGGTGCTGCGCCTCGACGACTTCTACAAGGAGGGCGACGACCCGTCGCTGCCCCTCGTGACGGGCAGTTCCGACATCGACTGGGACCACCCCGGCTCCTGGGACGCGGACGCCGCCGTCGCCGCGATCGACCGGCTGTGCCGTACGGGCCGTACGGACGTGCCCGTCTACGACATCGGCCTGAGCGCCCGTACGGGTGCGTCGCACGTGGACTTCGGCACGGCCCCGCTGTTCATAGCGGAGGGCATCTTCGCCGCGGAGATCGTCACGCGCTGCGGCGAACTCGGCCTCCTGGCCGACGCGTTGTGCCTGAGCCGGGGCCCGGTGAAGACCTTCCGCCGCAGGTTCCTGCGGGACCTCAGGGAGGGCCGCAAGTCCGTGCCGTTCCTGCTGCGCCGTGGCTGGCGGCTGATGCGGCTGGAGCGGTCGATCGTCAGCCGTCAGACCGCGCTCGGCGCGCACGCCTGCGACCGCGACGAGGCACTGACCCGCCTCGCGGCCGCGCGGCGCGACAGCGGCAGCGGACGGGTCGGGGCCGACACGGACACGGGCACGGCGCGTACGCCTGCCCGGCCCGGGTAGCCGGCACGTAACCGGCGCCGCGCCGGCGCGGACCTGCGCACGCGCAGAAGCGGGACCGGAAGGCCCCCGGCCCTCCGGTCCCGCTTCCTCGTGGCTCCCCCGCTCCGTGGTGACGTCCCCCGACGTCCCCGCGTCCCCCGTTACTTGCTCCCCCCGGTTCCCCCGGGATCCCCCGATCCCTCGGTCCCCGTTTTCCCCGTGGTCCCCCCCCGGTCCCCCGTGCTCCCCCCCCGTACCTTCAGGCGACCAGCTCCCCGAAGGCGCTCTCCTCGTCACGGCCGAAGCTCAGGGCCTCGTCGTCGCGCAGCCGGCGGAGCGACCGCCAGATGCTCGACTTCACCGTGCCGACACTGATGCCGAGGATGTCCGCGATCTCCGGGTCCGTGCGGCCCTCGTAGTAGCGCAGGACCAGCATGGTGCGCTGGAGCTCTGGCAGCCGCGCCAGCGCCTGCCAGAGGACCGCGCGCAGCTCGGTGCCGCGCATCGCGTCCGTGTCGCCCACCGTCTCCGGCAGTTCCTCGGTCGGGTACTCGTTCAGCTTGCGGCGGCGCCACGCGCTGATGTGCAGGTTGGTCATGGTGCGGCGGAGGTATCCGCCGACCGCGGCCTTGTCACTGATCCGCTCCCATGCCCGGTAGGTCGAGAACAGGGCGCTCTGCAGCAGGTCCTCGGCCTCGAAGCGGTCGCCGGTCAGGTGGTAGGCGGTCGCGTACAGGGAGGCGCGTCGCTCCTGGACGTAGGCGGTGAACTCCGCCTCCGACAGTGAACGGCGCTCCCCCGTCCCCTCCCCGTACCCGCTTCCCCCGCGTGTTTCCCCCGTGCCCCCCGTGGGCGCGTCGATCACCGTCATGAAGCCGGTGTGACGCCCGGTGCCGCGACCGCACCCCCGTTTGGTCGCGGCACCGGCCTTCTCACCACCCCGGTGCACGTCGTGCAGACGCGTGACAACCGCGCTGTAGCTGGTGCCGTGCAGCGTGCTCATCTCGCGCCCCCCGTCGTGGACTTCCGGTGTGTTCGCCTTGCTGTACCGCTGTCCTGCTGATGACGGAAAGCCTGCCCGGGTGACTTCATCGCCGTGTCCGCCGACTGTCACAGGCCTGTCACAGAGGGCGGCCTCGGTCCGGAGCCGTCGTCGCCCGCGCCTTCCCCCAGACGTCGGCACACGTGGCTGCCTTCGTGCGATCCCCACGGGTATCTGCCCCCGCGGGTCGAACGGGGAGCCTCCATGGGCCAGAATGAGCCTGTGCCTTCCCTGTTGCTGATCGAGGACGACGACGCCATCCGCACGGCCCTGGAGCTCTCACTGACGCGCCAGGGTCATCGCGTGGCGACCGCTGCCAGCGGTGAGGACGGTCTGAAGCTGCTGCGTGAGCAGCGGCCGGATCTGATCGTGCTGGACGTGAACCTGCCCGGCATCGACGGATTCGAGGTCTGCCGGCGTATCCGGCGCACCGACCAGCTGCCGATCATCCTGCTGACCGCGCGCAACGACGACATCGACGTCGTGGTCGGGCTGGAGTCCGGCGCCGACGACTACGTGGTCAAACCCGTGCAGGGCAGGGTGCTGGACGCCCGGATCCGGGCGGTGCTGCGCCGCGGTGAACGGGAGTCCACCGACTCGGCGAGCTTCGGCAGTCTGGTCATCGACCGCGCGGCGATGACCGTGACGAAGAACGGCGAGGACCTCCAGCTGACGCCGACCGAGCTGCGCCTGCTGCTCGAACTGAGCCGCCGTCCGGGCCAGGCGCTGTCCCGGCAGCAGCTGCTGCGGCTGGTGTGGGAACACGACTACCTGGGCGACTCGCGCCTCGTGGACGCCTGCGTCCAGCGGCTGCGCGCCAAGATCGAGGACGTGCCGTCGTCCCCGACGCTGATCCGTACGGTGCGGGGTGTCGGCTACCGGCTGGACCCGCCTCAGTGACACACGAGCAACAAGGGAACCAGCAGCACCAGGAGCACCAGGAGCACCAGGAGCACCAGGAAGACCGCAGCGGGCCCCGCGGCTGGTCCGCGGCGCGCAAGGGCCTCTGGTCACGGCTGCGGTTCACCAGCCTGCGGCTGCGGCTCGTCGTCGTGTTCGGGCTGGTCGCGCTCACCGCCGCGGTGTCCGCGTCGGGCATCGCGTACTGGCTCAACCGCGAGGCGGTGCTCACCCGTGCCCAGGACGCGGTCCTGGGCGACTTCGAGCAGGGGATGCAGAACCGGGCGGGCGCGCTGCCCGAGCACCCGACGCAGGACGAACTGCAGCACGCGGCGGGCCAGATGGCCGACAGCAGCCAGCGGTTCTCGGTGCTGCTGATCGCCGAGGACCCCCGGGGCCGTACCGTGTACGGCAGTTCGGGCGGGCTGAGCGGCTTCTCGGTGCAGGACGTGCCGGTCTCGCTGCGCGAGGCGGTGAACGAGCGGCAGAAGATCACCTCGGCCAACCCGTACGCGTACCACCTGTACTGGCAGCGGATCGTCCAGGGCGACACCCCCTACCTGGTGGCGGGCACCCGGACGATCGGCGGCGGCCCGACCGGTTACATGCTCAAGTCGCTGGAGCCGGAGGCCAAGGACCTCAACTCGCTCGCCTGGTCGCTGGGGATCGCCACCGGGCTCGCACTGATCGGCTCCGCGCTGCTGGCGCAGGCCCTGGCGACGACCGTGCTGAAGCCGGTGCAGCGGCTCGGGGTGGCAGCCCGGCGGCTCGGCGAGGGCAGGCTGGACACCCGGCTGCGGGTGTCGGGCACGGACGAACTGGCCGATCTGTCGAGAACGTTCAACAAGGCCGCCGAGGCGCTGGAGAAACGGGTGGCCGACATGGCCGCCCGGGACGACGCGTCCCGCCGGTTCGTCGCGGACATGAGCCACGAACTGCGCACCCCGCTGACCGCGATCACGGCGGTGACGGAAGTCCTCGAGGAGGAGTTGGA
Organism: Streptomyces sp. NBRC 110035; assembly: GCF_000829695.1. Lineage (GTDB taxonomy): Bacteria > Actinomycetota > Actinomycetes > Streptomycetales > Streptomycetaceae > Streptomyces. Next base: position 350,480 of record NZ_BBNN01000017.1, on the reverse strand, counting down.
GTTCGAGGGCGGTGGCATCGACCCGATGATCGAGCCCGCCGTACGGATCGTGATCAGTGAGACGCGGCGGCTGGGCGACCTGGTCGAGAACCTGATGGAGGTCACCCGTTTCGACGCGGGCACCGCCCGTCTCGTCCTCGACGACGTCGACATCGCCGACCAGATCACCGCCTGCATCGACGCCCGTGCCTGGCTGGACGCGGTCGAACTGGACGCGGAGCGCGGCATCCACGCCCGGATCGACCCGCGCCGGCTGGACGTGGTCCTCGCCAACCTCATCGGCAACGCCCTCAAGCACGGCGGCTCGCCGGTACGGGTGTCGGTGCGCGAGGAACGCGAGGCCGGGAGCGGAAGCGGTGGCGACCGCCCGGGCGCCGCGGGGGCAGGCACGGTCGGCGGCAGGGAAACGGCCGACGAGCCGGGTTCCACCGCCGGCACCGGGGGCGTGGGCACGGTGGTCATCGAGGTGCGGGACCAGGGACCGGGCATTCCCGAGGACGTCCTGCCGCACGTCTTCGACCGCTTCTACAAGGCCAGCGCGTCCCGGCCGCGTTCCGAGGGCAGCGGGCTCGGGCTGTCCATCGCGATGGAGAACGCCCATGCCCACGGCGGCGAGATCACCGCGGCCAACGCCCCCGGCGGCGGCGCGGTGTTCACGCTGCGGCTGCCGCGCGACGTCTCCGCACTGATGGAACGGGACGCCGAGGACCCGCGGGAGAGCACGGGCGGCGTCTCCGGGAAGGCCGGCGGCGGTACGGGCGGCGCCTCCGGGAAGGCGGCCGGCGGTGGCAAGGGCGGCGCCCGGCATGAGCGCGCCGAGGGGGACGCGTGATGACCGTACGTCCGACGAAGGCGAGCCCGGTGCGGATACGACGCTTCCCCGGGCTGCTCACCGTCACCGCGCTCGGCGTGCTGCTCGCCGGGTGCGGGATCCGGGCCACCGAGGTGCCGACCGACTTCGGTCCGGCACCCTCCCGGGTGCGCTGTGCGCAGACCGAGGCGGACGGGGCCTCACCGCCCGCACGGGGCCTGCCGGCGCAGGTGTTCCTGCTCTGCGGCTCGTCCCTGGTGGCCGTCGACCGGACGGTGCGGGTGCCAAAGGGCGCGGCGGACTCCGGGCAGCGGCGCGCCGAGGTGGCTCAGGGACTGCTGGACCAGCTCTCCGCGCCGCCGACGCCCGCCGAGAAGGAGACCGGGTACACCACGAACGTACGGGGCGGGATGACCGTGAGCGGTCCGCGTTCCGGCGATCCCAAGGACACGCTGCGTCTGAGCATCCCGCCGGGGAGCCTGACGTCCTACGCGCTCGCGCAGATCGTCTGCACGTTCTCCGACTCGGCGGCGGCCGAGGGCGACGGCTCGGTGGTCCTGGGCGGCCAGGACGACGAACGACCGCGCCGCTACCGGTGCACCGACGAGGTCCGGGCCCGTCCCGGCAGCACGGAGCCGCCGTCCACGGCGGTCGCCGACGGGTGACGCCGGGCGCGGCCGGTGTGCCGCGCTGTGGCGCATGCCTCACCCGACTGACGGGGTCCCGCGCGGAACCGATCCTGCCGGGGGCCGCGTCTAGGGGTTCGTGCAGCGTCAAGGCCCCGTCGGCGGCACCGCCGCGTTCCGTATCCGTGTGGCAGGAGGTCTCCTCCTGGCCGGGTATCTCGTGTTCGTCGCCTGGTGCACGCTGCGCCCTCTGCAGGTCCCCTGGGTGATGCCCGCCAATCTGCGCCCCTTCGACGGCCTCCGGGCGGATTTCGCGCTGGGCTGGGCGACGGGGGTCCGCCGGGTCGCCGAGGGGCTGGTGCTGTTCGCGCCGCTCGGTGTGCTGCTGCCGATGACGGGGGGCCGGCTGGCCGTCTCGCCGGTGGGTTCACTGATCCGCACCATGACCGCTGCGGCACTGCTGTCGCTGGGCATCGAGATGCTGCAGACCGGGGTGCCGGGACGGGTCGTGGACGTCGACGCGCTGATGCTGAACACCCTGGGCGCGGCCCTCGCCCATGCCGCCCTGGTGCCGGCGGGGCGTGCATGGCTGCGCCGCCGGGCCCTGCGCCGGGCCGGGACGAGGATCCGCGGGGAGGAGCCTGCTCAGGGTCGGACCCCGACGATTACCAGGGTGGGGATCGCCCCGTGGAGTGACGCTTTTCCCCCTTCGTCTCCGTAACGTGGGTACACGGGAAGAACAACCCGGCAGCACGACCACGAAGGAGTTCACGATGTCCCGCCTCGCCCGCCCCACCGACAACCGCGTGATCGGCGGCGTGTGTGCCGCGCTGGCCCGCCGCTTCGGCACCTCCCCGACCACGATGCGGGTCGTCTTCGTGGCCTCGTGCCTGCTCCCCGGCCCGCAGTTCCTGCTCTACATAGCGCTGTGGATCCTGTTCCCGTCCGAGGGCAGGGTTCGGACGAGCGCCTGGTGAGGCCTGCGGCCCCCGCGCCGCCCTCCCCGTGAGCACACCGATGGGGCGCCCCCCGGGTCCGGGGGGCGCCCCATCGGTCACGGGCCTGCCGGGGGCGGGCCCTGTGCGGAATGCTCCTGTGGACGTCAGCCGACGGGGAAGCCGTTGACGGAGCCCTGCAGCGGCAGGCCGCCGAGCAGACCGGCGACCGGCTGCGTCGGACCGTCGGCGAGCCGCTGCTCGACGACCGGCTGTGCGGCCGTCACGCCCGCACCTGCCGCCTGCAGACCGGTCTCCGCCGCCTGCTCCGTGCCCGGCAGCGCGGAGAGGTTCTCGGCCGGGAGGGCCTGGGTGGCGGTGTCCAGCGCGGGGAGGGCGTCCGGGACGGACGGGGCCGCGGTGGCGGCACCCGCACCGGCGGCGGCGAAGGCGGCACCGAGCGCGGCGACGCCGAGGGTCTTGGCAGCAGACTGCTTCATGAAGATGTGTCCTCGAAATGGAATACGGGGATGTGAGCGGTCCGGTGACCGTAATCAGACGGGGCCACCGGCCGCAAACAGCGGAATGCGGACGCAGGGTGAACACCGCCCGCGTGTCCGCTGTCCGAAAATTCCCCCGATCACTCTTCCGAGGTGGCAGAACGGCTGGTGGAGGCGGTCTGACGGAACAGCCATTCGGATTTCAGCTCGGCATAACCGGGCTTGATGACGTCATTGATCATGGCGAGTCGTTCGTCGAAAGGAATGAATGCCGATTTCATCGCATTGACGGAGAACCACTGCATGTCGTCGAGCGTGTAGCCGAACGCGTCGACCAGGTGCTCGAATTCCTGGCTCATGCTCGTGTGCGACATGAGCCTGTTGTCGGTGTTCACCGTGGCACGGAAATGCAGCCGGCGCAGCAGGCCGACGGGGTGCTCGGCGTACGAGGTCGCCGCCCCCGTCTGCAGGTTGGAGCTGGGGCACAGCTCCAACGGGATGCGCTTGTCCCGGACGTAGGAGGCGAGCCGGCCGAGCTCGACCGTGCCGTCGTCGCGCACCTGGATGTCGTCGATGATGCGCACCCCGTGCCCGAGCCGGTCGGCACCGCACCACTGCAGGGCCTGCCAGATGGACGGGAGCCCGAAGGCCTCTCCGGCGTGGATCGTGAAGTGGTTGTTCTCGCGCTTGAGGTACTCGAAGGCGTCGAGGTGCCGGGTGGGAGGGTAACCGGCCTCGGCGCCCGCGATGTCGAAGCCGACGACACCCAGGTCCCGGTAGCGGTTGGCGAGTTCGGCGATCTCCAGGGAGCGGGCCGCGTGCCGCATGGCGGTGAGCAGTGCGCCGACGCGGATGCGCCGGCCGTCCTGCCGGGCCCGCCGCTCCCCTTGCCGGAAGCCCTCGTTGACCGCTTCGACGACCTCCTCGAGGGCCAGCCCGCCCTCGAGGTGCTGCTCGGGCGCGTAGCGCACCTCGGCGTAGACGACGCCGTCCGCGGCCAGGTCCTCGGCGCACTCGGCGGCGACCCGTACCAGGGCGTCCCGGGTCTGCAGGACGCCGACGGTGTGCGAGAACGTCTCCAGGTACCGCTCCAGGGAACCGGAGTCGGCGGCCTCCCGGAACCAGAGGGCGAGCTTGTCCGGCTCGGTCTCGGGGAGTTGGGTGTAGCCCCCCTCGCGGGCCAGGTCGACGACGGTGCCGGGGCGCAGTCCGCCGTCGAGATGGTCGTGCAGCAGAACCTTGGGCGCCCGGCGGATCTGGTCCGCGACCGGGGTGTTCGCGGTGCTCTGGCTCGTCATCTCGGCACTCTAACGCCTACGCGCGTAGATCGCCCGGCGTGCGCATATGCCGATACCCAACGGTGACCGCACGGCAGGGTCCCGTACACCGTTGCTTCTGACACTGTTCTGTCATGGCACAGCAAGCGACGCCGGTTCGCGGGGCACGGCTGGGGAAGGCGCTCGGCCCGGAGCCGAAGGCGGTGAGCGGCGTGGTGCTGCTGCTGCCCGGCGGCGATCCGGTCTCCAGCCGCAGACCGTCCCCCCTGGTGGCGACCGCCTCCGTACGCGCTCTGGGACGCCGTCTCGGCCGCGCGGGCCGGGCCGATCAACTCGCCGTCCACGTCGTCCACTACCGCTACCGGGGCTGGAACGGCAGCGAGGCGCATCTCGCGCGGGACGCCATCTGGGCCGCCGGCGAGGCCGTGCGGCGCTACGGGGACGTTCCCGTGTGCCTGGCCGGCCTCGGCATGGGCGGCAGGGCGGCCCTGCGCGCGGGCGGGCACGAGGCCGTCGGCTCCGTGCTGGCGCTGGCCCCCTGGCTGCCCGAGGAGGATGTGGCCGCACCACCCGAACCGGTGAGGCAACTGGCCGGACGGCAGGTGCTGATCGTGCACGGCACGCACGACACCCGGACCGACCCCGAGCTGTCCTTCCGGCTGGCGGCGCGGGCGAAGAAGGCGAACCGGGACGTGTGCCGCTTCGAAGTGCACGCCGACGGGCACGGGTTGCACCAGTACCGGGACGAAGTGCTGGCGCTGTGCGAGGACTTCGTGATGGGGACGTTGTTCGGGCGGGCGCTGTCGCGTCCGGTGCGGGACGCGCTGGCGGCGCCTCCGCCACTGGGGCTGCGGATGCCGCTGGCCTCGGGGTTCGGTACGTCGTTACGGCGGTAGGCGGCCTCGGCCGTACGCACCGGCATGACGAGTGCCGGGCGGCCAGTGGTAGGCGGCAGACGCCGGGCACCGGGGGCAGACAGCAGGCACCAAGGGGCGGGCGGCAGACGCCGGGCGCCGGGCAGCAGACGGCAGACGCCGAGCGGCGGGCGGCAGGCGGCGGGGGGCGGTCAGTCCGGGAGCAGGTGGCCGCGCCGCGACAGCAGGAACTTCTTGAACGCCGACACCGGCAGGGTGTCCGGCCGCCCCGCCAGCCAGGCGACGCCGATCTCACGGGCCGCCCGCGGCGAGGTGACGGTCAGTTCCACCACACCGGGGCGGGGCACGGCCGGCGGGGGCAGCAGGGCGACGCCGAGCCCGGCCGCTACCAGGCCCCGCAGGGTCTCCGCCTCCTCGCCCTCGAAGGCGACCCGGGGCCGGAACCCGGCCTGGGCGCAGAGGTCGTCGGTGATGCGGCGCAGGCCGTAACCGGGTTCCAGGGTCACGAAGTTCTCGTCGGCGGCCTCGGAGAGGCGGATCCGGCGGCGGCCGGCGAGCCGGTGGTCGGCGGGGACGACCAGGCGCAGCTTCTGCTCGTCCAGGCGGCGGGCGACGAGGTCGGGGGCGTCCGGGACCGGTGAGGTCAGGCACAGGTCGAGCTCGCCCGCTCGGAGGCCTTCCAGCATGGCCTCGCCGTAGTTCTGGACGAGGCTGAAGCGGATGCGCGGATGGTCGGCGCGGAAGGCGTGCAGCAGGCCGGGCACGGTCTCGGCGCCCATGGTGTGCAGGAACCCGAAGGCGACCTTGCCGGTGGCCGGGTCCGCGTCGGCGCGCACCTCGTCGGCGGCCCGCCCGATCTCGGCGAGGGCCCGTTCCACGGAGGCGAGGAAGGTGCGGCCGGCGGGGGTGAGGGAGAGGGTCCGGCCGTGCCGGGCGAACAGGTCGACGCCCAGGTCCTGTTCGAGACGGGCGACGGACCGGGAGAGCGTGGACTGCGGTACCTGCAGCTCCTGCGCGGCACGGGTGACATGTTCCGTGCGGGCGACGCCGGCGAAGTGGACGAGGCGCGGCGCGAGCAGCGCGACGATGTCTTCTGTGTCACCGGACGGCGACAGCCGACCCGGTGACCTCTGCTGATGCCGCATGGGAACGATTATGACGATTCCGTGCATTGGACGGATGAGTGGGGCCGTCCATAGGTTCGACGCATGTCTCCCGCCAGTACCGGGGCGTCCGCCACCGTGGACGCCCGCACCTCCGTCACGTCCTCCGTCTCTCCCTCCGTCCTCCCCTCCTCCCCTCCCCCGAGCCCGCCGACCGCTCCGAGCCCGCCGACCGCGCCGGTTGCTCCGGGCGCGCCGGGCGGTGCCGACGCGCGTCTGTCCCCGGGCGGCCCCGGTTTCCGCCGGATGAGCTTCGCCCTGTTCCTGGCGGGTGTGGCGGCCTTCGCCCTGCTGTACTCCACGCAGGCCCTGCTGCCGCTGGTCTCCGGCGGCCTCGGGGTGAGCGCGGGCGAGGCGAGCTGGACGGTGGCGGCGGCCACCGGTGGTCTCGCGGTGTTCGTGCTGCCGATGAGCGCGCTGTCGGAGCGCTACGGACGCCGTACGGTCATGACGGCCTCGCTGGCCGTCGCGGTGACCGTCGGGCTGCTGGTCCCCTTCGCCCCGTCGCTGGGCTCCCTGGTGGCCCTGCGGGCGCTGCAGGGGGCGGCCCTGGCCGGGGTGCCCGCGTCGGCGGCCGCGTACCTGGCGGAGGAGGTCCGGCCGAAGGCCCTGGTGACCGCGATCGGGCTGTTCGTCGCGGGCAACAGCGTCGGCGGGATGAGCGGCCGGGTCATCACCGGCTGGGTGGCCCAGGAGTGGGGCTGGCGGGTCGCCGTCGGTGTGATCGGGGTGCTCTCGGTGGCGTGCGCGGTGGCGTTCCGGCTGCTGCTGCCGGCGCCGAAGCACTTCCGTCCGGGCTCGCTGCGCCCGCGCGTCCTGCTCGGCACGGTCCGCGACCATCTCGCGAACCCGCTGCTGCGGCGCCTGTACGCCATCGGCGCCCTGTTCATGACCGTGTTCGGCGGGGTCTACACCGTGATCGGCTACCGGCTGGCCGAGGCACCCTTCTCCCTCCCCCAGGGCATCGTCGGCTCGGTCTTCCTGGTGTACCTGGTCGGCACGGTGGCGGCGTCGGCGGCGGGCCGGCTGGTGGGCCGGCTCGGCCGCCGGGGCGCGCTGTACGCGGCGGGCGGCACCACGGCGGCGGGTCTGCTGCTGTCCCTGGCCGGCTCCCTGCCCCTGATCCTGCTGGGCCTGGTGCTGATCACCGGCGGTTTCTTCGCGGGTCACGCGGTCGCGTCCGCGGCGGTCGGGCGGACGGCCACCCAGGGCCGCGCCCAGGCGTCGGCGCTGTACCAGTCCGCCTACTACGTCGGCTCCAGCGCGGGCAGCACGGTCGGTGCGCTCGCCTTCCACTCGGGCGGCTGGGCCGGGACGGTGGGGGTCGGCCTGGTGGCGGTGGCCGGCGTCGTGACCATCACGGTGCTGGGCACCCGCGCGGCCCGGGTGGAGCGGCGCCGGCCCGCCCCGGCGCAGGGCGGGCCCGACGGGTTCGGAGCGGTTCCGCGGGCCGGTGGGCGGACGTAGCGGTTCCCCACCGGACCCGCCCCCGCCTGCACGTTCGTCGTCCCGGAGGGCCGTTGTCAGTGGGCTGCGGTAGCTTCCGAAGTGCTGGGTGCGAAGGCGCGCCACAGACAAGCCGCAGGGGTGGACGGACGATGACGAACGGCACGGCGACGACGACCGGTCTCGACGCCAGGCTCGAGGCGCACCGCGTCGAGCTGACCGGGTACTGCTACCGCATGCTCGGCTCCTCCTTCGACGCGGAGGACGCGGTGCAGGACACGATGGTCCGTGCCTGGCGCAGCTTCGACAGGTTCGAAGGCCGTTCCAGTCTGCGTTCCTGGCTGTACCGCATCGCGACCAACGTCTGCCTGGACATGCTGACGGCGGGCAACAAGCGGGCCCGCCCGATGGACCTGACGGAGTCGACGCCACTGGCCCGCGCGGCCCTCTCGCCCCGGCCGGACCACACCTGGCTGGAGCCGATGCCGGATTCCCGGATGCTGCCCGAGACCGCCGACCCGGCGGAGGCGGCGGTCGCCAAGGAGTCCGTGCGGCTCGCCTTCATGGCCGCCCTCCAACAGCTGCCGCCCAAGCAGCGGGCAGTGCTGGTGCTGCGCGAGGTGCTGGCCTGGAGGGCGAGCGAGGTGGCCGAGCTGCTCGGCACCTCGGTCGCGTCCGTCAACAGCGCGCTGCAGCGGGCGCGGGCGACGCTCGCGGAGAGCCGGCAGCCGGGCGCCGAGGCGTCCGTCTCGGACCCGTTGGACGAGCAGCAGCAGAAGCTCCTGGAGCGCTATGTGGCGGCGTTCGAGGGGTACGACATGTCGGCGCTGACGGCGTTGCTGCACGAGGACGCCATCATGACGATGCCGCCGTTCGACCTGTGGCTCACCGGCACCGGCGACATCACGGGCTTCATGACGACGCTGGGCGCCGCCTGTGCGGGCTCACGGCTGCTGCCGGTCCGGGTGAACGGCCTGCCCGGGTTCGCCCAGTACAAGCCGGACCCGGAGGCCGGCGGGTTCACGCCGTGGGCGGTCCAGGTGCTGGAGATCTCAGACGGCCGGATCACCGGGTTCCACTGCTTCCTCGACACCCGGCGCTGGTTCCCGCTCCTCGGGCTGCCCCTCCACCTCGAAGCCGAGGCCGACGAGGTCGAGCAGGGAGCACAGGGAGGGGTCGGGGTCGCGCAGCCGTATCCGGCCGCCGGTCCGGCGGGCCAGGAGCTGGAGGCGCGCCAGCAGGTTCACGGCGGCGAGCCCCGGCGGCCCCAGCCCTCCCACGTCGCAGACGACCACCCCGTCGGCCCCGCCGCCGTCCAGGAGCGCCCGCAGCGCGTCGCTCGGCCCGCTCACCCCGTCCGGGGTGACGGGGCCGCGCAGGACGAGTACCCGGGGTGTCATCGCATCCACGAGCGGTAGACCGGGCACGGGCGCGCAACTCATCGCGGTGGCCCTTCGTGGGACACCGCGCCGCGTCCCCGCTTCGTGATGCGGCGCAGTGGAGATCACATTGACCCGGGCGCGACCCGCCCCCGAGGGTTACCTGTATGCGCCACAGACCTTCCCCGCCCGCGGTCCCCGGTACCCGCAGTGCCCGCCACCCCGGCGAGGAGCCGTCGTGCAGGGGGTGCTGAGCGGCTTCGCGGTGATCGCGGTCGTCATCGGCGCCGGTTACCTGATCGGCCGTCGGGGGTACCTCGGCCGGCAGGGCCACGAGGTGCTGACGAAGCTCGCGTTCCACGTGGCGTCCCCGGCGCTGCTGTTCACGATCCTCGCCGAGGCCGACCTGTCGCTGGTCTTCTCCGGCCGGCTCCTGGTCACCGCGCTGAGCACGGCCGCGGTGGCCGGCGTCTTCGTGGCGGTGGGTGCCGCACACGGCTGGGGCGTGGGCCGCACCACCATCGGTGCCCTGTGCTCCAGTTACGTCAACTCCGGCAACCTGGGCATCCCGATCGCCGTGTACGTCCTCGGTGACGCCTCGCTCGTGGCACCGGTGCTGCTGTTCCAGCTCGTCGGGGTCACACCGGTCGCGCTGACGATCCTGGACCTGGCGACCGCCGGGGAGAAACAGCCCCTGGGGCGGCGGCTGCTCACACCACTGCGGAATCCGGTCGCGCTGGGCTCGCTGGCGGGGGTGGTGGTGTCGGCGAGCGGCATCGGGATCCCCGGCCCGGTCATGGACCCACTGACGTTGATCGGCAACATGGCCGTCCCGGCGGTCCTGCTCGCGTTCGGCATCTCGCTGCGCGGCAGCTCCCTGCCCCTGCGGGGCGGTGAACGCGGGACGGTGCTGCTCGCCGTGGCCCTGAAGTCGGTGGGCCAGCCGGCGGTCGCCTGGGTACTGGCGGTGACGGTCTTCGGCCTGCGCGGTGCCCAGCTGCTCGACGTGGTGGTGACGTCGGCGCTCCCGGCGGCGCAGAACATCTTCACCTACGCGAGCCGCTACCGCGTGGGCGAGACCCTGGCCCGCGAGGCGATCCTGCTGTCGGTCCCGGTGCTCGTGGTGGTGGCCGCGCTGCTGGGGTGAGTCAGTCGTCGGGGAACTCGCCGGTGTCGAGCGCGAGACCAAAGGGTTCCGGCAACTGGATCCGGTCACCGGACCTCCCCGCGTCCAGAACCCGACAGACATTCCTGTGCGGCTCGCCGTACAGCGTGATCGTGGGCCCTCCGGGAGCCCAGCCGTCGATGAGCAGGCAGAGCGGGACACCGGCCTGGGCATAGCCGGCAGCCTTCTTGATCCGGTCGTTGGCCGCGTTGGACTTGGAGGTGATCTCGACGACGGGTTCGGCGGCGGCCGCGGGGATGTGGTGGCCCGGCTCGGCCCGCAGAACCTGCCTGGGCGCGACCGCGAGGTCGGGGATGTAGAGGCCGATACGCGACGGAACCGCTGTTCCCAGGGTCTGGTAGATGCCCCGGTTCTCGGGAATGACCTCGTACAGGCTGCGGTGGACGAGGTCGGCGATGTCGTTGTGGGCGTTGGACGACGGCGGGGCCACGGCGACGATCCCTTCGATGATCTCCACCGTGCAGCCCTCGGGAGCGTCCGTCTCCTCCCAGATCCGGACGAGGCCGTCCCACTCGTGGCCGCTGGCCATGGAGTGGTCGACGGTGGGTGCGCTCGTGGCGGTTCTCCCATCGGTGCGTCACCGATCCCAGCATGCCGAACGGGGCCGGTGGCGGTCCACCGGCCCCGTTCACCCGATCGGGGCGTGTCCGACAGCGGCCTGCGGTCCGGGCCCGGGTCAGGCGATGCGTTCCCGTACCACCGGCGTCGCCGTGAACGGCGTGCCCGACGCCGCGATGTCGTAGGAGCCGGACACCGCGTCGAGGGCGTAGGCGAAGCGGTCCGGGGTGTCCGTGTGGAGGGTGAGCAGGGGCTGGCCCGCGGTGACGGTGTCGCCGGGCCTGGCGTGCAGTTCGACGCCCGCGCCCGCCTGCACCGGGTCCTCCTTGCGGGCCCGGCCCGCGCCGAGGCGCCAGGCGGCGACGCCGATGTCGTAGGCGTCCAGGCGGGTCAGGACGCCGGAGGCGGCCGCCGTCACCACGTGCTGTTCGCGCGCGGTCGGCAGGGGCGCGTCCGGGTCGCCGCCCTGGGCCGCGATCATGCGGCGCCAGACGTCCATCGCGGTGCCGTCGGCCAGGGCCTTCGCCGGGTCGGCGTCCTTGACGCCGGCGGCGTCGAGCATCTCGCGGGCCAGGGCGAGGGTCAGTTCCACGACGTCGGCGGGGCCGCCGCCCGCCAGGACCTCCACCGACTCGCGGACCTCGAGGGCGTTGCCGGCGGTCAGGCCGAGCGGGGTCGACATGTCGGTGAGCAGGGCGACCGTCTTCACGCCGTGGTCGGTGCCGAGGCCGACCATGGTGGACGCCAGTTCGCGGGCGTCCTCGATCGTCTTCATGAAGGCGCCGCTGCCGACCTTGACGTCCAGGACGAGCGAGCCGGTGCCCTCGGCGATCTTCTTCGACATGATCGAGGAGGCGATCAGCGGGATCGCCTCGACGGTGCCGGTCACGTCGCGCAGGGCGTAGAGCTTCTTGTCGGCGGGGGCGAGGCCGTCGCCGGCCGCGCAGATCACGGCGCCGACGCCGTCCAGGACGGACAGCATCTCCTCGTTGGACAGCAGCGCGCGCCAGCCGGGGATCGACTCCAGCTTGTCCAGGGTGCCTCCGGTGTGGCCGAGGCCCCTGCCGGACAGCTGCGGGACGGCCGCGCCGCAGGCGGCGACCAGCGGGGCGAGCGGCAGGGTGATCTTGTCGCCGACGCCGCCCGTGGAGTGCTTGTCGGCGGTGGGCCGGGACAGCGAGGAGAAGTCCATGCGCTCGCCGGAGGCGATCATCGCGGCGGTCCAGCGGGCGATCTCGCTCCGGTTCATGCCGTTGAGGAGGATCGCCATCGCGAGGGCCGACATCTGTTCGTCGGCGACCTCCCCGCGGGTGTACGCGTCGATCACCCAGTCGATCTGCTCGTCGCTGAGTTCGCCGCGGTCCCGCTTGGTGCGGATGACGGAGATGACGTCCATGGCCATGACTGGCGTTCCTTCCGGAGTGCGAAGGCCGCGGCCCCCCGGGACGCGGCCCCTCCGGTCGGGAGTGAGCCGCGGGGAGGGGCCGCTGCCGAGGTGCGGTGGGGCTGGGGCCCGGGGCGGAGGTGGCGTCGTCGCCCGGAGGGCGGCCGCGCGGCGCCATGGGGGGGGGAGCACGCACCGGGCGCCGCGCGGCAGGCGCCACGTCCACCACCGGCCCCGGGGGTGGCGAGGTTCCGCGGGTCCACCGGGCCCCGCGGAGCTACTGGGCGAGGTGCTCCGGGCCGAAGGCCTGGGGCAGCATCTCCGAGAGCGGCAGGACACCCGCCGGGGTGTCCAGGAGCAGTCCCGGGCCGCCGAACTCGTACAGCAGCTGCCGGCAGCGGCCGCACGGGACGAGGACGGCGCCCGTGCCGTCCACGCAGGTGAAGTGCGTGAGGCGGCCGCCGCCGGTGCGCTGCAGTTCCGAGACCAGTCCGCACTCGGCGCACAGGCTGAGCCCGTAGCTGGCGTTCTCGACGTTGCAGCCGGAGACCGTGCGCCCGTCGTCGACCAGGGCGGCGACACCGACCGGGTAGCCCGAGTAGGGGGCGTACGCGTGGGACATGGCCTCCCGCGCCACCGCGCGCAGCGCCTCCCAGTCGGTGTCCGCCGCGGCGGCCGGGGCCGGGGTCATCCGCCCTGGCCCTTCCGGTACGGCAGTCCGTTCGCCCTGGGCATGCGCAGCCGCTGCGCGGACAGGGCCAGGACCACGAGGGTGATGACGTACGGCGTGGCGGCGACGACCTGGTTGGGGACCTCGTTGGTGCCGGCGTACCAGGCGTAGACGAGGGCGCCGACGACCAGGGTGACGACCGCGGACACGTACTTCTTGCGGATCGCCAGCCAGATCGCGCCGATGACCAGCAGCAGCGCGCCGAGCAGCAGCAGGGCGTGCACGTTGGTGGAGCCGCCGCGCAGGTTGAGGCTGTCGGTGTAGCCGAAGAGTCCGGCGCCGATGGCGAGGCCGCCCGGCATCCAGTTGCCGAAGATCATCGCGGCGAGGCCGATGTAGCCGCGTCCGCTGACCTGGCCCTCCAGGTAGAAGGGGTTGGCGACGATGGAGAGGAAGGCGCCGCCGAGGCCGGCCAGACCGCCGGAGATGATCACGGCCAGGTACTTGTACTTGTAGACGTTGACGCCGAGGGACTCGGCGGCGACGGGGTTCTCGCCGCAGGAGCGCAGGCGCAGGCCGAAGGCGGTGCGCCAGAGGATCCACCAGGTGGCGGGGATGAGCGCGACGGCGATGAGGGTCAGCCAGGAGACGTTGGTGACCAGGCCGCCGAGCAGGCCGGCGACGTCGGAGACGAAGAACCAGCCCTTGGCGTTGAGGTCCCGCAGCGCGTCGGACAGCCCCGGCACGGTGAAGTGGCCGAGCGGTTCGATCGCCGGGGACTGCTTGGCCGAGCCGCCCTGGTGGCCTTCGAAGGCCAGCGGGGCGAGGTAGCGGGTGGCGCCGAGGGCGAGGATGTTGATGGCCACACCGGAGACGATGTGGTTGACGCGGAAGGTGACGGTGACGACGGCGTGCAGCAGTCCGCCGAGGCAGCCGCCGATGATGCCGACGAGGACGCCGGTCCACGGGCCCCACTGGAACCCGGCCCAGGCACCGAACCAGGTGCCGAGGATCAGCATGCCCTCGAGGCCGATGTTGACGACGCCCGCACGCTCGGCCCACAGGCCGCCGAGTCCGGCGAGGCCGATGGGAACGGCGAGCTGGAGGGCGGTGGACATCTGGCTGACGTTGGTGATGCCGTCCGCGCCGGTGACGAGGCGGACGAGCGAGACCAGGGCCAGGGCGCCGGCGATGACCAGCAGCAGCACGGGCCACGACATGCGGCGGCCGGTGGGCGCCGCATGTTGCAGCGAGGGCTGGTTGACGTCGGTCGCTGTGGTCGGAGCGGTCATCGGCCGGCCACCTCCTTCGTGGTGTTGTTGTCGGCGCCGAGGACGTGGCCCGCGGCGAGTTCCGCGCCGACCTGGCGCTGCTGGCGGCGCAGACCCCACTCACGGACGGCCTCGTAGGAGACGACGACCGAGAGGACGATCAGGCCCTGCATGATGACCGCGATCTCCTTGTCGTAGCCGTGGAAGTCCAGCTCGGGCGAGGCCTTGTCGAGCCAGGCCCACAGGAGGGCGGCGAAGGCGATGCCCACGGGGCTGTTGCGGCCCAGGAGGGCGATGCCGATGCCGAGGAAGCCGATACCGGTGGGGAAGTTCAGGTTGTACGTGTGGGAGTCGCCGAGCAGGATCGGCAGGCCCGCGAGGCCGGCGAGGCCGCCGGAGATCAGCATGGCGCTGAGGACCATGCGCCTGGGGTCGACCCCGCTGGCCGCGGCGGCGGTCGTGGAGGCGCCGGAGGCGCGCAGGTCGAAGCCGAAGCGGGTGCGGTTGAGAACGACCCAGTAGCCGATGCCGAGCAGCGCGGCGAGGACGATCAGACCGTAGATCTCCCCGGCCTCGCCCAGGTCGATGCCGGGGACCCAGCCGGACTCGTGCATCTCGCCGGTGGTGCTGTTGTTGCCGACCTTGACGCCGAAGACGTCCGGCTTCCACATGTAGACGATGAGCGACGTCGCGATCGCGTTGAGCATGATCGTGGCGACGACCTCGCTGACCCCGCGGGTGACCTTGAGGACACCGGCGATGCCGGACCAGAAGGCGCCGGTGAACACGGCGGTGAGGAGCAGCAGCGGGATCTGCAGCACGGCCGGCAGGTTCATGTGGGTGCCGACGACGGCGGCCATGAAGGCACCGAGCTGGTACTGGCCGTCGACCCCGATGTTGAAGAGGTTCATCCGGAAGCCGATGGCCACCGCGAGGGCGGCGATGTAGTACATCGACGCCTGGTTGACGATCAGGACCTGGATGTCGGAGAACGTCGCCTGCTCGAACATCAGGGCGAACGGCTCGACGGGGTTCTTGCCCGAGGCGAGCAGCACGATCGCGCTGAGCGCGAAGGCCACGGCGAGCGCGATGACCGGTCCGGCCACCGCGAGGAGCACGCGCTCCTTGTCGAACTTCTTCATCAGCGGGCCTCGTCTTCCGGAGACTCGGGGGCACCGGCCGCGGTGCCGGGGGTGTCCGCCCCGGTCTTTCGGGCGTCGGCCGGGGTCTCGGGGGTCTCTTCGTGTTCGAGGTGTCCGGCGGCGGCACCGGTCATGGCGGTACCGAGCTCCTCGGGGGTGATGGTGGCGGGGTCGGCGTCCGCGACGAGCCTGCCGTCGTAGATCACCCGCAGGGTGTCGGAGAGGCCGATCAGCTCGTCCAGGTCGGCGGAGATCAGCAGGACGGCGAGGCCCTCGTGGCGCGCCTGACGGATGTGGTCCCAGATCGCGGCCTGCGCGCCGACGTCCACACCGCGGGTGGGATGGGAGGCGATCAGGAGGCGGGGCCGGTGGCTCATCTCGCGGCCGACGATCAGCTTCTGCTGGTTGCCGCCGGACAGGGACGCGGCGGTGACGTCGATGCCGGGGGTGCGCACGTCGTACTTCTCGACGATGCGGCGGGTGTCCTCCTGGGCCGCCTTCGGGTCCAGCCACACACCCTTGGCGTTGGGCTTCTCGGTGACGTGGCCGAGGATGCGGTTCTCCCAGAGGGGGGCCTCCAGGAGCAGGCCGTGGCGGTGGCGGTCCTCGGGGATGTACCCGATGCCCTCCTCGCGGCGCCTGCGGGTGGCCCAGCCGGTGATCTCCTCGTCGGCCAGCCGGATGGTGCCGGAGTCGGCGTGCCGCAGGCCGATGAGCGCGTCGACCAGTTCGGTCTGGCCGTTGCCCTCGACGCCGGCGATGCCGAGGACCTCGCCCGCGTGGATGGTGAAGCTGATGTCGTCGAGCAGGGCCTTGCCGCCGGGGGCCGCCAGGCGGAGCTTGTCGACGGTGAGCACCGCGCGGTCGGTGACCGTGGACTCGGCGGTCTCGGGCGTGGGCAGTTCGCTGCCGACCATCATCTCGGCGAGCCGGCGCGGGGTGGTCTCGGCGGGAACGGCGGTGCCCACGGTGGTGCCCCGGCGGATGACGGTGATGTCGTCGGCGACCGAGAGGACCTCGCCCAGCTTGTGGGAGATGAAGATGACCGACAGGCCCTCCGCCTTGAGCTCGCGCAGGTTGTCGAAGAGCGCGTCGACCTCCTGCGGGACGAGGACGGCGGTGGGCTCGTCGAGGATCAGCGTGGTCGCGCCGCGGTAGAGGACCTTGAGGATCTCCACGCGCTGGCGGGCGGCGACACCGAGCTCCTCGACCAGCAGGTCGGGGCGCACGCCGAGGCCGTAGCGCTCGGAGATCTCCTTGATCCTGCGGCGGGCCTTCGCGCCGATGCCGTGGAGCCTCTCGCTGCCGAGCACCACGTTCTCGAGGACCGTGAGGTTGTCGGCGAGCATGAAGTGCTGGTGGACCATGCCGATGCCGCGGGCGATGGCGTCGGCCGGCGAGGAGAAGGAGACCGTCTCGCCGTGGATCGCGATGGTTCCCTCGTCCGGCTTCTGCATGCCGTAGAGGATCTTCATCAGCGTCGACTTGCCGGCCCCGTTCTCGCCGACGAGGGCGTGCACGGTGCCCCTGCGGACCGTGAGGCGGATGTCGTGGTTGGCCACGACACCCGGGAATCGCTTCGTGATCCCGGCGAGTTCGACGGCGGTCACCGATTCGTTGACCGCCGCTCCGGCCGGAGGGCTGCTGGACGCGTTGATGGCGCACTCCTGGGGACGGGGGTCGTCTACGCGCGTAGCGCCCCTACGGCATCGAACGGGGTCGCGCACCCCGCTCGACGGGGTGCGGGGAGCCTACTCCCCGCACCCCGTCGAGCGGTCACAACCCCACGGTTTACACGCTGTTCGGGTCCTGCGTGATCAGCTGGACTCGACCTCGATCTCGCCGCTGATGATCTTCTTCTTGGCCGTCTCGATGACGTCCTGGAGCTCGTCGTTGTCCGCGAACACGGGGTTCGAGTTCGACAGGCTCACCTCACCCGACGCCAGATCGCCCCTGAGGATACCGGTGCTCGGAGACTTGTCCTCGACCGACTGCGCCAGCTTGTAGACCGACTTGGCGACGTCCTTCATCGCCGAGGTGAGGATCGAGTCCTTGTACTTCGCCAGCGCCTCCTGCGCGTACTGGTCGGAGTCCACGCCGATCGCCCAGACCTTGTTGGCGGCCGCGGCCTCGATGGCACCCTGGCCGGACAGACCGGCCGCCGTGTAGACGACGTCGGCCTTCTTCTCGATCTGGCCCTCGGCGGCGGCCTTGCCCTTGTCGGGGCTGGAGAAGCCACCCTCCTCCGCCGTCTGCGTCAGGAACTGCGAGATGACCTTGACGTCCGGGTCGGTGTCCTTGACGCCCTGCTCGAAGCCGGCCCGGAACTTGTGGATCAGCGGGATGTCCACGCCGCCGATGAAGCCCACGACGTCGGTCTTGGTGGTCTCCGCGGCGGCGACACCGGCCAGGTAGGAGGCCTGCTCCTCGGAGAAGACCAGGTCGGCCACGTTGTCCATCTCGACCGTGGCGTCGTCGACGATGCCGAAGGTCGTGTCCGGGTACTTCTCGGCGGCGCCCTTCACGGCGGCGGCGTAGGCGTAGCCGACACCGATGACGGGGTCGTAGCCCTGCTTGGCCAGCGAGGCCAGCCGCTGCTCCTTGTCCGCGTCGGTCTCACCGTCGGTGGGCTCGACGTCGGCGGTCTTGTAGCCGTACTCCTTCTCCGCCCGCTGCAGGCCGGCGAAGGCGGCGTCGTTGAAGGACTGGTCACCCCTGCCGCCGACGTCGTACGCGATGGCCAGCCCCTTGTCCTCGGCGGACTCGGACGAGCTGGAGGAGGAGGTAGAGGTGCCACCGCAGGCGGCGAGCGCGAGTGCCAGAGAGGCGGTCGCCGCGCCTGCGGCCGTGATCCGGGAAATCCGGCGCATGTGTGGTGCTCCTTCGTACAAGCGCCGGAGGTTCGGGGGACGGCGCTGGCTTCGCCGCAGATTAACGCGCGTAGACAGTCCCGGAAAACCCTTCTGTCCACCTTGTTATGCGGCCGTGGCCTACCCGGGCCCTACCGCGAGCAGGCCGTCGCCGATCGCGAACGGATCGTGGCACTGGGTGACATTCGGGCGATGTGCGGGCGAGGTACGGCGTGAGGTGACAAGCACCGTGACATCCGACACGTGCCCGATGCCCGGCGTACGCCGGGCATCGGAGCGGGTTGCCGGGCCCGCTGCGGGCGGAGGGGTTCAGCGCAGCCGGCGCACGCGCAGCACCAGGTCGTCGGTGTGGTGCGCGCCGGCACCGCCGTCGGGTGCCACGCGGGGCCGCTGCTCGTCCACCTCCACCTCCCAGTCCTCGCCGAGCAGGGCGGCGACCATCGAGGGCCAGACGTAGTCGGCCGGGTCGAAGCCGATTTCGCCCTCCTGCCGGGTGTCCACCCCCGCGTGGTGGACGAGCAGCAGCACGCCGCCGGGTGCGACGGCCGCGAGCAGCGCTCGCTCGGCTGCGGCGCCGGGGGTGCGCAGCAGGGCGGGGTACTGGGCGGAGACCAGGTCGAAGGAGGCCGGCGGGAGGGCCGCCTCCGTCAGTGAGGCGTGAACCCATCGAACGGCGAGGCCGGCGTCCCGCGCGTGCCCGGCCGCCCGTTCCAGCGCCACGCCCGAGACCTCGAGCGCGGTCACGTCCCAGCCGCGGCGCGCGAGCCAGAGGGCGTCCGCTCCCTCCCCGCAGCCGACGTCGAGCACCCGCCCGGGGGTGAGCCCGGCGGCCTCGGCCACCAGCGCGCCGTTGGGCCGGCCGCTCCACAGCTGCTGCCGGTCGGCGTACCGGCTGTCCCACTCCGCCCTGACCGCGGGGTCTCCGGCGTATCCGTCGGCGGGGAAGGACGTGTCGAACGCGGGCGGGCCTGCTGCGATGTCGTCGTTCATCGGCCCACCGTCGCCCCACACGTGCCGGACACGCCACTTCTGTTGCCGGTCCGGCAAAACGGCGCCCGAGAGGAACGGACCACGGGCGGGCACCCGCTCGGGTGCCCGCCCGTGGTCGTCACCGCGGCGGCGCGGTACCGCGCCGCTCCCCTGCCGCGCTACTCCGTCCTGACAGTGATGGAGCCGTCGACGATGCCTTCCTCGGCCTCGGCCACGGCGTCCGTCAGACCCTCGATCTCGGCCATCTTCGGGTTGCTGTCGGAGAGGCCGACCCCGTCCACCTTCAGGTCGAAGACCTGGGTGCCGGTCAGCGGCTCGCCGTCCTGGACGGACTTGGCCAGCGTGTACACCGCACCGCCGACGTCCTTGAGGGCGGAGGTGAGGATGAAGTCCTTGTAGCCGGCGAGGGCTTCCTGCTGGTACTGGTCGGAGTCGACGCCGATCGCCCAGACCTTCGCCTTGGCGGCGGCCTCGATCACGCCCTGACCGGAGAGACCGGCCGCCTGGTAGACGACGTCGGCCTTCTTCTCGATCTGGCCCTCGGCGGCGGCCTTGCCCTTGTCGGGGCTGGAGAAGCCGCCCTCCTCCGCCGTCTGCGTCAGGTACTGGGAGACGACCTTGACCTTCGGGTCGGTCGCCTGCACGCCCTGCTCGAAGCCGGCCTCGAACTTGTGGATCAGCGGGATGTCGACACCGCCCACGAAGCCGACCGTGTTCGTCTCGGTCGCCTTGGCGGCGGCGACACCGGCGAGGTAGGACGCCTGCTCCTCGGCGAAGACGAGGGAGGCGACGTTCTCGCCCTCGACCACGGAGTCGACGATGCCGAAGGTGGTGTCCGGGTACTTCTCGGCCACGGCCGTCATCGCCGGGCCGTAGGCGAAGCCGACACCGATCACGGGGTTGTAGCCCTGCTTGGCGAGCGACGAGAGGCGCTGTTCCTTGTCCGCATCGGTCTCGCCCTCGGTGGGCTCGATGTCGGCGGTCTTGTAGTCGAACTCCTTCTGCGCCTTCTGCAGACCCGCGTACGCGGCGTCGTTGAAGGACTGGTCGCCCTTGCCGCCGATGTCGTAGGCGATGGCGAGACCGAGGTCGTCCTTCGCGGAGCTCTCTGAACTGTCACCGCTCTCGCTGCTGGTACCGCCGCAGGCCGTGGCGGCGAGTGCGAGCGACGCGACCCCCACCGCGGCGCGAGTCAGTCTGGACATCCGACGCATCTGACGCTCCCCATTCTCCAAGGCCCCGCAGCGGGCGCTCGGTTCGGCGCACATTAACGCGCGTAGACACTCCTGGGAACGGGGTACTGCCGTGCCGTTATCCATTCGTGCCGATGGCCGGTTACACCCTGGTGAAGCAGAGGGCCGTAGGGGATCGAAGGGGGCGGAAACGGTCGGCCGGAGCGGCGCGCGGCGGGACGCCACGCGCACCACGCTCCCCCTCCTCCGCCCGCGACGCAAGTGGAACGGCGGAGCGGGAACAGAGGGGGGCCGGAGGGGCGGGAGAGGCCCGGCAGCCGGCGGGAGCCGACCGAGGCCGGCTCCCCCGCACCGCCGGTGCTCTCAGCGCAGGTCGTCCAGCAGGGCGGCGGCGGTGAAGAGCTCGACGCCCACGGTGATGGCGTGCTCGTCGACGTCGAAGTCGCCCTGGTGCAGGTCGCGGATGGTGCGCTCGCCCGGGGGCCGGACCCCGAGGCGGGCCATGGCTCCGGGAACGTGCTCCAGGTACCAGGAGAAGTCCTCGCCGCCGAGGCTCTGTTCGGTGTTCTCCACGGACTCCGGGCCGCGCCGGGCGATCATGGCGTCCCGCAGGAGCTCGATGGCACCGGCCTCGTTGACGACCGGCGGGACTCCGCGCACGTAGTTGATCTCCGACTTGGCGCGGTGCAGATTGGCCACCTCGTCGATGGCGGCGACCACGACGTCCGGGGCCAGCCGCCAGGTCTCCAGGTCGAGACAGCGCACGGTGCCGGAGATCTCGGCGTGCTGCGGGATGACGTTGGGCGCGTGGCCGGACTCGATCCTGCCCCAGGTGATGGCGAGACCGCTACGGCTGTCGACCCGCCGGCCCACCAGCGCGGGCACGTCGGTGACGACCCGGGCGGCGGCGGTGACCAGGTCCGTGGTCAGGTGCGGCCGGGCGGTGTGGCCGCCGGGTCCGTCGAGGGCGATCTCCAGCCGGTCGCAGGCGGAGGTGATGGGACCCTCGCGCAGCCCGATCCTCCCGGCGTCGACCCGGGGATCGCAGTGCACGGCGACGATCCGCCCGATCCCGTCCAGCGCGCCGTCCAGGATGGCGTCGGCGGCACCGCCGGGCAGCACCTCCTCGGCGGGCTGGAAGATCAGCCGCACCGGCCGGGGCAGCAGGCCCTGGCGGTGCAGCTCGGCGAGGACGAGTCCGGTGCCGAGCACGACGGTGGTGTGCACGTCGTGGCCGCAGGCGTGCGCGCGGTCGGGCACGGTGGAGCGGTACGGGCACCCGGTCTTCATGTCGGGGATGGGCAGCCCGTCGATGTCGGCCCGCAGCGCGAGCATGCCGGCGCCGGGGACGGCACCGGTGCCGGTGCTCGCGATGCCGCTGCCGCCGTCCCTCACCCCGATGTCACAGATGAGGCCGGTTCCGCCGGAGAGCACGCGCGGCGCGAGACCGGCCCGCTCCAGCCGCTCCTTGATCGCGGCGGTTGTACGGAACTCCTGGTTGCCCAGCTCGGGGTGCATGTGCAGGTCGCGACGGAAGGCGACGAGCTCGGCGCGCAGGGCCTCGGGGAGCGTGCCCGGAAGCACGGCCCCTCCGGGCAGATCGATCTCGGACTCCAGTGACATCAGTTGCTTCACCCTTTGAAGGGTAGGCCGCCGGGCCCTCCGACCGACCCCTGATCAAGAAAATTCAGCCCGTCAGTGGAAGAAAAACGGCGATGCCACGCTTAGCCGCACTCCGCGGTGGGTAGACTCCCCGCCCTCATACGCGGGGGAGCCTCCACGGACCACCGGAACGTACCGTCGCTCGAACGGCCGTTTCCGGCACCCGCACCGCACTCCACCTCTCCTCGGTGTACCACGCATCGCCCGGGTCACGCGGACCGGTTCACCTGCCGGACACGGCACCCCGCCGTCCACGGGTCCACACCCGCCACCCACGCACCCGGGTGAAAACCCCTCCGGCGCCCCGGGTTGCGCCGAAGGGGTGCGGGGCCGTGCGCGCCGAACCGCCGGAGTCCCTCCGGGCCCGCCCGTGCCCCGTACGCCGCCCTCCTCAGAAGGCCGGCGCCACCGAAACCGCTGCCAGGCGGTGGGCGTCCCGGGCCGTGCCCGTCACGTTGGAGAGGAAGCCCTGGGCCCGGGGGGAGGCGTGGTCGGTCAGCCAGGCCGGGTTGATGTCGCAGACCGCGACACGGACCTCCGTACCGGAGAGGGCCAGGGGGAGGGTGTGGACGACGGTCGACGGGAAGCTGAGGACCGTACGGCCGATGGGGCCCCGGCGGGCGATCAGTTCGAGGGGGAGTTCGGGCCGGACGATCTCCAGGCCCGTCTCGACCGCGAGGCGGTGGAGTTTTTCGGCGCTCTCGCGGCGGTGGGCGAAGTAGCGGGTCGCGCCGTGGGCCCTGGTGAGGGAGCGGACGGCGTCGAGGTAGGCGTCGGCGTCCACCACACCGGTTTCCACGAGGGACGTGCCGACCATGTCGGCGGTCCTGGTGATGGTGGGCGGGCCGAACCGTTCCCGGGTCCAGACGAAGGAGTTGGCGCTGACGGTGACACCGGCCGGGATGTCGTCGACCGGCATCGAGGAGAAGACCTCCACCCGGCGTCCGCCGCCCGGGGTGAGCCTGCGGCGGGCGATGCCGGAGACCGGGGCGAGGAGCAGGTCGCGGGGGCCGCGACGGCCGCCCTTGCGGTGCCAGCGGACCAGGCGTTCGCCGCGCGCGAGCTGGCCGACGAACTCCATGGTCGCCGTGCCGTCGTCGACGACGACGAGGTCGCGGGCGCTGGTGATCGCCAGCATGAGCTGTACGTACCGCGAGAAGGGGTCGCCGAGGACGACCCGGGTGGCGTGGCGCAGCGGGCCCGCCAGGCCGCCTACGGTCTGGAAGGGCGCGCCCGCTCCGCCGCGCGCCTCCTCCCAGCGGACCTCGTGGCCCTCCTGGCGGGCGAGTTCGGACATGCGGCGCAACTGGCCGCGGGTCATGGGGTCGACGGGGGACAGCACCACGAGGGTGAGCCCCACGCCGGGTGCGTGCGCGTGCGCCCACTCCAGCACGTTCAGCAGTTGTACCGGGCTCTCGACGAAGGCGAGAGTGTGGGAGCCGGCGTTCCCGGCGCGAGGGCTCATCGACGTACGACCGTTCCCGTCGTCAGGGGATGGTGAGAGGGAGAGGGAGAGGGAGGAGGGTCAGACGGTCAGCGGCTCGCCGGCCGCGTCGGCGATCTCCGCCTCGGCGACGACACCGGGCACCCGGCGCAGCTTCTTCATCGGGCCCAGCTCGGACTCGTAGACCTTCTTGACGCCGTCACCGAGGGACTCCTCGATGGTGCGGATGTCGCGGACCAGGCGGGTGAGGCCCTGCGGCTCGACCGACGCGGCCTGGTCGGAGCCCCACATGGCGCGGTCCAGGGTGATGTGGCGCTCGACGAAGGTGGCGCCGAGGGCGACGGCGGCCAGCGTGGTCTGCAGGCCGGTCTCGTGGCCGGAGTAGCCGATCGGGACGTTCGGGTACTCCTGCTGGAGGGTGTTGATCACGCGGAGGTTCAGCTCCTCGGCCTTGGCCGGGTAGGTGGACGTCGCGTGGCAGAGCAGGATGTTGTCGCTGCCCAGGACCTCGACCGCGTGGCGGATCTGCTTCGGGGTGGACATGCCGGTGGAGAGGATGACCGTGCGGCCGGTGGCGCGCAGGGCGCGCAGCAGCTCGTCGTCGGTGAGGGAGGCGGAGGCGACCTTGTGGGCGGGGACGTCGAACTTCTCCAGGAAGGCGACGGCCTCGGTGTCCCACGGGGAGGCGAACCAGGCGATGTTCTTGGACGTGCAGTACTCGTCGATCCGGCGGTACTCGTCCTCACCGAACTCCACGCGGTGGCGGTAGTCGATGTAGGTCATGCGGCCCCAGGGGGTGTCGCGCTCGATGTCCCACTGGTCGCGCGGGGTGCAGATCTCGGGCGTGCGCTTCTGGAACTTGACGGCGTCGCAGCCGGCCTCGGCGGCGGCGTCGATCAGCTTGAACGCGTTCTCGAGCTCGCCGTTGTGGTTGATGCCGATCTCGCCGGTGATGTACACCGGGCGGCCGGGGCCGGCTTCGCGGGTACCGAAGGTGCGGATGCGGGAGTTGACGCTCATGACCTGGGGTTTCCTTACTTGGGGAGGGAATCGAGAGAGGGGCCGAGGATCCAGCTGGCGATCTCCCGGATCGCGCCGTCGCCACCGGGGACGGTGGTGACCGCGCGTGCGGCGCCGCGTACGACGTCGTGGGCGCTCGCGACCGCCACGGGCCAGCCCACGAGGGCGAAGCACGGGAGGTCATTGACGTCGTTGCCGACGTAGAGCACGCGCTCGGGCGCGATGCCCTGTTCCCCGCACCACTGCTTCAGTGCGAGGTCCTTGCGGTCGATGCCGTGCAGCACGGGGATCTTGAGCTTGTGTGCGCGGGCGGCGACGACCGTGTTCTTCTCCGTGGACAGGACGAGCATCTTCAGTCCGCTCCTGCGCAGAGCGGCGATGCCGAGTCCGTCGCCGCGGTGCACGGAGACGAATTCCTGTCCGCCGGCGTCGATCAGCACCCTGTCGTCGGTCTGGGTGCCGTCGAAGTCGAGGACGACCGCGTCGATGTCGTCGGCGGTCGGGAGGGCGCCGGGGCGGTCCGCGTCGAAGAGCGGGGCCAGGGCGCGGGCGCGGGCGAGGTCGTGCGGGTCGTCGATCTCCAGGACCCGCGCGGGGTCGGTGCGGACGAGTTCGGTCCGGCCGAAGAAGCGGTGCCGGTGCTCGCGGAAGCCGGCCGCGTCCATCGCGTAGGCGGCGCCGGTCTCCAGGAGGTCCTGGGGGCGGTCCTGGCGGCGGGGGCGGAAGGACTTGTCGTGGTTGACGCCGTAGCCGCCGCTGGGGGCGTCCGCCCGGGGGGCCGCCTGGCTGTCCGTCGGCGCCGCGTCCGGAGGTGCCCCGCCCGTCGTTACCGCGCCCGTCGACGCCGCGTCGGTCGTTGCCGCGCCCGCCGGCTCCGCGCCCGCCGGTGCCACGCCCGTCGGCT